>CP053915.1:1246250-2492500 GCA_021496925.1 Acidovorax sp. YS12
AGTCCAGCGCGAAGCGCAGCGTGATGACCGAGGCACCGCCCGAGCTGGTGGACGACATCTGCGCCAGCCCCGGCATCTGGCCGAACTGGCGCTCCAGCGGCGCGGTGACGTTCGAGGTCATCACGTCGGGGCTGGCGCCCGGGTACAGCGTGGTGACCTGGATGGTGGGGTAGTCCACCTCGGGCAGCGCCGAGATGGGCAGCAGCCGCCAGGCCAGCAGCCCGGCGATCAGCACCGCCACCATGAGCAGCGACGTGGCGACCGGGCGCAGGATGAAGATGCGCGACAGGTTCATGGCATCCGCCGGGGGTCAGCGCGAGGCAGCGGGGGCCGGGGCCGCGCCCTGCGCGGCCCGTGCGTCACGTGCATCGCGCAGGCTGCGGAAGTAGGCGCGCCGCTCCTCCTGGCCCATCCTGGCGAGCTTCTCGCGCTGCTCGGGCGTCAGGTTCTTCAGGAACTCGGCGCGGCGCTGGCTCGCCTCCTGCGCGCCCTGCTCGGCCTTGGCGGCGGCGGCCGGGGCGTCGATCACCGTCACCCGGGTGCCATCGCGCAGGCGGTCCATGCCGTCGATGACCACGCGGTCGCCCTCGGCCAGCTCGCCCTGCACGCTCACGCGGTCGCCGTCGGCCACGCCCGCCTGCACGCGGCGCAACGCCACCGTGCCATCCTCGCGCACCAGGTACACGGCGTTGTTCTGCAGCGCCGAGGCGGGCACGGTGAGCGCACCCTCGATGCGGTCCACCTGCAGCTTCACGTTGACGAACTGGTTCGGGTACAGGCGCCCGTCCTCGTTGGCGAACGCGGCCTTGACCTTGATGGTGCCGGTGCCGGTGTCGATGGCGTTGTCCAGCGCGCTCACGCGCCCGCGCGCCAGCAGCTGCTTTTGCCCGCCGTCCCACAGCTCCACGGGCAGCGTCGCGCCCTGCCCCAGGCGCTCGCGGATGCGCGCCAGGCGCGCCTCGGGCACCGAGAACACGGTGTCGATGGGCCGCACCTGCGTGATGGTGACGATGCCGTTGGCATCGCCCGGATTCACCACGTTGCCCAGGTCGGCCTGGCGCAGGCCCAGGCGCCCGCCGATGGGCGCGGTGACGCGCGTGTAGTCGAGCTGCAGGCGCGCGGCATCGACCTGCGCCTTGTCGGCCGCCACCACGCCCTCGTACTGGCGCACCAGCGCGGCCTGGGTGTCCACCTGCTGGCTGGCGATCGAGTCCTGCGCCTTGAGCTCCTGGTAGCGCTGCAGGTCGTGGCGCGCGTTCTGCAGCAGCGCCTGGTCGCGCTGCAGCGTGCCCTGGGCCTGGGCCAGCGTGGCCTGGTAGCTGCGCGCGTCGATCTCGGCCAGCAGCTGGCCGGCCTTGACCTCCTCGCCCTCCCTGAAGCGCAGGCTTTTCAGCTCGCCGCCCACCTTGGCGCGCACCACGGCGGTGGCGCGCGCGTTCAGCGTGCCGATGGCGCTGACCAGCACGCGCACGTCCTCGCGCCGCACCTGGCCCACCGACACCGGCTGCGCCTGCCCGCCAGGGCCAAAGCGTGGCCCGCCGCCGGAAGGGCCGCCCGCCGGGCCCATGGCCCCATGCGCCGGGGCGGACGCTGCCTGGCGCTGCTGCCACCACCAGGCGCCCGCGCCCGCCGCCAGCGCCACGGCCAGCAGCACGCCCCACAGCACAGGCCGGGAGCGGCCCGCCTGGCGGCGCCGCGAGAGAGGGAAGGAACGGGGGGAGGCGGGCTGGAGCGGATGGGCGGGCATGGACAGGGCAGCGAATGCGCGGGGAAGCCAATGGTAGCCAGCCGCGCGCCCCTCCACGGGCCCCGGCCGGGGCTTTTTACCCCGGCTTTAACCCTGCTTTACCCCGCTTTTACAAGGCCAGGACGATAGCCGACGCATCGGCCCGCAGGCACACGCGGGCGCGGGCGCGCAGGCCGCTGCGGGGCGGCGCGAAGCCCACCATCTGCACCCCGGCGTCAAGCGCGGCAGCCACTTCGTCCCCGGCCTCGCCGCGCGCCACGCGGGTGACGCGCCCGGGCCAGGCATTGGGCACGGCATCGCCCTCCCCGCCCTCCCCGGCCTCCTTCATGCCGCACACCTGCACCGCCGTGGCCTTGCACAGCGCCAGCACGGGCAGGCCCGGCGCCAGGCCCAGCAGCTGCGCGCTTTCCTGGGTGATGCGCGCCGTCAACGCCAGCGCCTGGGCCGCGCCGGCCCCGCCCAGGTGCACGTGCACCAGCGGCCCGGCCGCCTCCAGCGCCCGCACCACGCACGGCCACTGGTTGCGCATGCTGGTGCGCACCGCCAGCCGCGCCGCGGCGGCGGGCTGCGCGCCCTGCCCGGCCAGGCGCTGCAGCACCTCGGCGCGCGCCTGGGCCATGGCGTCGGCCGCCGCCAGCAGCGCGTGCCCGGCCTCGGTCAGCACCGCGCCGCCGCCGCCCGCGCCGCCCACGGCGCGGTGCACCAGGGGCACGCCGGCCAGGTTGGTCAGGGTGTCGATGGCCTGCCACGCGGCCTTGTAGCTCACGCCCACGGCGCGCGCGGCCTGCGAGATGGAGCCGCCCTGGCCGATCTGGCGCAGGATGTCGATGCGCTTGTCCGCCATGCCGTGGCCCAGCGCCTGCGCAAAGGAAGGAAGGGAAGAAGAGGCTTGCTGCATGCCCCCATCATGCCCCGGCCCATACCCGCCGTGGCGGGAGTGGCTGGCTATACTTGCCCGCTATTCATCCACAGAATAGCGAAGGAATCTTTCCATGGCCTCCCTGCTCCGCCCCCTGGCAATCGCTGCCGCCGCTCTTTTCAGCCTGCACGCCCATGCCGACGAGGTGGCCGTGGCCGTGGCGGCCAACTTCACCGCGCCGATGCAGAAGATCGCCGCCGAGTTCGAGAAGGACACCGGCCACAAGGCCACGCTGTCGTTCGGCGCCACGGGCAAGTTCTACGCGCAGATCGCCAACGGCGCGCCCTTCGGCATCCTGCTGGCGGCCGACGACACCACGCCCGAGAAGATCGGCAAGGAAGGCCTGGGCATTGGTGCCACGCGCTTCACCTACGCCATCGGCCAGCTGGTGCTGTGGAGCAAGCAGCCCGGCTACGTCGATGCCGAGGGCAAGGTGCTGCAGAAGACCGACTGGCAGCACATCGCCATCGCCAACCCCAAGCTCGCCCCCTACGGCCTGGCCGCGATGCAGGCGCTGGACAAGCTCGGCCTCACGGCCCAGGTGCAGCCGCGCATCGTGCAGGGCGAGAACATCGGCCAGACCTACCAGTTCGCTGCCTCGGGCAACGCGCAGCTGGGCTTCGTCGCGCTGTCGCAGGTGACGGAGAACGGCAAGCTGCGCGAGGGCTCGGCCTGGGTGGTGCCGGCGAACCTGCACGAGCCGATCCGCCAGGACGCCATCGTGCTCAAGCCCGGCCAGGGCAACGCCGCCGCCACGGCGCTGATGCAGTACCTGCGCGGCGACAAGGCGCGCGCCGTGATCCAGTCCTACGGCTATTCTTTTTGAAGCGCCTGGCGCTTGATGCAAGCGCCTTTGCGTATCATTCGGCCTTCAAAACGGCTTGCAGCAAGCGCTGCAAGCTCCTTTATCCATAGCAATCCCCTGCGTGCCGTTCAGCCTTGAAGACTGGGCCGCCATCCGGCTGACGCTGGAGCTGGCCGCCACCACCACCGTGCTGCTGCTGTTGCTGTGCACGCCGCTGGCGTGGTGGCTGGCGCACACGCGCTCGCGCTGGCGCGGCCCGGTGGGCGCGGTGGTGGCGCTGCCGCTGGTGCTGCCGCCCACGGTGATCGGCTTCTACCTGCTCGTCACCATGGGCCCCAACGGCCCCATCGGCCACCTCACCCAATCGCTGGGGCTGGGGCGGCTGCCCTTCACGTTCCCAGGCCTGGTCGTGGGCTCGCTGGTGTATTCGCTGCCCTTTGCCGTGCAGCCGCTGCAGCGCGCCTTCGAGGCCCTGGGCACGCGCCCGCTGGAGGCCGCTGCGACGCTGGGCGCCGGGCCGCTGGACCGTTTCTTCACCGTGGCGCTGCCGCTGGCGCGGCCCGGCTTCATCACGGCGGCGGTGCTGGCCTTCGCGCACACGGTGGGCGAATTCGGCGTGGTGCTCATGCTCGGCGGCAACATTCCGGGCGTGACGCGCGTGGTGTCGGTGCAGATCTACGACCACGTCGAGGCCATGGAGTACGCGCAGGCGCACTGGCTGGCCGGCGGCATGGTGGTGTTCTCTTTCATCGTGCTGATGGCGCTGCACTGGCTGCAGCCGCGCAGCAGGCCGCTGTGAAGCCCATGCGTGAAATCCTCGCCCGCCTGCGCATGGAGCGCCCCGGCTTCACGCTCGACGTGGACCTGCAGTTGCCCGGCCAGGGCGTTTCCGCGCTGTTCGGCCCCTCGGGCTGCGGCAAGACGACCTGCCTGCGCGCGCTGGCCGGCCTGGAGCGCCCCCCGGAAGGCCGCGTGGTGGTGCACGGCGAGGTCTGGCAGGACGAGGCCCGGGGCCAGTGGCTGCCCACGCACCGGCGCGCACTGGGCTATGTGTTCCAGGAAGCCAGCCTGTTCGACCACCTGAGCGTGCGCGGCAACATCGAATACGGCCTGCGCCGCCTGCCGCCCGCGCGCCGGCGCGTGCCCGTGGAGCAGGCGGTGGAGCTGCTGGGCCTGACGGCGATGATGGAGCGCCGCCCCGCCACGCTCTCGGGCGGCGAGCGCCAGCGCGTGGCCATCGCGCGCGCGCTGGCCGCCAGCCCGGCGCTGCTGCTGATGGACGAGCCCCTGGCCGCGCTCGACGCCGCGCGCAAGGCCGAGCTGCTGCCCTACCTCGACCGGCTGCAGCGCCAGCTCGACATTCCCATGGTCTACGTCAGCCACTCGCCCGACGAAGTGGCGCGCCTGGCGCACCACCTGGTGCTGCTGAGCGCCGGCCAGGTGGTGGCCAGCGGCCCCACGCTGGAGCTGATGGCGCGGCTCG
Organism: Acidovorax sp. YS12; assembly: GCA_021496925.1. Lineage (NCBI taxonomy): Bacteria > Pseudomonadati > Pseudomonadota > Betaproteobacteria > Burkholderiales > Comamonadaceae > Acidovorax > Acidovorax sp. YS12. The sequence goes on from CP053915.1 coordinate 1,251,205, forward strand.
ACCTGCCGCTGGCCCAGGGCGATGCCGCCGCCTGCGTGGTGCTGGCCGAGGTGGCGGGCCACGACGCGGCGGCCTGCCTGACCACCGTGCGGTTTCCCGGCGGCGAGATGCACCTGGTGGGCACGCAGGCGCGCGTGCCGGGCGAACGCCTGCGCCTGCGCGTGCAGGCGCGCGACGTGAGCCTCACACTGGCGCGGCAGGAGGGCACCAGCATCCTCAACATCCTGCCCGCGCGCGTGGTGCAGCTGCGCGAGGACGGGCCGGGCCAGGCCATGGTGGCGCTGGACGCCGGGGGCACGGCGCTGCTCGCGCGCGTCACCCAGCGCTCGGCACAGATGCTGGCCCTGGCGCCGGGCCTGCCGGTTTTCGCGCAGGTCAAGGGCGTGGCGCTGCTCGATTAAGCCCCTCGGGTAAACCCGCAAAACATACGCAGTTTCCCGGATTGCTATGCTTTTCAAAGCAGTAGCGCCTTGGTGCATCAGGGGAAAACACGGCCTGCCCGTCTGCAAGGCGCGCCGTTGTTCCGTAGAATCGCGCTCCTACCCATGCTCCCGGCTGCTGCGCGCCCACCCCACGGCGCGTACCAGTGCAGCCCTTGCCAGCCTCACCATCGGAGACACCATGCAGGCGCTACTTTCCCTGTCCCGGGCCATCGACAGGCTCAACGCATTCGTCGGCAAATACAGCATCTGGCTGATCTTCGCCGCCACCTTCGTCAGCGCCGCCAACGCCATCGTGCGCAAGGCCTTCGACACCAGCTCGAACGCCTTCCTCGAAGTGCAGTGGTACTTCTTCGCCTGGTCGTTCCTGATTGCCGCGGGCTACACGCTGCTGCACCGCGAGCACGTGCGCATCGACGTGGTGAACAGCCGCCTGTCGAAGAAGGCGCAGGTGTGGATCGACATCATCGGCTTCGCCTTCTTCCTCACGCCGCTGTGCATCGTCATCCTGTGGCTGAGCATGCCGGAGGTGATCCAGAAATACACCTCGGGCGAGATGTCGGGCAACCCCGGCGGCCTGATCCGCTGGCCCGTGTGGGTGGCGATTCCGGTGGGCGTCACGCTGCTGATGCTGCAGGGCTGGTCGGAGCTGATCAAGCGCATCGCCTTCCTCACCGGCCACGGCCCCGACCCGATGGGCAAGCTCAGCGACAAGAGCGCTGAGGAGGAGCTGCTCGAGGCGCTGCGCGCCGAGGAAGCGAAGAAACAGGCCCCGGCACCCGCCGCCGCACACCGCTGACCCCGCCGCCGGAGCGCATACACCATGGAATTTCTCACCACCAACTACGCCCCCATCATGTTCGCGGGGCTGATCGTCTTCCTGCTGCTGGGCTTTCCCGTGGCGTTCAGCCTGGGCGCCTGCGGCCTGCTGTTCGGCTTCGTGGGCATCGAGCTGGGCGTGTTCCCCGCCTCGGTCATGGCCTGGCTGCCGCAGCGCCTCATCGGCATCATGGCCAACGACACCCTGCTGGCCGTGCCGTTCTTCACCTTCATGGGGTTGATCCTGGAGCGCTCGGGCATGGCCGAGGATCTGCTCGACACCGTGGGCCAGGTGTTCGGCCCGATCCGCGGCGGCCTGGCGCTGGCCGTGATCTTCGTCGGCGCACTGCTCGCGGCCACCACCGGCGTGGTGGCGGCCTCGGTCATCTCGATGGGCCTGATCTCGCTGCCCATCATGCTGCGCTACGGCTATGACCGGTCGCTCTCCAGCGGCGTGATCGCCGCCTCGGGCACGCTGGCGCAGATCATCCCGCCGTCGCTGGTGCTGATCCTGATGGCCGACCAGCTCGGCAAGAGCGTGGGCGAGATGTACAAGGGCGCGTTCATTCCCGGCTTCATGCTCATGGGCCTGTACGTGGTGTGGGTGGTGATCCTGGCGATCTTCAAGCCGCACACCGTGCCCGCCCTGCCGCCCGAGGCACGCATCTACCGCGAGGACGACGGCCGCTCCGGCTACCTGTCGCTGGCGGTGGTGATGGCGCTCTCCACCGGCCTGGCCATCTTCCTGGCAGCCCACATGGCCGACGTGCACACCTGGTGGCTGGGCGAGGAAGTGCTGGAGGTGCCGACCGACGAGAAGGTCGTCACCGCCATGTGCGGCGGCACCTTCCTGGCCTTCGTGCTCGCCAGCATCAACCGCGTGTTCAAGCTGGGCCTGCTGTCGCGCCTGGCCGAGCGCGTGACCTTCGTGCTGATCCCGCCGCTGCTGCTGATCTTCCTGGTGCTGGGCACCATCTTCCTGGGCATCGCCACCCCCACCGAGGGCGGCGCCATGGGCGCCATGGCGGCCCTGGTCATCGGCTTCGCGCGCGGGCGCCTGAACATGAAGCTGCTGCAGCAGGCGCTGTCTTCCACCACCAGACTGGCCAGCTTCGTCATGTTCATCATGGTGGGCGCCACCACCTTCAGCATGATCTTCCAGGCCGCCGATGGCCCGAAGTGGGTCGAGCACCTGATGTCCAGCCTGCCCGGCGGGCAGGTGGGCTTCCTGATCGTGGTGAACATCATGATCTTCCTCCTGGCGTTCTTCCTCGACTACTTCGAGCTGTCGTTCATCGTGGTGCCGCTGCTGGGCCCCGTGGCCGAGAAGATGGGCATCGACCTGATCTGGTTCGGCGTGCTGCTGGCCATGAACATGCAGACCTCGTTCATGCACCCGCCGTTCGGCTTCGCGCTGTTCTTCCTGCGCTCCGTGGCCCCGGACAAGCCCTACGTGGACCGCGTGACGCACAAGACGATCCAGCCCGTGACGACGATGCAGATCTACAAGGGCGCGATTCCCTTCGTGCTGATCCAGCTGGTCATGGTGGGCGTGCTCATCGCCTTCCCCGGCATCGTCACCGGCAGCCTGGACAAGAAGGTCGAGGTGAACATGGAAGCCGTGGGCAGCCAGATGATGGACGCCCTGCAAAACAACGAGAGCTACGGCAGCGGCGACGACCCGTTCGCCACCCCGCCCGATGGCGAGGAAGCCACGCCCGAGACGCCCGCCGCCGAGGACGCCAGCGACCCGGCCAAGGCAATGCAGGACGCGCTGGACGCCGCCGCCCAGCCCGCCTCCGAAGCGGCACGCTGACAAGCCCCCGCCGCCACACGAGCCAGCGCCCTCCGGGGCGCTGGCTTTTTTTCTTGCCGCACGCATAACGACATGCAATAAACATGCTTCGCCGCGCGCCGCCGAGGTTCTCTAATCGGCCCCAAGCCCCGGGGCTGGAGCCGCCCGGCACGCCTTGCGCACGCCACTGGCCCGGTCCCTTGCCCGTTGATTCCACACGACAAGGACTTCCCATGACCCAAGCCGCCACCGCCTCGCCGGAGATCTTCTGGTTCCTGCCCACGTCGGGCGATACGCGCTACCTCGGCACCTCGGACTTCGGCCGCGCGCCGACCAACGCCTACATGCGCCAGATCGCCGTCACCGCCGAGCACCTGGGCTACGACGGCCTGCTCATCCCCACCGGCAGCTCCTGCCTCGACCCCTGGGTGACGGCCGCGAGCCTGGCGCCCATCACGCAGCGCATCAAGCTGCTGGTGGCGCTGCGCACCTCGCTGGGCGCGCCGGTGTCCAGCGCGCGCCAGGCCGCCACGCTCGACCAGGCCCTGGGCGGGCGCCTGTTGCTCAACGTGGTGCCCGGCGGCGACGCCACCGAGCTGGCCGCCGACGGCATCTTCCTCGACCATGACGAACGCTACGCCCACGCCGACGAATTCCTGACCATCTGGCGCCGCCTGCTTTCGGGCGAGACGGTGGACTTCGAGGGCCGGCACTTCCAGGTGCGGCAGGGACGCAATTACTTTGCGCCCGTGCAGAAGCCCTACCCGCCGCTGTACTTCGGCGGCTCCTCCGACGCCGCGCACGACCTGGCGGCACGCCAGGTGGACGCCTACCTGACCTGGGGCGAGCCGCCGCAGGCCGTGGGCGAGAAGTTCGCCGACATCCGCCAGCGCGCCGCGCGCCAGGGCCGCCAGGTCAAGCTGGGCGTGCGCCTGCACGTCATCGTGCGCGAAACCAACGAGGAGGCCTGGGCCGACGCCGAGCGCCTCATCAGCAAGCTGACCGACGAAGACATCGCCAAGGCCCAGGCCAGCTACGCGCGCATGGACTCGGTCGGCCAGGCGCGCATGGCCGCGCTGCACGGCGGGCGGCGCGACAGGCTGGAAGTGGCCCCCAACCTCTGGGCCGGCGTGGGCCTGGTGCGCGGCGGCGCGGGCACCGCGCTGGTGGGCGACGCGGCCACCGTGGCCGAGCGCCTGCGCGAATACGTGGCGCTGGGGGCCGACACCTTCGTGCTCTCGGGCTACCCGCACCTGGAGGAATCCATCCGCTTCGCCGAGCTGGTGTTCCCGCTGCTGGGCAAGCAGGCCGTGACCGACGGCGGCCGCGCACAGACCGGCGGCGCCTTCGACATCCGTGGCGTGCAGCAGCAGAAGGTGTCGGCCTCATGAGCCGCCGCGTCATCGACATGCGCTGCAGGCCGGCGTTCCTGCACGACTTCTTCGGCGCCACGCCCGGCTCGCCCGAGTACGCCACGGCGCGCTGGCTCAACCGGCGCGTGGGCACGCGCGGCCCCGACGACCACTTCGAGCGCTCGCTCACGCAGGACGGCTTTCTGCAGGAAGTGCGCGACGCGGGCCTGGCGAAGGCCGTGGTGGTGGGCCGGCACACCCCGAGCCAGCATCTGCCCAACGACACCATCCACCGCATCGTGCACGGCCACGGCGCGCTGCTGGGCATCGCCGGGGTCGATCCAGCGCTGCAGGGCACGCAGGCGGCACTGGACGAGATCGAGCGCGCCATCAAGGTGCTCGGCCTCTCGGGCGTGGGCATCGAGCCCGGCTTCGGCGCGCCGCCCCGCCACCCCGACGATGCGCTCTACTGGCCCGTGTACGAACTGGCGCGCAGCCTGGGCGTGCCCGTGTTCCTGATGAGCGGCCCGACCACGCCCGACCCGCGCTTCAACGACCCGGCCGGCCTGGCCAGGGTGGCGCAGGCCTTCCCGGACCTGCCGCTGGTGGTCTACCACGGCTACTGGCCCCACGTGCAAGCGGCCATCGGCCTGGCCTTCCGCCACGAGAACGTGCACCTGGTGCCCGACATGTACCTGTTCCAGCCGGGCAAGGAAGCCTACGTGCAGGCGGCCAACCAGTTCCTGGCGGCGCAGCTGCTGTTCGGCTCCTCGTACCCGTTCCGCCCCATCGGCCAGAGCATCGACGACTTCGCCGCGCTGGGCTTCAAGGACGAAGTGCTCGACGGCCTGTTCTACGGCAACGCGGCGCGGCTGTTCAATCTGGCATAGCCATTTTCATGGCCAAAATGGCCTCCAGCGCTTGACTGACAAGCGCTGACAGCTATCAAACGAGGAGCATCAGCGGCGTGCCTTGCGCGCCTTGCCCTTGGCGGCCGGTTTTTCTGCTTTCGCCGCGGCCTTGGCATGCCGCTTGGGGCTGGCGCCCTCGGCGGGCGCGGGCTTGCGCGCCTCGGGCTTGCCGGCCTGGGGTGCCGGGCCGCCTTTGCCGCCCTTGTCCCGCGCGGGGCGCGCGGGCAGCGCGTCCCCGCCCTCCTGCACCAGGCGGAAGTCGATCTTGCGCCCATCCAGGTCCACGCGGCTGACCTGCACGCGCACGCGCGTGCCCAGCGCATAGCGGATGCCCGTGCGCTCGCCGCGCAGCTCCTGGCGGGCCTCGTCGTAGCGGAAATACTCGCCGCCCAGCTCGGTGATGTGCACCAGGCCTTCGACGTACAGCGCATCGAGCGTGACGAAGATGCCGAAGCTGGTCACGGCGGAGACCAGGCCGCTGTACTCCTCGCCCAGATGCTCGCGCATGTACTTGCACTTGAGCCAGGCCTCGACGTCGCGGCTGGCCTCGTCGGCGCGGCGCTCGTTGGCGCTGCAGTGCAGGCCCGCGGCCTCCCAGGCCTGGGTCTCCGCCACCGAGGCGGCCCCGGCGGCCTTGCGCGGGCGCTGGCGCGGCGCGCTCACGCGCTCCGCCAGGCGCTTGGAGAGCTTGGCATGCGCCTCGCCCGGGGTCGGCAGCGTGGGCAGTTGGTAACGCTGCCCCAGCAGGATGGCCTTGATGACGCGGTGCACCAGCAAGTCGGGGTAGCGCCGGATCGGGCTGGTGAAATGCGTATAGGCCTCGTAGGCCAGGCCGAAGTGGCCGCTGTTGATGGGCGTGTAGATGGCCTGCTGCATCGAGCGCAGCAGCATGGTGTGGATCTGCTGGGCGTCGGGCCGCTCCTTGGTGGCCTCGGCAATGGCCTGGAACTCGCCAGGCCGCGGGTCGTCGCTGATCGTCAGGCCCACGCCCATGGACTTGAGGTAGCCGCGCAGGATGTCCTGCTTTTCCGGCGTCGGCCCCTCGTGCACGCGGTACAGGCCGGGCTGGCCGCCCTGGGCAATGAAGTCGGCGCTGCACACGTTGGCGGCCAGCATGGCCTCCTCGATCAGGCGGTGCGCCTCGGTGCGCGTACGCGGCACGATCTTCTCGATGCGGCCGTTGTCGTCGCAGACGATCTGCGTTTCCGTGGTCTCGAAGTCCACCGCACCGCGCTGCTGGCGCGCCACCAGCAACGCCCGGTACACGTCGGACAGGTGGATCAGGTCCTGCACGCGCTCCTGGCGCCGCTGCGCCTCGGGGCCGCGCGTATTGGCCAGGATGGCCGCCACCTCGGTGTAGGTGAAGCGCGCATGGCTGTGCATGACGGCCGGGTAGAACTGGTAGGCCGCGACTTCGCCCTTGCCGCTGACCAGCATGTCGCAGACCATGCACAGGCGGTCCACCTCGGGGTTGAGCGAGCACAGGCCGTTGCTGAGCTTTTCGGGCAGCATCGGGATGACGCGGCGCGGAAAGTACACGCTGGTGGCGCGGTCATAGGCATCGACGTCGATGGCGCTGCCCGTCTGCACGTAGTGGCTCACGTCGGCGATGGCCACCAGCAGGCGCCAGCCCTTGCCGCGCCCCACCTTGGCGGGCTCGCAGTAGACCGCGTCATCGAAGTCGCGGGCATCCTCCCCGTCGATGGTGACGAGCGGAATGTCGGTGAGGTCCACGCGGCGTTTCTTGTCCTGGGCGCGCACCTTGTCGGGCAGCGCCTTGGCCTGCGCCAGGCAGGCTGCGGAGAATTCATGCGGCACGCCGTACTTGCGCACGGCGATCTCGATCTCCATGCCGGGATCGTCCACCTCGCCCAGCACCTCGGTGATGCGTCCCACGGGCTGGCCGTACAGGGCCGGCGGCTCGGTCAGCTCCACCACCACGACCTGGCCCGTCTTCGCCGTGCCGGTGGCGCCCTTGGGAATCAGCACGTCCTGGCCGTAGCGCTTGTCCTCGGGCGCGACCAGCCACACCCCGCTCTCCTGCAACAGGCGGCCGATGATGGGCTGGGCGGGGCGCTCAAGGATCTCGACCACGCGCCCCTCGGGGCGCCCGCGCCGGTCCTGCCCCACCACGCGCACGCGCACCCGGTCCTTGTGCAGCACCGCGCGCATTTCGTTGGGGGGGAGATAGATGTCGCTGTCGCCGTCATCTCGCACCACGAAGCCATGGCCATCGCGGTGCCCCTGCACGCTGCCTTCAATTTCCAGAGCCGGAGCGGCAGAGCGCGTGCGGGAGTTCATTTTTTTGCTATACAATCTGTGTCTTTCCTGAAATGCCCAGGTGGCGGAATTGGTAGACGCACTAGTTTCAGGTACTAGCGGGTAACTCCGTGGAGGTTCGAGTCCTCTCCTGGGCACCAAGTTTAACGAGAACCTGTGAAGGTTTTTGCTAAAAAGGCCACTGCTTCGTCAGTGGCCTTTTTTATGAGAGGGTTGCATGGTGAGACCGCGAGGTTGCAAAAAAGTTCGCAAAACACCAAGCAGCACCTAAAAGCACTATATAATTCAAATCTTTCCTGAAATGCCCAGGTGGCGGAATTGGTAGACGCACTAGTTTCAGGTACTAGCGGGTAACTCCGTGGAGGTTCGAGTCCTCTCCTGGGCACCAAAATTGAAAAGGCCGTTGCGCACGCAACGGCCTTTTTCTTTTTGCAATCACGGTACACCGCATTCGCGGCAATGCGGCACGGGAATGAAAAAGGGCTGCCTGTTGCAGCCCTTTCCCGTCAGGCCCATGGAAGAAGATCCACGGGCTTTCCTCCATCACGCTACTACTTCCGCAGCAACGCCTTCAGCACCGATTGCAGACGGCGCGCGCGCGCGGCATCGCTGGCGCTGGCCAGCACGCGCGCCGCGTCCTCGCCCCAGGTCTGCGCAGGCGCCGGATCATTGCGGCGCGTGAGCAGCTGCAGTTGCAGCGCACGACGCGCGTTGAGCTGTTCCGCTGGCGTCGGCACCTCCGCCGCCATCTCCAGGCGCAGCAACGCCTCCGCGGCATCGCCCTGGGGTGCAGACGACAGGGCCTGCGCCCAGGCATTGCGCACCGGCGCCGTCACGCGGCCGCCCAGCTCCTGGCCGCTGGGCAACTGGGCCGGATCACGCTTCTCCCACGCGGCCAGCAATTGGGTAAGCGCCTCGCCGTGGGCGTGCGCTGCCAGCTTCTTGAGCGCCAGTTGCGCATGTTCCATGGCTTCGCGCTGCGCGCGGAACGCGGCATCGCCCAGGCGTGGGCCGCGCTCCTCGCGCGCCGGGCGGTCGCCGAAGCGCCCGCCACGCTCCGCGCGGCCGTCCTGCCCGCGCATGGGCGGTCGGCCATCCCGGCGGTCACCCGGGCGGCCAGGACGGCTGGGCACCGCAGCGGCTTCGCGCTTCATGCCAGGACGGTCGTCGCCGCGCACCGCCACCACGGGTCGGGCAGGCGCAGCCTTGGGCGCGGCCTGTTCCTGCGGCGCTTCGGTTTCTGTAGCTGCTGGCGCTTGCCCATCCTGGGCTGGGGCCTGTTTTTCCTCCGATGCGGCGGCCTCGGCCTGGTGGCGCAACGCGGCTTCCAACGCCTGCATGGCACTGCGGATCTGCTGCGCGTCCCCGCTGGCATTGGCGGCCTCCAGCGCCTTGGAGGCGTCGAGCACGGCGCGGTCGCGCACGCTCAGTTCGGTGGCCGCGCGCTCGCGGTCGGCGCTCTTGCGGTTGAACGCCTCGTCGATGGGTTTGCGGAAGGCATCCCAGAGCTTTTGCTCCTGCTTGCGGTCGAGCGGCACGGCCTGCGCCTCGGCCTGCCAGCGCTGCTGCAGCGCCTTGATGGCGTCGATGCGCAACTGCGGCGCGGCGCCCAGCGCCGTGGCTTCGTCGATCATGGCGTGGCGGCGCACCAGGCTTTCCTTCTGCGCAGCCTCCAGCGGCGCGCTGGCCTGGGTGAAGGCCTGCTTCCACAGCGGCTGCAGCTCGGCGAACACTTTCTCGCCCACATGGCCGCCATCGCGCCAGCGGTCGGCGAACTGGTGCAGCGCGCGGTTCAGCGCCTTCCAGTCGGCCGATGCGGCCTCGGACTGGGATTGCGCCCAGGTTTTCAGCTCCTCGATCAGCGCCAGGCGCTTGGCCTTGTGCTCGGCGGACTCGGCGCGGATCTTGTCGAGCCAGGTTTCGACCACCTTGTGCGCGGCGTTGCAGGCCTCATCGAACTTGCGCCACAGCGCGTGGTTGGCCGGCCCACCCTGGTCGGCCTGCTTCCACTGTTCGCGCAACTGGCGCAGGGTTTCCTGCATCTTGCGCCCGCCCAGCGCCTGCCCCTCGGGGCGCAGCAGCAGGGCCTCGGCCTTGGCCACGAGGTCCTCGCGCACCTGGTCGGCACTCCAGCGCTGCCAGCCTTGCAGTTCGCCCGCGGCCACCAGCGCCTGGTGCACCTGCTGCTCCAATGCTGCGCCGATGTGGCGGCCCTGCGTCTTGAGCACGGCGCGCAGCGCGCCGGCCGCGCCCACGCTGGCCTTGCCATGGCCTTCGGCGGTTTCCTTTTCCAGCTTGGCCAATGCTTCGCGCACGGCGTGCTCGGCTTTCTCGACCACGGCGGGGTCGGTCTTCGGCTTGGCCTGCTTGGCCTCGGCCGCAGCCGCCGTGGCGGCGGCCTCGGTGGGCAGGCCGCGCGCCACGCGCAGCTCATCGGCCCACACCGGCACGGGGGGCAGCGGCGCATTGGCGTCCTGCGCGGCGGCGGCCGTCTGCGCCAGGGCGGACTGGAACGCCTCCCACACCACCAAGAGCTGGGTGCGCGAAGCATCGAGCAGCGGCGGGAAGCGTGCCTCGACGCTGGCCCAGCTCGCATCGCCGGTCAGCTCGGCGGCCTGCTCCTGCCAGCGGTCCACATCGGTGCGCAGCAGTTCGAGCGCGGCCTGGGCATCGGTCCAGGGCTTGGTGGACAGGACTTCGATGCGCTGCGCCAGCAGCACGGCGGCCTCGCGCTGCACCTGCACGCGGTGCTGCAGGTCTTCGATGACCTTGACGCGCTCGGCCAGCTGGGTCTTGAGCGCGGACAGCGGCTCGCGCGACAGCGGCGCGCCGGCCTTGGCGGCGTCGCGCTGCCAGGCCAGGGCGTCGGCGATGTTCAGGCGCGGCGCGGCCAGCAGGGCCTGCGCCTTTTCCGCCCATTCGGCGGCGATGGCTTCCTGGCCCTTGGCACGCTTGATTTCGTCGATGCGCTCGCGGATGGCGCGGGCAGCGCCCTTGTCGCGCACGCTCAATTCCTTGAACACCTCCTGCAGTTGCTCGGGCGAAGGCTGGGTGGCCAGCCAGTCGCGCACGCGCGCGGCGCGCTCGCCCGAAGTGGCGGCCGAGAAGGCGCCACCAGTCAGCGCATCGAGAGGATGCGGCTCAGGGGTCTTGGCCGGGGCCGGGGTCACTTCAGGAGCGTCGGACATTTTGCTGCGGGAAGAAAAAGGGAACATGGGTGATTTGAATGGAACAACCCCGGCCAGCGCCTTGAGCGGGCCGGGGTGAAAAGCGTATTTTCGCCGGGATTTGCTTCGATTCCCAAACGCCCTACGGCATGGCCAGGGTGAGTTGCGCGCGGGGCGTCCATTTGGCGTCATCCGGCCTGGTGTCGACTGCCCCCAGGAACAGGCGGTCCCTGGGCACCTGGTGCTGCGCCAGATAGTCGCGCACCACCACACCGCGCGCCACCGCCAGCTCGCGCATGGCGTTTTCGGGCACGGCAATGCTGGCCAGCAGCAGCGCTTCCATCTCCGGCCGGGGCAGGTCCTTGGCCAGGCCGATGAGGTTGCGCGGCTTGGGGATGTCGGCCCGGCGATAGACCTCCTTGAGCAATGCCGGCGCCTCCTCGGGCGTCACGGGCGCCACGTCACCGGCCTCCTGGCCATCGCGCCGCGCCGCGCGGCGCTTTTGCGCCAGCAGCATGCCCTGCAGCTGCGCCTGCTTCCAGCCCTCGCGCTCGCTGTCGAGCTGTGCCTGCCCGACGACCGTCATCGTCAGGGCGGGCCGGTCGGTCAGCGCCTTGGCGACCTTGTCCAGCCCCGCACGTGCGGCCTCGTCGAGCTGCGCGCTTCCTGGTGCGAAAGCCACCGTGCTCAGGTCGCTGGAGCCGCCCAGGGCGTTGGCCAGCAGCGCGAAAGGCGCGGTGACGGCCTTCATGATGAGGTTGCCGATGATCTTGAAGATCACCGGCGCCAGGCGGAATTCGGGGTCGTTGAGCGAACCGCTGACCGGCAGGTCGAGGTCGATGACGCCGTTGCGGTCGGCCAGCAGCGCCGTGGCCAGGCGCACGGGCAGGCTGGCCGGGGCGCCTTCGACCGGCTCGCCGAAGGTCAACTGGTTCAGCACCAGCTTGTTGCTGGCGGTGAGCTGCCCATCGGGCTCGATCTTGTAGGCCACGTCCATGCTGAGCTTGCCGCGCTCGATGCCGTGGCCCGCGTACTTCACCGTGTAGGGCGACAGCGGCGGCAGCTCCAAGTCGCGCATCTTGCCCACGATGTCGAGCGCCAGGGGCTGCACCAGCGGGTTGAGCTTGCCCGTGACCTCGAGCGACGCCGTGCCTTCTGCCCGGCCGCGCAGCTCCAGGTCGGCCATGGCCGGGGCCGCGCCCTGGGCGGGCGGCTCCGAGGAAAACGCGCTCAGGCGCCCGGTCAACTCGCTCAGGTCGGCCGAGTAATTGGGCTTGATGAAGTAGTCGGAGAAGCGCACCGAGCCCCCGGTGAGGGAAACCGGGCCGAAACGCACCACCGCCGCGGGCGCGGCAGCAGCGGTGGAAACGGGTGCCGACGCCTGCGGCTGCGGTGCCGCAGCCGTACCGTCCTGCGCAGGCGCGGCCTTGACCAGATCCTGCAGGTTGATGCGCCCGCTTTCCTGCACGATCAAGCGCGCGAAAAAGTCGCTGAGCGCGGTTTCCCGCACCTCCACCCGGGTGGCCTGCCCTGGCGCCAGAGCCACGTCCACACCGCGCAGGCCGAGGGATTTCCAGCGCAGCAGATCGTCGTCCTGTGCCGTGAGCCTGCGTGGCTGGCCATCGTCCTGCACGGCATCCTTGCCCTGCGTCAGCAGCGCCGAGCGCACCCGCAGGTCGTCGAGCGAGGCATCGCCCTGCACCCGGGCCGCGGCCCCCTGGGGCTGCTCCGCATATTGCACGCTGCCCTTGAAGCTGCCGTCGGCGCGCAGCACGCGCACGTTCAGCGCATCGGCCACATAGGGCTCGAAGGCATACAACGGCAGCTGGGTCGCCAGCACCTTGCCTTGCGCGCTGACAGGCGCCAGGCCAAGCGTGCCGTCATATTCCAGGCGTCCCGGATCGACGCGCCCCGCGCCAACGCGCGCAGCGAACTGCAACTGTGCGGGTTTGCCGCCGGGGGGCGCCAGCGGCACCAGGTTCTCCAGCCGCACGCGCAGCCCCGACACAGTAAGCGCCACGGGCCGCACGGGCTGTGCATCCTGCAGCGCCAGCGCGCCCCCGTCCACGTCGATGGTGCCCAGCCGCACGGCCCAGGGTGCCGCCTGGGCAGGCGCCCGCGCAGGCGGCACGGCGGAGGCCGGCGCATGGCGCGCCACCATCCATTGCTGCGCCATCCATTGGCCGTCCTTGCTGCGCGCCACCATGGCACGGGGCTGGGTGACGGCGATGCGCCCGACGTCAAGCGATTGGCGCAACAGGTCCAACCGCGCGTTCTCCACGCGCAAGACCTTGACCTCGGCCAGGCTGTCCTTGCCGCGCATGGCGACACCGGGCAGCCCCGCGCCCGCGCAAACCACCTTGGCGGGGCATGCCAAGGCGATGTCGTCCACGGACAGGCGCGCCAGGTGCGCCATGACCGCCGGGCCATTCCAGGCCAGCCCCAGGTCGGCATCCAGGCGTCCGCGCACCCGGGGAATCCATTGCTCTGCCACGTAAGGCGCACCGGCCTCCAGCGGCAGCCCGCGCACCGAGGCAGCCACCGTCGCCATGCGTTCGCTCGCTTCCCCTTGGAAGCCCAGCTCGGCACCCTGGAGCTGTGCGGAACCGGCGAACTGCAGCGGCTTGCGCAGCGGCACGGCAATGGCCGATGCATCCAGCCGCAAGGCCTGCAGCGCCAGTTTGGCGCCTCCGGCGACCGCATCGTCCTGCCAATCGACCTGCCCCGCACGCAATGCCACGCGGTCTACGGCCAGTTGCCATCCGGCGTCGTCCTGCGCCTTGGGCGCCGGCTTGGCAGCAGGCTTTGGGGCCGCGCCGGGCGGCGATGCCAGCCGCTGCCAGTTGATCTGCCCGTCCTGGGCGCGCCGGGCCAGCACCCGGGGCTCCTCGATCTCGACCGATGCGATGTGGCCCCTCTGTGCCAGGGGCTGCAGATCCGCGATCTCCACCGCCATCGATCCCACCTCCAGCAAAGGCTGCTGGCGGCTGTCGCTCAGGCGCAGCCCCCGGGCTTGCACGAGCCCGCGCACATGCACGGCCGCATCGGGATGCTGCTCGAACGAAAGCGTCAGATCCAGGCCGAGCACGCCCGACTGCAAGCGCACCGGCAGACTCTCGGGCAAGTAGCCCAGGTAAGGCGCCAGATCGAAATCCGCCAGGCGGATATGCGCTTGCGTCTTGCGGCTGGAGAGAAAGGGCGTGGCCTCGGCCGAGGAATCGAACGCGCTGTCATTGAGCTTGAAGGCCAGCCGCGGCTCCACCTTGATCTCGCGCTTGGACGGCAGGCTGCTCAGGAAGGGCACGCTCAGCGCCAAGTCGCGCACGGTGTGGGTGCGCGCCACGGTGCGGTCCTCAAAGTCCACTGCGCCATCGCGCAAGGCGATGTTGTAGAGGGCGAAGCGCGGCGGCGGACCTGCGGGTGCGGGATCGGGTTCGGCCGGCTGGGCGAAGCGGGCCAGGATGTCGTCGATGTCGTAATGCCCAGGCGCCACCTGCGCCAGGTGCAGCACCGGCTGGTCCACCTCCAGCGCATCCAGCACGGGGGCCAGGCGCAGCAGCGATGCCATGCCGACGTCCGCATGCACACGCTTGACGGAGAACTGGTCCCCCTGCCCATCCGCCCTGGCCACGGCCACGTCATGCACCGTGAGCTGCAGCGACCAGGGAGCGAACTCGATGCGCCCGATGCGTACGTCCCGCCCCAGCGCCTCGCTCGCCAGCTTCTGTCCTTGGCTGCGCAACAAGGGCGGCACCGCCAGCCAGCCCACGGCCCACAGCACCAGGACGGCCAGCACCGACCAGGCGGCGCGCCGCAGCCACGTCTTGTTTTTGAGTATGTCCACCAAGCCCCTGCTCCCGCAGTCCAAAAGCAGGATTGCACCAGATTTTGGGACACAGGGGTACATCAAAGAGAAAGCCCGGTGGCAGGCGCGAAGCCAACCACCGGGCTTGACGGCTGGCGCAACGGCCTTTGCCATCGATTGGCGGCAAGGGAGGATGGAGTCCCCCGCCAGCCAGGGGGCAAGGTATTGCCCCCAAGGGGTTTGCCTGGGAAGCGCTTCCTTGGCTGCGGGGCACTTGGCGCCCATGGTGCAGAAGGTGTTGCTTCGTTCGGCAGGTACCTGGAACATCCAGGCAGCTCTACCTTAGCAAAACTAGGCGCCAGACTCAAATCACATTGTTTATGAACAAGCCCTTGCCGATTGCCCCTCCTCGGTAGAACAAAGCCCTGGCACCCTCAAAACTGTCTTCAAATACAGTGTTTTCATGCAAAACAAATCTAAAAATTCACTTTTTTAGTATTGACTATGCATTTAATACACTTCTAGAATCCGCCAGCTTTCCAACAGCTAGTACAAACCCCAGCGCTGCCGACCCCGGCTAAGTCAGTTCGCCACCCCTTCGCGCCTGCGGCGCCCGGGCGAATTCGATGGCGTACCAATCCGAAGCCCGCCCTGCCCCGCCGACCAAACGGACGGCCATGGACAGGGGGCCCCACGAAAGGAAGAGCTATGACAGCGTCAGGAAAAGTGGCTGCCTCCGTGCGCACGTTCGTGTCCGATGTGACCGACGGTTTTCTTGAAATCACCCATAACAGCTTCGCCCTCCTGGGCCTGGCTGTGGCCTTCGTGGCCCTGACCCTGGTGGCGCGCCCCGACCTGCGCCAAACCGGGGAAGAAGAGCTGCGCGGCTGGCTGCAATCGCGCCAGGCGGCGCTGCTGGCCGCGCCCATCGAGCCGGACGCCATTGAGCGCGCCACGGCTACCAACCCTAAGGATCTGCCGAAGGAGCAGGCCACCGTGGCCTATTGGCTGAGCAAGAAATACCGCGTCGCGCCCGAACCAATCGCCGCGCTGGTATCCGAAGCCTACGAACTGGGCACGCGCAACAAGCTGGACCCGACGCTGATCCTGGCCATCATGGCGATCGAATCGAGCTTCAACCCCTTCGCCCAGAGCGCCGTGGGCGCCCAGGGGCTGATGCAGGTGATGACCCGCGTGCACCAGGACAAATACCAGCATTTCGGCGGCCATCTGGCCGCGTTCGATCCGGTGAGCAACCTGCGCGTCGGCGTCACAGTGCTCAAGGAGTGCATCGCACGCGCCGGTTCCCTCGAAGGCGGCCTGCGCTACTACGTGGGCGCGGCCAACCTGGAAGATGACGGCGGCTACGCCATCAAGGTTCTGGCCGAACACATGCGCCTGCGCCAGGTCGCCGCGGGCCGCGCGGTTCCCATGAACCAGCCCCAGGGCCCGATGCTCTCCACCCAGGCGCCAGCGCCGGCGCCGGCCCCCGCGGCAACCGCCAGCACCTCGGACAAGGTGGCCATGCTGTCGGATTCCAGCCTGTAAGCCGCGGGCCAGGGCACGGCCTCAGCTACACTAGCGGGCGTACGCGACTGGCGATAGGCGCGGCGCCCTGGCAAAGCCAAGGCACCGCCGCTGACGTGGAAACCAGCAGGAAACCTTTCCTGTGACCACTGGGGAGCGTACCGCGCGGGCCCTCCACCCCGCAGCGTTTCAGCCGTTCGCCTGGGCAGCCCTTGTTTCTCCAAGGGACTCCAATGCAAAAGGACTGCCATGTACCAACGCAATATTCTTGTCGAACAAACCGATCCCGAGCTCTTTGCCGCCATCCAGGCCGAGAACAAGCGCCAGGAAGAGCACATCGAGCTGATTGCCAGTGAGAACTACGCCTCGCCCGCCGTCATGTGGGCCC
Source organism: Acidovorax sp. YS12 (assembly GCA_021496925.1). Taxonomy (NCBI): domain Bacteria; kingdom Pseudomonadati; phylum Pseudomonadota; class Betaproteobacteria; order Burkholderiales; family Comamonadaceae; genus Acidovorax; species Acidovorax sp. YS12. Next base: position 1,267,689 of record CP053915.1, read on the forward strand.
AGGGCACGCAGCTGACCAACAAATATGCCGAGGGCTACCCTGGCAAGCGCTACTACGGCGGCTGCGAATACGTCGATGTGGCCGAGCAACTGGCCATCGACCGCGTCAAGCAGATCTTCGGCGCCGATGCCGCCAACGTGCAGCCGCACTGCGGCGCCTCGGCCAACGAGGCCGTGTTCCTGGCCTTCCTCAAGCCCGGCGATACCATCATGGGCATGAGCCTGGCCGAAGGCGGCCACCTGACGCACGGCATGGCGCTGAACATGTCGGGCAAGTGGTTCAACGTGGTCTCCTACGGCCTGAACGCCAAGGAAGAGATCGACTACGACGCCATGGAAGCCAAGGCGCGCGAGCACAAGCCCAAGCTCATCGTGGCCGGCGCCTCGGCCTACAGCCTGCACATCGACTTCGCGCGCTTCGCGAAGATCGCCAAGGAAATCGGCGCCATCTTCATGGTGGACATGGCCCACTACGCCGGCCTGATCGCCGCCGGCGTGTACCCCAACCCGGTGCCGCATGCCGACGTGGTCACCTCCACCACACACAAGAGCCTGCGCGGCCCGCGCGGCGGCATCATCCTCATGAAGGCCGAGCACGAGAAGGCCATCAACAGCGCCATCTTCCCCGGCCTGCAGGGCGGCCCGCTGATGCACGTCATCGCAGCCAAGGCCGTGGCCTTCAAGGAAGCGCTGCAGCCCGAATTCAAGGCTTACCAGCAGCAGGTAGTGGCCAATGCGCGCATCGTGGCCGAGACGCTCACGCAGCGCGGCCTGCGCATCGTCAGCGGCGGCACGCAAAGCCACGTCATGCTGGTGGACCTGCGCTCCAAGGGCATCACGGGCAAGGAAGCCGAGGCCGTGCTGGGCCAGGCGCACATGACGATCAACAAGAACGCCATCCCCAACGACCCCGAGAAGCCGATGGTGACCAGCGGCATCCGCGTGGGCACGCCGGCGATGACCACGCGCGGCTTCAAGGACGAAGAGGCGCGCGCCACGGCCCACCTGATCGCCGACGTGCTGGACAACCCGCGCGACGAAGCCCACATCGCCGCCGTGCGCGCCAAGGTGCACGCGCTGACCAGCCGCTTCCCCGTCTACCGCTGAAGCGGCCCGCGCCATGAAGTGCCCGTTCTGCAGCCACCCCGAGACGCAAGTCGTCGAAACCCGTGTGGCAGAGGACGGGGACTTCATCCGCCGCCGCCGCCAGTGCGGCGCCTGCGACAAGCGCTTCACCACCTACGAGCGGCCGGACGTGAGCTTCCCGGCCATCGTCAAGAAGGACGGGCGGCGCGTCGAATACGACCGCCGCAAGCTCCAGGGCTCGTTCGCCATCGCGCTGCGCAAGCGGCCGGTGAGCACCACGCAGGTCGATTCGGCCATCGAGCGCATCGAGGAACGGCTGCTCAACCTGGGCCAGCGCGAGGTGCTGTCGAGCCGCATCGGCGAGTTGGTCATGCGCGAGCTGCAGAAGCTCGACAAGGTGGCCTACGTGCGCTACGCGAGTGTGTACCGCAGCTTCGAGGACATCGACGAGTTCAAGACCCTGGTGGACGAAGTACGCTGAATGCGTGCTGCGTACAACAGCCGGTCACTCCTGAAAACATAGCTGCCAGCGCTTGCCCCGCAAGCGTTGGAGCCGTTTTTCATTCACATCTCTGTACTCATGCGCCCACGCGCGTGATGCGGTCCGCCCGGGGCGGCGCCACCGGGCCGTGGGCACGGAAATAGTCCTCGAACACGTCCAGGTCCTGCCCGCCGCCCACCGCGTCCTGGCCTTCCAGGAACACGGTGAAGTTGTCGCCGCCCGCCGCCAGGTAGCTGCTGACGACCACGCGCAGCGTGTCCTGCGGCGCGATCGGGCGGCCCTGCAGCGCCAGGCCCTCCACGCGCTGGCCGCGCGGCCGGGAGAGGTCATAGCGGTAGGCGAAGCCCTCGGACACCGCCAGCACACGCGGGTTCTGCACGGTGTTGCTGCCGCTGTCGAACTGCTGCTCCAGCAGCGCCTGCAACTGGGCGCCGGTGTAGCTGCGCACCACCAGGCTGTTGCCGAAGGGCTGGACCGCGAACAGCTGGCCGTAGCGCACCAGGCCCTGCGCATCGGGCAGCAGGTCGGCGCGCACGCCGCCCGGGTTCATGAAGGAAATCTGCGCCCCGCCGCGCTCCGGCGCGCGCGTGGCGGCCAGTTGGGCATCGGCGATCAGGTTGCCCAGCACCGACTCGCCCGAAGGCTGCCGCCGGCGCAAGAACGGCCCGCTGGCCTGCCCCACCGGGCGCTGCGCCAGGGGCACGGCCGCTTCGCGGTAGCGCTCCACCAGGCGCGCCACGCCCGCATCGGGGGCGAACACCGGAAAGCCCGGGTGCAGCTCCACGCGCCCCTGCGCGCCGGTGAACGGCTCGCCCTGCACGATGACCTGGCGCGCGCTCTTGCGCACCACGCGGCGCGCCCGCGTGTCCACGGACAGACGGATTTCGGTCAGCAGCGTGCCGTAGTAGCCCGCGCTGGTGAGCAGGAAGGGCCGCGCCGCGTTCACCCGCCCGTAGTCGCAGACGTAGGCCTGGTGGGTGTGGCCCGACACCACCACGTCCACCGCCGGGTCGAGCCGCTCCAGGATGGGCACGATGTCGCCGCTCAGGCCCTCGCAGCCGGGCGCGGTGACCGGCGCATCGGCGCGGCCGCCTTCGTGCACCACGGCCACGATCACGTCGGCGCCCTGCGCGCGCAGCAGCGGCACCAGCGCGTTGGCGGTCTCTGCCTCGTCGGCGAAGCGCAGCCCGGCCACGCCGCTGGGCGTGACCATGGTGGGCGTGGCGCGCAGCGTCAGGCCGATGAAGCCGACGGTGATGGTGGCGCCACTCTCGCTGAAGCGCTTGAGCCCCGTGGCGGGCAGCAGGGTCTGGCCGTCGGCGCGCAAGGTGTTGGCCGTGAGGATGGGAAAGCCCGCGCCCGCGAACGGCTGGCTGAGCTGGCAGGGCTCGCGCACGGTGTGCTTCTCGCAGCCGCCCTGCTGCAGCCGCAGCAGCTCGCGCCAGCCCCGGTCGAACTCGTGGTTGCCGGCGGCGTGGAAGTCCACGCCCATGGTGTTGAAGGCCTCGACCGTGGGTTCGTCGAGGAACAGCGCCGACACCAGCGGCGACGCGCCCACCATGTCGCCCGCCGATACCACCGCATGGTGCGGGTGGCGCGCCTTGAGCGCGGCGATGGCGCTGGCGAAGTGCGCCGCCCCGCCCGCCGGCACCTGCGTGGCGCCGGTGCTGGCGGGCACCGGCACGGCCAGGCGCGGCGGCTCCAGGTTGCCGTGGAAGTCGTTGAAGCCGATCAGCGCGATATCCATGACCGGCGCCTGCGTGCTGCCACAGCCCGCCAGCACGCCGGCAAGGCCCGCGCACAGCGCCAGCGCCGCGCCGCGCAGGCGCGCGCCCATGGCCACGCTCATGGCCGTGCTGCGGCGATGGGCGGCACGGCCTGCGCCACGCCGCCGCACTGCGCGCGGTGGCGCAGCGCGTGGTCCATCAGCACCAGCGCCAGCAGCGCCTCGGCGATGGGTGCCGCGCGGATGCCGACGCACGGGTCGTGGCGGCCCTTGGTCACCACCTCCACCGGCTGCCCGTCGATGTCGATCGACGGGCGCGGGCTGAGGATGGAGCTGGTGGGCTTGATGGCAATGCCGACCTCGATGTCCTGCCCCGTGCTGATGCCGCCGAGCACGCCGCCCGCGTGGTTGCTGGCAAAGCCCCCGGGGGTGAGCGCGTCGCCATGCACGGTGCCACGCTGCGCCACGCTGGCGAAGCCGGCGCCGATCTCCACGCCCTTGACGGCGTTCAGGCCCATCATGGCGTGTGCGATGTCGGCGTCGAGCCGGTCGTACAGCGGCTCGCCCAGGCCCACGGGCACGCCCGTGGCCTGCACGCGCAGGCGCGCACCGCAGGAGTCGTGCGCCTTGCGCAGGGCGTCCATGTAGTCCTCGTAGCGCTGCACGTCGGCCACGGGGGCGAAGAAGGGGTTGTTCGGCACGTGTTCCCAGCCCTCGAACGGGATGGGCAGCTCGCCCAATTGCGTCATGCAGGCGCGGAATTCGGTGCCGAACTGCTCGCGCAGCCACTTCCTGGCCACGGCCCCGGCGGCCACGGTGGGTGCCGTCAGCCGCGCCGAGGAGCGCCCGCCGCCGCGCGGATCGCGCAGGCCGTACTTGTGCCAGTAGGCATAGTCGGCATGGCCCGGGCGGAAGGTGCGCAGGATGTCGCCGTAGTCCTTGCTGCGCTGGTCGGTGTTGCGAATCAAGAGCCCGATCGGCGTGCCGGTGGTGCGGCCCTCGTACACGCCGGAGAGGATCTCCACCGCGTCCGGCTCGTTGCGTTGCGTCACGTGGCGGCTGGTGCCGGGGCGGCGGCGGTCCAGGTCGTGCTGGATGTCGGCCGCGCTCAGTGCCATGCCGGGCGGGCAGCCGTCGATCACGCAGCCAATGGCCGGGCCGTGGGATTCACCGAAGTTGGTGACGCAGAAAAGGGTGCCTAGGGTGTTGCCGCTCATAGGGGTGGAATTATCGCGTACTCACAAAAAAATAGCTGCCAGCGCTTGTCTGGCAAGCCCTGGCAGCCGTTTTGGCGCGAAAAATATCAGGACTGCGCCTGGCTCGGCTCTTCCTGTGGCCAGTCGCGGATATAGGCCTTGAGCAGCTTGTTCTCGAAGTTCTGGCTGTCCACCACGGCCTTGGCCACGTCGTAGAAGCTGACCACGCCCATGAGCATGCGGTTTTCCATCACCGGCATGTAGCGCGCGTGGCAGCCCAGCATCATGCGGCGCACCTCGTCCATGTCGGTCTCCAGCGTGCAGGTCAGCGGCGCGTCGTCCATGGCGGTGCGCACCAGCATGGTGCCCACGCTGCCGCCGTTGCGCGCCAGCACCAGGTTGATCTCGCGGAAGGTGAGCATGCCCACCAGGTCGCCGTACTCCATCACCACGAGCGAGCCGATGTCGCGCTCGGCCATGGTCTGCACGGCTTGCGCCAGGTGTTCATCGGGGTGGACGGTGTAGAGGGTGTTGCCCTTGACGCGCAGGATGTCGCTGACTTTCATGGCGGTGTCTTCTCAAGAAATGCTCGAAGGAATATAGCCCACAAATACCCCACAATGGTGCGCGCATTGTTTACCTTGGAGACACCGAAGATGCCCGGATATTCCGACCCTGGCTTCGACACGCTCGCGCTGCACGCGGGCGCCCAGCCAGACCCCACGACCGGCGCGCGCGCCACGCCCATCCATCTCACGACCTCGTTCGTGTTCGAGTCGAGCGACCACGCCGCCGCGCTGTTCAACATGGAACGCCCGGGGCACGTGTACAGCCGCCTGAGCAACCCGACCAACGCCGTGCTGGAGCAGCGCGTGGCGGCGCTGGAAGGCGGCGTGGGCGCCATCGCCACGGCCAGTGGCCAGGCAGCGCTGCACCTGGCCATAGCCACGCTGATGGGCGCGGGCGGGCACATCGTGGCCAGCACGGCGCTGTACGGCGGCTCGCACAACCTGCTGCACTTCACGCTGCGCCGCTTCGGCATCGAAACCACCTTCGTGCCGCCCGGCGACCTGGACGCCTGGCGCGCCGCCGTGCGCCCGGCCACGCGCCTGTTCTTCGGCGAGACTGTGGGCAACCCGGGGCTCGACGTGCTCGACATTCCCGCTGTGGCGCAGATCGCGCACGAGGCCGGCGTGCCGCTGCTGGTGGACTCCACGCTCACCTCGCCCTGGCTCATCAAGCCCCTTGAACTGGGTGCCGACCTGGTGTACCACTCGGCCACCAAGTTCCTCTCGGGCCACGGCACGGTGATGGGCGGCGTGGTGGCCGATGGCGGCAGCTTCGACTGGGACGCCTCGGGGCGTTTTCCCGAGCTGGCCGCGCCGTACGACGGCTTCCACGGCATGGTGTTTTCCGAGGAAAGCAGCGTCGGCGCCTTCCTGCTGCGCGCGCGCCGCGAGGGCCTGCGCGACTTCGGCGCCTGCATGAGCCCGCACACCGCGTGGCTGATCCTGCAGGGCATCGAAACCCTGCCGCTGCGCATGGAGCGGCACATGCGCAACACCGGGAAGGTGGTGCAGTTCCTGGCCAGCCATCCGTTCGTGGCGCGCGTGGGCCACCCGCTGCTCGAATCCCACCCCAGCCACCAGCTGGCGCAGAAGCTGCTGCCGCGCGGCGCGGGCTCGGTGTTCAGCTTCGACATCAAGGGCAGCCGCGCGCAGGGCAAGGCCTTCATCGAGGCGCTGCAGCTGTTCAGCCACCTGGCCAACGTGGGCGACTGCCGCTCGCTGGTCATCCACCCGGCCAGCACCACGCACTTCCGCATGAGCGACGAAGCGCTGGCGGGCGCGGGCATCGGCCAGGGCACCATCCGCCTGTCGATCGGCCTGGAGGACGCCGACGACCTCATCGCCGACCTGCAGCGCGCGCTCAAGGCGGCCGAGAAATCCGCCGCCGCCCCCACGGCACAGGCACAAGCACAGGCACAAGCACAAGCACAAGCACAAGCAAAGGCAGGTGCATGATGTTCTACACCGTCAACGGCGCCCCCGCCTACTGCTACACCGCCGGCAAGCCTTTCGACCCCGCCAGGCCCACGGTGGTCTTCATCCACGGCGTGCTGTGCGACCACAGCGTGTGGGCGCTGCAAAGCCGCCACCTGGCCAACCACGGCTGGAACGTGCTCGCCGTGGACCTGCCGGGCCACGCGCGCAGCCAGGGCGAGGCCCCGGCGAGCGTGGAGCAGGCGGCGGATTTCATCGTCGCGCTGCTGGACGCCGTGGGCGCGCCGCGCGCCGCGCTGGCCGGCCACAGCTGGGGCTCGCTCATCGCCCTGGAGGCCGCCGCGCGCCTGGGCCAGCGCGCCACGCACCTGGTGATGGTCGGCTCGGCCTATCCCATGAAGGTGTCGCCCGCACTGCTCGACTCGGCCCTGAACACGCCCGAGAAGGCGCTGAAGATGGTCACCGTGTTTTCCTGCAGCACGCTGGCGCCGCCCTCGGGCGCGGGCTTCTGGGTGTTCGGCGCCGGCATGGCGCTGGGGCGGCGCGTGCTGCGCAGCAATGCCCAGGTGAACCTGCTGCACCGCGGCTTCACCGCCTGCGACAGCTACGCCGGCGGCGAGCAGGCCATGGCGGCGGTGCAATGCCCGGTGCTGTTCGTGCTCGGCGAGAAGGACCAGATGACCCCGCCCAAGGCCGCGCAAACGCTGGTCAACGCCGCGCGCAGCGCCGGGCGCCAGGTGCAGGTGGCGACGGTGCCCGTGGGCCACAACCAGATGACCGAGGCGCCCGACGCCACGCTGGCGGCGCTGCGCGGCTTCCTGGCGCAAGCCTGATCCTGGGAATTCGCGGTGTTTCAGGGCGCCAGCGCTTGTACAGAAAGCGCTGGCAGCTCTTATTTCAGGAGCACCTCGCCACCTTCCAGCGCGTCCGCCAGGCGCAAGTCGGCCAGGCCGGCGCGGCGCCACAGCGGCGCCAGGCTGTCGTCCGGCGCCACCAGCAGCCGGGCCACCAGGGGTGCCAGCGGCGTGGCCTGCACGTCGGCCAGCAGCACGAAGCGCGGCGGCTGGTCGCTGCTGCCCAGGGGCAGGTCGCTCAGCTGCCCCACCCAGTCGAGCGCGCACAGCGCCTCCAGCACGGGTTCGAGCTGCACCACGTCCACGCGCAGGCGCTGCGCCAGCTGCGGCATGCGCAGGCCCTTGTGCGGCAGCGCGCGCGCCTGGTGGAGCTGCTGCAGCACCTCCACCGCCAGCACGAAGCCCCCGCCCTGGCGGCTGGGCGTGCGCGCCACGCCGGCCAGCAGGCTCGGCAGGTAGGCCGTGACCACCGCCCCGGCCAGCACGATGACCCAGGCCACGTAGATCCAGACCAGCAGGATCGGCAGCGTGGCGAAGGTGCCGTAGATCACCGAGTACGTGGGCACCTGCGCCAGGTACAGGCCCAGCACCTTCTTGGCCAGCTCCATGGCCAGGGCGACGAAAAGCCCCCCGGTCCAGGCATGGCGCCACTGCACCTGCGTGTTCGGCACGTAGTGGTACAGCCCGGCCATGCCGGCGGCGAGCACGAAGAACTCGATCGAGTCGAACACCAGCCGCACGCCGGAGGGCAGCTGCTCCACCATGCCGCGCGAGGCCGACATGACGTAGGAAGTCAGCGCCAGGCTCAGCCCCAGCAGCAGCGGCCCCAGCGTGATGGCGGCCCAGTAGATGAGCACGCGCTGGCCCAGCGGGCGCAGCCGGCGCACGCGCCAGATGGTGTTCAGCGTGCGGTCGATGGTCAGGATCAGCATCAGCGCCGTGACCATGAGCACGGAAAAGCCCGCCATCCCCAGCCGGCTGGCCTTGGCCGCGAACTGCGTGATGTAGCCCAGCACCTGGCGCGCGATGGTCTCGGGAACCAGGCTGTCGATGAGCCAGCGCTGCAGCACCTCCTGCGCCTTGCCGAAGATGGGAAACGCCGTGAACGCCGCCAGCGCCACCGTGGCGAACGGCACCAACGCCAGGATGGTGGTGAAGGTGAGGCTGCTGGCCGTGAGGCCGAGCCGGTCCTCCCGGAAGCGCTGGCCCAGCGTGCGCACCGTGGAGCGCCAGGGAAAGCGCGCCAGCCGCGCCAACAGCGCCCGAACGTGCTGCATCGCATTCTGTAAGGACAAGGACATGGCCGATATGATGCCAGCCCGATGACGACCGACACCCCTTCCCGCCCCCCGGCCCCGGTGGCCGCCACCCGCTGGCTCGCCGTGGGCAGCCTGCTGGGGCTGATCCTGCTGTGCCTGGCCTGGGAGCTGGCCCTGGCGCCCGTGCGCCCCGGCGGCTCGTGGCTCGCGCTCAAGGCGCTGCCGCTGTGCATTCCGCTGGCCGGCCTGCTGAAGAACCGCATGTACACCTACCGCTGGGTCAGCCTGGTGGTGTGGCTGTACTTCACCGAAGGCGTGGTGCGCGCCTGGAGCGACAAGCCCCCGGGCAACTGGCTGGCGCTGGGCGAAATCGCCCTGTGCCTGCTGCTGTTCACCGCCTGCGCGCTGCATGTGCGCTTACGCCAGCGCGCCGCGCGCTTGAAATGAAACATCCCCTGAGTCGCCTTCGGCGCCTTCCCCCTCTCTCACGCTTCGCGTGGGAGGGGGACGCAGCCAGCGCGGCGGGGCGGCCCTTGCGCGGCTGCCCGCGCATGGGGCGCGCCAGTTTCATGCGACGCGCCATGAATCACTGAAAGACCTCTGCCATGACCGACCTGCTCGACACCCTGCGCGCCACCGTGGGCGCGGCCCACGTCCTCGTCGAGGGCGACCTCGCCGCCTGGGAACAGGACTGGCGCCGCCGCGCGCGCGGCAAGGCCCTCGCCGTGGTGCGCCCCGGCTCCACCGCCGAAGTGGCCGCCGTGGTGCGCGCCTGCGCCGCTGCAGGCCATTCCATCGTGCCGCAGGGCGGCAACACCGGCCTGTCGGTCGGCTCCACGCCCGACGCCAGCGGCACCCAGGTGGTGCTGAGCCTGGCGCGCCTGAACGCCGTGCGCGCCATCGACAAGGACAACCTGACCCTGACCGTGGAGGCCGGCTGCATCCTGCAGAACGTGCAGGAGGCCGCCGCCCAGGCCGGCCTGCTGTTCCCTCTGAGCCTGGCGGCCGAAGGCAGCTGCACCATCGGCGGCAACCTGGGCACCAATGCCGGCGGCACGCAGGTGGTGCGCTACGGCAACGCGCGCGAGCTGTGCCTGGGGCTGGAGGTGGTCACGCCCCAGGGCGCGGTGTGGGACGGCCTCAAGGGGCTGCGCAAGGACAACACCGGCTACGACCTGCGCGACCTGTTCATCGGCAGCGAGGGCACGCTGGGCATCATCACCGCCGCCACGCTCAAGCTCTTTCCGCAGCCCGCCGCCAGCCTCACCGCCTGGGCCGCCGTGCCGTCGATGGAGGCCGCCGTGCGCCTGCTGGGCCTGGCGCACCAGCACCTGGGTGCGGGGCTCACGGGCTTCGAGGTGATGGGGCGCTTCGCCCTGTCGCTCGTGGCCCGGCACATGCCGCAGCTGCGCGTGCCCTTCGCCGAACGGGAGGACGTGCCCTGCTGCGTGCTGCTGGAGAACGCCGACAGCGAATCCGAGGCGCATGCGCGCGCGCGCTTCGAGGCGCTGCTGGAAACCGCCTTCGAGGACGGCTGCGTGCAGGACGCCGTGGTGGCCGAGAGCCTGGCGCAAGCGCATGGCCTGTGGCACATCCGCGAGAACATCCCGCTGGCGCAGGCCGAGGAAGGGCTGAACATCAAGCACGACATCTCGGTGCCGATCTCGCGCATCCCGGCATTCTGCGACTACGCCGACGCGCTGCTGGCGCGCGAGATTCCCGGCGTGCGCCTGGTCAACTTCGGCCACCTGGGCGACGGCAACCTGCACTACAACGTGCAGGCACCCGAGGGCGGTGACGCACGCGCCTTCCTGCGCGACCAGGAAGCGCAGGTGAACCACCTGGTCTACGAGGCCGTGGCCCGGTTCGGCGGCTCGTTCTCGGCCGAGCACGGCGTGGGCGGGCTGAAGGTCGGCGAGCTGGAGAAATACCAGTCGCCCGTGGCACTGTCGATGATGCGGGCGATCAAGGGGGCGCTGGACCCGCAGGGGATCATGAACCCTGGGCGGGTGCTGAGGACGGAGGGCATTCAAAAACCATAGCTTCCAGCGCTTGCTGCATAAGCGCTGAAGGCCTATTTGATTCAAAGATAAGAGGAGAAGCCCGTCGCCGGACGGCTTCCTCACCCATGTATCAGAACTCGTAGCCCAGCCGTACGTAGAACTGGCGGCCCGGCAGGATTTCGGCCCAGCCGTAGCCTCTGTAGTCACGCTTGTTGAAGAGGTTCTTCAGGTTGACTTGCAGCGTGGCACGGCCTTGGCCCAGGCGCTGGCTCCAGGTGGCGGCCAAGTCTACCAGCGTGGCGGGTGGAATTTCCTGGTCATTGCTGGCGGTGACGAACATGTTTCCGTGATGGAACACGCCTGCGCCGGCAGTCCAGGCGCTGTCGAACCGGTAGTTGGCCCACAGGCTGGCCTTGGTGCGATACACGTTGGTGACCCACCGCCCATCGTTGGGGCCGCCCACCACACGGTTGTCGAGGTGCGTGAGGCCACCGGTCAGACTCAGGCGTGGCAGCACCTCGCCGCTGATCTCCAATTCGGCACCCTGGGTGCGCACCTTGCGCTCCTGCACCGAGAAGCCGATGCGCACGGGGTCGGACAGAGTGAGGTTGTGTTGTTCCAGGCGGAACACGCTGCCGGTCAGGAAGGCAGCATGGCCTATCTCCTGCTTGAAGCCCAGCTCCACCTGCCGCCCCTCGGTCGGCTCGAAGGTACCGCCGTCAAAGCGCCGGCCCACCAGTTGCTCGAACGATTCGGCGTAGCTACCGTACAGCGACAGCCCCGGCGCGGCCTTGTACAACAGCCCCAGGCTACCGGTAACAGCACCGTCCTTCTGCGCGGAATTGATGGTGTGCTTCGTGGTGTTGCGGCTCTCGCTTGCAACGCGGGTGTAGCGCAAGCCCGTCTGTGCTTGCAGGCGCTCAGTGATCCAACTGACGTTCTGCACGAACACGGCGCGTTCGCGCAGACGGTTGTCCTGGCCGTCATAGCGCGTAACTCCGGTGGCCGGGCTACAGTCGCGCAGCATGTCCAGCGGCGAGCGGCTGTAGTCCGGCGCGTCAATGGATGCGGTGTAGGCATTCAGGAAGTAGCTCGTGCACTCCCGGTAGTTGGAGAACCGGTTGTGCGCTTCCACGCCCGCCGTCAGCGTGTTGCGCGTGCCGCCCAGCGTCCAGCCATGGGTGCCGCGCAGCTCGAAGGCATGCTCATCGTTGTTCACCGTGGGCAGCACCGCCGTGCCGTACATGGTGTAGAGGCGGGTGGCCGGGTCGTAGTCCCCAAACCGGTAGCTGTACGACTCGTGGGTTGACCTGGCATGACTGTAGGTGGCCGTGACACTGGAATCCGGCGCGAACCGGCGCGTGGCCTGCACATAGGCCATGTCGTCGCCCTGCTTGCGGATGTTGTCGGGGTGTCCCAGGAAAAGCGTGCGCGGCAGGCTGGTGTCCGGCCTGCCATTGACGAAAGGATGCGCGCCGTAGCCCATGGTGCTTTGCTCGCGCCCGTATTCCAACCCCGCGTCCACCAGCCAGTCGGCATTCTGGTAGCGCAGCGAGGGCGCGATGAAATGGGACTTCTGCTGCGCGTAGTCGATGTGCAGGTTGGTATCGAGCCCTGCGGCGATCAACCGGTACGACAGTTCTCCCGATGCGCCGAGCGGCCCGGTCAGGTCTGCGTTGAGCTTCTTGTATGCCTCGGAGCCCAGCGTGACCGAGACTGCGCGATAGGACTCTGCCTGCGGCTTCTTGCGCGTGTAGGCGAGCAGCCCGCCGGGCTGGATGCTGCCGTACAGCACCGAGGCAGGGCCTTTCACCACTTCCACGGTCTCGATGTTGTCCAGCGGCAGATTGCCAATCGAATTGATGCGCAACCCATCCTTGTAGGCCGCGCCCGTGTAGAACCCCCGAAGGCTGTTGGCGCCCGTGCTGCCAACGTTGCCCGTCGTCGCCCAGGGCGTGACCGATGAGGCGTTGCGCAGCACCTCATCCACCGTCTGAGCCATCTGGTCCCGCATCACCGCCTCGGTGATCACCGTCACCGATGTGGGCGTGTCGATCAGGGCCGTATCGGTCTTGGTGGCCGCCGATGCGCGCTGCACGCGGTACGAGGTGCTGGCCTCGCCCTGCTGCGCGGCAGTCACGCGCACTTCGGAGAGCGTGGCCTGTGCCTGCCTCGGCACGGGCACAGGCACGGCTGGCGCGGACGCGGCGGCGGGCGCCGCCCGCAGCGTATAGCCCCCGCCCGTGGTGGCCAGCAGTTCCAGCCCCGAGCCGGCCAGCGCCTGGCGCAGCGCCTGCGTGGCGCTCAAGCGCCCGCGCACGGGCGCGGCGCTGCGGCCCTCGACCAATTGGGCCTCCATCGTCAGCGCCAGTCCCGCCTGGCGCGCGATGCGGTTCAGCGTGGCGGCCAGCGCGCCGGCGGGCAGATCGTAATCGCGCACGGACTCGGCTGCTGCGGCGGCGGGAGCCTGGGCATGCGCCTCGGACAGCAAGAAACCGCTGCTGCCCAGCGCCAGCAGCAAGGCAGCGGTGCCGGGACGCGGGCGGAAAGGGGCGGCTGGCGGCAAGATTCTGATGGTCACGGATCGGACTCCGAAAAGCATGAAGGAAGGCCGTGCGCCCACAAGGGGCACGCGGTGCTGCGGGACCGGCGAGCCGGTCTTGCTCCTCTTGCCGAACGAGAACGGAAAAGTGAGAGGGGGTGCGAAAAAAAACTTTCACCCATCTGCATTGATATGATGCGTGATGTTTGATGCTCCCGAAACCGGAGGCCCTGATGCGAACCACCCTCACCATTGATGACGATGTGCTGGCAACCGCCCGCCACCACGCCCAGCGCGAGCACAAGAGCGTGGGCGAGGTGATTTCCGCGTTGGCGCGGCAGGCGCTGCTGATGCAGAAGGCGCAGGGCGGGCTGGCTGCTCCGGCGCGCAGCCGCAATGGCATTCCGTTGCTGGCCGTTCCGGCGGGCAAGGATGCTGCCGTGGTGACGCCCGAGCTGGTCAACCAGTTGCGTGACGAGCTGCCATGACTGCGGCATATCTGCTGGACGTGAATGTGTTGATCGCGCTGGTGGATTCGCACCACGTGCAGCACGATGCGGCGCATGCCTGGTTCGCTGGCGAGGGACATGCGGCATGGGCGACTTGCCCGTTGACGGAAAACGGGCTGCTGCGCATCGTGGGCCATCCGCGCTATCCCAATTCGCCCGGCTCTCCGGCCTTGGTTGCGGGGCTGCTGGCGGGCTTGCGCAACCTGCCGGGGCATTGCTTTTGGGCGGATGACATCAGCTTGACCAACCCTGCCCTGGTGGACGCTACCCGGCTGCTGGATGCCGCGCAGGTCACCGACACCTACCTTCTGGCGCTGGCGCAGGCGCATGGAGGGCAATTGGCGACTTTCGACCGGCGGCTGGTAACCACCGCCGTGCAGGGCGGCGCCGGGGCGCTGCGCCTGATTCCTGTCTGAAACAGCAGATTGCTCTTGTATTCATAGCTTCCAGCGCTTTACCAGCAAGCGCTAAAGGCCAATTTGGCTATGAATTCACTGCCGGGGTTCCAGCGTCACCCACCAGCGCGTGGCGTAGGCCGCCTCCACCGGCACGGCGGCGGTGAGGGCCAGCAGGGCCTGGTCGGTGTCGGCCAGCGGCAGGGTGCCGGTGACGCGCAGGTGCGCCACGCGCGGATCAACGGCGAGGCGGCCTGGGCGGTAGCGGGCGAGTTGCGCCACCACGTCGGCCAGGGGCTGGTTCTCGACGACCAGCATGCCGTCCTTCCAGGCGTCGGGCTCGGGCGGCGCAGCCTCGGGGGCGTCCACGCGGCCACCGCGCAGCAGCGCGGTCTGGCCGGCGCGCACGATGCGCTCGCCCGCGCAGGGCCGGGCCGGGTCGGCGGCGCAATCCGCCGGGCGGGCAGCCACGGCGGACTGGGTGACGGTGACGCGGCTGGCGGCGCCCCCGCCCTCCTCCTGGGCCTGTACGGTGAAGCGCGTGCCCAGGGCGCGCAGGCTGCCGCCGGGCGCGATGACGACGAAGGGGCGCTGCTCCCCGGCATCGGCATGCGCGGTTTCGATGGCCACCTGGCCGGCGCGCAGCACGATGGCGCGGCGCGCGGCGTCGAAGGCCAGATCGACGGCGCTGCGCGTGTCCAGGTGCAGCACGGTGCCATCGGGCAGCGTGACGGCGCGGCGCTCGCCCGTGCCGGTGCGGTAGTCGGCCACCAAGTGCGCGGTGGGCTGGTAGCGCTCCAGCACGCCCCAGCCCGCAGCAGCCGCCACGGCCATGGCGAGGATGGCCGCCGCGCGGCGGCGCGCGGCCGCGGGGCGGGTGAGCGCCTGGCGCGCCGCCGGGCCGCGCACGGCGGCCAGGCGCGCGTCCAGCTCGGCGCCGAGCTGGTTCAACTGGCTACAAGGGCTTCCCCACATTCGCAAGCAATACCTCTCCCTGGGTTTATCGCGCAGCGATAGACCCAGGCATGGTCTTCAACGGTTTCAGCTCAGTTCCCAGCCTTGTGCGTGCAGCGCGTCGATGCTTCTTGGCAAACGGTGCGGACGGCGTGACTACAAACGGTCATTAGCGCTACCTTCTGTGTCGGCAGCAAACCCTGATGAAAGACGCGCGCCGGGGGCTCCATTCGTTAGTCGGGTCTTGGGATCTCTCCCATGGCTCCCCTCCAGTTAACCGAGCATTCCCCGGCGCAGGTCCAACCTTTTGCACATCAACGACTGCCTTCACGCGGCGGATTCCTGATCTGTTGGGCTTGTCTTGCTTGCGTTGTTTGTCTTGCCTGGCCTGATCGGCTCAGGCGGGCATCTTGAAGTTCTCCCCCCTTTGCAGCACGGCCCAGCACATGCGTGCGTTCTTGGCCGCTATCGCCACCACCGCGCGCCAGTAGCCCCGGCGCTCGGCCAGGCTGCGTGCCCAGCGGCTGAGGCTGTCTTGCTTGGGCGCTCGGGGGTTCATGGCGGCAGCCAGCACGGCCCGCGCTCCCATCACGAGCAGGCTGCGCAGGTAGGCGTCTCCTGCCTTGGTGATGCGCCCCAGGCGCTGTTTGCCGCCCGAGCTGTATTGCCCGGGCACCAGGCCCAGCCAGGCGCTGAAGCTGCGCCCGCAGGCGAAGTCGTGGCCGTTGCCCACGGTGCTGATGAGGGCCATGGCGGTGGTCTGGCCTATGCCGCTCAGTTGCATCAACTGCCGTGCCTGCGTGTTGTGGCGGGCCATGAAGGCAATGTGGCGGTCGTATTCGGCGATGCGTTCATCCAGCCCGGTGACTTCACTGAGCAGGTCGCCGATGACGGTGTTGGCCCAGCCGGGCAGGTCTTCGAGGTGGGCCAATGCTTCGCGCCGCACGGTGGCGGCCTTCAGGGGCAGCACGATGCCCAGTTCCGACAGCAGGCCCCGGATGCGGTTGAGGGTGGCGGTGCGCTGCTCCACGAAGCCCTGGCGGGCGCGGTGCACCATCAACTGGCCTTGTTGTTCAATGGTCTTGAGGGGCACGAAGCGCATTTGGGGCCGGGTGACAGCTTCGCAGATCGCCGCAGCGTCGGCGGCATCGTTCTTGCCTCGTTTGCCCGAGAGGCGGTAGGGGGCGACGAACTTGGGGGCCATCAGGCGCACGGTGTGGCCGAGCTTGTCGAATTCCCTGGCCCAGTGGTGTGCGCCGGAGCACGCTTCCATGCCGATGAGGCACGGGGGCAAGGCGGCGATGAGTTCCAGCAGTTTGTCTCGGGCCACGCTGGGGCGCACCAGCGCGGGCTTACCTGCTGCATCCACACCGTGAACGGCGAAGACGTTCTTTGCCAGGTCGATTCCTACGGTTACGATGGTCATGGACTTCCCCTTCCATAAAACAAGCGTGTTGATGAGAGATTGCACTTCCCATCGTGGCACTTGGTTGCCGTTCTGCGCAAATGCGCGCTGCGCTTGGGACGGGGAAGTCCCTTTCATTCGCCAGGCGCGCGCGTGGTCGGGGTGGCTGTCCAGCCAGCGGCGCAGGGCCTCGGGGTCATGGCCGGGCGGGCCTTCGGCCTCGCGCAATTGCCAGTCGATGGCCTCGCCCAGCACCTTGGCGGGCACGGGCACGGCTTGCGCGTCTGCGCTCGGCACGGTGGTCACGGCGCCACCCCGAAGCGCAGCGCATAGGCATGGCGCATGGCGCTGGCCAGGTACTGGCGCACGCGCGGCACGGAGACTTGCAGCTGCGCCGCGATCTCGGCGTGCGTGAGGCCGTCGAGCCGGCTCATGAGCCAGGCGGCACGGGTCTTGGGCGTGAGCCCGTGCAGCAGCGCATCGACGACCTGCAGCATCTGCACCGCGGCCAGTCGCTCCTCGGGCGAAGGGTGCAGCGCCTCGGGCTGCGCGGCCAAATCGGCCAGGTAGGCGCGCTCCAGCTCGCCACGGCGCCAGAAGTCCACCAGCAGGCCGCGCGCCACGGTGGTGAGGTAGGCGCGCGGCGCGCGCAGCACCTCGGGCGCGACGGCCTGGGCCGGGCGCGCGAGCAGGCGCACGAAGGTGTCCTGCGCCAGATCGTCGGCATCCTGCGCGCAGCCCAGGCGCCGCCGCAGCCATGCCTGCAGCCAGCCATGGTGGTGGCTGTAGAGCGCGTGCAGGGGGTGGGAATCGGCGGGCATACCTATGAATTAAGAACCATTCTCGATTATAGGAACACCGGACGCCCAACGCCCGGGTGCCTGACCCCAGGGGCCTAGAATCGCGGCCTTGCAGCGCAGGCACGGTGCCCGCGCGCTCCGCCCGCAGGTCTTTCGCCCATGTCCAGCCCCCGCCCCGTCCGCTCGCAGTACGAAGATTTCATGCGCCACGTGTTCACCCACGGCGTGGCCAAGGGCGACCGCACGGGCACGGGCACGCGCAGCGTGTTCGGGCACCAGATGCGCTTCGACCTCAGCGAAGGCTTCCCCCTGGTCACAACGAAGAAGGTGCACCTCAAGTCCATCATCGTCGAGCTGCTGTGGTTCCTCACGGGTTCGTCGAACAACCACTGGCTGCGCGAGCGCGGCGTGACGATCTGGGACGAATGGGCGCGCGCCGACGGCGACCTGGGCCCCGTGTACGGCGTGCAGTGGCGCAGCTGGCCGACGCCGGACGGCGGCCACATCGACCAGATCCAGCAGGTGGTCGACACGCTGAAAAGCAACCCCGACTCGCGCCGCATCATCGTGAGCGCCTGGAACGTGGCCGAGCTGGACAAAATGGCGCTCATGCCCTGCCATGCGTTCTTCCAGTTCTACGTGGCCGAGGGGCGGCTGTCGTGCCAGCTCTACCAGCGCAGCGCCGACATCTTCCTGGGCGTGCCCTTCAACATCGCCAGCTACGCCCTGCTGACCCACATGCTGGCGCAGCAGTGCGACCTGCAGGTGGGCGACTTCATCTGGACCGGCGGCGACTGCCACATCTACAGCAACCACTTCGAGCAGGTGCAGACGCAGCTGGCTCGCGCGCCCTACGCCTACCCGCGGCTGCACATCAAGCGCCGCCCGGACTCGATCTTCGATTACGCCTATGAAGACTTCGAGATCCTGGGGTACGAGCACCACCCCGCCATCAAAGCCCCCGTGGCGGTGTAGCGCCTTGCGCCGCCACCTCGCCTCCGCCCTGCTGGCCGGCCTCCTGGCGGGCAGCACGTACGCGGCCCCCGCCAGCACAGCCGGACTGGAAGCGGTCGCCGCAACCCTGGAAGGCCGCCTGGTGGTGGGCGGATCGACCTTCTACCGGGTGGCGCGCGTGCTGTCGATCGACACGCAGGACGGCACGGCCACCCTGCACGCCGAGGCCGACCCGCTGTACGAAGGCCAGTACGCGGGCAACCCCGAGGGGCAAACCGGCGACGGCCGCCTTTACTACAACGTCCGCATCGACCCCGGGGCCGCCTGCGGCCTGCCGGGCGTGAGCGCCCGGCTCGACACGAGCGACCTCCTGGTCTTTCACCAGGGCGCATTCGTCACCTTGCGCGAAGCCTTCCCCGGCATGCACCTGCGCGCCTGGGACCGGCCCATCAACTTCGTCACCCCGCAAACCCTCGCCAGACTCCGGCAATGCGCCAGACAGCTCGCGCAGGCGGCCGATGCCATGCCGTTTCGCAGCATCGCGGTGTATGCGGGCGCGCAGCCCATCGCCGAGGTCGGCCGCACCTCCACGGCTGCGTTCCGCTACGAAGAAGAACCAGGGGGAGAGCTGATCGGCGCCATGACGCACCTGGCCATCACGCCGAAAAAGCATGCGGCGCTCGGCGATTTCACCGTCAGCGTGCGTGCCATCTCCGTGATGCACTGCGACTACGAAGGGCCACACATCGAACTGGACCGCTGGAAGCAGGGCCAGGGGCCGGAAGTGCCCCTGGCGCGCGTCGGCAAGAAATTCGTGATAGCCCCCCAGGCGCTGCCCACCACGGCGCCGCCGTTTCCCCGCTACACGCCCACGGAGCTGCGCCGTGCCATTGCCCAGCACTGGGGCAACGCCGGCCTGGCGTCGAGCGAAGAGGCCAGGCCCTGCCAGCCATTCCTGCGCGGCTACCGTTTCGCCGTGCGCTACCAGTCCCGGCTGGTGCAGGAGCTGTCCGTGTCCTTCGCGGGCGGCTGCTGAGAGATACCGACTGGAGTCACCCCATGGAAATCGCACTCATCTACGCCCGCGCGGCCAACGGCGTCATCGGCAAGGACGGCACCATGCCCTGGCACCTGCCGGAAGACATGGCGCATTTCAAACGGCTCACGCAGGGCAGCCCCGTCATCATGGGCCGCAAGACCTGGGACTCGCTCCCGCCGCGCTTCCGCCCGCTGCCGGGGCGCACCAACATCGTCGTCACGCGCCAGCCGGATTGGCATGAAACAGGCGCCCAGCGCGCTCCCAGCCTTCGCGAAGCGCTACAAATGTGCGAGCACGCCGCGACGGCGTGGGTGATCGGCGGCGCGCAGATCTACGCCCAGGCCCTGCCGCTGGCCCAGCGCGTCGAAGTCACCGAGATCGGGCGCGACTTCGACGGCGACGCCTACGCGCCCGAGCTGGGGCCGCAATGGCGGGAGACGGCGCGCGAAAGCCTGGTCAGCGCCAGCGGGCTGCCGCTGCGCTTCGTCACCTACCTGCGGCAGGGTTGAGCTTTTTTGATAGCTGGTTGCGCTTGCTGGGCTTGGGTTTGCTGCGGTTTTGGCTGTGTTTTTGGGTTTGCTTTCCGGGGCCGGGACTCGCCCCGGCGGGCGAGGTACTTTCTTGCCGCGCGGCAAGAAAGTACCCAAAGAAACGAGCCCCGCAGTCTGCGACCCCTTCGCTGCGCTACGGGGCAAACCTGGGGCGAGGCGCTGGCGGGGTGCGCTGCGGAACTCGCTGCGCGCCTGCGGCGCTTCGCTCAAACAGCCACAGCGAGTCAGTTCACGAAGCATGCGCGACTTCGCGCATGCCACCCCGCCACCGCCTCGCCCCAGGCGCAGCCTGAAAGGGGGTGGAGACGACACGGGCCATCGCTGCGCTCGGCCTGGACTTCGCGGCGCGCAGCGCCTGCGTGTTGGGGGCCGAGCGCAGCGATGGCCCGTGTGGGGCTTCAAACCCCTTCTGGCCGTACCGAGGAGCGCAGGGCGTGGGGCGGGCGCGTGTGCCGCAGGACACACGCGCTTCGTGATCTGACTTGCCGCGTCTGTTTGAACGGAGCGCGTAGCGCGCAGTGAGTTACGCGGCACCGCCCCACGCCCGAGCACCGCAGGCTGCCCCGGAGCGAAGCGAAGGGGATACGGGCAGCAGGGGCGTGCTTCTTTTGCTTCCTTTTCTTGCACGAGCAAGAAAAGGAAGTCGCCCGCCGGGGCGAGTCCCGGCCCCGGAAAGCAAACCCACCACAAGCATCAAAACAGCCCCCAACCCAATCGCAGCAAGCGCAACCAGCTACAAAAACCGCAGCATCCATCGGCTCTCAAGCCGAACGCCCCTTCCCAGGCTTGCCCTTTGCCTTGCGCCGCGCCGCCACAGGTGGCGGCACGCCAGGCGCCTGCATCTGCTCCAGCCACAGCAGCGCATCGACATAGGGCACGAAGCGCTGCAGGTACTCGGGCGCGGTCTCGCGCATCAGCAGCAGGGCCCGGTACACCAGATGGCTCGAATTCAGCGGCCCGGCCTGCGGCGGCACATGGGCCAGCGCCTGCTGCACGCGCTCCTCGGCCGCCAGGCGCGACCAGGTGGCGCGAAAGCGCTGCAGCGCCTGCAGCTCGGGCAGCGCGGCCTCGGGCGCAGCGCAAAGGCCGGATGCCATGGCCGCCGGAGTGGCGGGCCCTGCATCGCCCCGTGCCAGCGCATCGGCCAGGCGGCCCAGGGGCCCGCGCACCGGGGCGGGCGCCGCCGCCTGCGGCACGGCAGCCACCGCCCCGCCCTGCTCCAGCGCCGCCAGCCGCACCGCGAGCCTGCGGCGCACCGGCTCGGGCTGCGCCGCGGCGCGGCGCGCCAGGGCCTCGGCCCAGAGCTGGCGCACCGCCGCGGCACCCGGCCGCGGCGCGGCGCTGTCGTCCAGGCTCATGGCGCCGCAGCCCCTTCGCGCGCGGGGCGCGGCATGGGCGCCATCTCCACGCGGCGGTTCAGCGCGCGGCCCGCGGCATCGTGGTTCGAGGCCACGGCCTGCTCGGCGCCGAAGGCGGCGGCAAACACACTGGATGCGGGGATGCCTTCGTCGATGAGCGCGCGCGTCACGGTGAGCGCGCGCTGCGCCGACAGCTCCCAGTTGTCGGCAAAGCGCGCCGCCCCGCCTGCGCCACCGCGCATGGGCCGGTCGTCGGTGAAGCCGCTGACCATGAGGATCTCGCCGCGCTGGCGCAGGTAGGCCGCCAGCGGGCCCGCCAGGCTGTGCAGCAGTTGCCGCCCTTCGGGCTGCAGCTCGTCGGAGTTGAAGGCGAACAGCACGCTGCCGCTGATGCCGATGCGCCCATGGGCCAGCGTGACGCGGCCGGCGGCCAGCGGGCCGGCCAGCGCCTGCTCCAGGCTGACCAGGCGCTGCGCCTGCTCGGCGCGCTGCGCCTGCTCGGTGCGCAGCCGCTCGGCCAGCTCCATCTGCATGCCCAGCGCCGCCACCAGGATGAGCGCGAACGCCCCCAGCGCCCCGGCCATCAGGTCGCCAAAGGCGGCCCAGACGGGCACGCTGCCTTCCAGGCCGTCTTCGAGCGCGTCGCCGCTCATGCCGCCGCCTCGCCGCGCGCGGCGGCCAGCTGCTGCAGCGCGTCGATGATCTGCTTTTGCGCGCCCACGCTCAGCTCGATCACTTCGCGCGCCTGGGCCACGTAGTAGTCGAGTTGTTCGTCGCTGCGCGCCAGCGACTGGGCCAGCGCCGCCTCGATGCGCTGCAGCTGCGCCAGCGTCTGCGCGTTGGCGTCGCCAAAGAGCTGTACCGCGCCGCCGAAGGCCTCGCCCAGGCTGGCCACCTCAACGGCGCTGGCGCCGACCTGGGCGCCCACGCCCTCCATCTGGGCGGCCTGGGCCTGCAGCGTGCCTTCGAATCGCGCCTGGACCTGCGCCAGCATGTCCGTGGCGGCCTGGACCAGCGCGTCGATGGCGCTGCGCTGCGCGGTGGCAGCGGCGCGCGCGGCTTCCAGTTGCGCGGCCAGCGCCTCCAGGATGCGCCCGCGCTCCTGCAGCATGGCGTCGTCGCGCGCCATGCTGTCGGCCAGCTTGGCGCGCAGCTCGCCCATGGCCTCGGCGGCGGCGCGCGGCGCCTCGCCCGCGGCCTGCAGCAAGGCGGCCACCTCGCCCAGGGTGCCCTGCGCCTGGGCATGGAGCTGGCGCGTGATCTCGCCCGCCGCATCGGCCAGCGCCGCGCTCACCTGCTGCTGCTGCGCCGTGGCCTCGGCGGCGGTCTGGCGCAGGGC
The DNA here is from genome assembly GCA_021496925.1 of Acidovorax sp. YS12. Lineage (NCBI taxonomy): Bacteria > Pseudomonadati > Pseudomonadota > Betaproteobacteria > Burkholderiales > Comamonadaceae > Acidovorax > Acidovorax sp. YS12. Next base: position 1,290,163 of record CP053915.1, read on the forward strand.
TTCGTGCTGCTGCACGGCCTGGGCCTGCAGGGTTTGCGTCCAGGCCGCCAGGCGCTGTTCGTCCTGCGCGGCACGCTGGGCCAGGCCGTCCAGCAGGTGCCGGGCCTGGGCGCTGCCCTGGGTGTGGATGTCGTGGGCCGCGCGGGCCAGGGTGTCTTGCAGTTGCTGCAGCTGCGCCTGGGTCTGGGCGCTGCCATCCTGCCACTGCGTGCGCAGGGCCTGGGCCTGGGCCTGCAGGGCCTGGGTCCAGGCCGCCAGGCGCTGTTCGTCCTGCGCGGCGCGCTGGGCCAGGCCGTCCAGCAGGCGCTGCGCCTGGGCTTCGTTCTGGGCGGTGACGTGGTCCGCCGTGCGCGCCAGGGTTTCATGCAGTTGCCGCATCTCCTCCTGGGCCTGGGCGCCGTGCGCCTGCCACTGGGCCAGCAGGGCCGCCGCCTGCGCCTGCAGGGCCTGGGTCCAGGCGGCCAGGCGCTGCTCGTCCTGCGCAGCGCGCTGGGCGTGGGTGTCGGCCAGCTGCTGGGCCTGGGCCTCGCCCTGAGTCTGCAGGGCCTGCGCCGTGTGCGCCAGGGCCTCGTGCACCTGCTGTAATTGGGCCTGCGCCTGGGTGCCGTGCGTTTGCCACTGGGTTTGCAGGGCGGCGGCCTGGGCCTGCAGGGCCTGGGTCCAGGCCGCGAGGCGGGTTTCATCCTGCGCGGCCCAGCGGGCCTGCAGCGCTTCGTGCGCCTGCCCCACCGTGGTCTGCAGGGCGGCGGCGTGGCCCGCCAGGCCGTCGGTGGCGGCCTGCAGCGCCTGCTGCTGCTGCGCCGCGAGTTGCCCGGCCTGCTGGCTCTGCTGCGCCAGCGCGGCCTCCCAGCGCGCGCTGTGCGCCTCGGTCTGCGCGCTGGACTGCTGCGCCAGCCGCTGCGCCAAGGCATGGGCATGCTGCGCAAAGCCCTCGGTGAACTGCGTCAGCGCAGCGCCCAAGGCCTGGCTGTGCGCGGCATGGGCCTGCTGGTGCGCGGCCAGGGCGTCGTGCCAATGGGCGGCGGTGGCCGCCGTGGCCTGGCCCCACTGGGAGGCCAGCCCGTCGAGCTGCTGGCGCAGTTGCCCGGCCATGGCGTCCTGCAGGCGCGTGCTTTCTTGCGCCAGGCCCGCCAGGGCGGCCTGCACCGCGGGCTGCAGCGCGGCGCCGGCACGCTCGGCGCTGTCGGCGGCGCTGCGGCTCAGGGTGTGCTGCACGGACGTGGCCAGGCCCTGGAAGGCCTGTTCGGTATCGCGGTAGAAGCGCGTCTGCTCGGCCTGCAGGCGCTCGCCCAGGGCCTGCTGCTGGCGCTCCAGCGCGTCCATGCAGGCCTGGATGCGTTCGGCCACGCCGGGCAGCAGGCCCGCCTGCTGCTCCATCAGGTGCAGTTGGGCTTCGCGCTGGTGCTGGCTGGAAAACGGCCGCAGGGCCGTGGCCATCGCCGCGTCGAGCTGCTGCGCGGCCTGGATGCGCTCGCGCCGCGCCAGCGCGGTCATCAGCCCGAGGGCGGCCGAAGCCGCCACGCCCGCCACCGAGGTGCCGAAGGCCAGGCCCAGGCCGCGCACCGGGGCCGAGAGCGCATCGCGAATGGCGGCCAGCCCCTGCGCGCCTTCCAGCGCGGCACCGGTGCCGTTCAGCGCCACGGCCATGCCGGCAAAAGTGCCCAGCATGCCCAGCAGCACCAGCAGGCCGCTGAGGTACGGCGCCAGCACCGGCCCGGGCAGCGCGGCACGGGTGCCTTCGATGCGCTGTTGCACCGCGCTGCGCAGGGCATCGGGCAGCGGCGCCAGCCAGTCGGCCAGGCGCCCGGGCGTGCCTTGCAGGGCCTGCAGGGCGCCGCGCAAGGCATCGGTGGCGCGCATGAAGCGCAGCAGCTCCAGCGCCCCCAGCACGTAGAAGCCCGCAATGAGCAGCGTGGTGGCCAGCGCCAGCGGGTGCGATGCGAGGTAGCCCGTGCCCACCCAGCCTACGACGGCCAGGCCTGTGGCGAATGCGGCGGCGAAAAACGGTTTCTTCATGGAGAAGGCGATGTAGAGAAAGGACGCAGGGCGGCGATCAGCCCCTCGACCGGTTGCAATCGGTGTTCCAGCTCGGCCAGCAGCAGGGCCTGCAGCTCCTGCCGCAGGGTGTCGGCCAGCACCGCCTCGGGCACGCCTTGCTGGCCCAGGCGCTGGCAGCGCTTTTCCAGCCAGCCAGGCAAGCCGCCCAGCAGGCGGCGCTCGTGTGGCGCCAGGGCCTGGGCCATGACGGCGTCCACGGCAGCCAGGCGGGCCTGCTGCGGGCCGCAGGCGGCCAGGGCCGCGCGCACGCGCTCGCGCAGCGGGGCAATGGCCAGTTCCATGGCCTGCTGGCGCGCCACATGGCACTGCCGGTAGGCGGCAAAGCCCAGCCCTGCTTCCAGCGGCGAGCGGCCCACGGCCTGCGTTTCGCGCGCAATGGCCTGGGCCAGCAGGCTGCGTAGCTGTTCACAGGCGGCATGCTGGGCCGCATGGCGGGCCTCGGCCTCCTCGCCGGCCGCCACGGGCAGGGCGGCGCCAGGGCGTTCGAGTGCGGAGGACAGGGCGATGGCATCCGTCCAGCCGGTCCATTGGCTCAGGCCATCGGCAAAAGCGCCCGTGCGGGCGTGGGCCTGCGGGCCGCCCATGCTGGACAGCAGACGAACCAGGGCCGAGCTGGTAATGCTGGTGCGCTGCGCCATCGTGCCGGATCAAAAAACCCGCCAGTCTACACGGCCGCGGCATGCGCCTGGGCGGGGCGGATAAACCCGCCTCCCCAGCATCAAAAAAGAGAGCTGCCAGCGCTTGCTGGCAAAGGGCTGGAGGCCAAAAACAGTAGAAATTCTTCCCCATGCCCCTGCGGATCGGTCAAAACCATTTGACGGAATGTCCACTTTCTTTGCCATTGTCAAAGCCCAGCCCAGGCCGAACAATCGGTGCCACCTTTTACGCACTGCCCGCCTGCCATGCCTCAGACGCCCCAAGCCTTCATCTGCGACGCCATCCGCACCCCCTTCGGCCGCTACGGCGGCGCCCTCTGCAGCCTCCGCACCGACGACCTCGCCGCCCTGCCCCTCAAGGCCCTGCGTGCGCGCAACCCCGGCGTGGACTGGGCTGCCGTGGCCGATGTGCTCTACGGCTGCGCCAACCAGGCCGGCGAGGACAACCGCAATGTCGCCCGCATGGCCAGCCTGCTCGCGGGCCTGCCCATGGAGGTGCCGGGGGCCACCATCAACCGCCTGTGCGGCTCGGGCCTGGATGCCGTGGGCAGCGCCGCGCGCGCCATCAAGGCGGGCGAGGCGGGCCTGGTGATCGCCGGCGGCGTGGAGAGCATGAGCCGCGCGCCGTTCGTCATGCCCAAGGCGCAGAGTGCCTTCAGCCGGGCCAACGCGGTGTATGACACCACCATTGGCTGGCGTTTCGTCAACCCGCTGATGCAGGCGCAGTACGGCGTGGATTCGATGCCGGAGACGGCGGAGAACGTGGCGCAGGCATTCGGCATCGAGCGCGCGGCGCAGGATCGCATGGCCCTGGCCAGCCAGTGCAAGGCGCTGGCCGCGCAGCAGGCCGGCCACCTGGCGCGCGAGATCGTGCCGGTGCACATCGCGCAGAAGAAGGGCGAGGCCCTTGTCGTGGACCAGGATGAGCATCCGCGCGCGACCAGCCTGGAGGCGCTGGCCCGGCTCAAGGGCGTGGTGCGCCCGGACGGCACGGTGACCGCGGGCAACGCCAGCGGCGTGAACGACGGCGCCTGCGCGCTGCTATTGGCCGATGAGGCCAGCGCCGCGCGCCACGGCCTGACGCCGCGCGCGCGCGTGGTGGGCATGGCGGTGGCGGGCGTGGCGCCGCGCCTCATGGGCATCGGCCCGGTGCCGGCCACGCAGAAGGTGCTGGCGCAGACCGGCCTGGCGCTCGCGCAACTGGACGTGATCGAGCTCAACGAAGCCTTCGCCGCCCAGGGCCTGGCGGTGCTGCGCCAGCTGGGCTTGCCGGACGACGACGAACGCGTGAACGCCTGGGGCGGCGCCATCGCCCTGGGCCACCCGCTGGGCGCCAGCGGCGCGCGCCTGGCCACCACGGCGGTGAACCGCCTGCAGGCCACGGGCGGGCGCTATGCGCTGTGCACCATGTGCATTGGTGTCGGGCAGGGGATTGCGCTGGTGCTGGAGCGCGTGTGATGACTGCGCTGCCTCCCTCCCTCCCTGGAGAACCGGGTACGAGAAAGACCCGGTACCGGCGGTGATGGAGGCTTTGCGCAAGGCCGCTGGTTGAATGCACGCGACAGCACAAAAACAAACGCCGCAACGAAACTCGTTGCGGCGTTGAATGAATCTGTGGCGGAGTGGACGGGACTCGAACCCGCGACCCCCGGCGTGACAGGCCGGTATTCTAACCAACTGAACTACCACTCCTGGCAGGAAGCGTTGCCAGCTCTCGCGAGCTTCAAGTGCTTCAAACTTGGCGACCCTACGGGGATTCGAACCCCGGTACTCACCGTGAAAGGGTGATGTCCTAGGCCTCTAGACGATAGGGTCAAAACCTAAGAACTTCCGTTCAATTCTCAATGGTGGAGGTAAACGGGATCGAACCGATGACCTCTTGCATGCCATGCAAGCGCTCTCCCAGCTGAGCTATACCCCCAAGGGAATCTGGCGGAGTGGACGGGACTCGAACCCGCGACCCCCGGCGTGACAGGCCGGTATTCTAACCAACTGAACTACCACTCCTGGCAGGAAGCGTTGCCAGCTCTTGCGAGCTTCAAGTGCTTCAAACTTGGCGACCCTACGGGGATTCGAACCCCGGTACTCACCGTGAAAGGGTGATGTCCTAGGCCTCTAGACGATAGGGTCAAAACCTAAGAACTTCCGTTCAATTCTCAATGGTGGAGGTAAACGGGATCGAACCGATGACCTCTTGCATGCCATGCAAGCGCTCTCCCAGCTGAGCTATACCCCCACTCAGATTTAACACAGCCATTACAGCCACATCGTTATCTGCTGAGCCTCGAATTATAGACAGGTTCTCAACGGTTTTTCAATCTCGCGCAAATTTTTTCGCGCCCCAGCAGCTCCAGCACCGCATCGACCGAAGGGGTGTGCGCCGTGCCCAGCGTCAGCACGCGCACGGGCATGGCGAGCTGCGGCATCTTGAGGCCCTGGGCCTTGAGCACGTCCTTGATGGCCGCGGCGATCGCGTCCTTGCTCCATTCGACCTGTTCGATGGCTGCGGCAAAAGCGGCCAGCGCGGGCTCGGCGGCGGGCGTGACGTGCCTGGCGAAGTCCTCGGCGTTGCGCTCGATGGAGTCCACGTAGAACAGGCGCACCCAGCCCGCCAGATCGGCCAGCGTCTCGCAACGGTCCTTGAACAGGCCGCAGATGCGCGGCAGGCGCGCGTCGAGCTGGGCCGCCGGCACGCCGGCCTGCTCGGCGAAAGGCGTCACCAGCGTGGCCAGTTGGGCGTCATCCAGGGCCTTCAGGTGCTGGGCGTTGACCCAGCGCAGCTTGGCCTCGTCGAACTGGCCGGCGCTGCGGCCCAGGTGGTCGAGGTTGAACCACTCCAGGAACTGCGCGCGGCTGAAGATTTCGTCGTCGCCATGGCTCCAGCCCAGGCGCGCCAGGTAGTTCACCATGGCGTCGGGCAGGTAGCCTTCGTCGCGGTACTGCGTCACGGCCTTGGCGCCGTTGCGCTTGCTCATCTTCTCGCCCTGCTCGTTGAGCACGGTGGGCAGGTGGGCGAACACCGGCACCTGGGCGCCCAGTGCCTCGAAGATGTGGATCTGGCGCGGCGTGTTGTTGACGTGGTCGTCGCCGCGGATGACGTGGGTGATGGCCATGTCGATGTCATCCACGCAGACGCAGAAGTTGTAGGTGGGCGTGCCATCCGGGCGCGCGATCACCAGGTCGTCCAGCTCGCTGTTCTGGAACTCGATGCGGCCCTTGCACTTGTCGTCCCAGGCGACCACGCCGTCCTGCGGCGTCTTGAAGCGCAGCACGGGCTTGACGCCTTCGGGGATGGGCGGCAGCACCTTGCCGGGCGCGGGGCGCCAGGTGCCGTCGTAGCGCGGTTTTTCCTTGTTCGCCATCTGGCGCTCGCGCAGGGCGTCGAGCTCTTCCACGCGCATGTAGCAGGGATAGACGTGGCCCGCGGCCTGCAGCTGCGCCAGCACTTCCTTGTAGCGGTCCATGCGCTGCATCTGGAAGAACGGGCCTTCGTCCGGGGTGAGCTGCAGCCAGGCCATGCCCTCCAGGATCACATCCACCGAAGCCTGGGTGGAGCGCTCGACGTCGGTGTCTTCGATGCGCAGGATGAAATCGCCGCCATTGGCGCGGGCAAAGGCCCAGGGGTACAGCGCCGAGCGGATGTTGCCCAGGTGGATGAAGCCCGTGGGAGACGGGGCGAAACGGGTGCGTACTTTGTGTGCGGTCATGCCAATGTGTCCAGTCCTCGGCTGAGGTCTGCTTTCAAATCGTCGAGGTGTTCCAGTCCCACGGAGACGCGGATCAGCCCCTGGCCGATGCCCGCCGCCTGGCGTTGCGCCTCGGTCAGGCGGCCGTGCGAGGTGCTGCCCGGGTGGGTGATGGTGGTCTTCACGTCGCCCAGGTTGGCCGTGATGGAGCACACGCGCGTGCTGTCGGCCACGTGGAAGGCATTGGCGCGCAGCAGCTCGGCGCCCTCGCCCACCACGTCGAAGGCGATGACCGAGCCGCCCAGGCCGCCCTGCTGGCGCATGGCCAGCGCGTGCTGGGCGTGGCTGGGCAGGCCGGGGTAGTAGACGCGCGCCACCTTCGGGTGCGCCTCCAGCCAGCGCGCCAGCTCCAGCGCCGCGGCGCTTTGCGCCTTGACGCGCAGGGACAGCGTCTCCAGCCCCTTGAGCACCACCCAGGCGTTGAACGGCGCCAAGTTGAGTCCGGCGCTGCGCATGAAGGCGCCCATCACCTTGTCCACCAGCGCCGTGCTGCCGCAGACGGCGCCGGCCATGACGCGGCCCTGGCCGTCGAGCAGCTTGGTGCCCGAATAGACCACCAGGTCCGCGCCCAGCTGCGCCGGGCGCTGCAGCACGGGCGAGGCGAAGCTGTTGTCCACCGCCAGCAGCGCGCCGTGGGCGTGCGCCAGCGCGGCCAGCGCGGCAATGTCGCACAGGTCGGTGAGCGGGTTGGTCGGCGTCTCGGCGAACAGCAGGCGCGTGTTCGGGCGGATCGCCGCTTGCCAGGCCTGCACGTCGGTCTGGGAGACGAAGGTGGTCTCGATGCCGAAGCGCGCCATCTCGCCGCCCAGCAGCTTGATGGTCGAGCCGAACATGGACTGCGAGGCCACCACATGGTCGCCCGCCTTGAGCATGGTCAGCGCCATCAGCAGGATGGCCGACATGCCGGTGCTGGTGGCCACGGCGCACTCGGTGCCCTCTATCGCCGCCAGGCGGCGCTCGAAGCTCGTGACCGTGGGGTTGGCGGTGCGGCTGTAGGTGTAGCCCGGCTCTTCGTTGGCGAAGCGGCGCGCGGCGCTGGCGCAGTCGGGCTGCACGAAGCTGCTGGTGAGGTACAGCGCCTCGCTGTGCTCGCCCCACGGACTGCGCTCCACGGCCTCGCGCACGGCGAGGGTGTCCGGGTGCAGGCCCGGGGGCAGGGTTGGTTCAGTCACGGTCGGATTCCTTGCTTCAAAAATAGGAGCTGCCAGCGCTTTATACACAAGGATTCAGGAATCCTTTAATGCGCAAACCGCCTGAAGATAAGCGCCAGGCGCTCATCTTTTCGCAGCAGCCGCCCGATGCGTTCAGTCCTGCGCGTTGGGCAGGGACAGGCGCGAGCTGTCGCCGTCGTCCTCTTCCTCGCCCCGGTTGCGGCCTTCGTTGAGCGCCGTCACCTCGGCGTCGGAGATGTCGCCGGTGATGTAGCAGCCGTCGAAGCACGACGCCTCGAAGCCCTGCACCGCCGGGTTGATCTTGCCCACGGCCTGCTTCATGGCCTGCACGTCCTGGTAGATCAGCGCATCGGCGCCGATCACCTGGCGGATTTCCTCCACCGTGCGGCCGTGCGCCACCAGCTCGGTCTTGGTCGGCATGTCGATGCCGTAAACGTTGGGGTAGCGCACCGGCGGCGCGGCCGAGGCCAGGTACACCTTCACCGCCCCGGCGTCGCGTGCCATCTGCACGATTTCCTTGGAGGTGGTGCCGCGCACGATGGAGTCGTCCACCAGCAGCACGCGGCGGCCCTTGAACTCGCTGCCGATGGCGTTGAGCTTCTGGCGCACCGACTTCTTGCGCGTGCCCTGGCCCGGCATGATGAAGGTGCGGCCCACGTAGCGGTTCTTGACGAAGCCCTCGCGGTACGGAATGCCCAGCAACTGCGCCAGCTGCATGGCACTGGGGCGGCTCGATTCGGGAATGGGGATGATGGCGTCGATCTCTCCCGGCGGCACGGTGGAGATGACGCGCTTGGCCAGCGTCTCGCCCATGTTCAGGCGCGCCTGGTAGACGGAGATGCCGTCCATGACCGAATCGGGCCGCGCCAGGTACACGTACTCGAACACGCAGGGGTTCAGGTGCGGGTTCTCGGCGCACTGCTGCGTCTCGATGCGGCCGTCGGTATGCAGGAACACCGCCTCGCCCGGCGCGATGTCGCGCTCCAGCACGTGGCTGGTGCCCTCCAGCGCCACGGACTCGCTGGCCAGCATCACCGTGCCGTCGCTGCCGCGGCCCATGCACAGCGGGCGGATGCCGAACGGGTCGCGGAACGCCAGCAGACCGTAGCCGGCGATCAGCGCGATCACGGCATACGAGCCCTTGATGCGCTTGTGCACCGCGCGCACGGCCTGGAAGATGTCCTCGCTGCGCAGCGGCGCGCCGCGGCTGGCGCGCGCCAGCTCGTGCGCCAGCACGTTGAGCAGCACCTCGGAATCGCTCTCGGTATTGGTGTGGCGGTGGTCGGTCTCCGACAGCTCGCGGCGCAGCGTGTGCGCGTTGGTCAGGTTGCCGTTGTGCACCATGACGATGCCGAAGGGCGCGTTCACGTAGAAGGGCTGCGCCTCTTCCTCGCTGGCGGCGCTGCCCGCCGTGGGGTAGCGCACCTGCCCCAGGCCGACGTTGCCCGGCAGCGCCCGCATGTTGCGCGTGCGGAAGACATCGCGCACCATGCCCTTGGCTTTGTGCATGAAGAACTTGCGCTCCTGCTGGGTGACGATGCCCGCGGCATCCTGCCCCCGGTGCTGCAGCAGCAGCAGCGCGTCGTAGATCAACTGGTTCACGGGCGCATGACTGACAACGCCAACGATTCCACACATAGGTCCGGTTCCATTCGTTTGCGGGACAAGCCCGCAGGTATCACGCCAGCCGCCACGGTATGCGGCGCACCGGCTTTCCAAGCGAGAACGCTCGCGCGCCCTCAGGAAGGCAGATGCCTCCCGAACTCCTCGGGCAGCGCCGGGCGCAGGCCCTGCAGCACCTGCGCCATCCATGGCGCCACGTGCGACTGCCGCCACCAGTCGGCCTCGTGCAGCGGCGTCCAGCCCGCCACCGCCGCCACCGCCAGCAGCACCAGGCCGCCGCGCAGCACGCCGAACAGGGCGCCCAGCGCCCGGTCGGCCGGCCGCAGGCCCACGGCCTCGATCAGCTTCTTGGCCAGCCAGGCCACGAAGCCGCAGGCGAACACCGCCAGCACGAACACCACGGCGAACCCCGCCGCGTGGCGCACCGCGTCCTGCGCCTCGCCCATGGGCAGCCAGGCCGCCATGGGTGCCGCCCACCACTGGGCCAGGAAGAAAGCCACCACCCAGCCCGCCAGCGACAGCAGCTCGAACACCAGGCCGCGCCAGGCGCCGATCAGCATCGAGGCCAGCAGCACGGCGGCGAAGATCCAGTCCAGGGCAGCCATGGGGCACGGGTGTCAGAACCTGTGGCTCTTACAGTGTCAGCACCGAGGCCGGCAGATCCAGCCCCTTGATGCGCGCCGCCGCCTTGTCGGCGTCCGTGCGGTTGTTGAACGGCCCCACACGCACCCGGGTGCGCTTGCCATCCTTGGTGTCCACCGTCTGCGCATAGGTCTTGAGGCCCGCGCGCTCCAGCTTGGCGCGCACCTCGCGCGCCTTGTCCATGTCGCCGAAGGCCCCCACCTGCACGATGAACCGCGCCTCCTGCGCGGCCGCGGCGGAGGCCGCCGCCGGCTCGAAGCTGCGCCCCTCCAGCAGCGCGCGCGCGCGGGCTGCATCGTCGGAGCGCGCAGGCGCCGGTGCAGGCTTGGGTTCAGGTTTCGGTTCCGGCTTGGGCTCTGGCTTGCGCTCGGGCTTGGGTTCCGGCCGCGATTCGAACTTGGGCTCCGGTTTGGGCACGGGCGCTGCGGCGGGCTTCGGCTCCGGCTTGGGCACGGCCACCGGCAAGGGCGGCGCCGGTATTGCCGGCCTGGCCGCAGGCGCCGGAGCCACTGCCACGACCTCCTCGCCGTCCGCCAGGCTCTCGGCCACGCCCGGCGTACCGGCGCCGCCGGCCAGGGCGGGGGCCTTGTTGCGGTCAGGAATCTCGATGGGGATATCAACGGGTACCGGACGCGGCTGCGTGTCGAACAGCAGCGGAAAGCCCACCACCCCCAGCAGCACCAGCACCGTGGCGCCGATCAGGCGGTGGCGCGCCCGCCTGCGCATGGCCTCGATGCTCTCGGCCTGGGGGGCGCGCGAGCGCTTGGCAGGCTTTTCGTCCTGCTCCTTGCGGCCAGGCCAGGGAAACTTGAAAAATGCCATGGAATGCGGAACGCGCGAGGGGTGGCCTGAAAAGTATGCGCTTTTACGCGGCAGGCGCCTGCGGCGAAGCCAAGTGCTTGGCCTCCAGCCGTGGCGTTCCATGCTGCAGGACGCCCCCTACGGTGTAGAACGAGCCAAAGACGACGATTCTATCAGCCGGGTCGGCGGCGGCCACGGCGGCGGCCAGCGCCTGCTCGGGGCTGGCGTGCAGGCTGGTGGTGACCGGCCGGCGCCCGCCCGCGGCCATCTGCACGGCGTTCCATTTCTGCTGCAGCACGGCGGCCGTCTCGGCCCGGGGCGTGGGCAGGCTGGTGAAATACCAGCGGTCGATCACCGGGCCGATGCGCGCCAGCATGGGCGCCAGGTCCTTGTCGGCCATGGCGCCGAACACGGCGTGCGTGGTGGGGAAAAAGCCCATGGCGTCGAGGTTGGCCGTGAGCGCCGCCACCGAATGCGGGTTGTGCGCCACGTCCAGCACCAGCGTGGGCTGGCCCGGCACGATCTGGAAGCGCCCCGGCAGCTCCACCAGCGCCAGCCCGGCACGCACGGCCTGGGCGTTGATGGGCAGGCGCTCGCGCAGCGCCTCCAGCGCCGCCAGCGCGCCCGAGGCGTTGACCAGCTGGTTGGCGCCGCGCAGCGCCGGGTAGGCCAGGCCGGCATAGCGGCGCCCGCGCCCGGCCCAGGCCCATTGCTGCTTGTCGCCGGAATAGTTGAAGTCATGGCCGAAGCGCCACAGGTCGGCGCCGATCTCGCGCGCATGGTCGATCACGCTCTGCGGCGCCATCGGGTCGCCCACGATCACCGGGCGGCCGGTGCGCATGATGCCGGCCTTCTCGCGCCCGATGCTTTCGCGGTCGGACCCGAGGAATTCGGTGTGGTCGATGTCGATGCTGGTGATCACCGCGCAGTCGGCATCGACGACGTTGGTCGCATCCAGTCGGCCGCCGAGGCCGACTTCCAGGATGGCCACGTCCAGCCGCGACTGGCTCATCAGGTGCAGGATGGCCAGCGTGGTGAACTCGAAATAGGTCAGCGAAATTTCATCGCCCGCGGTGCGCGCGCGCTCCACGGCCTCGAAATGCGCCAGCAGGTCGCCGACCGGCACGATCTCGCCATGGATGCGGCAGCGCTCCTCGAAATGCACCAGGTGCGGCGAGGTGTAGACGCCGGTGCGGTAGCCCGCCTGCAGCGCCACGGCTTCCAGCATGGCGCAGGTCGAGCCCTTGCCGTTGGTGCCTGCCACGGTGATCACCGGGCAGCCGAAGTGCAGGCCCAGGCGCTGCGCGACGGCGCGCACGCGCTCCAGGCCCATGTCGATGTTGCGCGGGTGCAGGCGCTCGCAGTGCGCCAGCCAGCCGTCCAGGGAGTCGAATCGGGTGTGCATACGGGGAGGGATTGTCGCCGAGCCCGGGCCAAGTGCATGATCGGGGGCATGAATCCCCCCACCATCACCGTCTACGGCATTCCCAATTGCGACACCGTGAAAAAGGCCCGCGCCTGGCTGAGCGCCCAGGGCGTGGACTACCAGTTCCACGATTTCAAGAAACAGGGCGTGCCCGCCGAGCGCCTGCCGCAATGGATTGCCGCCCTGGGCTGGGAAAAGCTCGTCAACCGCCAGGGCACCACCTGGCGCAAGCTCGATGCCGCAGCCCAGGCCCGCGTGCAGGACGCCGCCAGCGCCATGGCGCTGATGCGCGAGCAGCCCAGCGTCATCAAGCGCCCCGTGGTCGAGTGGCCCGCGGGCGCCATCACCGCCGGTTTCGACAGCGCCCGCTGGAGTGAACTGCACGGCCCGGCCTGACTCCAATTCCTTGCTTGTTTCGCATTTCTTTACCCAGCTTTACGCGACCGCCGACACGCAGCAGGCACACTGGCTCAACCCTTGGCACCCATCGCGCGTTATGGGTGGACTGACGAAGGAACCTCTCATGAAAAAGACCGTGCTCTTGATCCTTTTGGCCGGTGCGGCCTGCGCAGCCTCCGCGCAGGAGCAGGGCCGCGTGCTCTCCTCCACCCCCATCGTCCAGCAGGTGGCCATACCGCGCCAGGTCTGCGGCACCGACACGGTGTACGCAGGCTCGTCCAACAGCGGCGCGGGTGCCGTCATGGGCGCCATTGCCGGTGGCGCCATCGGCAACTCCATCGGCGGCGGCAGCGGCCGTGCGGCCGCCACCGCGCTGGGCGTGATCGGCGGGGCCCTGATGGGCAACCAGATCGAGGGCACCGGCCAGCCGCGCTACCAGAACGTGCAGCGCTGCAATACCGAGACGTACTACGAGAACCGCACCGTGGGCTACAACGTGGTGTACGAATACGCGGGCCGCCAGTACAGCACGCAGACGAGCCACGACCCCGGCAACTGGATCCCGGTGAGCGTGCAGCCCTCGCCCGGCTACGGCAACACCTACTCGACCAACAACGCCTACACCTACCCGGCGCAGCCCGGCGTGGTGCAGACCTACCCGGTGCAGCCGCCCGCCGCCTACGTGAGCCCGCCGGTGACCATCGAGTACAACTACTACCAGCGCCCGCACCACTACAACCCCTACTGGCGCTGAAACGGCCCCCGCCGCTGCACGAGAGCCCCTTGCGGGGCTCTTCGTCTTTGGGGCCTAGAATCCCGGGTTCTGTCCGTTTTCACCAGCCCGCACCACTCCATGACCACCGCAAGCATCGACGGCGTCGCCGTCACCACCCAGGCCAATGTGTATTTCGACGGCAAGTGCGTGAGCCACGGCATCACCTACCCCGACGGCACGAAGAAATCCGTGGGCGTGGTGCTGCCCGCCACGCTCACCTTCAACACCGGCGCGCCCGAAGTGATGGAGTGCGTGGCCGGCGGCTGCGAGTACCGCCTGGCGGGTACCGATGCCTGGCTGAAGTCGGGCCCGGGCGACACGTTCAGCATCCCTGGCAACTCCAGCTTCGACATCCGCGTGAACGAGGCCTACCACTACATCTGCCACTTCGGCTGATTCCCCCACCATCGCATCCGACACCGCCATGGCAACCATTCTGCAAAACCTCCCCGTCGGCCAGAAGGTCGGCATCGCCTTCTCGGGCGGCCTCGACACCAGCGCCGCGCTGCGCTGGATGAAGAACAAGGGCGCCCTGCCCTACGCCTACACCGCCAACCTGGGCCAGCCCGACGAGGCCGACTACGACGAGATCCCGCGCAAGGCGATGGAATACGGTGCCGAGCAGGCCCGCCTGATCGACTGCCGCACCCAGCTCGCGCACGAAGGCATCGCCGCCATCCAGGCCGGCGCCTTCCACATCAGCACCGGCGGCATCACCTACTTCAACACCACGCCGCTGGGCCGCGCCGTGACAGGCACCATGCTGGTGGCCGCGATGAAGGAGGACGACGTGCACATCTGGGGCGACGGCTCCACCTTCAAGGGCAACGACATCGAGCGCTTCTACCGCTACGGCCTGCTCACCAACCCGGCGCTGAAGATCTACAAGCCCTGGCTCGACCAGAAGTTCATCGACGAACTCGGCGGCCGCGCCGAGATGTCGGCCTTCATGACCAAGGAGGGCTTCGGCTACAAGATGAGCGCCGAGAAAGCCTACAGCACCGACAGCAACATGCTCGGCGCCACGCACGAGGCCAAGGACCTGGAGTTCCTCAGCAGCGGCATCCGCATCGTCAACCCCATCATGGGCGTGGCGTTCTGGAAGCCCGAGGTCGAAGTGCCGGCCGAAGAGGTCTCGATCACCTTCGACGAAGGCCAGCCCGTGGCCATCAACGGCAAGGAAATCGCCGACCCCGTGGAGCTGTTCCTCGAAGCCAACCGCATCGGCGGGCGCCACGGCCTGGGCATGAGCGACCAGATCGAGAACCGCATCATCGAGGCCAAGAGCCGCGGCATCTACGAGGCCCCCGGCATGGCGCTGCTGCACATCGCCTACGAGCGCCTGGTGACCGGCATCCACAACGAGGACACCATCGAGCAGTACCGCCTCAACGGCCTCAAGCTCGGCCGCCTGCTGTACCAGGGCCGCTGGTTCGACCCCCAGGCCATCATGCTGCGCGAGACCGCCCAGCGCTGGGTGGCGCGCGCCGTGACCGGCACCGTCACGCTGGAGCTGCGCCGCGGCAACGACTATTCGCTGCTCAACACCGAAAGCCCCAACCTGACCTACGCGCCCGAGCGCCTGTCGATGGAAAAGGTGGAAGACGCGCCGTTCAGCCCGCTGGACCGCATCGGCCAGCTCACCATGCGCAACCTCGACATCTCCGACACGCGCGACAAGCTCGGCGTGTACTCGCGCGCCGGCCTGCTGTCGCTGGGCGGCAACGCAGCGCTGGCGCAGCTGGAAGACGGCGGCGCCAAGAAATAAGCCCAAAAAGTGGCTCCAGCGCTTGCCTAGCAAGCGCCAGCAGCTACCAAAACATGAGCAAACCGCCTGCGCTGCAAAGCCAGGCGGTTTTTTCTTGGGGCAATTGTTCAGGCCGCGGCCGGCGCGGGCGGCGTACGCATGGCGCGCACGATGGCCGCCAGCGCCACGCCGTAGGCAGGCACGAACAGCAGCAGGCTCACCGTGAGCTTGATGACGTAATCGACCACGGCGATCTCGCCCCAGTGCGCGGCCATGAAGGCGTCCTGGCTGCGCCAGAAGGCGATGGAGAAGAACGCCGCCGTGTCCAGCGCCTGCCCGAACACCGAGGCCGCCGCAGGCGCCAGCCACCAGGCATGGCTTTGCTGGCGGATGCGGTCGAACACCTGGATGTCGAGCAACTGCCCCAGCACGTAGGCCGCGAAGCTGGCGAAGGCGATGCGGAAGACGAAGGCATTGAAGTCACCCAATGCGCCCCAGCCGTTGAAGCGGCCTTCATGGAACAGCACGCCCACGATGTACGAGGCCACCAGCGCGGGCAGCATGGCGCGCGTGATGACGCGCCGCGCGGGCTGCTTGCCGATGAGCCGCACCGTCAGGTCGGTGGCCAGGAAGATGAACGGAAAGCTGAACGCCCCCCAGGTGCTGTGAAAGCCCAGCAGCGTGATGGGCAGTTGCACCAGGTAATTGCTGGCGATGACGATGGCGATGTGGAACGCCACCAGCAGGGAGAGGAAAAGCGGCACGCGCGACGGCGTGGCCTGGATGGAACGCATGGCAGTCCTTTTTGGTGAATGGGGGCGAGGGAACCCATGGGCGGCAACAGTGCCGGGCGGCGATTGTAGCCAGCTTTGGCCGGCGGTGCGGGGATTCAGTCCACGGGGCGGCGGCGCGCGTCGATGAGAGGCTGGCCGTCGTACACCCACCACCCGGCCCCGGGAATCCGTGCCACCGGCAGCACGAACTGCGCGCCATCCGCCTGGCGGCGCCAGAACGACACGCCGGTGTTGATCTCGATGGGCGGTACCCCGGCCCCGGCCACCGGCCGCAGCACGATGGGGCCGGGGTCGAGGGTGCGCTTGTCGAGGGTGAACGCCATGGCCCGCGGCGGCTGCCATGCCCCGGCCCCGGCCCAGGGCAGCGCAGCGCCCGCCAGCCACGCCGCCATGGCCCCACCGAGCAGCGCCATGAAGGCCGCTGCCGCCCGCGCCTGCTGCCGTGCGGACGCCTGCGCCATGCCCGGCTGGTGCGCCACCTCGCGCGGCCACAGCAGCACGGCACCCAGGACGGTACCGGCCAGCCCTGCCCCCAGATACAAGGCCCACGGCGTGGCAAAGAACTGCCAGCGCTCCCAGGCCAGCAGGGCCAGCACGCTGGCCGCCAGCAGCGCCAGCAAGGCCCAGAGCCCCCGGCGCAGGGCCGGAACCTGGGCAAGGTCAAGCTGGCCGAAGGTTTCGAGCCGGGAAGGAAAGTCCTGCGTTTCACTCAAGCGAGGCAGCACCACGCCCCGCTGCTGCAAGGCCTGCACCAAGGGCAGTTGCGCCATGCGCCGGTCCAGATCGCGCAGCGCCGCGGCATCGACCGGCGGCGTGCGCATCAGGAACATCTGCCATGCCGTGGGTTGCGTCGCGGGCGCGGGCCAAGGACCGGAAACGTCCACGCCATCGCGCAGCGGCGCCCACTGCGCCGGGCTGAGGAGGCGGCGCGGCACCAGTGCGCGCCACGGCGCGCTGTCCGCCAACGGCAGTTCCAGCGCGAATGCCGGCAGAAGGTCTGGCGCCTGGGCCCTCTGCGGCCGATGCGGTACCCAGCGCGCACGCCGCGCCACCACGGGCAGCGGCACGCTCCAGCCCATCTGCCGATCCAGCCAGGCCCAGGGATAGCGCAGCGTCAGAAGGGAATCGGTGAGCACCAGCGCACGCCGGTCGCTGACCCACTGCGCAACGCCCAGGCCCAGGCCCACGGCACACCACAGCAGGATCTCCAGCACCAGGCCAAGGAACTTGGGATCGGTGAACGCTCGGGGCCAGGGCTGCGCTTTCCACGCCGGCACGGCCAGGTGCATGTTGATCGCCACCATCGCCAGCAAGGACGCCCCCACCAGCCAGGACCACGGATTGCCCGCGCGCTGGGCCTTGCCCTGGCGCCAGCGCACCATATCCACCGTCCTGAAGACCAGCGTTTCCCCCTGCGCCAATCCCTGGGCCTGCGCCGCCCACGTTGCCATGTTCCCCCCTGTCCGTGCGTATAGTGGCGCGAGTATGCCCGGCCGCTGTCACAAACCGCCGCCGCCGTGCGTCTTACCGGCATGCACCCCGCAATACCTTCCCCACTGGCCGGCCACACCGCCGTCTTCCAGCAGCACCGCCCGCGCCTGGCCGGCGTGGCCTACCGCATGCTGGGCAGCCGCGCCGATGCCGACGACGTGCTGCAGGACGCCTGGCTGCGCTGGCAGGCCACGCCCCTGGAACGCGTGCACACGGCCGAGGCCTGGCTGGTGACCACCGTCACGCGGCTGTGCCTGGACCGCCTGCGCGCCGCACGCACCGAGCGCGCGGCCTACGACGGCCCCTGGCTGCCCGAGCCCTGGATCGCACCCGACGCGGCGCCGCCCGCCGACGCCCGCGCCGAGCTGGCCAGCGACCTGTCGGTGGCGCTGCTGGTGGTGCTGGAGCGCCTCACGCCGGACGAGCGCGCGGCCTTCCTGCTGCACGACGTGTTCGACAGCGACTACGCCGAGGTGGCCGCCGTGCTGGGCAGGAGCGAGGCCGCGTGCCGCCAGCTCGTGCACCGCGCGCGCACCCAGGTGCGCCAGCGCAAGGCCCGCTTCACGGCCACGCCCGAGGCGGCGCGCGCGCTCATCGCGCGCTTCGTGCAAGCCATGCGCACGCAGGACCATGCCGCCCTGCTGGCCCTTTTTGCCGAAGACGCGCAATGGACCGCCGACGGCGGCGGCAAGGTGCGCGCAGCCAGCAAGGTGCTGCGCGGCCCGCGCGCGCTCGCGCGCCTGGCCGCGGCCGTGTGGCGCGTGTACCTGCACGGCCACCAGATCGAGCCCGTGCAGGTCAACGGCGCGCCGGGCCTGCTGCTGCGCGACGCTGGCGGCGTGCGCTCGGTGATGGCCTTCGAGACCGATGGCGTGCGCATCCGCGCCGTGTACTCGGTGCTCAACCCCGACAAGCTGCGCGGCCTGTAAGCCCCGCGCCCACGGGCCGCGCACGCGGCCCGGCCCCTTTTTTCACCCCCAGGAGAACACCATGCCCCATGCCCAGCGCATCGACCTGCCGCGCAACCACGCCGCGGCCTACGCGGCCATGTACGGCCTGCAGAAGCACGTGAACGCCGGCAGCCTGCCCGTGCAGCTGCACGAACTCGTGAAGATGCGCGCCTCGCAGATCAACGGCTGCGCCTTCTGCCTCGACCTGCACGCCCGCGTGGCGCGCGAGCACGGCGAGAGCGACCGGCGCCTGCACCTGCTCAACGCCTGGCGCGAGAGCGGCGCGTTCGACGCGCGCGAATGCGCGGCCCTGGCCTGGACCGAGGCGCTCACGCGCGTGGAGCAGTCGCAGGTGCCCGACAGCGTGTACGCCGAAGTGCGCGCGCAGTTCACCGAGGCGGAGATCGTCGAGCTGTCGCTGGCCATCGTCGCCATCAACGGCTGGAACCGGCTGATGGTCGCCTTCCGCACGCCGCCGGGCGGGCACACGCCGGGCTGATTCTTGTAGCCAAATCAGGCCGTAGCGCTTGCTGGACAAGCGCTGGAAGCTCTCATTTTTGGTGCACCTACCACGGCGCGCCCGCGAAGCGCTGCACCAGGAAGTCCAGCAGCGCGCGCACCGCCGGGGCCAGGTGGCGGCGCGACGGGTACAGCGCATACACCGTAAGCTGCGGCGGCGCCCAACCGGGCAGCAGCGCCTGCAGCGCGCCCACCTGCAGCAGCGGCCGCACCAGGTAGGCGGGCTGCAGCGCGATGCCCGCGCCGGCCTGCGCCGCCGCCATCAGCACCACGGCGTCGTTGGCCGTGAAGCGCGTGGGCACGCTCACCGCCTGTGCGCCGGCCTGCGCGTGGGTGAAACGCCATTCGCTGCGGCCGAAGTTGGCGTGGCCCAGGCAGCGGTGCGCAGCCAGGTCGGCCGGCTGCGCCGGGCGCCCCATGCGCGCCAGGTAGGCGGGCGCGGCCACCAGCACCGATTCGCACACGGCCAGCGGCCGCGCGATCAGGGCCGGGTCGGGGTCGGCGCTGATGCGGATGGCCAGGTCGATGCGCTCGGCCACCAGGTTCACCGCGCCCTCGCTCACGTTCAGGTCCACGTGGAGCTGCGGGTGCAGCACCAGGAAGTCGCCCAGCGCCGCCGCGAGCTGCGCGTAGCCGAAGGACATGCTGCAGGTCAGCCGCAGTTGCCCGCGCAGCGCGCCGCCGGCGGGGGCGGTTTCCTCCTCCACCTCCTGGGCGATGGCCAGCATCTGCTGGCAGCGGCGCAGGCACTGCTCGCCCGCGTCGGTCAGCGTCACGCGGCGCGTGGTGCGCTGCAGCAGGCGCGCGCCCAGCCACTGCTCCATGGCGGCCACATGGCGCGTGACCATGGCGCGCGACAGGGCCAGGCGCTCGCTGGTGGCGGTGAAGCTGCCGGTCTGCGCCACATCGGCGAAGACGCGCATGGCGGTGAGGCGGTCCATGGTATTTGCGCGAATAAAGAAACAATCAAGCGCATTCTGAGGCGTTTATCTGTTCCGTTTCAAGCAATAAAGTCCTGTCCATCGTTTTTTCAACCGGACTTCTCCATGACTTTGCGCACCACCCTGCTCTCCACCACGCTCGCCCTCGCCTTCGGCGCCGCCCACGCCGCCGGGCCCCTGCAGCTCACGGTCTACAACGCCGACGCGAACAGCTTCCACGTCAACTCCGTGCTGCTGAGCGGCGAGAAGGAGGCGATGGTGATCGACACCGGCTTCACGCGCGCCGACGCCTACCGCATCGCCGCCAACGTGCTCGACAGCGGCAAGACGCTCACCACTATCCTGGTGAGCAACGCCGACCCCGACTACTACTTCGGCGCCGAGACGCTCCAGGCCCTGTTCCCGCAAGCCAAGGTGGTGGCCACGCCCGCCGTGCGCGAGAAGATCCAGGCCAAGATGGCGGGCAAGCTCGCGTTCTGGGGCCCCAAGATGGGCGTGAACGCCCCCGCGCGGCCGGTGCTGCCCGAGGCCCTGGCTGGCACCACGCTCACCGTGGACGGCCAGGCCGTGGAGCTGCGCGGCACCACCGGGCCGCTGGCGCACCGCCCGTACGTGTGGGTGCCGTCGCTGCACGCCATCGTGGGCAACGTGGCGCTGTTCGGCAACATGCACGTGTGGACGGCCGATACGCAAAAGCCCGCCGAGCGCCAGGCCTGGATCGCCCAGCTCGACGAGATGAAGGCCCTGCAGCCGCGCGTGGTGGTGCCGGGCCACATGGCCGCCGGCACGGCGACCGACGCCGGAGTGATCGACTACACGCGCGGCTACCTGGTGAAGTTCGAGGCGGCGCTGCAGCAGTCGCAGGACAGCGCGGGCGTCATCCAGGCCCTGCGCGCGGCCTACCCGCAACTGGGCGAGAGCGCCTCGCTCGACCTCGGCGCCAAGGTGAACAAGGGCGAGATGGCCTGGTGATTCTTTGAGGGTTTTCGGGCTCCAGCGCTTGCTGGGCAAGCGCTGGGAGCTATGGAAACAGGAGTCTTACCCTACCCCGCCAGCCCAGGCCAGCACACGCAGCCAGCGCGGGCGCCAGGCCAGCGCCAGCCCCACCGCCAGCGCGGCGAAGGCCAGGGCCATGACCCACACGAGCGAGGCCATCGACGCATGGTCCACCGCCAGGCACAGGCCCAGCGCACCGAGCAGGCCCAGCGCGCCCAGCACACGCAGGCGCATCGCCTGGGCGGGGCGGGGCGCGGCGGCGCCGCGCACCTGCTCCCAGTGCACGTCCATGGCCAGGGCCAGCCAGCCCATGCCCGCCACGGCGCAGGCCACGGCGGCGGTCAGCAGCAGTGCGTCATGCATGGGCGGCCTCCGCTGCGGCCAGGCCGGGGGCGGCGGGCGCGGCCTGCGCGCGCTGCTTGAGCCGGCGCGCGGTCCACGCGGCCAGGGCGCCGCCGGCCAGGATGAACAGGTCCACCCCCGCCACCGGCCAGTAGCCCGCGCCCAGGGTCTTGAGCAGGTGGTCGCCGGTGGTCACCCAGTTGAGCAGCACGGTAGCCACGGCCATGGCGGCCACGGCCCAGCACTGCTCGTGCCACGCCGGGTTCCGGCGGCCCTGCGCCACCGGGGCGCTGCGCACGAAGGCGTGCGCCATGGCCGCTACCCAGCCGGCCCAGAACAGGTACTGCTCCAGATCGCCACGCGGGGGCCAGCCAGCGGGCAACACGTCGGGCAGCAGCCGGTTGGCGGTCAGGATGGTGAGCGAAGCCAGCAGCATGCCGGTGACGGTGGTCACGGCCAGCGCATCCACCACGCGCGCCCCTTGGCTGCCCTGCTTGGCATGCTGCTTCTTGCGCTTTTCCACGAAGAAGATGAAGCCCGTGGCGATGCACACGCAGCCCATCAGCCCGCCCAGCACGTACAGCCAGCGCAGCAGCCAGTGGCGGAAGTGCTGCAGGTGCAGCCCGGTGAGGAAGGTGTTGACGCTGTCCACCGCGGTGGGCGGCGGGTCTTCGCGCAGCACCTCGCCGGTGCTGGCCTTGAAGTGGATGCCGTCGCCCACGAGCGCGATGCGGTCCGTGCCCGCGCGGTAGATGCTGACGTAGCCGTTGGCATCGCCCACGTGCTGCACCGCGAGGAAGCCCACCTCGCCCGCCATGTCCTTGGCGGCCCAGCGGCGCTGGGCCTCGGCCACCATGGCGTCCACCGAGGCCAGCGGCGCGGCCACGCCGGCGCGGTCGTGCGGCAGGCCGGTTTCCTCGGCTTCGAGCTTTTCGTGCAGTTCGTGCAGCGGCTCCAGCTGGGTGTGCGACACGGGGAAGTAGATGCCCGCGAAGATCACCAGCCCGGTGAAGGCGAAGAAGAAGTGGAACGGCAGCGCCAGCACGCCGGTCATATTGTGCAGGTCGAGCGTGCTGCGCTGCGTGGCCTTCTTGGGGCGGAAGGTGAAGAACTCGCGGAAGATCTTGCGGTGCATGACCACGCCGCTGACCAGCGCCGCCAGCATCACCAGCGCCGCGAAGCCCACGATCCAGTAGCCCAGGCCCGCCCAGCGCAGGTTCAGGCTGTAGTGCAGCGGGTAGAAGAACTGGCTGCCGATCTTGAGCCGGTCGTCCGGCAGCGCCGCCCCGCTGCGCGGGTCGATGGTGCGGTTGCCCCAGGCGCCCTGCTCCGGGTCCTTGGCGTTGGGCACCTCGTAGCCCGCGAACAGGCCCAGCACCGGGTCGCGGTGGGTGGTGTAGGCGCCCCAGCGGCGCACGGTGTCGAAACGCTCGGGCAGCGCGCCGTTGACGCGGTCGCGCATGAAGTCCAGGCTCTGCTTACTGGGCTGCATGTCCTCGAACACCGGGCGCAGCAGCTTGTCGAACGACGGCATGGGCTGCGGCGCGAAGCGCGACTGCGGAATCGCCCAGCGGTCGATCTCGCGGTCGAACACCGACAGCGCGCCGAAGAAGAAGCAGGCCATGAGCACGAAGCCCAGCGCCAGGCCGAACCAGGTGTGCAGCCAGGCCATGGCCAGGCGGAAGTTTTGGAACATCGTGGCCTCCTTTACGCCAGCACGCTTTGCAGCAGCGAGGCCGCCGCCGCCATGAAGGCGCCGCCGCCCAGGAGCACGGCCCCCAGGCGGGCCAGGCTGCGGGCCGCGAAGGCCCACAGGAACGCCACCAGGTACACCAGCATGCCCAGCATGCTGCTGAGGTGCTCGGCGTCGTGGAACGACATGCCCAGCGCGAACAGGCCGGACATGCCCAGGGCGATGAAGCCCCACGTGAAGGCGTAGCCGCCCAGCACGGCGGCGGCGATGCGCAGCGCGGTGTGCAGGCGGGGACGGGTGGTGAGGCTGGCGGTCATGCGCAACGATCAAAAATGAGAACGGTTTGTATTATCGCAAATAAGGGAATTCCATGCCAAATCGGCCTCCAGCGCTTTCCCATCGGGCGCTGGAAGCTCTGTTTTCAGGAGCACCCCATTCAGAATCGGTGCCTGAGGCTCACCGAGAACCGGCGGGGCTCGCCGAACGGCGAGTACCAGAGGTTGTGCACGGTCGCGTAGTAGCGCTTGTCGAACAGGTTGTCCACCACGGCGTGCACATCGGTGCTGGGGCTGAGCTGGTACTTCGCCGTCACGCCGAACAAGGCCAGGCCCCCGCGCCGGATGTGGTAGGTGGTGTTGGTGATGCTGCTGTAGGCCCGCACGCTGCCGCCCAGCGTCCAGCCGGTGCCCGCGATCCGCTGGCTCGAGGCAATGCTCAGGCTGTGCCGCGGCAGGCTGGACATGTAGCGCTCGCCCTGCTGCTTGCCCGATGCATAGCGGCTGTTCACGTAGGTGTAGCCCGCCGCCACGTTCCAGCCCGGGCGGATCTCTCCGTTGAGGCCCAGGTCGACGCCCCGGCTGCGCACCGTGTCGTCGGCCACGTAGCACCAGCCGCCGCAGGCGTTGCTTCGGTCGAAGGGGATAGAGGCGTCCTGCCGGGCCAGGTTCTGCTGGTCGAGTTGGAACAGCGCCGCCGTGGCGTTCAGCCGGCCGCCCAGCAATGCGCCCTTGGCTCCCACCTCGTAGTTCGACCCGACCACCGGCTTGACCGTGCCGCCGCCAACACCCCGCTGGCTTTGCGGCGTGAAGATGTCGGAATAGCTGGCATAGACCGAATACTGCGCATGCAGGTCGTACACCAGCCCGGCATAGGGCGAGACCACGCCGCTCTCTTTCTGGTCGACCACGCCGTTGACGAGGTTGCGGGACTCGTACCAGCTGATGCGCGTGCCGGCGATGAGCTTGAGCGCATCCGTCAGGCCCAGGCGCGCCACGCCGTAGAGCCCCTTCTGGCGCGTCTTGCTGCCGTACTCGTAGGGCGCCCCGCCCACCGGATCGGGCAGCGCGTGCGGATCGAACCCCAGCACGTTGATCGCCGTGGGCAGGTAGCCAGACGCCTGCGCATAGTCATGGGCGCTGGAAACATTGGCCCCCAGCACGAACTCGTGCGTGCGGCCCCAGAACGACGCCGGGCCGGAGACGAACACGTCCGCGGTGTTGGCTTTGACCTCCCGATCGAACAGGCGTGCCTGGTAGAGCGAGAGCCCGTTGCCCGTGGCACGGTCCAGGGAGCCCGACAGCCAGCTGTCGTTGGGCTGCCGGGTGCTGGCGCGCCCATGGTCGTACGCTGCCTTCATGCGCCAGCCGGACGAGAGCTGCTGCTCCAGGCCCAGGGTGTAGAGCGCGTAGTCCTTGTCGTTGCGGCTGCGCGGATTGCCGAAGAACGCCGAGCGGTCGAAGCCCATGTCGCTGCCGTCGGCGCCATAGGGCACCCCGGAGTGGTCACGCCCCTGGTCCTTCTGGTACTGGACGCTGGCGCTGACCAGGGTCGTGGGCGTCAGGTCCGCATCGATGGCCCCATACAGCCCCCGCCGGTGGTTGAAGGCATGGTCCACGAACGCATCCCGGTAGTCCACCAGCGCCACGAGGCGGCCGCGCACCTGGCCGGACGCCGTGAGCGCGCCCGACACGTCGGCCATGGCGCGCTTCTGGTTCCACGAGCCCGCCTGGACTTCCACCTGCGCCTGGAAATCCTGCGTCGGCCGCTTGCGCACCAGGTTGATCGTGCCGCCGGGATAGCCCGCACCGCTGAGCAGGCCGGACGCGCCCTGGAGCACCTCCATGCGGTCCAGGAACGCGCTGTCCACCATCGGACTCTTGTTGTCGTTGCTGATGCCGATGGGGTTGGCCATGCCGTCGTACTGCGACTGCAGGTAGAAGCCCCGGCTGAAGTAGTAGCTGCCCAGGTTGCCGCGCTCGTAGACGAAGACCCCGCTGGTGGCCTTGAGCGCGTCATCCACCGAGTTCAGGCCGAAGTCGTCCATCTGCTGGCGCGTCACCACGGTAACCGTCTGCGGTGTCTCGCGGGGCGACAGGGCCAGCCTGGTGGCCGTGGCGGTATGCCCGGCCCGGTAGGAGCCCGTCCCTTCGGTGGTGCCGTCCCGCACGCCCTGGGCCGTGACCTTGACCGTCTGCAGCGTGGCAGCGCCGCCACCGGCATCTTCCCGCGCCGCCGGCGCCAGCGCATAGCTGCCATTGGCCTGGCGCACCGCCTGCAGGCCGGTGCCGGCCAGCAGCGCGGCCAGCCCCGCCTCGACCGAATAGCTGCCGCGCAGCCCCGGGCTGCGCAGCCCCTCGGTCACGGCGGGGCTGAACGGCAGCAGGATGCCGGCCTCGCTGCCGAAGCGGCCGAGCGCCTCGTCGAGCGGCCCTGCCGGTATGTCGTAGCCACGCACGGGCGCCGCGCCCGGCTGGGCCAGCGCCGCCACGGGCACGGCCAGCAAGGCCCCGGCGGCCAGGGCGCCCAGGCCCGGCCGGGCGATCGCCCGCGCGAGGGCGGAAGGGGAAAACAGGTGGCGGAGATGGCGGCGCAGCGCCCGGGTCTGGTTCATGCGGGAAATCCGATGCGGAAGGTGAAGGAAAAAGTGCGTTCCCCCTTCATGTCCCGCGAGGCGCAGCGAACCGGACAGGTTGATACAAATCGTTTCAACCAGGCGGCGTGCGCTGCGCCAGCTCGATGCGCACGGCCTGGCGGCCCCAGAAGCGGGTGACCGTGCGCACCTCCAGCCCTAGCACGGCGCTGAGCGCCTCGAGCGCCTTGGCGACGTCGTCCGTGGGGTACGAGCCCGAGACGCGCAGGTGGGCCACGGCCGGGTCGCACGCCAGCGGCGTGCCGCTGTAGCGGCCCAGCTCGGCGAGGAAGTCGTCCAGCCGCATCGACAGCGCCACGAGGGCGCCGCGCGTCCAGGCGGTATCGGCCTGGGCGGCGGGCCCGGGCGCGGACACGTCCGTGGCGCCGAAGCGGGCCTGCTGGCCGGCCTGCAGCCGCAGCGCGGGCGCGCCCGGGCTGCGGGGCCGGATTTCCACCGCGCCGTCGTACACGGCCACGCGCGCGTCCTGCGCCCCCTGGCGCACCGTGAAGCGCGTGCCCAGGGCACGCACCTCGCCCTGCGCGGTTTCGACCAGGAAGGGGCGCGGCGCGGGCCGCCCGTCCCTGGCGGTGGTGACGAGGATCTCGCCCGCCACGAGCACCAGGCGGCGCTCGGCGGCGCCGTAGCGCACGTCGATGGCGCTGGCGGTGTTCAGTTCCACCCGGGTGCCGTCGGGCAGTGTGACCACGCGGTGCTCCCCCACGGCGGTGCGGTGGTCGGCCAGCGCCTCGCGCCAGGGCGTGCGCTGGTGCACGGCCCAGGCGCCCCCCGCGCCGAAGGCCAGCACGGCCAGCGCCTGCACCGCGCGGCGCCGGCCGCGCGCGGCCTCGCCCGCCAGCTTGGCCTGCGCCACGGCCGAGGCGAAGGGCGAGGCACCGCCCTGCAGCGTGCGGCCCACGCGCTCGATGCGCTGCCAGGCCCGCTCGTGCACGGGGCTGGCGGCGCGCCAGCGCAGCCAGTCCTCGCGCAGGCGCGGCGCGGGCCCGGGGGTTTGCAGGTCGAGGAACCACTGCACGGCCTCGCGGGCCGCTGCGGGGGTGATGGAGGCGTCCGGGCCGTTCGTCCCGTCTTGTGGCGCGGCTGCGGTATTCATGCCCGCGCGCGGCCCAGCACGTCCGCGAAGAAGCAGGTTTCGGCGGCCTGGGTGAGGTAGCGGCGCACGGTGCGCTCGGTCACGCCGAGCCGCTCGGCAATCTGCGCCTGCGTGAGCCCGTCGAGCTGGCTGAAGAGGAAGGCGCGCTTGGCGGGCACCGGCAGGCCGTCGAGCAGCGCGTCGATCTCGCACAGCGCCTCCAGCAGCAGGGCGCGCTCCTCGGGGGAAGGCGCCAGCGCCAGCGCCTGCGGCAGGTGGCGCAGTGTCTCCAGGTAGGCACGCTCCAGCTGTTCGCGGCGCCAGTGGTTGGCCAGCACGCGCGTGGCCACGGTGGTCAGGAAGGCGCGCGGCTCTTCGACCGCCAGCGCCTCCGTGCGGCCGAGCAGGCGCAGGAAGGTGTCGTGCGCCAGGTCGGCGGCGGCGAAGGAGTCGCCCAGCCGCCGGCGCAGCCAGGCCTTCAGCCAGCCATGGTGGTCGGCATAGAGCCCTTCGATGCACTGCTGGCGCAGCGTGGTGTCGGTGGTTGGCACGGCGTGGACCTCCAATGCAGTCGGGCCGCGCGTGGCGTGTGGTGCGCCATCGAACCGATGCAAACAAGAATTAGTATCAATTCTAGCGAAATCGAGGAAAAACCAGCCAAAACGGCCTCCAGCCCTTTGCCAGAAAGCGCAAGCAGCTACTAAAACAGGAGTATCAGACCACCACCGGCTCGGGCTCCAGGCGGATGCCGAAGCGCTCGTACACGCTGGTCTGGATGGCACGCGCCAGCGTCATCACCTCGCCGCCGGTCACGCTGTCCGAGCGCGTGCCGCGGTTGACCAGCACCAGGGCCTGCTTTTCGTACACCCCGGCGCGGCCCACGGTCTTGCCCTTCCAGCCGCAGGCGTCGATGAGCCAGCCCGCCGCCAGCTTGATGCTGCCGTCCGCCAGGGGGTAGTGCACGATCTTCGGGTCGCGCGCGATGATGTCCTGGCACTGCTCGGGCGTCACCGTGGGGTTCTTGAAGAAGCTGCCGGCGTTGCCGACCACCGCCGGGTCGGGCAGCTTGGCGCGGCGGATCTCGCACACCCAGTCGAAGATCTGCCGCGCCGTGGGCTGGGCCACACCGCACTCCTGGCGCTTGCGCTCCAGGTCGAGGTAGCCCAGCGCGGGGCGCCATTCCTTGGGCAGCGCCAGGCGCACGTGCGTGATGACGGCACGCCCGGCCAGCCCCATGCCCCGGGGCAGGCCCGCACCCTCGTGCTCGGCCAGGGGGGCGGCGTGCTTGAACACCGAGTCGCGGTAGCCGAAGGCGCACTGCGCAGCGTCGAGCGTGAACGGGCGGCCGCTGGCGAAGTCCACCGCCACCAGCGAGTGGAAGCGGTCCTGCAGCTCGACGCCGTAGGCGCCGATGTTCTGCACCGGCGCCGCGCCCACGGTGCCGGGGATGAGCGCCAGGTTCTCCAGCCCGGGATAGCCCTGCGCCAGCGTCCAGGCCACGGCGTCGTGCCAGGCCTCGCCCGCGCCGGCCTCGACGATCCAGGCCTTGCCGGTTTCTTCGAGCAGGCGCAGGCCCTTGATCTCCATCTTCAGCACCACGGGCTTGACGTCGCCCGTGAGCACGATGTTGCTGCCCCCGCCGAGCACGAACAGCGGCTGGCGCGCCAGGCGGTGGTCGGCCAGCAGCGCCTGTAGGTCGTGCGCCGAACGCACGCGCACCAGGGTGTGCGCGCGCGCGGCGATGCCAAAGGTGTTGCAGCTTTGTAAGGGGACGTTTTTCTCGACTAACATCGGCCGGATTGTCGCACCCGCCCCTGGCGGGGCGTTTGTCCAGAATCCGCCAGGAGTCACGCCATGCCCTCTTTCGATACCGTTTGCGAAGCCAACCTCGTTGAAGTGAAAAACGCCGTGGAGAACACGGCCAAGGAGATCGGCACGCGCTTCGACTTCAAGGGCACGTCGGCCGGCATCGAGCTGAAGGACAAGGAAATCACCCTGTTCGGCGACGCCGATTTCCAGCTCCAGCAGGTGGAGGACATCCTGCGCAACAAGCTCACCAAGCGCAGCGTGGACGTGCGCTTCCTCGACGTGCAGAAGCCACAGAAGATCGGCGGCGACAAGCTCAAGCAACTGGTCAAGGTGAAGAACGGCATCGAGTCCGAGCTGGCCAAGAAGATCCAGAAGCTGCTCAAGGAAAGCAAGCTCAAGGTGCAGGCCGCCATCCAGGAGGACAAGGTGCGCGTTACCGGTGCCAAGCGAGACGACCTGCAGACGGCGATGGCGCTGATCCGCAAGGAGATCGACGACACGCCGCTGTCGTTCGACAACTTCCGCGAATGACCATCGCACAACCCCCTGAGCGGCTGCGCCGCTTCCCCCTTCTCTCGCGTTGCTGCGCAACGCGGGAAGGGGGACGACGCCCGCGCGGCGGGGCGGCCCTTGCGCGGCGTCTGCTGAGGTGGGGCGCGCCAGTCAGTGCCGCCGCGCTCCTCGCCATCCTTGTTTCAATGCCGCTGCGGGCGAACGCGCAGGCGGTCGCCCTGAGCGGGGTGCTGGGCAGCAAGGCGCTGCTGGTGGTCGATGGCAGCGCGCCGCGCGCCGTGGCGGCGGGCGAGGCGCACAAGGGCGTGCAGGTCGTCTCCGTGGGGCGCGAGGAGGCCGTGGTGCTGGTGGGCGGCGAGCGCCGCATGCTGCGCCTGGGCGAGTCGCCGGTGAGCGTGCGCAGCGCCGTGCAGCGCGTGGTGCTGCAGGCCGACGCGCAGGGGCACTTCGTCCACCACGGCCGCATCAACGGCAAGGCCATGCAGTACATGGTGGACACGGGCGCCAGCGCGGTGTCGATCGGCCAGAACGACGCCGACCGCATGGGTATCCGCTACCGCAGCGGCCAGCCAGTGCAGATGCAGACGGCCAACGGCGTGGCCTCGGGCTGGCGCCTGCGGCTCGACTCGGTGCACATCGGCGACGTGGAGCTGCGCGGCGTCGAGGCCATCGTCACCCAGCAGTCCATGCCCTTCGTGCTGCTGGGCAACAGCGTGCTGACCCAGTTCAACATGACCCGCAGCGGCAACGAAATGGTGCTGGAAAAGCGCTGAACCCCTCCCCTTCCCCCGCCATGCACCCGCGCGACCACGCCACCCCCGCCGACGACCAGTACGAGGATCTGCTGGGCCTGTGGTCCGACCTGGAGTCGGCGCTGTCGGTGGTGCTCGCGCGGCCGCTGCAGGTGCAGGAGTTCGCCGCCAAGGTGCAGCAGGTCGACCGCTGGCTGCAGGACCTGGTGGCGCACGACATCGACGCCGCGCTGTACCTGATGTTCCAGCTTGCCACCACCTCGACGGTAGGCTACAGCGCCTCGCACGCGCTGGTGTGCGGCACGCTGTGCCACATCCTGGCGCTGGAGCTGCGCCTGCCGCAGCCCGAGCGCGACAGCCTGGTGCGCGCCGCGCTGACCATGAACATCGCCATGACCGCGCTGCAAGACGTGCTGGCCGAGCAGCGCGAGCGCCCCAGCGCGGCGCAGCAGGACGCCATCCGCAACCACCCGCACGAGAGCCAGGCGCTGCTCACGCGCCTGTTCATCAAGGACGCCCTGTGGCTCGACGTGGTGGGCCAGCACCATGCGGCGCTGCCCGAGCGCGTGCCGCTGGCGCAGCAGCCGGCCAAGGACCGGCTCACGCGCATCCTGGGCACCATCGACCGCTACGCGGCCATGATCAGCCCGCGCAAGTCGCGCGCCGGGCGCAGCGCCACCGATTCGGTGCGCGCCATCGTGGGCCAGGAGAATGCGCTGCGCGACGAAGTGAGCTACACGCTGGTGCGCGCCGTCGGCCTGTGCCCGCCGGGCACCTTCGTGCGCCTGGACAACGGCGACATCGCCGTGGTGCTGCGGCGCAGCGACAAGGCCAACCACCCGCTGGTGGCCAGCATCATCGACGCGCGCGGCGAACACCGCCACGAGCCCCGGCTGCACCAGACCGCCGTGAGCAAGCCGCGCGTGCAGTCGGCCCTGGCGCGCTCGGCCGTGACGGTGGAGCTGAACCACCGCACCATGGTGCGCCTGGGCCTGTACGCGGCCCAGCACAGCCAGGAGCTGCGCAGCATGGTCACGGTGCCCGGGGCGCTGCACTAGGCGCCATGACAAGCGCCGTGCCCGGCGGCTCAGCCTGGGGAGAAACTTCTTTTTTGATAGCTTCCAGCGCTTGCCCCATAAGGGATGGGGCCGTTTTTCATGCCCAAACCCTGTACGGCGCCTCTCAGCGCGGCTGCTTCGGGTGGCGCCGGCCGTGCTTGGCCGGCTTCGGAGGATGCGCCGCCGCCGCGGCGGCCTCCGGGGCCTTCTTCTTGCCCAGCCTGGACTCGGTGCCCGCCAGCAGGCGCTGGATGTTTTCCTTGTGCCGCCAGCCCAGCAGCGCCGCCATGGCCGCCATGGCCACGGCAATGGGCGTCTCGGCGTACCACAGCGTGCCGCCGCCCAGCAGGTAGATGACCGGCGCGCACACCGCCGCCACCAGCGAAGCCAGCGACGAATAGCGGAACACCACGGCCACGAACAGCCACACCAGCCCCGCCGCCAGGCCCAGCCAGGCGCTGAAGCCCAGCAGCACGCCCAGCGCCGTGGCCACGCCCTTGCCGCCTGCAAAGCGGAAGAACACCGGCCACAGGTGGCCCAGGAAAGCCGCCAGCCCCACCAGCGCGGCCGTGCCCTCCTCCAGCCCGTAGGGCTTGCCGAACCACTGCACCAGCGCCACGGGCAGCCAGCCCTTCACGGCGTCCAGCAGCAGGGTGACGGCGGCGGCGGCCTTGGAGCCCGAGCGCAGCACATTGGTTGCGCCAGGGTTCTTGCTGCCGTAGGTGCGCGGATCGGACAGGCCCATGGCCCGGCTCACGATCACGGCGAACGACAGGGAACCGAGCAGGTAGGCGGCGACAGTCGCCAGGGCGGAATAGGCAAGGGACACGCGATGGCTCTCTCGAAAGCGGGCGGTTGGAAGGGTGGCGGAGCCGCGCATGGGGCAGGCGCTGGTTTGGAACACGCCCCCGATCGCGGCGCGCCATTTTGCCATCCGCCGCGCCCCTGGCCCGCAGGATCAGGCCGCCGCGCCGGGAGCTGCGGCAGAGGCATCGTGCCCCCGCTCGATGCGGTTGCGCCCGGACGCCTTGCCCCGGTAGAGCGCCGCGTCGGCCTCCTGCATGGCCGCGTCGAACCCGTCCAGGCCGTGAAAGGCGCGCGCGATCCCGATGGTCACGGTACAGCGCAGCGGCACCTTGGCACCCGGCACGGGCACCGCCTGCTGCGCGATGGCGCCGCGCAAGCGCTCGGCCAGGCCCATCACGCCCGCGTCGTCCGCGTCGAGGCAGACGATGACGAACTCCTCCCCGCCCGTGCGGCTGGCCAGGTCCCCGCGCCGCA
Source organism: Acidovorax sp. YS12 (assembly GCA_021496925.1). Classification (NCBI taxonomy): domain Bacteria; kingdom Pseudomonadati; phylum Pseudomonadota; class Betaproteobacteria; order Burkholderiales; family Comamonadaceae; genus Acidovorax; species Acidovorax sp. YS12. Next base: position 1,322,348 of record CP053915.1, read on the forward strand.
GCGCGTCGCGCAGCACCTCGGCCACATGGCACAGCACCACGTCGCCGGCCTTGTGGCCATGGGCGTCGTTGATGCGCTTGAAATGGTCGATGTCGAGCACCAGCAGGCGCGCGGGCCCTGCCGCACGCGCGCTGAAATGCCCCTCCAGCCCCGCCAGCAGGCCGCGCCGGTTCAGCAGCTGCGTCAACGGATCGCGCGCCGCGGTGGCCCGCAGCGCATCGGTCAGGCGGCGCAGCACCAGCCAGATCATGGATGGCGCCAGCACCGTGGCCAGGAAGGACATGTAGATATAGAACACGACCTGGAAGGGGTGCCCCATGTCCAGCGCCGCCAGCCCGCCCTGGGCCACGCGCAGGCACTTGATGGCGTTCAGCACGCCCAGCCCGCCGCTGAACAGCGCGAAGAACGCCATCTCCACGCGCAGGTCCTTCGCCACGCCGCGCATGGCGTGGACCACGCCCCCGGCCATGGCCGCGAGGAGCAGCGCCGAGGCGAGCGACAGCATGGCATAGCGGGCGACCGGGCCCAGCAGCCACTGCACCAGCACCTGCGCCGCCGTGTAGGCCAGCGCCAGCATGCACAGGGGTTTCAGCAGGGGCGTGGAGCGGCCGAAGAACCGCATGCCCCCCACCCCATAGACCATGGGCACGCACAGGGTCAGCGTATGGTTGGCCACGCTCAACGCATCCCAGGCCGGCGGGCCGCCCAGCAGCTGCAGCACATAGGCCAGCCCCAGCATGGCATTGCCGACGGCGAAGGCGTCCATGCCGAGCTTGCTGCCCTCCAAACGTGTGCTGATGAGCCAGAACATGACGGCAAAGCACAGCAAATGCACGCACAGCATGCCGACGATGACGGTTGCGACCATGGAGCCTCTCGCCGTGCGGCCTACCCGCGCCCGGGGGACTCGTCGCCCAGCGCGCACTGTACGGGCCGCGCGCCCAGCAACTGCACGCACACCTGCGGGTCGATCTGCACCAGGAAGCCGCGCCGCCCGCCGTTGATGGCGATGCGCGGCAGCTGCAGGATGCTTTCCTCGATGAACACCGGCATGGCCTTGCGCGTGCCGAAAGGCGAGGTGCCGCCCACCAGGTAGCCGCTGTGGCGGCTGGCCACCTCGGGCTTGCACGGCTCCACGCTCTTGGCGCCGATCTGGCGCGCCAGGTTCTTGGTGGAGACCTTGCAGTCGCCGTGCATGAGCACGATCAGCGGCCTGGCGTCCTGGTCCTGCATTACCAGCGTCTTGACCACGGTGTGTTCGTCCAGCCCCAGTTGGCGCGCCGATTCGGCCGTACCACCGTGCTCCACGTAGTCGTAGGGGTGCTCGGTGAATGCCACCTGGTGCTGGCGCAGCACCTGGGTGGCGGGGGTTTCGCTGACGTGGACGTTCTTCTTGCGCATGGCCTCAATTTTTATTGTTTTACAATAAATTTTTATCGAATCAATTGCACAATCGATTCACCATGGACTATACGCCAGCCCTCCCGGACGCGCCGCTGCGGCGCCATGCGCGCATCGCCCGCGCCTTGATCGTGCTGGGTGCGGCGCTGCTCGCGGCCCTGCCCCCGGCCTTGCTGCTGCTGGGCGAGGCCGGCATTCCCCCGGGCCAGGCCGATAGCCTGCTGGGCCTGCCCGCCATGCCGCTGGACGCCGGTGCGCGCTGGCGCACCGCCCTGGCCAGCCTGCTGCCGGTGGGCGGCGGCCTGTACGCCCTGCGCCAGCTATGGGTGCTGTTCGGCGCGTACAGCCAGGGCCGGGTGTTCTGCGCCACCGCGCAGCAGGCGCTGCTGCGCTTCGCCTGGGCGGTGCTCGGGCTGGCGCTGGCGCTGCCGCTGGCACGCGCGCTGATGTCGGTGGCCGCGAGCCTGGGCAACGCGCCGGGGCAGCGTTTCGTCAGCCTGAGCCTGTACTGGCATGACGGCGTGCATCTGCTGCTGGGGCTGGCGCTGCTGTCGATCGCGCATGTGATGGCCCAGGCGCAGCGCCTGGCCAACGAGAACGCTGGCTTCGTCTGAGAAGGTTGAACGAACCCGCCATGGCCATCATCGTGCACCTGGACGTGATGCTCGCACGCCGCAAGATGCGCTCGCGCGAGCTGGCCGAGCGCGTCGGCATCACCGAGCAGAACATCTCCCTGCTCAAGAGCGGCAGGGTGCGCGGCGTGCGCTTCGACACGCTGGAGCGCATCTGCGCCACATTGGAATGCCAGCCCGGCGACCTGCTGGAGTGGCGCCCGGACGGCACGCCATGACGACGCCCTCCTCCGCCGGCACCCGGCGCCTGGGCTGGGCACTGGCCGGCGCCGTGGCCCTCCACCTGCTGGCGCTGTGGCTGCTGCGCGATGCCCTGGGGCCGCGCCAAACACCCGCCACCGGCCAGGCACGGCCGCACATGGTGTGGGTGGAGGCAGCGCCCCGCGCCACGATCGCCACCGGACCTGCCGCCCCGCCCCGGGCCCTGCCCATGCGCCGGGCAGAGGAAAGCACCAGGCCACCACCCCGCCGGCCATCGCCGAATGCGCCAGCACGCCACACGCCGCCCGGCATGGAAGCTGCCCGCGCAGAAGCCGCCGAACCCGCTGGCACAACCGCCGCCGCGCCACCACCAGACGCAGGACACGGCCCGGGCAGCGCAACCGCGCAGTTCCTGGACGCCCCGCACAGCCAACGGGCCTTGGCCCGGGCAGCGCGTGCCGCCACGCCGGCGGCACAAGCCATGCAGGCCCTGCCGCACGGCGGCCTGAGCACACAAGAAAAGCTCACCCATGGGCTGCAGCAGGCACGCCATGGCGACTGCGCCAAAGGCGAATTCAAGGGCGGCAACATGGGGCTGCTGAGCCTGCCCGCGCTGGCCGCCGCCGTGGCCCGGGGCGAATGCAGCCGCTGAGCGCCTCCCGGCCGCCCGGCGTTACTGCGCCGGGTCGCGCAGCGCCCAGCGGATGCGGTCGATCTCGGCCAGCAGCTCGGGCGACAGGGTGGTTTGCCAGGCATCCAGGTCTTCATCGAGCTGCGCACGCGAGGTCACGCCGATGATGGTGCTGGCCACGCGCCAGTTGCGGTAGCAGAAAGACAGCGCCATCTGCACCGGCGTCAGGCCATGGTCGCGCGCCAGCTGGTTGTAGCGGCGCGCCGCCGCCAGCGCCTCGGGCCGGCCCCAGCGCTGCTGGCGTACCGAGGCGTAGCGGGCCAGGCGCGCAGCCTGGGGTGCCGCGGCATCGGCCGGGGCATGCACGTCGAACTTGCCCGTGAGCAGGCCAAAGCCCAGGGGCGAATAGGCCAGCAGCGACACGCCCAGGCGGTGGCAGGTTTCGTCGAGCGCGTTTTCCCAGCTGCGGTTGACTAGGCAATACGGGTTCTGCACCGAGGCCACGCGCGGCAGGCCATGCTGCTCCGCCAGCCGCACGAACTCATGCACGCCATAGGGCGTCTCGTTGGACAGGCCCACATAGCGCACCTTGCCCGCGCGCACCAGCCGGGCCAGCGTGTCGAGCTGCGCGTGGATCGGCGTTTGCGACGCCTCCTTGGCAGGGTCGTAGTGCAGTTGGCCGAACATCGGCACATGGCGCTCGGGCCAGTGGATCTGGTAGAGATCGATCATGTCCGTCTGCAGCCGGCGCAGGCTGGCCTCGCACGAGCGCACGATGTCGTCCGGCGTCAGGCCCTTGCCCTCGCGGATCCAGGGCATGCCGCGCGACGGGCCCGCCACCTTGCTCGCCAGCACCACGCGCTGGCGCACGCCCGGCCGGCTGGCGAACCAGCGCCCCAGGATGGTTTCGGTGGCGCCGCAGGTCTCGGCACGCGCCGGCACGGCATACATCTCGGCCGTGTCGAGAAAGTTCACCCCGCGCGCCAGGGCGTGGTCGAGGATGGCGTGGGCCTGGGTCTCGTCCACCTGCTCGCCAAAGGTCATGGTGCCCAGACAAATGGGCGACACGCGCAGCGCGCTCTGCCCCAGGGAAATGCTGTTCATACGTATGATCTCCTGCGCGCAGTGTACGGACTCCCTCCGATGCCTGCAGACATAAGCAAACACCCTCTCCCCCACCACGCGCCCATGTACCAGCCGCAACGCCCCAGCCGCTCCGAAACCCTGCACATCCGCGGGCTCGACTACCACGTGCGCCTGTGGGGCCAGTCCCAGCCCGGCCAGGCCCCGCTGGTGCTGCTGCACGGCTGGATGGACACCAGCGCCTCCTACCAGTTCATGGCCGACGCGTTCAGCGACGCCTTCGCGGCGCAGCGCCTCATCGTCGCGCCGGACTGGCGCGGCTTCGGCCACACCACCCTGCCCTGGCCCTGCGACAGCTTCCACTTCGCCGACTACCTGGCCGACCTCGACCTGCTGCTGGACCACTACGCCGGCACCCAGCCCATCGATCTGGTAGGCCACAGCATGGGCGGCAACATCGCCATGGTCTACGCGGGCGCCCAGCCCGCCCGCGTGCGCAGCCTGGTCAACCTGGAAGGCTTCGGCCTGCCCGCCACAACGCCCGCCGACGCGCCGAAACGCCTGGCGCAGTGGCTGCGCGAACTACGCCAGCACCGCGAGGGCGCCATGGCGCTGAAAGACTACGACAGCGCCGACGGCGTGGCCCAGCGCCTGACCAAGACCAACCCGCGCCTGCCCGCCGACAAGGCCGCCTGGCTGGCACGCCACTGGGCATGCCAGGGCGCCAACGGCCGCTGGGCCATCATGGGGAACGCCGCACACAAGGTCGTCAACCCCCAGCTCTACCGTGTGGAAGAAGCCAATGCACTCTACGCCGCCATCACCGCACCCGTGCTGAGTGTGCAAGCCAGCGACGACAGCCTGGCCGGGTGGTGGAAGGGCAAATACAGCTTGGCGGAATACCACCAGCGCTTGGCCCACGTGCGCCGCTGCAGCACCACCACCGTGCAGGACGCAGGCCACATGCTGCACCATGACCAGCCGCAGGCGGCGGCGCGGCTGATCGAACAGTTCGCTTTGCAAGCGGTTGAATGAATCGACCTGGCACAGGCCAAGATTGGGGCTTGGCGCCAAGACTATAACGGGGAACCTCTCAATACCCGGGCTTTCTATCAGAACCGGCTCAAGCGGCAGCTTCGATGCGAACGCAGGGTGAACCCAGCACGCTTTCACGCGTTGCCGCCTCACGCAAGGTCTTGGATGGTGGTCGCAGGCGAGCGACTCGATTGCCCGCCGCCAGGCTTTTTGGCGCTCGATGGCCCCGTTGAGGCCCTGCGCCTACGCCTGGGCGTGTTTGTAGAACGAGTCCACGCCCTTGTGCAAGAACATCGCCAGCCGCTTGATGTTGTAGCACGCAGCCATCATCGTCATCGCCACATCCGCGCGCGCCTGCCCTATGGTGCGGATGAACTTGCCTCCCAGGTGCCGGATCCCGGCGAACACGTGCTCGACCTTGGCCCGCTTTCTGGCGATGCGTTGGTTTCGCCGCTTCTGGCATTCACTCAGAGGCTGGTCTTTGCCCGCCCTGCGCTGTATGCCATCGCGCCAGCCCAATACCTTGAGCATTTCCTGCCTGCGCTTGGACGGGTAGGCCTTGTCGGCGTAGACATCCCGCCCGGTGTTGTCTTCGTCCAGCACTTCTTCAAAGTGGTGGCCGTCGTGCTCGCTGGCTGTGCCGGTGGCGATCTTGCGGATGAAGCCGTGCTTGAGGTCCACGCTCACACTGAGCTTGTAGCCGAAGTGGCTCTTCTTGCCGTGCTTGCTGGTGTGCGTGGCATCCAGGTCCTTTTGCCTGCGCTTGGCTTCGTTCCAGTCAGGCGCCTTGCCCTGGGCCAGGCGTTCCTTGTCTTGCTTGCCGATGTGCTGGCGCGGGGCTGGCACCAAGGTGGCATCGATGGCCTGTCCTCCCGGGCGATGTAGCCATGGCGCTGCAACTGGGCATCCACGCCTTGGAACAAGGCCGTGGCGCCGTCCACCCCGATGCGCTGGGCGAAGCGCCAGATGGTGTTGCGGTCGGGGATGTTCATGGCATCCTGCAGCAGGCAAAAGCGCTGGTAGCTCATGCGGTCCAGCAATTGGTACTCCATCTGCTCATCCGAGAGGTTGTACAGGCGCTTCAAGACCAGCACGCGCACCATCACTTCGCTGGGGTAGGCGGGCCGTCCACCCTTGCGGCCGTCGCCCCGTGCAAGAAGACCATCCACCAGCGCAGCCAGTTCGGCGAAATCGATGTGCTGGGCGATGGTCTGCAGCGGGTCACCCACCTCGTCGATCTTGCGCTGGCGCGAGGCGTCGGCGAACAGGTCGAACTTCAGGGCACTGCGAGGGCTGATCATGTGGCGGTCAGGACAGGTGTAAAGGGCTCTGGGTTGAGCAGTGGGGTTTTGAGAGGTTCCCAACGAGAGTCGCCACCCACTCTGCGCTGGAGTGGGCGACACCTGCCGAATTCGCCCGCCAATGCAGGCTGCAGTCGGCCTTGGCGAATTCCGAGGGAGCGGAAGTTTCTACTTCTGAGTCACCGTCTTGGAAGTCAAGCACCGTGAAGCGATTTGTCCCAAGGTTTGCCGGTAACCAGAACACTTGCCTACCTCGGCGTGTCGCTAGACATCATTGATCGCTGCCAAAACCACATCTTGCCTGGTTCCAAGGTGCGCCGCCACTATTTGCACCATCAGTACGCCGCTGAGACTCGCACGGCCTGGAGAAAGCTAGGCAAGCACATAGAAGCTGTCTTGGCAGAACCGACTACGTATAGCGATCCTCGATGAAATCCACCCACAGAGAAACCGACGAGTCAGACCGAATAGCCTAATTGGGTCTGACAGCAGACGCTCAGGGTCTTTGGCAAGGCTCTGCCTGACCCATCCTTAGAACGCTGCAGATCGCATGAAAGCTGCGCAACTATGACCTTAACGGTCTGATCGGCGGCGGCACTTAGCAGACTGCGCAACTCAAACCCAAACAGTCTTTCCCGAACCTAGCCGTAGCGGCAAGACTTGCTTTGCCAGCCTTCTCACATCAACCAAGCCGATGGATCATCATACCCGCTCTGCTTACGAATTGATACAGGCGATTGCAGGCTCGTAGCGCGAAGGAAATCCAACCCCTGCGCGCACCTTAGCCGCGACCGCCCACGGCAAGCACGAATACACCGCTTAAGGTCATGTGAGGCTGCGCCCGCGCCTGCCCCACAAGTAAGTCGGATGTTTCAAATCAACATCAATCAGGTGGGGTCGCATGGACAATTCGCTCTCTCCCAAGAAACGTGTCAAGGTGTTTTACAGCCCCATCGAAGCAGCCATCCGATGGACTGGCCTTTCGCGCCAGGAACCGCGCATCCTCCTGGCCCTGGTGGATACCCGCCTGCCGGAGCAGGCCGACTTTCCGCGCTGGCAACAGCTTCTGCTGAACGCGGAGCGCATCCAGGACGCGTTGGTGCACGGCGACTTGCCATACGGCAAGAGCGGCATCACCACCAACGACCCGGCGCTTCTCGAGGACCCCGACCTGACCATCCGCCATGTCGACCTGCGGGCCTGGATGATCCGCTTCTATCCGGATCAGCGGCCAGGCTTCCTCTTCGACGCCTTCGAACGGCATCTCCATCCCGCAGTCAGCATGGACGCCGTCAAAGCCCTTCTCATGGACCGAGAAGCCCTGAAGGTCCAGCTCGCCGATCGGTTGCGGGCCTGGGATGCTCTGCATGCCGAGTTCGAGACGCTCACCGCAGCCTACGAGGCCAGCGCGACCGAGGACAAGCATGTCGCCGATCTGGGGCCCCGCAGCGAATCGACCTACCTGAACATCGTCGGTGGATTGCTGACCCTGCTGCTAGTCTTACTGTGTCAAAAACGTAGCCTAGCGTTGATGCGCATGCAACATGGACACCTGGGCAGCGTCCTGAGCAATGCTGCGGCGATACGCAGCCGCAACGTCGTGATGGATGATGGGACGTGGCGCTGCGTGCGCTGGGCTTCCGCGAGGCTTGTAATGCGTGGGTAGGGCAGATTCTTCGCCTCGTGCGGCGTTTTTTTTGCTCACCCCTTCCTGATGGCGCAACTGCTGCGCCATCAGAAAGCCGTAGGCCGCAATGCTCAGGCTGGCGTGGTGGTGGAACCCGCGCCAGCCCCGGCCTTCGTAGTGTCCCAGTCCCAGATCCTGCTTGAGGTCCTGGTAGTCGCGCTCGATGCGCCAGCGCATCTTGGCCTCAAGCACCATGCGTTGCAGTTCTGTGTCTTCGGGCAGCGTGTTCAGCCAATACTTCATTGGCTCTTTGTGGCCTTCGGGCCATTCGATGAGCAGCCACTCTTGTGGCCGTTGCTGCGTGCGTAGCTGCTCTCGGTGGGCTGCCTTGACACGCACACGCGCAAAGCGCGAGCGCAGCGTGAAGTTCGTGCCCTCTCGCCATTCAATGCTGTGCCACTGGGCAGGTTCCAGGCCGAACGCCACGTCCCTGGCCGACAGGGGCCGCTCGTGCATGGCATCACCCAGCCGCTGGCGTTTGGGAACTGGGCCGCGACCGCTGTAGGGCGCTGGCGACAGCGGTGCATGCCCTGGTGGCCATACCGTCACGGGGCCCGTCACACCCACCACGTAGGGCAGACCCATCTCGCTCAGCCCCTCTCGAAACGCGGTATCCACGCCGTAGCCTGCATCGGCCAGCACGCAGTGCCTGGGTGCGCCTTGCGCCACCAGGTGCTTGATCTGGGCCAGCGCGATCTGCCCCTTGGTGGCGAATTGCAACTCTTGAGGGATGCCAGCCTTGTGGCGCCGCACCGGATCGTCCGCCCATTCCTTGGGCAAGTACAGCTGCCAGGCCACCGGCAGACTTCCCGCCTGACAGGCCAGGCTCACGCTGACCGCCACTTGGCAGTTGTCCTGCTTGCCCAGCATGCCGCAGTACTGCCGGGCCACGCCCACCGAATGGTGGCCTTGCTTGGGAAAGCCCGTGTCGTCCACGATCCACCAACCGCCCTCCTGGAAGTCCATCGCGGGCACCACCCACTGGGCTACGCGCAGCAGCATCTCTTCATCTGACCACGCAGAGTCGGCGACAAAATGATGTAGTGACTGGTGGCGCGAGCGTGTGGCCTGCGGCGCCAGGTGTGCGGCCATGGGCTCCACGCTCTTGCGCGAAAGCGGTGCCATCAGCCCGGTGCAGTACCCGCGCAGCCCGGCCTGCCGGTCTGCATGACCAAGCCCGCCACCCAGGTGCGCGAGGTAGCGCTCAAACTCTTGAAGTTCTTCCATCAAGGCTCACCTCCTGCGCGACGATTCTCGCATAAGGCCTTGATTTTATTAACACAGTAAGACTAGGCAAATCCCCCAGCGGGGTGCCCTACTCATCCTTTGACACGCTGGAGGCCGTCATCAGCGCGCTGGTGGCGCACTTCGGTGATCGCTCGGGCATCAGCGAACGCACGCTGTGGTCCAAGCTGGCGGCCGCGCGGCGCCATCTCTCCTCGTGATGCACCCGACTGCAACTGCAGACACGCACTCTGCAGTTGCAGTGCTTTTTCAGCTCTTGCGCTATTGAATACATGGCACTTCCACAACGGACGCTGCACAGCGTCAAGGAGTGCCTCTCATGTCTTCGCAGATCATCGCCCCGGCGGCAGCAACTGAGCACCGCATCCTGCGTCGCGCCGAAGTCGAGGCCAGGACCGGCTTCAAGCGCGCGCACATCTACAGCCTGATGAAGGAGGGCAAGTTCCCCAAGGCGCTGCGCTTGGGCGTGCGTGCTGTGGGCTGGGACTCGGCCGAGATCGACCAGTGGATCACCGAGCGCCTCAAGGAGCGGACCTGATCGGCCTCACGCCGAACGGTCCCTTCCACCAGGAGAGCGCACCATGCAGGTGGTTTCCATCATCTCGACCAAAGGCGGCGTCGGCAAGACAACCACTGCGGCAAACCTCGGCGGATTTGCCGCCGACGCCGGACTGCGCGTGCTGCTGCTGGACCTCGACGTGCAGCCCACGCTGTCGAGCTACTTCACCCTGGACGTGCGCGCGCCCGCCGGCATCTACGAGCTTCTGGCATTCAATGAACGGCATATAGAGCAACTGGTGTCCCGCACCGCGATCGAGGGCCTGGATCTGATTCTGTCCAACGATGACCGGGGCGAACTGAACACGCTGCTGCTGCACGCGCCCGACGGACGCCTGCGCCTGCGGCATCTGCTACCGACGCTGGCCCCTTTCTACGACCTCCTGCTGATCGACACCCAGGGCGCTCGAAGCGTGCTGCTGGAGATGGCGGTGCTGGCCTCGAACCTGGCACTGTCGCCGGTCACCCCGGAAATCCTCGCGGCGCGCGAGCTGCGGCGCGGCACGTTGCAGCTGATCGAGGACATCGCCCCCTACCGCCACCTGGGCATCGAGCCGCCGCCGCTGCACCTACTCATCAACCGCGTGCACCCGGTCTCGTCGAACGCGCGGCTGATCCAGCAGTCCCTGCGGCAGATCTTCCAGGGCCATACAGACGTGCGCGTGCTCGACACCGATGTGCCAGCCATTGAAGCCTATCCCCGCGCCTCGACGCGGGGCCTGCCCGTGCATCGCATCGAGTACCGGCAGCCGGCGGGCCGCGCGGCGCCGGCGGCGCTGGAGACGATGCGCGCACTGGCCTGCGAGCTGTTCCCGGCGTGGCGGGACCAGTTCGCCCGCGTCACTGGCCGGCCCGCAGCGAGCACAGCGACCAGGAGCGCAGGCCATGGCGAACGCCCATGAGCTGGCACGCGGCCACAAGCGGTTGCGCACGCTGATCGAGTTCGCCCTGGGCGAAGGCTGGTCCGTGGCGCGCACATCGGGCGGGCACCTGAAGTTCACCAAGCCAGGCTGCGCCTCGATCTACACGAGTTCGACGGCGAGCGACCACCGAGCCGGCCGCAATGCCCAAGCGACGCTGCGCCGCGCCGACCGCTTGGCGCACGGCGCTGGCAGTGCGCTGCAGCCTCGTGAGAACAACCATGGCTGACCTCACGCCGCAGGAGATGGCAGGCAAGCTGATGGCCGTGGGGTTCGAGCGCAGCGGCCCGTCGGCCACCGCGCTGACCGATCCCATCGCCGACACGCCGATGGTCGTGACCCTCGACCAGTTGCGTCCCTACGATCATGACCCGCGCGTGCGGCGCAACCCAGCCTACGAGGAGATCAAGGCGTCGATTCGCGAGCGCGGGCTGGATGCGCCGCCGGCCATCACGCGCCGCCCCGGCGAAGCGAGCTACATCATCCGCAACGGCGGCAACACCCGCTTGGCGATCCTGCGTGAGCTTTGGGCCGAGACCAAGAACGAACGCTTCTTCCGGGTTCCTTGTCTGTTTCGCCCGTGGCCGCAGCGCGGCGAGATCGTCGCGCTCACAGGCCACCTGGCCGAGAACGAGCTGCGCGGCAGCCTCACCTTCATCGAGCGCGCGCTGGCCATCGAGAAAGCGCGCGAGTTCTACGAGCAAGAGAGTGGACAGGCGCTGTCGCAGTCCGAGCTGGCGCGGCGCCTGACGGCCGACGGCTACCCGGTACAACAGTCCCACATCAGCCGCATGCAGGACGCGGTGCGCTACCTGCTGCCAGCCTTGCCGACCGTGCTCTACGCCGGGCTGGGACGGCACCAGGTCGAGCGGCTTTCCGTGCTGCGCAGGGCCTGCGAACGCACTTGGGAGCGGCGCGCGATCGGCCAGCGGTTGCCGGTGGACTTCGCTTCTCTGTTCCAGGACGTGCTGGCCCAGTTCGATGCCCGGGCGGACGACTTCTCGCCCCAGCGGGTGCAGGACGAGTTGATCGGGCAGATGGCCGAACTGCTGGGCACGGACTACGACTCGCTGACGCTGGAGATCGACGACAGCGAAGCCCGACACCGGGTGCTGACCAGTGAGCCCACGCCGGCCGGTGTGCCGCCGACGCCTTCCCTGCCTGCCGCTGCGCCGGTCGCGCTGCCGCCGTCTTCGCCCCCTGTGGCCCCCAGCCCACCCCCGACCAACGCACCACCGTCGCCGTCCGCCCCGTCACCTCCGGCAGTCGACGATACCGATGGCGGTGAACAGGAGGGCCGGCTCCAGGGGCACATCGTGTCGCCCGCGCCGACCACCGAGCGCCTGCAGGCCATCCAGCGGCTGGTCGCCGACCAGATGGGTGACACCCTGCCCGACTTCGAGACCAACGTCCTGCGCGCAATCCCGGTGCAGGTCGGCGGCCTGTACCCAATCTCCGACGTCTGGTACGTCGAACCCGGGCTGGATTCGCCCGAGCGGCTGCGGGTGCACATCGCGCAGTTCGCGCGCGAGATCGCCGAGGAAGCCACGCTGGCCGATTGCGTCGAACCCAGCGATGCAGGCATCGGCTTCGCCTGCAAGACGCCAGCGACCACGGATGCCAAGGCGCTCACGAGCCTCGCCCGCGCGGTACTGCTCCTGTTGCATGCCCTGAGCGGTGCGCGCACGACGCTGGCAGGGCTGGACGGTGACCTCGCACCGCTGCTGCGCGGTGGTGGCCAACACACGCGATTGAGCGATGCAGGCCTGGTCAAGCTGTTCCGACTGCTGCGCCTGGCGCGCCGGCTGCTGGACCTGGAATCCAGCGCCGCCGACGGTGGTGGCTGAGCCGGCAGGAGGCGCGCATGTCAGGACCGAACCCCCTGAACCAAGCTGTCATCGCCCAGGCACTGCACGACCTGCGCAACGGACAGTTGCGCCGCTGCAAGGCAATGGGCTTCGGTGACGAAGAGCTGGAAGCGCTCAAGCACCCGGCCCTGGTCAGCGTCCTGATGAATGCCGCGGTATCGTGGTGTTCCGTGTCGGTCAACCGCGAGGTGCTGCAGCGGCTGGTGAACCAGGTCCACGACGTGGAGCAGGAGATCGCCACGGTCGACCGCATGCTGCGCCTGGGCGCCAGCACGGAAATGGTGAGCCACTTCTACGGCCTCACGCACCAGGAGGTGGCGCTGCGGCGGGACATCCTGGGCCTGCCCAAGCGCAAGGGGCGCTATCCGGTGCTCGATGAGGCGCAGGACGCGGCCTTGTGGAAGCGATGGAAGGCCGGCATCACGGAGCACGGCATCGCTCTGGACAACGACACCGCCATGCTGGCCTTGGCCATGGATCTGTCCGAAACCATGAGCCTGCCCATGTCGGTGGTCTGGGCGGCGATACGGAACTGGATCGACCAAGGACTGGTGTAGGCCATGGCGACGGACCCGGCTCCCCGGCGCCATGGCCCCGTTACCCTGTCGTCGGTGTTCGACGAGGCGCTCGAGCATCTGACCCCCGAGCCGGGCCCCATGCCACCGCCACCGGGCGACGGCTTCCTCTACAGGGGCAACCGCCACGAGAGCGTGCCCCGTGCGCTGTTCCTCGACCGGCGCCTGACGCCGCTGGAACGCAACGCCTGGCAAGTCTTCCGCCTGCAACTCAACGACGACGGCGTGACGGCCTTCCCTACCTATGACCAGTTGCGGCCCTATCTGGCCTCCATGCCCTGCGCGGCACAGGCCTCACACGAGACCGTGGCGCGGGCCTTGACGCTGCTGCGGCTGACGCGCTGGCTCAGCCTGGTCCGGCGCCGGCGCGATGCCAAGACTGGCCGCATCCTGGGCAACCTCTACGTGCTGCACGACGAGCCACTGACGCCCTTCGAAGCGATGCAGTTGGACCCGGACTACCTCGGCCTAGTCAGCCAGGCGCTCACCCATGCCGCCAAGGCGGTGCAGGTCGTGGGCGCGAACACGCTGCGCGAGATCGCCGAAGACCCCTTGCTCAACGGCCGCACGCTGCCGACGCGCCTGCAGGTACTGACCCAGCGCATGGCGCGGCATGGCTGGGCGACTGAAAGTTATCCACAGGGCGAGGCCGGCCACGAATCCGAAGAAGGCCCAGAAGCCCTTCTTCGGAATGGCGCACGCCCGTCTTCGGAATCCGAAGCAGGGGCGAAACCCGCGCCGGACGGCGCTCTTCGGAATCCGAAGGAAGACCGTACAGTACGTAGTAGTCGTATCAATGAAGTACGTACAGTACCGCGTGCACGAGGGTTGCAGGGCTTGCAGTTGCCCCAGAGCTTCCTGGGCCTGAAGGACGAGCAGCAAATGGGCGCCGCGGTGGCGCTGCAGCAGGTGGACGAGGCCCTGCGCCAGGCCGTGCTCGACGAGTGGGCCGCGCGTTGCCGCAGCAGCACGGTGCGCAATCCCGCTGCGTACCTCTTCGGCATCATCCAGAAAGCGCTCCGGGGGGAGTTCAGGGCATGGGCGGCCGAAGGCGAGGAGTTCACAGGCCGTCACCCGACCACCGCCCCGCCAGGGCCCCCCTCCCCGCCACCCCCACCGGGGGACGAACAGCGCCCAGCGCACCCCGACGTGGCCAAGGCACATCTGGCGCGGATACGGGCTGCGTTGCGTGGCCCCTGATGGCTCCTGCTATCCCCAGGGGATAGCCTGGGCCCGCAATCATTTGCCACGAAGGGGAGCGATCTTGAGCAACACTCCTTCCGGGTCATACATGCGCAGTTGGTCCGCAGGCCGAGCAGAACGTCGGTGGATCGCCAGGTTGGTGCCATCGGGGCGTGCCTGCGAAGGCTTCAACCGGTGGCGTTCTTGGCAGTTTCAACCTAAGATTTGCTGCGCAGCAAACTTAGGCATTTATGCTATATTTGCTGCGCAGCAAATCAAGCCGTATGCCCGACCACACCACCGCCCTCCTGGACCGGTTCGTCACTGAGTTGCACGACGCAACCTCGATATCGCTCGCACGCCGGAAGATGGAGGTGCCGTTTGCGACCGACGACAGCCGGGCACGGCTCGATGCGTTGCTACGCATGACCCTCCCGATGGGTGACAAAGTCGAGTTGGCCGTCGAAGTGCTGAGGGCGGGATACCCGCGCGACGTCCGGCTGGCCGTCCATCAGCTCCATGCCTATCAGGCGGCACGCCGAGACAGCGCCGTGCCGCTGGAACTGTGCGTCCTGGCTGACTACCTCAGTCCCGGCTCCCGCAAGGAGCTGAAGCACGCCGGCATCAACTACTACGACGGCACTGGCTCGATGCACTTCAAGCACCGAACCTATCTGGTGGTCGTGGAGCGCGAGCCGCGCAACCCGTCGCCGCGTCGGGCCCAGAAACTGTTCTCGGGTGCACGCGAACAGGTGGTCCACGCCTTGCTCGAACACTGGCGGCAGACCGGCGGCCAGGACTTCATCTCGGGCGCCGAACTGGCTGAACGAGCGCAGACCTCCCCCTACACCGTATCGCTCACGATGCAGGAGCTTGAACGGGAGGACTGGGTGGAGACCACCGGCAAAGGCCCTGCCCAACGCAGGCGCGTGTCCGATGCCGCCGGACTGCTCGATGCCTGGGCCGCCGACTGGACCTCACGGCGCGAGCCAATAACCCGCTGGTACACCTACGCGCCGCAGTCCAACCCCACGGACGCACTGCTGTCGCGCCTCGCCCATCGTCAAGGCTGGGCCATCACCGGCGCGGCCGCGGCCAATGCCGTGGTGGCTCATCTCACCCATGTCGATCGCGTGCAGGTCATCGTGCCGCCGGGCCAGGCCGAAGCCTGGGGCCATGACTTGAAGCTCAAACCGGTCGACAAGGGCGCGAACGTCGTCTTGATCGAGCGCGAAGGCGCGTCCCTGATGTTCCTCGACGAGCATCCCGAACGGCTAGGCTCGCGCTTCGCGAGCCGCTTCATCCAATATCTGGACCTGCTGGACAGCTACGGCCGCAACAAGGAGTTGGCCGACGAGTTCCGGCGCAGGGCCTTGAAGATCGAGAAGGCGCCTACGCCATGAACGAGAAGTTCAAGACCGCGGCGGGCTACAGCGCCGATCTCACCCGCGACTGCGAGACGGCTCTGGTCGTGCTGTTGCAGGCGTTCGGTTCACTCAAGAACACCTTGCGTCTCGTCGGCGGACTCGTGCCGCGCTACCTGACGCCAGCCCGCCCGCCCGAGGTTCCCCCGCATGCAGGCACCACGGATGTCGATGTGGTCTTGAATGTATCGGTGTTGGCTGCCAGGGGCGTCTACGACAAGCTGCGCAGGCAGCTCAAGGACAACGGCTTCGTCCCCTATGAACCGGCCCCCGGCAAGGTCAGTAGCTGGCAATGGGTGTATGAACTGAACGGCCACCCGGTGCGCATCGAGTTCCTTCAGAACACCGACGATCCGGACGAGAGCGGCAAACTGGGAACGGTCGATGGCGAAGGAGTCTCCGCTGTCCAGTTCCTCCATGCGGGCGTGGCCCACGAGTGGTTCGAGGAACATGCCATCACCACCGAACTGCCAGGGGGCAACGGCGTGGTGACCGAGGTGGTGCGTTTCGCCGACGTTGTGGCTTTTATCGTTTTGAAGGCGGTGGCTTTTCATCAGCGGCACGAACACAAGGACGTGGCCGACCTCGTTCACGTCATGCGCTACTGGGGGTCGATCGATGACCTGGCATCGCTCTATGCACAGCGGCAGTTGGACAGCCCCCACAGCGGCATCTTGGGCGAAGTGCTGCAGTTGCTGGAAGCGCATTTCTGCGACAGCGAAGACGTCGAGGGCTGGCGCAAGGACGGACCGGCCAAGTTCGCGAACTTCCATCAGATCGGCCAGCCCGGCAGCGACGAATTCGTCCGCGAGCAGCGGGACGTGAGTGCCATGGTGGACTACTTCGTCGGCCGGGTGCGCGAGCAGTTGTCTCCGTCGTCGGAACCCTGACCGCATCAACTCGGGATCCGCCGCACCGCCGACCTATCCCCTGGGGATAGCCCCTGACGCCCTGGTAAGCAAGTAGGAGTATCACGCGGGGTTTGCCGATGCTCCAGCTATCCCCAGGGTATCGTCACCATCCAGCCTTGGCCAACCGGGCATGCGCCGGATGCGGTTTGTTGACTGACCGCCTTCCGGTCCATATCCATGCTGGCGACTCGTTTCCCCTTGCGAGTCGTCCTCATGGCCACGAACGAACCTCTCCAACTCAACCTCGGGTCGCTGCGTAGCGCAATGTCGCTGACGCTGCACACGCACCACGCCTCCCGCATCTGGCACGGCCGCGCACCGGCCGAGGGACGCCCCGGCATCGTCGGGCTCAACGGCTTCATCAGCGTGATGACCAAGATGAAGCGCGGCGCCGAGCAGGACGACCCGTACAGCGACTGGTGGATGCTGCGCATCGAAGACAAGCTGGAGCAGACCAGGGAGGTGCTCAAGACGCTGCGGGAACAGGTGGACCAGACGCTGGCCGATGTCCCGCCCGCGCTCAGCCTCGGCGAGAACCTGAACGTGCAGCCCGTGAAGCTGCCGCTGTTCGTGAACGCCCAGCTCGGCTTCATGGCGGTCTACCTGCTCGCCGACTACGACGATCTGGCGCGGCGCCTGATCCTGGCGCACCACACGGCGCTGATCGACCGCGGCACGCTCGAACGCTGGCTCGCCGAAGGCGCGCATGCGCTGCGCAGCCTGTTCAGCCTGGCCCAGCAGTACCGCTTCTCCGGCTGCACCCGCGGGGATTTCGCGGCCAGGAACGCTGCGGCGCGCGCGGCGCTGGAGAAGTTCGGCGAACTGCCCGTGGAGGTGATGACGGGCACGCGCCGCTCCCGCTTCGCGCCGCCGATCGCGCGGCGGGGCACCGCCTCCGATGCATCCGAAGCGCCTGCAGTCCCGCCAGAGGCCGAGGCCCCTGCCCCCGTGGCGCCGGATGACGGGGCCAGCGCGGCCGGGACGGCGGCAGACGACGGGGACGCCACGGCATGACGGCGACATCGTCCGGCGGCGCACCGGCGCGCTTCGCTCCGCTGGAACAGGCGGACTTCCAGCGGCTGGAACACGCGGGCTACCTAAAAGGCCTTTTGATGCCTTTTAAAGGTAAGGGGCCATTGGACACCTGGGCCAGCCAGTGCCAGGCCTTGCGCGACGGCCTCGTGGTCCTGGCGCAGCGGCGCGTATTGACCCAGGCGCGCGCCTATCCCTTCAGCCTGCTCGGCGCGCAACTGGCCCAGCAGACGACTGGCCCAGCAGACGACTGGCGCAGGCACGGCGTTCCTGCGCTGGCGCAACCAGGACCGCTCCGCGATGGGCGTGTCCCTGTGGGAGGCGCTGCTGGCCCAGCGCTCGACGCCCGCCTCGCTGATCGGCGACCTGTACGCGATCGAGCGCCAGCGCGTCGTCCTCAACATGCAGATCAGCCTGACGCACAGCATCGCGCGCCAGGCGCTCGAATGCGCCAGCAAGCTGGCCCATGCCGAGGCGGTCTACCTGCACCGGATGGACGCGGACCGGACGCGCCCACGGCCGGTTCCTTGAACCTCAGCACCTGCACGGATGCCCCGGCGCAGGATCATTCCCACCACCATGGAGGATTCACCATGAGCACCCATTTCAGCGGCGAGGGCAACATCGGCTCCGCGCCGGAATACCGGGAGTTTCCCAACGGCAACGACGAGCCCAGCAGGCTGCTGCGCCTGAACGTCTATTTCGACAACCCGGTCCCGAAGAAGGACGGCACCTATGAGGACCGCGGGGGCTTCTGGGCGCCGGTGGAACTGTGGCACCGCGATGCCGGGCAGTGGCTGGCGCTGTACCAGAAAGGCATGCGCGTTCTGGTCGAAGGCCGCACGGTGCGCGACGAATGGGAGGATTCGGAATCGAACGAGCGCGTCACGTTCAAGGTCGAGGCCCGCCGCGTCGGCATCCTGCCGTACCGCCTCCAGGCCGTCACGCTGAGCCCGAAGCAGCAGGAGATCGAAACGGAACCCAGGCCGAAGGAAGCCAAGGGCGCGAAGACGCCGAAGGATGCGAAAGCCAAGGGCTAGCACCGCTGCGCGGGCGGCCGCGACGGATCACGGCCATCCTCTCTGCGCCAGCCTCGCTATACCCGGGGTATAGGGCCATCGGCGTTGCGCGGACCCAAGGCGCCCGCCTACCAATCGAGCACAACCGACACCGGCTTGTGGTCGCTGGGACGGCTGTCGCGCGACGCCTCCGAGTTTCCAACCACGCCCATCTGCCAGGCCGCCTCCTCGACCTGGCAACTGCCGGCCTTGATGGCGTACGCGCCCAGGCCGCTCCAGATGGCAGGTGACACGACGATGTGGTCGATGAGTTCACCCACGATCTGGCCATTCTGGAGCGGGTCAGGAAACCGCGTCGTGCTGGCGGACGACAGCACGGCGGGGTCCATCGCGTGCTTGAAGTAGGTGTTCGGATCAAGGAAGGAGCCCACCAGCTCATCAAGAATGCTCTTGGTGAGGAACTCGGTTTCCATGAGGTCCTTGAAAGGCCCGTCGTTGAAGTCGCCGACCACCACGACGCTGGCCTGCGCTGGGCCGACGGCCACGACGGAAGTCAGGACTTCCCGGAGGCGAACGATTTCCGCCGAAAGCTTCTGGCGGCTGCTGAGCGCGTCAAGGACCGGCCCGGGGTTGGCTCCCCGTTCGTCCCACTGCCTCTTGGTCTTGAGCAGCGAGAACTTCGACTTGGTGTGAACGCCGCCGAGGATGAGATCCTGCCCGGCGGCAAGCTCGGCCCGCAGCAGGAGCGGATAGCGCGCGAGGCTGTGCTGCTTCCGGTCGGCCGCGGCGATCTTTCCCCAAGGGTAGAACGGAACGTTCCGCCAGAGCTTCTGCGGTGTGCTTCCAGCGGGCAGCCACGGTGTCACCTTCTGGGCAAGGCTCCTGCGCACCAGTGCATGGATGGCCTGATCGGTCCGGTTTGACCGGTGGACCGCATACTCGTCGTCCAGGAATGTCTTGACGAAGAGTTCCATCTGTTCCTGCAGCGGTGGCCCCTCCTGGACAAACAGCACGTCCGGATCCACGGCCCGGATGCCGGCGGCGATGCGCTGGCACAGGCCGTGAATGTCACCGATGGGGCCCAGCCTGATACCCCCGGCGCTTTTGCGAACGACTGGGGAACCACCTGGTCCGCGAGCCAATCGGCATCGCGCCTGGCGCCGAAGAACGACGTCATCCACTCGATGTTGTACGTGCAGACTTTGATCTGTCCCATGTGAGGCCCTCCCGTCCTTCGCAAAACGCCCGGCCAGCGGCGCTGGTGGTTTGCTGGCGCGCCGGACGACCGCTGCTGTTCCATTCGGGCCGCCGCTCACCGTACTGCAACGGCCTGCGTCGCTCTTCGTGCATGTCGCGCCAGCGGCCATCCTTCTGGCAACGCACAGTCCGTCCGCACAGTTTAGCGAGGGGGCGCTGTCGCGCCCAGGGACCGGAAAGCCCGACGGTTGCCTGGCTGGCCATGGCCGAAGCCATAGGCAGATGCCAATCCCTCCACCATCCGCACTCCCCGGCTTCCGTTTCTCCGGCACGGCATGCACGCTGCACCCAGGCAATCCGGTGCCTGCCGGGTCCGCCTTATTGGCTGCCGTCACGGCGGCATTCGGAGATGCTGACGGCCAGTCGAGATCGTCACGCACACCCGGAGGCTTCATGCGCGTGTTTCTGTGCGAGAAGCCTTCGCAAGGCAAGGACATCGCCCGTGTGCTGGGCGCCGGGCAGCGGGGCAGCGGCTGCTACACCGGTTCCGGTGTCGTCGTGACCTGGTGCATCGGCCATCTGGTCGAAGCCGCTCCCCCCGAGGGCTACGGCGAGCAATTCAAACGCTGGTCCATTGACCAGCTTCCCATCCTGCCGGAGCACTGGCGCGTCGAGCCGAAGCCGGCGACCGCCGCGCAGTTCAAGGTCGTCAGGCAATTTCTCGGCCAGGCCACCGAACTGGTGATCGCCACCGACGCCGACCGCGAAGGCGAGATGATCGCCCGAGAGCTGGTTGACCTGTGCGGCTACCGTGGTCCCATCCAGCGGCTGTGGCTATCGGCGCTCAACGACGCGTCCATCCGCAAGGCGCTCGGCGCGCTGCGGCCATCGGCCGAGACGCTGCCGCTGTACCACTCGGCACTGGCCCGCTCCCGAGCCGATTGGCTGATCGGCATGAACCTCAGCCGTCTCTTCACGCTGCTGGGCCGCCAGGCCGGCTACCAGGGCGTGCTGTCGGTCGGCCGCGTGCAGACACCCACGCTCAAGCTGGTCGTCGATCGCGACCGCGAGATCGCGCGTTTCGTCTCCGTGCCCTACTGGACGGTGGAGGCCACGCTGTCGCAGGCCGGGCAGAGCTTCGTCGCACACTGGATCGCGCCCGAAGGCACGACGGACGAAGCTGGAAGGTGCGTGCAGCAGCCGGTCGCGCAACAGGCGGCCGAACGCATGCGCAGTTCCCCCGAAGCGCTGGTGCAATCGGTCCAGACCGAGCGCATGCGCGAAGCACCGCCGCTGCCTTTCGACCTGGGCACGCTGCAGGAAGTGTGCTCCAGGCAGTTGGGCCTCGACGTGCAGGAGACCCTGGACATCGCCCAGGCGCTGTACGAGACGCACAAGGCCACGACCTATCCGCGCTCCGACTCGGGCTACCTGCCCGAGAGCATGCTGGCCGAGGTGCCCGCCGTCCTCGATGCCCTGCTCGTTACCGACCCCGGCCTTCGGCTACTGCTCGCCCAACTCGACCGGACCCAGCGCTCGCGTGCCTGGAACGACGGCAAGGTGACGGCCCACCACGGCATCATTCCCACGCTCGAACCCGCGAACCTGGCGGCCATGAACGAGAAGGAACTGGCGGTCTACCGCCTGATCCGCGCGCACTACCTGGCGCAGTTCCTGCCCCATCACGAGTCCGACCGCACCGTGGCGCGGCTCACCTGCACCGGGCAATCGCTGCAGGCGGCCGGCAAGCAGGTCGTGGTGCCGGGCTGGCATCTGGCCCTGGGCCAGCCCGGCCAGCACCCGCAGGACGCCGCGGACGACGAGCCGGCGCAGCGCGGCCAGATCCTCCCGCCGTTGGCCGATGGCCAGCGCTGCAAGATCGAACAGGTCGCGCCGAAGGCGCTGAAGACACTTCCGCCGAAGCCCTACACCCAGGGCGAACTCGTGAAGGCGATGAAGACCGTCGCCAAACTGGTCACCGACCCGCGCCTGAAGCAGAAGCTCAAGGAGACGACGGGCATCGGCACCGAGGCCACGCGCGCCAGCATCATCAACGGCCTGCTGGGCCGCAGCTACCTCGTGAAGAAGGGGCGCGGCATCCGCGCGTCGGACGCCGCCTTCACGCTCATCGACGCCGTGCCCGCGGCGATCGCCGATCCCGGCACCACCGCCGTCTGGGAGCAGGCGCTCGGCATGATCGAGGCCGGCCAGATGACGCTCGACGCCTTCATCGCCCGGCAATCCGCCTGGGTCGCCCAGCTCGTGCAGCAGTACCGCGGCGCGGAGCTGTCCATCAAGCTGCCGCCGTCGCCGCCGTGCCCGCAATGCGGTGCACCGATGCACCAGCGCACGGGCAGGAGCGGCGCCTTCTGGTCCTGCAGCCGCTACCCCGGCTGCAAGGGCACGCTGCCGGCCGAGTCCCAGCCGTCCCGGCGCGGTGCGCCGTCCGGGCGGCGTCCGGCACGCAAAGCCCCCTAAGGTCCCCGGACCCGTAGCCGCGCCCCCTGGACGGCGCGGCACACCGCTCCCGCAGCCCTGCGGGAATCCCCGAGCGCGTCCCGCCTTCTGCAACGCGATGCACATCCCGTCCGGCCGGCCCCGGCGCGCGGGATGGGAAGGTTTTTTCCGTCCCCGGATCGCCCTTGCGGCCATCCCCCTGATCAGGTTCTTCCGTCCATCGCGAGAGGTCTCCCGGCGCCTTGCCGCGCGCCGCCGTGGCGAGCCGCGGGGAGACCCCTCGGGTCGACGGTATTCGGCGCCGGCGCCCTCCGGTGAAACAACGGGTTCCCTTTGTGCGCGGATGTGTGCCAGAGGTTGCCGGCCCCAACCACGACACGGGCCGGGTGTGACGCTGATGCAGCGACAGGCTCCACCGACGGCCGCGTTCCTGCGACAGCCCACGGGTGGCTTCTTCATCCGCAGCCGGAGGCCCTGGGCCTTCGGCGTCTTTCTCCTGCCCACCCGAAACCCCTGAACAGGAGACAGCCCATGAACCCCCAACCACCACCCGCCTTGCGCTACGGAAGCGTCTGCAGCGGCATCGAAGCCGTGAGCCTGGCCTGGCAGCCCCTCGGGCTGGAGCCGGACTGGTTCGCAGAAATCGACCCCTTCCCTTGCGCGGTCCTGGCCCACCACTACCCCGAGGTCCGCAACCTCGGTGACATGGCGCTGATCCCGGACCAGGTGCGCGCCGGCACCGTGCCCGCCCCCGGCATCCTGGCCGGCGGAACCCCCTGCCAGGCCTTCAGCGTGGCAGGCCTGCGCGAGTCGCTGGCCGACGTCCGCGGAAACCTCACTCTCACATTCGTGGAGATCGCTGATGCAATCGACCAAGCTCGTACCCGGCTCGGCGAAGACGGGTGCATCGTCTTCTGGGAGAACGTCCCCGGCGTCCTCTCGACCAAGGACAACGCCTTCGGGTGCTTTCTGGCTGGGCTTGCCGGAGAAGATGGCGCGCTGGAACCGCCAGAGCCCAGGCCGGCAGCAGGCAAGTCCTCGCGGCACTGGAAGTGGGACCGCAAGCTCCACGCCCACACTCCACGCTGGGCGAACGCTGGTGCTGTGTATGGACCCCGGCGCGCAGCCGCCTGGCGGACCCTGGACGCCCAATATTTCGGAGTGGCCCAACGACGCCGCCGTGTGTTCGTTGTCGCAAGCGCTCGAAAAGGGTTCGATCCCGCCACGGTTCTTTTTGAGTGGGGCGGCATGCGCAGGGATACTGCGCCGGGCAGAGAAGCGCGGCAAACGGCTCCCACCCTCCCTGCACGCCGTACTGCAGGCGGTGGCCTCGGCACGGACTTCGACTGCGATGGCGGACTGATTGCGGCGCTGCCGCCGCCATGGGCTGCGGACGCAGGCCCGTGGCATGGGGGCGAGGCCATTGCCCCCGTCGCGCACAGCCTTCGCGGCGAAGGATTCGACGCCAGCGAGGACGGGACCGGGCGCGGCACGCCCCTGGTGGCGGTTGCCGTGGACTGCACGAACGGGCGATTGGCGCCAGGCGGACCCAGTGGAACGCTGGAGGCGGCCCAAAGCAAGGGCAACCGGGGCGCGGGGGTTCTCGCATTCGACACCACGCAGATCACCAGTGCGGCGAACCGCAGCAACCCGCGGCCTGGCGATGCATGCCATCCGCTGGCCGCGGGGGCGCACGCTCCGGCGATTGCGCTCCCGGCGGATCCATCCAGCACCCCGTACGCAGGCGCCGAGGGCACCACCCCCTCCATGGGCGCGCCCGATCCAGCGGCGGTTGCATTCCAGGCGTCTCAGTCAGGCGTGCGCGTTTGCGGCGTGCATGCGACGCTGGACAGCCACAACGGGCCGCGCCGCCACAACGGCGCGCTGCAGGGCTCGCGGGTCCGCCGCCTGACCCCGGAAGAGTGCGAAGCGCTCCAGGGCATTCCCCATGCCGCCGAGACCATCACCTTTGCATCGCGCATCGACCACCAAGGAAACGCCATGCTGGTGGCGCTGCAATGCCGCACATCGCGAAGCAGCGCCTTGCCTGCCGGTGAAGGCGGACCGGCGCGGACGGCCAGCCTCGCGGAAGGCGGCTCCAGTGCAGGCCACGCAAGCCCCGCGCCGCTTGCAGCCCTGCGCATGCGCATGCGCGCCGAGGACACGCTCTTGGAGGTATGCAGCCATGGAAGACTGGTCTGGTCCACGCATGCCGCGGGCGCCAACCTGGCGCCGCACGGATCCACGCTTCCCGCCAATGCGGCTGACGGGCTTGCACGGCTGCTGCGCGATCTGATGGGAACCGGCCCCCATGGACGGGTGGCATCGTTTTCCAGCGCGAGGCTTTCTTTTCCTGCGCCAGCTGGCGGGATGGGTGCGGGGGGATTCATGCCAGAAACCGCGGGAAATCCGTATGCCGGTGGTGCGAAGAGCGAACGGAAAGGGGCAGGGTTCACCGCGTCCGATCTTGGACGCCTCACGCCGGCATGCGGCTCGGCGGCGGCCGCCTTGTGCCGCTCCGTCATGGCCGCCGCGAGCGGGTTCATCCCCAGCGGGCCCCTGCCCGACGCATTCTCGGTGGAACTGACGGTCGAGACGCCGTACACGGCCATCCCCTGGCGTGGCAAGCCTGCCAACCAATGCCCGGACGGCCCGCGCTACAAGGCGATCGGCAACTCGATGGCCGTGCCCTGCGTGGCCTGGCTGGGCCGGCGGATCGTGCAGGCATTGCGCTGAACGCGGGGACGGCCGGTTCCGGCTTGGTGCACGACAGTGCGGACGGACATATCGATTCTGTGCCCCAAGCGCCGCTGATCCGTCAGCGCCAGCCCAGGCAGCCCCCGGTCTTCGAGGCTGCGCCGCGTTTTCCCGCGCGCCGACCGGCAACCCCGTCCGCCCCGCATCGCCTTCGCGGACATGCGCCCTCCCCGGGCGCTGATGCCTTCCTTCGTCCCACCCCATGTGGTCCGCCGTCTTCGCCGTTCCCAGGCGGGCCGGTCCGCCACGCCATCCTTTCCGGAGGTCCCATGACCATTGACCAACAACGCATTCGCCTCAAGAACCTCAAGGTGGCCGACTTCGCCAGCGAAGAGACGCTGTGCTTCACCGCCACCGTGCTGTTCGACGGCAAGCCGGTCGCCACGGCCAGCAACGACGGGCATGGCGGTTCCACCCACCTGCTCGCGCTCCAGGGCCAGCGCGATCGCTTCGCCGAGGCGCAGGCTTTCGCCGCCACCCTGCCGCCGGACGTCACCGAGTACGACGATCCCAAGGACAGTGCGGGCCGATTGACCATCGACATCACGCTGGACTACCTCGTCGATGACCTTGCCGCCAGCGAGAACGCGGACAAGAAGCTGCGTGCCGCCTTCAAGCGGCACATGAACAGCAAGCTCCTGTTCGTCAAGAACGGCAAGCTGGTCTTTCTCAAGGGCGTCAACCCCAAGACCATCCCCGACCGGCCGGCCTACTTCGCCGCGCTGCGCGCGAGGCAGACGCAGCCCATCGTCATCCTGGCGGAGCTGCCGCCCGCCGAAGCCTTCGACGTCTGGCGGCGCCACGTGCTGGCCGACGATCCGAAGTGAGCGGCGCCAAGGGCCTGGCCCGGCGGGCTCCGGCGCCCCGCGCCTGACGCCCTCCAGTCCTCTTCGACGCGCAAGGCAAGCTGGCCTCGGCAGTCAGCGGCTGAGTGCCTTGAACGCTCCTTCGGGAGCGTTTTTTCTTCTGGTCCGCACGGTGAATGGCGCGGGAGTGGTGGCATGGGAAATGGGGATGCCCGCGGCTTCCGATTGCCGGATGACAGGGCGCCTGCCGCGGGCCATGCTTGTCCGCATGTGTCGTCGGCCCCGTCCGACACCATGCCAGCAGTCCGGGCCCCATGACTGCGCCGCGGATTCCTCCGCGCCGGCCCAGCCAGTCCGCCCCGCATCGCCCCCGCGGACGAGCGCCCTCGTGGCGCCGATGCATTTTTCTTCCACCCCAGGGAGGGCGCCGTGCCCCTGGGGGCGTGGCGCTGTTCCGCCTGTCCCAGGAGCCTGCCATGTCCCTCGCTGCATCGTCAGCCCCGTTGAGCGCCGCACAGGCCAAGTCCGAAGCCATCGGCTATCTGTCCCTGACCTGCACAGGTAAACGCCTGTCGCTGGACGTGCTGCACAGCGCGGCCGGCCACTACATCGGCACCGCCGACCTGGATGGTCCGGTGTCGCGCGAGTCCGTCCAGTACTTCCGCTCGTACCAGGCCGCCGACCGCGCCCTCTCCACGGGGCGCTGGCAGCAGCGGCTCCATCCCTGAACCGTTCCCGACCGGAGATTCCTCATGAACCAGTCCCTGCCCCAATCCATGCTCGACCAGATCAGCCGGGAAGAGATGCACTTCGCGCAGGCACCCGAGGCCTTCTTCAAGGCCTGGAAGCGGGGTGTCCAAATCGCCGGCTACCAGTGGTTCGGCGACGGCACCCGCGAGGGCTTCGCGCGCGCCACGACCAAGTGGGAACTGCGCCCCGCGCTGCTGCGGCTCAACGACGCCCTGGGCGTCCTGAGCAGCGGCGAGCGGATGTTCCTCTCCGCCATGGTGAGCATCTACAACGCCCCCGAGGGCGGCGCGATGCTCAAGCGCTGCGGCTATGAAGGACTGTCCGACCTGGGCGGCCTGGATCTGCAGCGCCGCCAGGTCATCGCCGACCTGGTGCTGCACTACAACGGCTGGTGAGCCGGCTGCGCCGTCCCGCCGACCGTCTCTCCATTCTTTCTTTTTCTCCCACCCCGCGAGGGACATGCGCTCCTTCGGGGCCATGTCCCTCGTGTTCTTTTTAAGGAGCGGCACATGCCCCGAATTCCCTCCATCGCGGTCGTCCTCGAAGGCGGCCTGGTCCAGTCCTTCATCGTCGAGGACTGGCCCGCCCAGCTCGTCCTGCCCCGCGTCGCCGTCGTCGACCACGACATCGAGGGCGCCGATGCCGGCGAACTGACCCGGTTCACCATCGGCAACGATCCCGTCGAAGCCTTCTGCCGTGGCGAAGCGCCTCTGGTCTACAAGAGCGGAGACGATGTCCTGTCTCCCAGGACCGTGCTGGCGGCGATCAGCGAGCCCGCCGATGACGAGGAAGAGCGCTCGCCGCTGGAACTCGTCCACGAACTGCGCAAGACCATAGCCGAGACCGACGAACTGATGATCCGCACCGACCAGGCACCGACCGGCCAGAACTACAACGACCTGTACCAGTTGGTTCACGACAGCCTGATCGAACTGCTGCAAGCCATGGGCGAGCCCGTCACCGGCTGAGCCCCATCACCTTCTACTGCCCGATGCCGTAACAGCGACGGGTTTCCCCCGCGGATGCCTGCGTCCGCCAGGGCGTGGCTCCGCGCCTTCATTCCAAGGAGCCACCATGGCCAACAACTACTACGACGCCACCGGCGTGCTGGTGCTCGACCGGGTCACGCCGGTCATCACCGCGCTGTTCGGGCGATACCGGCTGGACCCGGCCCATCCCGGCGACGGGCAGGCCTACATCGCCCGCATCTCCGAGACGCGCACACCGCAATGGTGCGATGTGCTGCTCGATCTGGTGGCGCTGGCCGCCACGCTGGACCTGCCCGCCCCCGGATACGACGCGCGGGAAGGCGAAGACGGCCTCGAAGGCAGTGACGATCTGGCGATCGAGGCCATGCTGGACCTGCTCGCGGGGCACTTCCGCGCCGAAGGGAATGCCGACCTGCTCAATCTCATCGAGCACCATGCGTTCGATGGAGAAGCGGACCTCGAGGCGCTGTTCCTGATCGCCACCTGTTTCGATGACGGCCACCATCTCGCCGCCATGCTGTTCGAGGGCTGCTGGCATTGCAGCCGGCCCCGGCTGTTCGAGTTCGGCGGCGACAGCTGCTTCCTGAGCCGCGAGGTCCGGCTCCTGGGCAACTCCACCAGCGCGCTGCAGCTCGGCGAGGGGCTGCGCAAGGCCATCCTGGCCAACGATGCCGGCGCGGCCGCCGCGCTGATCGCCAAGGAAGCCCAGGCGCTGCTCGGCGGCATTTTCGACGACCACTTCCGTATGCGCGTGGTCCAGCGTGTCGCCGCGCGGCTGCTCGAAGGCCCCGCCTCCATCCCTGACCCGGCCTGAGCGGCCGCAGTCCTTCATCCACCCGCCGGGGCCGATCCCCCGCGCGGGATGGGCCCCGGCTCCCCATGCTGGAGCCCATCCATGACCCAGATCCACAATCCCTTCGTGCGGGGCTACTGGAACCTGCGCATTGTCCGCACGCTGCTCATCACCTGCAGGGACGACAATCCGCCGGTCTGGCGGCCGCTGCATCCCAGCCAGGCGCACCTGTCGAACGACGCAGTGGAAGAGTTTCCCTGCCTGGTCGGCCAGGACTTCGCGCTGGTCACCGAAGGCCAAAAGGTGCCGCGAGCCCTGGAGAACCAGGCCCGGACCGAGGGCCTCGTGCGCGCGGTGGTCTATTTCATCATCGCGGACGATGCCGATGGCAAGCCGGTGCACCTGGGCGACACCTACTCCGAGGAAGCCGCCCGGGAAACAGTGCGGCGCCTGACGTTCGAGACGGGTTTCTACAGCCGCTGCTGGGAGATCAGCAGCGCGCACATCACCGAAGAAACCGGCCGGTATCTGGCCAATCTGGCGGACCTCGCGACGCCCGAGGCCTTTCTATTCATCGCCTTCCGTGTTCCGTACAGCCCGGCGATCGGCGTCAAGCTGATCTCCACGCCGTGGACGGACGAGAACCTGCTGCAGGCCCAAGGCATCACCGCCGCGCAGCTTCGGCAGCAGCACCGGAACAAGGGCATGCCGGACGACCTGGCCAACATCCTTGAACTGGCCGGGCAGGCCGACGTGCGCATCCTCATCCTCGACGCCGACGCACGTGTGCTGCCGGGGCTCCCGCTGAGCGGGCCCTAGCGGTCAGGCACCACGTCCGCCTTCCCTCTCACCACCCATGCCAGCCCGTCTCCCGCCAGGGAGCCGGGCTGGTTCACTTTCAAAGGAGCAATCCCCATGTTCCCGGACCTCATCACGCCCGCCCAGGACTTCGAGCAGCAGCTCGGCGCCTGCGTCAATGCCATGAGCCAGGACGATGCCATCGGGCAGACCCTGGTGTTCAAGCGCGACAAGGGCACGCTGCACATGCGCCACATTGCCATCCCCGACCTCGTGGACACCGGCATCGATCGCTACGAGATGGTGGTGTTCGATGGTGGCGACGCCAGCGGCGGCTGGAAGCATGTCTTCTTTCCGCGGCAGCGCGCGCACTGTTTCGTGTCCGACGCCTGACCCCTGCAGCCCCTCCAACCGAGGGGCTTTTTCCTGCCCGCAGTGCAGGAAAGCGGGTGCGCCGCGGTGCTGCTTCCTGCGAATCGGCGGCCCGCGCCAGAGCCATTCTTGCGCGCATGTTCGTCGGCGATGCCGACGCATGCCCAGGCAGCCAAGACCTTCGAGGCTGCACGCGCGGGAAACCACGCTGGTCGTTTCATTCCACGGGCGCGCCGCGTCCATCCACGCCACCCACAAGGGACCTTTCCCTTGGGGGCGAGGAATCCCTTGTTCATTCTCAAGGAGATTCCCATGGACCGTTCCCTCATCAAGTCCCTGATGCCCTCGCTCGTCGCGGGCCACGTGCCCCGCAACGTGCGGTCGTTCAAGTACCGCGTGTTCGATGACCAGCCGCAGTCCTCGACACTGGGCTTCGCCATCGATCCCCAGCCCTTCGACGGGCGGGTGGTCGCGGCCACAAACGACGCCATCGTCGTCAAGCTCAAGCCCAGCGAGTTCGCGGTGCTCGATCCCGGCCTGGTGACCACCGTCCCCGAAGAAGGCGCCAAGGTGCATGTCCAACCCTACGCACGGCGCCGTTTCGACGGCCTGCGCGCGGACACCCCGGAGGTCATCACCGAGAAGGCTTCGGACGGCACGCCTTACACCATCACGAGGCATATCCTCGGCTCCGCGCCGGCCAAGCTGCCCATCCCCAAGCCGCAGTGCCTGGAACTGGGCCAGCTCATCGAGCAACTGGAGGAATTGCCGGCGCCCGATGGCTTGCGGCGCATCACCCACATGCTGGTCGATGCGGGCGCCCGGGATTTCTCCTGGGTCGATCCGGCGCCGTCCAGGATCATCGAGACGCCTCCGGCGATCAGCTTCACGGTCTCGACCGCGAAGTTCGAGGGCCGGGTGACGGTGCTGTACGACCGCGCGGGCGACGCCTACGTGGTGGAGCTGCACCGCGACGGTGAACTGGTCGATCGGCACGACGAGGTGTATTTCGACATGCTCGGGGAAGTGCTGGAGCGGCTCATCGACGACGGGCGCTGGCGCCTGATCGGCGTGAGCGTGATCGGCGCGAAGGCGGCCCGACAGCGCCAGGCCGTCCCGGCATGACGCCTCGCACAAAAGCCGGGCGGCTCTTCGGCTGATCCGAGGCTCCCGGCCGCGGCGTTTCAGCCCATGCGGCCGCATGCCGCACAGGCCCTCCATCCATCCGGGTGGAGGGCCTTTTTTCTTTTCAACGCACAGGAGATTTCATCCATGTCACTGCGATTCAAAGGCTCCGACCTGCGCCCCGTGCTGACCGAGGCGATCGCCAACCAGTGCCGCGCGGTGCTCGTCAAGGACCATGGCGTGTACTTCCTCGCTGAGCGCGGGGAGCGCCGCGCGGACGGACGCCAGAAGCTGCTGGCCTTCGCGGTCGGCTGCAACCCGGAGACCGACCCGTCCGGCGACTGGTGGCACCTCGCCAATCGCGAGCTGGGCGGCGACGACTTCGCGGAGTACCTCGATCCGAAGGACGGCATCTTCACCCGCCTCCTGCACACTGCGGACGATCTGATGCTGTCCGCCACCGCCACGCACCTGACGTTGGAGGTGGTGCCTCCCGGATAGGGCGGCATCCATCGCCCGGCCCTCACGGCTCCCCCACAGCGGGGGGCTTTCTTTTCTTCGTGCCGCGGCTATAGCCGCGGGCGCGCGTTCGTCTCCGGTCGCCAAGGCCTGCCTAGCAGGCCAGCCCGCCGACGTGCCACCGGAGACGCTACGTGATGCTATGCGCGGGATGTGTCGTGCCACTGACCGCGACCAGGATGACTGGGCGCGATGACCAGATGGGGTCACGCCGTGGCCAACCGCTCCTTCGCCAGCTTCGTGCCTGCTGCCAGCGCTTGCAGCTTGCGCCACGCCACGTCCCGCCCCATCGGCGCCAGGCCGCAATTCGTGCACGGGAACAGCCGCTCCTTCGGCACGAACTCCAGCGCCCGGCCGATGGTGCCCGCCACTTCCTCGGGTGTCTCGATCACGTCGCTGGCCACATCGATCACGCCGACCATCACGTCCTTGCCGGCCAGCAGCTTCATCAGGTCGGGCGGCACATGGGAGTGGATGCATTCCAGGCTCACCTGGTCGATGCGGCTCTTGGCAAGTGCGGGGAACACCGTCTCATACTGGCGCCATTCCTCGCCCAGGGTGCTCTTCCAGTCGGTATTGGCCTTGATGCCGTAGCCGTAGCAGATGTGCACCGCCGTCGTACAGGTCAAGCCCTGCGCCGCGCGCTCGAGCGCCTGCACGCCCCAGTCGGCAGCATCCTTCATGTAGACGTTGAAGGCGGGCTCGTCGAACTGGATGATGTCCACGCCATCGGCCTGCAGCGCGAGCGCTTCCTGGTTGAGCAGTTCTGCAAATGCAAAGGCCATCTTGACCTTGTCACCGTAGAAGCGGTCTGCCACGGTATCGACGATGGTCATCGGACCCGGCAGAGTGAATTTCAGCTTCTTCTTCGTGTGGGCGCGCGCCAGCTGTGCTTCGAAGGCATGCACGCGCCCCTTCAGGCGCAGGGCCGACACCACCTGCGGCACCATCGCGTCGTAGCGGTTGTCGCGGATGCCCATCTTCACCTTGTGCTCAAAGTCGATGCCCTCGACCTGCTCCAGGAAGCCGTGCACGAAGTGCTGGCGGGACTGCTCGCCGTCGCACACGATGTCCAGGCCTGCGTCTTCCTGGGCCTTGATCCACAGCAGGGTCGCGTCGGCCTTGGCCTGGCGAAGCGCATCGCCCTCAGCCCTCCACTGCGGCCAGAGCTTGTTGGTTTCAGCCAGCCAGGCGGGCTTCGGCAGGCTGCCGGCGATGGAGGTTTCAAACATCTGAGAATTCCTTTCAAGCAAAGATGGGTGGGGCGAGCGTACTTCGGGACCGCTATGCCCGGGTGAAGAACGGTCTGTGTATTTCTAGCTGGTCAGAGCGCGCAATTGGCGGCCCATTGTTCAAGAACGTTCCTGTACGGTTTGATGAAGTGCTCCTCTGCAAATTTCCCCTGCTTGACGGCCAACTGGCTGCGTTCTTCCCGGTCATAGACGATCTGCGTCGACGAGTAATCCTGGTTCTTCAGGCTTGGTCGATAGAGTTTCCCTGCTGCAGAATTGGCGTTGTAGATTTCAGGGCGATAGATCTTCTGGAAGGTTTCCATTGTGCTGATCGTGCCGATCAACTCGATATTTGTGTAGTCGCCCAGCAGGTCGCCGTGAAAGTAGAAAGCCAATGGTGCAACGCCATTCGGAGGCATGAAAAAGCGAACCTGCATCCCCATCTTTGCGAAGTATCGGTCGGTCGAGGACAGTTCATTCTGTTGGTACTCGACACCCAGCACGGGGTGCTGGTTTCCGGTCCGCTGATAGGTCTTGCTGGTCGAGGCGCTGATGCAGATGACAGGCGGCTTTTGGAAGCGCTCCTTGTAAGTGCGCGAGTTGGCAAACTGCCTGAACAGCTTTCCATGCAAGTCGCCAAAATCATCCGGCGTGCTGAACTCCGCCCGATGGGCGTTGTACTCCGGAAGCAAGACACTGAAATCGTAGTCGCGCACGTAGGAGGAGAAGTTGTTCCCCACGATGCCGTCGATGCGTTTGTTCGTTTTCTTGTCGATGATGTTGGTCTTCAGTATCTCGATCAACGGAAATACATCACTGCTGCTCCGGGAATCAATGGGGAACCTCTCACAACCCCATGATTGACGGATCCGAATAGGCACGATTGGACGCCAGCCGTTTTGAATGCGCGATGAGGCCTTACGGCGGTCTGCACCTCGTGCATTGAGGGGCCTTGCAGCCCCGATGGCTCAGGCTTTCGCCGTTTGCAGGCGCACCTGTGCCTTGGTGGTCGCCGGTTTGAAGAACGCATCCACGCCTCGCTCAAGGAACGAGGCCAGGCGCTTCATGTTGTAGCAGGCAGCCATCATCGTCATCGCCACCGTGGCCCGCGCCTGCCCGATCGTGCGTACGAACTTGCCGCCCAGGTGCCGGATGCCGGCAAACGCATGTTCGACCCGGGCACGCTTGCTGGCAATGCGCTGGTTGCGCCGCTTCTGGCACTCGCTCAGGGGCTGGCCCGGCTGGGCCCGGCGCTGCATCGCGTCCACGAAGCCCAGCACTTGCAGCATCTGCCGGCGCTGCCGGCTCGCGTAGGCCTTGTCCGTGTGCACGCTGCGCCCGGTGTTGTGCATGTCCAGCACCTCGTCGAAGTGGTGTCCGTCGTGCTCGCTGGCCGTGCCCGTGGCGATGCGGCGGATGAAGCCGTGCTTGAGATCCACGCTCACGCTGAGCTTGTAGCCGAAGTAGCTCTTGCCGTGCTTCTTCGTGTGCGTGGCATCCACATCCCTTTGCCGGCGCTCGGCCTCACTCCAATCGGGCGTTCTGCCTTCGGCCAGGGCCTCGCGCTCCGGCCTGTCCAGGCGCTGGCGCGGCGCGGGCACCAGCGTCGCATCGATGGCTTGTCCGCCCCGGGCCATGTAGCCATGGCGGTGCAGTTGCGCATCCACTCCCTGGAACAGCACCGTGGCCCCATCCACGCCCAGCCGCTCGCCGAAGCGCCAGATCGTGTTGCGGTCCGGCACGTTCATCGCATCCTGCAGCAGGCAAAAGCGCTGGTAGCTCGCCCGATCCAGCAACTGGTACTCCATCTGCTCGTGCGAGAGGTTGTACAGCTGCTTCAAGACCAGGATGCGCACCATCACCTCGGTGGGATAGGCCGGCCGGCCACCCTTGCGGCCATCGCCGCGCTCGATCAAGGCATCCACCAGCCCGGCCAGGGCTCCGAAGTCGATGTGCCGCGCGATCACCTGCAGCGGATCGCCCACCTCATCTCTCTTGTGTTGGCGCGAGGCCTGGGCGAACAGGTCGAACTTCAGCGCGCTGCGGGGTGTGATCATGGCAAGGGGCGGGTCAGGCTTCTCGGGTCAGGAAGAGAGCGGATGGGTTTTGAGAGGTTCCCAATTGTGTGCATTTCGCAATTCAAGGCATTATGCTAATCCGATGACACCAGAATTGCTGGAGCGGCAATTTAAATAAAATTCTGAACCGCTCCGATCCAGGATTTTAATGCCTTCAACAAGGATGCTGAATTGTGCAGCTTAATTATGTGCTGAATCAATGCCATCGATCGCATGGTATTTATATTATCGACGCTTCGGCTTGATGATGTGATAATTTCTCCATCTGCCACAAAAATGAGATTATGGAGGAGTGAAAATTTGTTATATTAAAAACCACTCCATTTTTCTATTTAAGAATTAAAAATTGAGGGTTTATAGCGATTGCATTAAGAATTTTTTACGAACGTGCTCCCGTATTGTGTAAGAAAATGAATTGTTGCTTTCGCGCTGATTTTTGCAGCGTATACCTGATAATCGTCATTTTTGGCGATATCTGCCTTATCGCACACCGACTTCAAGGAAATGACATTAATATGCCGGCCAGCGGCAGCTACTGCTGCATATACTGCATATGATTCCATGTCGACACCGACGACATTTTTGTTCTGTTGCTCTTTTATTCGACGAGTCACCTTTTCATCGGCGATTACCGAGGCTCCTGTGGCAAGAGGGCCTGTGAGGAGTTTGGGAAGAGATAATTTATATTCTAATGCATTCGGCGTTAGAGTTTGCCAGAATGATATATCTTTCTTCATTAGCAAAAGGACATTGCGCATCTCGGTTGAGATGTGCAATTGATGAGGTGCAAACTCGAAGTCAGCTTCGGATGAGTCTATATATTTACCACTTTGCCAATCCCAAGTTGGATCGGCCGCGATAATATCCCCTATCAAAGCATTTTTTGCAATTCCGCCACAAATGCCAGGCATGATAATTAGAGATGGCCTGAGATATTCGATAACTTTAGTCGCCAATATCGCCGATGCCACTGGGCCCATTCTTGCGGCAAAAGCCAGACCAACGCTCAATTGACGGCCGTTCGATTCAATGCTGCAATATCGGACCAACTGATTCGCATCCAAGGGGCGGTAAGGCCCCAAATTAGGAAACTCTGACTCCACGGCTTGCATTTCAGGCTCGTCTAGAGCAGTCAAAATAAACACATCACAGTGCTGTGGCCTAGCTTCACCCACAATTTCATTATGAATCCATCGGCCAATATTCTCGAGATCATCAATACATTGATCAGAGCTTTCGCTGTATCGTAAGCAACCCCAAGGTCGACTGCGATAGAAATCCTGTACCTTCGTACTGATAGATTCCGCGGAGCTAATAGAGACGATATGTCTTGGTTTTTGAATGCCCATTGCTGACGAATCTATTCGCGAAAGAACGTCTATTGCATTCTGCTCCTCTGGATCAGAGGTGGGGTCTCGTGGGATTAATAGATCTAGAATCAAGAGATCATATGATTTTGCTTTCAGTCGTTTGATTGCTTCAGCGGTATTTATTACCACATCAGGCTCTCCAAAGATCTGGGGATGCTGTTGGAACCGCTCGAACATCCGTTTTTTCTTGGCAGGAGTGTCTTCGACGATTAAAATCTCCAAAGGCCTATTTGTCATGATTTAAACACCTTTTCGATAATCAAAAGAAGCTCGTTTTCCCAAGTGAGATAAGTAGAATCAAAAAAAACATACCCAGAGAAATTTTCTGGATAGTCAGTGGCAAGCTTTGCCGACAGTGCCGGTAAAGTTAGCGTTGTAGTTCCTTCTACAATCGCTGGATAAGAACTTACCACAGCCACTGGGGTTAGCTTTCGTTTGCGCTGTAGGTAGTCAAATATCTCAATTCCACCAAAAGGTCTAGGTGTGCCACCACGCTCTCCGGTCTTTACATCGTAGGTTGGTAGAGACATATCAGCAATCACCATCAAAAACTCGGCGGACTTTAATGCTTTTAACGCGCTTTTCACTGAGCGAGAGCATTGAATCTGCTCACGCGGGAAGACGGTTGTGATCGCTAATATGATACTTGCAAGCTTTGCCTCACTGTCTTCCACGACTAGAATTTGACTATTTGCAGAGATTTCCATAAATCGTCTATTTCTCTATTCTGGCATGTGCAACATACGTGAGTTCGAAGTACAGCCTGAATATTGAATTTGATTCCTGAGGGCCAAATTCAATCCGGCAATTGTCGCGCTGCATCACGATCGCTGCTAGCTTTGCAATGCCTGATTCTGAAGCCTTCTTCGCTCTGTCCGTATACGTTTTTCGGCGGATGTCATCCTTAATGGCTTCTAGTTTGGTGGCACGTTCTCGCGTCCAAGAGTCCTTCAACATATCGCTTTCAAAAGAGAAGCAGAGCTTATCCTCTTCTGGGTTTAGATTAATATCTACGCTTAAACGATTTTGCTTAAGATTAGAGTGTTTTGCGATATTCTCGATGGCTATTCGTACGGCGTCAAAGGCAATGGGAAATCCATGAGCGTCCAAACTCACATTCTCGGCAATGCTTACCTTTGTCACGGGTTCAAATCCAGGTCGTTTAGATTTTGCGAATGCCATGGCGGCATCGTAGACCATATTTAAGGGATAGGCTTTCCCTTCGGCGCTAATCTTGGGTACTCTAATCCAGTCTTTAATAAACTCACCACGGATTTGAAGGTCTTCGGATGCGCGCTGAATAGTGGCCGAGAACTTGGCGTCGAGGTATCCAGCAGCTTTTAGATCTAGTTGGAGTTTACTAAAGCTGTCTTTTAGATTCGTTGCAATAAATTCGCCAACTTGTGGCCGATGATGCTCGACGGAATTACTTAGCTGAAACCAGAATGTATCAAAAAGCTCACGAATAAATACTTCAACAGATTCCGATACTTGGGCGACATCTCGAGCCACAGCAATTACCAATACTCCCACTTGCAATTCGAAAGCCGCAGGACGCCTATTTTTGGCTTTTGCTAGTTTTGGTTGGCGTGAGTAGAAAACTTCGTCGCGGAGTATCGCGACCAAGTTGTCGATTGACGATGAAAAACGATTGAATGCCCGACTTACACCGGCGCGAACTGCTACATCATACTGTTCTACTGCAGAGCGCACCGCGTTTGGTGTTTTGTAATCTACTCCTGTGCGAGGGCGATGCCCTATTAATTGAACTTGCTCAAGTGCGCCACGTAATTCGTCCGAAATGGTGCCGTGCCGGATACGCCTTCCAACAATGGCATCGAGACCATAGACAGGATCTTCAATAAATCGATCCAGAACTGTGAAAATCATCTGGACTAGCAGATCATCGGCCTCATTTTTGGGTATCTGAAATGTCGATGCCGACTGTTGCTTCAGGCTTATGACGAGCTCTTCAACTGAGCTAGTGCTTAGACTATTGAGCGGCTTTAACTTCTTATAGCGCTCGAAATCACCTGATATTTCTCGAGCGACAATGGGAATGAGTGATTCTTCGTCGACTGATACCTTGGTTTTGTCCAACTCCTCGAGAACGCCATCAAGTTGTAACTGTTCCTCTATGGAGTCAGCTTCTGCAGCCAATTGAGCACTTGAATTTTGGCTAATAGATGACGCGATTTTTAATAAGTTGGCTCGTATTTCAAGCGATTGAATGGTGCCATCGGTTTCCGATAGTAGTTCAATGGTTCCAACGTCGCAAGAGTTCGCCAAAAAATATTCGGTATTGCGTCTATCTTCCGCTGCCAAAACTACTGCCTTGGCGAATAGCTGTAGATCGTCGGTTCCTGCCATTTCCACCAGTTCTTCAATCGCAAAACGCTTATAGGTTTTTACCTTTCTATCAATATTTATCTGTGTGTACCGATGGAGGCAATTGCATAAGTCAATGCTTATTCCATAAGAGCGAATTTTGTCATAATCGGCGCCGCCAAACATGAATTCAAGCGGCAACGCAGGAAGCAGTCGTACGTTATGAAACATAGCGGACTGTATTAGCTTGAGAGCCAACGAGTAATCAAAATCCTCCAGAGCTTTCCAGGTGTCACGAATAGCGATGCAATCTATTGTGGCACGAGTCAAATGCCCCAAGCTTGACCAGCGCTGATCAGAGGCGCTATTAATTCCGTATGGCACTTGAAGAGATGAAATTTGTGCGGATGCAATATTTTCAAAAATTGCTAGGCACTCAGAATTAATTGGATGCGCCGCGTTATTTTCCAGGGAGGCCGTGGTTATATAGATATCCGGAAGTCTAATGATGCTTTGGGCGGATTCAATAAGCATTGCGTCAGTACGCCACCAATAGTTTAGGCACTCCTTTTTGAGCGCATCCTCGTCTGCCTCACTCCCGCTGTAGGAGAAAATCGCGGCCAGTCCTTCAGAGAGTTTTATCGCACTTGGGCGCTCCAACTCGATGGACGATTTTTTACCAAAGCATTGATGGATGGCCACATCAATTGCAAATTTAAGATCGCGGGAAAGGCTAATTGATGTGAGGTCTGATTGCGTTACAGGTTCTTTTTCTTCCGGAAATGCGCTTAGGATCCTCCGTGCCACGGCTATTTCGCGATCAGAGAAAGATGATGGATTACAGATAATCTGTATTGCAACACGCCGAGAAGTTAGGAGTAAGTCGATCTTTGTCGTTAGAAGTTCATAACTCAATATGTTCGCCAGGTCTTCGCTAGATGCATCAACAATGCGTGCTGATCTGTATAGTGCATAAATCTTGAAGGCAGGAGCTAGTGTTGATTCGGCGATACGTCTTTTAACAATGCTCCGATAGCGAGATGTTGACTGCGAACTCTCATTCCTCATTCCAAAATGATAGAAATAGAACTCATTTAATCCAGCTGCGCCAATGGAAAGATCCTTGATATAATCCTTTGCCTCGATAGCTTGATCAATGCTATAAAGTAAGGCGATTTTGGCTTCAATTGCCCAGTATGAGTGGCCATCTCTAGCTATTATTTCATCTACCTTCTCGCAGGCTTTGGCTAAATTGCCTTCTTCGATGCATTTGTTAACGAGTCGCAGCTGTGCATCGAATTCACTTAGCGACAATCTCTGGCGCGTTAGTGCATCAAGTGACTGCTGCAGTACATCGATTAGCTTTGCACTTTGAATTTTCTCGGGGAGAATGCCAAGCACTTCTCTGGCAACGCCAGTTTCCTTCGCTGAGTGCAAGGCCTTGCTTTGTGCTTCGACCCATGCCTCGAACTGTAGTAATTCTCCCTTGGGAAGAGAGGACTTGGCGATAGAAAGTGCGGCATTAATTGCTCGTGCCGCCGATCGCATCGCAATAATTTGATGATTTTGATTTTGAGATGGCTTGCGTTTACCAAGAAGCGAAAACGCACCCCGCACTTTGTTCTTCAAGCTCGAAAGGTCTGCGCGACTCCCTCCTGGCCGACGAGCGCTTTTTGATTTCATATGTCCCCTCTACTTGCCCTCTGTTCTTAAAAATTACGGCGCCCCTGCTGCGATAGCTTCCCAGTGGCACCAACGATATCTTTGAAGCGAACCTCGCGAAAAAAGCCATGAATCGCCCCGGTTTCCGCGGAGGCGGTTTGGTTTAAGTCAGGCCGCCGTTGTGGTGTTCTGACTGGCGAGTTGCCGGTAGTAGTTTGCCTCAGCGGGCGGGATGTAGCCGATGGGTTCGAGCAGGCGTTGGTGGTTGAACCAGGACACCCACTCCAACGTAGCGAACTCAACGGCCTCCCTGGTTTTCCATGGCGCCCGGCGGTGAATCAGCTCGGCTTTGTACAGGCCGTTGATGGTCTCTGCCAGAGCGTTGTCATAGCTGTCGCCCTTGCTGCCCACGGATGGCTCGATGCCGACCTCGGCCAGCCGCTCGGTGTAGCGGATGCTGACGTATTGCGAGCCCCTGTCCGAGTGGCAGACCAGGCCGCCATCGCGCTCGGGCTGGCGGGCGTACAGGGCCTGCTCCAGCGCGTCGAGCACGAGGTCCGTGCGCATCGAACTGCTCACCCGCCAGCCCACGATGCGCCGGGCGAAGACGTCGATGACGAAGGCCACGTACAGCCATCCCTGCCAGGTCGGGACATACGTGAAGTCGCTAACCCACAGCTGGTTCGGCCGCTCGGCACGGAACTGCCGGTTGACCCGGTCCAGCGGGCACGGGGCCTTGGCATCGCCGATGGTGGTGCGCACGACCTTGCCGCGCACCACGCCGCGCAGCCCCATGCTGCGCATCAGCCGCTCGACTGTGCAGCGGGCCACAACGACGCCTTCGCGCGCCAGTTGCCGCCACACCTTGTCGGCACCGTAGACCTGCATGTTGACCTGCCAGATGTTCTGAATCTGCTGCTTCAGCACCTCGTCACGTCTGGCGCGGGCGCAGCGCCTGTGGGGCTCGCGCAGCAGCGCGGCGTGGCGCCGATACGCCGACGGGGCGACCTGCAACACCTTGCAGAGCGGCTCGACCCCGAAGGCATCGCGGTGCTTGTCGATGAAGGCCTTCACGACTTCAGTCGGCGGTCGAACTCCGCCTGAGCGAAAAACGCACTGGCCAGCTTCAGTATCTCGTTGGCACGGCGCAGCTCCTTGACCTCGCGCTCCAGTTCCTTCATCCGCTGCGCCTCGCTGCTGGTCACGCCCGCGCGCACACCGACATCGACCTCGGCGCGCTTGACCCATTCGTTCAACGTCTGCGGCACGCAGCCAATCTTCGGGGCGATGGACTCGATGGTCGCCCACAGCGAGGGGTATTCCCCGCGCTGCTCCTGCATCATCCTCACTGCGCACTCACGCACCTCGGGCGAGAACTTGTTCGACTTGCTCATGGCTCAATCCTCTCAGAGTGTTGAGCCTCCGCGAAAACCGGGGCGATTCACCACGACGGCTACCAAATGCAGGTGCTATCGGCTCATGAACTTCCATTCTAGTGCTTCATAAGGCGTCTCCAGTAACGTGACCATCGGGTAGCGTGGGTTCAAAGCACCACCGCTTGTAGAGTAGGGTGTGACCATAAACAAGTTGCTCATCTAAACTGAACAATCAGGAGCGGTCCCTCCTTCGGTCAGCATCTTCATGATGCTGAAGATGCAGGCGTATCCCGGACTGAGTGCCGAGTTAGTGCGGCCCGGGCCCTTTCACGGGCGTTAATGCTTGTTCCGTGCATACTCGCGCTGCAACTCGGCGCGAAGTTCGGTTAGCAGATAGACTAGAGCGCGGTTTTTGCGAATTTCTGCTGCCAGTTCTTCGCGTAGCTTTTTCATGACCGTTGGCACGGATGCAGGCTGTACATGCGGGGAAGCAGGTACTTCCTTGCGCAGGCTTTCCACTACATCCTTGTGCGATGCGTAGATGTTCGCCCGGCTGACACCGGCAACTCGACACAATTCACTGACGGTGATCTGGGCGCGTGGGTTGTCTCGGCGCAGCAGGACCAGGGCAGCATCCACACGCTCTCGAACCGACAGTTGCTGATGCTTCCTCATGAAGTCCGCGCCCGCTGACCGTTACCCTTCACCACCAGATTCCGCAATATCGTCTTCGAGTTGCTCAAGCGCCTCTCCACCAACTCCCTGGCCTGCGCCGACAGATCCCTCTGCGCCAGGAACTGCTCCTCTCTCTGAGCTCGCTCGTTCCACCAGGCATGGTGTTCCTGAGTGACGACGAAGTTGGCGCAGGTCGCACACACGTCAGGAGCCCTGAAAATGTCATTCGGGCCAATGGCGTCGCCATGGCAGGCCGAGTGGGCTTCCGAGTAGACGCAATAGCCCCAACTGCATGGCGCCAGCTTGATGCCCTTGGAGACCAGGCTCTCCACCAGCGTGTGCAGGCTGGCTCTGCCGGCGAAGGATGGATCATTTCGATGCGTTCGCCTGTAGTCCTCGATGCGCTCTGCCGCCTTGCCAGCCATCCGCGAGCTGCTCAGCAAGTTCGTCAGCGTCCGAACCAGATCCTCGCGATCCTCCTCTTCAAGCAGTTGCATGAGCTCGAAGTCTGTGCCAACGTAGACTCTGTCCGTGAATTCCCGGTAGGCATGGCCGTAGTGGGCTGAGAGGGCTTCCAAGGCTTTCTTGTCCCTTTTCACGACGAACTTTGCGAACGTCTTGCGCGCGGCGTGCGGATGCAGCCGTACCGCAACCGGCTTGTCCGACCGGAACGGTGCCTGCGCAAATGCCTACATCATGATGATGGGCATCGTTGCTCCCAGGCGCCGAGCGGCGGTTGCGGGATCAGGCACCAGCGACCCCTGGGAGCGGGTCAAGAACAGCGCGACGCTGCCGCTCTCCGTTCTGGCGAGCTGGAACACCGACCGAAGCCACTCGATGACCGACGGCAAGGGCTCGCCCGCCACCCAGCGGCGCTTGCGCCCGGATGCCTTGGCCGCCACGCCCTTAACGTAGGTGATCGGAAGCCCTGAGGGACTCTCTTGCTCTTCCAGGCAGTCCACATCGAGCCGGACCAGTTCCCCGACCCGCAGGCCCACCATGAACAACAACACTGTGACCGCTGCACCGAGCGTGATGGTCATGGCGCGGCACAGCAAGCGGTAATGTGCTGGGCTTGGCATGCACAGCGCGCGCGCC
Organism: Acidovorax sp. YS12; assembly: GCA_021496925.1. Classification (NCBI taxonomy): domain Bacteria; kingdom Pseudomonadati; phylum Pseudomonadota; class Betaproteobacteria; order Burkholderiales; family Comamonadaceae; genus Acidovorax; species Acidovorax sp. YS12. The sequence goes on from CP053915.1 coordinate 1,365,435, forward strand.
AGTTCGCCGGCTTCCGGTGTGCCGCACAACTGCTCGTAGGCCGCGCGGATGCGTTGCGTGCGGGCCCGCGGTGCCAGCTTTGAAGCGAGCCGTTTCTCCTGCCACAGTTCCTCGGCCGCTCGGATCATGAAGGGCCCCACCCGTTGCAGCCATTCGATAGCGTCGTTAATCAGCGGCAGAGCGACCTCCTCAGGGATCGCCTTGAACGGGCGGGCTGCTCGCCCTCGAAGCAACTTGGCATCCGCCTCGATCAAGCCGGGGTTGACGCTCAACGGCGATCTGTACTTGCCGCGAAGCTCCCACATCCGCCGATACAGCAAGGTGTACCCGTGCCACGTAGCATCACTCGGCACACCTCGCCCGTGCCGCTCGCGACGGGTCTTCAGGAACTCCAACAGGTGGTCGGGACCGAGTTGGTCGAAGCGCCAGATGTCCTGCGTGGCCATCCAGCGCACAAGATAGCGGAGCTGCCGGCACCATAGCAGTACGGTGGAATGGGCCAGACGTGCCCTCCCCTTCGTGACGGGGTACTCGATCAGCGCGAGGAGAAGTTCCTTGAGGCTCTTGAGCAACGCCGAGCGCGCGGCTGGTGTGCCGTCAAAGGGTAGTACTTCGCGCCAGTCGATGACCGCTTCTCCATCTTCGTAGAAGTCCGACGTGGCCAAGTACCATGCGTACCGCGTTCTGCGGCGAATCAGCGTTGACACCGGCATGGCTATTCGATCAACGGCAGGCGTTTCACATCGACCAGCAAAGTGGCTTTCTCCCGCACGGCGCTCGATACCAGCGGCAGGATCTCCTGCTCGATGATCGTTTTGACGGGCCCGTATATCGCGTCGAACCGAGCTGCCCACCCCTCGCGAATCGAGCGCAGCCGTGCTTGGTGCAGGGCTTCGCCTGCCCCAAGCAGTCGGGCCACGACATATGCATCATCGACGGGGATGATCGCGCCCGGACATGTCGCGCATTGGTAGAACTGCATGCACATGCGACCGCGCGTGCTTCCTGCGGCGAGACCAGCCAGCGGATCCTTGCAGGCGAAGCCGAAGACGGTTTCCATTGCGGGTCCGACTGGGCTGTCGCCGGTCACTGCGGTGTGGGCGCCTCGACCTCGTGAGCGCTGGCTCTCCCGCAGCAAAACGCCCTGGAACCTGAGGATCGTCTGATCGTGCTGTGCCTGGAGGTCGACGACCGATGTGTACCGCTGCGTGGTATCCACGCCGGCATGGTTCAGGCGCTTCTTCGCGGCACGGATGGAGCCCCCTGCGACATGGTGCAGCTTGGCTCCCGCGCGTCGCAAGTCGCTCAGATGGAATCCGGCGAGCGCGTGTCTTTGCAGGAAGGCGGCCAGGTAATTGTGCAGAGACTGCCAACTGATAGCGCGGCAGCCAGCTTTTCCCCGAGAGATGAATACCAGGCTTCCTTCCTCCGGCCTGGCAGACGAGACGAGTTCCTGATTGAGGGCACACAGGCGCCGCACGAGGTTCGGTGCACTCCACTCACGGCCCACGGGGAAGTCCGCACTTTGCTCCCTGCCTGCCCTGGGCTTGGCCCACACCAGCCGCTCCAGGTCCGCCCGGATCGCGTGCGGCTCGATGCAGGAGCGGGTCAGCAGGCGGAGCGCCTGAGGGTTGCTGCTGGTCTGCACCAGGATCGCTAGGTAGAACGGGAACACGTCATGGATGGTGGGGTACAACTGCGACGAGATGCTTTCCAGTCCTCCCACGGCGCGCGCACGGGCCAGTACGCGCGAGCCTGCTCGCGCTTCGAGAACCGCCTGCTGCCTGGGGAGGTCTCCGTAGCCAATGTCCAGCAGTTCGCGGATGACACGAACGAACGGCTCATCCGCCTCAGATTCAGCGACACCCGAGCGCATCAGTTTTCCCTTTGCCAGGCGCGCTTCGGTGCTCTCGATGTCGGCGTAGCAGCAGCGTAGGATCTCTTTCAGCTGTCCCTCGTCCATGGCGGGCCGGACCCGTGGGGCCGGCCGCTGGAATTGCGCGGGAAGGAGACTGGCGTCGGGGTCCACCGTGCCTCGCACATTCCTCATGCACCATCGGAGCAGGCGGCAGATGGCATTCATGCACTCCTGCGCAGCCTTTGGTCCATACTGAGATCGCCGCAGCCAGACCGAGAGGTCTGCAATGCAGTTCGCCGGCAGCGGTTGCTGTGCAGCCTTCTTGGCCAAAGCCAGGGCAAAGCAACGGATTCCACGCCAGGCCAGCCGCTGAGAGTCGATGGTGTTGTGGCCGTGCATGGCAATGAAGCCACGGATCAGCGCACTGGCTACGCGGGGATGGAAGCCCAGTGTGCCGAAGTCGAACAAGGACCTGGGAGGGCCTCCCTGCGGACCACTCACCTGGATCTGCAGGCCGCGAACTTCGTGAGTCAGTTCCAACCTCATAGCGCGCTCCCGTACAAGAAGTCCAGCGCATCGAGCACCGCGTCGCTGTTCGCCTCCACGGCCCGCAAATAGATCTCGGTGGTCGCGATGTTCGCGTGGCCCAGAAGAACCTGCAAGGTCTTGATGGAGTTCATGGGCTTGCCCTTGCCCTGGTAGTTCTCCAGGGCGTTGAGAACTTGCACTGCGAAGGTGTGCCGCAGGTGATGCAACGTCGCCTTGCTCCCGATCTCATCGGCACAGTGGCGGAACGCGCGTGTCAGGGCACTCCTGCTCACGGGATTGCCCCGGCGCGTCAGGAAGACGACATCTCGTGCGTGCTCGTCCGCGGGCTGGGGCCGCTCCGTCAGGATGTACCACTGCGTCGCCTCGATCAGTTTGGCTGGTGCCTGGATGGTCTGCAGCCGAGATCCCTTGCGAAGAAGCTCGATTGGAACGAGTCCTCCGCCCTGCATGGCGACCTGGTTCGACGTGGGCAGGTCCCTGATCTTCAGGGAACATGCTTCGAACCGGCGTGTGCCGGTGGCGATGCACCACTGAAACAGCAGGCGGTAGCGCGCTGGAGTGACGGTGAACAGTCGCGAGATCTCCTCGATGCTCAACACCTTCGGCAGTCTCTTGTCCACGCGTGGTGCGATGGGGTTGCTGCTTCGAGCTCTGACGCCGGTTGCCCATGATGGCGCGCCCGACGCACGCCCGGCGGACCTTTCGAGCAGGAATGTGCCCAGGGCCGATTGCATCACGCCGCGCCGCGCCCCCCAGGTATGGAACTGTGCTGCCACTACCACCCGATGGTTGGCGGTTGACGAGGCGTACTGCAGCCTTCGTTCACCGTGGCGTCCGTTGATCAGATGGTTCTTGTAGAGCCCGAGGTGTTCCTCCGTGACCTGCACAAGCTCCGTCTTGCAGCGTTGCAGAAAGTGCAGCCAGGGAATCAGCGCTTCGGCATACGTGCGCACCGTGTCGCCTGTGACGCTGCGACTCACCAACGCGGTCTCTGTCAGGAATGCACACGGCAACTCCAGCGGCAGGCCATCCCCATCGACGATGAAGGCCAAGGGCCCCACGTCGAAGTAATGCATCAGGTCGGCATCTGCTTTCTCGCCTTCTGTCAGTTCAACTACCGACTCTCGGCTATTGAAATCCTTTCGAGGATTGACGAGCAATACCTTCAATTCACTGTCGTGCATTTTCTCTCCAGCTGATTCTTTTCAATTGAAACAGTACTGGGTTGTCACCAACATCGATACATACAGACAGATAACGTCACATAACGCACGAGTACAAGAACGGTGGCAGTGCCCAGGGCCAGGCCATGGGCGTGCTGGCGGCGAAGGCTCGCAAGGCCTTGCTGCTGACCGGCACGCTGATGGGCGGCTATGGGGACGACCTGTTCTACCTGCTGTTCCGGGCCCTGCCGGGGCGGATGATCGAAGACGGCTACCGCCCGACCACGAGCGGCAGCATGACCGCGGCCGCGATGGCGTTCATGCGCGATCACGGTGTCCTGAAGGACATCTACTCCGAGAGCACCGGCACGGCGCACAAGACGGCCAAGGGCACCAAGGTATCGGTGCGCACGGTCAAGGCCCCGGGGTTCGGCCCCAAGGGCGTGCTGCGCTGCATCCTGCCGTTCACCATCTTCCTCAAGCTCAAGGACATCGGCGGCAACGTGCTGCCGCCGTATGACGAGGAGTTTCGCGAAGTCCAGATGGACGTGACGCAAGCCGCAGCCTACCGCGATCTGGCGGGCCGGCTGACCGCGGAGCTGAAACAGGCTCTGGCGCGGCGCGATACGACCTTGCTGGGCGTGGTGCTCAACGTGCTGCTGGCCTGGCCGGATTGCTGCTTCCGGTCGGAGACGGTGGTGCACCCGCGCACGCGCCAGACCTTGGCGTTCGTTCCGGCGCAGTTCAGCGAATTCGAGGCGATGCCGAAGGAGCGCGAGCTGATCGAAATCTGCAAGCAGGAGAAGGCGCAGGGACGCAAGGTCCTGATCTATACGGTCTATACCGGCACGCGCGACACGACCAGCCGGTTGAAGATGCTGCTGGAGCAGGAAGGCTTCAAGGTGGCGGTGCTGCGCGCAAGCGTGGATGCCAGCCGCCGCGAGGACTGGATCGCCGAACAGCTGGACCGGGGCCTCGACGTGCTCCTCACCAATCCCGAGCTGGTCAAGACGGGGTTGGACTTGCTGGACTTCCCCACGATCGTGTCCATGCAATGCGGCTACAACGTGTACACGCTCCAGCAGGCGGTACGCCGCTCCTGGCGCATCGGGCAGAAGCAGTCCGTGCGCGTGGTCTACCTCGGCTATGCCGATTCCTCGCAGATGAACTGCCTGGAACTGATGGCCAAGAAGATCATGGTGTCTCAGTCCACTTCTGGCGACGTGCCCGAATCGGGGCTGGATGTCCTGAACCAGGACGGCGATTCCGTCGAGGTCGCACTGGCCCGGCAACTGGTCGCCGCCTGATCCGCACTGCACGGGGGCCTTCGGGCCTCCGTTGCTTCTTTCTTCTTCCCCCCTATCCCACGCGGACCGTCCGTGCCCAGTCCGGGCATGGCGCCGCGTTTTCACAAGGAGATTTCCATGAATGCACTTGCTCACCCTGCCCCGGACGTCAAGGTCCGCCTGACGCTGGACATGGCCTATATCCTCAACGGCGAGGTTGCCGGAGACCTCGTCGCCCGCCTGTACATGGCGTGCGAGCGCGCTGTGGCCAACGGTCTGCTGACCGGCGGCACGGCAACGCAGGTGAAGGAACACACGATCGACGTGTCCCTGCCACGAGAGCCATTGTCCGAGCATGAGATCGCCGACTTCCTGCGCCAGCGCATCGAGGATGGCAACCTCGCCGCGGATGGCATCCCCGTGCGATTGGCGCGCTATGGTCTGATGGCTCCCGATGCGTTTGTCGCCGAAATGCGCGAGCGCATGGATACGGGCGCAGACGACGAGGTGGCGTGCCGGGCCACTGTAGTCCCATCAGCCGCTCCCGCGCATCGTGGCGAGTTGGACAGGCCGGTCGCGGTCGCATGCGTCAACGCTTCGGGCATGTCCGACATGCCGGTTATCACCGTCAGGGCCACCCGGGAGGAATATGACCTGGGTGTCCACTGCGGCAAGGCCAAGGAACTGGCCGAGGAAGCCGGATACGAAAGGCCGTTCATCTGCTTCGACGCCGACGAACACAGAGCCGTCCTGTCAGCCGCCCGAGAACTGGATCTGGTCCCGCAGGTCATCGTGGTCGATATGACCGGCCGCCAAATCCAATCTGTCCGCTGCGACGCCGGCCAGGTCAAGGTCATCTGCTACGACACCAGCGACCTGGGCGGATATTCGTCAGCGATGGCGGTTCGGCCCGTCGGCGAAAACGGCCAGTTCGTGTGCTGCTGGGCGCATACGCAGCTGGCGCAGGTCGATCCCGGCCTGAAGCTGGCCAGGGATTGATCCGGCGAGTACGACAACCATTTTCACAGGCCCTTCGGGGCCTTTCTTCTTGCCCGCGTACTGCCCGCCTTGCTGCGTGGCCAGGCATGGGCCAGATCGAACAGGGGATAGGACCAGCGAAACAGAAACCAATGCTCCGGCACAGTTCTCAGACCGGTTTCGACCCAGTCATGCTCCGAACTTGCGCTTCCAGAATCTGAACCGCCATCTCCTGGACCGCACGGTCCACACGTCCCGCATTTGCTAACCGTACCGGGTCCGTGTGGCGGCTGTAGATGTCGGCAGTCATTGCTTCGCGAAGGTGGGCCTGAAATTCGAATTCATCGGCAAACAAGGATTCGACGGCCTTCCCCTCATCGTGTATCAGCAAGGCCTTCAAAGGACAGCATCGGATCGCGCTCAGCAAACCTTCATCTAAAGTGGTCACGGCCGGAACATAGAAGCTGAAGGCGTTGAGCTGCTGATCGGCCGGGGGTTTCTCCGTCATCTGCGTTTCGCACCACCGAAAAAGAAACAAGTCCCACGCAACGGCATTGATCCTGGCAAGTGACTCTGATTTCGGTTGCTTCAACGATGGCTCGGAGAACAGATCCAGTGCGAACTCAGGTTGATGGACGCCGCGCAAGAGCTTCCAACCGAAATACAACTCCTTGAGAGGGACCGAGCCCAGGAAATCAAGACAAAACGTGAGCATTCGCCTGAGAGCATCCACAACCTGGCTGCCACTCCATGCCTCCGTGAAAGCCAGCAGCATCACGATATAGACGGTATCGCGCCGCCGAACCTGATGCCACATGGAATCGCTCTTCAGCCAGTTTTGCCACTGGTCTTGCGCCAACAGCTTGAACTCTTCAAATCGATCATGACTCGGTCTGGAACGACCGTAAGCCAGATAGTGGCGCGCAGCCGCGGATTTGCGTGCCGGCCATGGATTCATTGGCTTCGCAGCCTCACGCATGTTTTCCAAAGAGGCAAACGTCCAATCCAGAAGGTCGGGGCCAAACGTCAAGGTCAAGTAGTCCAACGTCGCCTCAACGCGCTCTCGTGTCGGAAACTCTTCACCAGCCAACAATGCGGGCAGATCTGAGAAAAGATTGGTGTCTATCAATGGGCGAACGCCGATATCGATTGCCGCCTCGCCCGACTGCATCACCGCCTCTATCTTGTCGGAGAATGCGAGCAACCCCTTGCCGGCAAAAATTGACTGCACGTTTCCGTCGTTTGACAGCTTGCCCTGTATTGGCTCACCAGCTACGTCGGATGCATAGAGCACACGCATACCGGAGAAGGCCGAACGATCCTTGTAGATCAAATCACTGAAGCTATGGGGGCCATTGGTGTCCAGAAGGGCCTTCTTCGCCCGTCGCATTTGATCGCGCACCGCACCTCTGTCAATAGTCATGTCGCTTTATAGATTGCTACCGGTGCGCAATTCTCGGCCATCCTGTCGACCCCGGCAGTGCGTGCACATCGATTGGACGCGGCGCGTTGCGAGGTACAGAGAAGCAGAAGCGTGCGCATGCCCTCGCAGGCGTCCAGGACATCCGAGAGGTACTCAGGCCAGGCGATCCAGGATTGCAGTCGATTCGCGCAATGCACCATTTTTCGTCCCACAACGGATATTGACTGCAAAACTTCTCTTGCGGGGCTGATAATCGGCTGGAGGCGACGGCTGTCCTCCACCAGGACGATACGCAACCCATCGTCCCATCACCCCTCCTCCAGAAACGGGTAACCCGGGTTTCGCATTCCTGGCTGACCGCGCCGCCGCGCGCCGCCAAGGTATCGGCATCGCAACACAAGAGCCGATGCCATGCCCGCAATCCATGTATCCCAGCGTCTGGTCGGCGCCTGCCTCCTGGCCGCAGCCTTGGCCAGCGGCTGCGCGACCACCACAGCGCCGTTCGCACCCGGTGCCATCGAGGAGGTGTCACCCGCGCCCGAATCCGCAACGCCCGAGTTCATTCCCGTCGTACGCTATGGCCGCTACACCCTCGTGGAACTGGCCCCTATGGCGGCGCAGCGCGACCTGCTGCTGCAGACCGTCGATGTTTCCATGCCCGAGGACGCCCGCGCCACGGTCAGCGACGGGCTGCGGCACTTGCTCAAGCGCAGCGGCTACCAGCTTTGCGAAACGGCGCCTGCAATGGCCGATCTGTATGCGCTGCCTCTGCCTGCTGCGCATCTGCATCTCGGCCCCATGAGCCTGCGCGATGCGCTGCTCACCCTGGTTGGCCCGGCCTGGGAACTGCGCGCGGACGACCGCACGCGCCAAGTCTGCTTCAAGACTGTCGGCGACGACGCGGAGGCCGAGCCAATTCCTGAACTGCCCGCAGCCGACGCAACGCAGACGTTTCCGCTCTCGGGAGCTGAGCCATGAGCACCCCGCAATCTCCTCACCGCCCAACCACCGCTGTGGTTGTACAGAGCCTGCTCTGGCTTTGGCTGGTCTGCCTCAGCGTCTTCGTGTTCCTGGGCCACCAGGTGATGAACGGCCTGGCCGATCAGGAACGGGTCGATGCGGGCCTGCAGCGCCTGGAAGCGCAGGTGGCCAACTTGGCCGAGACCACGCAAGCGCTGCAGCAACGGCCAGCGGCCGCGACAGCGGCAGGACTGCAAGACGCCCGCGAGGCCCTGGAAGTCCGCATTGCGCAGATCGAGCAGGCGCTGGGTGGCCTTGCCGCCACGGATGACCTTCAGTCGCTGCGCGCGGAGGTCGAGCAGATCAAGGCACACCAGGCGGCGGCCCGTGCCGCTACGCTTGCGCAGCCGCGCTCGCCGGGCAGGCCCGCCGCTTCCAAGCCTGAGCCACTCCCACTGCCGTTCCGAATCGTGGGCACCGAACTGCGCGCCGGCCAGCGCAGTGTGACCATCGCGCCGGCCACAGGCGATTTCACCGCCGACCAGGTTCAGGTGCTGCTGCCCGGAGATGCGGTCGGCCCGTGGCGCTTGCAGGCCATCGAAGGGAACACCGCCGTGTTCCAGGTCGGCGAGCAGCTCCGCCGCGTGGCGCTTCCTTGAGGCGGAGGCCGTGCGATGAAACACCATCCCATTCTCATGCTCTCGCTGTTGGCAGCACTGCACCTGCCAACGCCGGCCCAGCAGCTTGCCACGGTCCAGCCTCGCAACGCGCAAAGCCAGGAGCGCCCCTTGATCGCTCGCATCCTGGACGACCCCGTGGCGAGCGACTGGGGACTGCAACCGCAGGAATGGCAGCGCTACCGCGAACTGATGGAAGGGCCGCTGGGCATCTACTCGCCCAACCTGGACCCGCTTTCCGCGCTGGGCATCGAGGCCCGCTCGGACGAGGAGCGGCGCCGCTACGCCGAAATGCAGGTGCAGGCCGAGGCACGCCGCGTCGAGAAGCTGCTTGCCTATCAGCGCGCCTACGACGAGGCGTGGCAGCGCCTGCACCCCGGCATGCAGCGCGTGAACCTGCCCGACGCCACGCCGAGCAATGCAGCCGCGCGCGGCAGTGGCCGCACGGCGGTTTTCGTCAAGGACGGCTGCGCGCCCTGCGGTCAGGCCGTGCAGCGCCTGCAAACCTCGGGTGCCGAATTCGACGTGTATGTGGTCGGCAGCCGCCAGAACGACGCACATATCCGCGACTGGGCCAGGCGCGCGCAGATCGACCCGGCACGGGTGCGCAGCGGCAGCATCACGCTCAACCACGACAGTGGCCACTGGCTGTCACTGGGCCTGCCTGGCGGCCTGCCGGCCGTGGTCCGCGAGGTGAACGGCCAATGGCAGCGTCAGCCGTAGCCGCGATGCCCGCCTTGCGGCCCCTGCGCGTGCTGCTGCTCACTGCGGGCGTGTGCGTCGGCACCGTCCCTGCCCAGGAGCTTCCACCACCGGCCTACCAGCTCGCCGCACAGCGCGCGGGCGTTCCTTCGGCGGTGCTCTACGCCGTGGCCCTGCAGGAAAGCGGGATTCGGCGCAATGGGCGACTAGTGCCATGGCCGTGGTCGCTCAACGTCGCCGGGCAGTCACGCCGCTTCGCCACCCGCGCCGATGCCTGCTCCGGCTTGCAGCAGGCGATGCGCTCCACGCCGCACACGCGCATCGACGCGGGCCTGGGACAGATCAACCTGGGCTACCACAAGCACCGCTTCACCAGCCCCTGCGATCTGCTTGACCCATATCGCAACTTGGCGATCGCCGCCGAGATCCTGAAGGAGCAGTACGTCTCCGGCGAGGACTGGCTGCTGGCGATCGGCCGCTACCACCGCCCCGCGGGCGGAGAACCCGCCGCGCGCTACCGGCGCAGCGTGTCCCGACACCTCGCCCGCGTGCAGGGCACACGCCCAACCGCTGCGGTGCGCGCCGCGCGCCAGGAGACCACCCCATGACGAAATCCTTTCCGCCCCATCTCACTTTGAGGGGCCTGCTCGTGCTGCTCGCGGCCCTGCCATTGGTCGCACACGCCGCCGAACCGCTGATCGTGGTCGAGGACCGCGGCGGCACATCGGCGCTGCCGTACTACGAGGCCCTGAACCTCCAGCCGCGCGCCGATGCCCCGGCCCGGCCGCCCATTCCGATGCCCCAGGTTCCTGCCACACCAGCAGATGAAGCCGCGATGCTGCCCATGCGCAGTACCAAGCTCACGCCCGGCACCGTTGCGCGGCGCGTGATCGAAGCGCCTGGCCTGCGGCCGTTCGTGGTCATCGGCGACGACGAGGCTTCCCGGGCCTGGTTGCAGCGCCGCGCCGCGGCTCTGCGCGAGCGCGGCGCGGTCGGCCTGGTGGTCAACGTCGAGACCGTGCAGGGCCTGGCGCGGCTGCGCGCCCTGGTTCCGGGCGTGCCCCTCGCGCTCGTGGCTGGCGACGACCTGGCCGAGCGCCTGGGCCTGCGGCACTACCCGGCGCTGATCACGGCCACCGGCATCGAGCAATGAAGCCATGTCGGGGAAGCAACCCGTCGAAGTTCTGTTGCGGCCAGCGGTGGAGCTATACACCGTCGCGGCGTGTGCGGGCGCCGCGTTTCTGTCCCTGGTGGCCCCGTGGTCGCTCGCGCTGAGCCCGGCCATGGGCGTTGGCAGCGCCCTGGCGTTCGGTGCCTATGGCGCGATCCGCTACCGCGATGCCCGCGTGATCCTGCGCTACCGGCGCAACATCCGCAGGCTGCCGCGGTATGTGATGACGAGCCGGGACGTGCCCGTCAGCCAGCAGCGGCTTTTTATCGGCCGAGGCTTTCTATGGGAACAGAAGCACACCCATAGGCTCATGCAGACGTACCGGCCGGAGTTCCGCCGCTACGCCGAGCCGACACCGGCCTACCGGCTCGCACGCAGGCTGGAGGAACGGCTGGAGTTCGCGCCATTCCCGCTTTCACACCTGTCGCGGCTCACGGGCTGGGATGTGCCTTTCAACCCCGTGCGGCCGCTGCCGCCCGTGGGCGGACTGCCGAGGCTGCATGGCATCGAACCCGACGAGGTGGACGTCAGCCTGCCGCTGGGCGAGCGCGTCGGGCATTCGCTGGTGCTCGGCACGACGCGCGTGGGCAAGACGCGGCTCGCCGAGTTGTTCGTCACGCAGGACATCCGCCGCAGGAACGCCGCCGGCGAGCATGAGGTGGTCATCGTCATCGACCCCAAGGGCGATGCCGACCTGCTCAAGCGCATGTATGTCGAAGCCAAGCGTGCGGGCCGCGAGGGAGAGTTCTACATTTTCCATCTGGGCTGGCCGGAGATCAGCGCGCGCTACAACGCCGTGGGGCGCTTCGGCAGGATCTCGGAAGTCGCCACGCGCATCGCGGGGCAACTCTCCGGCGAGGGCAACTCGGCCGCCTTCAGGGAGTTCGCCTGGCGCTTCGTCAACATCATCGCCCGAGCCTTGGTGGAACTGGGGCAGCGCCCGGACTACATGCTGATCCAGCGGCACGTCATCAACATCGACGCGCTGTTTCTGGAGTACGCCCAGCACTACTTCGCCAAGACCGAACCCAAGGCCTGGGAGGTGATCGTCCAGATCGAGGCCAAGCTCAACGAGAAGAACATCCCGCGCAACATGATCGGGCGCGAGAAGCGCGTGGTGGCGCTGGAACAGTACCTATCCCAGGCCCGCAACTACGACCCCGTGCTCGACGGGCTGCGCTCGGCGGTCCGCTACGACAAGACCTACTTCGACAAGATCGTCGCATCGCTCCTGCCCCTGTTGGAAAAGCTCACCAGCGGCAAGATCGCGCAGCTCCTGGCGCCGAACTATTCCGACCTGGCCGACCCGCGCCCGATCTTCGACTGGATGCAGGTGATCAGGAAGCGCGCCGTCGTGTATGTCGGCCTGGACGCGCTGTCGGATGCGGAAGTCGCCGCGGCGGTCGGCAACTCCATGTTCTCCGACCTGGTGTCGGTGGCCGGGCACATCTACAAGCACGGGATCGACGATGGCCTGCCAGGTGCATCGGCAGGCACACGGGTGCCGATCAACGTCCATGCCGACGAGTTCAACGAATTGATGGGGGATGAATTCGTGCCGTTGATCAACAAGGGCGGCGGCGCAGGGATGCAGGTCACGGCCTACACACAGACGCTTTCCGACATCGAGGCCCGCATCGGCAACCGTGCGAAGGCTGGCCAGGTCATCGGCAACTTCAACAACCTATTCATGTTGCGGGTGCGGGAGACGGCGACCGCCGAACTGCTGACCCGGCAGTTGCCGAAGGTGGAGGTCTATACCACCACCATCGTCTCGGGCGCGACCGACAGCTCGGACATCCGCGGCGCGACGGACTTCACGTCGAACACCCAGGACCGCATCAGCATGTCCAGCGTGCCGATGGTCGAGCCATCGCACGTCGTCAGTCTGCCCAAGGGACAGTGCTTCGCTCTCATTCAAGGCGGACAGCTTTGGAAGATCAGGATGCCGCTGCCCGCACCGGACCCGGATGAGCTGATGCCGCAGGACCTGCAGCAGCTCGCCGGCTACATGCGCCAGAGCTACACCGACGCGGCCCAGTGGTGGGAGTTCACAAGTTCGCCCGGCTTGCAGGACGCGGCCTTGCCTGACGATCTGCTCGATGAGGTGGTTCCCGGCACGCCCACCACCACCGGCTCGGGCGGAGCGGCCGGCGACGAGGCCGCGCCATGAGCGATGCCGCCACTACCACGCAGCGCGAGCAGAACCGCCGGCAGGGCCTGATCGCAGGCACCATCACCTTGCCGTTCCGGCTTCTCGGGGTGTTGATCGGCTCGCTGCTGTTCTCGATCGTCGTGGAGTGCGTCGGCATGCACCTGTTCTGGAAGGACCAGGGCTGGCGGCACTCCCAACAGATGTTGCAGTACGAGCTGGGGCACCTGTCGAATCACTTCACGCGCAGCGTGGTCGTGCAGGAGCCGGGCCGCACGGCGCACGAACTGGTGGATACCGGCTACGAATGGGTGTTCGTGCGTTCGGGGCTGCTGGAGCGCATGAGCCAGGCCGCCAAGCGCGCCCGCGCGCCGAGCCAAGGGCAGATCCAGGACGGGGGGCGCAACTTCCGCCACTACATCAGCCAGGTCTATGTCTGGACGGAGAGCTACCTGATTGCCGCGGCGTTCACGACGCTCACCTTCCTCGTGCGCCTGCTGATCCTGGTGCTCACGCTACCGCTGATCTTCACCGCGGCATTCGTCGGCCTGATCGACGGCCTGGTGCGGCGCGACGTGCGCCGGTTCGGCGCGGGCCGGGAATCGGGCTTCATCTACCACCGTGCCAAGGCGAGCTTGATGCCGCTGGCCGTGCTGCCCTGGGCCACCTACCTGGCCTTGCCGATCTCGGTGCATCCGCTGCTGCTCCTGCTGCCAAGCGCCGCCTTGCTGGGATTGGCCGTGAGCCTGACCGCAGGGAGTTTCAAGAAGTACCTGTGAGGCCATCGAAGACTGGCCTGCTTCGCCTCACTGACCACTGCGCCGCGCTTCGCATGGGGCTCAGTCGCACACCCTGTCGGGTCGGCCCCCGCCCGACCGCTCCCCGCACCCGTCGGCTTCCAGCCAGTCCATCAGCGCGTCGAGGTCATGACCCAACTGGAAAAGCGACGCCTCGGCCATCATGTGCCAGGTGGCGCACTCATCCGCATGGCGCGCGTTGCTCACCACGGCGCTGAGCTGCTCATGCAAGGCAAAAAGCCGCTTCTTCTCCGATTCAACCGTCTCTCGGTCGGTGGTCCAGATCATCGAGGGTAGGAAGATGCCCCGAATCGGGGTTGGGGGCGCTGAAGGCTGCTGCGGCATGGAAAGCTCCTGAAGTGGCGGAAACCTCACGATAGGCGGGCACCTGTTTCCTCTCCAGTCGAAATTCGCCCCAAAACACACCGATTTCGGCATCAGCTCCCGCCCCCCTCGCCGACAGACCGGCGTGCGAGTCCATCCGGCGTCAATCCGGTCACCCGCGGGTTCCTATTGTTTGCGGCCGAAAGCCATCCCTCTCTCCACGATCAAGCCCTTGCTGATCACACAGGAATGGCGCGATGGTGGCTTCAACCTGGCAGCGCGCCGCGCATCGCGGCGTGCCCCCTCTTCTCGTGACGGCCCTGCTGCTGGGTCAGTCCCCGATGGCGTCGGCCGAATCCCCGGCCCAGCGCCAGGAGCTGGCCGCCGCGCTGCGCCAGCTCGACGCGCTGGAGCGCATCGTTACCGACAGCGCCGCGCATGCCCCCGTCCAGCCGGGCGAGCGCTACCACTTCGACTACCCGCGGCTCCTGGCTGACCTGGCGCGCGTGCGCGCGGGCATCCAGTCCTATCTCGTGCCATCGCGCGCCCAGCCGCGTGATCCCGCCGAACTGGCAGGCGACTACCGCGTCGAGCCGCCCGCCCCACCCCCACCCAGGAGCGCGCCATGACCGGCGCCCAGCTCTCGGCCTTCCAGGCCAACAGCGGCATCGCGCCCACCGCGATGGCCACCGTGCTCGTGGGCGCCGTGTTCTCCGCGCTGCTGGTGTGGGGTGTCTGGGCCATCCGAACAGCCTACGTCGGCTGGGCCGAGAACCGCCTCAGCCAGCGCCAGTTCCTCGGCGTCGTCGTGCGCTTCCTGGCGCTGTACCTCGTGCTGACCTTCTTTCTCCTCTCCTGAAAGGACCTGACCATGCAAAGCTACACCCTTCCCTCTCGCCTCGCGCGGCGCATCACTACCACCCTGGCCGCGTTGCCCGCGCTTACATTCGCGCAAGGCCTGCCCCAACTGGAGAACCCCACGCGCGGCGCCGGCAGCGGCATCATGCAGACGATCCGCAACTACGGCTACGACATCATCATGCTCGTGGCCCTGCTGGTGGTGGCGTCGATGTTCATCGGCGTCTGCTACCACGCCTATGGCACCTATGCGGAAATCCACACCGGCCGCAAGACCTGGGGCCAGTTCGGCCTCACGGTCGCCATCGGTGCCGTGCTGCTCGTGATCGGCATCTGGCTGCTCACCACGGCCACCGGCATCCTGTAGGCAGGGCTGGCCATGTCCGAGCACCAGCACATCCGTGCCGACGGAACCGTGACGTTCCTTCCGCACCGGCTCAACCGCCATCCGGTGGTCGTGCGCGGCCTCACTGCCGATGAGCTGTGGATCTGCTGCGCCCTGTCCGGCGGCGCCGGCCTGCTGGCCGGCGCGCCCCTGTCGTGGGTGTTCCGCACGGTCGCGCTGGCCCCCACGTGCGTGGTCCTGGGCGTGGCCCTCGGCGTGTTCGTGGGCGGCGGCATCCTGCGCCGCCTCAAGCGCGGGCGCCCCGACACCTGGCTGTACCGGCAGTTGCAGTGGCGCATCGCCACGCGCCATCCGCTGATGGCGGGCTGGGTGGGCGGCCATGGACTGATCTCGCGCTCGGGCTTCTGGAGCACCCGCAGGAGCACGCAATGAGCCGTTTCAAAAACGAAATCTCACACCTGCAGGCGCACATCAAGACGCTTCGCCAGGGTGCTGGCGCGCTGGTCGTCATTGGCCTGGTCATGGGCGGCGGCTGGTGGAGCGCGCCGCGCGACCTGACCATCCACGTCCCGCCCGACCTGCGCTCCGGCAGTACCCGCAAGTGGTGGGAAGTGCCACCCGAATCGGTCTATGCGTTCACGTTCTACGTGTTCCAGACCCTCAACCGCTGGCCGACGAATGGCGAAGAGGACTACGCGCGCAACCTCCACGCACTCTCGCCGTACTTCACCCCGTCCTGCCAGGCCTTCCTGCGCGCGGACTACGACTACCGCCGCAGCGCGGGCGAGCTGCGCCAGCGCGTGCGCGGCATCTACGAAATCCCCGGCCGCGGCTACGGCGACGACCCCACGGCGCGCGTGCGCGTGGTATCCGACCGTGACTGGGTGGTGACGCTGGACATCACCGCCGACGAATACTACGGCGCCGAGCAGATCAAGCGCGCCCTGGTGCGCTACCCCGTGAAGGTCACACGGGTGGACGTCGATCCCGCCCGCAACCCGTTCGGCCTGGCGCTCGACTGCTACGACGGCGCCCCCCAGCGCATCAACGCCCCGGGATCGACGCGCCCCGCGCCTGGCGGCCTGTCTCCGCAAGCGCCCCAAGGAGAATCCTCATGAAGCACCCTGTACTCACGCTGCTGGGACTGCTGGCCGCGGCCGTGGCTCCCGCCGTCCAGGCGGTGGAAATCCTGCGCTGGGAGCGCATGCCATTGGCGGTGCCCTTGAAGGTCGGCCAGGAACGCATCGTGTTCATCGACCGGAACGTCCGCGTGGGCGTGCCCGCAGCCGTGGGCGAACGCCTGCGCGTGCAAAGCGCGGGCGGCGCGGTGTACCTGCGCGCCAGCGAGCCAATCGAGCCGACGCGGCTGCAATTGCAGGACGCCGACACTGGCGCGCTGATCCTGCTGGACATCGCTGCCGAGCCGCCCAAGGACGGCGAAGCCGCGCTGGAGCCGGTGCGCATCGTCGAGGGCAACGGCACCTCAACACGCTACGGCGATCAGGCTGAGGCTGCCAGTGAGGCCCCGGATCAGGCAGGGGCGCGGGCGGCGCGGCGCGAAACCCCGGTGCCGGTCGTCCTCACGCGCTTCGCCGCGCAGAACCTCTACGCGCCGCTGCGCACTGTGGAGCCGCTGCCCGGCGTCATGCGGGTCAACCTGCGCCGCGACCTCGACCTCGGCACGCTGATGCCGACGCTGCCGGTGCGCGCGGTCGCGCTTGCGTCGTGGCGTCTGGAAGACCAGTGGGTCACTGCCGTGCGCCTGACCAACAGCAGCAGCGGCTGGATCACCCTCGACCCGCGCGTGCTGCAAGGCGACTTCCTCACCGCCACCTTCCAGCATGAGGCGCTTGGCCCGCGCGGTACGCCCGAGGACACGACCATCCTGTACCTGGTGACGCGCGGGCGCGGCCTCGCGCAGTCGCTGCCGCCGGCCATCCACCGCTTCGACCCGGCCGCGCATCTGCCGCAGCCAGCGCCCCAAGCCACGGACGGCAAGGAGACCCGCCATGCGCAGTAACGGACTCCTGAAGTGGCTGATGATCCCGGTCGCCTTGCTGGCGTTGTTCGTCACCATCCGGCTGTTCTCGGGCGGGAGCACGTCGGCGCTGCCCGGCGCGGATGCAGGCGCCAAGCTCACGCCCGAGGAGATGAAGGCGCTGGGCATCGAGGGCGACACCCCCCGCGACACCGTGGCAACGCTTGTCGCCCAGGTCAAGCAGTTGCGCACCGAGCTTCAGACCGCGCTGTCCGACAACAAGTCGCAGCGCGAAGAAAACCAGCGGTTGCGCCAGCGCGAGAACTCCATCGACCAGCGCATCAATTCGGCGCTGGAGTCCGAGCGCTCCAGCCTGCGCCGCGACCAGGAGCAGGCAGCCGGCGCGCGCCAGCAGACCGAGGGGCTGCTCGCCGACCTGCAGCGGCGCCTGGACAGCATCGGCGGGCGCGGCAGCGGCCATGCCGACCTGCCGGTGGGCCTGGGGCTGCGCGATGGCGATGAGGCCGGCATGGAAGGCGGCATGCGCTGGGTCGAACCCCAGGATGCGAAGAAGGCCGAGGGACGCAGCGGCAGCCGCGGCACGGGCAGCGGCATGAGCTTTCCAACGAGCTTCGGCCCCGCGCAAGGCACGCTGGAAACCACCGCAAAAACCGTCGCCAACGCGGGTGCCCGCGCCGCCGGGGTGAAGACCGCGAAGGCCGTCTATACCGTGCCGACGAACTCCACGCTCATGGGATCGGTGGCGATGACGGCGCTCATCGGACGGGTGCCGATCGACGGGACGGTGAACGACCCCTACCCGTTCAAGGTGCTGGTCGGCCCGGACAACCTCACGGCCAACGGCATCGACATTCCCGACGTGGCCGGCGCCGTGTTCTCCGGCACGGCCTCGGGCGACTGGACGCTCTCGTGCGTGCGCGGGCAGGTGCGCAGCATCACCTTCGTCTTCCATGACGGCACGATCCGCACCATTCCCGAAGACCGCGAAGGCAACCAGCAACAGAGCCAGCAGCGCGATGGCCTGGGCTGGATCAGCGACCCCTACGGCGTTCCCTGCGTCAGCGGCGAGCGCCGCAGCAACGCACAGCAGTACCTCGGTTCCCAGGCCCTGATCACGGCGGCGGGCGCGGGCGTGGCCTCGCTCATCAAGAGCGACAGCGGGCGCATGTCCTACGTCGGCGCGGACGGTTCCATCGGCAGCGTCGGCATCTCGGGCAACGAGGCCGTGGGCCGCATCCTTGCTGGCGGCGTGCGCGACATGGCCGAATGGGTCAACAAGCTCTATGGCCAGGCCTTCGCCGCCATCTACGTGCAGCCCGGCGCCAAGGTGGCCATCCACCTCGACAAACCCCTCGCCATCGACCACGACCCCGAGGGCCGCAAGGTCGATCACCGTACCGGAGAAAGCCATGCGCCTGAACTTGACTGACCTGCCCCGGGGCCTTGCACTGGCCGTGGCCGCCGCCGCCGCACTCTGCGGCTGCGCCACCAGCAAGGATGAACTGCTCACCCACGGCGGACGCACCATGATGGACATCTGGCAGCAGCAAACAGGTGGCGACGGCGGGGGCGGCAACGGCCAGGTGGCGCACAGGCAGTTGCTGGACGCGCGCCAAAGCCTGCGCCGCCCATTGACCGATGCCGACGTGCAGGCCGCACCCGCCGAGCAGATGCGCTACACGCGCACTGCGCGCAACGAGGTCCAGCGCCAGTTCCAGCGCCTGCCCAACCCCGACCTGGCGATGTACGTGTACCCCCACCTGGCGGGCACCGACCCCGTGCCCGTGCCGGGCTACACCACCGTCTTCCCGCTGTACCAGCGCGTGCAGTACGCCATGCCGGGCGAGCGCGTGGAGAACTACTGATGCGCTGGAGCCTCTCCTGGCCGAAGCTGGCAGCATCCGGCGCAGGCGATGGCGCGCCGCCGGACGGCTGGCAGCGCCACGTCGAGGCCCTGCGCCGCGCGGGCCTGCCCGAACCCGGCGCGGCGGTTAAGGACCGCAGGCCTGCCACGCTGGCCGATGAGCAGGCGCTGTACGGCATCGCACCGTCGTTCGTGGAGCTGCTGCCCTGGGTGGAGTTCCTGCCGGGCTCCAAGTCCATGCTGCTCGAAGACGGGCAGTCGGTGGCGGCGTTCTACGAGCTGGTGCCCCTGGGCACCGAGGGCCGGGAACCGGGCTGGCTCGCCCAGGCACGCGATGCCCTGGAGAACGCGCTGCAAGACAGCTTCGATGAGCTGGACGACAACCCCTGGATGCTCCAGCTCTACGCCCAGGACGAACCCAGCTTCGACCAGTACATGGAAAACCTGCGCGGCTACGTGCAGCCGCGCGCCCGCGGCACGGCCTTCACCGAGTTCTACCTGCGCTTCTTCGCCCACCACCTGCGGTCGGTCGCCAAGCCGGGCGGCCTGTTCGAGGACACCACGGTCACGCGGCTGCGCTGGCGCGGCCAGACGCGGCGTGTGCGCATGGTGGTCTATCGCCGCGTGACCGGGCAGGCAAGCCGCCGCGGCCAGACGCCCGAGCAGATGCTGAGCATCGTCTGCGACCGCCTGTGCGGCGGGCTGGCGAACGCGGGCATCCAGGCGCGGCGCATGGGCGCCGCCAGCATTCACGACTGGCTGCTGCGCTGGTTCAATCCGCAACCGGCACTACTCGGGCCAGGCGTCGAGGATCGGGAGCGGTTCTACGCGCTGGCGCGGTATCCCGATGAGATCGAGGAAGGCGAGATCGAGCTGGCGAGCGGGCGGGATTTCAGCCAGAGACTGTTTTTTGGTCAGCCGCGCTCGGACGTGGCGCAGGGCGCCTGGTATTTCGATGGCATGCCGCACCGCGTGCTGGTCACCGACCGTCTGCGCGCGCCACCGGCCGCCGGGCACCTGACCGGCGAGACCCGCAAGGGCGATGCCATCAACACCCTGTTCGACCAGATGCCCGAGGACACGACCCTGTGCCTGACCATGGTGGCGACGCCCCAGGACATCCTCGAATCCCACCTGAACCACCTCGCGAAGAAAGCTGTCGGGGAAACGCTCGCCTCGGAGCAGACGCTCAAGGATGTCCAAGAGGCCCGCTCGCTGATCGGCAGCGCGCACAAGCTCTACCGCGGCGCCCTCACCTTCTACCTGCGCGGGCGCGACGAAGCCGAGCTGGACCGGCGCGGGCTGCACCTGGCGAACGTGATGCTCAACGCCGGATTGCAGCCCGTACGTGAAGACGACGAGGTGGCACCGCTCAACAGCTACCTGCGCTGGCTGCCATGCTGCTACAACCCCGCGCAAGACAAGCGGCAGTGGTTCACCCAACTGATGTTCGCCCAGCATGTGGCGAACCTGGCGCCGGTGTGGGGCCGCGCCCAGGGCACCGGGCATCCGGGCATCACGCTCTTCAACCGGGGGGGCGGGCCGATCACCTTTGACCCGCTCAACCGCCTGGACCGGCAGATGAACGCCCACCTGTTCCTGTTCGGCCCCACGGGTTCGGGCAAGAGCGCCACGCTCAACAACCTGCTGAACCAGGTCACGGCCATCTACCGGCCCCGCCTGTTCATCGTCGAGGCGGGCAACAGCTTCGGCCTGTTCAGCGACTTCGCCCGGCGGCTGGGCCTGACCGTGAACCGCGTCAAGCTGGCGCCTGGGTCGGGCATCAGCCTGGCGCCGTTCGCCGACGCACGGCGGCTGATCGAGACACCCAGCGACGTGCAGACGCTGGATGCCGATGCGCTGGACGAAGACACGCCACCGGAGACCGCCCACGCAGACGAACAGCGCGACGTGCTCGGCGAACTGGAAATCACCGCGCGGCTGATGATCACGGGCGGCGAGGACAAAGAAGAGGCCCGGATGACACGGGCCGACCGCTCGCTCATTCGCCAGTGCATCCTCGACGCGGCCGAGCGCTGCCACGGCGAGGGCGGAGAGAATCGCACGGTGCTCACGCGCGACGTGCGCAACGCCCTGCGCGCCCGTGGCCTGGACACGGCGCTGCCCGAGATGCGCCGCGCACGGCTGCTGGAGATGGCGGACGCCATGGACATGTTCTGCCAGGGCACGGACGGCGAGATGTTCGACCGCGACGGCACGCCCTGGCCCGAGGCCGACATCACCCTGGTCGATCTGGCGACCTATGCACGCGAGGGCTACAACGCGCAGCTCTCCATTGCCTACATCAGCCTCATCAGCACCGTGAACAACATCGCCGAGCGCGACCAGTACCTGGGCCGCCCGATCCTCAACGTGACCGACGAAGGCCACGTGATCACGAAGAATCCGCTGCTCGCGCCCTACATCGTGAAAATTACAAAAATGTGGCGCAAGCTGGGGGCCTGGTACTGGCTGGCCACACAAAATATCGACGACCTGCCGCGCGCGGCCGAGCCCATGTTGAACATGATCGAGTGGTGGATCTGCCTGTCCATGCCACCCGATGAAGTGGAGAAGATCGCGCGGTTCCGCGAACTCTCGCCCGCACAGAAGGCGCTGATGCTCTCGGCGCGCAAGGAAGCTGGCAAGTTCACCGAGGGCGTCATCCTCTCCAAGAGCATGGAAATGCTCTTCCGCGCCGTGCCGCCAAGCCTGTACCTCGCGCTCGCGCAGACCGAGCCCGAGGAGAAGGCCGAGCGCTACCAGTTCATGCAGCAATACGGCTGCACCGAGCTGGACGCCGCCTTCAAGGTGGCCGAGAAAATCGACCTGGCGCGCGGGATCGAGTCGCCTGCACTGGATTTGCCGCAATGACCCAAGGAGCCGCACATGCCGCCACCTGAACGCCCGACAACACGCTCCGGCATCCCCTTCGAGATCGAGGCGTTCCGCACGCGCCCGCGCCGTGGCAGGCGCGCGCTGTGGGCGCTGCTCGCCTGCCTGGCAGCAGGCGTGACCGCCTGGGCACTGTTCCAACCCGCCCCCGAATCCCCCGCACCGCCCACTGCCAGCGCGTCGCAGGCACTGCCGCCCGGCCCGCCATGGCTCCTGGGCAGCCCGGACGCCCGCTACACCCTCACCCTGTACGCCGACCTGGAATGCCCCTTCTGCCGCTCCTACGTCCCAACGCTGACCGCGTGGGTGGAGCAGCACCCCGAAACCCGGCTGCGCTGGCGCCACCTGCCCCTGCCCGCCCACGAGCCCCAGGCCAGCGCGCTCGCCAGCCTGGCCGAATGCGCGGGCGCCACCGGCGGCCACGCCGCGTTCTGGCACACCGTGGCCTGGATCTACGCGCACACGCGCGGCAACGGCCAGGGCCTGCCCGAAGGCGCGCAGCCGCCCGACCTTGATGCCGCCGCCTGCCTCGCCAGCGGCCAGCCGCAGGCCACCGTGCGCGAACAGGCCCAGGGCGCCGCGCGCGACGGCATCGCCGCCACGCCCACCCTGCGCCTGCATGACGAACGCAGCGGCCAGGCGCTGCTGCTGCCCGGCCCGGTGGAGGGCGATGCGCTGCTGTCCGCGCTCGACCTGCTCGCGGCCGGCGAGGCGCCCGCCCCCGCATCCGCCCCCTTACCCGCCCGGTAACTCCCCCTGCCGCAGGGCGTGCGGGTCGGCCGGCCCCTGCTCGGGCAGCGCGTGGAACTCCACCACCATGCGCATCGGCCCCAGCGGCTCCACGAAATGCACCACCTGCGGCGCCACGATGCCGGGCGTGCCCGGCTCCAGCACCTCATCGTGGCCCCAGTCCGGCACGCAGTAGCGCACCCGGCCCTCCAGCACGTGGATCAGCGCCCACACGCCGGGCTTGGTGGAATGGTCGTTGCGCAGCCCCGTGGGCAGCGTCAGCTCGGTGAACTCGCCGGTGCGGCGGTAGGCCGCAAGGCCCGGCGGCAGCGCGCCGGGATGCTTCGGGAAGGCTTCGGACATCGGTTCTCCAATACGTCAGGTATGCCGCGCGGGCAGCCGCTGGGCCGCAGCCACCACGCTCTCGGCCATGCCAGTCTGCACCAGATAATCGCGCGGCGAGCGAGGCCGCCCATCGGCGCCCGCCCAGCAAGGCGCGGGCGTATCCAGCCACAAAAGCACGTCCAGCGGCCCCAGCCGCGCGGGCAGCGCACGCAGCACGCGAGCCAGCCCGGGAACCTCCACGCCCTGATGGAACTGCAACGCCGGCACGCGCATCGTCCCCCCCGCCGCCAGCGCCACCAGGCTCCCCTCGCGCAGGCGCTGGCGGATGCATGCCACGTCATGGCCCAGCATCGCGGCCACCTCCGCCGTCGGCAGCGCATCGGCAAAGAAGTGGCGAAACACCGCCACGTAGCCGCCCCGCCTGGCGTACTCGCTCACACCCATTCCCCCGCCTGGCCTCTCAAACCTTGCTGGCGCGCCCCCGCCAGTCCGGCGTCGCCGCACCCGGGAACGGCGGCGAAGGCAGCGGCGTGCCGGGCAGGCCGTGCGCCCCCTGCGCCGTCACCACCGCGATGGAATCGTCCAGCAACTGCGTGATCTCCAGCGTGATGCTGGTCGTGCCGTAGGGGCCGAGCGGCGCCCCCACCGGGAACACCTGCCACACATAGGACTGCACGGTGTACGTGCCGTCGCCGTTGTCCGTCAGCGGCAAGGCCGCACCGCCCCCGGTGGCCCTGGCCTCGTAGTTCAGCCACGGCAGCGGCAGGCCGGGGGCGGGCGTCAGGCGGCCCTTCTCCAGCGTGACCGTCTTGGGCTCGCTGCTGAAATCGAACGACCACGCCACCCCGCCCTGGCCGCCGCCCAGCGGCCCGCTGTACGCCTGCACCTTGCCACCTTCCTTGCGAACCACCACGTCGTAAGCGCCTGCGTACCGACCGCTGATGTTGGGAGTGCCCATGGTTCAAACCTCCAGTGCTTCATGAAAAACCAAAAAACAAAGCCCGCCCCGCTGACAGCAGCGCGGGCGGGCTTTGCACATCGCACCCTTGGGCGCGGCGGGCCGTTCAGCCCGCGCGCCGGGCCACCGCCCGCCGCGAAGCCGTGGCGCCCAGCGCCAGCAGGCCCAGCACCGCCAGCAGCAGCCAGTCCATGCTGCCGCCCTTGCCGCCGCCGCTGGCATTGCCCGAGCCGCCCTCGTGCCCGCCCAGCGTGTTCTCGGCAGGCGCAATGCCCAACCGCACCAGGCCGTTGTCGGGGTTCATGTCATGCGGGCCGTTGTCCTGCACCGTCACCGTCAGCGTGTTGTTGTCCACGCGCGTCCACTCGCCCTTGTCCAGCAGCGTGTAGCGCTCCTTGCCATCGACGATGGTGGTGGCGTACACCAGCAGCTTGCCGGCGGCAGGCAGCGGCGACTCGAAGGTGTAGGTCAGCGTCACCGCACCCATCGGCGCGGCCGCAGGCGCATACGCCGCCTTCACCGCCGCCGCCGCGCCCGAGGCGGGCAGCAGGCTCGCGCTGCGCATCCGCACCTGCACGAAGCCGTGCTTGTAGTCCAGCCCCGCGTCGCCCAGCGTCACGTCGGGGATGGCCCCGCCGTTGTCGCCGGTAGCCGTCACCTGCATCAGGCCCGTCTCGGCGCCGGTGAACAGCCACACATTGCCCGCCTGCACACCCACCGCCGTGCCCGCGTTCGGCATCGCCTCCAGCAGGCGGCCCGGAATGCCGTCCAGCAGCGCCAGCCCGGCGATGCGGCGCGCATCCTGCGCGGCGTTGCCCGGCTCCAGCGCATCGATCACGCCGTCGCCGTCGCTGTCCAGCGGGTTGTCCAGGTCGTCGCCCAGCTCCGTCGCGTCAGGGATGCCGTCGCCATCGGTATCGGCGTTCGGCGCATCCGGGTTCAGGCCCAGGCGCTCCTTCACCGAATCGGGAATGCCGTCGCCGCCGCTGCTGCTGCCCTCCTTGCGCGCCGTGCCGCGGAAGTCCGGCTGGATCGTCATCGGGAACACGCCCACGATCTGCGTGCCCGGGATGCCGTCCGCCTCGCCGTCCAGCGTCACGATGCGCAGCAGGTTCTTGTTCGTCGCATCGCGGGTGATGCGGAACGTCGTCACCGTATCGGCGCGCGGGTTGCCCACGTTCGGGTTGTAGATCTGGAACCCGTGGTGCACCGTGTACGTGCCGTCGCCGTTGTCGGTGATGGGGGCCGTCAGGCGCGCGTCGCCCGAGCCCTTGTTGCCCACCGACTGCACCTCGTAGTTGAAGCCCACCGTCAGCGTGGTGCCGGTGATCAGCACCGTCTTCTTGTCGAAGTCCCACACCCACGGCGAATTCTTCATGCCCGTGCCCAGCACCACCTCCTTGCCCGCCGCGCAGGCCGCCGGGCAGCCGCGCATGGTGACCATGTGCTGGCCCGTGAACACGCCCGTCAGGCTGGCCGTGCCCGCGTCGCCGGGGTTGTCCGGGTCGGCCGGATCGGTGCCGCCCCCGCCGCCCGGGTTCGTGGTGCCGCCGCCCGTGGCCGTCACCGTCACCGTGCTGCTCTTGGTCTCGGTGCCCGCCTTGCAGGTCAGCGTGAAGGCATAGCTGCGCGCCGTGTCCAGCTTCACGCTCTCCGTGCCCGCCTTGGCCTTGGTGCCCGTCCAGTCGCCCGAGGCCGTGCAACTCTCCGCGCGCACCGCCTGCCAGGTCAGCGTGACCGACCCGCCCTTGGCTACGCTCGCGCTCGACGCCTGGAACAGCCCGATCAGCCCCGTGTTCGGGTTGGTCGGGTCGGTCGGATCGGTCGGGTCGGTGCCGTCCTTCGTCAGCACACCATCGAAGCCCGGCGACACCGTGAGCGGGAACACATTGGGCACCGGCAGACCCGGCACGCCGTCGCCGTCCGGGTCCAGCGTGCTCACCTTCAGCCCATCACCGTCGATCGTCACGCGGAACGTCGTGCTCATGTCCGTGCGCGGGTTGCCCACGTAGGGGTTGTAGATCTGGAAGCCGTGCTGCAGCGTGTACGTGCCGTCGCCATTGCTGGTGAAGTAAGCCCGGTCGCCATCGGCATCCGCATTGCCCACGTCCTGCACGTGGAACGGGAAGCCCACGCTCAGCATGCCCTGCGCCATCTCCACCCAGCCCTCGGTGAAATTCCACGTCCAGGCATTGCCGTGGCTGTCGCCCAGCACCGTGCCGCTCTCGGCCACGCGCATCGTCAGGCTGAAAGTGCCCTTCCACGTGCCCTTGACCGCGCTCGGGTCGGTCGGCGTGCCGGGGCTCGTGCCCCCGCCGCCCGAAGCCGACTTGACCAGCACCGTCGTGGTGCGGCTCATCTGCTCCGACGCGCTCACGCACAGCAGCTTGTAGGTGTGCGAGCCTTCCGACACCGGCGTGATCTGCATACCGCCCACAATCGGCAGGCCCGGCAGGTACAGTTCATCGCCCTCGCTGATCGCGCAGCTATTGGCATTCGCCACCTGCCACGACAGGCGCACGCTGGCACCCAGCTTCACGCTCGCCTCGGACGGCGCGAAGCTCTTGATGTCGATCGCATCCACCGGCTTCGTGCTGCCCGTCACCACCACCGACACGCTGCGCGTGCTGGTATTAGTGCCATCGGTACAGGCCAGCGTGTAGGTATGCGTGCCCGTGGTGGCAGGCATCACCGCCTGGCCACCCGCCGTGGCCTTGGCACCGCTCCACGCGCCGCTGGCCGTGCAGCCCGTGGCGCCGCTGGCCGCCTGCCACGCCAGCGTGGACGACTCGCCCAGCTTGATGCTGGCCGGCGTGGCCGTGAACGCGCTGACCAGGTTGCCCGGGTTCACCGGCCCGCTCTGCTGCTGCGCCACGCCGTCGAAGCCCGGCGACACCGTGAGCGGGAACACCCCAGGCACCTGCACGCCCGGCACGCCGTCGTTGTCCGTATCCACCGTGGAGAACGTGAGCTGGTTGCCGTTGCGCGTGATGCGGAACGTGGTGTAGATGTCCGTGCGCGGGTTGCCCACGTTCGGGTTGTAGATCTGGAAGCCGTGGTTCAGCGTGTACGTGCCGTCGCCATTGCTGGTGAAATAGGCCCGGTCGTTGCTGGCGCTGGCGTTGCCCACGTCCTGCACGTGGAACTCGAAGCCCACGCTGAGCATGCCGCGCGCCATCTCGGCCCAGCCCTCGTCGAAGTTCCAGGTCCAGGCGTTGTCGTGGCTGTCGCCCAGCTTGATGCCCTCGGGCGCGGTGCGCATGGTGAGGTTGAACGTGCCCGTCCAGGTGCCAGTGATCGCGGCGCCGGGGCCGCCCGGGTTCGGGGTGCCCGGCGTCGTGGCCTGGGTGACCTGCACCGAGGCGGTGCGGCTCATCTGCTCGGACGCGCTCACGCACATGAGCTGGTAGCTGTGCGTGCCCACGCTGGCCGGCGTGACCTGAATGGAGCCCGAGATCGGCAGGTTGGGCAGGTACAAGTTGCTGCCCTGGCTGATGGAACAGCCGTTGGCATTCACCACCTGCCAAGCCAGGCTCACGCTGGCGCCCAGCTTCACGCTGGACTCCGAGGCCGCGAAGCTCTTGATGTCGATCTTGTCCTGCGGCGCCGTCGTAGCGGTGACCACCACCGACGCGCTGCGCGTAGTGGTGTTGGTGCCGTCGGTACAGGCCAGCATGTAGGTGTGCGTGCCCGTGGCGGCCGGCAGCACGCTCTGGCCGCCGGCCACGGCCTTGGCGCCGCTCCACGCGCCGCTGGCCGTGCAGCCGGTGGCGCCGGTGCCCGCCTGCCAGGCCAGCGTGGCCGACTCGCCCAGCTTGATGCTGGCCGGCGTGGCCGTGAAGGTGGGCAGCAGGTTCACCGGGCCAGGCGAAGTGCTCTCTTGCGCCACGCCGTCTAAGGCTGGCGACACCGTGAGCGGGAACACCCCGGGCACCTGCACGCCCGGCACGCCGTCGTTGTCCGAGTCCACCGTGGTGAACGCCAGTTGGTTGCCGCTGCGCGTGATGCGCACGGTGGTAAAGATGTCCGTGCGCGGATTGCCCACCGACGGGTTGTAGATCTGGAAGCCATGGTGCAGCGTGTACGTGCCATCGCCATTGCTGGTGAAGTAGGCACGGTCGCCCGTCTTGTCCAGGTCGCCCACGTCCTGCACGTGGAACTCGAAGCCCACGCTCAGCATGCCGCGCGCCATCTCGGCCCAGCCTTCGTCAAAGTTCCACGTCCAGGCGTTGCCCAGGCTGTCGCCCAGCTTCTGGCCCTGCGGCGCCGTGCGCATGGTCATGTCGAACGTGCCCGTCCACGTGCCCGTGATCGCATTCGGGTCTACCGGCGGCGTGCCGGAATTCACCTGCACCTGGGCCGTCTTGCTGAGCGAATCGCTGCCGCGCGAGCACACCAGCTCGTAGCTGTGCAGGCCCGCCGTGGACGGCGTGACCGTGAAGCTGCCCGACAACGCCAGCGCAGGGCCGCTCAGCAGATTGCCGCCCTCGCGGATCGCGCAACTGGTCGCGTTCGCCGCCACCCATTGCAGTTGTACGCTGCCGCCCAGCGTGACGCTGGCGGGCGATGGCGCGAAGGTGGTGATGGTGATCGGGTCTTGCTCGGGTTCCGGGGGCACCGTCCCCGCTGCCTTGGCCAGCAGCGCCTGATAACCAGGTTCGGTCTTGTCGAATGTCGCTACAACACGGTTGGTTTCCGTATGGCCCAGGGCAACATGAACATGCTGACCGATAGTCGCCTTCGGGTTGTCGAACTCGATGGTGTGTGCGTCGATCTTCTGGTGCGCCAGGATGGCGTAGCTGGTGACACGCGTATAACGCTGGGCCGCATAGTCGATATCCACCTGGTCTTTGTCTTCCAGCCTGAACAGCGTCAGCCCCTCGGGCACGCCGTTGGCAAAATACATGCGCATTCTTCCGTCAGCCCCGCCGATCCGGTTGTTGAACACGAGCATGCCCAGCCCATAGTTCATGGTCGCGTTCGTCGTCGGGTGCTTTGTCGGCAATTGCTGGCCGGCATCCTGCGTGAAGGCATAGAAGGGCCGGGTGCGCCCGAACCAATCCTCGGGAATCGCCTTGCTGAAAATCGGGTTGTTGCCGTCGTAGTGGTTGCTCCCCGGCTCCCCCGGCTCGAAATACAGCACCACCTTCTCACGGTTGCCCAGCGCGATCAGGCCCACAAAATCCGGCTTGCCCACGAACTCCTTGGGCTGCAACACGTCATAGACCAGGTTGTCGCGGAAATCATCGCCCCGGCCCTTGCGGTACGGCAACGCCCAGTTCGGCCCGATTTCTTCCACGTCCGAAATGCCGTCGCCATCGTTATCGCTCAGGCACGGGTCGAGGCCCAACTGAACCTTCACTTCATCGGGAATGCCGTCGCCACTGCAACTGGCCGTGCCCACTTTCACCAGAGGGTAAGGCGACGAAAAAGAAGGACTCACCCACGCCGGGAACAACCCGTCCACAACAACGCCGGGAATTCCGTCCAGCGCGCGCTGGTTCGGATCTGCCGCCTTGCCGATCGCCACCATGTTGCGCCCGTCAGCGTCGCCATCCTCATGGCGAATCACCAACCCGCCATCCTGCATGCGCAGGCTCATGATGTTCGCCGTCGGCAGGTAGGGGTAACCCACCAGCTCGAAGAAGATTTGCAGGTTGAAGCGCACGTCATACGTGCCATCGGACCGCCGGGTGAAGGTGCCCAGGTGCTCGGACAGCGGCGGCGCATTCTGCGGCTTGGTCTGGTCGAGCTGCTTGGGGCGTGACGGCGAGAACAGGCGGTAGTCCAGGCGAATCGCCCCCATGGCCAGCAGCATGCTGCTGCCCAGGTAAATCTTGCCCGTGCCGGTGGCCGCCAGTTCATCGAAGTCCCACATCCAGTACGCAGGAACGTAGCTCAGGCCCATGGTTTTGTAACGCTGGTTCGGCCACGTGCCCGGCAGCCTGTTGGCAAGCCCCAACAGGATGAAGTTGGCTTCATCTGCCTGCGACATCAAAAACGTGTATTGCCCGAACCATCGGCCAGTGGGTACCTCGGTCATCCAGTCGGCATCTTCCTTGCGTACGGTCAAGGTTTTGGTTTGCGAGTTCGCAAAACCAGAGCCGTATGCCCCTTGGGCCTGACACACCAGGGTGTGGGTCTTGTCGTCCGCACCCAGGGTAAATCCCTGGCCGCCGCTCGTGCCCACGGCTGCGCCATCCAGCGTGCAACTGGCGGCATCCGTGCTGGCCCAACTCAGGGTATAGCTGCCGCCCTGCGCCACCGTGGCAGCGTCCGATGCAAAGCTATCGATCTTGGCAAGCGGGTGCAATGTGATCGGCACGGCCTTGCTGGCACCATTCACCAAATCCGGGGCCGTAGTAGAAGTGCCGCCGCAGGCCAACTCGAACAGATAGCCGCCTGCAACGGTTGGCGAAACAACTGCCCGGGCTGAAGAATTCCGGGTCGATACCGTACCTGCATACACATAAGTAGGCGACCCGCCCACCGGGTAAAACGCCGTAAAGCAGCGTTCAGTACTGCCAAATCCGGTCAGTACCGTCCGGTAATAAAACTCTTTTCCCGCCACCAAATCGCTGCGCAGCTCCTGGATTTCGCTGCCGTTCAGGCCCACGCCAGTCGTTAAGCTAATGACGCTTTTGGAAGACGCATTCACCGTCAGCGTCGTGCTAGAGACGGCATCTGGGCCATCGCCGCTGCAAGTCAGGGTGTAGCTGTAAGTGCCAGCCGCAGAGGGCGTGACGGTTTCCGTACCAGTGAGCGACCGACTACCCGCCCATGCGCCCGAAGCCATGCATGAGGACGCATTGGCAGCCGTCCAGTTCAGGGTGGCGCTCTGCCCCACGGTAATGCTGGTCGGGCTAGCCGACAGCGCCGCGGTGAACGACGGCGGGGTAGCGGCCGCTGTGACCGGCAGGGTCACGCTCTTGACACTCTGTGCCGTGCCGTCCGTACAAGTCAGGGTGTAGGTTTTGGTGCCAGTCATGGCAGGCGTAACGGACTCGCTGCCGCCTGCCGCAGCCTTGCTGCCGCTCCAGTCACCCGACGCCGTGCAGCCCGTGGCGTGTTCCACCGTCCAGGATAGGGTGGCCGCCTGCCCCAGCGTGACGGCGGCAGGCGCCACCGTGAAAGCCGTGATTTCAACCGGGGCCGCAGCGGCTTCTTCCACCGTCACCGATACATTGCGCGTCAGCGTGTCGTAGGCCAATACGCCCACGCATCGCAGTGCGTGGCTCTTGGCGCCCAACGCCGCTGCGGTCACTATTTGGCTACCGCTCACGGCCACGGCTGCATCATCCAGCGTGCAACTGGCGGCGTCCGTGCTGGCCCAGTTCAGGGTATAGCTGCCGCCCTGCGCCACCGCGGCAGCGTCCGATGCAAAGCTGTCGATCTTGACGGGCGGGTGCAGCGTGATCGGCACGGCCTTGCTGGCGCCATTCGCCAAATCCGGGGCCGTAGTAGAAGTGCCGCCGCAGGCCAACTCGAACAGATAGCCGCCTGCAACGGTTGGCGAAACAACTGCCCGCGCTGAAGAATTCCGGGTCGATACCGTACCTGCATATACATAAGTAGGCGACCCGCCCACCGGGTAAAACGCCGTAAAGCAGCGTTCAGTACTGCCAAATCCGGTTAGTACCGTCCGGTAATAAAACTCTTTTCCCGCCACCAAATCGCTGCGCAGTTCCTGGATTTCGCTGCCGTTCAAACCTGTCCCCGTGGTCAGGCTGGTGACTTCTTTAGCATGCACAGACCCCCAGGCCATCAGTGCAGCAAGCAACCCCGTCAGCGCACCATACCGCCGCAGCAGCGATTTCCAAACTAACATAACAACTATTCCGCAACAACAACCAGCTACGCCAAAGCAGCCAGGAACGCATTGCACAAATGCGCCCCTGGCAACAGGAAAAAGGCGAGAAGCTCAATGGAGCCGAGGCAAACCCGGCACTGAAGGAAATGGGGGCGCAGCCATCCGGCAGCACCCCCTAGGGCTACTTACTTGGTCTCCGGCGGCCACATGCCGCAGCCTTCCCACGACGGCGTCGCATTCAGGAAGAACTGCCCCGGACTACCCGACGGGAACGGACGGCCCGGAATGCCGCGCCAGAAGTCCTCGACCGTGGTGACGGAGATGCGGTTGAGCGTGCCCTCGCCAGGCGGCATGGACGAACTGCAATCGTGCAGCAGCGAGATCTCCAGGCGAATCGTGGTATCCGCCTGTGCTGCCTGCACCCCGGCATTGGTGATAGTGAACTGGTAGGGCACCGTATAGGTGCCATCCAGGTTGTCCACAAAGGGAATCGGCTGCGCCCCACCGCCCGGCCGCCGAATGGTGTACCCCACGCAGTGATTGAACAGCGGCGGCGCAATTTGCGACGGGTAGAGATTGCCGTCGTCGATAGTCAGCGTGTGGGTGTCGAAGTCCCACTCCCACGCAACATTACACATCGACGCCGCCACGGTCTGGCCCGCAAGATCGGGCGTAGAACCGGCGCGAACCAGAATGCGGCCAACGCCGCTGAAAATGCCACTGATGGAAGGTGTTCCCATGATTAATCTCCTTGAGGAAATGGGAAATACACGAACACAAGGCTTAACTTCTAGCTGTTGCTTGGGCACCCTTTTGATCGGACACCCTGGCGGGCTACGTAGCAGCCGCTTGCCCCTGTCTGGGGCCTGTGCCCCGGGATGGGGCAGGTGGATATTGCGACGTATTCGCATTCGCAACCAATGATTTTTGTCATGGGGTACCCGCAACTTTCCCCCCTTCCGCCAACGTCGGCATTCAGCCCGCATGCTCCTGAAAACATAGCTTCCCGCGCTTACCTTGCGGCCTCTTGCAGCCCGCTCGCCTTGCACCGCCCCCCAGTGCGCCCGCCCGCACACCCACCGCCCCCGAAAAAAAGCGGCCCCGGCGCTCGCCCGCCGGGGCCGCTTGTCCATCCACCGCCAACCGCCCGCCCGGCGGCTACGTGCCATACGCTCGCTTTACTCCCAAAACCATAGCTGCTAGCGCTTGTCTGGCGGGCGATAGAGGCCGATTTGGCTCATAAACAAAAACCCCGGCACAGCATCAGCCGCACCGGGGTTCGCACCTGCTGGCGCGCGGTTTTTTCAATCGTCGCCGAAGACTTCTTGCAGGCTGCGGGCGCTGAGGATGTTGTCGGCCCACCGCTCCAGTTCTGCGGGGCTGGCCACTTGCACCCGTTCGATGGTCGATGCGCCCTGCGGCCCAAAGCGCCGCACGAGCTGGCGCAGCAGGATGGCGGCTTCGCCTTCCTGACGGCCTTCCTGGCGGCCTTCCTGGCGGCCTTCCTGGCGGCCCTGGCTCAGCAGGCTTTGGCTCCATGTGGTCATGATCTTTCCTTCTTCCGGGTAGCGTTGGGTGAGTTGCTGGCGTTCGCTGTCGGTGAGCTTGCCATAAGTGTGTACGAAGTCCAGGTATTTGAGGTATTTCTCGCCATCGGGTTCCAGGGCTCTCAGCCCCTGCATGGCCCAGGCCACCAAATCGATGATCTGCTCGCGGCGCTTGTGGCCCTGGGTGGGCAGGGTGATGCGCGCGACGATGTTGGGGCTGTCCTTGTGCTGCTCTGCGGGTATGTCGGGCAGCACGCGGGCGATGTAGCGGAATGACAGGAAGGTGAGGTTGTCGCCGCCCAGGTGCAGTTCCCGGCGGATACGCGGGCTGCTTTTGAGGAAGATGACGATGGGCACCACGCGGTCGGTGTCCATCAGTTCGGACAGTTCCATGCAGTAGCACCCGAGCCGCTGGATAGAGAAGCGCCCGGGGTCGCTTTCTTCTTCGAGCAGGAACAGCAGCGCGGCGCGGCTGCCATCGGGCCATTCGACCTTGAGGGGTACGTCCAGTTCATGGAAGCGGTCGCCCAGCCGGTTTTTCAACTGCTCCTGGCGGATGGGGGTGATGACCACGCTGTCGTCGATGCCCGCCGCTTCTTCGGGCGCGAAGAATTCCAGCGCCTGGCGCGGGTAGTCCAGGATCAGGTTCTTGAAGTTCTGGTCGTGGCTGGTGGGGTCGGTCATGGCGGCGGGCGGGATGCAGTGGCGCCATTGTGGGGCAAGGAGTCACGCCACTGGGGCTCTAACGGCCACGCGAGCCTGGGCGCCGCTTGCCAGGCAGCGCAGGCTTCTTCTTGTCCGGCAGTTGAGCAATGGGCCGCAGTGTTGCCTCAGGCTGGCGAACCGTAGTCGAAACCGGCGCCGCACTGCTCTTTGCTTCCTGTCCACGCTGTAGCCTGACTGTCAGCCATCCCGTCAGCAGGGCCGCAACGATGGTTGCGAGCATGCCGAGAATCGTCCCGCTGTGTTGCGCCACCATGCTGCTCGGGTTGACCTTGACGTCCACTTTCTTGCGATAGTGCTTCACGATCCGAGGCGTTGCTTGCCCGTTTTTCACGACATTGGTTGACAACTGAAAAACCAGGGTCAGTACCCCCGAGCGCTTTGCCTTGACGTCCCACTCCCACGTGGTGTCTCCGTCAGGGTTTAACGCCTGGGTTTGCGGATCGCTGGGTGATACTTCAAAGTCAACGCCCGAGATGCGGGCAACCATCACCGGGGCCATCGACACGGCTGTCTGCATAGCCTCTGCGCGATTTCCTGGCGCATCGGCTTCAAGCCCTGCTATCAGTTCGCTCATTTCGACTTTGGATACTCGAAGCAAGGCCCGAAACGATGCGCCCTCCTCAACCGTAGAGGGTGCGCTGACGGCCGAGTTTCCCTTTTCCTCAGAGGCAGCTACTTGTGTCGCGGGGCCTACTGATGTGGCAGGGGTGCTACCCATAGTGAGATCGCCAGCCCCAGCGCCAGAGCCAGCCCCAGGCCCGCCTACGGCGATACCGGCAGTAGTTGCACCGCCTGCAAAAGCACCATCGCTATCAGGCGCAGACTCAGATCCGGCTACAGGAACAGGCGGCGCGCTTTGAACGGCTTGCTGTCGCAGGGAATCCTGCTGAGAACTCTGCAGCAGTGCACGCTCTCTCGACATTGAGTTGTGCGGGAGGGGCAAACGGGGTTGCCAGCCAGCCGAAGCTTCCAACTGCCCGCTTTGCGGTCTTGCTTGTGCTTGGTCAATCTGCCGTTGAGGCTCTGGCTGGAGCCTGGGCAACTCACCGCCGCCGCCGAGGCTCGCAATCAAGCCGTCGCCAACCGGACTTGGCGTTCTCATTCCGAAGCCAGCAATCAGACCGTCGCCAGATAAACTTGGCCGCACTCCCCCCAAAAGCCCACCCAGCATGACGCTATAGGCGGCACCATTGAAGATAGCTGCTGGGGCCACTGGCGGCTGGGCGACTGCAAGCGGCTCATCAGGAAGAGCGACAGGAAGTGCGGTAGCGCTTTCTGGCTCTCGCGATTTTTTACCCGGCTGCGTGTCCTGACCTACTTGCTGCTGTTGCAAAGAACGCTGCGACTGCTCGGACGACGCATTCGACGATGAGTCGCGCACTTCGCGCAAGCGCTCGCCATACAGGACGCATGACTGGAGCAAGGTGGCCAAGCCCACCCCTAAACATAGCGCGCATGCTCGGAGCACTCGCCGCATCATCAGTTCCTCCTGTGTTTCCTCATTCTAGGAAGGAACAGCCTTGCCGCCCATAGGTGCCTTGTGGAACTGGCACACGTGGTCAATGCACATCGAAATATCGAGTTCTGTCTTTCGCCAAGCGCTGGTCGTAGTGCTGGACACTTTTTATCAATCCGGTGCCGCATGAGACAGGCTACAGTCCTCGGCACTCTCCCCGCGCGCCCGGACGTGCAGGTACCACCCTACCACCACTTTCTCTATTTCGACAATGAACCGCGTATGTTCGTCCTGCTTCGCTGACAAAGACCTGCGTTCGTGGATTCGAGGGAAAAACGGCCCGCATGGTTGCAGTGCATGCCAAAAATCTGACTCGCCTACAGTGGAGTTTCACAAATTGGTCGAACACATAGAGAAGTGTCTTCGACGCTACTACGGGCGGGCCGTGGATCAACTTGGATATTGCTCGGCAGAAGGCGGCTATTTAGGAAATCACTGGAATTCGTGGGATATGCTGGACATGATCGATCTGGCATTGCCCCGCGACGACGGCAAACTGTTAGCTGCCATTGCGCAATCCATGACGGATGAAGACTGGTGCGATTTCGATGCAGGGGCTCTCGATCTTGACCACGCACTGCGGGTTAGCTGGAAGGCATTTTGCGAAACGGTGAAGCATGAGCGAAGGTTTTTCTTCCATGCAATTGGCGCTGATGATCAAGACTCGTTCACCCCTGCATCCCTCCTGCATCGAATCGCAGCCATTAGCGATAACATCGGTTTAATCAAGAGCATCCCCACAGGTACGGGTTTCTGGCGCGCCCGGACTGATATCAAAAAAGGCAAACGTGGGGTGGCCGCTGACTTTGGGCCGCCGCCGATTGAGTATGCACTGCAAAGCAATCGCATGAATCCGTCTGGTATCCCGATGTTATATCTTGCATCGACGGTTGCAACGGCGCTCCGGGAAACAAAAACAACCGCGGCAAAGGTAGGTCTCTGGCGCACGACTCGTCCAATACGGGTTTTGGATTTGCGCACACTGCCATCCGTGCCAGGCTTTTTCTCAAACGCTGACAGGGCACACGCACTTACGCTCCGCTTCTTGCATTACTTCGCGGCGGACATCATGAAGCCTGTGGCGAGGGATAAGCGCATCCATATTGACTATTTGCCGTCGCAAGTGGTCACTGAGTTCATGCGGGACTTTCCATTCAAGAGCGGCAAGGTGGACGGGATTGCATACGGCAGCACCGTGCACCGCCCAGGCTGGAACATTGCGCTCTTCCTCGGGCCAGCCGACTTGGGGTTGGCGAAACCGAAATGGGGGGCTGCACCATCACCAAGCCTTGTTTTCGAGCGCGCCAAATGGGCGGCTTGTACATAAAAGCCAAGGCAGGCTCGAATCCGCGTACCCTGCTCCAGGCGTCATGCTCACCGAAAGGTGGAACGATGGGCTCGGGGCTTGGGTGTTTTAGCAAAGGAATGGAATGACTAACGAAGATATTGAAGAATCATCCGATGAAGCGATGCAACGCTTCTTTGGCATGATCTCCGACGGGCATCTCTTTTTGGATGGAGCGATGTCGCCTCTTACTCGGCAACTAATCAAGCGTTTTGGTGCCGAATACGTCGACATGACCCTCGGCTGGGTATGTACCCCCATGGACTGGGCCTGCCCTGCCTGCGGCAGGATAAAGCGGGATATCGCCCGCCTGAATGCGAAAGGCGATTTGAACTGTCGACTCGTCGAACACCACGACCACATGAAGGATCTCGTCAAGTCAGAGTTTGAAAGCCAATGCAAATCCCATAGCAAAATTGTCGCGGATGAGTTTGCGCAGCGTTTTGCGGAACGCGCCTCGCAGATGATTTCAGCGTACGACAACGCGATCATCTGTGACGACTGCAATGGTGCGGACCCAAGGGCCAAGAGAGCGGTGGGGGCACCCGAGGACTTCTCGTACTCACCCCAGGAGATCAGACGTTTCGTGCGGCCTCGGCCCAATGCGCCGCATGAAATCGATGAAGAGGCGGCGGCGCGCATATGGCAAGAGAATGCAGAAGCATTCAAGTTGCGGCTCAAGATAGTGAAACGCATCGCTGCCATCGCAGCCGACAACACACATTGGTATCAGGAGCTTCCTCGCACACAACGTGCGAAA
This sequence comes from Acidovorax sp. YS12, assembly GCA_021496925.1. Lineage (NCBI taxonomy): Bacteria > Pseudomonadati > Pseudomonadota > Betaproteobacteria > Burkholderiales > Comamonadaceae > Acidovorax > Acidovorax sp. YS12. Next base: position 1,403,173 of record CP053915.1, read on the forward strand.
ATCATTTACCGCAATGCCGAGCAGACTGCGCGAAACTACGGCGTCCCCAACGCGCTCTATAGACTGGCTGGTGAGAAACGACGGCCAGCCCCCTCTGCCGATGTAAGCACATGGCGCCATACTCGGCATGAATGTCCTCGCTCCAGTCCAGCCCCAGAGGATATCGAATATCTCGCGAAAATGTCCTTCACTCGACCGTGGCAGACCGTTGACGAATCATGGCGATGCCCCACTTGTCTCCGAACGAAGGTCGAAACAGTGCGCAAGTCCAACAAAGGCCAGTGGGCTTTCCGGATTTCAGACCGCAGTTTCTTCACGTCCGACATGCGGCGTGACAAAGAGCGTGCAGTGATCTGTGGAGACTGTGCCGAGGTGGCTTCCGAACTTGGGCGGGAGGCCTGCAGGGTCGCCGAGGCAGCAACGGGCAGCAACTATGCGCAATTCCTTACGGTTGCAGAAATCGCGCTCGTTGTCCGCCCCCAGCCCCATGGAAGGCACAACGTCAAGAACGATGCCGCCGACCGCCTGGTGAGGGAACTCGTTGAACGGATCATGTACCTCGAACAACGGCGAAATTGAAGGTGCCCGGTACCACGGCTGCCCCGCAATCTCAATTAGGGTCGGCAGAACAGAAAGCGGCCCCGGCGCTCGTCCGTCGGGGCCGCTTGTCCATCCACAGTCAGCCGCCCGCGCGGCGGCTACGTGCCTTGCTTTCACCCCATTCCCAAAACAATAGCTGCTCGCGCTTGTCTGGCGGGCGCTAGAGGCGGATTTGGCTCATAAAAATCCCCAGTGCAGCAGTGGCCATGCAGGGGCGCACGCGTGGCGTGCGGCTCAGGCCGCTGCCGCGCTGGGTATGAACCAAACCCAGTCTGGCTTGCCGGGATAGTCCCTGTGGGCGCGGGGCTCCGCGCCCAGGCGCTGGAAGAAGCGCTCATGCGCCGGGGAGTACACGCGTTCGCTGAACACGATGGTCTCGGCGCGCAACTCATCCCGGAAAGCTCTCGCAAGGCCGCGTGCGAGCGCCAAGCCAAAGCCCTTCCCCACGAATTCGGTTTCGACCGCGAGGTGTCCCACCGTCACGGTCTTTCCGTCACCGCTCCAGCGCCACTCGTGAACATAGGCAACCTGCTTGCCGTTGATCTTGACGTACAGGTTCGGGGTGGACGCCCTGACGGTCTGCAGTGACCCGATGCCCTCGTTCTGCTGAAAGAGGCAGGCGTACTGGAGAAGCCGGTGCTCCAGCGCCTGCCTGATGGCGTCGTCGTCCAGCATGGGCGCTGGCGCGCTTGCCCGGCGAAGCCATGGCAGTTTCCAGCCCATCATCGTGCCTGCTGCCGGGGTCGATCCAGGCCGGCCACGCGGGCCGCGAGGCCTAGGAGGTGCCGGAGCCGACGCATTCGATGCCCAGGCTTTTCTTGGCCTGGGCCAGCCCGCGGGCACGTGCCAAGGGCTGGTAGGTGGCGGCGCCGAACTTCGCCCCCGCCCGCTCGAACACGACGGCGGCCCGCTTGTTGTTGAGCTGCCTGGAGACGAAGAGAAAGCCGTCCACGTTCGCCGGGTGCGCGTGGACGGCCGCGGCCCATTGCTGGGTCGTGTCGTAGGGGCACTCGGCCGACAGGCTGTTGTCCCCGCCCAGGCGCTTGAGGTGCGCCCCCGTGAGGTCGGCAAGCCTCAGCTCGCCTTTGCCGGCGCCTTCCGCGAAGGTCACCAGGTAGCGCGCGTCGATGTCTTCCTGCCGAATCTTGAACTGCCCTTTCTCGGGCACTTCGTCGTGCAGCACGGTTTCCGCGATGGCGGTGTCCAGGTGCTGGCCGCAGTAGCAGGTGCCGAAGCCTTTGCGCGGGTCGTCGAACCGGTTGGCGGCGTTCTTGCCAAAGTAGGGTTCACCGCTGTCGTGGCGGCCAACCCGCCGGAGCGACGTGACGGGCACGTTCCTGATGTGCAGGGGCAGGTCCGCGAAGTCGGCGGGCGGGGGCGGCAGCGCCATGCCGGTCAACCCTGAACGGGCACTTCCGCGAACGCGGCGGCGATGTCCTTGACCTTGGCGACGCGGCCGGCGGCCAGGGCCTGCAGCGGTGTCTCTCCGCCCAGGGAGCCCTTGCGCGTGAGGAAGAACTGCAGCTTGGAGCCGCCCGGCAGGTCGCCGAGCACCTTGGTGACGGCCTCAAGGTGCTTGCGGTCGTAAGCCGGGTCTGCATAGAACGCGGGGAAGTAGCGCTCCGCCTTGTAGTCGAGGTAGAAGATGCGGTGGCTGCCCGCGGCCTTGGACACCGCCTGCCGGCTGGACCAGCCCATCAGGCGCTGGAATTCGACGGGCGTCACCAGCTGCTTGTTCTTGACCATGGCCTCGGTGGTGTCCAGCACCAGGGCCGCAGGCGCGCGCTGCAGGTCGTCTTTCTTGCGGGGGGCGGGCTTGAATGCCTCGGGGGCTTGCGCCCGGCGCGCTGCCGCCGGGGGAGCCTCCCCGAGGGTCGCCCCTCGCAGGATGTGGATGCTTGCCTCCAGTTCGGCCAGCACGTCGGCCCATTCCTTGCGCGCGTACAGCTTCGCGGCCTTGTCGCCGACAGGCGCCTTGGCGATGCGCGCCGCTTCCTTGTTGAGTTGGCGGACGTGATCGACGAACGCCAGGATGTCGGATTCCTTCCGCCGAAAACCGTGCGCCCTGGCGCCGGAAGCAGGGAACTCCTTCAGGGTTTTGTCGGGCGTTTTCTTTCGGAAACCACGGGTCATGGTACTGGGCATCGGCTGCTCCTTCTGGCGTTCAATGTACTTGCGCGCGTCAACCATGTCAACCAAGACAACCGCGTCATCCATTCTATCTGGCGCTGGAAGGCTGTCTGGATGGCGCAGGAGCCCCGCGCGGTAGGTTGCGCACCCCGCGCCCAAGGCGGCAGGCGCGAGCGCTGCAAGGCTGCGGCCACGCCTTGCCGGAAGGCCGGTCGAGCAGGAGGTGGAGCTTGAGGAAACGCGCCACTACTTCTCCTATCGCGAAGACAAGGCGGGCGACGATGGGTTGTGCCGTTTCCGAAGCTGGTTCTCCGAGCAAAGCGGCGTTCCGGACGCCGTGGGACGAAGTGCATAAAGGCGGGTAAGAGCCCCAGGCATGGCGCATCGGCCTGCCCGGGCGTGGCAAGGCCATGCTCGCTCTTCTTCCTGCGGTTTTGCAGGTGCCGCCTGGCACGGGCTGGAGACCGCGCCAGGGCTTCTACGGTAGCTTGGGGAACGGCTGGTCGAAGGGCCCAGCCTTCATTGCGTACCACGAGCCGCCCCAGCCGCGCCGGTTCAGGATGCCCGCCACCGTGGAGGTATCCATCTCCACGCAGGCCGTCTGCTTGCGGTGCGAATTCGGTCCGCGCGCGCTCTCGCAGGCAGCGGCTTCGGCGTGGCAGTGCACGCCGAAGCGCTGCGAACCGTTCTGCATGCTTTCCTCCTGGTAGCAGAAAGCCCGGCCGGGCGGCGGAGTGACCTGGGCGGCGGGCGCCGCGGGCGCGTTTGCCGTCTGGCCGGCCGGCGCTGCGGGGAGCGGCGGGATCCAGACTTCGATCGTGCCCGGAGTGCCGCTGAGCTGCGGCGACAGTGAGCGGACGATCCAGGGACTGGGGCTGTCGGGTGGCGGCAGTTGGTAGGCGCAGTCCTCCGAGCCCCTGTCGTGGAAGATCACGGTGGGCTGGGACGGCGCCTGCGGTGCATTCCGGCCACGGCGGCGAGCGGTGTCCAGGACATCTTCCACCGGCGGGACGCTGGCTCCCAGGTCGCGCCAGGGCTCGCGCAGCAGCCGCACGCGGTCGCGCAACTCGGGGCCGAAGATCTGAATGTAGACGGTCTTGCCCTTGCAAGCGTTGGGGTCCGACGGAGGCTTGCTATCTGCCGGGGGCGCGGCGGGTGCCGGTGCGCCGCTGGCGGCTGGTGCGGGAGCGGGGCTGGCACTGGGCGGCGCGTCCGGGTCGGACGGGCCATCGGTGCCGGTGTTTGGCGATGGCGGCGGCGCAGAAACTTTTGCAGAGCGCAAGCCCAGCCATTCGAGGATATCCAGGAGGTTGAAGACCTTCAGCTGGGATTCGGCGGCTTCGCCTTCGGGGGGCGCCTCGGGGGGTTCAGGCGGCGGCGTCACGAGGCAGTTCTGCCGTGCGGGGTCGGTCTCGCTGAAGTCGCGCAGCCAGTAGCGCGGCCCGCAGTTGACCTGGGTCTGCTCGTGCAGGCAGGCGACCGAGCGGTCTTCGTCGAGCAGCACGTCGCACGAGGGGTGGCGCGGGGTGGCTTCGCGGCAACTGCGCTTGGTGCTGGTGAGGATCAGTTTCATCAATACCGAGCGGCGGAAGGCTTCGGTGTTGTCCAGCGTGCATGCCGCGTCGCCGATGCGCAGCAGCGCGGTCGCCATCTCGCCGAGCCGGGTGGAAGTCTTCTCGGTGTCCGCTGGCGCGGCCGTGGCGGCCGTGGCGGCCGTGGCGGCCGTGGCGGCCGCTGCGCCCGTTGCGGAAGCTGCGGGCTGTGCGGCCTGCGCCTGCGCTGGCACTGGCGCCGGCGCTGCTACGTCGGCCGCCAGCGCCTGGGTGGTCAGCAGCGCGTCGGGCATCAGCTTGCCGTAGAGGTCTGTCAGTTCCTTGAGCGCGGCCGGGTCCATCTTGCGGGCCTCTTCCCGCGCTTTCATCTGCTGGTCGACCGCCTGCCACGCGGTCGCGCCCAGCGTGGCGAGGGCGCCCAGGCTCACCGAGGCGGTGACGGCGCCGGTGGCGGCGATGCGCGAGGGCAGCCGCTTGGGCGCCGCCGCGACATGCGCCTCGCCGCTTTCGTCGCGCACGACCACGCTGCCGTCGTCGAATTCGAAGTGGTCGGCGGCGAAGCGCGGCAAGTCGTCCAGCATCTGGCGCTGCAGGTGCAGGCCCATCGTGTAGCCCAGGTGGAAGTAGCTCTCCCACTGGGCTTCACTGAAGAACTGGTCGGTGGTGGGCTCCTGCGGGAACAGCGGATGGTCCGCCTTGAAGTTCACCAGGTCCACGGGCACACCGGCGCACATGTTGGGTTTCACGACGACCATGTACCCCGCCTTGCCGCTGCGGTAGCCGATGCGCGCCAACGCCAGGCAGGCCTGGCTGTCGGCCGAGACGAGGTCGTTCAGGGAGCCGAAGATCGTTGGGGCGGCGTGTCCGGCGGCCGGTGGCGGTGCGCCGCCCGAGGGCGGCCGCGCGGCCTGGGCTTCGTGCTGCGGGAGGGTTGCTCCAGCCTGTCCGGCGGCTGCGCCGGCGGTGGCGGCTTCACGCTGCATCCGCGGCTTCAGGAAGGTAATTTCGGCCTGCAGGTCGATGCGGGCCTTGCGCACCAGGTTCTCCAGGTCGCCAAAGGCATAGCGCGGGTCGGCGCCGCAGTCGGCCACCACCACCAGCGCGCATTCCTCGCGCAGCAGCGCATAGGCCGCGGTGTTCTCGAAATGGCCACCGTCGCTGAGGTACCAGTCGGCGTACTCGGTGCCGTCGAAGCAGCCCCGCAGTTCGGCCTGCAGCTGCGCGTACTTGCCGACACGGCGCGGTACAGCGGCGTCCGCGTCGCGCGGCAGCGACTGCGTGTTCCACCAGTAGCCCAGGCGTATACCCGACATGGTGAGCAGCGAGGCAATGCCCGACTTGGTGCTGCTGCCCAGGCCCGGTGCCACGGCCGCGCCCGAGATTGCCATCCACGAGCCGAGCGTCAGGCTGTCCGGCCCCTGCACCGCGCGCCAACCACCGTCGCCCACGCGCACCCTGCCCTGCGGCCCGACGGTGATCGACAGGCCCTTGCGGTCCTGGTTGAACAGGCCGCCACGCCGGTCGCGGGTCTGGTTGACGCAGGCGTTGATCAGGTGCACTGGGCCGCCGCCGGCATGCGGCGCATACGCTTCCATCGCCACGTCGTCGTCCGCATGTACATCCTGCACCGCCACGCCGTCGGCGCTGGCGATTTCATGGCGCTGGCAGGCCGCGGTGGCGGCCTGCGGATGCCCGCCGAACCGCGCCACGTTGCCCGCCCCCAGGTAGGCGCGCACCAGGCGCGCCCGGTAGAAGGTGTAGAGCGAGGAGCGGTTGAGGAAGTCGCGGTTTCTGAAGGAGACGGCGATCATCAGCGCCACCGGCAGTGCGATCACGGCCAGCCAACTCCAGCCGAGCGAGAACTGCAGAACGCGCCGCGTGCCGTCGAACAGCGCCAGCGTGGTGCTGCGGTGCACGATGCTGACCCAGAACACCAGGAGCAGCAGCAGCACGGCCAGGCCGGCCAGGTTGATCAGGCCATTGAGGTTGATCCGCGTGCCAGGCGTCAGGCTGCGCGGCAGGTCGGCGATCTTGGGCAGCACCGCGCGAAGCGCCACCACGGTGAGCACGACTGCGGTGCCGACCGCGCCCTGGTGCTGGGCACTGGAGTTGGCCAGCAGCCAGGCCATCACGTCTACCAGGCCCAGCACGAGGATCACCAGCCCGCCCTTGAGGGCATGCGCCAGCCCGGAGGTGAGCCGGTTGCGCGATAGATCGGGCGATTCAGGGTACATGCACGCCAGGACCTGCGCGATGACCGATCCGATGACCCAGGCCAACAGCACGCCGCCAGCGGCCAGCACCAGCCAGCCCGGAAGCTGCAGCCCGTCGGTGCTTGCCCCGGCCGCTTGCTGCGCCAACCAGTAGGTCCTCAGTTTCCAGCATCCCAACAGGCACAGCGCGGCCGCGATCCAGCGCTGGAGCGACAGGCGCTCGCCGGCCTTGGACGGCAGGGCCCAGTAGGCCGCTGCCAGAGAGGCCGCGAACAGGGTCACCGGCAGCAGCAGGATCCAGAGGCTGGGCCATCGGGACACGGAGTCCAGCGTCTTCAGCGTCACCCAGCCGGGTTGCCAGCAAGCGTTGCGGCTGTACAGGCAGTCGGCCCACTGCCACAGGAACAGGTCAAATCCCACCAGCACCGTGCCCAGCAACAGGCATAGCAGCGCCAGTTCGATATGCACGCCCACGAGGTTGCGGCCGAAGTTGGCGGCGGCGAACAGCAGGTCCTTGCCGCCGCGGGGGATGAGGTAGCGGCCGTTGGCGCGCAGCCAGAACGCGAACCAGCGGGTGTCCGCGTCGGCCAGCGCGGCTTCGACCTCCTGCGCCGGTTGCCCGGTCCGGCCGGCGTCGTGGAACAGGCGGCCGACCGTGGCGCCGATGTAGCCGCCGCCCGAGACGGTCGAGAGCATGTCGAAGCGGTGGAATACCTGGTTCTTCGCCAGCGCCTTGAGCAGCCCGAAGCAGAACGTGGCGCTGCGGATGCCACCGCCCGACAGCGCCAGGCCCCAGGTGCCGGCGTCGGCTGCCGTGCGCTGGTCGCCGGCCAGCTGTTCCCGCCGGCGAGTCACCAGGGCCTTCAGGCCGGCATCCGGCGCCGCGTCGTGCAGGGGCTCGGCGGGACCGGGCTGGGGTTGCGATGGAACGTCGAACATGGCAGGCCTCCACAAGATCAGCTCAGTCGTGCACCGGGATTCTCGAGAGTGTTGAATGCCACCTCGCCGTCGAATTCGCCTTGCAGGCCTTGGACGCCTGTTTCATGTGCCCGGCCTCGGCGGCATCGCCAGAGATCGCGGTCCGACTGTTTTCTCTGCGGCTCGCGAGGAGCCACAGCGCCGGGCGCATGCCCTGCCCGGGCGGGGCAAGGTCTCCCGACGGGTCCGTGGAAGATGATCCCAGCCGCCAGGCCCGTGGCCTTGGCCTCGCAGGGCGCGGAAAGCCGGTCGGCAGGGGCGGCGAACCTGCGCGCCGGAAGCAGCATGGCAAATGCGCGCACCATTCGCGCGACAGGACGGATACAGCGTGGCATCACTCCCTCCACCCTCGTTGGAATGATCCATTATGTGGAACATCCCACTACGTGTCATTCTTTGCATGGAGCAAGGTATGTCCTCCGCCGAGCCCGGTGCAGGGCCACGAAGCCGTTGCGCCCACCAAGCCGGACCCGGCATGACGCCATGAACAACGAGAAACCTGAAGCATCCGCCATAGACGTCAGCAGCCTCCGGCCCGGCGGGCTGGACTTCATGCCGAACATCCACAAGCGCTACACGCTGTACTACGACGAGACGAATAACATCCGCCGCCTACCTGTTCCGAAACTTCGCGACCATGGCGCTGTGCGACCTGCTGCAGGATGCCGCGTGCGACACCACGCTCGACCTCCTGGTCGACAATGAGCCGGACGTGCTGCTGAACAGCTTCGACGCCATGTTCCTCCATCAGTTGGCCACCTTCACGAACGCGGTGCATGTGTTCGACGAAGAACCCCAGATCCGCGCATGCCTGGGGCGGCGGCGGATCCATTGCGACGGTGAAGCCATTACGTACCGCTTTGCCAATTCGCAGGACGAGCCAGCCATCCAGGTTTCGGACGTTCTGTGCGGCATCCTGGGCAAGCATTTCAGTTACATGGAAAAGCTCGGCATCGAGGAATTGGAAGCCTGGCGTGCGAACCTCTCAGACCAGCAGCGCCGCAACGCCAGCCCTGCTGGCCCAGCTGATCGACAAGGCCGACGGGGAATGCCAAGCGTTGATCTTCAACCAGGCGCCCAACGAATGAAAGGGACTTCCCCGTCCCAAGCGCAGCGCGCATTTGCGCAGAACGGCAACCAAGTGCCACGATGGGAAGTGCAATCTCTCATCAACACGCTTGTTTTATGGAAGGGGAAGTCCATGACCATCGTAACCGTAGGAATCGACCTGGCAAAGAACGTCTTCGCCGTTCACGGTGTGGATGCAGCAGGTAAGCCCGCGCTGGTGCGCCCCAGCGTGGCCCGAGACAAACTGCTGGAACTCATCGCCGCCTTGCCCCCGTGCCTCATCGGCATGGAAGCGTGCTCCGGCGCACACCACTGGGCCAGGGAATTCGACAAGCTCGGCCACACCGTGCGCCTGATGGCCCCCAAGTTCGTCGCCCCCTACCGCCTCTCGGGCAAACGAGGCAAGAACGATGCCGCCGACGCTGCGGCGATCTGCGAAGCTGTCACCCGGCCCCAAATGCGCTTCGTGCCCCTCAAGACCATTGAACAACAAGGCCAGTTGATGGTGCACCGCGCCCGCCAGGGCTTCGTGGAGCAGCGCACCGCCACCCTCAACCGCATCCGGGGCCTGCTGTCGGAACTGGGCATCGTGCTGCCCCTGAAGGCCGCCACCGTGCGGCGCGAAGCATTGGCCCACCTCGAAGACCTGCCCGGCTGGGCCAACACCGTCATCGGCGACCTGCTCAGTGAAGTCACCGGGCTGGATGAACGCATCGCCGAATACGACCGCCACATTGCCTTCATGGCCCGCCACAACACGCAGGCACGGCAGTTGATGCAACTGAGCGGCATAGGCCAGACCACCGCCATGGCCCTCATCAGCACCGTGGGCAACGGCCACGACTTCGCCTGCGGGCGCAGCTTCAGCGCCTGGCTGGGCCTGGTGCCCGGGCAATACAGCTCGGGCGGCAAACAGCGCCTGGGGCGCATCACCAAGGCAGGAGACGCCTACCTGCGCAGCCTGCTCGTGATGGGAGCGCGGGCCGTGCTGGCTGCCGCCATGAACCCCCGAGCGCCCAAGCAAGACAGCCTCAGCCGCTGGGCACGCAGCCTGGCCGAGCGCCGGGGCTACTGGCGCGCGGTGGTGGCGATAGCGGCCAAGAACGCACGCATGTGCTGGGCCGTGCTGCAAAGGGGGGAGAACTTCAAGATGCCCGCCTGAGCCGATCAGGCCAGGCAAGACAAACAACGCAAGCAAGACAAGCCCAACAGATCAGGAATCCGCCGCGTGAAGGCAGTCGTTGATGTGCAAAAGGTTGGACCTGCGCCGGGGAATGCTCGGTTAACTGGAGGGGAGCCATGGGAGAGATCCCAAGACCCGACTAACGAATGGAGCCCCCGGCGCGCGTCTTTCATCAGGGTTTGCTGCCGACACAGAAGGTAGCGCTAATGACCGTTTGTAGTCACGCCGTCCGCACCGTTTGCCAAGAAGCATCGACGCGCTGCACGCACAAGGCTGGGAACTGAGCTGAAACCGTTGAAGACCATGCCTGGGTCTATCGCTGCGCGATAAACCCAGGGAGAGGTATTGCTTGCGAATGTGGGGAAGCCCTTGTAGACAGCAAAGCCAAGAGCCTGTGGTTCCTGCATGGGATCGAGTACCCCGAGGACTACCGGGACTGTTGAGCAACGCGCCGGGCCCACTGCGAGGCAAGGACTGGCTGCCGCCCGGTCCCTTTGCTGCAGCCACTGAAGCGGCCAGCGACCCAGCCGGGATTCACCTCAGCATTCCTCTGGCAAATTATCTGTTGCCTTGTTCCGCCGCAACGCTACAGTGCGCGAAGACGCGCGCTCCTCCAGTGTTGCTCTTCCCCTAGCCTTGCGCGTTCCAACAACCTTCGGAGGCTTGCATGAAAGTCGTCAGTTTCTCCCTGGAAAATGGCAACCAGTACTTCGGCAGGATCGACGGACAGCGGTTCTTCATCGGCAGCCGGGTTTCCTACCTGGGCGGCAAGGGCATCCAGAATCTGAAGGGAGCCCCTGCACAGCGGTACGACCGGGAGGCGTTTCGGCCTGCCTATGGCTTCTGGGCGGATTTCATCCACCCGACGGCCTGGGCCGAGGGCGCGCTGTTCCACACCCTCAACACCTACGACAGGGCGCGCTTCACGTTCTCGTTCCTGCAGTTCGCGGCGCATGTCCCCAACGGCGACTTCGTCCGGTATCTGCGCGCACTGCTCGCGCTGCCCCTGGCCCAGGAATACTTTCCCGACCTCGCGCTGCACGGCGGCAGAGTCTGCAAGGTCACGGACAACGGCTTGGTGGCGCTCGAGTCCGATGCCTCCACCAGCGGGCTGATGGATTACCTGAACCCTTCGCTGGAGCAGGTGGAGGATACCGAGATCATCCAGGCGGCCAAGTTCATCCACTGGGCGCAGAACGATCCGCAGCACCGGGACGTGCAGCTCGACGTGGGCATCAGCCTCTTCAAGAGCCAGATGCTGGGCTATGCCAAGCAGTACAAACTCGACGGAGCAGACGACACGATCTGCCTGGTGGTGGCCGATATCCGCCACCAGGGCCGCGCCAAGAGCCCGGTCATCGTTTCGGCGCTGCAGCAGCCGAAGCCTCTCGACGCCCTGCTGAAGATCGGCGAGCTGGAATACCGGGAGCGGATCAGGACGCTGAAGGCGGAGATCAGCCGCCTCACGGCAGAGGGAACGCTGGGCGCGCGGCGGTACAGCGTGGAGCAGGCCGATTTCGTGTGAACTGCTCCCGGATCCACTTGCCATTTATTTTTGCTCACCGCTGGATGCCAGAACAGGAGGGATGGAATGCCAGGAAAAAAGCGCCTTGGAAGGCCCCGTTCGTTGTTGAGCGCCAGCATCCTCGCGCTGGCGTTCGCCCTGCCCGGCTGCACGATCAAACTGATCAGCAGCTACGACGAAACCACCGACAGGACCGTGACGGCGCTCCAGAAGAAGACCGAGGCGCACTTCATCGCCCTGGAGAATTCCGAGGGCCTGCCGGAGTGCAGATACGAGAAGCACAAGCCGTTCTACGACGAAGCGAAGGTGGAGGCAAGCGCCATCTCGGTGCGCGCTGCCGCGATCCCGAAGAACGACCCCACCACCCAGGAAACCGCCCTGCTCTCGAACAGCCTCGACAGCCTGGAGAAGCTCCACAGGATCGCGTGCCTGACCAATGATCAGATCAAGCCGCTGCGCATCCAGTTCAACTCGATCTTTACCGCGATCCTCAAGCTCGAACTCGCAAAGCGCCGCGGCGAATAGTACGACGCCCCTGCCCACCGCCCACCGCCCACTGGAGAGTGAAATGGCTCTAAGCGCATCCCAGCTCGGAAAAGACATCTTGGCCGCCTTCAAGGGCGTCTTCAAGAAGCAATGGCCCGACATCAAGGAGTACGGCGAAGCGGAGGCCAAGAAAATGGCCCAGGCCCTCCTCATGATCGAAGCCCTCACGGCTTCGGGCAAGATCAACGGGGAGCAGGCGGCGCTCCATCTGGATATCCAGAAGAACGCGAGCCGCGCCGTTCTTTTGACCATCGAAGGGCTGGGCATTCTCGCGGCCGAAGCGGCGATCAATGCGGCGCTCGACGCGGTCAAGGAATCGGTGAATACCGCCCTGGGATTCACACTGCTTTAGATCCAACGCGCCTGCCGGCAGAGGCGAGCAACGCAGCCTGGCGGCTCCGGCGAGAATGGGTGACCAGCTCCTTCCGGCGACCTCCCGGTATCGCGTCGCCTGGGCGCCTACCGAATGCGCTCCTGCGAAGCTTTGGGCAAACCCGTCTCGGGCCCCGCCTGCGCCGCCGTGGACGCAAGCGATCAGCGATCAACGGTTCACGAGGACTTTCCATGACCGAATCAACACGGGTTTTCCGCCGCTATACCGACCTGGCTTCGCTGCTGGACTTACTGCGCCGCAAGGCCATCACGCTGCTGCCGCCCGATACCTGGGACGACCGGAACGACCGGCTCATGATGCAGACCTATGCGGACTGCCGGAAGCTCGGGACGTTGCGGGCCCTGTGCCTGACGAGCCGCGGCGAGACCTACCACCACTGGAAGGTCTTCACCGACAGGAGCAACGGCGTCTGCATCCAGTTCCTGCGACAGGAATTCACCGAGGCCATGCGGGCCGCAGGAGTCAGGGTCAGAAAGGTCAAGTACCTGAAGCTGGACGAGCTCGACGGCGAGAGGCCACCCATCGCGCGGCTACCCTTCCTGAAGCGTTTCGGCTATGGCGATGAAGGCGAGTACCGGGCCGTCTATGAGAACGAGGCCGTCGAGGAGGGACCGAAGCGCGTCAAGGTCGACCTCGCCATCATCGAGCGGATCAGCCTGAACCCCTGGATGCCGAAGCCGGTCTTCGAGTCGGTGCGCGCCGCTATTCTGGACGCGTGCGGCGAGTTCGCGTGCCCGGTCATCAGCCACTCGTCGCTCATCGAGAGCCAAGGCTGGCGCGAGTTTGCCCGGCGCTACAAGGCAAAGTCCCATCGTGCCTGACGGACCTCACCGAACGCATGCCTCGCCGTCGCACGCCCCGCCCGGATCCGGAGCTCCGCGAACTCGGGCAGGACGAATGCGTCCACTACCGCGACCGCCTTCGGGAGGCTCGCTACACGGCGCTGGCGGATGCGGAAGGCTTTGGCGCCATCTGTTTCGCACTCGAGTCGCTCGGCCTGCGGCTGCTTGGCGAGCAAGCCGCGCTGGAACGCTACAAACCCCGCATCGCGGTACGCGCGCGGAAAGCCCCTGTCCTGACGGCGCTGGCCATGAGCTTCCCTTCGACGTTCAAGCCCTTCGACGCGCTCTTCCGGACGGTCCAGGCCGCGCGCAACGACGCCATGCACACCGGCGCCTACGCGCGCCATGCGACCGATGCCGCCATCGCGCTGTGCATCGGGCTGGAGGACGCGCTGATGGCTGATGTAGAAAGAACCGTGGGCAACCTGATGGTCGCGTCACCCGTGACCGTCATGCAGTGGCAACCCGTCGCCCATGCCCGGCAACTCATGCTGATGCACTCGTTTTCTTTCTTGCCGGTGCGTCTCGAGGGATCATGGTCCCTGATCTCGGAGCTCGGCCTGGCCAAGTACCTGGGCGCTGCAGGGACAAAGAGGGCTCGCCTGGGCGAGACCATTGAGCACGCCAGGGCCGCGGGCCTGGAACTGGTGCAACTGCGCGATGAGGATCTGCTGCGGGTGGACATGCCCGTGGACGAGGTGTTGCAGAGATCGCGGGTCCGCGACGGCCCGATGCTCTGGCTGGTGGTGGACAAGGAGCGCCCAGAACACCTCGCTGGCGTCTTGTCGCCGTTCGAGCTGATGTAGCGCTCGTGCAAAACCGACAAGGAGCGGTTCTTTGTCAGCCGCCGGGCGCCATCCCAGTGGCCGACGGCAACTGCCCGGTGGCCCAGTCATCGTCGATCATTGCCTCGGCCACGTTGCGCGGCAGCGGCTTCCAGTTCTGCGTGGAGTCCGGGATATCCTTCTTGAACCACCACGCCAGCACCGCGAGCGCCTTGTGCCGGTGCTTGAGCGTGAGGTCTTCTCCGTCCCAAGCCCAGAGCTCGTAGTGCCAATCCTTAGAGATGAGGACATGGCACGCCTTCGATGTCCCGAAACGCGGAACGGAAACGCGGATCTCGAATCCCCCGCGAACGGCGCGCGTCAGCAGCTCTTTCGCCGGGGCGGGCAAACGATAGTACGAGACCTTGGCCTTGAGCAGCCGCGCGTCGCCGCCTTTCCGGGCTATCAGCCAATTCTTCCCGGCCACCAGCCGGTGATTTCCGTTGCCAACCTGGCAGGCGCCCCCTACGCATTGGAGACGCAGCTCGCGCCTGCTGCCCGGTGCAGGAAACTCCTTGTCCCTCAGTTCCGACTCGAAATAGCCGAAGATCTCGCTGGGCCACCCGTCCCCCCTGATATTTGCGAGGGCCTGGGTCCAGCTATCGCCGGTCTTCCAGAAGTCTTTCCGGCCCAGCGCCACAACAGATCTGAGCGGCACGTCGATAAAGCACTCGCAATGGCTTGCGGCATCCGCCAGGTTGTACAAGCCGATCTCGCTGTCCAACCAGACGATTCGCGCCAGCTCAGGATGCCGGCAATCCTCAGCCGCTTCTTTGATGGTTTCTATTGGCGTCGCGGTCATTGTCTGCATTGGAGTGTGTTGGGCAGGCACCCTTCCCTGCGGATCGCATGTCCCCATGAAGAATCAGTGCCGGCGTCGGCGCGGCTCGTCCATGCCGTGCCGGCGTAGCCTTATGGGGAAACCACCATCGCCGATTTGCGACCCGGGCCGTCATGCCCGCGAGGCGCATCGATGCCCTGCCGCCGCCATGCCCGGTCACCGCAGGCGGGTGCATCCGCCCCGCAGCATGGGCCATCGGCGCGACTGCGGCGGGCGAGCCGCGTCCGCGCTCATCAGAAACTGTAGCGCGCACCCACGAAGAAGTGCCTTGCGGGGCCCGGCACGAAGCTCGGCGCGCTCAGCCCCGACGTGGCATCCTCGGCCGAGAGGCCACGCACCACGTAGGCGGTCTGGTAGGTCTTGTTGGTGATGTTGTGCAGGTCGAGGTACACCTCCCACTGCTTGGTGGGCCGCCACGTGACGTTGGCGCCGAGCAGCAGGAACTTGTCCTGCTTGAGGCCGCCGTTGTAGTGGTCGATGTGGGTGTCCTTGGGCTGCCAGCGGGCATTGAGGCTGAAGCCGAGCTTGTCGTTGACCTGGTAGCCGATTTCGCCCATGAGCAGATGCACGGGCACGCCCGCGATCTGCTTGCCGTCGTAGCGGCCGCCCTTGAAGCGGAAGTGGCTGTAGTTGTACACGCCGCGGAAGCTGACCGAATCGGTGCGGGTGAAGACGCCGCGCGGGGTGCGGGCGTTCAGGCCCAGCTCGATGCCCTGGTGGACGGTGTCATGGTCGTAGTTGACGGTGGTGCCGTCGATGGCGAAGTTCTGCACTTCGGCGATCAGCTCGTTCTTGACGCGCGAGTAGAAGTAGGTGGCTTCCCAGGCGATGGGGCCGGTGCGCTGCGAGGTGCCGATCTCGAACGTGGTGGCCTCCTGCATCTTGAGCGGCTTGGTCATCAGGTACAGGCTGTTGGGCGATGCGGGCACGCTGCCGGGGCCGAGGTCCACGAGCTGCCAGAAGGTGGGTGCCTCGGAGCTGCGGCTGATGTTGGCGTAGTAGCGCTGGTGCTCGGCGGGCTTCCAGATCAGGCCGACCTTGGGGTTGAAGGCCTTGTAGTCGAGGTCGCTGTCGAGCAGGCCGGGCGCGCGCAGGTCGGCGACCTTGCGGCGGTTGTAGACGTACTGCCCGGCGGCGAGCGCCTGCAGGGTGTCGGACAGGTCATGGATGACCTGGCCGCCCGCGACGACGTTGGTGGCGTCGAGGTCCACGCTGCCGAAGGTGCGCACGAGGCTGCCGTCGTCGGGGTGCACCATCCAGTAGTCGCGCGGCATGGTGCCGGTGTTGGCCGATACGAAGCCTTCCAGCCGGGTCTTGCGGCCGTTGGCGCGCGTGAGGGTGTGGTCGATGGATGCGTCGAGCCCGTAGTTGCGGGCCTTGGTGTTGGCCTGCCAGGCGGGGCCTTTGAGCTTGTCATCGACGTGCTCGGCGTAGAAGCCGAGGGAGCCGTTGGTGGCGTCGCCGTACCAGTTGGTCTTGTTGGCGATGCGCACCTGCTCGGTGTCGCGCATGGGCTTGCGCACGCGCACGTTCAGGAAGTCCTCGATGGAGCGGTTGTTGGGGTCGGCGTAGTCGCCGATGACCGAGCGCGGGTCGGACAGCGCGCGTTCCTTGGTGAGCAGGAACGGCACGTCGAAGTGGTTGTCGGTGTAGTTGACGTAGGTGCGGTTGGCCCAGGTGCCCCGGTCGATGCCGATGTTGAGCCCGAGGTTGCTGCGCTCGCCGCCGCTGTGGCTGCGCCAGCCGTCCGATTCCTGGCGGCTGGCGCGCAGGTAGATGTCCCATTCCTTGTTCTCGCCGAACTGGCGGCCCAGCGCAGCCGCCGCCTTGCGGGCGCCCCAGGAGCCAGCCTCGACGTTGATGGAAGAGAGGCTGTTGCGGCCGTTGCGCTGGCTGAAGTCGATGGCGCCGCCCAGGGTGGTGCCGCCGTAGCGCAGGGCATTGGAGCCGCGGTAGACGCTGATGTACTGCGCCTGCTCGGGGTCGAACAGGCCCATGATGAAGGAGCCGTCGGCCTGGTTCAGGGGCAGGCCGTCCTGCAGCACCTGGATGCCGCGCGAGACGGGGTTGTCCTGGATGCCGGAGCCGCGGATGTTCAGGCGCGGCTGGTCGTTGCCGCCGAAGAATTCCTGGATGATGATGCCAGGCTCGAAGTCGAGCACCTTGGCCACGGTGGATTGGCTGCCGGTGTGCTGGTCCAGGTCGATGAGGTTGGTGCCGCCGGGCACCTGCTGCAAGGTCTGCTGCAGTTCCCCTTTCTGGATCGCGGCGGCGCCGCCCGATTCCTTGATGGTGACGGAAGGAAGGGTGGCCTGGGCTTCGGGCTTCTGCTGAGCGTGTGCGTATCCGCCAGCCAGCAGGCCCGCCACGATGGCTGCGGCCAGGGGCCGCATACGCAATTGGGTCATGGTGTTTGAGTGCTGTTGCTTGGATGAAGTAATGCCCTGCGGCCTGGAAACCGTGGTTTCCCGATCGCAAGGCAACTGACACGCATTCTCAATCCGCTTTGCAACGCTACCCAATGACAATTGTCATGGGGTCAATTGCGCCCGCTGTGCGAAGATTTTTTGCGGAATCGTGCACATAAAATGTTAAATGATTATTATTACCATTTCGAATGTAGGCGCACGTACCAGTCTGCCCAGGCGGCCATCCCCCGCCCGCGCATGACGATGCGGCCACGCTCCGACAGGCAATGACGCCGGTCGTTCGCAGCGTGAGCACCGAAGAAACCCGCTTTTAGGCTATTGAAAGTGTTGCCCACACACTCTCCTTTTTCGTCCGTATCCGCCCGCCGTGACGTGCTCGCCACCCTGGCGGCCCTGGCGCTGCCTTCCTGGGCAGCCGCCGGCGCCGAACCGCTCGCGAGCGCTCCCGTGCGCGAGCGGCTGGTACTTTCCGGGCCGCCCGCGGCGGTGTCGTTTCCGCTGATGCACATGGTGGAGAGCGGCGCGCTGGCCGGCGTGGCCCGCCACGTGGAGTTCCAGCCCTGGTCGAACCCGGATCAGCTCCGTGCGCTGGCGATGGATGCCAAGGCGGATTTCATGGCGATGCCGACCAACGTGGCGGCCAATCTCTACAACCGGGGCGTGCCGCTGCGGCTGGTGAACGTGTCGGTGTGGGGTTTGCTGTGGATGGTGTCGCGCAATCCCGATTTGAAGACGCTGGCGGATTTCAAGGGCGAGGAAGTGGCGGTGCCGTTCCGGGCCGATATGCCGGACATCGTTTTCACGTTCCTGGCCGAGCGTTCGGGGCTGGACCCGCGCCGGGACTTCACGGTGCGCTACATGCCTTCGCCGCTGGATGCGATGCAGTCGCTGGTGAAGCGGCAGGTGAACCATGCGCTGCTGGCCGAGCCCGCGGTGTCGATGGCGCTGCGCAAGACGCGCTCGTTTCCGATGTCGATGGTGGCGCCCGATCTGTACCGCAGCGTGAACCTGCAAGCCGAGTGGGGGCGCCTGATGAAGACCGAGGCGCGCATGCCCCAGGCCGGCATGGTGGTGGTGGGCGATGCCCGCAAGGATGACGCGCTGGTGGCCCGCCTGGAGGCGGCCTACGCGGCCTCGTACCGCTGGTGCCTCGATCATCCGCAGGAGTGCGGCACGCTGGTGGCCAAGTACGTCAACATGCTGACGCCGGAAGCGGTGGCCGATTCGATCGCCGTGCTGCCGCGGCACTATGCGACGGCGGCGGATGTCCGCGCGGAGCTGGAGACGTTCCTGGGCCTGCTGCTGGAACGCTCGCCCGCCACGGTGGGCAACAAGCTGCCGGACGCGGCGTTCTACGGACTGACGCCATGATCCCGCTGCTGTGGCTGCGCGGCGCCTTGGCGTCGGTGCTGGGCTATTTGTGGAGCGGCTGGGGGGCGATCACCAGCATCTTGCTGTTCCTCGCGGTGTGGGAGTTCGGCGGCAAGGTGTACGGCGACCTGGTGCTGCCCGGCCCCATGGCGACGTTCAGCCAGCTCAAGTTCATGGTGGGCTCGGGGCTGGCGGCGCCGGAGCTGGTGATTTCGGCGCGGCGCGCGCTGTACGGGCTGGGCCTGGCGCTGGCCGTGGGCACGGCGCTGGGCGTGATGGCCGGGCGCTCGATGACGGCGGCGATGGCGTCGCGCCCGCTGGTGACGCTGCTGCTGGGCATGCCCCCGATTGCCTGGCTGGTGCTGGCCATGCTGTGGTTCGGCATGAGCGATGCGACGACGGTGTTCACGGTGTTCGTGGCGTGCTTTCCGCTCGTTTTCGCCGGGGCGATGCAGGGCGCGCGCACGGTGGACAACAAGCTGCGCGACGTGGCGCGCAACTTCCGCCTGCCGGGCTGGATGATGGTGACGGACGTGTACCTGCCGCACGTCATGTCCTACCTGTTCCCTTCCTGGATCACCGCGCTGGGCACGTCGTGGAAGGTGGTGGTGATGGCCGAGCTGCTGACCACGGTCGATGGCGTGGGCGCGGCGCTCGCGGTGTCGCGCGCGCAACTGGATACGGCCACGTCGCTGGGCTGGATCGTGGCGGTGCTGGGGCTGCTGCTGGCGCTGGAGTACCTGTTTCTTGAACCCGTCAAGCGCCGCGTGGAACGCTGGCGCACGGAGTCCGCACGGTGAGCGAGCTGCATATCCGCCATCTGTACCACCGCTATGGGCTGACCGAGGTGCTGAGCGACGTGGGGCTCGATCTTTACGCGGGCGAGACGCTGGCGCTGGTGGGGCCGTCGGGCTGCGGCAAGAGCACGCTGCTGCACATCGTGGCGGATCTGCTCACGCCCTCGGAGATCGTGATGAAGTCCACGTTCCGGGGCGCGTCGTGCGTGTTCCAGGAACCCCGGCTGATGCCGTGGAAGACCGCGCTGGACAACATCGCGCTGGGCCTCAAGGCCCTGCGGGTGCCCAACCCCGCGCGGCGCAGGCAGGCGGCCGAGCTGGGCCAGCGCATGGGCCTGAGCGTGGACGACCTCGCGAAATACCCGCACGAGCTGTCGGGCGGCATGCAAAGCCGCGTGTCGCTGGCGCGCGCGCTGGCGCCCCACCCCGACCTGTTGCTGCTGGATGAGCCGTTCTCGGCGCTGGACGTGGGCCTGAAGGCCGAGCTGTACCGCCTGCTGCTGGAGCAGGTCAGGCGCTACCGCACGGCGGTGCTGATGATCACCCATGACCTGATGGAAGCGGTGCGGCTGGCCGACCGCATCCTGATGATGGTGCCGGAGCCGGGCCGCGTGGTGCGCGAGTTCGCGCTGGAGACGCCCCAGGCCGAGCGCGACGGCACCTGGGTCTACCAGACCACCGCCGAGCTGATGATGCTGGACGAAGTGCGCATCGGGTTCGGGCTGGCCAAGGGCGCCATCGTGCTGCCCGACAGCCACGAGCACGCGCGCCATGCGGGGTGCGCGGTTTGAGTGCCGCCCTGCCCCGCCTGCGGGCCATGCTGCGCGCAGCCGTGCACGGCCATGGGCCGCTGTACATGTGCGGCTTCCGCCCGTTCTTCGTGCTGACGGCGGCGAGCGCCGCCATCCTGATGGTGCTGTGGCTGCTGATGCTGTATGGCCTGCTGCCGGCCACGATGCCGGGCGGGAGCCTGCCGTGGCATGGGCATGAACTGATCTTTGGCTTCGTGGCCGCGTCGATCGCCGGCTTTGCGCTGACAGCCATCCCCGAGTTCACGCAGACGACGCCGATCGGACGCCCCGCGCTGGCGCGGCTGGCGCTGCTGTGGCTCGCGGCGCGGCTGGCCTATGCGCTGGCGGGCTGCTGGCCGCAGTGGCTGGGCCTGTGGCCCGCGGCGCTGCTGAACCTGGCGCTGTGGGTGTGGCTGCTGGTGGAGCTGACGCCCGCTGTGTGGCAGGACCCGCTGCGCCGCCATGTGAGCTTTGCCTGGGCGCTGGGCCTGCTGGCGCTGCTGGAAATGGGCTTCTTCGCGGCGCTGGCGCTGGAGCGCGATGCGATTGCCTGGCTGCGGCTGGCCGTGGGCGCGGTGATGGTACTGATCGTGATCGCCGCCAGCCGCGTGTCGATGGCGGTGGTCAACGGCGTGATCGAGCAGGGGCGCCCCGGCGAGCCCGATCCTGGCGACGTGGGCTATCTGGCACGCCCGCCGCGGCGCAATCTGGCGACCTTCTGTATCGGCGTGTGCAGCGCCACGGAGTTCGCGCTGGGCCACGACTACGTGACCGGCTGGACGGCGCTGGCAACCGCTACCGCGATGCTGAACCTGCTGAACGACTGGCACGTGGGACGGCCGCTGTTCAAGCGCTGGGCGCTGATGATGTATGCGTTCTACTGGCTCATCGCGCTGGGCTACGCGCTGATGGGCGCGGCCTGGCTCGGCGCCCCGATCACGGCCTCCACCGGGCGGCACGTGCTGATGGCGGGCGCGATGGGCTTGAGCATTTTCACGATCATGGCGCTGGTGGGGCGCATCCATGCCGGGCGCTGGCTGGACCGCCGCCCGTGGCTGCCCGCGACCGCCGCGACCCTGGTGCTGGCGGTGCTGCTGCGCACCGTGGCGGGCACGGAAGCGGCTGCGCCGTGGGTGCTGGCCGTCTCGGGCCTGCTGTGGGCCGCGTGCTTCGCCGTCTATCTGGCGATGACGTGGCCGGTGCTGACGGGGCCGCGCATCGACGGGCTGGAAGGCTGCGCCGAGCCCTTGGAGCGCACGGACGAACATAGTGGCGGGGTCAAGGCATGCTGAGGCCGCGCCGCTGGCTCGGAAGCTGGATGGCCGCGGCGGCGCTGGCGCTGCCCGTGCCGGGCCACGCCGGTGACGTGTACGGCTACGTGGACGACGACGGGGTGACCCACCTGTCCGCCGAGCCGCTGGACGGCCGCTACCTGGTGTTCTTCCGGGCGCAGGATCTGCTGGACTCGGTTCGGGAACGTACCCTGGGCGTGACGCTGGCCACGGGCATCCCGCCGAGGCCGCACCCCGCCGCACCACGGGACGGCCCCTGGCGCGACGCGGTGCAGGAAGCGGCGCGCGCGCATGCGCTCGACCCGGAGCTGCTGCACGCGCTGATCGCCACGGAATCCGCCTTCGATGCCGGCGCGGTGTCGCCCAAGGGCGCGCGCGGGCTGATGCAGCTCATGCCAGCCACCGCGCAGCGCTACGGTGTGCGGACCGACGACCGGCTGTCCCTGGAAGCGAAGCTGCACGATCCGCGCGTCAACATCGCAGCGGGCTCGCACTACCTGGCGGACTTGATACGCATGTTCGGTGGCAGCCTGGAACTGGCGCTGGCGGCCTACAACGCCGGCGAGGGCGCGGTGCGGCGCGCGGGCAACCGCATTCCGGGCTACCCGGAAACGCAGAACTACGTGAAGACGGTGATGCGGCTGTATGCGCAGCGCAAGCCGCCGCAACAGCAACAGCCTGAAAGAAAAAACGGAGCGGCCCTGCCGCCCTGGTGATCCGGTGAACGCGCAGCCGGTCGCCCGAGGGGCGCGTCAGACCGGCGGGATTAGCGGTGTGTGCCCAAGGCCTCCCATGCCATCAACTACCGCAGATCGTGGGCGTACCTCCTTCGCAGTGCGATCCGGTTCCCTGGCGCCGATCACCGGGGGCTTCTTTGCGAGCCAAATTGGCCTCCAGCGCTTACCAGTCAAGCGCTAACAGCTATTATTTGGGGAGCACCCGCCCGGCGTTGCGCCGGGCGGGTAGAAGCTTACCCAGCGGGCTTGAGCGCCATGCGGCCCAGCGTGACGCTGGCGTAGTTGCAGCAGTCGAACAGGCTGCTGCCCAGGCGCCGGGTGGGCTTGGCGCGCTCGAATTCAGGATCGGGCGCCGGCAGGTCGACGGCCTTGCACAGGCCCGGGATGTCCAGCAAGGTCACGTTCATCTGCTGCGCGTTGTATTCCTTCTGCACCACGTTCTCGCCGATCAGCCCGGCCCGCCGGAAGTTGCTCATCTGGCGCGAGAGGGTTTCGGGGGTGATGTTGAGCTGGCGCGACAGCACGGCCTGGCTCGCGGGCAGCACCAGCCAGGCCGTGCCTTGCTGGATGTAGACGTCCATCAGGTACAGCACCAGGCGCTGCGCGGCGTTGCCCACGGTCAGCAGGTCGATGCGGTTGAGCGACTGCGAGATGCGCACCGCCATACCTTCGAGCATCGCGAGCCCGAAGTCCGGCGACCCCCTGCACAACCGCAGCAGGCTGGCGCGCGGGAAGCGGTAGAGCACGGAGTTGCTGACCGCCATCGCCGACAGCGGGTATTCGGGCGGGTCGAGGAACATGGCCGTCTCGACCAGAAGGTCGCCGTCCTCCATCGTGCGGAAGATCTTGCGGTCGCCGGAGTAGCTGGGCCGGTAGAGATTGATGGAGCCCGTCGTGACCAGATAGAAGTGCGCCGCGGGCTCGCCCATGAAGAACAGGTGCTTCCTGGCCTTGAGCTGCATGAGTTCGGCGTCCGCCGCGAGCGAGCGCAGCGTCTCGGGGCCCGCCTTGGCGAAGACGGGCGATTGCGCGAGCATGTCCAACACGGCCGCAGTTTTCATGGAAGTACCCCTATCGTCTGAGCTTCGTGGGTGCCTTTCGTTTTCTGAATGAGAACTATTTGCAATCATTTTAATCGATTCGGTTTCCCATCAGCGGACCAATTGATTGATTTCCATGATCGGCAGCATGATGGCGAGCACGATGAGCAATACGACGCTGCCCATCACCAGGATCATCACGGGCTCCAGCAGGGCCGTGAGGGTCATGGCCCGGCGCTCCAGGTCGGCGGACAGCGTTTGCGAGGCGTGCTGCAGCATGGCGGGCAGCTCGCCGGAGCGCTCCCCGCTGGCGACCATGTGGATCAGCAGCGACGGGAAGACCTTCTGGGTCTGGAGCGCCTGCGCGAGGGGGCTGCCTTCGCGAACGCGGTCCGTGGCGTCGCGCACGGCGGCGCGCAGCCGGTCGTTGGCGAGCGTGCGCTCGGCGGCTTCGAGCGCGGCCAGCAGCGGCACACCGCTGTCGGTGAGGATGGCGAGCGTGGCCGCGAAGCGCGCCACATCCACTCCCAGCGTGTAGCGGCCGAACAGCGGCAGGCGCAGCTTGCGCGCATGCCAGGCCAGGCGCGCGGCGGGCGCGCGCAGCCGCAGCCGCCACAGCACGAACAAGCCCGCCAGCCCCGCCGCGGCGGGCAGGCCCCAGGCGCGCACGAAGTCGCTGCCCGCCAGCATGATGCGGGTCAGCAGCGGCAGTTGCTGCGCCGTGCGGGTGAAGGCGCCCACCACCTGCGGCACGACGTAGCTCAGCATGAAGACGACGATGCCGATGGAGACCACGCTGACGATGGCCGGATAGATGAAGGCGTTGAGCACCTTGCCGCGCAGGCTGCCGCGCGACTCGATGTAGCCGGCCAGCCGCACCATGATCTGGGCGATGTCGCCCGCTTCCTCGCCCGCATCGACCAGCGCGCGGTAGACCTCGGGAAAGTCGCGCGGGTGCGCGGCCAGGGCCTGGCCGAGGCGGTGCCCGGCGCGCACGTCGGCGAGCACGCTGGCGAGCAGTTGCTGGGTGTGGCGGTTTTCCGCCTGGTCGAGGGTGGCCGTGAGCGCGCCTTCGAGCGACAGGTGCGCGAGCAGCAGGCTGGCGATCTGGCGGGTGAGCCAGCCCAGCTCCGCATCCGACAGGCGCGGGCCGAAGCGCAGGCCAGCGCCGGCGCGCTGGATGCCCGCCTCGCGCACCGTCAGGGCCAGCAGGCCGCGCGCGCGCAGGGTCTGGCGTGCATGGCGCTCGCTCTCGGCTTGCAGCCTGCCCTTTTCGGTGCGGCCGCTGGCGTCGGCGGCCTCGTACTGGTAGGTCGGCATGGCGCTAGTTGTCCCGGGTGACGCGGATGATTTCCTCGTCGGTGGTCACGCCCTGGGCGATCCAGCGGTCGCCGTCCTGGCGCAGGGTGCGCATGCTGGCCGCCAGCGCACTCTGGCGCAGCACCTGTTCGCTCTCGTTCGCATGGATCATGGCGCGCAGCCGTTCGTCGATGACGAACAGCTCGTGGATGCCCGTGCGTCCGCTGTAGCCGGTGTGGTTGCACTGCGCGCAGCCGGCGGGGTTCCAGGCGGCGCTGCCGTCGGCTTGGGGTTGCCGGCAGGCCGGGCACAGCTTGCGCACCAGGCGCTGGGCCAGCACGCCCTGGAGCGTCGAGGCCAGCAGGAAGGGCTCGATGCCCATGTCGATCAGGCGCGTGACGGCGGACACCGAGTCGTTGGTGTGCAGCGTGGCGAGCACCAGGTGGCCGGTGAGCGACGCCTGCACGGCGATCTGCGCAGTCTCGAAGTCGCGGATCTCGCCGATCATGACGACATCCGGGTCCTGGCGCAGGATGGCGCGCAGCGCGGCGGCGAAGGTCAGGTCGATGCGCGCGTTGACCTGGGTCTGGCCGATACCGGGCAGGTCGTATTCGATCGGGTCTTCCACCGTGAGGATGTTGGTGGTGCGGGCGTCGAGCCGCCCGAGCGCGGCGTACAGCGTGGTGGTCTTGCCGCTGCCGGTGGGGCCGGTCACGAGCACGATGCCGTGCGGCAGGTGGATGAGCCGGTCGAGCTGGGCGCGCACCTCGGCGGCCATGCCCAGGCGCTCCAGCTCCAGCCGCCCGCCTTCCTTGTCGAGCAGGCGCAGCACGGCGCGCTCGCCATGCCCGGTGGGCAGCGTGGACACGCGCACGTCGATAGGCCGCCCGCCCACGCGCAGCGCGATGCGCCCGTCCTGCGGCATGCGCTTCTCGGCGATGTCCAGGTGGGCCATGACCTTGATGCGCGAGACCAGCGCATTGTGCAGCGCGCGGCGCGGGTTGACGATGTCGCGCAGCGTGCCGTCCACGCGGTAGCGCACCACCGAGTGGGTCTCGAAGGGTTCGATGTGGATGTCGCTGGCGCCGTCGCGCGCGGCCTGGGTGAACAGCGCGTTGATCATGCGGATGATCGGCGCGTCGTCGCGGGTTTCCAGCAGGTCTTCGACCTCGGGGATGTCCTGCATCAGCCGGTCGAGATCGACCTCGTTGGCGGCGGCATCGACCACCGCGGCTGCGTCGCCGGTCTGCGCGTAGCTGGCGGCCAGCAGCGTGTCGAGTTCGCCATCGCCGACCTCGCGCACGGGCAGATCGCCGTGGCGCCGCCGGATTTCCGTGCGCGCCCAGCGCGGCGTCGAGGGGCTGACGGCGAGCGTCAGCCCCTCGGGCCGGACCTCGATCAGGGCGCGCTGCGCGCGCGCCCAGGCGTAGGGCAGCCTCACGCTCATGGTGCTGCGGTGCCTCCTGGCACTGGGGCTGGCGCTGGCGCTGGCGCGGCCGGCTCCTGCACTGCATCCTGCACCGGCGCTGCGGACGCGCCGCCCGGGGCCGAGCCCCGCATGTCCAGCAGTTGCGTTTGCGGGTCCTGCTGCAGCGGCGGCAGCGTCGTGCGCGACAGGTCGGGCAGCAACTGGCTCATCGTGTCGCGCGGCAGTTGCGTCTGCGAGCCGCGCATGTAGTTGTAGCGGTCGAGGGTCAGGCTGGCGGCGTCCTGGCTGTTGCGCACGATGTGCGGGCGCAGGAACACCATGAGGTTGGTCTGCGTACGGTTGTTCTTGTCGTAGCGGAACAGGCGGCCCACCACGGGCAGGCTGCCGAGGCCGGGCACCTCGGACGTGCCGTTGTCCACCGAGTCTTCCAGCAGCCCGCCGAGCACGATGATCTGGCCGTCGTCCACGAGCACGTTGGTCTCCAGCGCGCGCTTGCGCGTGACCAGCGTCGCGGCCGATTGCGAGGCCACCGTATCGATGCTGGAGACCTCCTGATACAGCGCCAGCTTGACCGTGCCGCCCTCGGAAATCTGCGGCCGGATGCGCAGCGTGAGGCCCACGTCCTCGCGCTCGACGGTCTGGAACGGGTTGCTCGCGCCGTCGCCGCTGGTGGTGTAGCGGCCGGTCACGAACGGAACGCGGCGCCCGACGATGATGCTGGCCTCCTCGTTGTCCAGGGTCATGAGGTTGGGCGTGGACAGGACGTTGGTGCCCGACTGGTTTTTCAGCGCCCGCGCCAGCAGGCCCAGGTTGATCACTTCGTTACCGAGGACGTCCACCGTGCCGCGCACGATGCCCAGGTTCAGGCCTTGGCCCAGCGCGTCGATGGTGCTGGCGGTGGCGCTGGAGGCCGAGAGGCCGCTGCCCCCGAGGTTGGTGCCGCCGATGACAGCCGTGCCGCCGTTGGCGATGCGGTCGCCGCCGAACATCCACTGCACGCCGAGCTGGGCGGCGTTCTCGGAATTGACCTCCACGACCAGGGCCTCGACCAGCACCTGGGCGCGCCGCTGGTCCAGCAGGTCGATGACTTCGCGGATGCTGCGGTACAGCGGCGGCGGCGCGGAAATGATCAGCGTGTTGGTCGTCGGGTCGGCCTGCACGGTCGCCCCGCCCGCCGTGAACGACACGGGGCGGCTGGCGTTGCGGTTGGCGGTGCCGGTCGTGCGCTGCACCGTGGCGGTGCTGTTGCGCGCACCAGTCTGCGTTGCCGCCTGCTGCAAGGTGCCGGTGCCGCTGGCCGTGGCGGCGCCCGGCGTCGTGGCGGGGGTGCTGGACAGCGCGTTGCTGGCGGTATCGGTCGTCTGGCCGCTGCCCTGCCCCGACAGCGCGCCGCGCAGCACCTCGGCGAGTTGGGTCGCCTGGGCGTTGCGCAGGTTGACCACGTGCAGGTTGCCCGCGCGCGCCTGCGGCACGTCGATGCGCGCGAGCAGGTTGCGCGC
Source organism: Acidovorax sp. YS12 (assembly GCA_021496925.1). NCBI lineage: Bacteria > Pseudomonadati > Pseudomonadota > Betaproteobacteria > Burkholderiales > Comamonadaceae > Acidovorax > Acidovorax sp. YS12. The sequence goes on from CP053915.1 coordinate 1,430,554, forward strand.
CAGTTCCAGCCGCTCCGGGCTGCGGGCGCTGACCAGCAGGGCATTGCTGCGCGGATCGGCGACGATGGTGACGCGCTCGTTCGCGTCGCGCGCCTGGGAATCCAGCAGTTGCGAGGCGATGGCCGCCACGTCGAGCGCCACGCCATGGCGCACCGGAATGTAGTCGCTGGCGAGCGCGATGGGGGTGTCGATGCCCGCGATGACCTGGGCGATGCGGTCGAGATTGTCCGCGTAGTCGGTGATGACCAGGCTGTTGTTGCCGGGGAAGGCGTTGATCGTGTTGTTCGGCGCGATGAGCGGGCGCAGCACCGGCACCAGCGCCTCGGCGCTCTCGTAGCGCACCGGGAAGATGCGCGTGACGATCTCGCCGCCGCGCGGCGCGGCAGCGCCGCGTGCCGCGCCCACCACGGGGCTGGCCTGGAGCTTGGCGTCGGCCTCGGGCACCACGCGGCTGACGCCGCCCGCGTCGATGACCGCGAAGCCCTGCATGCGCAGCGCCGACAGCAGCATGGCATAGGCCGTGTCGGGGGCGACGGGGGTCTCCGACACCAGGGTCAGGTTGCCCTTGACCCGGGGATCGATGACGAAGCTCTTGCCGGTGAAGCGCGCCAGCGTGGCCACCACGGCGCCCAGGTCGGTGTTGGGGAAATTCAGCGTGATCCGCTGGCCGTCGCCCGCAGCGCGGCTTGCGCTGCGCAGCGGCGCCGCGGCTGGCCGCGTGCTGCGCGCGGTGATGCGCTCGGGCTGCGCCTGCGTCTCGGCCTCGGCGTCCACCCGCTGCGCCGGCGGCAGTGCGGCCGGCCCCGCGGGCGCCGCGGCGGCCCAGCCGGTGGGCGGGGCGCGCTCGATCAGCAGCGCACGGGGGGGTGCCGCGGGGTTTTCGGAAGATGCGCAACCAGCCAGCAAAGCAGCCAGAACCAGCGGAGCGAACGCCGGGCGGCATCCCCCCTGCCTTGGCGGGAAATTGGGGTCAAACGAAAGCATGGCGGTCATGGTTGGCGGTGCGCCCCGTTTACTGGAAGCTCAGTTGGTAGTAGTCCGCCCGCCGCGTGCCGAGGGCGGCCAGCAGTTCGCGCAGCGCGATGCGGCCTTCGCGCGTGGTGGCGGTGTCGAAGCGGGCCTTGCCGTCCAGATGCAGTCCCTCGGCGGGCGAGTAGGTGCCGGCACCTTCGAGCATCAGCGGGCTCATGAGCGTGGACAGGGCGAGGTCGATGCGCGCGCCGTCGCCCTGGGTGAGCAGGAGACGGTAGGCCCCCATGGGGCGCACGGGCGTCATCCACGAGGCGGCGCCGTTCCAGCGCACGTCGAGCCGTTCGCTGCCCACGGGCGGCGCGGAGCCCCAGCCGATCAGCGTGGACGGCCAGCGCAGTTCCAGCTCGCCCTCGGGCGCCACGATGGCGAAGCGGGAATACGCCGCCGCCAGCAGCCCGGCAGGCAGGCGCAACGTCTGCGGCGAGGCGCGCAGGCCGCCCCAGGTCAGGTCGAGCCGGAGTTCGCCCTTCAGCCCGGGGTGGGTGGCCGCCAGGTGGGGGCCGCCGTCCAGGCCCAGCCGCCAGCGCAGTTCGCCGGGAACCGGCTTGCGCAGTTCGGGCCGGCCGAACGAGAAGGTGGCCCCGCCGGACCAGAGGGTGCCGTGGGCATCGACCGCGAGCATCGGGCCGGGGATGGACAACGCCGAGACGGCCCAGCGCGCGGGCGTGAGCGCGATGGCCAGAGCGGCCAGCACGAGGCAGAGCAGCGCGCCCAGCGCGATGCGCACCGGGCGTTTGCGCAGCCATGCCCGGGGGGCGGCCTTCGCGCCGGAAGGTGGCGGGGCCACGGTGGTGGTGGCGGGGGCGGCGGTGGCCGCGGTGACAGTGGCAGCGGTGTTCATGGAACGAGACCTCCTAGCGGAACTTCAATGAGTGGATGTCGCCCTGGCGCGGGCCGATGGCGTTGAGCAGGTCGCCGAGGGCGGCGCGGGTGTCGGGCGGGGCCGTGGCTTCGGCCCGGGCGGTGCCATCGAAGCGCAGGCCGCCCTCCGGGGCATAGGTGCCCTGCCCTTGCAGCATCAGCGGGCCGGACTGCGTGGACAGGGAGACGTCGATGCGCCCGGCCTCGCCACGGGTGAGTTCGATGCGGTAGGCGCCCAGCGGGCGCACGCGCGCCAGCGACGACGTGGCGTTGTTCCAGCGCACGTCGAGCACCGGACTGCCGCCCTGCTCCAGGGCCAGTCCCAGGGTGGTGTCGGGCCAGCTCAGCACCAGTTCGCCGCCGGGATTGAGCGCGCCGAGCGTGGCGTGCAGCGTCGGCAATACGCTGGCGGGCAGGCGCAGTGTCTGCGCCGACGCGCGCAGGCCACGCCAGGAGGGTGCGATGCGCACTTCCCCGCCCAGCGCCGGATGCGTGACGGCGAAATGCGGCCCGCCGCTCCAGCGCAGTTCCCAGCGCAGCGGCTCGGGCAGCGCGCGGCGCAGTTCGGGCCGCCCGACGGCCAGCATCGCATTGCCCGACCAGATCGAGCCGCCGGCATCGACGGCCACCAGCAGCCCTGAGGCAGGCAGCGCGGCGACAAGCCAGCGCGCGGGCATCACCGCGAGGGCGCACACCCCCGCCACCAGCACCAGCAGGGCGGCATGCAACAGCCTGCGCTTCATCGGGCCGCCCCCTCATCCCGTGCCAGGACGACCCGGCCGCTGACGGCGCCGGGCCGCTCGCGCCCCTCGACGACGGTGCGCTCCAGCACCACCGAACGGGTTTGCGTCTGCACCAGCAGGGGCACGCTCGCGAGCCAATCCATCAGGCGCGCGGCACCCGCGCCATCGACCGTGATCTCCCAGCGTCCCGTGCCGTTCTCGGCGGCGGTCACGGTGTCGTCCAGGCCGGCGCGCGCCAGGCTGCCCTTCAAGGCCGCAAGTACCTGCGAAGCCGCCACGCTGCCGGAGCGGCCTTGTTGCAGGGCCTGGGCCTCGCGCACGATGGCCTGCACCTGCACCATTTCGCTGCGCAGCAGCGGCAGTTGTTCACGTGCCTCGGCCAGTGTCCGCCAGGCGGGCCGCAGCACCGCCAGCCAGACGATCGCCGCCACCGCCAGCGCGGCGCAGGCACCGAGCAGCCAGCGTTCGTGGGGCGGGTGGTGCTCCCACCACGCCGCGGCCTGGCGGCGCAGGCCATCGGCGCGCACGCGCCAGGCCTGCGGCACCTGGATTTGTTCGATCAGGCGCTGCACGCTCATGGCCGCCCTCCCCCTTGCGCTCCACCTTGCGCCCCTGCTTGCGCGGGCGAGGCCGCGCGGCGCACGTGCCAGGTGTGCAGGAGCTGCTTGTCCTTTTCCAGGTTCAGCGCCTGGGCGGCGGCGGCCTGCACCAGCGCGGCTTCGTTGCCCGGCGGCGCGTAGCCTTCCGCGAGGGTCAGCGTCAGGGTTCCCTCCGCGAAGCGCATGGCGCGCACGTGGCCGGCGGCGAAGGGCAGCACGCGGGCGGCGCCCAGCGCGAGGGGCATGAAGTCGTCCCCGCCCGCCACGCCGCGCGCCAGCCGCAGGGCGTCGCGCGCATCGGCGGCCTGCTTGAGGGGCGCGATCACCATGGGAATCTGCGGGAAGGTTTCCTGCACGATGCCTTGCATGCCGTCCTGCAAGGCGACGATTTCCCGCTCCTGCTGGCCGGCGTAGAAGTGCAGCCCCGCGAGCCACAGCAGCGCGGCGGCGCCAGCCCAGGCGATGGCACCGCGCCAGGGGCGCGACCGGCTCGCGGGCCGCACGTCGCTGCGGGCCAGCGACCAGCCCGGCAGCGGCGCCAGCCAGCGTGCGTCGGCGGGCAGCGACAACGGGCTGTCGGGATGCGGATCGTCCGCCGGCAGGGCCAACTCGTGCGGGACGATGGCGGCCACCTGGAGGCCCGCCGCGTCCAGCAGCTCCCAGGCGCGGGCGATGGCGCGGCGCTCCGCCCAGGCCACGGCCGCCTCGCCGCTGGCACCGCGCGGGCCGTGGGCGATGCACAGATCGGCAATGTCCGACAGCGCCAGCGGCTCGATGGCGGAAGCCACGGCCGCATCCATCTGGCGCGGGGGCAGCGGCGGCACCGGCACGCTGACGGTGATCGCATCGCCTGGCGCCAGGATGGCGTGCAGGTGCTCGACGGGGACCTCGGCGGCGATGCGGTCGAGCGGCAGTTCGCCCGCGCGCAGCAGCGCGCCATGGCGGTCCACCAGCGCGAAGGCGCAGGGGGACCCGGGAACGAGGCGGGCCAGGGGCGGCAGCGCGAGGCGCAGGTGCTTCTTCATCACCGGGCCGCCCCAAATACTCTTGATTTGATAGCTTCAAGCGCTTTACTGGCAAGCGCTATAGGCCATTTTTGTTCACATTTATTTGCCATGGCCATCGTCCTATCCGCCCACCATCCAGCGGACGACCGGCTGCTGGCCTGCACGGCGCTGCAGCAGCGCCTGCACGCCCACCACGGCCTCGTTCACGGCCACCTCGCCGGAAACAAGGAACCAGTCGCTGCGCACGGCCACCCTCCCCGTAGTGGCGCCTGCGCTGGTGCCCAGGCGGTTGAAGAAATCGGCGCCGCTGGTGAACCACAGCCCACGGTCGCGCTCGGTGATGAGTTCACGCGCGGCCGCCAGCGGCAGGCTGGGCAGCGCAGTGCCCAGCACCTCGGCGCTCGCGGTGTTGACGTTGACGGCGGTGGCGCCCGGCAGCACGGTCAGGTAGGGACGCAGGATGCGCAGTTGCTCGGCGGTCATGCCCGGCAGCCCGGCCAGGTCGGCCAGCCTGCGCAGGCCGGGCGCGCGCGCCGGTTCGTCCTCGATCGGCTCGGCATCCAGCAGGCGCTGCGCCACGGCGCCCGCCAGTCCGGCGGGGATGTCCAGCGAAGTGAACAGGCGGCCCAGCGCCTCGACTTCCTCGGGGAGGATCTTGCCCTTTGACACGAGGTGGCGCAGGTTGTACTTGCCCTGTTCGTCCTCGATGCGCCCGGAAAACAGCGCCTCGCGGCCGTCGTCGAACGCGCTGACGTTCAGGCCGACGATGGGCTGCGCCCAGACGCCGTCGAGCCGTGTGGTGGGGCTGCGTACGCCGTCGTTGCGCAGGATGATGCGCGCCCAGTCGAGTCCGCCGCGCAGTATCCATTCGGCCTGCGCGCGGTCGCGCTCGCCCACCAGCGTGTCCACGAGCAGGCCCTGGCGCTGAAGGACCGCGGCCGCCGCCACGGTGGCGGCCAGCGCGATGAGCAGCGCGGCGATGATGGCCGCGCCGCGCTGGTGGAATCGCGAAAGGGCTTTCATGGCAGCAGCACCACCTTGCGGTACGGTTCGGCCCCGGTCTTCCCCGCGCGCACGACGACGACCTCCAGCCCGGTGGCCACCGTGGCGGCGGGCAGCGGCGGCGCGGTCCAGCCGCGGCCGGACAGCCATGCGCGCACGGAGAAGTCCTCGACCGGCTCCAGCACCACGTCGTCGTTCGCTACGTCGGGCAGGGGCAGCGTCGCGCTCGCGGGCCCTACCGCGCGATGGAGCGCGCCGTTCTCGAAGCGCCAGCGCACACGCTGCCACGCCCCGTCGCCCGCGGCGCGCACCAGTGCCAGTTCCTTGTTGCCCGCGGCGATGCCGGGCGGCAATGCGCCCGCGGGCGGCTGCGCGGCGGGGACGTTCGACGGCGCACTTGCCGCCGGCCGGATCGGCGCGGGCGGCAGGATATCGATGTCGGCATGCTGGCGGATGTCGCGCTCGATCTGGCCCACCACGCGGATCAGCGCGAGTGTGTCGTCCGCATGCAGGAAGATGCGTTCGCTGGTGCGCTCGACCGCATCCAGCCCGCGCCAGCCGATGAGGCTCAGGATGGCCATCAAGGTGATGGCCACCAGCACTTCGAGAAGCGTGAAACCGCGCAGCCGGCTCATTGCAGTCATGGCAGGCTCGAAAGAAGGCCGTGCAGCTCGGCAAGCACCGGGCCGTCGTCGGCCAGGCGCACGCGCACCGTGACCTGCCGGAAACCGTTGTTGGCGGACACCCGAACCACCGCATGGCAGACCAGCGCGAGCGCGCCCTGGGGGCACGGCTGCTGGTATTCGCCCGGGTTGACCAGGGTGCGCTGAAGGCGCAGCTCGGCCAGGCGGTTCTCGGCCGCCCACTGGGCCAGGCTGCGCTCGCGCATGCCCAGCACGCCATCGACGCCGACGCCCAGGGTGCGCAGAACCGCGCCCAGCGAAACGCCGACGATGGCCAGCGCCACCAGCACCTCGATGAGGGTGAAGCCGCACAGGCGCTTCATGGCACCACCTCGTAGCTGCCATCGCCATGGCGCCGCACGGCGACCGTGGTCTGGCCGTCGCTCAGCTCGACCGTCATCAGCGCGGGCATCCATTCGCCATCGAACTGTTCGGCGCCCGCAGGCTCGACATGCACACGCATGCGCCCCGCGGCATTCCACTGCCGGGGACGCAGCGCTGCGTTGTTCAAGGCGCCCGCGCGCCCGACAGGGCCGTACATCGCCATGTCGGCCGGCAGCACCAGGGCGCGCGGCAGGTGACGGAAGCTGTAGCCGTCTTCGTCGTACTCCCAGACGATGGGCTGCCCGCTGGTACGCGCCTGCGCCTGCGCGACAGGGAACAACTGCGCGAGACGCCGTGCGTCTTCGCGCAGATCGTGCGCCGCCGAGCCGACGGCGCCGACACCCAACCCCACCATGGCCGTGGCAATGCCGATGACGACCAGCACCACCATCAGTTCGAGGAGCGTGAAACCGTGCTGGCCTTTGCTTCGGCTACCCATCCCAGGACCCAATGTCTGCCGCCGGCCCCGTGCCGCCCGGACGCCCGTCAGAACCCAGGGAGAAGACGTCGATCTCGCCGTGCGCACCCGGATTGAGGTACTGGTACGGACGGCCCCAGGGATCGGTGGGCAGCTTGTCGAGGTACGAGCGTGCATTGCCGCCAAGCTGCCCGCCGGACGGTGCGCCGACAAGCGCGCGCAGGCCTTGCGCCGAAGGATACTGGCCGTTGTCCAGCCGGTAGAGCTTGAGCGCCTGCACGATCGCGCCAATGTCCTGGCGCGCCGCGACGGCACGCGCCTGGTCGGGGCGCTCCATGACGTTCGGCACGATGAGCGCGGCGAGGATGCCCATGATGACGACCACGACCATGATCTCGATCAGCGAGAACCCGTGCATCGACGCGAGCCGGCCGCGGGCGAGCGCGGGGGCAAAAAACAAGCGTTTCATCAGAACCCAAAACAAAGGGAAACAAGGGCACGAGGCGGGAGTGGTCTCCGACCGCCTCGGCGGAAAAACGGCGCTGCACGAGAAGCCGTTCCGCGACTGCTCAGCCCAATGGAATCAATTCACCAACATGCGAACGCTTCTCATTTGCGTAATAATACGGCATTCGGCGCGCGGGAGGGGTTGACAATTGTCATTACCCCCATGCAACCTTTTCGGGGGAAACTTTCCGGTTTATCGGCCCGGTGAGCGCGCCTGAAAGGCGGTGCCCCGCCCTGCCAATCTCCCTGTAGCGAGGCGATGCCGTCAGCTTGCGGGCCTGGCATCCGCCACCATCAAGCCCTTGACCGGGCCTTCGTCCATGCAGAAGAACCCGTTTCTCCCCCTGTCGCACGCCGTGGACTGGCCCGCCGCCAGCCGCCAGCTCGGGCTTGTGGCGTTCGCCGCAGGCGTGGGCGTCTGGGGAGCGCTGCTGCTCGCGCCCTCCCCCGCTGCCATGCCGCCCGCGCTGGGGGTCGCCGCCGCCCAGGGCACGGACACGGCGCTGGTCGCCCGATGGTTCGGCGGCGGCAGTTCACGCCTGCGCGTCACCGTCGCGGGGCTGATGGCCCACGAGACAGGCGGCGCGGTGCTGCTGGCCATCAACGGCGGGCTGCCCCAGGCCTACCGGGTCGGCCAGGCCCTGGCGCCCGGCGTGACCCTGGCGGGCATCCAGGCCGACGCCGTGCTGATTGACCAGGACGGCACGGTCGAGCGTCTGCCTACCCCCGCGCGGCCGGCAGCCGTGGATGGATTCATCCCCGCCGGTCCTGCGCCCGGCAATGGCTGACGCACCCTCACGGCTCCTGCGCTCCGCGTGGGCGTGGGCCGGTGCGCTGGCATTCCTTCTGCTCATCCTTCAAGCGGCAGGTGACGGTGCGCGGCTGGCGCTGCGCCTGGAATCCGCCGCGGTGGCGCGCGGCGAGTGGTGGCGCTTGTTCACGGCGCATGCCGTGCATCTGAGCTGGCCCCACGCGCTGCTCAACGCCGCGGGGGTCTTCGTGTGCTGCGCGCTTGCGCCGGCGGTTTTCAACGGATGGCTCGCCCTGCGAATCGGCGCCCTCGCCCTCGGCATCAGCCTGTGCCTGTACCGCCTCTCCCCCGAGGCGCTACCCTATGTGGGGCTGTCCGGGGTGCTCTATGGCCTGTTCGTGCTGGGCCTGGCGCCGCAAGCGCGGAGACTGGACGCCGTTGCGATCGCTGCCCTCATCGCCATCACGGGCTGGATGCTGCGGCAATGGCTCACCGGGCCACTGCAATCCGAGGAGCGCCTGATCGGCGGCGCCATCGCCAGCGTCGCCCACCTCTACGGGTATGGACTGGCCTTCCTGGGGCTACTGGCAGCGCCCCTTGCCCAGCGGATGCCCCGCAGCAAAGCGAGAGGCGACCGGCCGCTTCGGGGCTGAAAACCCAACACCCGCGATCCCTGCGCACGCGAAACAATGGGAGCGAGGCGATTTCCTATTGTCTGTCGCGCGCCGCCGCCCGATGGGTTCGACTACCGCCATGATCAACTTCGCGGTGGCTCGACATGCCCTTCCTTCCCCGCTCCCTGGATCCGCGATGCAAGCCCTTCATCGGCTTGTGCGCGCTGCTGGTCAGCGTCTGCTGTTTCGCCGCGGACGTCATCGCCGTCACCGATAGCCGCCATCCGGTGCGGGCACCTGCGGGAACGCGGGTGATTTTGCTGGATGCGCCTGCGCGCATCGAGGCGGAACTGGCCGCGCATCTGCCTGCCGACCCTGCGCGCAGCGCTGCGCTCGTCCGGCAGCGCCTGGGGGATGGCGGCGCGGCGCTGCAACGCCGCATCGCGCCGGCCTACCAGGGCGTGGTCGATGCCTGGAGCCTGCGCGTCACGACGATTCCCGCGGTCATCGTGGACAGGCGCTACGTGGTGTACGGCGAGACGGACGTGGCCAAGGCGACGGCGCGGGTCGCTGCGTACAGGGCTGCGCAGCCATGATGCCCGCCCGCCGCCTGCGCCGTGCCATCGGCGCGCTTTTTCTGACCCTCGCCTCGCCGTCGTTCGCACTGCTCGATACCGCAACGATCATCGCGTCCTCGCGTTCGCTCGATTGCCTGGAATACCGCGTCGTCGGCATCTGCTACTGGCTGTACTGCACCTGGACGGGATGCACGGTGCGCACGTCGGTCAAGGTCAGGCACTACGTTCCCGATGCCGTGGTGTCCAGTTACTCGAACACCGGCGAGAACCCCTGGCTGGAGATGCGGGCGCTCAGCCTGCCCAACCCGACGGCCCTGGGCGGCGGCGACGGCACGACCAACGAAGATCACGAGAACAACCTGGCGAAGTTCAAGAACGCCGACGTGATCGGCCACCCCGGGGGATCGACGCTCGGCCTGTTCACCAGCACCTTCGGCTTGGCCTGCCAGGGAGCAGGCACGGCGTTCGCGCCCTACCTGCTGAGCACCCTGGACACGCTGGCCTGGCGCTACAACGTGCCGGAGATGGCTTACCCCGAGGCGCTGATCCCCGGCCTGCGCGAGGTCGGCGCGCGCACCACGCTCAATCTGTGGGGCAACGTGTACCCGCGTGGCGGATTCCTGCACCAGTCCGACGATCACAAGGCGGGGGCGGTCGTGGCCCAGCGCGCAGGCGATGTCGTCACCCGGCTCGGGCAACCGCACGTCTATCAGCCCTTGCTGGCGAGTCCGCGGCCCGGTTACTGGCCGGCGGGCGCGCTGGTGGAAGGCAATGCCTCGACGGGCAAGTGGCAGGAACTGACGCCCGTCCTGTCGCCCTCCTGCACCGTGTTCCCGCGCGGCGGCTTCCTGACCCAGGCCCAGCAAGGCGACTACGCCTGGGCGCTGTGGCGGCCCTATGCCTGCTGCATGCGCGTCGGGCAGGTGTTCCTGGGCAGTGTCGATTTCTGATGAGGTGCCATGATGAAACGTCCTGAAACCAAGCACGTTGGCACCACAGGCCGCCGGTTTGGCCCGGTTGCACTGGCCTGTGCCATGGCCGTGGCATGCGGGCTGGCCTGGGGGCAGTTGCGCTACCAGAGCAGCGGCAGCGTCATCGGCGATGACGTCATGTACTCCATCGGAGGGGGAAACGCGGTCTCCATGGGGCATGCCCCAGGCATGCGTTCGATCGGCGTGGGCGTGGGCTGGAACAGCAATTTGGTCTGCGGCGACATGAGCATCACGACGACGCTCAAGAACCAGCTCAACGGCATCACACAGGGCTTCCAGCAGATCATGAGCAGCGTGATCCAGAGCGCCACCAGCGCGGTGGCGTCGCTGCCCGCGCTGATCATCCAGCGCGCCGATCCGGGCCTGTACAACCTGCTCACGAATGGCGTGCTGCAGGCGCGACTGGACTTCGACCGCTCCAAGCTCACCTGCCGGGCGATGGCCGAGAAGATGGCGGACATGGCGGGCGGGCAACTGGGCTGGAGCCGTGTGGCCGAAGGCATGGCGCTGCGCGAAGCCGTCGCCAGCACCGACGCCGTATCGGCCGTCGAGCAGGCGGAGAAACGCCGGGGCAACGGCGGCGTGCCCTGGGTCGGCGGCAGCAACGCGGGCGGCACCAGCCAGCCGCCGATCAAGGTGGTCAGCGACGTGACGCGCGCGGGCTACAACCTGGTCAACGGCCGCAGCGTCACGGACACCACCGCGATGGCCCCATCCAGTTGCAACAGCCTGGCCTGCCAGGCCTGGACAACGCCCCAAGCGGCCGTCGAGTGGGCCACGCGGGTGCTGGGCGAGAAGGAGCAGCGCACCTGCGATTCCTGCACCAAGACCCAGACCGTGCCTGGTGTGGGCCTGACGCCGCTGATCCAGGAGGAGTACGACGTCAAGCTGCAGGCGCTGCAAGATTTGGTCTCCAAAGCGAAGAACACGACGCCGGAGAACCTGCGCGAGGCTGGTAGCGCGTCGCTGCCCATCACGCGCAGCGTGGTCGAGGCGCTGCGCGATGAGCCGGACCAGGACCTGCTGGCGCGGCGCCTCGCATCGGAGGTCGCCCTGTCGTCGGTGCTGGAGAAGGCACTGCTGCTGCAACGCACGCTGCTCACCGGGAAGAAGGAGCCCAATGTCGCGGCCAACGAACTCGCGGTCGAGGCCGTGAACAAGGAGAGCGACACGCTCGACCGGGAAATCCGCAATCTCAAGACCGAACTGGAACTGCGGCGCGAGCTGGCGAGCAACTCGCCCATGGCGATCATCCAGCGCCACGGCACGCGGGCAGCGGGCTCGCGCGGGATCTACGAGGGTGATCCGGTGCCCGACCGGCTCGACAAGTTGCAGAAGGGGCGTCCCGGGAGCACGCCATGAGCCGGATGCGCGCGGCCTGGTTGCGCCCGCGCTGGCTGTTCAGCCGGAGCGCGGCGAAGGCGCTGCTGTGGACGGCGGTGCTCATCGCCGCCGCCGTGGGCGCCAATATTGCCGGCATCTACCTTGTGGGCAGCGTGGCCGGCTGGGAGCGGTGGCTGGCGGCCGCCTCGGGCTACTTCCTGGTGTGGCGGCTGTGCCTGTACGGGGCGACGGCATACGGATGGCTGTGGATGCGCCGCCGGCTGCTGGCGCGGGAAGCCGACGCGCACGCGCGGCGCCTGGTGCGCAGCGAGATCGCCGGCGTCGTCGCCATCGCTGCGCTGGAAGCCAGCCTCTGGATGCAGGGTTGAGGGACGGGCCATGACGATTTTGACGACCGACTATCTGGAGTATTACCTGACCCTCGTATCCTGGATCGTCCATAACGGCATCTGGGCAGTGCTGGTGGCGAGCGGGGTATTCGCCCTGCCCTTTCTGGCGATCGTCGTGCAGGAATGGCTCAAGGCCCGTGCGGAAGGTGCCGACGAAGGCAACAAGGGGGTACTCTCGGCGGCGCGCATCGAGAACCGGGTGTTCGTGGCCATCGTGGTGGTGATGTTCGCGGGCATCCCGTTCATGGACGTGAACCTGGGCACTATCCAGTACGACAGCTCGCGTTCCGCACAGTGCCAGGTCAGCGTGCCGCAGCCCACGGACACAGGCTGGTCGCAGTCCTTCAGCACGCTCAACAACCAGTCGGCGAAGCTGCCGGTCTGGTGGGCCTTCATGCATGTGCTGTCACGCGCCGTCACCGGCGCCTCGGTGGCGGCGATCCCGTGCGGCGCCGACCTGCGGCAGATGCGCATGGAGATCGACGCCACACGCATCAACGATCCCGTGCTGGCCCAGGAAGTGGCCGACTTCACGCACGACTGCTACGGCCCGGCGCGCGCCAAGCTGTTCATGCTGCGCCCTCAGTTGGACGACGCGCAGATGCACGACGTGACCTGGATCGGCTCGCGCTTCTTCACGGAGACGGGCGGCTACTACGACAGCTATCGGTCCAGCACGCCGCGCGACGCCTGGCCCTACGACAGCACCCGCGACGCAGGGCTTGCGCAGGTCAACAGTGGTGGCGGCTATCCGACCTGCAGGCAGTGGTGGGCCGATGGCGGCAACGGCCTGCGGGCACGCCTGCTGGGTCAGGTGGACCCGAGCCTGTTGAATCGCTTGGCGGGCTGGGCGGGGCTCCTGAGCCGGGCCGAGGCGGACGACTCGGTTATCCGCACGATCGCGGCGCCGCGGCAGCAGAAACTGAACCAGGGCAGCGTCTACACGGACTACGGCGGCCAGATCGACAAGTCCCTGCCGAACATCGTGACGCGGGCCGCGGGTGACCTGGGGATGGCGTCCGGTGCGATGGCGGCGTTTCCTGCCATGGACGTGGTGCGCCAGGCGCTGCCCATGGTGCTTGCACTGCTCAAGATGGCGCTGGTCATCTGCATCCCGCTGGTGCTGGTCGTGGGCACCTATGACTTGAAGACGGTCGTGACCGTCAGCGTCGTGCAGTTCGCGCTGTTCTTCGTGGATTTCTGGTTCCAGCTTGGACGCTGGATCGACAGCACCATCCTTGATGCGCTCTACGGGCAGGGATGGGGGTGGAACCGGCCGCACAGCAATTTTGATCCGCTGGTGGGGCTGAACAATGCGTTCGGGGACATGCTGCTGAACTTCGTCATGGGCACGATGTTCTTGGCCTTACCGGGATTTTGGCTGGCGAGCCTTACGTGGGTTGGGATTCGGGCTGGGCACGCCATCCAGGGACTTTCTGATGGCAGCAAGAGTGCCGGCCAAGCTGGCGGCAAGGGCGCCGGGGCGCTCACCGGGGGCAAGCTGAAGTAGCGCGGGGCCGGTCAGTCGTCTGTGTACAACTCGTGCGACGTGTCGTTGTACAGATTGGGATCGTAGCCCGGCGTTTTACGCAACTCGGTCAGGTCGGTGAAGGGCCACTCGCCGTCATCCGAGGTATTGGCAGCAGCCGCCCATCCCGCAGCTGCCACGCCCAGCAGCACGAGTGCGAACCAGAAAGCAACGTAGAGCAGCACCCCGAGCACAGCCAGCTTGACCACCCACAGCAGCACGCCGGCACCAACCTGCGGCACGCCCTTGGAAACCAGCCAGTTCGACGCCCTCCGTTCGCCACGCGCATAGGCACGCCATCCCCGGCCAAAGGCGCGGCCGAGGCGTTCTGCGGTGCTGATGCGGGCTGTCGTGTTCATGACCGTCTCCTGTTACAGGGGTGGCTACTCCAGTTTGTTCCAATTCAGTTCTGTTTGTGACTTCAATGTGTTCTCTGGCTGCTTCAGGATTCTTCGTCATCCGGTTCTACTGGGCCGGGGTCGGGCTCCACGCCGATGCGGTAGGCAGCAACGAAACGCGGCCAGTCCACATGGTCAGCCAGGTCGATGTCCCCGATGACGCTGACCTTCGCTCCCGCCCGCTCGAACAGGGCGATGCTCTTGGCGGGATAGTTGTTGCGCGACGGGTAGAGCACCCCGTCGAACAGCGGCTGGCCATCGTTTCCGAGCACCGCATGCACCTGGGCGGACACCTGCTGCGTGTGCGTGTAGTCGCGGCTGGCCAACTGCTCCAGGTTCAGGCCGAAGTAGCCCGCCATGACGCCCGGCGCCGTGAGGTCGGCCAGGAGCGCATGGTCCAGCACGCCTACTGCGCGCACCATCCGGGCCTGGACTTCTTTCAGCGCGATCGAGCGTTGCGTGTCCGCAAGCCACTGGTGCTTGTGAAACACTGACTCCATCAGCGCCGTGGGCAGGTCGCGCCCCAGGTAGAGCACGCCATAGGCCCGCGCCGGATCATCGTAGCGATTCGTGCTACTGCGGCCATAGAACAGCGGACTGCCTCGATAGACGACACGGCTCACGTGCTGGAGCAGTTCGCCGGCGTCAATCTGGAACGATGGCAGCTCACGGCTCATGGCGACCTTGCTTCAATACACCTGCACGCCCAGCACGTTGAACACGGCCTCGGCCACGTCGTCGATCGTGCGATGCGTTACCGCATCCACCGGCGAGCGGCCGCCCAAGCCTTCGAGCGGTTCGGACAGCGCGCGGTAGATCGCCCAATGGTCGATGCCTTCGACCTCTTGAAGCACGGTTTGGGTCAACTGCTGCTTCACCGGGTCGAGCTGCCAGTCGGGCAGCTTCTGGCCGCGCGGCCCCACGTTCAGCGCGAGCAGCCGGCGGGCGAGGATGTCCTTGTAGATCTGCTGGCGCGACTTGTCCGCCAGCTTGGCGAACTCGGGGATCGGCAGGTTGTGCGGCTGGCCGAAGGTTTCCAGCAGCGCGGCGCGGCCTCGCTGGATGTCGGTTGCATTCGGTGCCCAGCGCGTGTCGGCACGCAGCGCGGCCGCCTTGCGCGCCAGGGCCTGCCCCACCGTTTCGCCTTCCAAGTTGGCGGGCAGCTTCACGGCCTCCACCCGCTCGTGGACGAACGCCTGCAACTCAGCCGCGAACGCCGTGGCATCCCGGATTTCGACGGTATCCGCGAAGCGGCGCACATCCTCCACCGTGACACGCGGCAGACGGTCGGCAATGAATTCAATGGCAGTGGGCATGGTCATCTCCCAGGTTAGTTTGAGATGGGATTCACTTTAGTCTCGTTTGTCGCATTTGTCAACCAAACAACTCGAGGGCAAGAGCCTGCTTGGCGAAAGCGGCGCCCCGCAGCATAGGCCGAGGGCGGCACCCGGTCGCCATCTAATCCATTCGTGCGGATTCCACATTGACGCTGGAGCCGCAGGCCGGGCCACGCTATATCCAAACGGTTAAAGGCCAAAGGGCCGAAACGGCAAGGGAATGGGGTGCAAGGGGAAAGGCCCTACCTCGAAAAGGCAAAAAAGGCCTCCCGCTCGGCCCGCCACCAGGACACCACATGCTTTCCCTGTTCCAGCGAAAACGCCGCCCGGCCGCAACCGCCCCATCGCCCACGCCAGCCCCCGATCCTCCAAAAGGGCTGCTGCGGCCCGAATCCGCCGCATCGCTACTGGCGACGCCACGCCGGCAGAAGCTGCTGGAACACATCTGGCAGCGCACCTCGCTCTCGCGTCAGCAGTTCGCCACCCTGTACCACACGCCGCTGGAACGCTACGCCGAGCTGGTACAGGCCTTTCCTGCTTCCGAAGCGCACCACCACGCATACCCCGGCGGCATGCTCGACCATGGCCTGGAAATCGTCGCCTACAGCCTGAAGCTGCGGCAGTCCCATCTGCTGCCCATCGGCAGCAGCCCCGAAGACCAGGCCGCGCAGTCCGAGGCCTGGACCGCCGCCGTCGCCTACGCGGCACTGCTGCACGACATCGGCAAGGTGGCCGTCGATCTGCACGTCGAGCTGGCCGATGGCAGCACCTGGCACCCATGGCACGGCCCACTGCGCCAGCCTTACCGCTTCCGCTACCGCGACAACCGCGAGTACCGCCTGCACAGCGCTGCGACAGGCTTGCTCTACCGGCAACTACTCGACGGCGATCTGCTGGACTGGCTCAGTGGCTATCCGCCCCTGTGGGCACCGCTGCTCTACGTCCTGGCCGGGCAGTACGAGCACGCCGGCGTGCTGGGCGAGCTAGTCGTGCAGGCCGACCGCGCCTCCGTTGCCCAAGAGCTGGGCGGCGATCCTGCACGCGCCATGGCCGCGCCCAAACACTCGCTGCAACGCAAGCTGGTCAACGGGCTGCGCTACCTGCTCAAGGAAGAGCTGAAATTGAACCAGCCCGAAGCCTCCGATGGCTGGCTCACCGACGATGCGCTGTGGCTGGTGAGCAAGACCGTTTCCGACAAGCTCCGCGCACACCTGCTGTCCCAGGGCGTCGATGGCATCCCGGCGAACAACACCGCCGTATTCAACGTACTGCAAGACCACGGCATGCTGCAGCCCACAGCGGACGGCAAGGCGATCTGGCGCGCGACCGTGACCAGCGCCACCGGCTGGTCCCACTCGTTCACCCTGCTGCGGCTGGCACCCGCGCTGATCTGGGAGCCTGGCGAGCGGCCTGCGCCGTTTGCGGGCACTGTGGCGATGGACACGGCATCTGCCGACAAAGACGTCGAGGCCTCGTTGTCCCAGCCGACGTTCACGGCCGATCAAGCAGCGGAAGGCCCGGATGCTGTGCCATGGGAAGAAGCAGGAGCCGCCGCACCCATGCCCTCGCCTGCCGCTCCAACCGCGCCCGACGTCATGGAAGACATGCTGGCGATGGTAGGCATGGGTGCACCGTCCAGCACGCCCCTGGATGCGCAAGCCGGTGCGGCCGATGTACCTGCGGCGCGCGCCGAAGCGTCCGTGCCGGAAATGACTGTGCCCATGCCCGCACCGCCAGCATCGACCGCACAGCCATCCGGCGAGCATTTCATGGAGTGGATGCGGCAGGGCATCGCCACGCGCAAGCTCATCATCAACGATGCGAAGGCGCTGGTGCATACCGTGAGCGATACCGCGTACCTGGTCAGTCCGGGCGTGTTCCAGCGCTACGCACAGGAGCAGCCGCAAGTAGGTGCGTTGGCCAGACAGGAAAGCCTGCAAGATTGGCAATGGGTGCAGAAGCGCTTCGAGCGGCTGCTGCAGCACCGCAAGCATCCCAACGGCCTGAACATCTGGAGCTGCGAGGTCACCGGCCCCCGGAAATCACGGCGCCTGCACGGTTATCTGCTGAACAACCCGGCCACGCTGTTTCAGGAGTTGCCGCCGAACAATCCGTATCTTTCACTGCGTGCGCCGTGAACTCGGCTCGGAGTGCATCAGTTCAAGCACAGCCCCACCTCTCATTTGGCCGATCAGGTTGTCTCGTGCAACACGCGCGCCCGGCAGCAATCAACCGATGGTTGCCACTGGGCCTGACGCCTCGAATTTCTGCTGTGCAGCGATTTCTGTCAGCCGGTTAAGACCCTATAGGGTCACAGTTTCGGCCGTATAGCGGCCGTTCAAGCTTGTGGCGTCGTACCTCGCTCAGCCTCGCAGCGTGGCTCACGGTTGGCCAAGCCTCAGTCCCCGTCATCGGAGACGTGCAGCTTGACGAGGCCATCCCGCGCGAGTTGCTCGAGCGCGCGGCTCATGAGATTTGCAGCAACCTCAGGCGCGCTTTTGCCGTAGAGTCCCACCGGCACGAGGGCGTCAAGGTACTGGCGTATCTGCGGAGATACGCTCAGAACCAGTTTCTCCGAAGGCTGCTGCTGCTTGGGTCGTGCCACGGTACGTTGCGAGGCGACTGAAAGCTCAATTATGGGATATAAATGGTGTTTTTATAGTATCTTCGAGGGATCATGCTAGCCCTCGTTGAACGCTTCTGCGAACGCCTCGGTTACCGCGGCGACAGCGGCCTTCTCGAGCCTATCGATTTTTCCCGAGTGGCTGGCGTCGCGCAGACGCTTTGGGCGGCGCACGATCAAGCGAAGTTGCAGGCGTGCTTTGGCGCTTGGGAGGATCGTTGGGGTCCGAACAGCTCGCAGCGTTTCACTCCCTTGGTCTATATTGCCTTGGCAGACGATGAAGACGATGCCCGACGCATCCATCGCTGGGTTTGGAGTCAGGGTAAAGCACCGTGCTTGGTCATCATCTGTCCCGACGAAGTGATTGTCTGCAGTGGTTTCCACTTCTTGACTGACACTCGGTGGAACGACGCGGTGCAACGGGAGCCGTTGTCCTGGTCGACCGAAGGCGATCTCGCACCTTTGCTACGGGATCTTGCGCCCGACCGATTGCGCGCGTCCATCACATGGCGGGACTTCACGAAGTCGGGGAAGGTGGGGGTGGATACGGCCTTGCTAGAGGGTCTCGAAGGGCTGCACGAGTACCTTGCGGACAGCATCAAGTCGGAGAAGCTGAAAATCCCGCCAGACCTGATCAATCGACTCATTGGCAGACTGATCTATACGTACTTGCTCACCGACAAGAAGGTAATCAACGTCGACGGTTGGGAGCGTGATGCAGCGGACGGCGAGAACTCTCTTGAACAGCAATCGTCAGATTTTTGGACGCTGCAGGACCGAATCGATGAAATCTTCAACGGCGGAGTTTTCCAGATCAGCGAGCACGAGCGCTCACTGATCACGCCCTCCCTTCTGGATCTCGCCATCGGCTTCATCCGAAGAGGCGAGAAGTACGATGGCAAGTATCGACAAACTGCGTTGTTCTCAATCGACCTTTCTGCCATTCGCATTGAGACCCTGTCGGCTGTCTACGAGAAGTTCCTCCGGACGGAGTCAGTCGAAGACGCCAATCGCGATGGCGTCGTCTACACGCGCCCGTTCCTAGCGGACTTCATGTTGAATCGGGTTGCAGACAGCTGCAAGTTCAACAGCGACACGAAGGTGCTGGACCCGACGTGTGGCTCGGGCATCTTCTTGGTTGCGGCGTTCCGCCACATTGTTGAAAGCGAGCTTGCAGGAGGCGTACAGCGGGGCCGTCGATACCTTTCCCTGTGGAGGTTACACGACCTGCTCAAACGCTGCATCTATGGGGTGGAGAAATCTTCTTCGGCGGCGCAGGTTGCTGCGTTCAGCTTGTACCTGAACCTTCTGGACTACCTCGATCCCGCAGATCTTGCGTCTCGCGTCAACGAGGTGAGCGCTGAAAAGGTGTTCCCTCGGCTGCTTGGGTCGAACATCCTCGTGGCAGACTTCTTTTCCAGCAAACGCTTTTTTCCCGAAGTCAGTTTCGACGTCACCGTTGGCAACCCGCCATGGAAGAAGTTGGCCGACGTCACCAAACACAGCGGCGACGTAGAGAAATACGAAATAGAGTGGCACGACGCCTCCCAACACGTGGCATGGAGCGTCGTGAAGAAGTACCTCAAGTCCGGCGGACGGCTTGCTTTGGTGCTGCCAGCCAAGTCCTTTGCGGCACCGGCCGCAGGCCGTTTCGTCACGGCCTTTGCGCGGGAAGCCGACATCGACTTGGTTGTGAACATGTCCAGTTGGCGGCGTTACCTCTTCGCAGGCGCTGAGGATCCGGCAGCTCTGATGTTTGCCACCAATCGACGTCCGAAAGCAATGGGACGCACCTGGTTCTACATGCCTCGGCTGTGGTCTCAGCCCTTCAAGCCCGACGCCATGTGGATGCTCGCCGTCGATCGAGCCGACGTGAACAGCCTGCCCAGCGCTATGGCGTTTGCCAACCCCGAAAGCGTGTTTGATGCTTTCGTCCTCAAGCCGTATGACCGTCGGGTCAAGCAGCGGCTCATCGATCTGTACCACGGAGACAAAGTCACCTCTCTTCGGAGGTTGCTGGACGATGCGGGTTTGGAGCTTGCGCGGGGGGTGACCGCCGCAGAATTGCAAGTCCCCGGCGCTGCAAGAGCTGCTGCTGCGCAACTTGATCCAAAGTGGCGCGATGAGAGGCGTTCAGTCATCACGGACCTGACTTCCATCTTTGCTGCTCACCCGGACCTTCAAGACCTGTCGATCAAGCAACTGCCGAAGAACTCCGTCGGTGCACGCTGCAAAGGACCTCGGCTGATCCTGGCT
Organism: Acidovorax sp. YS12; assembly: GCA_021496925.1. NCBI lineage: Bacteria > Pseudomonadati > Pseudomonadota > Betaproteobacteria > Burkholderiales > Comamonadaceae > Acidovorax > Acidovorax sp. YS12. Next base: position 1,450,600 of record CP053915.1, read on the forward strand.
CGCAGCATGCAGTACTGCTACTGCACCTCGCAGGTCTTTGCGGTCAACCCGACTTTCAATTTGATCTTCTCGATCAAACCAACGCCCAAGCGCGACGAGGCGGCTCTGCTCGAGCTGCTATCCCGCATAGGCCAATATCTGATGAGCGATTTTGCGCGGTACCAATTCGCATTGTTCGGCAAGCTCTGGCAGATCGATGGGAAGCGAGCGGAGAAGCTCGATTTGGAACGCATCGTGGTGCCTTCGCTTTTTTCGCTGCAAAGCCATGCTGATTGGGATTGCTCGGCTTTCAAAGCGAGAGACATCCTGAAGCGGATGGAGATGGAGGAATTTCTGGCACCTCTCGAGGACTACGCAAGCTTTCGCCGTGAACTTGAGAACGCTCGTTGGCCCACACCTCGTCCGTCAGAAGATGCAAGCGTGCCGAAGACCTATTTGGCCATGCTTGAAGAGGTGTTGGCTAGTCGCCTGAACGAGCAAGTGGAAGTCAAAGCCGGTAGAGGAAACTCGTTGATGACCGAGATTGTGCTTGGCTTCCAGGGCGACTTGGAAGATTCTGCATTGGGGGCATTAAGTGATGGCGACGGATTCCAGTTCTTTGACTCGGCAAGACTCAAGCGAGGCAATGGACGCTCACAGGTCATCATTTGCAAGCCCAAGGGCCCTGAACACATGACGCTCGAACGCGCGTATGCCGACGGTCTCCACGTGATCAACCGCTTGTTTCTACACTGACGCGCGATGCACAACCCATTGCTCGTTGACCTTCAGGCGTCGCTTCAAAGTTGCGTCCCCGACAAACGCCGGTCTGCCATGATCGGAAAGTTTGTGAGCCAGTGTTTGGGGCTCGCCCATGCTGCTCATGACAATCTGATCGGTCCCAACTGGACCACGTTCTTGCAGAAGAAGGGGGCCCTTTCCAAGACAAAGACCAGCGCCCCTCGCGTGAAGGAAACGGCGCTGTCAGCCGACATTGCGCTTGAAGCACAGGCGCTGCTGAAAAAAGGCTCACAGCAGCAACGCGCAACGGCACCCCTGGGCTTTAAACCTTCTGATGCGATCTCCTATGTTCAAGCGGATGCGCTCATGCCCAGCAAAAAGGCCACAGGCAACAGTTCAAAGCGTCCCGACCTTGTTTTCATGCCGGCCGATCCCGAACTGAACCTGGCATTCGCAGTTGAGGCAAAGGTCCTTGAAGGTCAGAACGACTGCAAGGATGTGCTCTTGGGACCCGAAGGGATAGGTTGTTTCACGCGGCCAGATGATCCTTACGAAACCAGCGGCGTCATTGGCCTGTTTGGATACGCGGACCAAGCGACCGTTGCGCAGCATCAGGCGGCCCTGCACTCGGCCATGACCATTGACTCGGTGACCGGCTTCCTCGGCGTGGTCACTGCGCAGCGCGGCTGCACCTGGGACAACGTCACGACCTCCCGAGAAAGTACTTTGGCGACGATCAAGTCCTCTGGGATGGTCTGCCTTGGCGTCGTGCTTAGTTTCCCCAGCATTCGCCAATCCAACTCTGTACCAGCGAAAAAGCGAGCAGCAACTGCAAAGGCTCCGACGAAGCCTCCCGCAAGAACGACGACGTCGACATCGTCCGCAAGGCACATTGGACGGGACACAGTCCGTCCTCCGCAGTCAATCAAGCAAAAGACGCGTTAGAGAGTAGCTAGCAATACTTTGTCCTTGGCCACTCGACGCAGGCGAGTGCCGAGAACCAAGCGCTTGCCGTGCAGATCGTGGCCACCGCGCACGAACGCCGCAGTTCTGGGAAGCCACCAATTTCCGCTCCGCACATTTGTGCCGTTGATTCTGCGTATCCGTCCGGCCAACCCATCTACCCCGATCAAGGCATTGCAAGCACCATCGTGTCCACGTAAACCATCGTGCACACCATGTCTCAAGACATCCCCACTTCGCGCTACTCAGTCCCTCGCACACGCCGGGTCTACAGCGCGCAATTCAAGGCCGAGCTGGTTGCCACCTGCCAGCAACCCGGCGCATCCATTGCCGCCACGGCACGTCAACATGGCATGAATGCCAATGTGCTGCATCGCTGGCTCAGGGAGCATCGCCTGGGTCTGCATCAGGCCGCCTCCAATACCGCCCATGTTGCTGCGCCCAGCAGCGCCCCTGCCTGCGTCGATGCGGCTGTTGAACCAGTGGTCAATGCACAACCTGCTCGCACCCCGACGCATCCGGCCCATCCGGTGCTTGCCAGCACGGTGCCCGCCTTCATCGCGATGGCACTGGACCCGCAGGCGATGCACCCTCAGGCAGCGAATGCGCAAGCTGCCTCCAGTGCTGCATCGTCAACTCCCTCATCAGACATCCGCATCGAGTGCTGTCACCATGGCACCCGCGTGACGGTCAATTGGCCGGTGGCAGCGGCTGCCGAGTGTTCCCGCGCATTGCAGGGTTTGCTGCAGGTGCTGCGGCAATGATCCGCATCGACGCCGCCTGGCTTGCCACCGCCCCGCTGGACATGCGCGCCGGCACCGACACGGCCCTGGCCCGGGTGGTCGCCGTGTTCGGCGCGGCCCGTCCTCATCACGCCTATCTGTTCACCAACAAACGCGCCAACCGCATCAAGGTGCTGGTGCACGACGGCATCGGCATCTGGTTGGCGGCTCGGCGCCTGCACCAGGGCAAGTTCGTCTGGCCGGCAACCAGCAATGAGCAGTGGCAGTTGGAGTCCGATCAGCTTCAGGCTCTGGTGCTGGGCCTGCCTTGGCGACGCATGGGAGACGCTGGCGTCATCACCGTGGTCTGAAGCGGGTGTGCAATCGGTACATCTGCGCGTGAAAGCGCCGTGCCATCCTTGGCACACTGGCGCTGATGTTGATGCCGCCCCAATCCCTGGAGGATCTGAGCGCAGAGCAACTGCGCGAGATGACCACGCGGCTGCTGGCCCAGTTGCGCCATAGCCAGGCCCTGAACGCCAAGCTCACCCACGAGAACGCGCTCTTGAAGCGCATGAAGTTCGCCGCCCAGTCGGAGCGCTTCAATGCCGAGCAGCGTAGCCTGCTCGATGACGAGATCGAAGCCGATCTGGCAGCCGTCGCCCACGAGATCGAGCAGTTGCAGCCGCCTGCAGCATCCCCCGAGACCAGGCAGCAACCCAAACGCCAGCCGCTGCCCGCCCATCTGCCGCGCCGCGAGATCCAGCACGAGCCCGAGTCCACCACCTGCGCCTGTGGCTGTGTGATGAAGCGCATCGGTGAAGACGTGGCCGAGAAGCTGGACTATGTGCCGGGCGTATTCACCGTCGAGCGCCACGTGCGTGGTAAATGGGCCTGCGCGAAGTGCGAAACCATCACCCAGGCACCGGTCGAGGCGCATGTGATCGACAAGGGCATCCCGACTGCCGGCCTGCTGGCCCAGGTGCTGGTGGCCAAATACGCCGACCACCTGCCTTTGTTCCGCCAGGAGGGCATCTATGCGCGCGCCGGCCTGGCCATCCCGCGCTCCACCTTGGCGCAATGGGTCGGCACCTGCGGCATGCGGCTGCAGCCGCTGGTGGATGCGCTCAAGGCCGAGATGCTCGGGCGCCAAGTGCTGCATGCCGACGAGACGCCGGTGCAGATGCTCAAGCCCGACAAGGGAGCAATGCACCGGGCGTACCTCTGGGCCTACGCCCCTGGGGTCTTCGAAGACATGAAAGCCGTGGTGTACGACTTCTGCGAGTCCAGAGCCGGCGAGCATGCGCGCCACTTCCTGGGCGACTGGAAGGGTGCGCTGGTCTGCGACGACTTCGCTGGCTACAAGGCCTTGATCGCCAGTGGCGTGACCGAAGTTGGCTGCCTGGCGCACGCCCGGCGCAAGTTCTTCGATCTGCATGCGGCGAACAAGAGCCAGATCGCCGGCTTCGCGCTGGAGCAGTTCACCAAGGTCTATGACATCGAACGCGAGGTCAAGGAACTGAACGCCGATCAGCGCAAGGCCATGCGGCAGCAGCACACCAAACCACTGCTCGATGCACTGCACGATTGGATGCGGTTACAGCGACAAAAACTGCCCGACAGCTCGGCCACGGCCAAGGCGCTGGACTGCGTTGACGCGCTTCGTTGATGACGGGCAACTGCCCGTGGACAACAACTGGATCGAGAACCAGATCCGGCCGATTGCGATGGGGAGAAACAACTGGCTGTTCGCCGGGAGCCTGCGTGCGGGCCAGAGGGCGGCGGCGGTGATGAGCCTGGTGCAGTCGGCGCGCATGAACGGGCATGACCCCTATGCCTACCTGAAGGACGTGCTCACGCGCCTGCCCACGCACCGGGCCAGCCGGATCGAGGAATTGCTGCCGCATCGCTGGCAGGGCCCGAACTCCTGATCAATGCCTGTGCAACCGGCTGCGGTCAACATGGGATCGCCGGACGCTTACGATTCTGCGTGCCGAGATCAGTGTTTTTGGCCTTCCTCGACCAACGGCTTTCGGTCAAAGCAGTCGTTCCGCCAGGCGTCCGCCGGCGGCAGCTTGCAGCCTGGAGCTGCCATGCCAGAGGTCAGTTCTGCAGCGGTTGCTGTCAGTCGTTGCTGCGAGATCAACTGACGCTGACTGCCACAAAGCGGCCGTTCCAAGCTGGCTTGAGCAAAATACCATGCGCGCCTCTTTATGATGACCACCACACCATCAGACTAAGACTTACGCCAATACGGGAGGAGACATGAAGGTTGTCCGGCTGACCATCTCGAACTTTCGCGGCATCAAGTCGGCCGAGCTCCTGTTCGACGGGCACACCCTGATGGTGGGCTCTAACAATGTCGGCAAGAGCACGCTCTGCGAAGCCCTGGACCTGGTCTTGGGCCCCGACCGGCTCAACCGCTTCCCTCCGGTCGATGAGTTCGACTTCTACAACGCTGAATACCTGGCCCCTGCCGCAGAGGAAGGCGCGGAGCGGATACCGACTCCGCTTCGGATCGAGGCGATCCTCATTGAACCCGGCGCCGAGATCGGAGCCAAGTGCGGCGGCAACATCGAGTTTTGGCATGTAGCCGAGCAAAGACTGCTTGGGCCGGGAGAGGCGGACGCCGCCAATCCGCCCCATGCCGTCCCCTGCCTTCGGATCGAGACCATCGGCCAATACAACCCCGAGGAAGACGAGTTCGAGGCACGCACCTACTTCTCCCATAGTCCCGACGCTCCCCCCGGGGAGCTGACCAAGCTTCCCAAGCCGATCAAACGGCTGTTTGGCTTCCTCTACCTAAGGGCGCTTCGGACCGGCTCGCGGGCGCTGAGCTTGGAGCGTGGGTCGCTTCTCGACATCATCCTGCGGACCAAGGGCGTGCGCACCAGCCTGTGGGAGAAGACCATCGAGCGCCTGCGCGGCCTCGACATCGAAGCCGACGCGGCCGAGATCGCGCCGGTTCTGCGATCCGTGGAGAGGCGGCTGGCCCGCTACATCGCATTGGAGTCGCCCGGCAACGCCACCAAGCTGCATGTCTCGGAGCTCACGCGTGAGCATCTGCGCAAGACGATGACGTTCTTCTTGGCGCTATCGGCCGACCAAGGCCACGTCCCATTCCCCCACGCCGGCACGGGCACCATAAACACGCTGGTGCTCGCGTTGCTGTCGTTCATCGCCGACCTCAAGCCCGACACGGTCATCTTCGCCATGGAGGAGCCCGAGATCGCGGTGCCGCCGCACACCCAGCGACGCATCGCCCAATACCTGCTGACCAAGACGACACAGGCCTTCGTGACCTCCCACTCGCCATTCGTGATCGAGAAGTTCGAGCCATCTAAGACACTGCTGCTGGCTCGCAATGCCGGCGTGGTCACGGCGCGAAAGGTCTCCGACGCCACCGGCCTCAAAGACAACGACTACAAGCGCTTCTCTCGCTCCGGCCTGTCTGAATGCATGCTGGGACGAGCAGCCATCGTCGTCGAAGGCGTTACCGAGTTGCATGCGATGCCCGTCGTCGCACGGCGCATGGAAGAGAGCGATCCCAACTTGCAGCCGCTGGACATCGCGGGTGTGGCCTTCTTCGACGCTGATGGCGAGTCGAACATGCCCAAGTTCGGAAAGTTCTTCAAGACGCTGGGGCTGCACACCTTCGCCTTCTACGACCTTGACTACAAAAAGAAGCGCAAGGCCGAGCAGGCGCAGGCTCTGGCGGAGAACTTCGAAATTAATGTTGAGCACGCCTACAAGGGCTTCGAAGACCTCGTCGTGGCGGAGGTGCCCGTGGATCGGCTGTGGTCCTTCCTGTCGGGCCTAAAAGCCAATGATGAGAACGGCAACGTCGCCATCCCCGATGCGCGCCCGAACGACGACGCGGTCAAGGCCATCGCCAAAGAAGCCCTCGGCGGCAACAAGGGCGCCGGCTGGTCGGCGCGCCTGTTCGAGGAGTGCGAGCTCCAGGAGCTGCCGGCCACGGTGACGAAGTTTCTGGCGTCAGTGTTCGCACTGTTCCCACCTCCACCCCCGATCGACGACGGCGATGGAGCCCCACCTGAACCGGCCGCCGCTGCTGCCGCTCCATGAACGAGCCTTGCAAACTGCGCGAAAGCGTCATGGTTTGCGAGGGCCATGTCTTGGTCATCGGCGGCCCCGGCAGCGGCAAGACGACGCTCGCGCTGCGCAAGGCGGTCAAGCGAATTCGCGACGGCATGCTTCCGGGTCAATCGGCCTTGTTCCTGAGCTTCTCGCGGGCGGCAGTGGCGCGCATCTTGGATGCCGCCAAGCTCGAGTCCACCAAAGCCGAACAGGATCAGCTCTCCATCCAGACGTTTCATTCGTTCTTCTGGGACATCCTCAAAGCCCACGCCTACCTGCTTGGGGCACCGCACAGGCTCTCGATCTTGCTGCCACACGACGAGAAGGCCCTGTCGGGCGGCCTCGGCGACAAAGACGATGGCTGGGACGAGTGGCTCGCCGAGCGTGAGCGGCTGTTTCGAGAAGAGGGGCGGATCGCGTTCGATCTGTTCGCGCCCAATGCGACAGCTCTGTTGGCCCGCTGCTCGCATCTTTTGGCGTCGATCGCCCATCGGCATCCCATCATCATCGTGGACGAGGCCCAGGACACCGGCCAATACGCGTGGCAGTGCATCCAGATGCTCGCGCCACACACGCAGGTGCTGTGCCTAGCAGACCTCGAGCAGCAAATCTTCGACTACCTGCCAGGCGTCGGCCCGGAGCGCGTGATCGCCATCCGGGCGGCGTTGAAGCCGCACGAGATCGACCTTGGGACGCAGAACCACCGCAGCCCGGACTCCGAAATCTTGGCGTTCGGCAATGACATCCTGACGGGCAAGCCACGCGGCGCGCCCTACAAGGGCGTATCCGCCCTTGCCTACCGCCCCGAGAAGCCACCGCCGAACTGGAATCATCTGTTGCGCCGAGCCCTCGGGGAGCTCTTGAAATCAATTCGGGCTCAGAGCGACAAGAAGGTGGAGACGATGGCGATACTGGTCACCAACAACCGCAGTGCGTTGAAGATGTCCAACGCCCTCAACGCGTTGGGGGCCAATATCGGGAAGCCGGTTCGGCACAAGCTGCTGTTCGACGAGGCCGAAGCGCTGCTGTCAGCCCGTTTCGCGGCCTTTCTGCTGGAACCCAAGGATCTCGCCCAACTGGAGGCCGATGTCGCCACCAGCATGGAAATGATCGCCGCCGCGAGGCGCGCGACGGGACAGGGCCGGAAGGAAGTCGCCAAACTCTTGGAGCAGGCCAACAAAATCAAGGGTGGCAAGGCCCTGAACATCAACATCGCCAACGCGCTGCGCGGCCTGATTTCAGGCTTGTCAGTCAACGATTTCAGCGGCGATCCCGCCGAGGACTGGCTCACGGTCAAACATGAGCTGCGGGCGACCAATCAAGACGAACTCACGCGGGTCGCAGCGCAGTTGGACTTCTTGGTCGCGTTCCGTCGGGGACATCGCATCTCGGCTGCTCTCTCTGATGAATGGCTTCGCGACGGCGCCTACACTAACGCCCGCACCGCCCTCGACTTGGCTCTCGCACAGGAGCAAATCCTCGACGGCGTGGAGCCGCCGATGGGATTGCAAGTCATGAACTTCCACAAGGCCAAGGGCAAGCAGTTCGACGGAGTCATCCTCGTCCGCGAAGCTCGTCGGACCGGCCCCGCCGTCGAATCATCTTTCGTTTGGCGAGGCGACCCTGCCCCGTATCCCAAAAGCCGACGTGTGCTTCGAGTCGGCATCACGCGAGCAAAAGTCCACACGCTCATCCTCGATCCGCTTTGGCCGCAATGCCCCCTGCTCAAGGGGCACAAGCTCTAAGGAAAACTCCTCGTCAGTCGGACTGGCGCGTGGCGTTATGACGTAGGACGATTGGTGACGGAGTTTTGCACGAAGACCAAGGTCATTCCCTCTTGAACCGTCCGGACTGGCTACAGATTCCGACTGAGAGTTGTCGGCGGCGAGGGGAATGGCTTCTCACGAGGAAGGTCAATGACCGGTTCCGGCAGCCGCTGACATTAGCTGTAGAACGGCGAACGACCGTACCCAGCCTGAACAAGGCGGTCATAACTATGCAGCCACTGGCCCGTGAATTACTCAGATCAGCCTGGATCAGTTGCTCGGCACCGATGTTCAGAACGACCGTTGATAGCCGGATTCTGCCCCGCACTCCGGCAGTGCCCACGTCGCTGAGAGTTTGGCACGGCCTACTGGAAGGGGTATTTATCAAGCACAAGCGCCCGTATTCAGAGTAGCCCCGTGCGCCTCCACCGCACTACGTGCGCGACCGCCCAAAGACGGTCACCACATAGTCGGTCATTTCGAGCCCGTGCTCCTGTGAAATCACAGCCAGGCGCGCCTCTATCTGCGGATCGAAGAACTCATGCACCTGACCGTCGGTCACCGAAACCAGATGCCCATGGTGTGGTTCGCCGTCGCACAGTTCATAAATCGTGCGGCCCCCACCCAATTGGCTTTTCTGAAGAATGCCCGCCTGCTCGAACTGTGACAGCACGCGGTAGACCGTCGCCAGACCCAGATCACCGCCCAGGTCGGCCATCTGACGATAGACATCTTCGGCCGTGAGATGCCGCCGCTCGCTGCGCTGGAACAATTCCAGCACCTTGATGCGCGGCAGTGTCATCTTCAGGCCTGTGTCCTTGAGCCTGTCTAGTTGTTGCAACGCTGCTCCATTGGCCGCGAGGTGCCGTCACATAGGTTCATGGGAAAAAAGCATGGCTGGCCGGCGAACCGTTGGCTAGCAAAAACGACCTTGGAGGTGCTTGAGACCTCGGGTCGCCCCACGATGAAACTTTGGATGAGAAGCAGGCTGTCTTCCCCTGTTCTCGCATGCCTGCATCATAGCTTAATTTTTAATGATTCTCATTTGTATAAATTGAAGCGGGATAAATTTGGCGTTCAGCGACGCAGCTGCTGCCCAAACAAAAGCCGCCCGAGGCAACGCCTGCGGGCGGCTTTCAATGAGGCGCAATGGCTTACTTGCCGGCCTTCTCGGCCTTGCGCTTGGCGGCCTTGCGCTTGGCGGCCTTGGGATCGACCACAGCCTTGAACTTCGCGCCAGGCACGAACTTGGGCACGGTGGATGCCGGGATCTTGAGCGCCGCGCCCGTGGCCGGGTTCTTGCCGGTGCGCGCTGCGCGCTTGGCCGACTTGAAGGTTCCGAAGCCGACCAACTGCACCGCATTGCCCTTCTTCACGGCGGTCTGGATGGTGTCGATCAGGGTGTCGAGAACGGCATTGGCCGCCGTCTTGGACAAGTCGTTCTTGGATGCGAGGATTTCAACGAGTTCGGTACGGTTCATGGTCGAAGCATCAGCGAGTAGGAAACAGCGGTTATATCCGATGCCCCACACACAGCATGCATCCCGCTGGGTCGGCAATCGACACCATCCTGCACATTGCCATCGTGCCGTTCCCGTCCAGTACCTGCTGACCATGATGATTTAATGGATCTCCAACTCGGACTCGATGCCGATGGAGCATCGATTGCGCAGTTCATCAAGACCCATCAGTTGCCGACTGACGTAGGACTGGCAGAGGCACCCTGCTGGAACGACGCCCAGCGCCAGTTCCTGACAGAACAGCTCAAAGCCGATGCAGCCTGGGCCATCGTGGCGGATCAGCTCAACGAATCGCTGCACGAAGACGCGGTCAAAGCCAGCACCGGCCTCAGATGATCGAAGGCATCGGGCCACCCTCGCCGGACAACCCAATGCCCCGCGTCCACCCATGTGCTTCAGAAAACTACGATTCCAGCCATCGGTCGGCGAACTTCTGTTTGTTCGCCACACGTGTGGATAGATTCCAACGGCCTACGGTAACTGAACCACAACCTCTGGCCGCTTGATGTCGCGTCTACGTCAGCCGCGCGGTGCAGCAGACACTGCTCAGTTCGATTGGAAACGGGGTAAGTAGAGACTGTTTTCTAGGACACCGCTAGGACACGGACCCTGAGAAAGAGATAAGGGGCTACAACTTTGATAGCTGTAGCCCCTTACGGATAGTGGTCGGCGTGGCGGGATTCGAACTCGCGACCCCTTGCACCCCATGCAAGTGCGCTACCAGGCTGCGCTACACGCCGACAAGACCTAGATTATTACACACTTTCAGGCCTGAAAAGAAAGCAGCGCCCGAATCTCCCATAATTCCTGGCGCACCGATTGCACGTCCAGAACGTACTCTTGCGCATCCACGACCGGCGGCCGCTCCAAGGGCAGACTGCTCTCCTCCATCTCCCCGATCACTTCTTCCTCGGGTGCCGCCTGTTCATCCCGGCCGGCCAAGGCCAGCTCCTGCAGGCGGTTGCGCGCGCCGCTGATGGTGAACCCCTGGTCGTACAGCAGATCACGGATGCGGCGGATCATCAGCACCTCGTGGTGCTGGTAGTAGCGGCGGTTGCCGCGCCGCTTCATCGGCCGCAGTTGTGTGAACTCCTGCTCCCAGTAGCGCAGGACATGCGGCTTGACGCCGCACAGCTGCGCTACCTCACCGATGGTGAAATAGCGCTTGGCGGGAATGGAAGGAAGCGTGTTACCCATGGATGCAATCACCGTGCGCGAGAACAACCTGAAAGCCTACTGCACTCGCACGCGCCGCGCCAGCAGCGCGTGCAAGCGGCTGTAAAGCGCTACGCACCGCCCTGGATCTGCTCCTTGAGCTTGCTGCTGGCATGGAACGTGACCACGCGGCGTGCCTGGATCGGGATGGCCTCGCCGGTGCGCGGGTTGCGCCCCGGGCGGGGCGCCTTGGTGCGGATCTGGAAGTTGCCAAAGCCCGAGAGTTTGACGTCCTGCCCCTGCGCCAGGCGTTCCGAAATCAGGTCGAAGAAGGCGTCGACCATGTCCTTGGACTCGCGCTTGTTCAGGCCGATCTGATCGAACAGCAAATCGGCCAGTTGCGCCTTGGTCAGCGCCGGGGTTTCCAGGCTCTCTACGGCAAATTCGATCACGTCAGCTCCTCCTGTGGTTTGGTCTGGCCCATTACACGCGCAGCTTGGCACCCGTGCGTGCGGCCAACTGTTCGACGACGGCCTGCACGGCCGCCTCGATTTCCGCCTCGGCCAGGGTCGCGGCATCGCTGCCCAGCGTCAGGCGCACGGCCAGGCTTTTCTCGCCCGGCGCCAGGCCGCCCGCGGGGGCCGCCTCGCCCGCACGCAGGGGCTTGGGACGGTACACGTCGAACAGCACGGCACCGCGCAGCGTGGCGGCGGGCAGCGCGGCCTCGATGGCGCCCATGAGCTGGGCATGGGTCACGCTCTCGGCCACGACCACGGCCAGGTCGCGCTGCACCGACTGGTGCTTGGCCACCGGGCGGAAGGCAGGCACGGGGCGCTGCAGCACGGCGTCCAGCTCCAGCTCGAACAGCACCGGCGCCTGCGGCAAGTCCCAGGACTGGCGCCAGCGCGGATGCAGCTCGCCCACGTAGCCGATCTCGCGCCCGGCCACGCGCACCCGCGCGCAGCGGCCCGGGTGCATGGCCGGATGCTCGGCGGGCTCGAACTGCGCCTGCACCGGGGCCAGCAGCGCCTCGACGTCGCCCTTGACGTCGAAGAAGTCCACGCCCTGCTCCTTGCGCCCCCACTGCAGCGGCTGCGTCGCGCCATAGGCCAGACCGGCCACGCGCATGGGCTGGTGAAAGCCTTCGACCGCGATGTCCGAGCCCTTCACGCTGGCGTCGCGCAAAAACACCCGGCCCAGCTCGAACACGCGCACGCGCTCGGCCTTGCGGTCGAGGTTGAACTTCAGCACCTGCAGCAGCGAGCCGAGCAGCGTGGAGCGCATGACGCTCATCTGGCTGGCAATCGGGTTAAGCAGCCGGACGGGCTGGGCGTTGCCGGCCAGCTCGTGCTCCCAGCGCTCCTCGACGAAGCTGAAATTGATGGTTTCCTGGTAGCCCAGCCCGGCCAGCTGGCGCCGCACGGCGAACGGATCGCGCGTGGACTCCAGCGGCAGTTTCGGCGTGATGGGCGCCAGCGGCGGCGTGGTGGGCAACTGGTTGTAGCCCACCATGCGCGCGATTTCCTCGATCAGGTCTTCCTCGATGACCAGGTCGAAGCGGTAGGACGGCGGCACCACGGTGACCACGCCCTCGCCTTCGGTCACGGCCAGGCCCAGGCGCTGCAGTGCCTGCACGCATTGCGCCTGGGTCAGGGGCATGCCGATGACCTTGGCGGCGCGCGCCACGCGCAGCGTGACGGGCTGGGGCTGGGGCACGTTGACGCACTGGTCGTCCATGGGGCCGCACTGCGTCTCGGCGGTGCCGCAGATCTGCACCACCAGTTCGGTGATGCGCTCGATGTGCTCCACCGTCAGTTGCGGATCGACGCCGCGCTCGAAGCGGTGGCCCGCGTCGGTCGAGAAGTTGTAGCGGCGCGAACGGCCGGCAATCGCCTTGGGCCACCAGAAGGCCGCCTCGATGTAGATGTTCTTGGTGGCGTCGGACACCGCCGTGGCGTCGCCGCCCATGATGCCGGCCAGCGACTCCACCTCGCGCGCGTCGGCGATCACGCCCACCTTCTCATCGACAGTGACGGTGCTGCCATTGAGCAGCTTGAGCGTCTCGCCCGCGCGGCCCCAGCGCACCTCCAGGCCGCCGTGGATCTTGTCCAGGTCGAAGATGTGCGACGGGCGGCCCAGCTCGAACATCACGTAGTTGGAAATGTCCACCAGCGGCGCCACGCTGCGCTGGCCGCAGCGCGCCAGGCGCTCCACCATCCACTGCGGCGTCTGGGCCTGGGTGTTGACGTTGCGCACGATGCGGCCCGAGAAGCGCCCACACAGGTCGGGGGCGCTGATCGCCACCGGCAGCGTGTCGGCATGGCCGACGGGCGCCACGGGGAAGGCCAGCGCCTTCAGCGGCGCGCCGGTGAGCGCCGCGACTTCGCGCGCGATGCCATGGACGCTCAAGGCATGCGCCAGGTTCGGCGTGAGCTTGAGGGTGAACAGCGTGTCGTCCAGGTTCAGGTACTGGCGGATGTCCTGGCCCAGCGGCGCGTCCAGCGGCAGCTCCAGCAGGCCGCCGTGGTCGTCGGCCAGTTGCAGCTCGCGCGCCGAGCACAGCATGCCGTGGCTTTCCACGCCGCGCAGCTTGCCGACCTTGATGAGAAAGGGCTTGCCGTCCCCTTTTTCGTCATCCGCCGGCGGCAGCTCGGCGCCCACCTGGGCACAGGGCACGCGGATGCCGGGGCGCGCATTGGGCGCGCCGCAGACGATGGTGAGCGGCGCGGCGCCGCCCACGTCCACCTGGCACACGCGCAGGCGGTCGGCGTTGGGGTGTTGCACGGCCTCCTTGATTTCGCCGACGACGATCTTCGAGAACGGGGGCGCCACGGGCGCCAGCTCCTCGACCTCCAGGCCGGCCATGGTCAGGGTCTCGGCCAGTTCTTGGGTGGTCAGGGGCGGATTGCAGAATTCACGCAGCCAGGATTCGGGGAATTGCATAGTCGGATAGCTCGGTATTCAGGGCGCTGGAGCGCGGCAGTGCGGGTTTGCTCTTAAAACAGGAGCTGGTAGCGCTTGTCCCATAAGGGTTTCATAATTAAATTGATATGGAACCCTTGTGTATCAAGCGCCAGAAGCTCTCTTTTCAGGAGCGAAACTGCGACAGGAAACGGATGTCGCCATCGAAGAACAGGCGCAGGTCGTTCACGCCATAGCGCAGCATGGTCAGGCGGTCCGGCCCCATGCCGAAGGCGAAGCCGATGTATTTCTCGGGGTCCAGCCCCATGTTGCGCACCACGTTGGGGTGCACCTGGCCCGCACCCGACACCTCCAGCCAGCGGCCCGCAAGCGGCCCGGTCTGGAACTGGATGTCGATCTCGGCGCTCGGCTCGGTGAACGGGAAGAAGCTGGGGCGAAAGCGCAGCACCAGGTCGTCCTGCTCGAAGAAGGTCTTGCAGAAGCCGGTGAACACGACCTTCAGGTCCTTGAAGCTCACGTTCTCGCCGATCCACAGGCCCTCGCACTGGTGGAACATGGGCGAGTGCGTGGCGTCGCTGTCCACGCGGTAGGTACGGCCCGGGGCGATGACGCGGATCTCGGGCATGGCCTGCCCGGCATCGAGCAGCGCACGGTACTTCTTCACGTGCTGCACGGCAAAGCGCACCTGCATCGGGCTGGTGTGCGTGCGCAGCAGGTTCGGCGCCTCGGGCGTGCCGCCCTCGACGTAGAAGGTGTCGTGCATGGAGCGCGCCGGGTGGTCCTCGGGCGTGTTCAGCGCCGTGAAGTTGAACCAGTCAGACTCGATCTCGGGGCCCTGCGCCACGTCGAAGCCCATGGAGCCGAAGATGCGCTCGATGCGCTCCAGCGTGAGCGAGACCGGGTGCAGCCCGCCCTGCCCCTGCTGGCGGCCGGGCAGGCTCACGTCCAGCGCCTCGGCCTTGAGCTGGGCCTGCAATTCGGCATCGGCCAGGGCCTGGCGGCGCGCCGTCAGCGCGGCCTCGATGGCCTGCTTGGCCACGTTGATGGCGGCGCCGCGCGACTTCTTTTCCTCGACGGAAAGCTGGGCCATGCCCTTCATCAGCTCGGTCACGCGGCCCGACTTGCCCAGAAACTGGGCCTTGGCGTTTTCCAGCTCGGCGGGGGTGGCGGCCTGCGCAAACTGCTGCTGCGCGCTCGCCACCAGGGAATCCAACTCGTTCATACGACTCTCGTGCATTCGTGCATGCGTGAAAAGAAACAAGGGCTAGCGCCTTTTCAAGCCCTAGCCCTTGCTGGTAGTGCGCTGGCAGCTATCGAAAAGATAGCTACCGATCGTGAACTCAAGCAGCCAGCTTGGCCTTGACTTGCTCCACGATGCTGCCGAAGGCAGCCTTGTCGTGCACCGCGAGGTCGGCCAGCATCTTGCGGTCGATCTCGATGGCCGCCTTCTTCAGGCCGTTGGCGAACTGGCTGTAGGTCAGGCCCAGTTCACGGGCAGCGGCGTTGATACGGGCGATCCACAGCTGGCGGAACACGCGCTTCTTGGTACGGCGGTCACGGTAGGCGTACTGCCCGGCCTTCATCACCGCCTGCTTGGCGATGCGATAGACGTTGCCGCGGCGGCCGCGGAAACCCTTGGCCAGAGCCAGAACCTTCTTGTGACGGGCGCGTGCCGTTACACCACGTTTGACGCGAGGCATGTGTTTTCTCCTTGTTCGTCAGTGAATTACAGGCCGGCCTTGGGCAGCATCTGCGCCATGTGACCCATGTTGGTCTCATGCACAGCAACCGCACCGCGCAGGTGGCGCTTGTTCTTGGTGGTCTTCTTGGTCAGGATGTGACGCTTGAAGGCTTGGCCGCGCTTGACGGTGCCACCCGGACGAACGCGAAAACGCTTCTTCGCGCTGCTCTTGGTCTTCATTTTGGGCATGTGAATGCTCCTTTATGCGTGCCCGCGAGGCGTTTGCGCTGAATGCGCAACCTTGTCGGCCCCCGAGTCACTTCTTCATCTGCCAGCACCCCTTGCGGGGTGCCAGCGGATCCTTGGCGCTTCAGGCCGCCGGAGCGGCCGCCGCTGCACCTTCCGCCGCCGGCTTGCCGGCGGGCTTTTTCTTGCCCGGCGCGATCATCATGATCATCTGCCGGCCTTCGAGCTTGGGGAACTGCTCCACCACGATCAGGTCCGCGAGATCGTCGCGGATGCGGTTGAGCAGCGCCAGGCCCAGCTCCTGGTGCGTGATCTCGCGGCCACGGAAGCGCAGCGTGATCTTGCACTTGTCGCCTTCCGCCAGGAAACGGCGGATGTTGCGCAGCTTGATGTTGTAGTCGCCATCGTCGGTACCGGGACGGAACTTGACTTCCTTGATCTCGATGACCGTCTGCTTGGCCTTGGCCTCCGCCGCCTTCTTCTGTTCCTGGTACTTGAACTTGCCGTAGTCCATCAGGCGGCAGACCGGCGGGTTGGCCGTGGCGGCGATTTCCACCAGGTCCACGTCCATGTCGCCCGCCATGCGCAGGGCTTCTTGCAGGCTGACGATGCCGATAGGCTCGTTCTCAGGGCCAGACAGGCGCACTTCGGGCGCCGTGATTTCACGGTTCAGGCGGTGCTTGCGCTCCTCGCGCTGCCGACGGTCACGAAATTCAGTAGCGATGGTTTTCACCTTCAATCAAAATGCTACAAAAAGCGTAGCTGCTGACGCACGAACGACAATGGTTTGCGCGCAAACTCATGCAAGCGGTGATTCACGAATCAGGCTTTGGAGGCAATGTCCCGTGCGATCAGTTCGACGAAGGCGTCGATGGACATCACACCGAGGTCTTTGTTCCCCCGGGCGCGCACCGCAACCGCACCGGCTGCCTTTTCCTTGTCGCCGGCGACGAGGATGTAGGGCAGCTTTTGCAGCGCATGCTCGCGTATTTTATACGTGATCTTTTCGTTACGCAGATCAGTCACCACCCGCAGGCTTTGATTCGGCAAGGCTTTGTGCAGCTTTGCGGCAATTTCACGACAGTAGTCGGCTTGGGCATCGGTGATGTTCAGCACCGCCACCTGCACCGGCGCCAGCCACACCGGCAGCGCGCCAGCGAATTGCTCGATCAGGATGCCGATGAAGCGCTCCAGGCTGCCCACGATGGCGCGGTGCAGCATGATGGGGCGGTGGCGCGCACCATCCTCGCCGACAAATTCGGCGTCCAGCCGCTCGGGCATGTTCGGGTCCACCTGGATAGTGCCGCACTGCCATTCGCGCCCCAGCGCGTCCTTGAGCACGTATTCGATCTTCGGGCCGTAGAACGCGCCCTCGCCCGGCAGGTACTCGAAGGTGCAGCCCGAGGCGCGCAGCCCTTCGGCCAGGGCCGACTCGGCACGGTCCCAGCTTTCCTCGCTGCCGATGCGCTTTTCCGGGCGGGTGGAGAGGCGGTAGAGGATCTCGGTAAAGCCGAAATCCTTGTACACGCGCTGCAGCAGCGCCGTGAAAGCCGCCACTTCCGTCTGGATCATGTCCTCAGTGCAGAAGATGTGGCCGTCGTCCTGCGTGAAGCCGCGCACGCGCATGATGCCGTGCAGGCCGCCCGTCGGCTCGTTGCGGTGGCAGTTGCCAAACTCGCCGAAGCGCAGCGGCAGGTCGCGGTAGCTCTTGATGCCCTGCTTGAAGATCAGGATGTGCCCCGGGCAGTTCATCGGCTTGAGCGCGTAGTCGCGCTTCTCGCTCTCGGTGATGAACATGTTCTCGCGGTACTTGTCCCAGTGGCCGGTCTTTTCCCACAGCGTCTTGTCGAGGATCTGCGGGCCCTTGACCTCCTGGTAGCCGTTGTCGCGGTACACGCGGCGCATGTACTGCTCCACTTCCTGCCACAGCGTCCAGCCCTTGGGGTGCCAGAACACCGTGCCGGGCGCGTGTTCGTCGATGTGGAACAGATCCAGCTCACGGCCGAGCTTGCGGTGGTCGCGCTTCTCTGCCTCCTCCAGCATGTGCAGGTACTGCTGCAGTTCGTCCTTCGACGCCCAGGCCGTGCCGTACACGCGCTGCAGCATTTCATTGCGGTGGTCGCCGCGCCAGTAGGCGCCGGCCACCTTCATCAGCTTGAAGTGCTTGAGCTTGCCGGTGCTGGGCACGTGCGGGCCTCGGCACAGGTCCTCGAAGCTGCCCTCGCGGTACAGGCTGACATCCTCGTTGCTCGGAATGCTGGCGATGATCTCGGCCTTGTAGTGCTCGCCCAGTCCCTTGAAATACGCCACCGCCTCGTCGCGCGGCAGCACACGGCGCACCACCGGCTCGTCCTTGGCCGCCAGTTCCGTCATGCGCTTTTCGATGGCCGCCAGGTCCTCGGGGGTGAACGGGCGCTTGCACGAGAAGTCGTAATAAAAGCCGTTCTCGATCACCGGGCCAATGGTGACCTGCGCCTCC
Source organism: Acidovorax sp. YS12 (assembly GCA_021496925.1). Lineage (NCBI taxonomy): Bacteria > Pseudomonadati > Pseudomonadota > Betaproteobacteria > Burkholderiales > Comamonadaceae > Acidovorax > Acidovorax sp. YS12. The sequence goes on from CP053915.1 coordinate 1,468,872, forward strand.
GGGAACAGCTCCTTGACCGCATAGGCCAGCAAGTGGGCGGTGGAGTGGCGGATCACCTCCAGGCCCTCCGGATCCTTGGCCGTGATGATCGACAGCGGGCTGTCCTGCGTGATCCGGTAGCTGGTATCCACGACCTTGCCATCGACCTTGCCGGCCAGCGCCGCCTTGGCCAGGCCTGCGCCAATCGAGGCCGCCACCTCGGCCACGGTGACCGGGCCGGGGTACTCGCGCCGGGAACCGTCGGGGAGCGTAATCTGAAGCATGTGTGCAAATCCTTGTTCAACTGAGAGATACGGTGCGCGCTCCCGGCCGCAAAGCAAAAAGCGCGGAACACGGTCCGCGCTTTTCGAGGGGAAAGAGAAGGCTCTCGTGCAGGCGCGAACGGCCAGCCTCAACGGCTGGGGAAAATCTCCGTGGTAGTTCGCGGTGTCATAACCAGCAATGCCTTTCTCGCCCTTGTGTGTTGAAAACAGGCATTTTAACCTGCACCAACGAAAAAGGCCCGAAGCCGAAGCTCCGGGCCTTCCTCACAACGCAAAGATCAGTGGAACTGCTCTTCTTCGGTGGAACCGGTCAGCGCCTTCACACTGGAAGAACCGCCCTGGATCACCGTGGTCACGTCGTCGAAGTAGCCCGCGCCCACTTCCTGCTGGTGCGACACGAAGGTGTAGCCCTTGTCGCGTGCGGCGAATTCGGGCTCTTGCACCATGTTCACGTAGTGCTTCATGCCTTCGCCACGAGCGTAGGCATGGGCGAACTGGAAGGTGTTGAACCAGTTGATGTGGATACCGGCCAGCGTGATGAACTGGTACTTGTAGCCCAGGGCCGACAGTTCTTCCTGGAAGGAAGCGATCTGGCTGTCGTTGAGGTTCTTCTTCCAGTTGAACGAGGGCGAGCAGTTGTACGACAGCAGCTTGCCGGGGTTGGCGGCCAGCACGGCCTGGGCGAATTCGCGGGCGAAGCCGATGTCGGGCACGCCGGTTTCGCACCACACCAGGTCGGCGTAGGGCGCGTAGGCCACGCCGCGGCTGATGGCTTGCTCCAGGCCGTTCTTGACGCGGTAGAAGCCTTCTTGCGTGCGCTCGCCGGTCAGGAAGGGCTTGTCGTTGGCGTCGTGGTCGGACGTGATCAGGTTGGCGGCTTCGGCATCCGTGCGGGCCAGGATGATGGTGGGCACGCCCATGGTGTCGGCGGCGAAGCGCGCGGAGATCAGCTTCTCGATGGCTTCCTGCGTGGGCACCAGCACCTTGCCGCCCATGTGGCCGCACTTCTTCACAGCGGCCAGTTGGTCTTCGAAGTGAACACCGGCAGCGCCAGCGGCGATCATGTTCTTCATCAGCTCGAAGGCGTTCAGCACGCCGCCGAAACCGGCTTCGGCATCGGCCACGATGGGCAGGAAGTAGTCCACGAAGCCTTCATCGCCAGGGTTCACGCCACGGCTCCACTGGATTTCGTCGGCGCGCTTGAAGGTGTTGTTGATGCGGCGGACCATGGTGGGCACCGAGTCATACGCATACAGCGACTGGTCGGGGTACATGGTTTCCGACGTGTTGCCGTCGGCGGCGACTTGCCAGCCCGACAGGTACACGGCTTCCAGGCCTGCCTTGGCCTGCTGCATGGCCTGGCCGGCGGAGATGGCGCCAAAGGCGTTCACATAGCCCTTCTTGGCGCCGCCGTTGACCTTGTCCCACAGCTTCTCGGCTCCGCGGCGCGCCAGCGTGTACTCGGGCTGCAGGCTGCCGCGCAGGCGCACCACGTCGGCTGCGGTGTAGCCGCGCTTGACACCCTTCCAGCGGGGGTTCTGGGCCCAGTCTTTTTCCAGGGCGGCGATCTGCTGTTCGCGGCTCAGTTGGCGGTTCAGGGAATCAGGCATGAAGTCACTCCATCGGGTTGGTTGATAACGGTGGGCATCCAGCGCTGCCCATGGGGATAACTCTAAGTCTTCTATAAGACCCATGCAAGCTCTTATGTCTTATACAAGAGATAAAAATTTTCTCTTCAAAATCAACAACATGAGCAAAAAATATCTCAATGTGAAATAAATTTTCTCAGATTGAGAAATCACACGATCGCACAAGGCACGCAGTTTTTTGCATGGTGAAGTCATTCTTTCGCTCTATGGAATCTGTTGGCTACGGCTCCAGCATGGATAGGGCATGATGCGCCATTCATCGCCCCCCCCTCTTTCTCGTGAGCACCCCGAGCCGCCCCCTCGCCTATCTCTGCCTGGCCCTGAGCATGTCGCTCGTGGGCAGCTACGTGGCACTGTCCAAGCCACTGGCGGCCACGCTGCCCATCTTCCTGCTGGCCTGGCTGCGTTTCGGCATCGGCGCCATTGCCATGGCGCACTGGCTCCCCAAGCCTGCCGACGAACCCCCTTTGACGGCCTCGACGCGCAGGCTGCTGTTCCTGGAAGCGTTCCTGGGCAACTTTCTGTTCACGCTGTGCATGATTTCCGGCGTGAGCCTGACCAGCGCCGTCACGGCCGGAGTCATCATGGCAGGCATTCCTGCCGCCGTGGCGGTGATGAGCTGGTTTTTCCTCAAGGAGCGGATCAGCGCCCGCACCTGGTTCGCCGTGGCCTTGGCCGTGCTCGGCATTGGCCTGTTTGCGCTATCGAAACCAGAGCAGTCAGCGCACGGTACACCGGCCCTCGGAGGCGAAAATGCCCCAAACATGGCGTGGCTGGGTCACCTGCTCCTGGTGGGCGCCGTGCTGTGCGAGGCAGCGTATTCGGTGATCGGCAAGAAGCTCACCGGCACGCTCGGGCCGAAACGCATCACCTCGTTGATCAACCTGTGGGGGTTTGCCCTTGCCACGCCGCTGGGCGTTTATACGGCGCTGCGCTTCGACTTCAGCGCCGTGGGCTGGAATACCTGGCTGCTGCTGCTGTTTTACGCACTCGCGGCCTGCATGTGGACCGTGTGGCTGTGGATGACGGGCCTGAAAGCCGTTCCGGCGGCCCAGGGCGGCATCTTCACCGTACTGCTGCCGGTCAGCGCCGCGCTGGTGGGCGTGCTGGCGCTGGGGGAATCCTTCAACGCCATGCAGCTTCTCGCCTTTGCCCTGGCGCTGGCCAGCGTCCTGCTGGCTACCCTGCCCTCGCGCCTGGCAAGGCGCGTCGGCTCATAGCGGTCGGCTGCTGACGACCATCCCATCGGCATCAGCGTAAAGCCAGTCGCCAGGCCGCACCCACACACCCTGGATCTGCACAGGCACATCGCTGCGGCCCTCGCCACGGCGCTCGGTGGGCATCGGCACCAGGCCCAACGCACGAATGCCCACGGCCGCCGCCTGCAGCTCGGCCACGTCGCGCACGCAGCCATTCACCACCAGGCCCGCCCAGCCGTTCTTGGCCGCGGCTGCCGCCAGATTGCCCCCCACCAGGGCGCGACGCAGTGAAGCGCCGCCATCGACCACGAGCACGCGCCCCTGGCCCGGCGACTCGACGGCGGCCTTGACCTGGGTGTTGTCCTCGAAACATTTGACGGTGCTCACCGGACCGCAGAAAGAGGCAATGCCGCCATAGCCATGGAACACCGGGGGCAGCACACGCAATTCGCCCTGGTCATCGCCCTTGTGGGCGTCACAAAAATCGCAGGTGCTGAAGGAAGGAGAAGAAGCCGCTGTGGTCATGTATGCATCCCTTTCGAATCGTTGCTCAGGTTACGGCCGCCACACCAGCGCCACCGCGGGCGCATTGTCGCGCCAGCGAGCCCCTGGGGTTTGCCCGCAGTGCCCCAGCGCAACAATTAGAGGCAAAAAAGCATGCCGCCAGCTTGGAAAGCGGATTTTTTCCCAGTAGCATCGCCCTGCCAGTGGAGCAGTGCCGTTTTCGCTGGTGTTACCTACGACTCCCAGAAGGATTGAACCGCTATGGCAACTGCTGCAAAGAAGGCCACCGCACCCAAGACCGAAGCCGCCGCTAAAAAGCGCACCCCCAACGCGGCCTTCATGAAACCCCTGACGCCCAGCCCTGCGCTGGCTGCCGTCGTGGGTGCCAAGCCGCTGCCGCGCACCGAGATCATCAGCAAGCTGTGGGCCTACATCAAGGAACACAACCTGCAAGACCCCGCCAACAAGCGCATGATCAACGCCGACGCAAAGCTCAAGGACGTGTTCGGCAAGCCCCAGGTGTCGATGTTCGAGATGGCTGGCCTGATCGGCAAGCATGTGAAGTAAGCAGATTTCACCCCCAAAGCCGGCACCGCCGGCTTTTTTTACGCCTGCCGTATCGGTGATTTCAGGCCGGGTGAAGGCAAGGCACGAACCCAAACGACGGCCCGCCCCCACTGCAAACAATGAAATAGCCAGGCCAAGAATTACAAATGCGATGAATTCGTATTTATAATGCGCTTCATCTTTTCTTCAACAGCCAGCCATCCGGCCCGTCGCCATGATCGTCTGTGTTTGCCGCCGCATCTCTGACCGTGAAATCGCACGCCATGCCCGCGCGGGCATGAGCTTTGACGAGATCCAGTTCGAGCTCGGCGTCGCCACCCAATGCGGCTGCTGCGAAAGCAGCGCGCGTGACGTGGTGGCGCAATGCTGCGCCAGCCAACCCATGGCAGCATTGCGCAACGAGACGCATGCCGGGGCCAACCAGCTTGCCAACATCCACTTGGAAAGCTCCGCATGCCATTGCTCTCAACCCTTGCAGGCAGCCTGATATTGGTCGTAGGCTCTGCCTGGTGGATTTTCCGCAAGTAAACACCGATAGACCCTCTGCTCCGGGGCACGCCACCCAAGTGCCTGTGGCCCCCTCCTATGTCCTCATCCGATAGATTCGCCCCGGCGCCCGGCCTGAGCCGCAACGCCGTCATCATCCTGTCCGTGGTGCTTTTTCATGTAGCCGCCCTCTGGGCGCTGCAGACGGGCCTGCTGCGCCGCGCGGCGGAAATCGTCATTCCGGCCCAGGTGCTGGCCGAATTCCTGGCCCCCCCCGCCCCCGAGGTCAAGGAACCGCCACCACCCGCTCCGCCGCCGCCCAAACCCGCGCCGCGCCAGCCCGTGGTGCGGCAGCAGGCGCCGCTTCCCGTGGCCAAACCCGATCCCACCCCGTCGCCCAATGCGCCCGTGGGCGTGGCCGAGCCCATGCCAGCGCCCGTCACCGAAGCGCCGCCCGCACCTGCAGCACCGCCAGCCCCCCCCGCGCCACCGGCTCCGCCACGCATCGAGCTGCCATCGAGCAACGCGGCCTATCTGAACAACCCCAAGCCCACGTATCCGGCAATCAGCCGCCGCATGGGCGAACAGGGCAAGGTGGTGCTGCGCGTGTTCATCGACGCCGAAGGCACCCCCCAGCAAATCGAGATCCGGCAATCCAGCGGCTATGAGCGGCTGGACCAGCAGGCCCTGGATGCCGTACGCCGCTGGCGCTTCGTGCCCGGCAAGCGCAACGGCGTGCCCGAGGCCATGTGGAACATCGTCCCCATCAATTTCGTACTCGAATAATTTTCAGGAGTTTTCATGGATTCGCATTTCGGCCTTGCCAGCGTCTGGACCCAAGGTGACTTTGTCACCCGCGCCGTCGCAGTGATTCTTCTGGCCATGTCGCTGGCCTCTTGGATCGTCATCCTCATCAAGGCACTGGACATCGTGAAGTTCAAGAAGCATGCCCGCGGGGCGCAGGACTTCTGGCACAGCGAGGACTTTGCCGCCGGCCTGGCCAAGCTCGGCACTGATCCCACCAACCCCTTCCGCCACCTGGCGCTGGAAGGACGCGAAGCCACCGCCCACCACCGAAATACCAAGGCCCACCTGCACGACACCCTGGACGTCAGCGATTGGGTCACGCGCTGCCTGCGCAACTGCATCGACGAATTCACCGCGCGCCTGCAATCGGGCCTGGCCATCCTGGCCTCGGTGGGCTCGACGGCTCCCTTCATCGGCCTGTTCGGCACCGTGTGGGGCATCTACCACGCGCTGGTGGCCATCGGCACGTCGGGGCAATCGACCATCGACAAAGTCGCAGGCCCCATCGGCGAGGCGCTCATCATGACGGCCCTGGGCCTGGCCGTGGCCATTCCCGCGGTGCTGGGCTACAACGCGCTGGTGCGCGGCAACAAGTCCATCCTGAACCGCCTCAACAGCTTCGCCCATGACATGCACGCCTACTTCGTGACGGGCGCGCGCGTCTCGGCCAGCGGCGAGACGGCCAAGGTGCTGCCCCTGAAGAAAGGCGCGTAAGCCATGGCTTTCGGAACCCAGGACGACGCCGATGAGGTGATGAACGAGATCAACATGACGCCGCTCGTCGACGTCATGCTGGTGCTGCTCATCATCTTCATCATCACCGTGCCGGTGATGAAGCACTCGGTCAACGTGGACCTGCCCAAGGCCCAGAACCAGCCCGAGGAGACCAAGCCGGAAACCGTGCGCCTGACGGTGGACGCCGATGGCAAGTACCACTGGAACGAGTTCGCCATCACCGACGAGGATCTCGTGCGGCAACTGGAGGCCGAGGCGGCGAAAGAGCCGCAGCCCGACCTGCACATCCGCGGCGACAAGAACGTGCGCTACGAGCGCGTGGCCCAGGCCATGGCGGCAGCCCAGCGCGCCGGCGTGCGCAAGATCGGCTTCGTCACCGACCCCCAGTAAACGCCCCGCGCGGCGGGCTGCGCAGGCAGCCCGCCCCCCTCCCCCTCTCACCACACACCCTCCAACAAAAAAACTTCAAGCCCTCTTGCATTTTTAAATGCTAATGGTTATCATTAACAAAGTTGATTGAAGGACTCGACATGCACAGCAGCCTGACCGCCACGACGCCGTACCACCTGCCTGTTCTGAACGCCCAGGGCATGCCCGCAGCCGCCGCCCTGTTCGATGGCCCGCTGCCTGCGGGTGCCGTGGACAGCAGCGCCCTGCTGCAAGGACAAAAGGCCGTGTCCATCGTGCACAACGGCTCCATTTACCGCTTGCAAGCCACCAAGCTCGGCAAGCTGATCCTGACGAAATAGGTTTCATCGTGGGGCGACTCCGGCCTGGTACGGGCCCAAGGGTCGTTTTTGCCAGCCAAAGGGTTCTCCTCCCTGGTAGCCAGGCGTTTTTTCCCCACCGCGCGGCAGCCCCGCGCACCGCCCTCCGGGCGCAGGCGGCTGCCTTTGGTTATGATTCCAGCCTGCTATGGAACCTCCTCCCCGATGGCGCATGACTGCGCCCCTCTCCCTCCTCCCTCCCTCCCCTGATTCCGCGCCGCGCCCCGCGCCATGTGCACCCCGCCCTGACACGGCTGCAGGAGCTTCGCCATGGAATGGCTGAACCTGCACTGGGTCTCGGACCCTTCGATCTGGATCGGCCTGTTCACGCTGATCGTGCTGGAGATCGTGCTCGGGGTGGACAACCTCGTGTTCATCGCCATCCTGGCCGACAAGCTGCCGCCCGACCAGCGCGACAGGGCCCGCGTGATCGGCCTGGGCCTCGCGCTGGGCATGCGCCTGGTGCTGCTGTCGGCCATGTCCTGGCTGGTCACGCTCACCACGCCCCTGTTCAGCGCCGGGCCGGTGAGTGTTTCGGGGCGCGACCTGATCCTGCTGGTCGGCGGGCTGTTCCTGCTGTTCAAGGCCACCACCGAGCTGCACGAGCGCCTGGAAGGCTCGCAGCACAGCAGCAGCGATGCCCCGCGGGCCTACGCCAGCTTTGGCGTGGTCGTGGCGCAGATCGTGCTGCTCGACGCGGTGTTCTCGCTCGACTCGGTCATCACCGCCGTGGGCATGGTCGACCACCTGGCCGTGATGATGGCGGCCGTCGTCATCGCCATGGCCGTGATGCTGCTGGCCTCCAAGCCACTGACACGCTTCGTCAACGCCCACCCCACCGTGGTGGTGCTGTGCCTGAGCTTCCTGCTCATGATCGGCCTGAGCCTGCTGGCCGAGGGCCTGGGCTTCCACCTGCCCAAGGGCTACCTGTATGCGGCCATCGGCTTCTCGATCATGATCGAGTTCTTCAACCAGTGGGCGCGCCGCAACGTGCTGCGCAACGAGGCGCGCGTGCCGCTGCGCGAGCGCACGGCCGACTCCATCCTGCGCCTGCTCGGCGGCCGCAACACCCCGGCCAGCGATACCCCGCATGCACCGGACAGCCCCGCGGAAGCACCGGCCTTCGGCCAGCAGGAGCGCCACATGGTCAGCGGCGTGCTGTCGCTGGCCGAGCGCAGCGCCCAGTCGGTGATGACGCCGCGCGCCGACATCCAGTGGATCGACCTGGACCAGGAGCCCGAAGCACTGCGCGCGCAGCTGGTGCAGACGCGCCACGGCCTCTTTCCGGTGGCCCATGGCGAGCTCGACCGCCTCGCGGGCGTGGCGCGCGCGCGCGACCTGCTGGCCGACCTGCTGGCCTACGGCAAGATCGACCTGACGCGCAGCCTGCGCCAGCCGCTGGTGGTGCCGGCCTCGGTGAACGTGGTCAAGCTGGTGGAGCAGATGCGCCACTCACGCGCCCAGGTGGCGCTGATCAGCGACGAGTTCGGCAGCATCCTCGGCCTGGTGACGCCCATCGACCTGCTCGAAGCCATTGCCGGCGAGTTCCCCGACGAAGGCGAGCAAACCGAGATCCAGCCCCAGGCCACGCCGGGGCACTGGATCGTCGATGGCCTGGCCGACCTGCACGCACTCGAAGCCGCGACCGACGTGCGCCCGCTGGCCGACAGCGACGACTACAGCACGGTGGCCGGCTTCCTGCTGGCGCGGCTGGAGCAGTTGCCCGCCGAGGGCGAGGTGCTGGAGGCCATGGGCCTGCGCTTCGAGGTGCTGCGCATGGACAAGCGCCGCATCGCGCTGGTGGACGTGCGGCGCATCGAACCGGCTCTGGCAGCGGCGTGAAACTATTAAAAGAATAGCTGCCAGCGCTTGCCCAGCAAGGCCAAACCCCGAAAAACCCTTAAAAAAAACCCGGCAGCGCCGGGTTTTTTGCATGGCGGGAAGGGCTTATGCGCCTTCGCGGCTGGCGCGCTTGCGCTCGTGCTCTTTCAGGTGGCGCTTGCGCAGGCGAATGCTCTTGGGCGTGATTTCCACCAGTTCGTCGTCCTCGATGAACTCGACGCCGTATTCCAGCGTCAGGTCGATAGGCGGCGTGATCTTGATGGCATCTTCCTTGCCGCTGACGCGGAAGTTGGTCAGCTGCTTGGTGCGGGTGGCGTTGACGATCAGATCGTTGTCGCGGCTGTGGATGCCGACGATCATGCCTTCGTACACCGGATCGCCGGCCTTGACGAACATGCGGCCACGGTCGTCCAGCTTGCCCAGGGCGTAGGTGAAGATTTCACCGTCGTCCATGGAGATCAGCACGCCGTTCTTGCGGCCGCCGATCTCGCCCTTGTGCGGCTCGTAGCTGTCGAAGATGTTGGAGATCAGGCCGGAACCACGGGTCAGGTTCAGGAACTCGTTGGTGAAGCCGATCAGGCCGCGCGCCGGGATGCGGTACTCCAGGCGCACGCGGCCCCGGCCATCGGGTTCCATGTTGACCAGCTCGCCCTTGCGTTCGCCCAGGGCCTGCATGACGCCGCCCTGGTGGCCTTCCTCGATGTCGGCGGTCACCAGCTCGATCGGCTCGCAGCGCTCGCCGTCGATGTCCTTGAACACCACGCGCGGCTTGGACACCGCGAGCTCGTAGCCTTCGCGGCGCATTTCTTCCAGCAGGATGGTCAGGTGCAGTTCACCGCGACCGGACACTTCGAAAATGCCGTCCTCGTCGGTTTCCTTGACGCGCAGCGCCACATTCGAGCGCAGCTCCTTCTGCAGGCGGTCCCAGATCTGGCGGCTGGTGACGAACTTGCCTTCGCGGCCGGCCAGCGGCGAGGTGTTCACGCAGAAGTTCATGGTCAGCGTGGGCTCGTCGATCTTCAGCATGGGCAGCGGCTGCGGGTTCAGCGGGTCGGTGATGGTCTCGCCAATGCCGATGTTCTCGATGCCGTTGACCAGCACGATGTCGCTCGGGCCGGCCTCGTTGACCTGCACGCGGTCCAGGCCCTGGAACTTGTGGATCTGGTTGACGCGGCCCTTGTAGCTGGCGCCATCGGGCCCGGCCATGACCACCACGTCCTGGCCCGCGCGCAGCGTGCCGGTGTTGATGCGGCCCACGCCGATACGGCCCACGAAGGTGGAGTAGTCGAGCGCGGAAATCTGCATCTGCACCGGCGCGTCCGGGTCACCCTTGACCGAAGGCACATGCTTCAGGACGGTGTTGAACAGGGCCGACATGTCGGGGCCCCACTGCTCGCCCGGGGCGCCCTGCTCCAGCGCGCTCCAGCCGTTGATGCCCGAGGCATAGACCACGGGGAAGTCGAGCTGCTCGTCGTTCGCGCCCAGCTTGTCGAACAGGTCGAACGCGGCGTTCACCACCTTGTCGGGGTTGGCGCCGGGCTTGTCCACCTTGTTCACCACCACGATGGGCTTGAGGCCCAGGGCCAGCGCCTTCTTGGTGACGAAGCGCGTCTGCGGCATCGGGCCTTCCTGCGCGTCGATCAGCAACACCACGCCGTCCACCATGGACAGGGCGCGCTCCACCTCGCCGCCGAAGTCCGCGTGGCCGGGTGTATCGAGGATGTTGATGTGCGTGCCTTCCCAGCTCACGGCGCAGTTCTTGGCCAGGATGGTGATGCCGCGCTCGCGCTCGATGGCGTGGTTGTCCATCACGGTATCGACGACCTTCTCGTGCGCAGCGAACGTGCCGGACTGGCGCAGCAGCTGGTCGACCATGGTCGTCTTGCCATGGTCAACGTGGGCAATGATGGCGATGTTGCGGATTTGAGTGCTCATAGCGGGTGGCTTTCAATGTGTCTTGGAGGGTTCGGCACCGTTGTGCGGGCCTTGCAGGATTTGCTGTATTTCGAGGGGACTGAGCAGGCGGTCGGGAATCAGTTCGCCCTGCCGCGCATGGGCCACGCCCAGCAGCGCGGGCGGATGCTCGGCGTAGACGGCCACGGCGCCGGCATCGGGCCAGGGCCCGCGCCGGCGCATGCCGGAGAGGAAGCGCCCGGCATCCTGCTCATTCAGCGTGACCACGGCATGACCAGCCAGCAGGGTCTGCACCGGCTGCACGCAGGCCAGACGCTCGTCTTCGGCCATGGCTTCGAGCTGCGCCAGCGTGACGCAGCGCGCCACGCCAATGCCGCCGGTTTCGACGCGGCGCAGAAAGCTGAGGTGCGCACCGCAGCCCAGTGCCTGGCCGATGTCCTCGCCCAGGGTGCGGATATAGGTGCCCTTGCTGCACTGGACTCTTATTTTGATAGCTGGTTGCGCTTGCCCAGCTTGGGTTAGGGCCAGATTCAATGCATGAATCTCGACATCGCGCGCGGGCCGCTCGACTTCCACGCCGGCGCGCGCGTACTCGTACAGCGCCTTGCCGTCCTTCTTCAGGGCGCTGTGCATCGGCGGGACCTGGCGGATGGGGCCGGTGAACTGCGCCTGCACGGCGGCCAGGCGCTCGGGCGTGAGCTGGGCGGGATCGACCTCGCGGCGCTGCAGCACCTCGCCCTCGGCGTCGCCGGTGCTGGTGGTCATGCCGAGCAGGGCGACGGCCTCGTAGGTCTTGGGCGCATCGAGCTGCAGCTGGCTGAACTTGGTGGCGGCGCCAAAGCACAGCGGCAGCACGCCACTGGCCAGCGGGTCGAGCGTGCCGGTGTGGCCGGCCTTCTCGGCGCGCAACAGCCACTTCACCTTCTGCAAGGCGTCGTTGCTGGAAAAACCCAGGGGTTTGTCGAGCAGCAGCACTCCGTGCACCGGGCGCCGCTGCACCCGGATGCGGGGAGCGCGTTCGGTCATGCTGCGTCGTCGTCCTTGGAACGCGAGGCGACCGCGCGCGCGATCAGCGCATTCATGTCGGCCGCGCGCTCGGTGGTGCGGTCGAACAGGAAATGCAGCGTGGGCACCGTATGGATGTGCAGGCGCTTGAACAGGCCGTTGCGCAGGAAGCCCGCGGCCTGGTTCAGCGCCTCCTGGGTGGCGTCCGCGTCGCCGATGAGGACGCTGAAGAACACCTTGGCGTGAGCGTAGTCTGGCGTCACCTCGACGGCCTGCAGCGTCACCATGCCGATGCGCGGGTCTTTCAACTCGCGGATCAGCTCGGACAGATCGCGCTGGATCTGGTCCGCGACCTTGAAGCCGCGGCCCGGCGTGGAGGATTTCTTCGCTGCCATGGCTTACAGGGTCCGCGCGATTTCCTTGATCTCGAAGAGCTCCAGCACATCGCCTTCGCGGATGTCGTTGTAGTTCTTGAGCTTGATACCGCACTCGAAGCCTTCCTTGACTTCCTTGACGTCGTCCTTCATGCGGCGCACCGACTCGACCTCGCCCGTGTAGATGACGACGTTCTCGCGCAGCAGGCGGAAACGGCAGCCGCGCGTGACCTGGCCCGACGTGACGTACGAACCGGCCACTGTGCCAATCTTGGAGGCCACGAACACCGTGCGGATTTCGGCCGTGCCGAGGGCTTCCTCGCGCTGCTCGGGGGCCAGCATGCCGGACATGGCGGCCTTCAGATCATCGACCGCGTCGTAGATGATGTTGTAGTAGTTCAGCTGAACGTCGTTGGTCTCGGCCGCCTTGCGGGCATTGGCGTCGGCACGCACGTTGAAGCCGATGACCAGCGCCTTGGAGGCGATGGCCAGGTTCACGTCGCTTTCGCTGATGCCGCCCACGCCGGCGTACACCAGCTGCACGCGCACTTCGTCGGTCGAGAGCTTGAGCAGCGAGGCGGCCAGCGCCTCCTGCGAGCCCTGCACATCGGCCTTGATGATGATGGGCAGGGTCTGCACCTCGCCCGCCTGCATCTCGGCGAAGACGTTCTCCAGCTTGGCGGCCTGTTGCTTGGCCAGCTTGGTGTTGCGGAACTTGCCCGCACGGTAGGTGGCGATTTCACGGGCGCGGCGCTCGTCGGACAGCACCATGAATTCGTCACCGGCCTGCGGTACTTCCGACAGGCCCTGGATTTCCACGGGGATGGAAGGGCCAGCAGATTTCGTCGCCTTGCCGTTTTCGTCGTTCATGGCGCGCACGCGGCCATAGGTCTGGCCGGCCAGCACCACGTCGCCCACCTTGAGCGTGCCGGACTGCACCAGCACCGTGGCCACGGGGCCGCGGCCCTTGTCGAGCTGGGCCTCGATCACCAGGCCCTTGGCCATGGCGTCCACCGGGGCCTTCAGCTCCAGCACCTCGGCCTGCAGCAGCACCTGCTCCAGCAGCTCGTCGATGCCCATGCCGGTCTTGCTGGAGACGGCCACGAAGGGCGAGTCGCCGCCATATTCTTCGGGCACCACCTCTTCGGCCACCAGCTCCTGCTTGACCTTCTCGGGATTGGCTTCGTGCTTGTCGGCCTTGGTGATGGCGACGACGATGGGCACCTTGGCCGCCTTCGCGTGCTTGATGGCTTCGCGCGTCTGGGGCATCACGCCGTCGTCGGCCGCGCACACCAGGATGACGATGTCGGTCGCCTGGGCGCCGCGGGCACGCATGGCCGTGAAGGCCTCGTGGCCGGGGGTGTCGAGGAACGACACCACGCCGCGCGGCGTTTCCACATGGTAGGCGCCGATGTGCTGCGTAATGCCGCCGGCTTCGCCCACCGCCACCTTGGAGCGGCGGATGTAGTCCAGCAGCGAGGTCTTGCCGTGGTCCACGTGGCCCATGACAGTGACCACGGGCGCACGCGGCAGCAGCTCGGCCTGCTGGTTCGACACTTCCTCGTCGGTGAAGGCCTCGGGGTCGTCCAGCGCAGCCACCACGGCCTTGTGGCCCATTTCCTCGACCACGATCATGGCCGTATCCTGGTCCAGCGGCTGGTTGATGGTGACCATCTGCCCCATCTTCATCAGCGCCTTGATGACCTCGCTCGCCTTGATGGCCATCTTGTGCGCCAGCTCAGCCACGGTGATGGTCTCGGGCACGTGCACTTCGATGATGCGCGCCTCGACCGGCGCGGCCTGCTGGTGCTGGCGCTCATCACGGTCATTGCCACGGCGGCCGCGCGGACCGCCGCGCCAGTTGTTGCGCCCCACGCCGCCACTGGTATCGCCGCGGGTCTTGATTTCCTTCTTCTTGGCGGTGTCGTTGGCCCAGCTCGAGGACAGCTTGGCGGACTTGACCTCCTTGCCGGCACCGCCAGGCGCCGCCGCCGGGGCACCGGCGCGTGCGCCAGCGCTGCCTGCTGCAGGCTTGTGCAGCGTGCCCTTCTTGGCGTCGGCCGCGGGCGCAGCGGCGGGCTTGGGCTCTTCCACCGGCTTCTTGGCCACCAGCACCTTCTTGGGCGCGGCCATCATGGCGCGAATGGCCTCGGCCTCCGCCAGGGCCTTGCGGCGGCGCTCGTCCAGATCCTTGGCACGCGCGGACTCCTCGGCCGCACGGGCCTGGGACTCGGCTTCCGCCTTGGCGCGGGCCTCGGCCTGGGCCACGGCACGGGCCGAGGCGTCGGCAGCGGCTTGCTGCTGGGCTTCCTCGCGCGCGGCGTTGGCCTGTGCCTTTTTCTGCGCCTCCTGCGCAGCGTAGGCAGCAGCACGCTCCTCGGCCTCGCGCTCGCGGCGTTCGCGCTCCTCGCGTTCGCGGCGCTGCTCCACCAGCTCTTCTTCCTGGCGGCTGATCAGCTCGGCCTGGCGGCGCGCCTCTTCCTCGCGGCGCACCAGTTCCTGGTCCTCCTGGGACGGCGCGGCATGCATGGCAGCGCCAGAGGCCTCGGCGTCGGTCTCGTCACGCTTGATGAGGGTGCGCTTCTTGCGCACCTCCACCTGGATCGTGCGCGCCCGGCCCGTGGCATCGGCCTGCTTGATCTCGCTGGTGGACTTCTTGACCAGCGTGATCTTCTTGCGCTCGGCCGTGCCATGGCTGGCCTGCAGGTAGGCAAGCAGCTTCTGCTTGTCAGGCTCGGTCAGGGCGTCCTGCGACGAAGCCTTGGCCACCCCGGCGGCCTTGAGCTGCTCCAGGAGGGTTTCGGGCGATTTTTTGAGTTCAGCGGCAAACTCGGCGACAGTGTTCATCGACATATTCGGTACGTACCTCCCTGACCTTTACTCTTGCCCCGTGAACCAGTGCTCGCGCGCCTTCAGGATCAATGCCTTGGCGTCTTCAGCGGACTGGCCGGTCAGTTCGGTCAGCTCATCAATGGCCAGATCGGCCAGGTCGTCGCGCGTGTGCACGCCGCCCTCGGCCAGCTTGCCCAGCAAGTCTGGCGTCAGGCCTTCGAGGTCGCGCAGGTCCTGCGACGCGCTGCCCACGCTTTCCTCGCGGGCGATTTCCAGGGTGAGCAGCGCATCCTTGGCACGCGCGCGCAGCTCGTTGACGGTGTCCTCGTCGAAGCTCTCGATGTCGAGCATCTCCTGGATCGGCACATAGGCCACTTCCTCCAGGCTCTCGAAGCCTTCGGCGATCAGGATGTCGGCGATTTCCTCGTCCACATCGAGCTTTTCCATGAACAGCTTGCGCGTGGCGCTGGTTTCCTCGGCCTGCTTCTGCGCCGACTCGGCCGCGTCCATGATGTTGATCTTCCAGCCCGTGAGGTCGGAAGCCAGGCGCACGTTCTGCCCGCCGCGGCCGATGGCGATGGCAAGGTTTTCCTCGTCCACCACCACGTCCATGGCGTGCTTTTCCTCATCGACCACGATGGACTGCACGTTGGCAGGCGCCAGCGCGCCGATGACGAACTGCGCTGGATCGTCGCTCCACAGCACGATGTCCACGCGTTCGCCCGCGAGCTCATTGGTCACGGCATTCACGCGCGTGCCACGCACGCCGACGCAGGTGCCGATCGGGTCCACGCGCTTGTCATGGCTCAGCACGGCGATCTTGGCGCGGCTGCCAGGGTCGCGCGCGCAGCTCTTGATTTCCAGCAAGCCCTGCTCGATTTCGGGGACTTCGTTGCGGAACAGCTCGATCATGAACTCGGGCGCCGCACGCGACAGGATGATGGGCGCGCCGCGCAGCGTCAGGTCCACCTCCATGATCATGGCGCGCACGCGGTCGCCGTTGCGCAGGTTTTCCTTCGGGATCATCTCGGAACGGCGCAGGCGGCCTTCCACGCGGCCGGACTCGACGATGATGTCGCCCTTGTCCATGCGCTTGACGGTGCCGGTGAAGATGCGCTCGCCACGGCTCATGAAGTCGTTGAGCAGCATCTCGCGCTCGGCGTCGCGAATCTTCTGCAGGATGACCTGCTTGGCGGCCATGGCACCGATGCGGCCGATGGGCAGCGACTCAATGGTTTCCTCGATGTACTCGCCTACCTGGATGCCTTCGACACGCTCTTGCGCATCCATCAGCAGTTCCTCGGCATCGGGATTCTGCAGGCCGGCATCGTCGGGCACGACCAGCCAGCGGCGGAAAGTCTCGTAGTTGCCGCTGTCGCGGTCGATGGACACGCGAATGTCCACCTCGCCCTCGTACAGCTTCTTGGTGGCTTGGGCCAGGGCCAGCTCCACCGCCCCGAAAACCACGTCGCGCTCGACGTTCTTCTCGCGCGAAATGGCCTCGACCAGCATCAACAGTTCGCGATTCATGCGACGACTCTCCTATTTTTCCAATCACCCGGGCGCCAGCCGCACCCAGCCGATCACCCCATGCTTTTTGACGACTAGCCCTGCGCCGGCGCCTTCTTGGCGCCGCGCCCCTTGAAATCGACGATGGGCGCGAGGCGCGCCTCGCGCAGCTCATCGAGCGTGAAGCCCAGCACCTGCAGCGGCGCGGGCACACGCTTCTTGCTGACCTTCTGTCCCGGCTTCAGGGGAGGCTCGTCACTCCAGACGATCTGCCAGCCCCCGGCCTCGGCACGGGAGAGCTGGCCACGAAATTTCTTGCGGTTGGCGCTGACCTGGCCCGCGGCAGCAGCCCCCATGGGGGCCTTCAGCGTGATGTCGATCACTTCGCCGGTGAAGCGCTCGAAATCCAGCGTGTTGCGCAGCGGCCGGTCGATCCCCGGGGAAGAGACCTCCAGGCGCTTGTAATCGACACCATCGACCTCCAGGGCGAATTGCAGCTGGCGCGTGACCTTTTCGCAGTCCTCGACGGTAACGAACTGCTCCGGCAACGGCTGCGCGCCTTCCACGGGCGGCTGCCAGGGCCAATCGATGGTAATGCGCAGCAAGCCCCCGGCGGAACGCTCTATTTCCACCAGGTCGTAGCCCAGTCCGGTCACGGTTTGTTCAACGATTTGCTGCAATGCCACGGGTTCGGTTCGATCCTGCCAATACGAAAAACCCGACAGCCACCCGAACCCTGGTTCTCTCCCCTGGTTCCGGCAGCTTCGAGCTCCACAATCCATTCGACCAAAAAAAACGGGCGGTTGGTACCCGCCCGTTTGGTCGTGAGACTCGCATTGTATCCTTTTGCGCCCTCTTTGGCAAAGACCGGCGCCCATCCGCCCCTTATTCACGCGCGGCGCGCAGACGCAGCCACAGCGCCTGCGCCTCGGCGGACGCGCCCTCCGAACCGGATGCGCCGCGCTGCAGATTGGCCAGCAGCCGCTCCAGCACGCCCGCCTGGGGCAGCAGCGGACCGAAAAAATGCGCCTGCCGCGCATCGGCGATCAGGAGCGTGGGAAAGGTTTCGACATCGACATCGTCCACCAGCGCTTCTTCGTCCTCCACGTCCACCCAGTCGAAACGCACCTGCGGATGCGCCACGGCCAGCGCGTCGAACACGGACCGGTACTCGCGGCAGACGCCGCACCAGCCCGCGCACAGGCACACGACCCGCCAGGCGGCGGGCGTGGGGGATGCAGCGGTGTCGAGCGTCATTCGGAACTCCTGCGGGCTTCAGCCAAAGACCGCGATGGTAGCGCCGCCGGAACCCGAAGCGCGGGCAATGCACGTCCGCATTGATTGCAATCAATTCTCATTATCAAAACACCATGTAACATGCATTTCTTTCGTGCCTCCCCAGCCTTTCGCCAGGTACAGGCCTCAGCTTGTCTCTCGACGAAAGGAACCGTCATGTCTCAACTGGGCCGCGCCCTCATGCTCGGCGCGGGATTCTGCGCAGCCGCCGCCACCGCACCCGCCCTCGCGCAAACCGAAGTCAAGGAGCTCGACACGGTCACCGTCATCGGCACCGGCCTGCCGACCGAGGTGATGCGCAGTCCCGCCTCGATCACGGTGATCTCGGGCGAAGCCATCGAACAGACCGCGCCGGTGTCCATCGCCACCTTGCTGCGCGACGTGCCGGGCGTGCAGATCTCGGAGGAAGGCATCGAGCGCATCGCCATCCGGGGCGAATCGGCGCGGCGCGTGGCCATCCTGATCGACGGACAGAAGCTGACCGACCACACCAACTACGGCCAGCCCGTGCTGGTGGATCCGACGACGATCGAGCGCATCGAGATCGTGCGCGGCTCGTCCTCAGTGGTCTCGGGCAGCAGCGCCATCGGCGGGGTGATCAACATCGTCACCAAGACGGGTGCCGCCAAACCCTTCAGCCTCAGCGCCACGGCGGGCTACCTGTCGGCCACGCGCGGCCACCGCGCCTCGGCCACGGCGGCGGGCACCGTCAACGCGGGGCCGGGCGCGCTGGACTACAACCTCAGCGCAGGCCGCATGAAGCAGGGCGACCGCCGCACGCCCGAAGGCACGCTGGCGCCCTCCGACGTGGAAGACCGCAACGTCTCGGGCCACCTGGGCTACCGGCTCGGCCAGCATTACTTCGGCGTCAAGGCCCAGGCCTACGACCTGGCGGCCAATGTGTACGTGGGCCAGCCGGGCTTCCTCATCGCGCTGCCGCACCGCGACCTGCGCAAGGTCTCGCTGTTCTACGAAGGCACGCAGCTGACGCCATGGCTGACCAAGCTCGGCGTCAACCTGTACCGCCAGACCATCGACCGCGATTTCCGCAACGACGTCAGCACCGCCGCCGGCCCGATGAAGATCCGCGTGCTGTCCACGTCCATCGACAAGCAGACCACCAGCGGCCTGACCATGCGCGCGGAGATGAAGTTCTCGCCCGGCAGCCGCACCGTGGCGGGCGTCGAATGGGAGGACGACGGCCTGGCCGCCGACAAGGCGACGGACACCACGCGCACCCCGCCGGGCACCACCACGACCTCGCTGCGCTACGACGACGCCAAGACGCGCACGCTGTCGGTGTTCGGCCAGCACGAGATCGCACTGAACGACACCCTGACCGCCACCCTGGGCGCGCGCGGCTCGCGCGTGCGCTCGGACCTGCGCGAATCCGCCACCAACGGCAAGGCCAACGCGACCAAGGACGGCTCCGACAGCCAGTTCCTGGGTTCAGCCGGCCTGGTGTGGACGCCTTCCAGCCGCCTGGCGCTGCGCGCCAACGTCTCGCAGGGCTACATCTACCCGACGCTGGGCCAGCTTTTCCTGACCACCACCGGCGGCGGCACCACGCTGACCGGCAACCCCGACCTGAAGCCCGAGACATCGACCACCTACGAACTGGGCGCGCGCTACGCGGCCGACGGCACGGTGCTGGACGCCACGCTGTTCCACGCCCGCTCGAAGGACTACATCGCCACCGTGTCCTCCGGCACCACGGGCACGTACCAGAACGTCGATGCCGCGCACAGCTCGGGCCTGGAGCTGTACGCCGAGCACGCGCTCGGCGCATGGGGCCTGACGCCGTACACCTCGTTCGCCGCCATGCGCCGCCAGCTGCGCTACGGCAATGGCTACAACACGTATGACGGCGGCTCGCCCACGTTCTCCGGCAAGCTCGGGCTGCGCAAGGACTGGCGCTGGGACCACATCACGGGCAGCGTGGACCTGTTCGTGCGCGGCGAAAGCAAGGTCGAGCTGCGTGGCGACACCGGCACGCTGGCCGGTTCGGCCGCCGGCTACGGCACGCTCAACCTGCGCGCCCATGCGGACTTCGGCGCCGGCCTGGGCATGGTGGCCGAGCTCAACAACCTGACCGACCGCCGCTACGCCCCGTATGGACAGATGCCGGGCGCGGAGCGCTCGCTGAACCTGTTCGTGACCAAGAAGTTCTGAGCAGGCCTGCCGCCATCCCGGAAAGCGCTTGCCCGGAAAACAAAACCGCCCCAGGGCGGTTTTGTTTTTTCACAGAAGGCAAGATGCCCCGTCAGGCCGATGCCACTTCAATGCCCTTGAACTCCCCGCTGGCAATGCGCTTGCTCCATTCCGCCGGGCCGGTGATGTGGGCGCTGGTGCCGCCCGCGTCCACGGCCACGGTGACGGGCATGTCCACCACGTCGAACTCGTAGATGGCTTCCATGCCCAGGTCCTCGAAGCCGACGACCTTGGCCTGCTTGATGGCCTTGCTGACCAGGTAGGCGGCGCCGCCCACGGCCATGAGGTAAGCGCTCTTGTGGTTCTTGATGCTCTCGATGGCCACGGGGCCGCGCTCGGCCTTGCCGATCATGGCGATGAGGCCGGTTCTCTCCAGCATCATGTCGGTGAACTTGTCCATGCGCGTGGCGGTGGTGGGGCCGGCGGGGCCCACAGCCTCATCGCCCACGGGATCCACGGGGCCCACGTAGTAGATGACGCGGTTGGTGAAGTCCACGGGCAGCTTCTCACCCTTGGCCAGCATGTCCTGGATGCGCTTGTGCGCGGCGTCGCGGCCGGTGAGCATCTTGCCGTTCAGCAGCAGCGTGTCGCCGGGCTTCCAGCTCGCCACCTCTTCCTTGGTCAGCGTATTCAGATCGACGCGCTTGGACTTGTTGTAGTCGGGCTCCCAGTCGATCTTGGGCCACAGGTCCAGGCTGGGCGCCTCCAGGTACACGGGGCCGCTGCCGTCCAGCACGAAGTGCGCGTGGCGCGTGGCGGCGCAGTTGGGGATCATGGCCACGGGCTTGCTGGCCGCGTGCGTGGGATACATCTTGATCTTGATGTCCAGCACGGTAGCGAGGCCGCCCAGGCCCTGCGCGCCGATGCCCAGCGCGTTGACCTTCTCGTACAGCTCCAGGCGCAGCTCTTCCACCTGGTCCAGCTTCTCGCCGCGCGCGGCCTTGGCCTGCAGCGCGTACATGTCCAGGTCTTCCATCAGGCTTTCCTTGGCCAGCAGCACGGCCTTCTCCGCCGTGCCGCCGATGCCGATGCCCAGCATGCCGGGCGGGCACCAGCCCGCACCCATCGTGGGCACGGTCTTGAGCACCCAGTCCACCAGGTTGTCGCTGGGATTCATCATGACCATCTTGGACTTGTTCTCGCTGCCGCCGCCCTTGGCGGCCACGGTCACGTCCACCGCGCTGCCGGGCACGATCTGCACGCTGATGACGGCGGGGGTGTTGTCCTTGGTGTTCTTGCGGGCGAACTGCGGGTCGGCGACGACCGAGGCACGCAGCGTGTTGTCCGGGTGGTTGTAGCCGCGGCGCACGCCTTCGTTGATGGCGTCTTCCAGGCCCAGGCCGGCGGGAAAGCCTTCCCAGCGCACGTCCATGCCGACCTTCAGGAAGACGTTGACGATGCCGGTGTCCTGGCAGATCGGGCGGTGGCCCGTGGCGCTCATCTTGCTGTTGGTGAGGATCTGCGCCATCGCGTCCTTGGCCGCCGGGCTCTGCTCGCGCTCGTAGGCGCGGGCCAGGTGCTGGATGTAGTCGGCGGGGTGGTAGTAGCTGATGTACTGCAGGGACGCGGCAATGGATTCCACGAGGTCGTGGTACCGGATGGTGGTGCTCATGGTGGGGGGCTGTAGTTGTTGGGAAAACGAATGCTCCTGGATTATCGCCGCGCACCCTTGCGCAAAGCTGATACCCGGTTTGCCGCGCACCCCATGAATGAGAATGGTTTTCGTTTTATGTATGCTTGCCGGTGGCTGCCCGAACCACCGCTGCGGGCGGCGCCTGCGTTTTCATTCCTGACCTTCTCCATTCGTTGTCCATCGGAACCCGCCTGACATGACCACCCGCAATGCCTCCCGCATCGAACGTGACACCTTCGGCCCCATCGAAGTCCCCGCCGACAAGCTCTGGGGCGCGCAGACGCAGCGCTCGCTGCAGAACTTCGACATCTCCGGCGAGCGCCAACCGCGCGAGGTCATCCGTGCGCTGGCGCAGGTCAAGCGCGCCTCGGCCGCCGTCAACCACGCGCTGGGCCTGCTCGACGCGAAGAAGAAGGACGCCATCGTCGCCGCCGCGCAGGAAGTCATCGACGGCAAGCACCCCGATGAATTCCCCCTCGTGGTCTGGCAGACCGGCTCGGGCACGCAGACCAACATGAACCTCAACGAAGTCATCGCCAACCGCGCCAGCGAGCTGCTGGGCGGCGAGCGCGGCGAAGGCCGCCTGGTGCACCCCAACGACGACGTGAACAAGAGCCAGTCGAGCAACGACGTGTTCCCCACCGCATCGCACGTCGCGGCCGTGGATGCGCTCACTAACAAGCTGCTGCCCGCCATCGAGGTGCTGCGCAAAACCCTGGCGCAAAAGGCCAAGGACTTCGACGGCATCGTCAAGATCGGCCGCACCCATTTGCAGGACGCCACGCCGCTCACGCTGGGCCAGGAAATTTCGGGCTGGGTTGCCCAGCTGGAGCACGGCGCCCGGCACGTGAAGGACGCGCTGCCGCACCTCTACGAACTCGCGCTCGGCGGCACCGCCGTGGGCACGGGCCTGAACGCGCCCAAGGGCTACGCCGAAGGCGTGGCCCAGGAACTGGCCGCCATCACCGGCCTGCCCTTCGTCACCTCGCCCAACAAGTTCGAGTCGCTGGCCACGCAGGACGCGCTGGTGCACGCCCACGGCGCGCTCAAGACCCTGGCCGCCAGCATGAACAAGATCGCCAACGACGTGCGCTGGCTCGCCAGCGGCCCGCGCAGCGGCATCGGCGAGCTGAGCATCCCGGAGAACGAGCCCGGCTCGTCCATCATGCCCGGCAAGGTCAACCCCACGCAGAGCGAGGCCGTCACCATGCTGGCCGCGCAGGTCATGGGCAACGACGTGGCCATCAACATCGGCGGCATGTCGGGCAACTTCGAGCTGAACGTGTTCCGCCCGCTCGTCGCGCACAACTTCCTGCAGAGCGTGCGCCTGCTGGCCGACGGCATCGTGAGCTTCAACGACAACTGCGCCGTGGGCATCGAGCCGAATCGCGAACGCATCGACTACCTGGTCAAGCAGTCGCTGATGCTGGTGACCGCGCTGAACCCGCACATCGGCTACGACAAGGCCGCCTACATCGCCAAGAAGGGCCACAAGGAAGGCACCAGCCTGCGCGAGGCGGCCATTGCCTCGGGCCACGTCACGGGCGAGCAGTTCGACCAGTGGGTCGTGCCTGAGAACATGGTCGGCCGCTGATAACGCCATGACCGCCCAGGCCGCCGCCTCGCCGCTGCTCGCGAGCTTTCGCGACAGCTACCGCGACCTCGTGCGCTACCTCACGCGCCGCACCGGCAGCGCCGATGAGGCCCGCGACGTGGCGCACGATACCTGGCTGCGTCTGGCCGACATGGGCCTGCGCGACACCCCGCCCGTGCAGTGCGAATCCGAGGCCCGCGCCTACGTCTTCACCATGGCGCGCAACCTCGTCACCGACCGCCGCCGCCACGACAGCGTGACGCAGCGCCACGCGCAGGCGCTGCCCGGCGTGGGCCAGGGCGTGCCCGACGAGTCCGAGGCGCTGATGTACCGCCAGGCCATCGACGCGGTCGAGGCCGCGCTGGCCACCGTGCCCGAGCGCGCGCGCCAGGTCTTCCTACGCCACCGCGTCAACGGCGAGGACCAGGGCGCGCTGGCGGCGGAGTTCGGCATCTCGCGCAACATGGTCGAGCGCGACATGATGCTGGCCATGGACCGCGTGCAGGCTGCCATGGAGCGCTGGCACGGCGGCGCGCCGCAAGCCAAGCGCGGCAGCGGGCGTCGCCGCGCGCTCTCGGCCCTGCTCGGCGTGGCGGGCCTAGGCGTGCTGGGCTCCGGCGCATGGCGCGCCCTGCGCCTGCTCCTACCCCAGTGGCAGCACCTGGCCGCCACCGGCCACGGGCAGACGCTGCGCCAGCCGCTGCCCGACGGCGGCAGCGTCACGCTCGACGCGCAAAGCCGCGTGCAACTGGCCTACTACGCCGCGCGGCGCAGCGCGCAACTGCTCGCGGGCGCGGCATTCTTCGACGTGGCGCGCGACGCGGAGCGCCCCTTCGTCGTGGACGTGCCGCAATCCGGGAGTGGCGGCGACGGCGGCGTGCGCGTTACCGTGCTCGGCACGCGCTTCGGCGTCGAGCGCCTGCCAGGCGGCGACGTGGAAGTACAGGTCGAATCCGGGCACGTGCGCGTCGAATCCCTTGGTGCGGACGGCGAGGTGCGCGCCGCACACGAACTGCACCCGGGCCAGGCCCTGCGCGTGCCAATGGCCCCCGGGAAAGGCCCCGCCGCCCCGCAGGTACGCTCCGGCGTGCCCGCCGCCCCCTGGCGCCAGGGCGTGGTGGCCCTGAACGACGTGCCGCTGGGCGAAGCCGTGGAGCGCCTGCGCCGCTACCTGCCGCGCCCCGTGGACGTGGATGGCGGCGCAGCGGCGCTGCGCCTGTCGGGCCAGGTGCGCATCGCACAGGCCGAGGACTTCGTGCGCGCCCTGCCATCCGCCGTGCCCGTGCGCGTGCGGCTGGCCCAGGGGCGCTGGAGCGTCGCGGCCCGCTGAGCCATCCAAGAATTCAAGCAAAAATGGCCTCCAGCGCTTGTCCAGCAAGCGCTAGAAGCTACTGTTCTTGTAGCAACCGAAATTTCCATTCAGGAAACAAAGGCCCTGGTTCGTTGTAGCGGTGAAAGGAAAACCACCTCATGCAACGCAACCGCTTCCGCCTCACCCTGACCGCCGCCGCGCTGGCCGCCCTGTGCCTGCACGCGAACGCGCAGACCGCGCAGTTCGACATCCCCGCCCAGCCCCTGGCCGACGCGCTGGCGCGCTTCGCCCAGCAGTCGGGCGTGCAACTCGTGTTCTCGCCCGCCCTGGGCACGGGCAAGACGAGCCAGCCGGTGCATGGCGCGCACAACGCCGAGGCAGCGCTGCGCCAACTGCTGCGCGGCTCCGGCCTGGAGGCGCGGCACAACGGGGCGACGTGGACGCTGGCTCCCGCCCCCTTGGGGGCGGACACCACCCTGGGCGAAGTCAAGGTGACGGGACAGACCGAGCGCAACGCCGCCACGGAAGACTCGGGCTCTTACGCCACGCGCGGTGCCACCTTGTTCAAAGGCGTGCAATCCCTGAAGGACATCCCGCAGTCCGTCACCGTGATCACACGGCAGCAAATGGACGATCAAGGGCTGGAAACGGTGGAGGAGGTCTTGGCAAACACCCCTGGCGTCACTGTTTACAAGCGGCCAGGCGGCGGAAGCGACTTTTATTCACGCGGATTCCAGGCCCCCAACATCCAATACGATGGCGTGCCGCTGCTGCGCACTTCGAGCTGGGGGAATACCTTTACGGCCAGCTCTGCCTATCTGGACCGCATCGAGGTGCTGCGCGGCGCCCAGGGATTGCTCGAAGGAGCCGGGAATCCCGGAGGTGCCATCAACCTGGTGCGCAAGCGCGGCCTGGCGGAGAAAACGCTCAAAATCGATGGCCGGATCGGCTCCTGGGACAACTACGGAGCCCGGCTGGAAACTGGCGGAGCCCTGGACAACGAGGGGCGGGTACGCAGCCGCGTCGTGCTGGACTATGAGGACAAGCGCTCTTTCATCGACACCATCCACGACCGGGGCCTCAACGCCTATGCGGCACTGGATTTCGATGCGACGCCAGATACCAGCGTGGGATTCGGCATTGCGCATTCGGGCTTGAATGGCGCCAGTTTGACGGGCACCGGCATTCTGCGCCATGCGGATGGGAGTGCCCTGGATATACCCCGCTCCACCTATATGGGGGCTGGATGGAATGACGCGAAGCGTCGCGAAACCCAGGTTTTCCTTGACCTGGACCACCGCATCAGTTCCAACTGGAAATTCAAGTTCTCCAGCACTTACGTCAATGAAAAATATGACTCAACCGAGTCCACCGCCAGTGGAGGTGTTCCCCTGAATGGCGGAACCGTTGGCTCTTGGGGGTATATCTATGACTATGGTGCGGAATCCCTGGGTTTCGACGCGACCCTGTCCGGTCGATTCAACACCTTCGGAATAGCACACGATGTGGTGCTGGGCGGAAATTACGCCAAGCAAAGAAGAGACGATGGGTACATCCAGTACAAAAATCACACGACCTATGACGTCTTCCATCTCAACCATGACGCCCCGAGGCTGGGAACGACCGCGCCGACGCAAATTGTGGATGCCGAGAGGGAAACGCTGCAAAAGGGCCTGTATGGCATGCTCCGCAGCCACATGACGGACGATCTGGCCCTTGTTCTGGGCGGGCGTGCCAGCTGGTATCGGTATGCGATGCGCACGGAAATAAGTACGGCCGCGACCACTTACCAGGATATGAAGGAAAAGGGGATTTTCACGCCCTACGCAGGCGTGGTCTATGCCTTGACGCCCCAGTGGTCGCTTTATGCCAGCTATGCCGATATCTTCCAGCCGCAGACAGCCACGGATGTGCAACTGAACGTCTTGCAGCCAATCGTGGGCACCAATTACGAAACCGGCATCAAAGGCGAGCTTTTCGATGGAAAACTCAACATATCAACGGCTGTTTTTCGTGTCGACCAGAAGAACCGTGCTGTTCGGGACGACGATGCCCCGATGGTCTGCGGCAATGGCGGCAACGGTTATTGCTCGCGTGCCGCAGGCAAGGTTCGCAGCGAAGGCATCGAGATGGAAGCACATGGCCAGTTGGCACTCGGCTGGCAAGTCAGCGGGGGTTACACCTACAGCCGCAACGAATATATGGAGGACCGTATTCCATCGAATATTGGCAAGCCATTCGATTACAACTCGCCCCAGCACATGCTGCGCCTGTGGTCCGACTGGCAACTGCCCGGCGAATGGAGCAAGTGGCGCTTCGGCACCGGCGTCAATTACCGCAGCAAGCAGAGGACCGGCAATGCCACCAAGGTAGACCCTGTTCAGGGAGGATATTCAATCTGGAATGCACGGGTCGCGTACCAGGTCAACAAGACCTGGTCTGCCGCATTGAATATCGAGAATTTGTTTGACAAGTATTACTACGCCTCTATTTACAACAGCTACAACGTCAGCCAGTTTGGCGCGCCCCGCAATTTCCTGCTGACCCTGCGCGGCAACTTCTAACCTTGCGCCGTCAGAGGGCGGGGGCATCGTGAATGCCTCGGCCCATGCGCTCGCGACTCCCCCATGCACCCATCCAAATCCTCCGCCCGCTGGTGGTTCCTGGCCCATAGCTGGCTGGCTCTGCCCATCTGGGTCTTTCTTTTCTTCGTGTGCCTGACCGGCACCATCGCCACCGTCAGCCAGGAGATCGTCTGGCTGGCCGACCCGGCGGTGCGCGCCCATCCGCCCGAGGGCGATGCCAGGATGCTGGGCTACGACGAAATCGTCGCCGCCATTGCCCGCGAGCATCCCGAAGTCGTCATCCGGGGCATTACACGGCCCGTGAAGTCGATGTTCGCCTGGACGGTACGCGCCAACCACCCGGACGGCAGCCTGGTCTCGCATTACGTCAATCCCTACACCGGGCGCATCCAGGGCAGCGAGCCGGACGGGCTGTCGTTTCGCCAATTCATCCGGGCGCTGCATGGCTGGCTGCTGATGCCGCTGACCAACGGCTACAGCCTCGGCTGGTACGCGGTTTCACTGCTGTCCTTGCCGCTGCTCGGTTCGCTGGTGACCGGGATGGTCGTCTACAAGCGCTTCTGGCGCGCGTACCCGCATCCCCGGCTGCGGTTGGGCAAAGGCGGCCGAGTGTTCTGGGGCGACCTGCACCGGCTGGCCGGCATCTGGTCGATACCCTTCATCCTGGTCATGGCGGTGACGGGGCTGTGGTTCCTGGTGAATGCCATCCTGCACGACACCGGCAACGAGCTTCCCTCCACGGCGCCCGATCTGCCGGTGCTGGTCGCCCGCGAAGACATTCCCGTGGTGGCCGCCGGCCAGCCGGCGCCGCGTATCGGCCTGGACCGGGCAGCGCAGGCGATGCGCGAACACTTCCCGGCGGTGGAGCCGTTCTCTCTGGGCTTCGGCGCGCATGCCTTCCACACCATCGGTGTGCGCGGCCAGGCGGCCGGTTGGCCCTTGCTGAGCGAATCCATCCAGGTCAACCCCTATACGGCCCGGGTGGAATACGTCCAGCGCCTTGCCGACTACTCCAGGCTGGAGCTGTTCACCAAATCGATGCGCCCGCTGCATACCGGAGACTTCGCCGGGCTGTGGCTGAAGCTGGTGTATTTCTTCTTCGGGCTGCTGCTGACCGCCATGGTGGCTTCCGGCCTGCTGGTCTGGCTGAAGCGCACGGCCAAGGCAACCGCGGCGGCGCTGCAAGGAAAGGCCGCCACCGGCGCGTGGAAACGCTGGCGCTTCCATCTGAGCGGCCTGCTGCTGATCCTGCCGCTGGCCTATTTGCCGGCGTACCTGGCCATGCAGAAACCGGCCGCCCGCGCCAGCCTGGGGCAGCGCGAAATCGGCCCATTCCAGGTCGGCCCGTGGCCGGTCAGGCTGGCGGAGGCCCGCGCCGAAGCCCCGAAGCTGCATGACGGGGTTTACGAGAAAACATTCCGCCTGGCGTGCCCGCGCTGCGTGAACTCGCTCAAGGCGGCCTATCTGCGGGCCGGCAAACCACGCGGCGACATGCGTACCTCCGGCGTCTTGTTCACGCGCAGTCCGTACCGGATGGACGCCAGTTTGCGCGTGCCGGAAAACCTCGATCCCGACGCCGAACTCTGGCTGACGCTGGAGGGCTGGGACGGCAGCGTGCACCGCCTGGCCATTCCCCTGGCGGACGCTTCGCCCGCCACCGTGAAATGGGCACAGGAAAGAAAGCAACAACCATGAAATGGACACATTGCCCGCCGGCCCTCGGCCTGCTGCTGGCCTGCGTGGCCGCCGCGGCCCACCACCCGTTCGGCGAATGCCGGCAGATGGAGCGCCAAACCGTCCGCTGCACGGGCGGGTTCGACGGCAAGCCGGTTCCCGGCATGCGCATCGACGTGCTGAACGGCAGCGACCACATCCTGGTCCGGGGGAAACTCGATGCGCAGGCATCGTTCACCTTCGACAGGCCGGCGGTTCCTTTCTATGTGCTGATCGATGCCGGCCCCGGGCAGGTGGTGGAGATCGACGCCGCGCAGATCCGCTGACCGCCACGGCCACGGCCCAGGCCGCAGCCCATGGTCAGCCGGTCACCGGATGGTCCTCCAGCCCCGCGGCCGCCACCAGCCGCTGCGTGTAGGGGTGCTGCGGCGCATCCAGCACCTGGGCCACGCTGCCCTGCTCCACCACCGCGCCGTCCTTCATCACCAGCACGTCGTGCGCCATGGCGCGGATCACCTGCACGTCGTGGGTGATGAGCAGGTAGCTCAGGCCGCGCTCCTTTTGCAGCCGCTGCAGCAGCCCCAGCACCTGCTGCTGGATGGTCACGTCGAGCGCGCTCGTGGGTTCGTCCAGCACCAGCAGGCGCGGGCCGGTGATGAGCGCGCGCGCAATGGCCAGGCGCTGGCGCTGCCCGCCCGAGAACTCGTGCGGGTAGCGCGCCAGCAGGCCGGGGAACTGCGCCTCGGCCAGCCCCACGTCGGCCAGGGCCTGCTGCACGCGGGCGCGCCGCGCCGGCGCGGACAGGCCTCTTTCGTGCACGTGCAGGCCCTCGCCGACGATTTCCTCGACCGTCATGCGCGGCGACAGCGACGAGAACGGGTCCTGGAACACCACCTGCACCTGCCGGCGCAACTGCTGGTTGGCGTGCGTGTTGCGCATGGCGGGCTGCTGCCAGGCCTGCCCGGCCACCTGCAGCGCGCCGGTGCAGGGCAGCAGGCCCAGGATGGCCTGCGCCAGCGTGGATTTGCCCGAGCCCGACTCGCCCACCACGCCCAGCGTGCGCCCGGGCAGCAACTGCAGGCTGGCGCCCTGCACGGCGACGAATTCGCCCTTGCCGAACCAGCCGCGCACGCCCGGCAAGGCCGTGGGGTAGGCCACGCGCAGGCCCTGCGCCTGCAGCACCGGCGCCGTACCGGGGGCGGATGCGTGCTCGGGCACGTCGCGGCGCGGCTGGCTGGCGATGAGGCGGCGCGTGTAGGCATGCCGCGGCGCGGTGAACACCTGCGCCACACTGCCCTGCTCCACCAGCACGCCCTGCTCCATCACGGCCACGCGGTCGGCGAAGCGGCGCACCAGGTTCAGGTCGTGCGTGATGAGCAGCACGGCCATGCCGCTGCTGCGCTGTAGTTCGGAGAGCAGGTCGAGGATCTGCCCGCGCAGCGTCACGTCGAGCGCCGTCGTCGGCTCGTCGGCCAGCAGCAGCGCGGGCTCGCTGGCCAGGGCCATGGCGATCATGGCGCGCTGGCGCTGGCCGCCGCTGAGCTGGTGCGGGTAGCTGCGCGCACGCCGCGCGGGCTCGGGGATGCCCGTTTTCGCTAGCAGTTCGATAGCTGCTTGCGCGCTCTGGGCGGGCGTTAGC
Organism: Acidovorax sp. YS12; assembly: GCA_021496925.1. NCBI lineage: Bacteria > Pseudomonadati > Pseudomonadota > Betaproteobacteria > Burkholderiales > Comamonadaceae > Acidovorax > Acidovorax sp. YS12. The sequence goes on from CP053915.1 coordinate 1,499,269, forward strand.
GCCTTTTTTTGTTCCAAAACCTCGGCGATCTGGCGGCCCACCGTCATGAGCGGGTTGAGCGCCGTCATGGGCTCCTGGAACACCATGGCGATCTCGCCGCCGCGCACGCCGCGCAGCGCGCGCTCCGAAAGCCGTAGCAGGTCGCGCTCGCCCAGCAAGGCCTGGCCGGTGATTTCGGCATCGCCCGCGAGGCGCAGCAGGCTCAGGGCGGTCAGGGTCTTGCCGGAGCCCGATTCGCCCACCAGCGCAAGCTTCTCGCCCGGGGCGATGTCGAAGTCCACGCCATGCACCACCTCCTTGGCGCCAAAGCGCACGCGCAGGCCGCGCACTTGCAACAGCGGGGGAGTCGTCATCGGTCGGCCTTTCGGGGGTCGAGCGCATCGCGCAGCGCGTCGCCCATGAAGGTGAGCAGCAGCAGCGTGGTGACGAGCACGGCGAAGGTGGACAGCGAGATCCACCACGCATCGATGCTGCCCTTGCCCTGCGAGAGCAGTTCGCCCAGGCTCGGCGTGCCCGGCGGCACGCCCAGGCCCAGGAAGTCGAGCGAGGTCAGCGCCAGGATGGCCGCGCTCATGCGGAACGGCAGGAAGGTGACCACCGGCGTGAGGCTGTTGGGCAGGATGTGGCGCCAGATGATCTGGCCGTTGGGCACGCCCAGCGCGCGCGCGGCCTTCACGTAGTCGAGCTGGCGGTTGCGCAGGAACTCGGCGCGCACGTAGTCCGACAGGCCCATCCAGCCGAACAGCGACAGCAGCACCAGCAGCAGGCCCACGCTGGGCGCGAATACGGCGCTGAAGATGATGAGCAGGTACAGCTCGGGCATGGAGCCCCAGATCTCGATGAAGCGCTGGAAAGCAAGGTCGGTGCGCCCGCCGAAGAAGCCCTGGATGGCCCCCGTGAGCACGCCCAGCAGCACGCCCGTCACCGTCAGCGCCAGGCCGAACAGCACGCTCACGCGAAAGCCGTACAGGAGCTGGGCCAGCAGGTCGCGCCCGCGGTCGTCGGTGCCCAGCCAGTTGTCGCGCGAAGGCGGCGAAGGGTTGGGCGCCTGGGCGAAGTAGTTGATGGTGTTCTTGCCATAGGGGTTGAGCGTGTACAGGGCCCAGTTCCCGTCCCTGGAGAGCTGCGCGCGGATGAAGGGGTCGAGGTAGTCGGTGGTGGTCTCGAAGTCGCCGCCGAAGGTCTTCTCGGGGTAGTCCTTCCACAGCGGCCAGTAGGTCTGGCCCGCGTAGCGCACGGCCAGGGGGCGGTCGTTGCTGATGAGCTCGGCCCCCAGGCTCAGAACCACGAGCACGCAAAACAGCACCAGGCTCCAGTAGCCCAGCCGGTTGCGCACGAAGCGCCGCCAGGCGCGGCGCGTGGGGGAGAGGGAGGCAGCGGTCTCAGGCATCGGCATCGTGCAGCAGGAGGGCCTTGCTGTACTGAAGGAATTCATCGAGGTGTCTTTCGATGATGGCGACGGTGATCGCCAATTGCAGACTCTGGTAGTCATGCATCGCGATGTTGCGAAAGCCCACCATGCGCTGCAGGCCTTCGGCAAGCGGCACGGCGATACGGCCCTCGCGGGCGAGCAGCGCGAACACGTCCCGCGCGCTTTGCGGAACGCCCAGCCGGTCGCGCCGGATCAGGTGCTGCCCCATGTCCAGCGCGGCCTCGCAGGCACGCTGGATGTTCAGGATGGCGGCATCCTGGCGGGTGAAATCGGTGGCGAAAGTGGCCGAGGCGCTGAAATACTCCTCGCGCGCCCGCGCCACACAGCGCTCGATGGTCGCGGCCTTGTTGATCAGCACGTCATCGGCCATACACGCTGCCTCTTTCCCGAATGTCGGCCAGCAGTCCGGCCCGCGCCGTGTCCAGAGCGGTTTTCTCGCTCAGGATGGCGCTCTCGAACAGCGCGGCCTGGGCATCGCGTGCCCACCAGCGCTGGCCCGTGGTGATGACCTGGTACTGCATCACCGTGGAGGCCGCGCGCAAATCCAGCAGATCGACAGGGCAGCCGGCCACGCCGGCCAGGTCGCCCGCCAGCTGCCACAGCCGCACCGGGTCGGCATAGCCCGCCACCAGCACGGCCAGGTCCAGGTCGCTGTCCGGCCCCGCCGTGCCCTGCACGCGGCTGCCAAAAGCGTAGATGGCCAACAGGCCCGGCACCTGGGCTTGCAGCAAGCGCGCAATGGGTTCGGATGCAAGGGGCTGCGCGTTCATGGCAACGTGAAGGGGTTGAGCACTGCGACACCACAGTCGTCGAAATCGCGCACATTGCGCGTGACCAAGGTCAGGGCGTGTACCTGGACGGTAGCGGCAATCAGCATATCGGCCTGGCTGCGCACCTGGCCGCGTGCGGCGAGAAAGCCGCGCATCTCACCCGCGCGGCGGGCGATGGCCTCCGTCACGCCCAGCACCATGCTGCCTGCGGCCAGGAGATTGAACAAGGCAAGCGAGCGGGGACGGGGCTTGTGCGTGAGGCCAAAGACGATTTCATCGAAGGAAATGACCGACACCGCGAAGCCCGCAGCCTGATCCAGGCCACCCGCCCAGCGCAGCACGCCCGCGTTCGGAGCAGGCCGCATCAGTTCGCTGATGACGTTGGTATCCGCGAGGTACATGGCCATGGGTCAACGTCCTGCGCCATCGGGCTCACCATCTCCCCCATCGTCCCAGTAATGCGGGTCGTCCGTCATGGGGTTGTAGCGGTCGGTGCGCGGCGGAATCTCGATACCGTCCTCGGCCCCCTCGGCAATCAGCATGGCGCGGATTGCAGCGAACTGGTTCAGCAGCCCGGGCCGCCGGCGCTCGGCCTTCCACCTGGAAAACGCCTCGAACTCCTCGACCGAAATCATCATCGCCACCGGCTTGTCCCGGTTGTAGATGGCCTGCGGCCGCTCGGCGGTCAGGCGCACCACTTCAGAGAACTGCTGCTTGGCGTTGGCAATGCTCCACGTCATGATGACCTCCGCAAATAGACATGAACATCTCGATTATGGCCATTTTTCAATCGAACTTCACGCGCGGATCGACCCACACGTAGCACAGGTCGGACACCAGCTTGGTCACCAGGCCGATCAGCGTGAACAGGAACAAGGTGCCCAGCACCACCGGGTAGTCGCGCCGGATGACGCTCTCGTAGCTCAGCAGACCCAGGCCGTCGAGCGAGAACAGCGTCTCGATCAGCAGCGCGCCCGTGAAGAACGCCCCGATGAACGCCGCCGGAAAGCCCGTGACGATGGGAATCAGGGCGTTGCGGAACACGTGCCGGTACAGCACCTGCCGCTCGCTCAGGCCCTTGGCGCGCGCTGTCAGCACGTACTGCTTGCGGATTTCCTCCAGGAAGGCGTTCTTGGTCAGCATGGCCGTGACCGCGAAGCTGCCCGCCACCATGGCCGTCACGGGCAGGGTGATGTGCCACAGGTAGTCCACGATGCGCGCGCCCCACGACAGTTCGTCCCAGTTCGCCGAGGTCAGCCCGCGCAGCGGAAACCACTGCAGTTGCCCGCCGAAGATGACCAGCAGCGCCACGCCCAGCACGAAGCCCGGGATGGCGTAGCCCACCAGGATGAGCAGCGTGGTCACCAGGTCGAAGCGCGAGCCCGCGCGCACCGCCTTGGCCACGCCCAGCGGCACGGCCACCAGGTAGCTGATGAGGAAGGTCCACAGGCCCAGGCTGACCGACACGGGCAGCTTCTCCTTCACGAGCTGCCACACGTCCTTGTTCTGGAAGAAGCTCTGGCCCAGGTCGAAGCGGGCGAAACGGCCCAGCATCTGGAGGAAACGCTCGTGCGCCGGCTTGTCGAAGCCGTACAGCGCCTTGATCTGCTCCAGGCGCTTCGGATCCACGCCCTGCGCGCCGCGGTAGGCCAGCCCGCCGCCCTCGGCACCCGCCCCGCCCACGCCCGCCTTGGCCTCGGCCAGGTACTGCTCCACCGGGCCGCCGGGCACGAACTGGATCACCACGAAAGTCAGCAGCAGCACGCCCAGCAGCGTGGGCAGCATGAGGAGGATGCGCTTGAGGACGTAGGCAAACATGGTTGACGATTATGTCGCGGCGGCTGGGGTAAGCTTGGCTCCGTTGTTGCACTTTGATACATGACTGCCGCTCTCGACTTTGACCGCACCCGGAGGGCCTGCCTCGCCGCCGTGGCGGCCTGCCTGGCCCCGGTGGCACCCGCCCGGGCCGCCGAGGCGGTGTTCGTGGTGCAGGACGAGCCCCACCTGGCCCACGCGCGCGCCCTGGTGCGCGCGGCGCTGGACGCGGCGGGCATGCCGACGCGCTTCGCCGATGCGCCCGGGGGCAACGAAACGCGCAACGTGCACCAGATCAGCAGCGGCCAGACCGACATCGACATGATGCCGGCCACGCCCACGCGGCTGCGGCTGGTGCGCGAGGGGCGGCTGCGCATGGTTCCCGTGCCGCTGGACCGCGGCCTGCTGGGCTGGCGCGTCAACCTGCTGCTGCAGTCGCAGCGCGACAAGCTGGCCGGCGTGCGCACGGCGGCCGGCCTGGCGCGCTTCACCATGGGCCAGAACGTCGGCTGGATGGACGTGGAGATCTACCGCGCGGCAGGCATTCCGACCAAGGAAATCAAGCACTGGAGCGAAGGCGAGTTCGCCGAGCAGATGGAGGCGGGCTTTCTCGACCTGTTCCCGCTCGGGCTGGAGGAGACGCTGAACTACTTCCTGCCGCACTTCCGCAAGCGCTACCCGCAACTCACGGTGGATCCGCACATCCTCGTGCACTACCCCTGGTTCCGCTTCGTCTGGGTGGCCCCGGGGCCGCGCACCGACGCGCTGTACGCCGCGCTGCACAAGGGCTTCGGCCAGATCGCCGCCGACGGCACCTTCCTGCGCGTGTGGTCGCAGCACCGCCAGCCACCCGGCACGCAGGCCTTCGCCCGGCGCACGCGCATCGACATTCCCAACCCGTTCTACGACCACACCCTGGTGCCGCCGCGCTTTCGCCACCTGCTTTTCGAGCCCGGCCCCGCAACCCCGCCATGACCGCCGCGCCCAAGCCACGCCGCCCGCTGCACGCCCAGTTCGTGCGCTGGCTGCTGCTGCCGCTGGTGCTGGCGTTCGGGCTCGCGGCCTGGCTCACCGCGGCCATCAACTACCACACCGAGAAGCAGCACCACGCCGCGCTGCGCGCGCAGACGCTGGACGCCTTCGCCCACGCCCTGTCCAAGCCGCTGTGGGACTGCGACAGCGCCACCGTGGCGGGCATCGTGCAGGCCCTGGCCCGGCAGCCGCAGGTGCGCGGCGTGCTGCTGGACGACGCCTGCACCGCCGCCACGGTGGCGGCGGGCGCGCCCCAGGGCAGCGCCGGGCAGCCCCTGCCGGGCAGCCTGCGCGCCCCGCTGTCCCATCTCGATGCGCTCGGACGTGCATACGCCGTGGGGCAGCTGTACATCGAGTTCGCGCCGCCCTCCGTCACCTCCGCCGCGCTGCAGGGGCTGTGGCAGCAGTTGGCGGTGTTCGGCGTGGTGCTGGCCGTGGTGCTGGCGGGGGCGGTGCTGGTGTTCCGCCGCATCATCGGCCGGCCGCTGGCGCATTTCCGCCAGGCCATCCTGGCGCACCACACGGTGCATGACCATGGCCCGCCGCCCAGCAGCGTCACCGACGAGCTGGACGACGTGACGCACGCCTACGACGAACTGGTGCACACGCTGCAGCGCCTGGCGCGCCACGACCCGCTCACCGGGCTGGGCAACCGCATGCTGCTCGAAGAGCGCCTGGGCCATGCGCTGGAGCGCGCGACGCGCCAGGGCACGCGCCTGGGCGTGCTGCTGCTGGACCTGGACGGCTTCAAGCCCATCAACGACACGCACGGCCACGCCGTGGGCGACGCGGTGCTGCAGGCCATCGCCCAGCGCCTGCAGGCAGCCGTGCGCAGCGTGGACACGGTGGCGCGCCTGGGCGGGGATGAATTCGTCGTCGTGGCCGATGGCCCCGACCTGCCCGCGCTGCTGCCGCGCGTGCGCGACGCCGTGGAGGCGCCCATCGCCTGGGAGGGGCTGCGGCTGCAGGTCCGCGCCAGCCTGGGCGTGGCGGAATTCCCGCGCGACGGCACGTCCTGCGACGCGCTGCTCGCCCACGCCGACCAGGCCATGTATGCGGCCAAACAGCGCAAGCCCGGGCCAGCGCCCAGAAGTTAACAATAGAAAAAGGCTCCAGCCCTTGCTGGACAAGCGCCAGCAGCTATCGTTTTTGCAGATTTTCCGGGGTGGCCCACCAGGTATTCACCACCCACATCTCGCCCGGCGAATACGGCGGCGGCACCTCGGGCCGCGCCAGGCGCCAGGCGTTGTAGGCCATGCGGTGCGTGGGCGCCGTCCACTGCGGGATCAGGTAGTGGCCATGCGCGATGACGCGCTCCAGCGCATGGCAGGCGGGCAGCAGCCCGGCCTGGGTCTTGGCGGCGGTCATGGCCGCGACCAGGGCGTCCACTGCGGGGCTCTTCACGCCGGCGAAGTTGCCCGAATCCTCGGCGTCGGCGGCCTGGCTGCCGAACAGGTCGGCGAACTCCTGACCCGGGTTGTTGGTGCCCTGGTAGGCGATGGAGGTGATGTCGAAATCGAACTTCTGCAGCCGCTGCTGGTACAGCGCGAAGTCCACCGGCCGGAAGCGCACCTGGATGCCGAGCTTTTCGAGGTTCCGGGTCCACGGCGCCACGGTGCGTATGCTGCCTTCGTTGCTGTCGAGGTACTCCAGCACCAGCGCCTGGCCCTTGGGCACGCCCTGGGCGCTGGCGCTGCGCAGCACGCCGTCCTGCACCTCCCAGCCCGCTTCGCGCAGCAGGGCCTGGGCGCGGCGCAGGTTCGCGCGCAGCGACGAGGGCGGGTCCGTGCTGGGCGGCACGGTCATGGGGCCGAAGGCCGCCACCGGGATCTGCTGCCGCCAGGGCGCCATCAAGGCCAGCTCCTCGGGCGAGGGCGTGCCGTGCGTTTCACAGGCCGTGTTGCCGAACAGGCCGTTCACGCGCCGGTAGGCGCCGTAGAACATCTGGCGGTTCATCCACTCGAAGTCCATCGCCAGCCCCAGCGCCTCGCGCACGCGCACGTCCGCCAGCAGCGGGCGGCGCACGTTGAGCACGTAGCTCTGGAAGCCCGCGGGCAGCTTGTGCGCGAACTCGCCCTTGACCAGCTCGCCGGTGCCGAACTTGCGGCCCGTCACGCGCCGCGCCCAGTCGCCCGCGCTGAAAAAGCGCATCAGGTCGAACTCGCCCGCCTTGAGCGCTTCGAGCCGGGCCGTGTTGTCGCGGTAGATCTTGACGCTGATGCGGTCGAAGTTGGCCTGGCCCTTGCGCACGTTCAACTCGCGCGCCCAGTAGCCGCCGTCGCGCACGTAGGTAATGTCCTTGCCGAAGCGCACCGGGCCGATGCGGTAGGGGCCGCTGCCGATGGGCTCATCCATCACCACCTGGTCGAACGGCTTGGGCTTGCCGTCTTCGCCCAGGCCCCAGTCGCGGCTGAACACGGGCAGGCTACCCACCGTCAGCGGCAGTTCCCGGTTCGGCTTGTGGAAGCGAAAGCGCACCGTGCGCGCGTCCAGCACGTCCGCGCCCGCCACGTCGGCGAGCAGCGTCTTGTAGCCCGGCGAGGTGTAGGGGCCCAGGAGCGTGTCGTAGCTGTGCTTCACGTCCTCGGCCAGCACGGGCTTGCCGTTGTGGAAGCGCGCCTCGGGCCGCAGCCGGAAGGTGGCGGAAAGCCCGTCCGGCGCCACATCCACGTCCTCGGCCAGCAGGCCGTAGCCCGCCGCCGTCTCGTCCATGGAGCCCGCGAGCAGGCTGTCGAACAGCAGATCCGCCAGGTAGGCCGGTGCGTTGCCCTTGATCGTGAACGGGTTGTACTTGTCGAAGGTGGACACGCGCAGGTTGCTCACCAGGCGCAGCTCGCCCCCCTTGGGCGCCGCGGGGTTCACATAGTCGAAGTGCGCGAACTGCGCCGGGTACCTGAGCGGGCCCCACAGCGCGTAGCCATGCCCGGCCCAGGCGGCCCCAGGCAGGCCCAGGCAGGCCGCGCCCGCCACCCACGCCACGGACAGCACGGCGGCCCGGATCTTGCAACGACTCTTGCCCATCACCACGACTGCATCCTCGAAACCCTTGTTCCACGGCGCCGAATGCGCGAACGCCCGAGTGTATCGGCGCACGGCACGAATCAAAGACAATCGCCGCCCATGCCCTGGCACGCCCACCTTTACCTGCAATACCAGCGCGACGACACGCACACCGGCGGCGCGCGCACCGTGCTGCGCCACCGCCACCAAGGCCCGCTGCGCATCTTCAAAAGCCTCTACCCCGAGGGCCCGGGCATCTGCCACAACGTCATCGTCCACCCCCCGGGCGGACTCGTGCAGGGCGACCGCCTGGAGATCGACGTGGCCGTGGGCCCCGGCGCCCATGGGCTGGTCTCCACCCCGGGAGCCACGCGCTTCTACCGCTCGGCCACGGGCGAAACCGCCGAGCAGAGCGTGCGCCTGGCCCTGGCGGAAGGCGCGCGGCTGGAGTGGCTGCCGCTGGAGACCATCGCCTACCCCGGCTGCCAGGCGGTGAACCGGCTGGACCTGGCCCTGGCCCCGGGGGCCGAGCTGCTGCTCTGGGACGTGATAAGCCTGGGCCTGCCCGCCACGGGCCAGGCCTTCGCGCAAGGCCGCATCACGCAGCACCTGGACTGGCCCGGCGTGTGGCTGGAGCGCGCGCGCATCGACGCCGGGGACGGGCGCCTGCTCGGCAGCCCCCTGGGGCTCGACGGCCAGAGCACCCTGGCCACCCTGGCCCTGGCCTGCGGCACGCCCCTGGACCGGGCGCGGCGCGAAACCCTGCTGGAAGCCTGCCGGGCCGTCATCGACCGCCACCCGCTGGCCGCGCGCTGCGGCGCCACCTGCCCGAACGCGCAGGTGCTGGTGGTGCGCGCGCTGGCGCCGCAGGTGGAGCCCGCCATGCGGCTGTGGCAGGAACTCTGGGCCACGCTGCGGCGCGCAGCCTGGGGCCTGGACGGCACGCCGCCGCGCATCTGGAGCGTGTGAGCGGCCCAAACGCCCACGCCCCATACGCCACATGGCGTACAGACGTTCCGGGAGGGTCTCCCTAGCATGGACCCGTCCGCTTGAGAAGGGCGCCGCGGGCGCCCGCACCCCAGGCGGCAGAGTCCTCCTCTCCCTCTTTGACAGAAACGGAACGCACCATGTCCACCTCCCGCCGCCTGACGCTCAAGACCCTCTCGGCCGCTGCCGCCGTGGCCTCCATGGGCCTGATCGGCCTGCCCGCGCAGGCCGCCGACACCATCAAGGTCGGCGTGCTGCACAGCCTCTCCGGCACCATGGCGATTTCCGAGACCGTGCTCAAGGACACGGTGCTCATGGCGATCGACGAGATCAACGCCAAGGGCGGCGTGCTCGGCAAGAAGCTGGAGCCGGTGGTGGTCGACCCGGCCTCCAACTGGCCGCTGTTCGCCGAGAAGGCCAAGCAGCTCATCGACCAGGACAAGGTGGCCGTGGTGTTCGGCTGCTGGACCTCGGTCAGCCGCAAGTCCGTGCTGCCGGTGTTCGAGGAAAAGAACAGCCTGCTCTTCTACCCCGTGCAGTACGAGGGCGAGGAGCTGAGCAAGAACGTGTTCTACACCGGCGCTGCCCCCAACCAGCAGGCCATTCCGGCCGTGGAATACCTGATGGGCAAGGACGGCGGCGAGGCCAAGCGCTTCGTGCTGCTGGGCACCGACTACGTGTACCCGCGCACCACCAACAAGATCCTGCGCGCGTTCCTCAAGTCCAAGGGCGTGGGCGACGCCGACATCATGGAGGAGTACACCCCCTTCGGCCACAGCGACTACCAGACCATCATCGCCAAGATCAAGAAATTCGCCTCCGAGGGCAAGAAGACCGCCGTGGTCTCCACCATCAACGGCGACTCCAACGTGCCCTTCTACAAGGAGCTGGGCAACGCCGGCCTCAAGGCCAAGGACGTGCCGGTGGTCGCCTTCTCGGTGGGCGAGGAAGAGCTGCGCGGCGTGGACACCAAGCCCCTGGTGGGCCACCTGGCCGCCTGGAACTACTTCATGAGCATCAAGAGCCCGGCCAACGATGCCTTCGTGAAGAAGTGGAGCGACTACGCCAAGGCCCACGCCATCCCCGGCCACAAGGACAAGCCGCTCACCAACGACCCCATGGAAGCCACCTACATCGGCGTGAACATGTGGGCCCAGGCCGTGAACAAGGCCGGCAGCACCGACACCGACAAGGTGATCGCCGCCATGGCCGGCCAGACCTTCCCGGCGCCGGGCGGCTTCGTGTCCACCATGGACAAGGAAAACCACCACCTGCACAAGCCGGTGTTCATCGGCGAAATCAAGGCCGACGGCCAGTTCAAGGTGGTGTGGAAGACCAAGGGCCCGGTGGTGGCCGACCCGTGGAGCGACTACATCGCGGAAAACGCGGGCAAGAAGAACGTGCCCGAGAAGAAGTAAGCAAGGCCCGCCGGGGCCGCCCCGCTGGCGGCCCCCCAGAAATCGACTCCCGAAAGCGAGCTATGCATCCCACACTGCTGCATGCGTGCCGCCGGCTGGCCCTGGCCGCCGGCCTGGGCACCGCGCTGCTGCTGCCCTGGAGCGCCTGGGCGCTCACCAGCGAAGAAGCCCTGCGGCTGGCCGAGGGCGACGGCGACACCCGCATCGAAACCCTGATGCACCTGGCCGCCGGCACCGATGCGCGCGGCCATGCGCTGGTACGCGCCCTGGCCGACGAGGCCGTGCAGGTGCAGGACGGCCAGGTGCTCATCGTGCGCGACGGCCGCGCCACCGCGGCCGTGGACGGCCAGCCCGTGGCCCTCACCGCCAGCGCCGAAGAGGCGGTGGTGAACAACCGCCTGCGCGGCGCGCTGGACACGGCGCTGGCGGGCATGGATCTTTTCACCGGCGACCCGGCCCGCCAGCGCGAGGCCGCCGCCACCCTGCAGCGCGGCGCCTTCGACGACCCCAGCCCGGCCCAGTTGCCGCTGGTGGAGCAGGCACTGTCGCCCGCGCATGCCGGCCAGCTCTCGGCCCCCGCCGCCCAGTCGCTGCGCCTGGCGCGCGCCGCGCTGCAGCTCGGCAGCCCCGAGGCGGCACAGCGCAGCGACGCCGCCACGCTGCTGGCGCAGGCGCGCGAGCCCATCGTCAAGGCGCTGCTGGCCCAGCGCCTGGCCCAGGAGCGCGACCCGGCCGTGCAGGCGGCGCTGCGCCAGTCGCTGGAGCGCATAGAGCGCGCCCTGGCCGCCAGCGCCTTCCTGGGGCAGCTGTTCACCGGCATCAGCCTGGGCTCCATCCTGCTGCTGGCCGCGCTGGGCCTGGCCATCACCTACGGCCTGATGGGCGTGATCAACATGGCCCATGGCGAACTCATCATGGTCGGCGCCTACGCCACCTACGTGGTGCAGGGCCTGTTCCAGCGCTACCTGCCGGGCGCGTTCGACGCCTACCTGCTGGCCGCCCTGCCGGTGGCCTTTCTCAGCGCGGCGCTGGTGGGCGCGGCCATGGAGCGCAGCGTGATCCGCTTCCTGTACGGCCGCCCGCTGGAGACGCTGCTGGCCACCTGGGGCCTGAGCCTGGTGCTGATGCAAGGCGTGCGCTCGCTCTTCGGCGCGCAGAACGTGGGCGTGGAAAACCCGAGCTGGATGAGCGGCGGCATCACCGTGCTGGGCAGCCTCACCCTGCCCTGGAACCGCATCGTCATCATCGGCTTCGCCGCCGCCGTGCTGGTGGCCGTGGCGCTGCTCATCGGCAGGACGCGGCTGGGCCTGTTCGTGCGCGGCGTCACGCAGAACCGCCCCATCGCCGCGTGCATGGGGGTGAACACGGCGCGCATCGACACCTACGCCTTCGCCCTGGGCTCGGGCATTGCCGGCCTGGCGGGCGCAGCGCTGAGCCAGGTGGGCAACGTCGGCCCCGACCTGGGGCAGAACTACATCGTGGACTCGTTCATGGTGGTGGTGCTGGGCGGCGTCGGCCAGCTCGCGGGCACCGTATACGCCGCGCTGGGCCTGGGCATTCTCAACAAGTTCCTCGAAGGCTGGACCGGCGCCGTGCTGGCCAAGATCGCCGTGCTGGTCTTCATCATCGTCTTCATCCAGAAGCGTCCCCAGGGCCTCTTCGCCCTCAAGGGCCGCAGCGCCTGACCGCCCGGAGTTCTCCATGACGACAAGCGTCTCCCCCCTGCCCGCCGCGCTGCCGGCACTGCCCGTGCTGCCCGCCAAGGGCCCCCTGCTCACGCGCGGCGGCTGGTCCGGCGTGCTCGCGGCCCTGCTGCTGGTCTGCGCCCTGGTGCCGGTGCTCAACCTGGCCGTGCCCGCGGGCCACCCGCTGCACCTGAGCGACTACCTGGTGGGCCTGATCGGCAAGATCATGTGCTACGCCATCTGCGCCCTGGCCATGGACCTGATCTGGGGCTACACCGGCATCCTCAGCCTGGGCCACGGCCTGTTCTTCGCCCTGGGCGGCTACATGATGGGCATGTACCTCATGCGCCAGATCGGCCAGGACGGCAACTACCAAAGCACGCTGCCCGACTTCATGGTGTTCCTCGACTGGAAGGAGCTGCCCTGGCACTGGGCGCTGTCCGACAGCTTCGCCGCCACGCTGGTGCTGATCGTGGCCGTGCCGGGGCTGCTGGCCTTCGTGTTCGGCTACTTCGCCTTCCGCTCGCGCATCCAGGGGGTGTACTTCTCCATCATCACCCAGGCGCTCACGTTCGCGGCCATGCTGCTGTTCTTCCGCAACGAGACCGGCTTCGGCGGCAACAACGGCTTTACCGACTTCAAGCGCATCCTGGACCTGCCCCTGGCCACGCCGGGCATGCGCATGGCGCTGTTCGTGCTCACCGGGCTGACGCTGCTGGGCTGCTACCTGGGCGCGCGCTGGCTGGTGGCCAGCAAGTTCGGCCGCGTGCTGCAGGCCATCCGCGACGCGGAAAGCCGCGTCATGTTCTGCGGCTACAACCCGCTGCCCTACAAGCTCACCATCTGGGTCCTCTCGGCCGTGATGTGCGGCGTGGCCGGCGCGCTGTACGTGCCCCAGGTGGGCATCATCAACCCCGGCGAGATGAGCCCGGCCAACAGCATCGAGATCGCCGTCTGGGCGGCCGTGGGCGGCCGCGCCTCGCTGCTCGGCCCCATCGTCGGCGCGTTCATCGTCAATGGCGCCAAGAGCATCCTCACTGTGACGTTCCCGGAATTCTGGCTGTACTTCCTGGGGGCGCTGTTCATCGCGGTGACCCTGTTCATGCCCCAGGGCGTGGTGGGCCTGGTGCGGCAGCTGCGCCGCAAGGAAGAACGCCAAGGAGAGCGCGCATGACCCCCGACCTGATGGACGAAGGCGCGCGCCGCATGGCCCGCGCCCATGCCGAACCCCATGCCCAGGGCAAGACCGCCTCGGGCGACCGCAGCGCCGCCTTTGGCCGCCCCGTGGTGCCCGGCACGGTGGACGTGGCGCATGGCCGCATCCTGTACCTGGAGGACGTGAGCGTGAGCTTCGACGGCTTCAAGGCCATCAACCAGCTCTCGCTGGACATCGCGCCGGGCGAGCTGCGCTGCATCATCGGCCCCAACGGCGCGGGCAAGACCACGATGATGGACATCATCACCGGCAAGACCCGGCCCGACGCGGGCACGGTGTACTTCGGCTCCACGCTCGACCTGCTGCGCTACACCGAGCCCGAGATTGCCGCGCTGGGCATCGGCCGCAAGTTCCAGAAGCCCACGGTGTTCGAGGAACTCAGCGTGTTCGAGAACCTGGAGCTGGCCCTGGCCACCGACAAGCGCGTGGTGCCGAGCATGCGCTTTCGCCTCGGCGGCGCGCAGCGCGACCGGCTGTGCGAGGTGCTCGAAACCATCCAGCTGCAAGGCGCCGTGGCCCGGCGCGCCGGCGACCTGAGCCACGGCCAGAAGCAGTGGCTGGAGATCGGCATGCTCTTGATGCAGGAGCCCAGGCTGCTGCTGCTCGACGAACCCGTGGCCGGCATGACCGACGAGGAAACCGCGCGCACCGCCGAACTGTTCCTGCGCCTCAAGGGCAAGCATTCGCTGATGGTGGTGGAGCACGACATGGGCTTCATCCGCACCATCAGCGAGAAAGTCACGGTGCTGTGCGACGGCGCCGTGCTGGCCGAGGGCACGCTGGACCAGGTGCAGGCCGACGAGCGCGTGATCGAGGTCTACCTGGGCCGCTGAACCGCTGAAGGAATTCCCATGCTTCACATCGACAACATCCAGCAGTACTACGGCGGCTCGCACATCCTGCGCGGGGTCAGCCTGCAGGCGCAGGCCGGCGAAATCACCGTGGTGCTGGGGCGCAACGGCGTGGGCAAGACCACCTTGCTCAAGTCGCTCATGGGCCTGGTGCCCACGCGCGCGGGGCGCATCGCCTTCGCGGGGCAGGATCTCACGCGCGCCGCGCCCTACGAACGCGCGCGCGCCGGCATCGGCTACGTGCCGCAGGGGCGCGAGATCTTCGCCCGCCTGAGCGTGCACGAAAACCTGCGCATGGGCCTGGCCACGCAGAAGGCCGGAACGCCCATTCCGCCGCAGCTTTTCACGCTGTTTCCGGCGCTGCAGCAGATGCTGCAGCGCCGGGGCGGCGACCTCTCGGGCGGGCAGCAGCAGCAGCTCGCCATCGCCCGCGCGCTCGCCCCGTGCCCGCGCCTGCTGGTGCTGGACGAACCGACCGAGGGCATCCAGCCGAACATCATCAAGGACATCGGGCGCGTGCTGAAAAAGCTCGCGCGCGAGGGGCTGGACGGGCGGCCCATGGCCATCGTGCTGGTGGAGCAGTACTACGACTTCGCCGAGGAACTGGCCGACCGCTACGTGGTGATGGAGCGGGGGGAGGTGGTGGCCCATGGGGCGGGGCATGAGATGGCTGAGCGGGGGGTGCGGCAGTTGGTGGCTATTTGACTTGGAGTGCTTTGTTATTGGTAGCTGGTTGCGCTTGCTGGGCTTGGGTTTTGGGCTGTTTTGATGCGTGTGGTGGGTTTGCTTCCCGGAGCCGGGACTCGCCCCGGCGGGCGAGGTACTTTCTTGCCGCGCGGCAAGAAAGTACCCAAAGAAACGCGCCCCGCAGTCTGCGACCCCCACGCTGCGCGTGGGGGCACACCTGGGGCGAGACGCTGGCGGGGTGCGCTGCGGAACTCGCTGCGCGCTGCGCGCTTCGCTCAAACAGCCGCAGCGAGTCAGTTCACGAAGCATGCGCGACTTCGCGCATGCCACCCCACCATCGCCTCGCCCCAGGCGCAGCCTGAAAGGGGGTGGAGACCGACACGGGCCATCGCTACGCTCGGCCCCCAACACGCAGGCGCTGCGCGCCGCGCGCGCCAGGCCGAGCGCAGCGATGGCCCGTATGCGGGCTTTAAACCCCTTCTGGCCGTACCGAGGAGCGCAGGGCGTGGGGCGGGCGCGTGTGCCGAAGGACACACGCGCTTCGTGATCTGACTTGCCGCGTCTGTTTGAACGCAGCGCCGCAGGCGCGCAGTGAGTTACGCGGCACCGCCCCGCGCCCGAGCACCGCAGGCTGCCCCTTCGCGACAGCGAAGGGGATACGGGCAGCAGGGGCGTGCTTCTTTTGCTTCCTTTTCTTGCACGAGCAAGAAAAGGGAGTCGCCCGCCGGGGCGAGTCCCGGCTCCGGGAAGCAAACCCACCACACGCATCAAAACAGCCCCAAACCCAAGCCCAGCAAGCGCAACCAGCTATCAAAAAAACCTACCGCTGCAACGCCTTCACCCGGTTCATCGCCATGCCCGCAGCCGAGGTGCGCGTCTCCACGCCCAGCTTGGCATACACCCGCTCCAGGTGCTTCTTCACCGTGGCGGGGCTGGCGCCGACGATGTCGCCGATGTCGCGGTTGATCTTGCCCTGGGCCACCCAGTACAGCACCTCGGCCTCGCGCGAGGTCAGCCCGAACGACTGCGACAGGGCCTCGATGGCCGCGCCGTCCGACGCCTCCTCCATCACAATGAGCCAGTCGCCCTCGGGCCCGGACTCATCGCCCGTCTGCCGGTGCAGGCGGAACGTCAGGCGGCTGCCCCCCTCCTGCAGCGTCAGCCGGGGCGCCTCGCCCAGACCCGGCAGGGCGGGCAGGCAGCGGCGCAGCCACTGCAGCACGGGCGCGGGGGTGGCGGGCGCCTCGGTGCAGCAGTAGCGCCGCAGCAGCTCGCGCGCCAGGGGCGTTTGCCACATCAGCCGGCCGTCGCCCGCGCGCACCATGATGGTGGCGTAGCCGAAGGCGTCGAGCGCGCTGCGCGCCTGCTGGCGCTCGCGCACCTCGCGCGAGGCCTGGCGCGCGGCGCGCAGGTGCACCCCCATGCGCGCCATGACCTCGGCGGGCTTCACCGGCTTGGTCACGTAGTCCGCGCCGCCCGCCTCCAGCGCGCGCACCAGGTGCTCGGTTTCGGTCAGGCCGGTCATGAACAGCACCGGAATCGGCGCCGTCGCCGGGTCGCGCTTGAGTGCCCGCGCCACTTCGAAGCCGTCCATGCCGGGCATCACCGCGTCGAGCAGGATCACGTCGGGCCGCGCCTGCCGCGCGCGCTCCAGCGCGGCCGCGCCGCTCAAGGCCACGAGCACGGTGTAGCCCGCCGCGTCCAGCGCGTCGTGCAGCATCGCCAGGTTGTCGGGCACGTCGTCCACGATCAGCACCACGGTATCCACCGGGTCCACGTCACTCCAGGGCATCGCGTTCCTTCTTCGGGTCCGGCGGCAAGCGCAGGCCTTGCAGCGATTCGGCCAGGGATTCGGTCAGGGCCTCGAAGCGGAAGGCCCGCGCCTCGGCCTGCAGGTGCTGCAGCCACGGCGCCCAGCCGGGGTGCAGCGCCTGCAGCGCTTCGAGCCGCTTGACGAAGCCACGGTAGTAGCCCAGGCGTGCCAGCTCCAGCAGGCTGCCCAGGGCTTCGGCGTCCAGGTCGGGTGGCGGCACGGGCGGCGCGCCGCCCGCCGCCGGGGCCTGGGCATCCGGGTTCGGGCCGGGCGCCTCGCCCTGCACCCAGGCCAGTGCCAGGCGCCCGGCCATCCAGTGCAGCAGGTCCTGCCGGCGCACGGGCTTGACCAGGAAGTCGTCGGCCCGCAGCCCCACGGGGTTGTCCAGCCCCTTGTCGAAGGCGTTGGCCGACACCACCGCGCACACCGGCCTGGGCTGCAGCGCCAGTTGCTGCATGCGGTGCAGCGTCTCCCAGCCGTCGATGCCGGGCATGGCCAGGTCCATGAAGACCACGTCGGGCCGCAGCCCGCGCGCGAGCTGCGCCAGGGCGTCCTCCCCGTGCATGGCGGTGTGCACCCGGAAGCCCAGCGGCTCCAGCCAGCGCACGAGCAGCTGGCGGTCGGCTTCTTCGTTATCGACCACCAGCACCGTGCGGCGCGCGCCGGCGTACCCGCACACCCCGGCCAGCGCGGCGCGCTGCGGCAGGCCGGCCGCCTGGGCCTCGGCATAGACCTCGGGCAGGAAAAGCCGGCAGCGAAAGCAGGTGCCCTGCCCCGGCGCGCTGCGGGCGGTCATCTCGCCGCCCATGAGGTCGGTCAGCATCTTGGCGATGGTCAGCCCCAGGCCCGAGCCCGGGGCGTCCGCCACGGGCTGCGCGCTGCTGCGCACGAAGGGCTCGAAGACGCGCGCCAGGTCGGCCGCGGCGATGCCGGGGCCGGTGTCCTCGACCTCGAACACCGCCATCTCGCGCCGGTAGCGCACGCGCAGCCGCACTTCGCCACGCGCGGTGAACTTCACGGCGTTGCCCAGCAGGTTGATGAGAATCTGGCGCAGGCGCTTTTCATCGGCGCGCACGGCGCGCGGCCACCACTCGGGCTCGTCGAACACGAAGCGCAGGCCCTTGGCCTGGGCCTGCAGCTCGAACAGCCCCGCCACTTCGTGCAGCGCCGCGCGCAAATCCAGGACCTGGGGCTGCAGGGTGAGCTTGCCGGACTCGATGCGCGCAATGTCGAGCGTGCCCTCGATCAGCGACAGCAGGTGCTCGCCGCCGCGCAGGATGACGCGGGTCGCATGGCCGTGCCGGGGCGGCAGGCCCGGGTCTTCCTGCAGCAGTTGCGCGTAGCCCAGGATGCTGTTGAGCGGCGTGCGCAGCTCGTGGCTGATGGTGCTGATGTAGCGCGTCTTGGCCTGGCTGGCCTGGTCCGCAAGGGCACGCGCGCGCTGCAGCTGCTCGTCGGTCTGGCGGTGGGACGCGATCTCCTGCATCAGCAGCCGGGTCTGCCGGTTCGACTCTTCCTGCGCCACTTCGCGGCTCTTGTGTGCCAGCGCCACCCACCAGGCCACCAGGGCGAGCACCGCCAGCAGCGCCACGTAGGCGCGCACGAACCCGGTGCGCAGCACCGCGGCCAGCCCTTCGCCCGCCTGGCCGAAGGTGGCCAGCACGCCCTGCAGCTCCTGCCGGTACAGCAGCCCCAGCACCACCGCCAGCACGGGCGCGAGCATGAGCATGAGCCACAGGAAATGCGCCAGCCCGGCCTCCAGGTAGGGCTGGCTGCGCGCGGGCAGGAGCCGCCGCAGCAGCGCCAGCCACTGCGCGGACAGGCGCGCGTGGGGCTTGCACAGGTCGTTGCAGCGCGCGTCCAGCGTGCAGCACAGCGAGCAGATGCAGCCCTGGTAGGCCGGGCAGTCTGCGGTGTCGGGCGCCTCGAACGCGCCGCCGCACACCACGCACTGGCGCAGCACCGGCTGGCACGGCCCCGAAACCTGCGCGCCGCAGCCCTGGCAAGCATCCCCGCCAGTGCCCGCGCACGGCGCGGGAGGCCGCGCCAGGTAGTAGCGCCCCCGGGTGGCCCAGGCCAGGGCCGGTGCCGCCAGCAGCGCCGTGGCCATGGCCACGCCGGCCGAGAACGCCTGGGCCGTGGGCCCCATCGCCCCCAGGTGCGCGGCGATGGACAGCACCGAGGCCAGCCCCATGGCACCCAGGCCCACCGGGTTCACGTCATACAGGTAGGCGCGCTGGAACACGATGCCCCGGGGCGACCAGCCCAGGGGCTTGTTGATGACCAGGTCGGCCACCACGGTCATGATCCAGGCGATGGCGATGTTGGCGTACAGCGCCAGCACCTCGGCCAGCACCTGGAAGAGGTCCATCTCCATCAGCAGGAAGGCGATCAGGGTGTTGAACACCACCCAGACCACGCGCCCCGGGTGGCTGTGCGTGAGGCGCGAGAAGAAGTTGCTCCACGCCAGGGAGCCCGCGTAGGCATTGGTGACGTTGATCTTCAGCTGCGACACCACCACGAAGACCGCCGTGGCCCACACCGCCCAGCGGTAGGGCAGCAGGTATTCGTAGGCGGCCAGGTACATCTGGTTCGGGTCCACCGCGCGCTGCGCCGGCACCATGTGCTGCAGCGCCAGCCAGGCCAGGAAGGCGCCGCCCAGCATCTTCAGCACCCCCGGCAGCACCCAGCCGATGCCGCCGCCCAGCACGCCCAGCCACCAGCGCCCGCGGCGCCCCGGCCGCGCCGGGGGCATGAAGCGCAGGTAGTCGGCCTGCTCGCCCATCTGCGTGATGAGCGCGGCCGCCACGGTCATGGCGGCACCAAAAAGGTGCCAGTCGAATCCAGCGCCCCGCCCGCCCTCACCACCGTAGTGCATGAACGCCTGCCATGCACCAGGTTCGTACCAGAGCACCGCGGCATAGGGCGCCAGCATCATCAGCAGCCACACCGGCTGCGTCCATACCTGGAAGCGGCTGATGGCCGAGATGCCGTGCGTGACCAGCGGCAGCACCACCAGGGCGCACAGGCCGTAGCCCCAGACCGGCGGGATGCCCAGCGCCAGCTCCAGCGCATAGGCCATGACGGCGGCTTCGAGCGCGAAGAAGATGAAGGTGAAGGAGGCGTAGATCAGCGACGTGACGGTGGAGCCGATGTAGCCGAACCCCGCGCCACGCGTGAGCAGGTCCATGTCCACGCCATGGCGCGCGGCATAGACGCTGATGGGCACCCCGGCCAGGCAGATCACCAGCCCTGTGGCGACGATGGCCCAGAACGCGTTGAGAAAGCCGTACTGCACCAGCAGGGTGGCCCCCACGGCCTCCAGCACCAGGAACGAGGCGACGCCGAACGCCGTGTTGGCCACGCGCCACTCGGACCAGCGCCGGAAGCGCTCGGGCGTGTAGCGCAGGGCGTAGTCCTCCAGCGTCTCGCGGGCCACCCAGCGGTTGTAGTCGCGCCGCACCTTGACGATGCGCTGCACCGGCGCGGGGCCGGGGGGTGTGGGAGGAGGCGTGGGCGTGGCGGTCACGCACCGGGCCGTGCAGCTTTCATGCCTGGCATGTCTTTTGCAAAAAAGCGGGCCATGGAACCCACTCCCCGTGTTCGGCCGACAGGCCGCACGCGCTAGCAACCCCCGCATTGAGCGAAGCGAAATGGAATTGACTCCGCGTGAAAAAGACAAGCTGCTGGTCTTCACCGCCGCCCTGCTGGCCGAGCGCCGCCAGGCCCGGGGCCTGAAGCTCAACTACCCCGAGGCCGTGGCCCTCATCAGCGCCGCCGTGATGGAAGGCGCGCGCGACGGCAAGACCGTGGCCGAGCTGATGAGCGAAGGCCGGGCCGTGCTCACCCGCGCCGACGTGATGGACGGGGTGGCCGAGATGATCCCGGACATCCAGGTGGAAGCCACCTTCCCCGACGGCACCAAGCTCGTCACCGTGCACCAACCCATCGTCTGACTGGAGACCCCCCCGCATGCGCCCCTACCGCAAAGCTCTCTTTTTCATAGCTTCTAGCGCTTTATCCATCAGCGCCAGCGCCCATATTGGCGCTGAATCGCACAGCCACAACAGCTTGATCGACGGCTTCCTGCACCCGCTGCTGGGCATGGATCACCTGGCCGCGATGGTGGCCGTGGGCCTGTGGAGCGCGCTGGCCGCACGCCGCGCCGGGCCTGATCTGCTCTGGGGGCCGCTGGGCTTTGCCGCGCTGCTGCTCGTCGGCGCGGTGCTGGGCCTGCAAGGCGTGGCCGTGCCTGCGGTGGAGCCGATGATCGCCGCATCCCTGCTCGCCACCGGCCTGCTGGTCGTCTCGCGCCTGCGCGTGCCCGGCATCGTCGCGGCGCTGGGCGTGGGCGCATTCGCCCTCTTCCACGGCGTGGCGCACGGCTACGAACTGGCGGGCAACGGCCAGGCGTGGCAAACGCTGGCGGGCATGCTGCTCGCCACCATGCTGCTGCACTGCGCGGGCCTTGCCGCAGGCTGGGCGCTGCGCCAGCGGCACGTGTGGCTGGCGCGCGCCGCTGGCGCGGGCGTGGCGGCTTTTGGTGGTGCCCTTCTGCTGCAAATGACATGACCCCCGGCGAACTCCTCATCGACGCGGGCGAGCACGCCCTGAACACGGGCCGCCGCACGCTCACGCTGGTGGTGCGCAACACGGCGGACAGGCCCATTCAGGTCGGCTCGCACTACCACTTTGCCGAGACCAACGGCGCTTTAGGCTTCGACCGCGAGGCCGCGCACGGCATGCGGCTGAACATCGCCAGCGGCACGGCAGTGCGCTTCGAGCCCGGCCAGGAGCGCACGGTGGAGCTGGTGGACTTTGCAGGCGACCGCGTCGTCCACGGCTTTCGCGGCCTGACGCAAGGCCCGCTCTAGGAATATGAGTCAAATCGGCCTCCGGCGCTTGCTAGCCAAGCGCCAGCAGCTATCAAAACCATAGGAATCACAATGGCCACCATCGCCCGACGCGCCTACGCCGAGATGTTCGGCCCCACCGTGGGCGACCGCCTGCGGCTGGCGGACACCAACCTCGTGCTGGAAGTCGAAGCCGACCACACATTGCGCGCAGGCAGCTATGGCGAAGAGGTGAAGTTCGGCGGCGGCAAGACCATCCGCGACGGCATGGCGCAAAGCCAGCGCACCCGCGCGGAAGGCGCTGTGGACACGGTGCTGACCAACGCGCTCATCATCGACCACACCGGCATCGTCAAGGCCGACATCGGCCTCAAGGATGGCCGCATCGCGGCGATCGGCAAGGCAGGCAACCCCGACGTGCAGCCCGGCGTGGACATCATCATCGGCCCCGGCACCGAGGTCATCAGTTGCGAGGGCAACATCGTCACCGCGGGCGGCATCGACAGCCACATCCACTTCATCTGCCCGCAGCAGGTCGAAGAGGCCCTTGCCAGCGGCATCACCACCATGCTCGGCGGCGGCACCGGCCCGGCCACAGGCACGCTGGCCACCACCTGCACGTCCGGCCCCTGGAACATGGAACGCATGCTGCAAGCGGCGGACGCCTTCCCCATGAACCTGGGCTTTCTCGGCAAGGGCAACGCCAGCCTGCCCGGCGCGCTGCGCGAGCAGATCGACGCCGGGGCCATCGGCCTCAAGCTGCACGAGGACTGGGGCACCACG
The DNA here is from genome assembly GCA_021496925.1 of Acidovorax sp. YS12. Lineage (NCBI taxonomy): Bacteria > Pseudomonadati > Pseudomonadota > Betaproteobacteria > Burkholderiales > Comamonadaceae > Acidovorax > Acidovorax sp. YS12. The sequence goes on from CP053915.1 coordinate 1,521,611, forward strand.
CCCAGCGCCATCAGCAATTGCCTGGACGTGGCCGAAGAAACCGACACGCAGGTGGCGATCCACAGCGACACGCTCAACGAAAGCGGCTTTGTCGAAAACACCATCGCCGCAGTCGGCGGGCGCGGCATCTGCGCCTTCCACACCGAGGGCGCGGGGGGCGGCCACGCGCCGGACATCTTGCGCGTGGTGGGCGAAGAAAACTTTTTGCCCAGCTCCACCAACCCCACCATGCCCTACACGCGCAACACGCTGGACGAGCATGTGGACATGCTCATGGTCTGCCACCACCTGGACGCCTCCATCGCCGAAGACCTGGCCTTCGCCGAAAGCCGCATCCGCAAGGAGACCATCGCCGCCGAGGACATCCTGCACGACCTGGGCGCCATCAGCATGATGAGCAGCGACAGCCAGGCCATGGGCCGCGTGGGCGAAGTCATCCTGCGCACCTGGCAGACCGCGCACAAGATGAAGGTGCAGCGCGGCAGCCTGCAAGGCGACAGCGCGCGCAACGACAACACGCGCATCAAGCGCTACGTCGCCAAGTACACCATCAACCCCGCCATCGCCCACGGCATCAGCCACGAAGTCGGCTCGGTGGAAGTGGGTAAGTGGGCCGACCTCGTCATCTGGAAGCCCGCCTTCTTCGGCATCAAGCCCGCGCTGGTGCTCAAGGGCGGCTTCATCGCCCTGGCCGCCATGGGCGACCCCAATGCGTCCATCCCCACGCCGCAGCCGGTGCACTACCGGCCCATGTTCGGCGCGTTCGGCGGGGCGATTGCCAAGACCTCGCTCACCTTCGTCTCGCAGGCGGGGCTGGCTGCGGGCATTGGCGAGCGCTTCGGCCTGGCCAAGCAGCTCTGCGCCGTGCGCAACGTGCGCGGCGTGCGCAAGCGCGACATGGTTCACAACGCCTACACGCCGCGTATGGAAATCGACGCGCAGACCTACACCGTGCGCGCTGACGGGCAACTGCTCACCTGCGAGCCCGCCACGGTGCTGCCGATGGCGCAGCGCTACTTTTTGTTCTGACCATGCGCACCGCCAACAAGCTCATTCCCCAGGGCCGGGGCCTCGCGCCCGTGCTGCTGAAGCGCGCCGCCATCCTCGAACTCGACTGGGACGTGCGCCAGAAAAGCCGCTTTGCCGCCACCGACTCCACGGGCCGCGAACTCGGCGTGTTCCTGCTGCGCGGCACGCTGGTGCGCGGCGGCGACGTGCTGGTGACGGAAGACGGCGCACTGGTGCGCGTGCTGGCTGCGCCGCAGCCGGTGCTGGTCATCACCGCCTGCGCGCAACACGGCACGCCCTTCGACCTGACGCGCGCCGCCTACCACCTGGGCAACCGCCACGTGCCCATCGAGCTGCAGCCCGGCCACCTCAAGATCGAACCCGACCACGTGCTGGCCGGCATGCTGCGCGCCATGCACCTCACCGTGACGGCGCAAAACCTGCCCTTCGAGCCCGAGGGCGGCGCCTACGCGACAGGGCACCACCATGGCCACGGGCACGACCATGACCACCACGGCCACCACCACGCCCACTGACGGCGCCCTGCCCGCCGCGAGCCTGTTGCAGCTCATCTGGCTGGCCTCGCCCGCGCTGCCCGTGGGCGGCTTCTCGTATTCCGAGGGGCTGGAGTCCGCCATCGAATACGCGGGCATCGGCAGCGAAGCCGCCGTGGCCGACTGGCTGCTCGACCAGTTGTACATCGCCCAGGCACGCGGCGACATGGCCGTGGTGGCCCAGGCGCTGCACGCATGGCGCAGCGACGACCATGAACGCGCCCGCGCATTGAACGAATGGGTGCTACGCACCCGCGAGACCAGCGAGCTGCGCTTGCAGGCCGAGCAAATGGGCCGCTCGCTGGCCGACTGGCTGCGCAACCAGCACCAGGGCCATAACGATGGTGATTACGAACGCCTGCGCGCCGTGCAGTTCCTGGCCGCGCTGCCGCCCACGTACCCCGTCGCCTTTGCGCTCGCCGCGTCCGCCACCCAGGCCCCGGCGCGCGACGTGCTGCTGGCCTACGCCTTCGGCTGGGCCGAGAACATGGTGCAGGCCGCGCTCAAGTCCATGCAGCTCGGCCAGAGCGCGGGCCAGCGCATCCTGGCCCGGCTGGCGCAGGCCATCCCGGTAGCCGCCGACCACGCCGTCCAGTTGGCGGACGGCGAGCGTCAGGCCTTCTCCCCCATGCTGGCCATCCTCTCGGCCCGGCACGAAACCCAGTACTCACGCCTTTTCCGATCATGACGACCACCAACACCCTGCACCACATCCCGAACCGCACCAAGCTCCTGCCCCCGCTGCGCGTGGGCATCGGCGGCCCCGTGGGCTCGGGCAAGACCACGCTGCTGGAGATGCTCTGCAAGGCCATGCGCGACGACTACGACCTCATCGCCATCACCAACGACATCTACACCAAGGAAGACCAGCGCCTGCTCACCATCAGCGGCGCGCTGCCGCCCGAGCGCATCCTGGGCGTGGAAACGGGCGGCTGCCCCCATACGGCCATCCGCGAGGACTGCTCCATCAACCTCGAAGCCATCGACCGCATGCTGGGCGAGCACCCGAATGCCGACATCGTCTTCGTCGAAAGCGGCGGCGACAACCTGGCCGCCACCTTCAGCCCCGAGCTGAGCGACCTCACCATCTACGTCATCGACGTGGCCGCGGGCGAGAAGATCCCGCGCAAGGGCGGCCCCGGCATCACCAAGAGCGACCTGTTCGTCATCAACAAGACCGACCTCGCGCCCCACGTGGGCGCGGACCTGGAAGTGATGAAGGCCGACACCGCGCGCATGCGCCCCGACGCGCAGCGCCGCCCCTGGGTCATGACCAACCTGAAGACCCTCAGCGGACTCGACGAGGTGGTGCGCTTCATCGAAGCACGGGGCATGCTGGCGGCCTGAGCTGCGTCCCCTGCTTCGACTATCATCGGGCACCTTTTTCCACCGCCCTGCGCGGGCTCCGGCGCCAGCTGGCGGGGCATTGCGCGCGGCGCGTGTCCCTCAGTCACCAGCGCACAGCGTTCAGGAGAAAAACAATGGGTTTCCTCGCCGGCAAGAAGCTGCTCATCACGGGCGTGCTGTCCAACCGTTCCATCGCCTACGGCATCGCCAGGGCCTGCCACCAGCAGGGTGCCGAACTGGCCTTCAGCTACGTGGGCGAGCGCTTCAAGGACCGCATCACCGAATTCGCCGCCGAATTCGATTCCAGGCTGGTTTTCGACTGCGACGTGGCCGATGACGCGCAGATCGAGGCCATGTTCAAGGGCCTGGGCGAGGCCTGGGGCACCTTCGACGGCTTCGTGCACAGCATCGGCTTCGCGCCGCGCGAGGCCATCGCGGGCAACTTCCTCGAAGGCCTCTCCCGCGAGGGCTTCCGCGTGGCGCACGACATCAGCGCCTACAGCTTCCCGGCCATGGCCAAGGCCGCCCTGCCGTACCTGAACGACAAGTCGTCGCTGCTCACGCTGAGCTACCTGGGCGCGCTGCGCTCCATCCCCAACTACAACACCATGGGCCTGGCCAAGGCCAGCCTGGAGGCCAGCGTGCGCTACCTGGCCGAAGCCGTGGGCCGCACCGCCGATGGCCGCGCCATCCGCGCCAACGGCATCAGCGCCGGCCCCATCAAGACCCTGGCGGCCAGCGGCATCAAGGACTTCGGCAAGCTGCTGGGCCGCGTGGCCGACGCCGCGCCGCTGCGCCGCAACGTGACCATCGAGGACGTGGGCAACGTGGCCGCCTTCCTGCTGTCGGACCTGGCCAGCGGCGTGACGGCCGAGATCACCTACGTGGACGGCGGCTTCAGCCAGACCGCCGGCCTGAGCGCGGACCAGGTGTAAAACCGCCCCGCCCCCCGGCAAAAAGCCCCGTCGCCTGGCATGGCGCACGGGGCTTTTGGCATTCAGCGAACGCAAAAAAACCGGGAGGCTCCCGGTTTGCTTTCGGCCCAAGCCGGCTCAGGCTTGCGCGGCTTCCGCCTGCCGCAGGTGGGCGTAGAGCTGGTCCTTGAGATGGAGCTTTTCCTTCTTCAGCGTTTCAATCTCCAGCGCCGTCGCCTGGACGATGCGGGACTCCATGTTCTTGATCTGCTGGTCCATCTCGTTGTGCTTGTCGAACAAGCGCGTGAAATGGGCGTCATTGCCCTTGAGCTTGGTGATCAGGTCGCGGTATTCGGGAAACATCGGCTCTCCTTGAAGTAAGGGTTGTGTCACGCTATTTTACGAATCTGCATGATCCCTACTGCTTTGCTCAGCACAAGAAATGACATAGGTCATGCACCACATCCGTGCAGCCCCAGGAGGGCCTATGCCGTTCATGCATCTTTTTGGCCGCAAATGCCCGCCCACCCTGCGCTGGGCGCTATGGTTCTTGATAGCCTGCTGGCACGCCGGGAGCGGTGCCGCGGCGCCCGCGCCCACGCTGGCGCAGGTCTACCGGCCCGGCATCGACGTGACCGCCTACTGGGTCAGCGAGAAGTACGACGGCGTGCGCGCGCTCTGGACGGGCCATGAACTGCTCTCGCGCCAGGGCCTGCCGATCCGCGCGCCCGCATGGTTCACCGCCGGCTGGCCCAGCGTGCCGATGGACGGCGAACTCTGGGCCGGGCGCGGGCGGTTCGAGCAGGTCCAGGCCGCCGTGGCCCAGGCCGCGCCGCAGGATGCGCCGTGGCGCGCGCTGCGCTACATGGTGTTCGATCTGCCCGGCCAGCCGGGCGGCTTCGGCGAGCGCCTGCCGCCCCTGCGGCACACCGTCGCCGCGCTGGACCGGCCCTGGGTGCAGGCCGTGCCGCAGTGGCGCGTGGCCAGCCATGGCGTGCTGATGCAGCAGTTGCGCACGCACGAGAAGGCCGGCGCCGAAGGGCTGATGCTGCGCCGGGACGACGCGCCCTACCGGGGCGGGCGCAGCGACGACCTGCTCAAGCTCAAGTCCTTCGAGGACGCGGAGGCCCGGGTCGTGGGCCATCTCCCGGGCCGGGGCAAGTACGCGGGCCAGACCGGCGCGCTGCTGGTGCAGATGCCCGGCGGCCAGCGCTTTCGCCTGGGCAGCGGCCTGCCCGATGGGCTGCGCCGCACGCCGCCGCCCATCGGCAGCGTAGTGACCTACCGCTACAACGGCACCCACGCCAGCGGCCTGCCGCGCTTCGCGCGCTTCTGGCGCGTGCGGGCGGATGCGCCGCCTGCGCCAGGATTTGAAGCCAAATCAGCCTCCAGCGCCCGTCCATCAAGCGCTGGCAGCTCTCAATAGAGGAGCATCAAAGGGTGCGGCCGAACGGTCCGTCGTCCCCCACCTGCACCAGCCGCCCCTTGGTGGCCTTGGCAGTCTTGCCGGCCTTGGCGGGGTGGCCCGGCTCGGCCACGCAGTCGGCGTAGTAGCGCACGTTGCCTTCGTCGTCCTCGATCTCCACCAGGCCGTGGATGTCGGTCTCGAAGCCCGGGCACAGCTTGGCGAACTCGCGCGCGAACTTCAGGTAGTCCACGATCTTCTTGTTGAACACCTCGCCCGGAATCAGCAGCGGAATGCCCGGCGGGTACGGCGTGATCAGGCTGGTGGTGATGCGGCCTTCCAGCGCGTCGATCTCCACGCGCTCGGTCTTGCGCTGGGCGATGTGGGCGTAGGCGTCGCTGGGCTTCATCGCGGGCGTGAGGTCCGAGAGGTACATCTCGGTCGTCAGGCGCGCGATGTCGTACTTCGCGTAGAGCTGGTGCACGTGCTGGCACAGGTCGCGCAGGCCCATGCGCTCGTAGCGCTTGTGCTGCTGGCAGAACTCGGGAAGGATGCGCCACATCGGCTGGTTCTTCTCGTAGTCGTCCTTGAACTGCTGCAGCGCGGCCAGCAGCGTGTTCCAGCGGCCCTTGGTGATGCCGATGGTGAACATGATGAAGAAGCTGTACAGGCCCGTCTTCTCCACCACCACGCCATGCTCGGCCAGGTACTTGGTGACGATGCTCGCGGGAATGCCGGTCTGGTCGAACTTGCCGTCCAGGTTCAGGCCCGGCGTGACGATGGTCGACTTGATCGGGTCGAGCATGTTGAAGCCGTCGGCCAGGTCGCCGAAGCCATGCCACTTGGCGGCGCCGTTCTTCTTCTTGCCCTTGTTGCGGAAGATCCAGCTCTCGGCCGTGCCCAGGCCCTCGTCCACCAGCTCCTCGGGGCCCCAGACCTTGAACCACCAGTCATCCTTGCCGAACTCCTCGGCCACCTGGCGCATGGCGCGGCGGAAGTCCAGCGCCTCGACGATGCTTTCCTCCACCAGCGCGGTGCCGCCGGGCGGCTCCATCATGGCGGCGGCCACGTCGCAGCTGGCGATGATGCTGTACTGCGGGCTGGTCGAGGTGTGCATCAGGTACGCCTCGTTGAACAGGTGGCGGTCCAGCTTCTCGCTCTGCGAGTCCTGCACCAGCACATGGCTGGCCTGGCTGATGCCGGCGAGCAGCTTGTGGATGGACTGCGTGGAATAGACCACCGAATGCTGCGGCCGCGCGCGCTTCTTGCCCATGGCGTGGTAGCTGCCGTAGAACGGGTGGAAGGCCGCGTGCGGCAGCCAGGCCTCGTCGAAGTGCAGGTTGTCCACGTAGCCGTCGAGCATGGACTTGATGGTCTCGGTGTTGTAGAGCACGCCGTCGTAGGTGGACTGCGTGAGCGTCAGCACGCGCGGCTTGACCTGCTGCGCGTCCACGCCCTTGAGCAGCGGGTTGGCGCGGATCTTGGCCTGGATGGTGGCGGGCTCGAACTCGCTTTGCGGGATCGGGCCGATGATGCCGAAGTGGTTGCGCGTGGGCTTGAGGAACACCGGCACCGCGCCCGTCATGATGATGCTGTGCAGGATGGACTTGTGGCAGTTGCGGTCCACCACCACCACGTCCCCCGGCGCCACGGTGTGGTGCCAGACGATCTTGTTCGACGTGCTGGTGCCGTTGGTGACGAAGAAGCAGTGGTCGGCATTGAAGATGCGCGCGGCGTTGCGCTCGGATTCGCCGATGGCGCCGTTGTGGTCCAGCAGTTGGCCCAGTTCCTCCACGGCGTTGCACACGTCGGCGCGCAGCATGTTCTCGCCGTAGAACTGGTGGTACATCTGACCCACCGGGCTTTTCAGGAAGGCCACGCCGCCCGAGTGGCCGGGGCAGTGCCAGGAGTACGAGCCGTCCTCTGCATAGTCGAGCAGCGCCTTGAAGAACGGCGGCTGCACGCTCTCGAGGTAGCTCTTGGCCTCGCGGATGATGTGCTTGGCCACGAACTCGGGCGTGTCCTCGAACATGTGGATGAAGCCGTGCAGCTCGCGCAGGATGTCGTTGGGCAGGTGGCGCGCGGTCTTGGTCTCGCCGTAGATGTAGATCGGCACGTCGGCGTTCTTGCGCCGCACCTCGCCGATGAAGCTGCGCAGGCTGTGGATGATCGGGTCCTGCCCCGCGCCCAGCGTGAACTCCTCGTCGTCGATCGACAGGATGAACGCGCTGGCGCGGCTTTGCTGCTGCGCGAACTGCGACAGGTCGCCGTAGCTGGTCACGCCCAGCACCTCGAAGCCCTCGGCCTCGATGGCTTGCGCCAGGGCGCGGATACCCAGCCCCGAGGTATTTTCGGAACGGTAGTCCTCGTCGATGATGACGATCGGAAAACGGAACTTCATGCGCGGCCTCCTAGGCTCAACGGGCTCAAAAACGAAATAGGCGCGAAGTGTAAGGAATAAGCGTGACTTGCCTGGGGTACGCTGCATTTTTCGCCCAGAATGTGGTGAACTACAGACAAACCCTGAGGAGGCATACACATGGAAGACTCCACCCTCTGGTGGCTGGCTGCAGGTGCGGCAGTGATCGTGGAACTGCTCACGGGCACGTTCTATCTGCTGATGCTGACCCTCGGCCTGGCGGCCGGAGCGCTGGCGGCGCACGCGGGCCTGGGCCTGGCGGCGCAACTGCTGGTGGGCGCGGCCGTGGGCGCCAGCACCATCACCGCCGCCTACCTCTACCGGCGCGGCCGCCCCGGCGACCCGCCCGCGCGCGCCGACCGCAGCGTGAACCTGGACGTGGGCGAAACCGTCCACATCGAGGCCTGGCAGCCCGACGGCACGGCCAGCGTGAAGTACCGTGGCGCGCAGTGGACCGCCATCCACCGCCCCGGCGCCACGCCCGTGCCGGGCGCGCACCGCGTGGCCGAACTGGTGGGCAACCGCCTGCTCGTCGATCGCATCTGAAATTTCCCCAGAAAGGACACCATGGAAATCGCCATCGTCATCGCCATCGCCGTCGTCATCGCCTTCGTGCGCTCGGTGCAGATCGTGCCGCAGCAGCACGCCTGGGTGCTGGAGCGCCTGGGCAAGTACGCGGGCACGCTCGCGCCGGGGCTGCGCTTCATCATTCCCTTCGTTGATCGCGTGGCCTACCGGCACAGCCTGAAGGAAATCCCGCTCGACGTGCCCAGCCAGGTCTGCATCACGCGCGACAACACCCAGCTGCAGGTGGACGGCATCCTGTACTTCCAGGTCACCGACCCGATGCGCGCGAGCTACGGCTCCAGCAACTACATCATGGCCGTCACCCAGCTCGCGCAAACCTCGCTGCGCTCGGTCATCGGCAAGCTGGAACTGGACAAGACCTTCGAGGAACGCGACATCATCAACGCCCAGGTCGTGCAGGCCATCGACGAGGCCGCGCTGAACTGGGGCGTGAAGGTGCTGCGCTACGAGATCAAGGACCTGACCCCGCCGAAGGAAATCCTGCACGCCATGCAGGCGCAGATCACCGCCGAGCGCGAGAAGCGCGCGCTGATCGCCGCTTCCGAAGGCCGCCGCCAGGAGCAGATCAACATCGCCACCGGCGAGCGCGAGGCCTTCATCGCGCGCTCCGAGGGCGAAAAGCAGGCCGTCATCAACAAGGCCCAGGGCGAGGCCGAATCCATCAAGGCCGTGGCCGAGGCCACCGCCCAGGCCATCGAACGCGTGGCCAGCGCCATCCGCCAGCCAGGCGGCGAGCAGGCGGTGCAGCTCAAGGTGGCGGAAAAAGCCGTGGACGCCTACGGCAAGGTGGCCTCCGACGCCACCACCACGCTCATCGTGCCAAGCAACATGACCGAGGTATCGGCGCTCATCGGCTCGGCCATGAAGATGGTGAAGATGGGCACAACCCCCTGAGCCGCTGCGCGGCTTCCCCCTTCTCTCTACGCGCTGCGCGCTACGGGAAGGGGGACGACGCCAGCGCGGCGGGGTGGCCCTTGCGCGGCGTCTGCTGGCATGGGACGCGCCAGTTTCAAGGCCGCAGGCGGTGGCTTGGCAGTCAGCCCAGCACGTCTTTAAGGGCTGCTTCGTACAGGTCGGTGAGCCGGTTCATGACCTCGAGCAGGCGCTCGCTGGTCGTGGCCACGGCCTCCAGGCCGCGATTGTCGGTCTGGCGCTGCAAGGCCGCGTCGAAGAACACCCACTGCCCCTGCGCCAGGTCGAGCTGGGTGCGGATGGCGGACGTGGAGATCGGTGCCTTGCCCAGGTCGTCGAGCGCGCGCTTGAACTCCTGCGCATCGGCGCCCAGCAGATCGCGCGCGGCCTTGCTGTCCAGGCCGGTGGCCTGGAGGTTGTAGTTCTTGGCCATGCGCTGCGACAGCATGCGCTGGCGCCCGGCCAGGTTCACCAGCTTGGCCGTACCGCCCTGGGCCAGCTTTTCCAGCGCCAGCGTGGCGGCATTGGCGGCATCCATCATGCGGTCGGACTGGACCGCCACCTGCGCCACCAGCTCCTTGGTGGGCGCCTGGGCCGTCAGCGCCTCCAGCCGCCCCGACTGGGTGCGCACCTCGGCCAGCAGCTTGGCCACGTCGGCCGGCCACTCGTGCTGGGCCAGCTCGTCGAAGCCCGAATGCACCAGTTGGCGCGCCGTGGTCAGCACCTCGCGCGCGCGGTCCGGCAGCACCCCCAGGAACAACTGCACGTAGGCCTTGGCCATGCGCTGCGACAGTGCACGGAAGCGCGCCGTGCGGTTGATGGCCGTGGACAGCGCCAGGCGCGCCTGCGCCGACAGCGGCAAGGCGGCCATCAGCGCCACGCCGGCCACCGTGCGCAGCGCCCGGCGGCGGCTGGCAGTCCGGGATGACATGAATATGAAATCTATGTTTTGCATGCCGGGCATTCTGAAAGTGCGCCAGCGCGCGAACACTGACGACGGTCAACAACCACGCAGGCACCAGCGGGGCCGCGGCAATCCCCCTGCGGCGAATATCCCTACACGGGCCATGCGGCACAATTTCCGCCATGGCTGAACGTGTCATTCCCCTCGTGGACCAGCGCACCCCGGCGCTTGCGCCCACCGTGCCGCAGGGCCTGCTGCCGCCCTCCGGCCACCTCGCCGACAGCCTGGCCCGCCCCCTGCGCGACCTGCGCATCAGCGTGACGGACCGCTGCAATTTCCGCTGCGGCTACTGCATGCCCAAGGAGGTGTTCGACAAGCACCACCGCTACCTGCCGCACAGCGACCTGCTGCGCTTCGAGGAGATCACGCGCCTGTCCACCCTGTTCCTGCAGCACGGCGTGCGCAAGATCCGCCTCACAGGCGGCGAGCCGCTGCTGCGCAAGGGGCTGGAAAACCTGGTCGAACAGCTCGCCGGGCTGCGCACCCTGGAAGGCCGCGCGCCCGACCTGACCCTCACCACCAACGGCTCGCTGCTGGCGCGCAAGGCACGCACGCTCAAGGCGGCGGGCCTGAACCGCGTGACCATCAGCCTCGACAGCCTGAACGACGCCGTGTTCCGGCGCATGAACGACGTGGACTTTCCGGTGGCCGACGTGCTCGCGGGCATCGACGCCGCGCAGGCCGCGGGCTTTTCCCGCATCAAGGTCAACATGGTGGTCAAGCGCGGCACCAACGACCACGAGATCGTGCCCATGGCGCGCCACTTCCGCGGCAGCGGCATCACGCTGCGCTTCATCGAATACATGGACGTGGGCGCCACCAACGGCTGGCGCATGGACGAAGTCGTGCCCTCATCCGAAGTCATCGCGCGCCTGCAGCAGGCGCTGCCCCTGGTGCCGCTGCCCGCCGAATCGCCCGGCGAGACCGCGCAGCGCTGGGGCTGGGCCGATGCCCAGGCGCGCCACGACCCGGCGCTGGGCGAAGTGGGCGTCATCAGCAGCGTCACCCAGGCGTTCTGCGGCGATTGCAACCGCGCGCGCCTGTCGATGGAGGGCCGCCTGTACCTGTGCCTGTTCGCCAGCCAGGGCTGGGACCTGCGCCGCCTGCTGCGCGACGGCAGCAGCGACGCCCAGATCGCCGCCGCCATCGCCGGCATCTGGCAGGCGCGCGGCGACCGCTATTCCGAACTGCGCGCCAGCCTGCCGCCCGACACCGGCGGCAGCCCGCGCCGCCGCATCGAGATGAGCTACATCGGGGGCTAGCCAGTCCATGCCTGACCCCATCGCCCTTGCCGATATCACCGGCCTGGTTCTCGCCGGCGGCCAGGGCAGCCGCATGGGCGGCGTGGACAAGGGCCTGCAGCCGTTTCGCGGCCAGCCGCTGGCGCTGCATGCGCTGCAGCGCCTGGCGCCGCAGGTCGGCGCGCTGCTGCTCAGCGCCAACCGCCACCAGGGCGACTACGAGGCGCTGGCGGCGCCCTTCCACGCCCCGGTGCTGGCCGATGGGCTGGCGGGCTACGCCGGGCCGCTGGCCGGCTTCCTGGCCGGGCTGGCGCACTGCGCCACGCCCTGGCTGCTCACGGTGCCGTGCGACAGCCCGCGCCTGCCCGCCGACCTGGCCCGGCGCCTGGCCGACGCCGCCGCGCGCGAGGGCGCCGACATCGCCGTCGCCTGCGCGCCCGAGAGCGCCACGCCCGGCGCGCCCCTGCGTCCGCAGCCAGTGTTCTGCCTGCTGCGCGCCGGCCTGCGCCCCAGCCTGGAGCGCTACACGCACGAGGGTGGCCGCAAGATCGGCGCCTGGACCGCGCAGCACCACTGCGTGCGCGTGCCCTTCGACCGCCCCGGGGACGACCCGCACGCCTTTGGCAACGCCAACACGCCCGCCGAGCTGCAGGCGCTGGAAAGCCTGGGCTGAGGCCATGCAAATCCCCATCCGCCCCCTGAACGCCAGCGACGTGCACGCCTACAAGGCCCTGCGCGACGCGGCCCTGCGCCACGCGCCCGAGGCCTTCCTCTCCGACTACGAAAGCGCCGTGCAGCGCCCGGCCGGGGCCTATGCGCAGCGCTTCGGCAAGCCGCTGTCGGGCACCTTCTTCCTGGGCGCGTTCGATGCCGAGGGCCGCCTGGTGGGCAGCATGGGCTGCGAGCGCGAACTGCGCGCCAAGCAGCGCCACAGCGCCACCCTGGTCGGCATGATGGTGGCGCCCCACGCCCAGCGCCAGGGCATGGGCCGGGCCCTGCTGCACGCCTGCGTGGCCGTGGCAGGGCGCGTGCCGGGGCTGGAGCAATTGACCCTGAGCGTCACGGCCAGCAACACCCACGTCGTGCGCCTGTACGAGAGCGCCGGCTTTCGCGCCTGGGGCCTGCTGCCGCGCGCCATGCTGGTGGACGGCGTGGCCTACGACAAACTGCATATGATCCGCCCGCTGCACGCCCCCTGAGAGCATGCGAAAGAACCCATGAGCACCCTCGCCGACATCGCCGCCGAACTGCCGGGCTACGACCCCGCCGACCTGTGCGTGGCCGACGCCACCGCCTTCCTCGAAGCCCTGGCCGAGCCCGTGCAAGGCACCGAAACCCTGCCCCTGCACGAAGCCCTGGGCCGCGTGCTGGCGCAAGACTTGGTCTCCCCCCTGTCGGTGCCGCCGCACGACAACTCCGCCATGGACGGCTACGCCTTCGACGGCGCGGCGCTGCGGCCCGGCCAGGCCCTGCAACTGCGCCCCGTGGGCCAGGCCCTGGCGGGCCGGCCGTGGCAGGGCCAGGTAGGGCCGGGCGAGTGCGTGCGCACCATGACCGGCGCCGTCATGCCCGCGGGGCTGGACACCGTGGTGCCGCAGGAGCTGACCACCCCCGGCCCGGATGGCACCATCGCCATCGCCGCCGATGTGCTGCGCCCCGGCGCCAACCGCCGGCTGCGCGGCGAAGACCTCCAGGAAGGCGCCATCGCGCTACAAAAAGGAGAGCTTCTTGCGCCTGCTGCCATTGGTCTGGCGGCCAGCCTGGGCCTGCAAACGCTGGACGTGGCGCGGCGCCTGCGCGTGGCCTACTTCTCCACCGGCGACGAAATCCTGCGCCCTGGCGAACCCCCGCGCCCCGGCGCCATCCACGACAGCAACCGCGCCACGCTCACCAGCCTGCTGGCCCGCCTGGGCGCGCAGGTGATCGACCTGGGCGCCGTGCCCGACGACCCCGCGCAGATCGCCGCCGCCTTCGCCCGCGCCGCCGCGCAGGCCGATGCCGTCATCACCAGCGGCGGCGTCAGCACCGGCGACGCCGACCACACCCGCGCCATGCTGCAGCAGCTGGGCGACGTGGTGTCGTGGCGCCTGGCCATGCGGCCCGGGCGCCCCATGGTGGTGGGCCGCATCGCCCGTGCCTTGGATGCAAAAACGGCCTCCATCCCTTGCCAGCCAAGCGCTGGCAGCTATGAAAACAAAAGCATCCTGTTCGGCCTGCCCGGCAACCCGGTGGCCGCGATGGTGTGCTTCCTGGTGCTGGTGCGCCCGGCCCTGCTGCGCATGATGGGCGCGCGCCCCCAGGCCATTCCGTACCTGCAGGCGCGCAGCAGCGAGATCATCCGCAAGCGCCCGGGGCGCACCGAATACCCGCGCGGCATCGTCTTCACCGCGCCCGACGGCAACCTGCAGGTCTGCACCACGGGCAGCCAGGGCTCGGGCATGCTCAGCTCCATGGTGCGGGCCAACGGCCTGCTCGTGCTGCGCCACGAACAGGGCGACGTGGCCATGGGCGACCTGGTGGACGTGATGATGTTCGACGCAGCGATGTGACCATGCACCAGGCCCGCCACCTGCCGCAAGCCCCCGGCCGCGCCACCGTGGACGCCCTGCCCGGCGCCACCCTGCTGGAGTTCGGCACCCCCTGGTGCGGCCACTGCCAGCGCGCGCAGCCGCTGATCGAGGACGCCCTGGCGGCGTGGCCTGCGGTCGCCCACGTGAAGGTGGAAGACGGCCCGGGCCAGCGCCTGGGGCGCAGCTTCGGCGTCAAGCTCTGGCCCACGCTGGTCGTGCTGCGCGACGGCCGCGAGGTGGCACGCTGCGTGCGCCCGCAGCAGGCGCAGGAGATCCACGACGCCATCGCCCAGGCGGAGTCTGGCGCCGCCTGAACCTTACCCCGGCAACGGCACCTCAAGCCCCGCCTTCAGGCACTCCAGCGCCACCGACGTGCGAAAGCGCCGCACGTTGCCATCGCCGCCGAACAGCCGCGCGGTGACGTCCTGGTACTCGGCCATGGTGGCGGCAGTGACCACCAGCAGATAGTCCGCCTCCCCCGTGATCGCGTGGCACTGCTGCACCGCCGGCTCGGCCAGGATGCGCTCGCGCAGGCCGGCGGTGCGCAGCGGGTGCTCGTCATGCACGTGCACCTCCACCATCAGGGTCAGCGGCCGCCCCAGGCGGCTGGCGTCGAGCACCGCCACCTCGGCGCGGATGACGCCGCTGTCGCGCAGGCGGCGGATGCGCCGTTGCACCGCCGGGGCCGAGAGGTGCACGGCCTGCGCGATTTCGCGCTGCGCGACCGTGTTGTCGCGCTGCAGGATGGCAAGAATCGCCCGGTCGAACGCATCGAGCGCGGGCATGGTGGCGGATTCAGGGAGCATGGGTGAGCGAAAGTTGCGTGGCATGGCGGTAAATGGAGTCTAAATATCCCGGGCTGCGCAATAAAGTCTTGCGCATGCTGCGCACACGCTTTTCCTCGCTGCTCCCGGTACTCGCCATCCTGGGCTCGGTCACCTTCCTCGGCCTGGGCACCTCCTGGGCCAAGCACAGCCTGTTTCCCCTGGTCGGCGCCCAGGGCACGACGGCGGTGCGCGTCGGCCTCTCGGCGCTGCTGCTGATGGTGCTGTGGCGCCCCTGGCGCTGGCGCCTGCGCGGGCACGACGCCCGGCTGGTCGCCTGCTACGGCGCGGCGCTGGGGCTGATGAACCTGGGCTTCTACATGGCGCTGCGCACCATCCCGTTCGGCGTGGCCGTGGCCATCGAGTTCGCCGGGCCGCTGGCGGTGGCGCTGTGGGCCTCGCGCCGCGCGCTCGACTTCGTCTGGGTGGCGCTGGCCGTGGCCGGGCTGTGGCTGCTGCTGCCGCTGGGGCACGGCGTGCGCGGGCTCGACCCGGCGGGCGTGCTGTGGGCGCTGGCGGCGGCGGTGTGCTGGGCCGTCTACATCCTGTTCGGCAAGCGCGTGGGGCATCTGCACACGGGGCATTCGGTCTCGCTCGGGCTGGCCGTGGCGGCGCTGGTGGTGGTGCCGGTGGGCGCGGCGCACGCGGGCGCCGCCCTGCTCTCGCCCGCCGTGCTGCTGGCCGGGCTGGGGGTGGCGGCGCTGTCGAGCGCCATTCCGATCATGCTGGAGATGGTGGCGCTCAAGCGCCTGCCGCCGCAGGCCTTCGGCATCATGATCAGCATGGAGCCGGCCGTGGCGGCGCTGCTGGCGCTGGGCCTGCTGGACGAACGCCTGAGCGCGTCGCAGTGGCTCGCCATCGGGCTGATCGTCGCGGCGTCGATGGGCTGCGCCTTCACGGCGCAGCGGCGCGCGCGGCCCGCCGAGGCGGTGCTGCCGGCCTAGGAATACTTACATGGACGTCTCCAGAAGAGCAAGATTCGGCGGTGTGAAGGTCTGAAGGGTTTGCAGTCTTACATACGGCCTGTCGGTGCAGGGGTTTCGTCCTGCTGGCCCTGATGGCATTCGCGGGTGAGGATCCTGTCTGCATATCGGGCTTGATGCCCTTTATCCCTATCGGATTGCCCCCACCCCGGTTTGACCTGTTGACCCATCACATCGCTTGTTGCGTGCTCTCCTTCAAAACGGTTTCTTGGCGTTTGGTGTGTTCAGATCATCGTTGCGGTCTTAGGCTGCGGCGATGTCAACCGGATTCCATCTCACCGGGTCGAAGGTCTTGCCTTTGACAAGGACCGCCCAAGCTGTTCGGGCCAGTTTGTTGGCCAGTGCTGCGACCACTACGCTGTAGGGGCGGCGCAGTAAAAGCCGCTCGGTCCAGCCGCTTCGCTGACTTCTGGCAATGACCGAGCGAGCACCGTGCATCAACATGGTCCTCACATAGGGGTCGCCGCGCTTGGAGATCCCCAACTGCCGGGTCTTCCCGCCGGTGCCAGTCTGTCGGGGCGTCAGACCCAGCCAGGCGGCAAACTGCCTGCCCGAATCGAAGCTGGACAGATCGGTCGCTGTGGACACCAAGGCTGTCGCGGTCAACGGACCGATGCCCGGGATGGCTTGCAGTGCCTGCATGTGCTGGTTCTGCTTGACCATCGAAGCCAGGCGTTTGTCCAACTGGTCGATGTCGTCCTGCAGACTGTCGATGCGACGCAGTTGATCCTGAACGCTGACAACCACCACCTCGGGCAGCTTCGCCTGTTCCTGGGCTTTGGCCAGTTCGTCGTGAATGTGCTTGAGCAACACGCGATGCCCCTCGGGCAGCACGATGCCGAACTCGTAGAGCAAGCCGCGCAACGCGTTGGTTTGCATGATGCACACCTTCATGAGCTGAGCACGCATGCGGTGCAGGGTCAGACAGGCTTGCTGCTGCTCGTTCTTGACCGGCACGGCCTTGATGTGAGGTTGCTGGGCCGCGACCCAGATGGCCTGGGCATCACGGGCATCGGTCTTGTCGCGCAGGACAAAGGGACGGACATGTCTGGCAGGCAGCAGCTTCACTTCATGCCCCAGTGCCTGCAGCGTTCTGGCCCAATGGTGTGCACCGCCACAGGCCTCCATCGCGACAAGCGAGCTGTGACGATTGGCAAAGAACGTGGTAACCCGGTCACGCCTGAGTTTGTGTCGTGTGACCTCGCCGGTCTCTGCGTCCGTTACGTGCAGCTGGAACACGTTCTTGGCAATATCCATTCCGATGACTGGCAGCGTTGCGGTAGATTGCATGGTGGGGCCTCCGGTTCTCCAGTGGTTGCGACGAACTTCCACTTTGGCACTTTGATGCCGTTACCGCGAGGCCCCACTTTGTATCGATTCATGGGCCAGCGCCATCAACGGCGGTGTAGGTGGAGACGTCCATGCCATCTGCACGAATCAGGTGCGAGTGAGCTACACCCGTCCGTGAGATAAAGCCTGCCCCAGCAGGGCGCCAAAGCGCTGTCCACGCGCCGCCTGGGGGCGCAATTCCCCGATTTCGTAGGCATTACGCCCCTTGCACGCGCACCTGCCCCATGGCCAGCAATTTGTGCCTGACCATCCACAGGTTGGACAGGGCAAACAGCGTCACGATCTGCGCCGTGTTTTTCTTCAAGCCACGGTAGCGCACCTTCACATAACCAAACTGCTGCTTGAGCACCCTGAACGGGTGTTCCACTTTGGCCCGGATGCGTGCCTTGGTGCGCTCCAGTTGGTCTATCAGCGCATCCACAGGCTTATCCTTGTCCAACGACCTGCGCAGACTTGGGCGCATGGCGACGTGCCAGTTCACGGTTTGCCTGGCATCGGGCCGCTTGTCCACCCCTTGGTAGCCCGCATCACCAAAGGCATCTGTCTCCTGCCCGTGCAGCAGGCTGTTGGCCTCCACCACGTCGCTGACGTTGCCGCTGGTGCCTCGCACCGTATGTACCAGGCCCGAGTCCGCATCCACCCCAATGTGGGCCTTCATCCCGAAGTACCACTGGTTGCCCTTCTTGCTCTGGTGCATCTCGGGGTCTCGCGCCTTGTCTTCGTTCTTGGTCGAACTGGGCGCGGCAATCAGCGTGGCGTCCACCACGGTGCCCGCCTTCAACTGCAATCCCTTGGCTTGCAGCAGCGCGTTGACCGTGGCCAGGATTTGTTCGGCCAGCTTGTGGCGCTCCAGCAGGTGCCTGAAGCGCAGGATGCTCGATTCGCTGGGGATGTGTTCGTCCCAGTGGGACAGGCCTGCAAAGTCACGCAAGGCTGGCACATCATGCAGGGCTTCTTCCATTGCAGGGTCGCTGAGCTTGAACCACTGTTGCATGAAGTGGATGCGCAGCAGCGTCTGCACCGCAAAGGGCTGCTGGCCCCGCCGTCCACTCTCGGGGGCGTAGGGCTCTATCAGCGCCACCAGTTCGGCCCAGGGAACCACCAGCTCCATCGCATCAAGGAATTCGCGCTTGCGTGTGCGCTTGACTGTGTTGCTCAGGCCCAGGCTGCTTTGCTTCATGTCTGTATTGTCTGAGCTTCAGGCCCTTGCAAGCACATCAGGCGATGATTCGTGCAGATGGCATGGACGTCTCCACCTACACCGCCGTTGATGGCGCTGGCCCATGAATCGATACAAAGTGGGGCCTCGCGGTAACGGCATCAAAGTGCCAAAGTGGAAGTTCGTCGCAACCACTGGAGAACCGGAGGCCCCACCATGCAATCTACCGCAACGCTGCCAGTCATCGGAATGGATATTGCCAAGAACGTGTTCCAGCTGCACGTAACGGACGCAGAGACCGGCGAGGTCACACGACACAAACTCAGGCGTGACCGGGTTACCACGTTCTTTGCCAATCGTCACAGCTCGCTTGTCGCGATGGAGGCCTGTGGCGGTGCACACCATTGGGCCAGAACGCTGCAGGCACTGGGGCATGAAGTGAAGCTGCTGCCTGCCAGACATGTCCGTCCCTTTGTCCTGCGCGACAAGACCGATGCCCGTGATGCCCAGGCCATCTGGGTCGCGGCCCAGCAACCTCACATCAAGGCCGTGCCGGTCAAGAACGAGCAGCAGCAAGCCTGTCTGACCCTGCACCGCATGCGTGCTCAGCTCATGAAGGTGCGCATCATGCAAACCAACGCGTTGCGCGGCTTGCTCTACGAGTTCGGCATCGTGCTGCCCGAGGGGCATCGCGTGTTGCTCAAGCACATTCACGACGAACTGGCCAAAGCCCAGGAACAGGCGAAGCTGCCCGAGGTGGTGGTTGTCAGCGTTCAGGATCAACTGCGTCGCATCGACAGTCTGCAGGACGACATCGACCAGTTGGACAAACGCCTGGCTTCGATGGTCAAGCAGAACCAGCACATGCAGGCACTGCAAGCCATCCCGGGCATCGGTCCGTTGACCGCGACAGCCTTGGTGTCCACAGCGACCGATCTGTCCAGCTTCGATTCGGGCAGGCAGTTTGCCGCCTGGCTGGGTCTGACGCCCCGACAGACTGGCACCGGCGGGAAGACCCGGCAGTTGGGGATCTCCAAGCGCGGCGACCCCTATGTGAGGACCATGTTGATGCACGGTGCTCGCTCGGTCATTGCCAGAAGTCAGCGAAGCGGCTGGACCGAGCGGCTTTTACTGCGCCGCCCCTACAGCGTAGTGGTCGCAGCACTGGCCAACAAACTGGCCCGAACAGCTTGGGCGGTCCTTGTCAAAGGCAAGACCTTCGACCCGGTGAGATGGAATCCGGTTGACATCGCCGCAGCCTAAGACCGCAACGATGATCTGAACACACCAAACGCCAAGAAACCGTTTTGAAGGAGAGCACGCAACAAGCGATGTGATGGGTCAACAGGTCAAACCGGGGTGGGGGCAATCCGATAGGGATAAAGGGCATCAAGCCCGATATGCAGACAGGATCCTCACCCGCGAATGCCATCAGGGCCAGCAGGACGAAACCCCTGCACCGACAGGCCGTATGGGAACCTCTCAAAACCCAACCGCTCTCTTCCTGACCCGAGAAGCCTGACCCGCCCCTTGCCATGATCACACCCCGCAGCGCGCTGAAGTTTGACCTGTTCGCCGAGGCCTCGCGCCAGCACAAGAGGGACGAGGTGGGCGATCCGCTGCAGGTGATCGCGCGGCACATCGACTTCGGAGCCCTGGCCGGGCTGGTGGATGCCTTGATCGAGCGTGGCGATGGCCGCCGGGGTGGCCGGCCGGCCTATCCCACCGAGGTGATGGTGCGCATCCTGGTCTTGAAGCGGCTGTACAACCTGTCCGATGAGCAGATGGAGTACCAGTTGCTGGATCGGGCGAGCTACCAGCGCTTTTGCCTGCTGCAGGATGCGATGAACGTGCCGGACCGCAACACGATCTGGCGCTTCGGCGAGCGGCTGGGCGTGGATGGGGCCACGGTGCTGTTCCAGGGAGTGGATGCGCAACTGCACCGCCATGGCTACATGGCCCGGGGCGGACAAGCCATCGATGCGACGCTGGTGCCCGCGCCGCGCCAGCGCCTGGACAGCAGGCCGGAGCGCGAGGCCCTGGCCGAAGGCAGAACGCCCGATTGGAGCGAGGCCGAGCGCCGGCAAAGGGATGTGGATGCCACGCACACGAAGAAGCACGGCAAGAGCTACTTCGGCTACAAGCTCAGCGTGAGCGTGGACCTCAAGCACGGCTTCATCCGCCGCATCGCCACGGGCACGGCCAGCGAGCACGACGGACACCACTTCGACGAGGTGCTGGACATGCACAACACCGGGCGGGCAGTGCATGCGGACAAGGCCTACCCGAGCCGCCAAAGGCGCCAGATGCTGCAAGTGCTGGGATTCGTGGATGCGATGCAGCGCAGGGCCCAGCCGGGCCAGCCCCTGAGCGAGTGCCAGAAGCGGCGCAACCAGCGCATTGCCAGCAAGCGTGCCCGGGTCGAACATGCGTTTGCCGGCATCCGGCACATGGGCGGCAAGTTCGTGCGCACGATCGGGCAGGCGCGCGCCACGGTGGCGATGACGATGATGGCTGCCTGCTACAACATGAAGCGCCTGGCGTCGTTCCTGCATCGGGGAGTGGATGCGTTCTTCAAGCCCCAACCCGGCACCTGCAAGGCACAGGTGCGTCCGCACACAGCGAAAGCCTGAGCCATCGGGGCTGCAAGGCCCCTCAATGCACGAGGTGCAGACCGCCGTAAGGCCTCATCGCGCATTCAAAACGGCTGGCGTCCAATCGTGCCTATTCGGATCCGTCAATCATGGGGTTGTGAGAGGTTCCCGTATGTAAGACTGCAAACCCTTCAGACCTTCACACCGCCGAATCTTGCTCTTCTGGAGACGTCCATGTAAGACCTTCCCTAGGAGTGGAAAACAAAAAACGCCAAAGACAGCCACAGAGCAGTCATGACGCCATTCAGGCTCATGGCCAGCGCTGCGAAAGCCCCCGCCGTTCCGCTGATCTGCAACGCACGGGCAGTGCCAATCGCGTGGGCGGTCAGTCCGAGCGCAAACCCTTGTGCGGCGTCATCCAGCGGGCCTAAAACCCTTCGCAGCACAGGCCCGGATAGCATGGTACCTGCAATGCCTGTCAGAGCCACAGCCGCCGCCGCCAATGGGACAAGACCGCCGAAATGGCCACTCAGGCTGGTTGCAATTGGCATCGTCGATGACTTGGGCGCCAACGACACCAACGTCTGCGCATCGCCACCAAAAGCCCATGCAATCAGGACCGCCGACCCTATGGCTACCGCCGAACCGACGCACAGAGCGGCGGTAACAGGCAACCAGATGCTCCGGAGTCGGAAAAGCTGCCCGAACAGCGGCACGGCCAGCGCCACGGTCGCCGGCCCGATCATGAACACCAGCGGCGCCACCGCAATAAAGTAGTTTTCGTAGGAAGTTCCCGTCGCCAGCAGCAGCGCGACAACAACCGCAGTACCGGTAAGCACGGGCAGCAGGAAGGGGTGGCCTGCGCTGCGACGATACAACGTCATCGTCGAAAAGTAGGCGGCCAGCGTCACGCCTGTCCACAACAGGCTGGCGTCACCTGGAAAGGCCGCGAACCAGGCTACGGCACCGGCGAGCGCACTCAACGTTTCAGGCATCATGGCGGGCAGCCCTTTCCTGACGTTTGAGCATCCACTGGAATGCCCAGGCCGTGGCGATTAGCGATAGGACAGCCCCCAACACGCAAGACGCCACGAATGGCAACCACTGGGCCCGGACATGTTCGAGCTGCGCGAGGATGCCGGCGATGAAGGGAATGAACAGCAGCATCAGGTTCTGCAGCAGCGCCTCGCTCGTGCCCTGCAACTCCGGGCTTACGCGTCCTCGGATTAGCAACGCCGCAAGCAATAGGAGCATGCCGATCAGGCCACCCGGTAAAGGCAGGTGAAGCAGCCTAGCCAGGAATTCTCCGACGAGCTGCAGCACCACCAGTATTGTTAGGGCGCGTATCACAAGCTGGCTCCTCGAACGCTCAGAGAGCACGCCCAAAGAGGGGCGGTCACCGAGGATAGATCGACGGACTCTGGACGCTCGAATCCAGAAACACCTTCCAGCAGCAGAAGCGCTTCCCCAAAATCAATCTCCAGCAGCGTAGCCATGGGCCTCCTGTATCAACGCAATCGGTATTGCGCGCCAATCGACGCTCAGCGAACTCGACATGGGAAAAGCACCCTGCGTGTCGAAAAAGAATGCCCACACAAGGCGCACATGGTCTCCATCAACCGCCAAGCCCCCCTGATCTTGCCTAGACAATGGCATGAACACCTCGCCGTGGCTTCTGCGCAATCAGCGTTGCAACCGCCCGAAGTGCCTGGGCCAACTCAGCCTGGTCACGCGCTCCCCCCAAGGAGATGCGTACCGCGTCTTCCATGACAGGCTCCAAACTGAACGATTGGGCACAAGCCACGCTGACTCCGGCCCCATCCAGCGCATGGGCAAAACTGTGCTGATTCCAATGCGTTGGCAGCGGCATCCAGACATGTATCCCGGTGGGATGCGCCTGCGACTGTGCGGGCAGCAGCGATCGGGCGAGAGTCTGCCGGGCCCGCGCTTCGCGCTGGATTTCCTGAACGAGTTGTCGAGCGCCCCCACTGCGGATCCAGTATTCGACAAGCGCCCCAAGCAGTGGAGATCCACCCATGCTCACCCCACGCAATGCTTCCTGGAGAGGGCCGCCGTCATCACCGCGCGGCGGCAGGACGAACGCCGTGCGCAGTGCGGGGGACAGGCACTTCGACAACGAAGCCAGATAGTAGGTCTGCACACCGCCATTGAGCGCAGCAATGGGGGGAGGCACATCATTCAAGAGGAAGCGATACGGATCATCTTCGATCAATGTCATGCCCAGTCGCGCCAGCGTCGAGGCAATCTGCTGGCGACGGTTCTCCGGCATGGTTCTCGTCGTAGGGTTGTGCAACGTCGGATTCAGGTACAGCAACTGGGCGCGGGAACTACGGTGCGCATGTTCAATCGCGTCCGGCATGACCCCGTCATCGTCAATGTCGAGTCCGATGACCTGCAGACCGAGCTGACGAGCGGCTTGCAGGAAACCCGGATAGGTCAGCTTTTCGCATAGCACGGTCTGACCGGGACGTGTTGTCGACAAGAGAATCGCGAAAAGCGCAGCCTGAGCCCCTTCGCTTAGGAGGAGTTGTTGACCCGCCACGTCACCGAGTGCTGGCCGTAGCCAGGCCCGGGCAGCCTGAACAGCTGAGGCACTCGAAGCGTTGCCCGGATATCGAGACAACACATCGATTGACTGGCGTGCCAGTACATCCTGCAAGCCCGCCTGGATCCGCGCGACCATCGAACCATCCGCAGGCTGCGGCGGCGTGTTCATGGCCAGATCCACCTGATGCGGCCCCGTTGGCCCGGCATCACCCAGGACAAAGGAGCCGCGCCCACCGAAAGATGCAATCAAGCCTCGGTCTCGCGCTTCTGCGTAGGCGCGGGTCACCGTCGTGAGATCCACCTGCAGCTCTGCCGCCAGCCAGCGTTGTGATGGCACCTGATCGCCTGCATGCAGTTGGCCGGACTGTATGGATTTTGCAATGAGGTCTGCAATCTGGAGGTAGCGCGGCCCCGAGCCCGTGGACAGAGGCTTGACCCAGGTGTTTCGTGCTTTTTTGTTCATCTCTTGATCTGGTTCCGCATACGAGGCGATTGCCAATTCATGCGAGTCACCATAGAATAATACATACACAACATGATTTTATCCATACATGATGTTTTTGTATGGATTTGCATAAGCTGATCGCTGCGCCACGCATCATGAGCGGACAGGCGTACCGAGGTGATGCACAGGAGTTGCCCCGATGACTGATTTCCGCGTTGTTTCTGCCAGCCAAGTCGAAGATGGCGTAGCTGTTTGGCTCACTGACAAGCACACACGGGTCGGGGCACTAGCCCAAACCCAGCCCCTTGCCCGCCCCCGCACATTGCTTGGGCGCCTCTCTCAGAACAGGCAGGCATGACCATGCTCGACTTCAGCGCCTTGGACCTCGCCAGGATTCAATTCGGCTTCACCATCTCCTTTCACATCATCTTTCCGGCCATCACCATCGGTCTGGCGGCCTTCCTGGCTGTGCTTGAAGGCCTATGGCTGTGGAAAAACGATGACACCTACCTCGAGCTCTACCACTTCTGGTCCAAGATCTTTGCGGTGAACTTCGCCATGGGCGTGGTCTCCGGCTTGGTGATGGCTTACCAGTTCGGAACCAACTGGAGTTTCTATTCACAGTTCGCGGGCAGCATCACGGGCCCATTGCTGGTCTACGAGGTACTGACCGCCTTCTTCCTGGAAGCGGGCTTCCTGGGCGTCATGCTCTTTGGGTGGAACAAGGTGGGGCGCAGTCTGCACTTCTTCGCCACGGTCATGGTCGCCCTCGGCACGATGATCTCGGCTACATGGATCCTGGCATCCAACAGCTGGATGCAGACACCGCAAGGCCATGAGGTCATCAACGGAGTGGTCGTTCCAGTGGACTGGATCGCGGTGATTTTCAATCCGTCCTTCCCCTACCGCCTAGCCCACATGGTGACGGCAGCAATGCTTGCTACGGCATTGTTTGTTGGCGCTTCGGGTGCCTGGCACCTGCTGCGGGGACATCGTCAACCTGCGGTCAAGCGCATGTTTTCGATGGCGCTGTGGATGGTGCTCTTCACCGCACCTCTGCAAATTTTCATTGGCGACATGCACGGGCTCAATACCCTCAAACACCAGCCTGCCAAGATCGCCGCGGTTGAGGGCCACTGGGAGAACACCCCTGGAGAAGGCGTACCCCTGATCCTGTTCGGCCTACCCGATATGCAGGCAGAGGCCACCCGCTACAAGATCGAGATACCCAACCTGGCCAGTCTGATCCTCACCCACAGCAAGGACGGCCAGATCCCCGGCTTGAAGGAATTTGCGCCTGAGGATCGGCCCAACTCTCCCATCGTCTTCTGGTCTTTTCGAATCATGGCTGGGCTTGGCATGCTGATGTTGTTGCTCGGGCTGTATGGCGCCTGGGCGCGCTGGCGGCGGCGACTATACGAGAGCCTGTTACTGACACGTTTTGCACTTTGGATGGGGCCCTCCGGTTTGATCGCCATTCTGGCTGGTTGGTACGTCACTGAAATTGGACGTCAACCTTGGGTTGTCTACGGTCTGATGCGGACCAAGGATGCCGTTTCCAACCACTCTGCCATGACCCTCTCCATTGGATTGATCATCCTGGTCGTGATGTATCTGTTCATATTTGGCCTGGGCATTGCTTACATGCTGAGGCTAGTCAAGCAGGGGCCCGAAAGCCTGCACAGCGAAGCCGCACCGCATGGTCCTTCGATCAATCAAAGACCCGCGCGTCCGCTGTCCGCGGTCAATGAACCCATGTCTTCGACGACAAAAGCACCATAAAACAAGGGGTACACCATGGGAATCGATCTTCCCCTTATCTGGTTTTTGATCATCGGCTTCGGCATCATGATGTACGTCATCATGGACGGCTTCGACCTGGGAATCGGCATCCTGTTTCCGCTGATCCCTGGTCGCGAAGACCGCGACACCATGGTCAACACCGTCGCGCCGGTCTGGGATGGCAACGAAACCTGGCTGGTTCTGGGCGGCGCGGGCCTGATGGCCGCGTTTCCCAAGGCCTACGCCGTGCTGTTGAGCGCACTCTACATTCCCGCGCTGTGCCTGTTGGCTGGCCTGATCTGGCGCGGCGTCTCCTTCGAGTTCCGATTCAAGGCCGACGAAGCCCACAAGCCATTCTGGGACAAGGCCTTCATGGCGGGCTCTTTCGTGGCGGCCTTCTTTCAAGGCGTCATCCTTGGCGCGTTCCTCGATGGGCATCAGGTGGTCAACGGAGTTACCGTCGGCAATGCAATGAGTTGGCTCACGCCGTTCAGTGTGTTCGCCGGCCTGGGAATTGTCATCGCCTATGCACTGCTCGGCGCCACATGGCTGATCCTGAAAACGGATGGGCTTTTACAAAGCAGGATCAAGGACATGACGCGTCCGATCCTCTTGGCCCTGTTGGCGGCGATGGTCATCGTGAGTCTCTGGACACCACTCACCCACGCCAGCATCGCGGCTCGCTGGTTCGACTGGCCCAACCTTGCATTCTTCGCGCCGGTTCCGCTCCTTGTCGTGGTATCGGCCTACGCCATACTTCGCTCGCTGCAAGGCGCCCCGCATGCAGGGCCCTTCGTCTGGTCGTTGATTCTGGTGTTCCTAGGCTACTCGGGGCTCGTCATCAGCATCTGGCCTAACATCCTGCCACCGGACATCTCCATCTGGGATGCTGCCGCTCCACCGCAGAGCCTGGGATTCGCACTCGTGGGCGCATTGCTGATCATTCCCTTCATCCTGGCCTATACCGCATGGTCGTACTATGTCTTCCGTGGCAAAGTGAAAGCTGGAGATGGGTATCACTGAGATGAAACAACACCCCCCTGAGGCGCTTCGCGCCTTCCCCCCGCTCTCGCATGGCTGCGCCATGCGGGCAGGGGGACGCAGCCAGCGCGGCGGGGCGGCCCTTGCGCGGTGGCCCGCGCATGGGCCGCGCCGGTTTCATGGGCTGCGGGTGGCGCGCAGCGCCATGGAAAACTGAAATGAAGCACCCTGTCTCCCCCACCTACGGGTGGGGCAAACGCCTCATCTGGCTTGTCGCCATTTGGACCTGCAGCATCACCGCCTTAGGTGCTATGGCATGGGTGATGCGCATGATAATGCGCGCCGCAGGCATGGCCTCATAAGGTAGCCGCAGCATCCCGGACGATCATATCGTCGCTTGTGGCATAGCTGTGCGGATGCGCCGGGTGCTGAAGTCCCCTCGAAAATCAGCGCCCCCTCCTCCTCCATCCCCTGAACGCCGGAATCACCCGGGAAACAGGTTTCGCTGCCCCGCCTGCTCCAGCGCCAGCAGCGCCTGCTTGCGCGGCAGGCCGCCGCCGAAGCCGGTCAGGCGGCCGTCGCTGCCGATCACGCGGTGGCAGGGCACGATGATGGAAACCTTGTTGCCCCCATTCGCCGCCGCCACGGCGCGGAAAGCAGTGGGGCGGCCGATGGTGCGGGCCTGCTCGGCGTAGCTGCGCGTCTGGCCGTAGGGAATGGCGCACAGCGCCTGCCAGGCCTGCTGCTGGAACGGGGTTCCCACCAGGTCGAGCGGTACGCCGAAGCACTGGCGCTGGCCTGCAAAGTACTGCGCCAGCTCGGCGCCTGCCTGCGTCAGCACGGCGTCCATGCCTGCGCACGACGGCCCGCCACGCGCGGCCTCCACCTGGCGCTGCTCCCGCTCCACACCGTGCTGGCCCACAAACTCCAGCAGGCACAGCCCGTTGGACGAGGCAATGGCGAGCATGTCTCCCAGCGGGGTCGGCAGGCGGCAGTGCAGCAAGGCCATGGACGTGGACTCCGATTTCAAGGAAAAAACCGTGCCAGCGCTTTCCCATCAAGCGCCAGAAGCTATCAAAACAGAAGCAGCCTCAATCCTCGATGCCGCGTTGCGCGGGTATGCCGGCCTGAAAGGCATGCTTGACGAGCCGCATTTCCGTCACGGTGTCGGCGATGGCAACGATTTCCTCCGGACAGCGGCGCCCCGTGAGGCAGACGTGCACGTCCCTGGGGCGCGCCGCCAGGGTTTCGAGCACGTCCGGCAGCGGCAGCCAGCCATAGATCAGCGGATAGGTGATCTCGTCGAGCACCACCAGGAAGTACGCCCCCGAGAGGATGGCCGCGCGCGCCTTGGCCCAGCCGTCGCGCGCGAGCTGGGCCGAGTGTTCCAGGTCCTTGCTCTTCCAGCTGAAGCCATCGCCCAGGCCCTCGATGGGCAGCCCCACCTGCTCGGCCAGGCGGTGCTCGCCGAAGCGCGCGCTGGGCACCTTCATGAACTGGAACACCTTCACGGCCTTGCCGCGCCCGGTGGCGCGGAACGCCAGGCCGAAGGCGGCCGTGCTCTTGCCCTTGCCGTCGCCGGTATTGACGATGACCAGGCCGCGGCGCTCGCCTTCGGCCTTGTCATAGGGTTTGTCGCTGGGGGGCGTTTCGATCTGCATGGGCAAGCGGCGTGTGTTTCCTGAAGGGGCACCGAGGATACACGCCGCCACAAAGCACCCACCCGGCCTGCTGTCATGAAACCGCAACATGGGACGTGCAACATTTCCTCACACTTGCTCCGTGCAGCCTCCATGCCAGAGACCTCCGTTTACCTGAGCGACTTCCGCCCCCACTTGCGCCAGCCGAGCGCGGCGGATCTGTGCCTCCCCGTGCCCTGCATGACGCCGGAGGAAACCAACGAGAAAGTGCTCGAAGTCTTCGCGCAGCACCGCGACCTGGTCAGCCTGCCCGTGGTGGAAGGTGCGCAGCCCATCGGCCTGATCAACCGCAACATCTTCCTGTCGCAGATCAGCAAACCGTTCCGCATGGAGCTGTATGGCCGCAAGAGCTGCATCGCCTTCATGGACAAGGAGCCGCTGGTGGTGGAGGCCTCGATGGACATCGAGGCGCTGACCTTCAAGGCCGTGGAGTGCGGCGAAAAAGCGCTCTCGGATGGTTTCATCATCACCCGCGAGGGCCAGTTCGCAGGCGTGGGCAACGGCCTGCAGCTCATGCGCGTGGTGGCGGACATGCAGGCCGCGCACAACCGCCAGATCCTGCACAGCATCGAGTATGCGAGCGTGATCCAGCAGGCCACGCTGCACAGCTCGCGCGAGGTTCTGGCCCGCGTCTGCCCGGTGGCGGACCTGGTCTGGGAGCCGCGCGACATCGTGGGGGGCGACTTCTACCAGTTCCACGCCGAGGACGGCGGCTGGTTCGCCACCGTGGCGGACTGCACCGGGCACGGCGTGCCCGGTGCCTTCATGACCTTGATCGCCTCCAGCAGCCTGGACCAGGCCGTGCGCCAGCACGGCGCCCGCGACCCGGCGGCGCTGCTCGCGCAGGTCAACCGCAGCATCAAGCAGATGCTGGGCCAGGTCGACGGCCAGGACGGCACGCCGGCCTCGGACGACGGCATGGATGCCGCCTGCTTCTGGTTCGAGCCGGCGTGCGGGCGGCTGGTCTTCGCGGGGGCGCGCCTGTCGCTGTTCGTGCTGCGCCCGGGCGCCGATGCCGTGGACAGCATCGACGGCCAGCGCAAGGGCGTGGGCTACGTGGACAGCGCATTCGACTTCGCCTGGCACAACGTGGAACTGGCGCTGCCGCCCGGCAGCCTGGTGTTCGTCACCACCGACGGCCTCGTCGACCAGGTGGGCGGCGCGCGCGCCATCGCCTTCGGCAAGCGCCGCATACGCGAGCTGCTGCTGGAGCACGCGCACGGCACGCCCGCCGAGGTGAACCGTGCCATGCGGGCCGCGCTGGGCGCCTGGCAGGGCACGCAGCACCGCCGCGACGACCTGACTTTCTTCTGCTTTCGCACCTGATTGAGCACCGCATGCGCGCCAGCCCCATCGCCGACAGATACGGCCCGTTCCTCGAACTGGCGCACCAGCACCAGGTCATCTTCTACTACGTCGGGTATTTCTCCCAGAACATCGTCGCTGCCATGGCGGAGGCGGTGAAACTGCAGCTCGAAGTGGCCGGCGTGTCCGGCCCCACGCGGCGCAAGCTGTTTTCCGCGTTCATCGAGATGGCGCAGAACATCATCCACTACTCGGCCGACACCCTCACCCCGCCGAGCCTGGACGACGGCGAGCTGCGCCATGGATCGGTCTGCATACGCCAGGAGAGCGATGGGCGCTTCCTGCTGCTGTGCGCCAACCCCATCGACCCCGAAACGGCCCACGGCCTGCGCGCCAAGCTGGACACGCTGCGCAGCATGACGCTGGACGAGATCAAGCAGGCCTACCGCCAGACCCTGCGCGAGGAAAAGCCCGAGGGCAGCAAGGGCGCCGGCATGGGTTTTCTCACCGTGGCACGCGACGCCCGGGAGCCCCTGGAGTTCGACTTCGTCCCCGCGGACAGGGCGGGCGGCCCTCCCGTGTTCTATCTCAAGGCGGCGCTGTGAACCGCCCTGGCAACGAATCGAGATAACGCATGGACAACCTCTACATCGCACCGACACCAAGCTCCCCGGAAGTGGACTTCCGCTTCGACACCCACCGGCTCAGCCTGCGCGGAGAGTCCTACCCGGAAAACGCCGCCGCCTTCTACGCCGACGTGATCGCACAGCTCAAGGCCTATCTGGCGCAGCCGCAGGACCGCCCCATCGACGTGCAAATCGCCCTGGCGTACTTCAACAGCTCCAGCACCAAGATGCTGTTCAACCTGATCGAAGCGCTCAACGACGCCGCCCAGGCAGGCCGCCAGGTCGACCTGCACTGGTACCACGACGAGGAAGACGACACCCTCTTCGAGTTCGGGCAGGAGCTCAGCAGCGACTTTCCCGCCCTGCGCTTCCTGAGCCATCCGGTGAGGCCCGCCTGAATGCAAGTCCCGTCCATCCTCTCGCCGCCCGACCTCTTCGGCGCCGAGCACCAGGCCCTGCTGGCGGCGCAGGCGGCCCACGCGGCCGGCGCCGCCACGGGCGCCGCCGCGTGCCACCAGGCGCTGGGCGACCTGCTGGCGGCCTACGAACGCCTGCTGCGGGAAACGCGCCGGCTCGTGCGCCGCAGCGACCGGGCGGAGCTGGAGATGACGCGGCTCAACCAGCGCCTGCAGGACCTGGCCGCCGAGCTGGAGCACCGGGCCACGCATGACCCGCTGACCGGCGTGTTCAACCGGGCAGCGATCATCGAGCACGTCAACCGCACCTTCGCGCGCCAGGACCTGGGCCTGATCGTCCTGGACATCGACCACTTCAAGCGCGTCAACGACGCCTTCGGCCACCCGGTGGGCGACACGGTGATCCTGGGCGTCATCGCCTGCCTCCAGCAGGCCGTGCCGCCGGCCGCGGAGATCGGCCGCGTCGGCGGCGAGGAATTCACGGTGCTGCTGCCGGGGCAGGACATCCAGGCCAGCGAGCAGGTGGCGCACGCGGCACGCCAGGCCATCGCATCGCACCGCTTCCGCCTGCCCGATGGCAGCGGCATCACGGCCAGCTTCGGCGTGAGCTGGCTGCCTTGCGGCCATTGCTTCGACGATGCCTACGACCTCGCCGACCAGGCCCTGTACGCGGCCAAGCGCGCCGGCCGCAACCGGGTGGTGCGGGCGCCCATCCCCGAGCATGCCTAGCGTGCTGTCCCGCCAGGAGCCGCACGCCATGCAACCAATGGACCCGCATTCAGCGCCAGGCGACCTGCACAGCCGGGAGCTGCTCGAACGCCTGCACCGCGCGGCCTACTACGACCCCCTGGTGCAGCTGCCCAACCGGGCGCTGTTCATCGAGAAGGTCGATGCATGCGTGCAGCGCCAGGCACAGGACCATGTCCTGGCGCTGGTGGACATCGACGACTTCAGCGCCACCAACGACCTGATGGGCCACCGCTTCGGCGACCGGCTGCTCGGCGCCGTCACCCGCTGCCTGGCCCATGCCCTGCCCGCCAGCGTACTGCTGGCCCGGGTGGGCGCAGATACCTTCGGCATCCTGGGCTGCGCGCAGGAGGTGCAGCCCCACCGGCTGCTGGAATGCGTGCGCCAGCCCCTGGCCATCGAAGGCACGCCGCACAAGGTTTCGCTGACCTGCGGCTACGTGCTGCTGTCGGGCGGCACCCGCTGCGGCGACGACCTGGTCAAGGACGCGACCATCGCGCTCAAGCGCGCCAAGCGCGACCACCGGGGGCAGCACCTGCGCTATTCGCCCCAGATGGGCGCCGAGGCGCGCCGCCGCGCCAGGCTGCTGTCGGACCTGCGCGCCGCCATCGAAGGGGCGGAACTGTTCCTGGTCTACCAGCCGCAGATCCACCTGGGCCACGGCACCCTGGTGGGCCTGGAGGCGCTGCTGCGCTGGCGCACCCGGGACGGCACGCTGGTGCCGCCCGACCAGTTCATCCCCATGGCCGAGCACTCCGGGCTGATCGTGGCGCTGGGCCAGTGGGTGCTGTCCACCGCATGCCAGGCCATGCGCATGCTCCTGGACGCCGGGCTGGCGCCGCAGCGCATGGCCGTCAACGTCTCGATGGTGCAGTTGCGCGACCCCGGCTTCCTGGAAAGCGTGTATGCCGCACTGGCCGCAAGCGGCCTGCAGGGCCAGCACCTGGAGCTGGAAATCACCGAATCCGTGGCCGTGCTGCCCACGCAGTTGCTCGAATCCACGCTGAGCGCGCTGCGCGCCCGGGGCATCACCGTGGCCATCGACGACTTCGGCACCGGCTACTCGTCGCTGAGCTGCCTGGAGCGCCTGCCGCTGGACCGCATCAAGATCGACCGCAGCTTCGCGCAGCAGCTCGGCGTGCCCCATGGCGCGCGCATCGCCGAAATGATCGCGCAGCTCGGGTGCAAGCTCGGCCTGCAGGTCCTGGCCGAAGGCATAGAAGACCACGCGACCCAGCTGGCGCTGCTCGCCATGGGGTGCCACGAAGGCCAGGGCTACTACATCGCCCAGCCCATGGAACTGCCCGCGCTGTCCGACTGGCTCAGGCGCCAGGCCGCCCTCACCCTGGCGGCCTGAACCACGCTCATACGGGTGTGCATTCAACCGTATAGCTAGGCGGGAAGCCTACGATCAGTGCTGTAGCACGGCAAGGCGAACCAACGACGTTAGACGGTTGAAGGCAAATCCGTATCAGTTTTCCATGGCGCTGCGCGCCACCCGCAGCCCATGAAACCGGCGCGGCCCATGCGCGGGCCACCGCGCAAGGGCCGCCCCGCCGCGCTGGCGGCGTCCCCCTGTCCGCAGTGCGCAGCACTGCGAGAGCGGGGGGAAGGCGCGAAACGCCTCAGGGGGGTGTTGTTTCATCTCAGGCGTCAGACACGCGGCAGCGCCATCCACATGCCGTCGATCTGGCGCACCTGGATGCGGCGCCCGAACACCTGCTCCAGCGCGGCATGGGTGGCGCCGTCCCGGCAAGCGCCGTGGTGCACCACGCGGCCCGCGGCCATGATGACCATGTCGTCGGCCTGCAGCGCGATGGAGACTTCGTGCAGCACGCTGACCACGGTGCCGCCGCCCGCGACCAGGGTGCGCACGGTGTGCAGCCAGTCGGTCTGGTGCGGGGGGTCGAGGTTGGCCAGCGGCTCGTCCATCAGCAGCACGCGCGCCTGCACGGCCAGGGCGCGGGCCAGCAGCACCCGCTGGCGCTCGCCGCCCGAGAGTTGGGCCAGGGGCCGGTCGCGCCAGTCCCAGGCCTGCGTGGTGCGCAGTGCGTGTTCCACCGCCGCATGGTCGGCATCGGACGGCGGGGCCAGCCAGGGCTGGTGCGGCAGGCGGCCGAGCATGGCCACGTCGTAGCTCGTGAGGTCGTCGGCCGAACCTTCGTTCTGCCCCAGCCACGCCAGCAGGCAGGCGCGCTCGCGGGCCGGGATGGCGTGCAGCGGGCGGCCCAGCAAGGCCACCTCGCCGCTCGCGGAAAGCAGGCCCGCCAGCACCTTGAGCAAGGTGGATTTGCCCGCGCCGTTGGGGCCGACGATGCTGGTCCAGCGCGCCTCGGGCAACTGCAGGTCGATACCGTGCAATATGGGGCTTTTTCCGATGCTGGCCCTTATCTGGCGCGCGCTGACAGCTACTGAATTCATAGTACCGCGCCCTGCGAGGTGCGCCGGTGCATCAGCCACAGCAGGTAGGTGCCGCCCAAGGCGGCGGTGAGCACACCCACGGGCAGCTCCTGCGGCGCGAGCACCCAGCGCGCGAGGATGTCGGCGGCCAGCAGCAGCACGGCGCCCATGAGGCTCGACAGCACGATGTGCCGCTCGTGCGTCACGCGCACGATGGAGCGCACGAGGTGCGGCGCGGCCAGGCCCACGAAGGCGATCAGCCCCGTCTGCGCCACCGCCGTGCCCGTGGCCAGCGCCAGCGCCGCCACCAGCCCCACGCGCATGGGCGCGAGCGGCAGGCCCAGGCTGGCGGCCGTGGCCTCGCCCAGCGTGAGGCCGTCGAGCGCGCGCGCCAGCACCCAGGCCAGCACGGAGCACACGCCCCACGCGGCGGCCATCAGCGCGCAGGCCATCCAGCCGACGAAGCTGGTGGTGCCCAGGGTGAACGACTGCATGGACTGCAATATGTCCGGCGATGCCAGTTCCACCAGATCACGCAGCGCGCCCAGCACCACGCCCACGATCACGCCCGCGAGCAGCAGGCGCAGCGTGTGCTGCACGCCCTTGGCCAGCACCAGCGTGAGCCCCACGGCGCCCGCCGCGCCGATGAACGCCATGCCCGTGACGCCCAGCCGCGTGAACCACTGCGCGGCCAGCGGCGAGGTGCCGAACAGCGCCATCGCCACGGCACCGCCCAGCGCCGCGCCCGAGGCGCTGCCCAGCAGGTACGGGTCGGCCAGCGGGTTGCGGAACAGGCCCTGCGCCACCGCGCCCGCCAGCCCCAGCAGCGCGCCCGCCAGCCACGCGCCCAGCGTGCGCGGCAGGCGGATGTCCCACACGATCTGGCGGGCCACGGGCTCCTCCCACATGCGCAGCACGCTCTCGAAGCCGGTGCTGCCCACGCCCACGCCGCACAGCAGCAGCACGACGCTGGCGAGCAGCAGCCACAGGGCGCACCACAGGGCGCGGCGGTGCGGGTTCATTTGGCCTTGTCGCTCAGGCACTGGGCCATGATGCGCGCCGCCTCGGCCATGCGCGGGCCGGGGCGCACCACCACGTCGGATTCGCCGGGGCCGAACACGCACACGCGCTGCTGGCGCACGGCTTCGATGCCATTCCAGCCGGGGTACATCACCATGGGTTGCATGCTGCGGTTGCCGACCATGATGACGCTGGGGTTGGCGCGCACCACGTACTCGGGGTTCAGGCGCGGGAAGGGGCCCAGGTCGGCGCTGACCACATTGACCGCGCCCAAGCGCGCCAGCGTCTCGCCGATGAACGAGGCCGTGCCCGCCGCGTACGGGCCCCGGCTCACCTCGAAGTACACCCGCGCGCCGCGCGCCTTGGGCGGCAGCGACTGCACGGCCGCCTGCACGCCCGCGTCGATCTCGCGCCAGAGCCGGTCGGCCGCCGCCTGGTGCTCGGACAGGTGCAGCGCGCGCGCCACGTCGCCGAGCACGCGGCGCACGTCGGCGTGCGTCTTGGGTTCGAGCGCCAGCACTGTGAGGCCCAGCGCCTCCAGCCGCTCGCTGGCACGGGTGCTGCTGGAGACAAGCACCAGGTCGGGCTTGAGGGCCACCACGGCCTCGATGCTCGGGTCGATGTAGCCGCCCAGTTGCGGTAGCTTCTTCACGGAGTCCGGCCAGTTGGAGAAGCGATCGACACCCACCAGCCGGTGGCACTCGCCCAGGGCGCAGACGCTCTCGGTCAGCGACGGCAGCAGGCTGGCGATGCGCTGCGGCGGCTGCGCGATGGTGACCACGCGGCCCCGGCCGTCGGTGATGCGCACGGGCTCGGCGCGGGCCAGCCCGGCCATGAGCAGGGCCAGCACGAGCAGGATGGCGAGCACCCAGAGGATGCGGCGCAGGGGTGTGGGTTTCATGGGTTCTTCAGGAAAAGCGGCAAACCGGCCGCCATGAGGGTAACGCGCGCGCAGGCCTGGGCCGCCTGCTGGTTCAGCGCGCCGAGCGCATCGACGAAGGCGCGCACTTCGCGCCCCATCGGAATGACCCCCAGGCCGATTTCGTTGCCCACCAGTACAACGGGCCCGGGGGTCTGCCGAATTGCTTCAAAAAAAAGAGCTGCTTGCGCTTGCCAGTCCTGGGCTGGAGGCCGATTTGGCTCATATTCCGGCGCAGCGGCGGCGGGCATCAGCCAGTGGGTCAGCCACAGGGTCAGGCAATCGACCACGACCAGGGTCTCTGGCGCGCCGTGGCGCGCCAGCGCGCCGGCCAGGTCGCGCGGCTCCTCCAGCGTGGCCAGGCCCGGCACGCGCGCGGCGCGCTCGCGCTGGTGGCGCGCGATGCGTTCGCGCATTTCGTCATCCCAGGCCTGGCCGGTGGCCACGAGCAGCGCGCGGTGCGCGGGCGACTGCGCCAGCCACTGGCGCGCCAGCAGTTCGGCGCGGCGCGACTTGCCGCTCTTTTGCCCGCCCAGGATCAGCTCGCTGCGCGCGATGGACGACGGCGTGCTCATGCGGCCTCCGCGCCGAACAGGGCCGCCGCGGCCTGCGGGCTGGAGGCGAACCAGGCGTGGAAGTAGCTCGCCCGCAGGCCGCCCAGGCGGTACACGGCCTCGCCCGCATCGGGCGCGGCGTCCTGCCCTGGGCGCGCGGTGCGTGCGTCCACGGGCGCCGTGCTGTCGCAGGTGGAGTAGTGGAAGGTATGGCCGCGCAGGCAGCCCTGCGGCAGCGCCAGTTGCTGCGGCCCCAGCGCAGCCAGGCGCCGCTGCATGGCCACGCGGCCGGGCAGCAGGCCCCACAGGGGCACGGTGCGGCCGTCGTGCAGCGTGATGGCCTCGCACAGCGCCATCATGCCGCCGCACTCGGCCCACAACGGCCTGCCCGCCTGCACGTGGGCACGCAGGCTGGCCTGGAACGCGCCGTTGGCGGCCAGCGCCTCGGCATGCAGCTCGGGGTAGCCGCCGGGCAGCCAGACGGCGTCGCAGGCGGGCAGCGCGGCGTCGTGCAGCGGCGAGAAGAACACCACGCGTGCGCCCAGCTGCTGCAGCGTCTGCACGTTGCTGGGGTAGATGAAGCAGAAGGCCGCGTCGCGCGCCACGGCCACGGTGCGGCCCGCGAGCAGCGGCGCCACGGGCGGACGCGGCGGCGGCGCGGGGAAATCGACCGCGAAGCGCTGCAGGGCCTGCGCGTCCATGCGGCCCAGCGGCGTGGCGGCCAGCGCGTCGGCGGCGGCGTCCAGGCGCTGCAGCGCGTCGGGCAGCTCGTGCGCGGCCACCAGGCCCAGGTGGCGCTCGGGCAGCAGCGGCGCGCGCGCATCGTCGCCCGGCGCCAGGCGCGGCAGCGCACCGAGCCAGTCGGCATCGTCGCGCAGGCCGGCGCGCAGCATGGCTGCATGGCGCTCGCCCGCCACGCGGTTGGCCAGCACGCCGGCCCAGGGCAGGCCCTCGCGGTAATGGCGCAGGCCATGGACGATGGCGCCCAGCGTGCCGCCCATGGCGCCGGCATCGACCACCGCGAGCACGGGCATGCCAAAGCGCTGCGCCAGGTCGGCCACGCAGTCCTCGCCGTCGAACAGGCCCATCACGCCTTCGACCAGGATCAGGTCGGCCTCGCGCGCGGCGGCGTGCAGGCGCGCGGCGCAGTCGGCGGGGCCGGTCATCCACAGGTCGAGCTGCTCCACCGGCGCGCCGCTGGCGAGCTGGTGCCAGTACGGGTCGAGGTAGTCAGGCCCGCACTTGAACACGCGCACGCGCCGGCCGCGCCGCGCGTGCAGGCGCGCCAGCGCGGCCGTGACGGACGTCTTGCCCTGCCCCGAGGCAGCGGCGGAGACGACCAGGGCCGGGCAGCGTGCGCCGTGGCTCATGCCGTCACCGCGCGGGCGCCCACTTCAGGCCGACGAAGAAGGTGCGGCCGGCCGTGGCGTAGCCGCGTGCCAGCTCGTAGTCCTTGCCGGCCAGGTTGTCCAGGCGCACGACGACCTGGTAGTCGCGCGCCAGGCGGGTGCTGGCGTAGAGGTTGAGCAGGGTGTAGCCGCCGAGTTCGGTGGTGTTGGCGTTGGTGTCGTAGCGCCGGCCGGAGGCCTGTGCCTCGGCCCCCAGCGTCCAGCCCGCGAGGCGCGTGTCGGCGCCCAGCACGGCGTGCTGCTTGGCGCGGCGGCCGAGTTGCTTGCCGGTGTCGAGGTTCTTTGGATTCTGCAGGTCGAGCGAGCCGCGCAGGTTCACGCTGCCCAGGCGGTAGGCGCCGGCCAGCGTCAGACCCTCGTAGCGCGCCTTGCCCACGTTGGCGTAGCAGCCCGGATAGGGGCCGGAGTTGCCGGGGCAGGTGCCGGTGCTGCCCTGCCAGTCGATCAGGTTGCTGACGTTGTTGCGGTACAGCGTGGCCGAGAAGTGGTTCGCGCCTTCGGCCCATTTCACGCCCAGCTCCACGTTGCGGCTGGTTTCGGGGCGCAGCGTGTCGTCGCCGTACAGGCTGAAGCGCTGGTACAGCGTGGGCGCCTTGAAGGCCGTGCCCGCCGAGGCGGTGGCACGCCAGTTCGGCGCGAAGGCGAAGCCGTAGGCCGCGCTGCCGGTGGACTTGCCGCCGAACTCGCTGTCGTCGTCATGGCGCGCGTTGAGCTGCAGCGTGTGCGCGCCCAGGCGCAGGCCCCAGCCCAGCGCCAGCGCGTTCTGCGAGCGGTTGCGCGTGCCGCTGCTGACGCTCTCGTTGGTCAGCTCGTCCTCGCGCCGCTCCAGCGCCGCCGTGAGCTGGTGCGCGCCCAGGCGCAGTTCGTTGAAGAACAGGTAGCCACGCTGGCGGGTGTCGGTGAAGTAGACCGAGGGCTTGGTCTCGTAGCGGTCGCGCGAGTCGGTGACGGACAGGCGCGTCTTGTAGCTCTCGCTCCACTGCGCCTGCCAGTTCAGGCCCAGCGTCTGCAGGCGGTGCAGGCTGCGGTCGTCTGCGGTCTTGCTCACGTCGTAGCCGCTGTCGGTGTCGTTGTAGAGGAAGTTGCCCTCTAGGCGGTGCGCGGTGTTGAGCTGCCAGCCCAGGCGGCCGCTGGCGGAAGTGGCGTGGTGGTCGTCGCGGTCGGGGTTGCCGTCCTTCTTGGCGTTGAAGCCCTTGCTGGTCTCGCGCGCAATGCCCAGGGCGTAGTCCACCGCGCCGCTGGCGCCGCTCACCCCGGCCTCGGCGCGGTAGGTGCCGTGCGTGCCCGCACCCACGCCCACGTAGGGCGCCACGCCGGGCTCACCCTTCTTGGTGAAGATCTGGATCACGCCGGCCACGGCGTCAGAGCCGTAGATGGCGGCGGCCGGGCCGCGCAGCACTTCGATGCGCTCGACCTGCTCCAGCGGGATCGCCTCCCAGGTGGTGCCACCCGAGCCGGCCTGCGAATCGACGCGCACGCCGTCGATGTAGACGGCGGTGAAGCGCGTCTCGGCGCCGCGCACGTACATGCTGGTGGTGCCGCCCGGGCCGCCAGTGCGGCCCATCTCGATGCCCGGCAGGCGCGCCAGCACGTCGCCCAGCCCGGTGGCGCCGCTTTGCTCGATGGTTTCACGGTCGACGACGGACACGTCGGCCACGACGTCGGTCAACGGCTGCGCGGTGCGCGTGGCCGTGACCACGACCTCTTTCAGAGCAGGGGCAGTGCCCTCCTGGGCCTGGGCGGTACAGGCGGCCATGGCGGCCAGGGCCAGCGCGGCAGGACGCAGTGCGCCAGCGCGGAAGGACGAATTCATCATAGGGAATCAGAGTCAGCAGGGTTACCCGTGCCGGCCTCCCCGCCAGCGTTGGGTGATACAGCCGCGCACGCACTGAAAACCAGGCGCGGGCAACCTCCATGTTGGCCGGTATCCGGGCTGGCGGAACACGCTCCAGCGCCTTCCCGCAGCGCTTGTTCAAGGCGCGCAGTGGCTGTGTGCTGGAGAGGGAATCGGCATGCGACTCGTCCGCTGACCGTTGCGGGGGCAGCGCAGGCCCGGAGGGCCCTTGGCGGGCCTCCTCCCTGCTTCCCGTTGAACTGCGGCCTGTGAACCACGCCGCGAGCACCAACGGAAGCGATTTTACGTGCAATTACACACAGCGCACGCCTACAATCGCCTGTTCTATGGCCTCACCGTCCCCCTTCGATCTGATCGCCGAGCGCGTCGAGCGCCTGCTGCTGCGCCACGCCGAACTGCAGCGCACCAACGCCCTGCTGTCCGAGCAGGTGGCGGCCCTGGCCCAGGAGCGCGACGCACTCAAGTCCCGCCTCGGCGCCGCGCGCGCCCGGGTCGATGCCCTGCTGGAACGCCTGCCCGGGAACGTTCCCCACAAGGAGTCGGAATGAAGCAGATCGAGGTCCAGATCCTGCAGCAAAGCTACCTGCTGGCCTGCCCCGAAGGGCATGAGTCGCGCCTGCTCGAAGCCGTGGAGCGCGTGGACACGGCCATGACCCGCATCCGCGACGCGGGCAAGGTGCGCGCGCGCGAGCGCATCGCCGTGCTGGCGGCCCTGAACATGGCCTTCGAGATCGCCGACCGCGACAGCGCACTGGCGGCGGCACAGCCGTCCGGCGGCAGCGCGGAAACCCCTTCGGCCGACGTGGAGCGCGCCCAGGCCCTGGCACAGCGCCTGGACCAGGCCCTGGGCACCGACGGGCAGCTGTTCTGACGGTTCCGGCGGCCGCATCTGGCCCTACAATGCAGATGTCCGTGGTGCTGCCGGGCTTTATATTTCCTTGAACCAATGCTCCCTGAGCACGGGCTTGGTACATTGCCTGGTGAGCGTGATCATCTCGCGTCAGATGAACCCAACGTCAGGTTGCCCTCGCCCACCTGAACCCCCGGTTCAGGATGCCGGTCCGGTGGCATTCACGGACACCTTTCTTCCCGGCCCGCCCCGCACGCGCGGCTGCACCCCCTCCTCCCCATGATCGACCCACTCCTGCTCGCGCAACTGGCGGCGCTCGGCCTGTGCACCGGCTTCCTGGCCGGCCTGCTGGGCATCGGCGGCGGCATGCTGCTGGTGCCTTTCCTCACGTACTTCCTGGGCCAGCGCATGGTGGCGCCGGACCTGGCGGTGAAGATGGCGATCGCCACCTCGATGGCGACGATCATGTTCACGTCGGTCTCCAGCGTGCGCGCGCACCACAAGCGCGGCGCCGTGCGCTGGGACCTGGTGCTGCGCCTGGCGCCTGGCATCGCGCTGGGCGGGCTGCTGGCCAGCCTGGGCGTGTTCGCCTTGCTCAAGGGGCGCTTCCTGGCGCTGTTCTTCGGTCTGTTCGTGGGCTTCTCGGCGTTCCAGATGTACAAGGGCAGCAAGCCCGCGCCAGCGCGCCAGATGCCCGGCACGGCCGGCCAGACGGCGGCGGGGGGCGTCATCGGCTTCCTCTCGGGCCTGGTGGGCGCTGGCGGCGGCTTCGTCAGCGTGCCGTTCATGACCTGGTGCAACGTGCCCATCCACAACGCCGTGGCGACCAGCGCGGCGCTGGGCTTTCCGATCGCCCTGGCGAACGTGCTCGGCTACGTGATCGGCGGGCAGTCGGTGGCGGGGCTGCCCCCGGCCTCGCTGGGGTACGTGTGGCTGCCTGGCCTCGCGGCCATCGCCGCGTGCAGCGTGCTCACCGCGCCGCTGGGCGCACGCGCCGCCCACGCGCTGCCAGTGCAGCAGCTCAAGCGCGTATTCGCCGGCCTGCTGCTGTGCCTGGCGCTCTACATGCTCTGGAAGGGCTGGACGGCAGCCTGATCCTGGGTTTGCAGCAAAAAACGGCTCCGGCCCTTTGCTGGCAAGCGCTGGCAGCTATCAAAAAAGAGTCAGCTTGGCTGTACGGGCAACGCCTTGACCTGCCGCTGCGCCAGGAAGGCGCGGAACGCCCCGGCCTCCAGCGCCGGAGCGCACAGGTAGCCCTGGTACTGCTGGCAGCGCATGCCGATGAGCGCGGCGCGCTGCGCCTCGGTCTCCACGCCCTCCGCCATGACCGCGATGCCCAGCGCCTGCCCCATGCTGACGATGGCGCTGACGATGGCCCGGTCGCCCTCGTCGTCGGGCAGCCCGCGCACGAAGGACTGGTCGATCTTGAGCTTGTGGATGGGCAGTTTCTTCAGGTAGGCCAGGCTGGAGTAGCCCGTACCGAAGTCGTCGAGCACCAGCCCTACGCCGAGCGCCGCCAGGGCGCCAAGCCGCTGCGCCATCTCCTGCGCATCCTGCAGCAGGATGGTCTCGGTGATTTCCAGCTCCAGCCATGCGGGCGGCAGCCCCTCGGCTTCGAGCAGGCGCATCAGGCGCTCGACGAAGTCGGGCTGGCGGAACTCCAGCGCCGAGACGTTGACGGACAGGCGCACCGGGCGGCCCGCCTGCATCCACCGCACCGCCTCGCGCACCGATTGCTCCAGCACCCAGGCGCCCAGCGTGACGATGTAGCCCGACTCCTCGGCCAGGGGGATGAAGACCGAGGGCGACACGGCGCCGAACTCCGGGTCACTCCAGCGCAGCAGCGCCTCGGCCCCGACGATGCAGCCGGTGTCGATGCACACCAGGGGCTGGTAATGCACCGCCATGCGCCCATGCTGCAGTGCCTGGCGCATGGCATGCTCCAGCTGCATGCGCGACAGCAGGCCCGCGTTCATCTGCGGCTGGTAGAAGCCGTAGGCGCCACGCCCCCGCTCCTTCACGCGGTACATCGCCGTGTCCGCCTGCTTGATCAGTTCGTCCAGGGTGTCGCCGTCCTGCGGGAACAGGGCCATGCCGATGCTGCACTGGATGGACAGCCCCATGCCATCGAGCGCGAAGGGGCGCAGCATGTCGTCGATCATGCGCTGCGCCACGCCCTCGGCCACGGCGGCGTCGCCGCCATGAAGATAGACGACGAACTCATCGCCGCCCAGGCGCGACAGCATGTCGGTCTGGCGCAGGCAGGCCTGCAGGCGCTGCGCCACCAGCTGCAGCACCCGGTCGCCGAACGGATGGCCCAGCGAATCGTTGATGATCTTGAACCG
This sequence comes from Acidovorax sp. YS12, assembly GCA_021496925.1. NCBI lineage: Bacteria > Pseudomonadati > Pseudomonadota > Betaproteobacteria > Burkholderiales > Comamonadaceae > Acidovorax > Acidovorax sp. YS12. The sequence continues at coordinate 1,564,365 of CP053915.1, forward strand.
GTCGAGGTCCATGAACAGGATGGCAAAGCCGGTGCCGTTGCGCCGCGCCTCGCCAATGGCGTGCTCGACGCGCTGCGCCAGCATCAGGCGGTTGGGCAGGCCCGTGAGCGCGTCGCGGTAGGCCAGCTCCTCGATGCGCTTTTGCGCAGCGTGCTGCGCCGTGAGGTCGCGCATGAAGCCAATGCTTTGCACGATGGTTCCGCTGTCATCGCGCAAGGCGACCCACGACAGGTGCACCGCGCAGGGCTCAGCCGCGGCACGCGGCAGGCGCAGTTCGCCCTCCCAAAAGCCCTCGTGCTCCCAGCCGGTGAGCACCTGGGCCATGAAATCCGTGCAAGCGCCGGCATCGAACAAGGCGGCCGCGGGCTGGCCATTGAGGGCGGCACCGCTCTTCCCCACCAGGCGCTCGCAGCCGGGGTTCATGCGCATGAGGCGGTGCTGGCTGTCAGCGATGAAGATCGCATCCAGGCTGGACTCGAACACCCGCGCGGCCAGGCGCAGTCCGGCCTGGATCTCGGCCTGGTGCGTGATGTCGCGGAACGAGAACACCCGGCCCACGGGCAAGCCACGGCTGAGCTGCGGCACGCAGCGGCGCTCCACGACCAGGCCGGAGCGCAAGGTCAGGATGTCGGTGCTCTCGTGCATGGGGTCGCGGGCAATGGCATCGAGCCGTTCGCGGTACAGCCCGGCATCCGCCACCTGCTCTGCCATGTGCCGCTGCACCGCGGCATCGTCGCGGTGCACGAGCAGGCCGCGCGGCATGCTCCACAGCGCAGCCAGGCGCTGGTTGAAAGCGCGCACACGGCCGTCCATGCCGCATACCAGCATGCCGTCGGCGGCGGAATCGAGCGTGGCGCGCAGCTCCGAGAGCAGGGTTTCCAGCTCGCGCTCGCTGGCCTGCTGTTCGCTGCGGTCGAGCATCGTGACCATCAGCGCCGGCCCGTCGGGAAGCGCGATGCGCTGCACGCGCTGCTCCACGGGCACGAGCTTGCCGTCGCTGCGCAAGACCTGCGTGAAGGACTGGAAGCCGTCGCGCGCCGCGACGGTCTCCGTGCTCCACAGGGCCTGGTCCTGCGGCGTTGCGGCCAGATGCTGCATCGACCGGCCCAGCATCGCCTCCGGCGGCAGGCCTGCGAGCTTGCTGGCAGCGCGGTTGACCAGCGCAATCGTCAGCGACGCTTCATGCACCAGCCACACCGCCTCGAACAATGCATCCAGGGCCGTCTGCCAGGCGGAGGCGCTCAGCGGCAGCATCAGGCGCCCACCTCGGCTGCGCCCAGGCCCACCGCGCGTTCGAAAAAGTAGCACACCCGTTTGCGCGGCGACAGATAGTCGAGCGCGTCGCGCGGCAGCTGTGCGGGGCGCAGGCTGCGGCGGATTCCCAGCTCGGGCGAGCGTTCCAGATCCAGCACCAGCGCCTGCTCCTTGGGCACCTGCGGGTCGTACAGCACGACCCGCGGCCGCAGCGGGCGCGAGGAGTTGACGGACACCACGATGGCATAGCCGTCGTTCACCAGTTGCACCACGGAGCCAGGCGGGTACACCCCCATCATGCGGATGAAGGCTCCCAGCAGCACGGGGTCGAACTTGGACTGGCACTGCGCGAACATGACCGACAGCGCCTCATGCGGCGTGAGCGCCTCGCCCCCATGCGACGGGTTGCACAGGCGGTCGTAGTGGTTGACCAGGGCGAGTATCTGTCCGTGCTGCCCCAGGTCCTCGCCCAGCAGGCTCAGCGGGAACCCCGAGCCATCGGTCCGCTCATGGTGCTGGGCGATGGCCGTGACCACCGACACCGGCAGCCGCATGCGCTCCGCCAACGCCACCGATTCCCCGACGTGGCTGCGGTAGCGCTCCATGTCAGCCACCGACAGGTGGGCATAGGGCTCGTTGACGTGCAATGGCAGGGCCTGCTTGCCCAGGTCATGCAGCAGGGCGGCCGTACCCAATTCGCGCAGCGCCTGGCCCGGCAGCGCCAGCGCCCGCCCCAGCAACAGGCACAGCACCATCACATTCACCGGATGCTGTGCGCTGCGCACGCCGACATCCTCGGACAGCAAGCGGATCACGGAATCTCCGTGGCTGAGCAGTTCCTCCACGCAGTTGCCGATGAGACCCGTCGTCAATTCGCGCGCCGCCTCGGGCTGCAGGGCCACGGCCTGGCCAATCTGCTGGTAGCTGCGCGTGGCCTCGCCGAAGCTGCGCTCACAGGACTGCAGTTCCTGGCACTGCAGTTCGAGCGCCTGGCGCAGCGCCTGGACGCCTGCGCTCTCCACCACTGCGGGTTCGTCCGCCGGAGCAGCTTCACCCGCGCTTTCGGCTACGACAGGGTCGCTCTTGGCGGGAAAGTACCGGACCTGGGCCAGATTCAAGGCCCGCAGCGCCTCGATCTGTTCCGCCGAAGCCACCCGGAAACTGCTGACGGGAAAAGGATGGTTCATCCAGCCCACGTCCAGCTGGATGTACATGCCAATGCGCAATCGGCTGATATCGATAAGAACAGAGTGGCTCACTGGATGCGCGCCCGGAATCGCCTCCTGGGCGGCTGGAAATAGGTCGCTAGATTATCTCTACTTCCCTTGGGGCGAGAGGCAAACTCCCTGCCGGTGTGCGAGCTTGCAACATTGGCTTTTACAGGCGGGTTATCAACGGCACCACAAAGAGGGCTTGTAAACCAGATCCATCCACAGCGCCCACGCCGCAATGCCGAACAGCAAAAGGCCGGCCAAACGCGTGCCCCAGCTTCCGCGCCACTGGTTCAGGCGCGCACGCAACTGTCCCCACAGCAAAGGGCCGCCGACCAGCCACAGGCCACTGCCCACGGCAAAGCCCAGCATCGACAACGCGCCCTGCAGCGGGCCATTGCTCAATGCGGCCACCAGCAGCGCCGAATAGAGCAAGCCGCACGGCATGAGTGCCCAGCCGACCCCGACCGCCAGCACGCCACCGGGCATGGCCACCAGGGGCTGCGCCCGCCGCCACACGGCCCTTCCCGCGCGCTCGACCCAAACGGGCTGGCGCGCCTGCAGCATCATCAGCAGCCCCCATGCCAACATGGCCACGTGCGTCAATGTCCAGACAGGGCGCAGCGACCATGCCTGCTGTGTCACCCAGGCCAGGCCCTCCATGGCAAAAGCGGCCAAAGCCCCTGCCAAGGCGTAACCCAGGAGCCGCCCGGCATGGAACAGAACCATCCGCCCGCTGACACCGGCCTTCTGGCCCCCGTGCCACTGAATCACCTGCGGGGCTACCGCTGCGTCCTTGGAGGTGCGCCCCCCCGAAACCACGGCATGGCATGGTGCAGCGCACATGGCGAGGCAATGGGGCCCACCCGTGAGCCCCATGAGCAGGGCGGTCCAAACAAACGCAGCGTCCACGGACTTCAGATGATCCGCGAGAAGCGCGCGCGGTTGCGGTCAGCCTGGAGATAGCGGTCGAACACCATGGCGACGCCGCGCACGAAGAACCAGCCCAGGGCCGTGACCTCGATGCCTTCGTCGTTGACACGCACCAGCCCCTGGCCCTGCATTTCGCGCAGTTGCTCCAGCTCTACCGCGAAATACTGGCGAAAATCGATCAGCCAAGCCTGATCAACCGGCTCGAACAGGACTTCACCCTGGCACATCAGCGCCATGATGACCGTGCGCCGCACCAGATCGTCGCGCGACAGCGCCAGACCCCGCACGACGGGCAGGCGCCCTTGGTCGATGAAGTCATAGTATTCCTCCAGGGTTTTGGCGTTCTGGCTGTAGGTTGCGCCAACACGGCCAATCGCTGACACGCCCAGTCCAATCAGGTCGCAGTCCGGCTGCGTGCTATAGCCCTGGAAGTTGCGATGCAAGCGCCCCTGGCGCTTGGCGACGGCAAGCGCATCCTCGGGCAAGGCAAAGTGATCCATGCCCACGTAGACATAGCCCGCGCTCATGAACGCATCCAGGGAACGCGCCAGCATGCTCACCTTCGCCGATGCACCCGGCAACTCCGCAGTGATGATGCGCCGCTGGGCCTTGAAGCGCTCGGGCAGGTGGGCGTATGCATACAGTGCGATACGGTCCGGCCGCAACTCGGCCACCTGGGCCAACGTGCGATCGAAGGACTCCGGCGTCTGGCGCGGCAAGCCATAAATCAGATCGACATTGACCGACTCGAAACCCAGCCGGCGCGCGGCGGCAACCAGCTCGAACACCTGCTCTGCAGGCTGGATGCGGTGCACGGCCTTCTGCACTTCCGGATCGAAATCCTGCACGCCAAAACTCAGGCGGTTGAAGCCCAGCTCGGCCAGCAGCGCGAGGCGGTCCACCGTGACGGTGCGCGGATCGACCTCGATCGAATACTCGCCGCCAGGCGCCAGGGAGAAGCTGCGGCGCAGCATGCCCATGAGTTCCCGCAGCCCTTCGTCGGAAAGAAACGTGGGCGTCCCGCCGCCAAAGTGCAGCTGACTCACGACCTGCCCTTGGCCGCAGTGGGCCGTGTGCAAATCGATCTCCCGGGCCAGATAGCGAAGGTAAACCTCCGCGCGGTCATGGTGCTTGGTGATGATTTTGTTGCACGCGCAGTAGTAGCACAGCGATTCGCAAAACGGGATATGCACATACAGCGACAAGGGCAATGCCTTGGCCGACGTGCCTAGCTTGCGCTGCTGCAGCGCCAGCGTGTACTCGTCCTGGCCAAAGGCCTCGACGAACCGGTCTGCGGTGGGATATGAGGTATAACGAGGCCCGGACACGTCAAAACGACGCAGCAACTCGGGGGTGACAGCGGTCATAGCGGGATTCCTTGCGTGCGAGGGTAATATGCCGTACCCTCAGGCTCAAGACCTTGACTTCAATCAATTCAAACCATCAACTCCCCCTGGGACAATTTGACGCACGTCAGTCATTTCCTGTCGGCCGACAATCCCGGGCTCACGCTGAAACGATTACGCCCCGGGCCAAGAATCGGCCTTTGCCGACATGAATTTTCAATCCACCATCAAAGTTGCCTGTTCCAATTGCAATCTGCGAGAGTTGTGCATGCCCATGGGCTTGAACGACCAACAGTTGCAGCGCATTGATGACATCGTTGCGACACGGCGCAAAATCAAGCGGGGCAGCACCTTGTTCCGCAACGGCGAATCCTTCGCCTCGCTCTACGCAATCCGCACGGGTTTTTTCAAGACCTGCGTAGCCACCGAGGATGGACGCGATCAGGTGACGGGATTTCAGATGGCCGGAGAGATCATTGGCTTGGATGGAATCGTCAACGACCACCATACCTGCGACGCCGTGGCGCTGGAAGATGCGGAAGTCTGCGTCATGCCTTTCGATCGCATCGAGGAGCTGTCACGCGAGGTGACCGCGCTGCAAAACCACGTGCACCGCATCATGAGCCGCGAAATCGTACGCGAGCATGGCGTGATGCTACTGCTTGGCAGCATGCGTGCCGAGGAGCGTCTGGCCGCGTTCCTGCTGAATCTCGTCCAGCGCCTGCACGCACGTGGTTTTTCCCAGTCCGAACTGGTACTGCGCATGACACGCGAGGAAATCGGCAGCTACCTCGGGCTGAAACTCGAAACCGTAAGCCGCACCTTCTCGAAATTCGTCGAGGATGGAACCGTGGAGGTCAAGCAACGCCACGTGAAAATCCTCAATACGGATGCCCTCAGGCGTCTGGTGAACAACCAGCAACCCTGTCAGTGATGGCTCTCCGGCGCACGCCGGAAAGCCATCCAGGCCCCTCAGGGTGAACGAGGCTGATCTTCCGCCGGAGTGGCGGCGTGGTTTCGGCCCGCAATGGCAGGGGCAAGGCTCTGCTCTGGTTGCGCCAGTGTCTTGTTGATTTCAACGCCCCGGCGATAGTAGTCCTCTGCTACCACGGGGTCCGGGCGGCTCATGGCCAGCCACAGGGTCACGAATCCTGCGACCACCACGATGGCAGGACCGGCAATCAGCATCCATACATGGCCAAACTTCCACCATGGCTGAGCCTGGGGAGTCGTACCGGAAGAGGCTGTGGTCATATGTATAAGCTCCTTTGCAATCCAGCGGATCCCTTGCCCTCAGCGAGGCACCAGGAACACCGCTTTTTCCTGAACATGGGCACGCTTTTCGCCCAGTGACTCAATGTCGAAATGCACCGTGTGCGATCCCGCCGGCGCAGCACCATAGGGAATCTGCAAGCGTACAGCGACCCAGCGCGACTGTGCAGGCTCGATCTCGATTTCCGACTCCGACGCCACCTCGATGCCTTCAAGGCCCTGTGCACTGATGCGATAGCGCTGAGGCGCCTCCGTCGCATTCATGATCTGGAGACGATAGACATTCTCCAGCCGCCCGCCCGCAACGATACGCGAAAGCGCTGCACGGTCACGCACCACATCCACCTTGAGCGGAGTACGTGCCATGAGACTGAACACCATGGCCACACTGATGCCTAGCAGCACTGTGGAATAGACCAGCACCCTGGGCCGCAGCACCCGGCGCAGCATCTGGCGGCTCGTCCAACCTTGTGCCACTCCGTTCTGCGTGGTGTAACGTATCAACCCACGCGGGTACTTCATCTTGTCCATCACGGTATTGCACGCATCCACGCACAGCCCGCAGCCTATGCAGTCATATTGCAGGCCATGGCGGATGTCGATTCCCGTGGGGCACACCTGCACGCACAGGGAGCAGTCAATACAGTCGCCCAGGCCTTGCGCCTTGTGATCGATGCTCTTGTTGCGTGGCGCACGCGGCTCCCCACGCACAGGGTCGTAGCTCACCACCAGCGTGTCCTTGTCGAACATCGCACTCTGGAAGCGCGCATAAGGGCACATGTACTTGCACACCTGCTCCCGCAGGAAGCCGGCATTGCCGTACGTGGCGAACCCGTAGAAAAACACCCAGAAAATCTGCCAGGAGCCCTGGAAGGCCAGAAGTTCTCCTGCAAGCTGGCGAATCGGGACAAAGTAGCCCACGAAGGTAAAGCCAGTCCACAGCGAAACAGCTATCCAAAGAAATTGCTTGAGTGATTTCTTGCGGATTTTCTCGAACGTCCAGCCCCCGTTGTCGAGGCGCATGCGGGCACTGCGGTCTCCTTCGACCTTGTGCTCGATCCACATGAATATCTCGGTGTAGACCGTCTGCGGACACGAGAAACCACACCACAAGCGCCCGGCTACCGCCGTGAACAAAAAAAGGGCCAGTGCCGAAATGATCAGCAGGCCAGTGAGGTAGATGAAATCCTGCGGATAGAGAACCAGGCCGAAGAGGTAGAAGCGCTTCGCGTCCAGGTCGAACAGCACCGACTGCCGCTGCCCCCACTCAAGCCATGGCAGGCCATAGAACACCAGCTGGGTCAGGAACACCAGAATCCATCGCCAGCGCGCAAATACGCCACTGATGGAACGTGGATAGACCTTTTTCTGCGCTTCGTAAAAAGAAGCAGCTGCCCCGTCTTTGGACGGGTCAGCAGGGGTGATGGGGATGACTTTACGAGGCTTCCCGGAAGGGGTTGTCATGAACTCAGAACAAATCGTGGGGCGAAACAAAAAGGCGGCACCTGGGTGCCGCCTTTTTGTTTACCGGGCTGCGCCCGGCTTATTCGACAGGCCCCAAACGTAGGCCGTCAGGACGTTGATCTGCGCATCGGTCAATTTACCTTCCTGCGCCGGCATTTCGTTGGTTTTGCCGTTATTGATCATGGCGATGATAGCGTTTTCACCCCAGCCATGCAGCCAAATGTCATCGGTCAGATTAGGGGCACCCAGGGCTTGATTGCCCTTGCCATCCATGCCGTGACAAGCCGCGCAGGCACCGAACTTTTCCTTGCCCAGCGACGCGCGCAGCGAATCATGGGGGCTGCCAGACAGGCTCAGCACATACTGGGCCAAGTTGCGCACATCCTCGGGAGAGCCCACTGCCGCAGCCATGGGAGGCATGACGCCCACGCGGCCCTTGGTGATGGTCTCATGGATCTTGTCGGGCGTACCGCCGTGCAGCCAGTCACCATCGCTCAGGTTCGGAAAACCCTTGCTGCCGCGCGCGTCGGAACCATGGCACTGCGCGCAGTTGTTCATGAACAAGCGCTCGCCGATAGCCATGGCCTGTGCATCACCAGCCATGTCCTCGGGCTTCATGCTGGCAAAGCGTGCATACATCGGCTCGAGTTCCTTGTTGGCCTTGTTCACCTCGCTATCGTACTGATCAAGCTGCGTCCAGCCCAGCTTGCCGCCATAGCTGCCCAGCCCCGGGTAGACCGCCAGGTAGCCCAAACCGAAGACGGAAGTGATGACGAACAGCCACATCCACCAGCGGGGCATGGGGTTGTTCATCTCCATCAGGTCGCCATCCCAGACGTGGCCTGTGGTGTTGTCGGCAGTCGACTCGACTTTCTTGCGCGCCGTGATCCACAGCAGCAACAGACAACCAAAGATGCCCAGAAGGGTCAGCGCGGTCACATAAATCGACCAGAAATTACTAGTGAAGTCACTCATGGGGTGTTCTCATTCCGGTTGAACTCAGTCCTGCTCGAAAGGCAGTTGCGCGGCTTCGTCGAAACGTGCCTTGTTGCGGCGCGAGTACGCCCACACCCAGATGCCCACAAAACAGGCAAACGAGACGAGGGTGACCGTGATACGCATGGTGGTGATGTCCATGGCGGCTCCTCTTACTTGAGCGCACGGCCCATGCTCTGGAGGTAGGCGATAAGGGCTTCCAGTTCGGTCTTGCCCTTGACCTCTTCGGCTGCAGCAGCGATCTGCTCGTCGGTGTAAGGCACACCCACGGTACGCAGCGCGCTCATGCGCGGCGCCATTCCGGCGGCATCCACCGTGGCCTTCTCCAGCCAGGGGTATGCGGGCATGTTGGACTCGGGCACCACGTCACGCGGATTGATCAGGTGGATACGATGCCATTCATCGCTGTACTTGCCGCCGACACGGTGCAGATCGGGGCCAGTGCGCTTGGAGCCCCACTGGAACGGGTGGTCGTAGACGAACTCACCCGCGACCGAGTAGTGGCCATAGCGCAGCGTCTCGGCACGGAAGGGACGAATCATCTGCGAGTGGCAGTTGTAGCAACCCTCGCGCAGATACACGTCACGGCCAGCGAGTTGCAAAGCCGTGTAGGGCTTCAGCCCCTGGACGGGCTCGGTGGTGGACTTCTGGAAGAACAGAGGGACGATCTCGGCCAAACCGCCGACAGCCACCACCAGCACGATCAGAACGATCATGAGGAAGTTGCTGGTTTCCACCTTCTCGTGGCTAAAGCCGGTCGCTGTGTTGTTATGTTGGGACATGTAATGCTCTCCTCGGGTTCAGGCGTGGGCCGGATTCACCGCCGGGATGGCGACCTTGACCGAACGGCCGGAAATGGCAGTCATCCAGACGTTCCAGGCCATGATGCACATGCCGCCCAGGAACAACAGGCCACCCAGTACGCGGATCACGTAGAAGGGATAGGTCGCCTTCACGCTCTCGACGAAGGTGTAGGTCAGGGTGCCATCGGGGTTGATGGCACGCCACATCAGGCCCTGCATCACACCGGCGATCCACATCGCGGCGATGTAGAGCACGATGCCGATCGTCGCCAGCCAGAAGTGCAGCTCGATGGCCTTGATGGAATGCATCTTCTCGCGGCCGAACAGGCGCGGCACGAGGTAATACAGCGAGCCCATGGTGATCAGGCCCACCCAACCCAGGGCACCGGAGTGCACGTGGCCCACGGTCCAGTCGGTGTAGTGGCTCAGTGCGTTCACCGTCTTGATCGACATCATCGGGCCTTCGAACGTGGACATGCCGTAGAACGACAGGGACACGATCAGGAAGCGCAGGATGGGGTCGTCACGCAGCTTGTGCCATGCGCCCGACAGGGTCATGATGCCGTTGATCATGCCGCCCCAGCTGGGAGCCAGCAGGATCAGGGAGAAGACCATGCCCACGGACTGCGTCCAGTCCGGCAGCGCCGTGTAGTGCAGGTGGTGGGGGCCGGCCCACATGTACGTGAAGATCAGCGCCCAGAAGTGCACGATCGACAGGCGATACGAGTACACCGGACGGCCTGCCTGCTTGGGGATGAAGTAGTACATCATGCCCAGGAAGCCTGCGGTCAGGAAGAAGCCCACGGCATTGTGACCATACCACCACTGCACCATGGCATCCTGCACACCGGCGTAAGCCGAGTAGCTCTTCATGAAGCTCACCGGGATGGCGGCGCTGTTGACAATGTGCAGCAGGGCCACAGCCAGGATGAAGCCGCCGTAGAACCAGTTGGCCACGTAGATGTGCTTGACCTTGCGGGTGCCCACCGTGCCGAAGAACACGATGGCGTACGACACCCAGACCAGTGCGATCAGGATATCGATGGGCCATTCGAGTTCAGCGTACTCCTTGCCGCTGGTGTAGCCCAGCGGCAGGCTGATGGCGGCCGCCACGATGACGAGCTGCCAGCCCCAGAACGTGAATGCTGCCAGGGGGCCTGCGAACAGGCGCGTCTGGCAAGTGCGCTGAACCACGTAGTAGCTCGTGGCGAACAGCGCGCTGCCGCCGAATGCGAAGATCACTGCGTTGGTATGCAACGGACGCAGTCGGCCATAGCTGAGCCATGGAATGCCGAAGTTGAGTTCGGGCCACGCAAGCTGTGCGGCGATAAATACGCCCACCAGCATGCCAACCACCCCCCATACCACGGCCATGATAGAAAACTGGCGCACTACCGTGTCGTTGTAATGCGCAGCTACATTTGTACTTGGTGAATCCATCGGGTACCTCTTTGATTGCAGCAAAAATGTTATTGAGCTAGGGCAAGATCGGGTTGACACACATCAACCGTCTCGCAGAATGCGCTCTCCCTCTTGTTCGACGCCTTCGAATTGCCCTCGGTAAACCGCCCACCACAGGGCCAAGAGGATCAAAAGCACCAACACCACGGACAAGGGAACCAGCAGATACAGGATGTCCATCAGGCCATCTCCCAGACAGGTTGAGCAGGGGGCGCCGACGCGTCCCCTGCGGGCGATACATTGATTTCAGGCAGCCGCTGCGACAGCCGCGCGGCATTGAGCACGACCAGCAGGGAACTCGCCGCCATGCCCAGGCCCGCCAGCCAGGCGGGCATCCAGCCCGCCACGGCCAGCGGCACGCTTAGCGCGTTGTAGCCGGCAGCCCACCACAGGTTCTGCCGCACGATGCGCAAGGTGCGGCGGGCCAGCAGCAGAGTCTGCGGCACCAAGGTCAATTGATCGCCGAGCACGACGAAATCGGAACGCGATTGCGCCAGCGGCACCGCACGCCCAAAAGCGAAGGAGACATGGGCCCCGGCCAGCACGGGACCGTCATTCAGGCCATCCCCCACCATTGCCACACGCCGCCCCTGGGCCTGGGCCGCCTGCATGCGCTCCAGCTTGTCTCCCGGCGTACAGCCGCCATAGGCCTCGGCAATGCCGACCTGCTGTGCCACACGCTGCACCGCGGAGGAACGATCCCCGGACAAAAGCAGAACCTGAACGCCGTCATGCTGCAATTGGCGCACCACGGCAGCCGCTTCAGGGCGCACGTCCTCGTGCAGATCGAAGTGCGCCAGCGCATGCCAGCCATCGGCACGCTCCTCGGCCAGCACAACCTGCTGCCGTGCACTGTCCTCGGGCATGTCTGCGCCTGTGTACTGCGGTGAACCCAAACGCAGCCTGCGCAGCGTGCCTGCAGCGCCATGCACCAGACCTTCCAGCCCCTGCCCAGGCAGTTCCTGGACGGCTTCGGCGGTCATGACGGCCTCCTCCGCCCCGGCGGTCCCCCAAGCTGCTGCCACGGCACGCGAGACCGGATGAATGGAATGGCGTGCCAGCGCCGCAGCCCAAGCCAAGGCCTGCTGCGCCTCCACGCCTTGCGCGGGATGCACGGCCTGAAGCGCCATGCCATCACGGGTGAGCGTGCCGGTCTTGTCGAAAACCAGGGTATCCACGGCGGCCAAGGCCTCCAGCCCCTGCAGGTTGCGCACCAGCACGCCATGGCGGGCCAGTGTGCCCGCGGCGGTGAGCATGGCCACCGGCGTCGCCAACGACAAGGCGCATGGGCAGGTGACGATCAGCACGGCCACCGCCACCATGAGCGCATGGCCCGGGTCGGTCGGCCACCACCAGACCGCCGCCAAGCCGGCAGCCACCAGCACCCCCACCAGGAAAGGCCGGGCGATGCGATCCGCCAGTTGGGCCAGGCGAGGTTTTTGCAGCGAAGCGCTTTCCATCAGCGCCACGATTTGCGCAAAGCGCGTCCCCTCGCCCACCCCCTGCACGCGCACCTCCACGGCCGCCTGCAGGTTGTAGCTGCCCGCAGTCACGCTAGCGCCCTCGCCGCGTGTCACCGGCGTCGACTCCCCCGTGAGCAGGGCCTCGTCGACCTGGGTACTGCCACGCGTGATGCGGCCATCTGCGGGGAAGGCTTCGCCAGGCAACACGCGCACCACGTCGCCCACGGCCAGGCGGCGCACGGCCACGCGTTCGAAACGGCCATCGGCTACCAGGCGCTCCACGCTGTCGGGCAGGCGGTTCATCACCGCCTCCAGCGCGCCCGCCGTGCGGTCACGCAGGCGCAGCTCCAGCCAGCGCCCCGTGAGCAGGAAAAAGACGAACATGGTCAGCGAGTCGAAGAACACCTCGCGGCCAAAGAGTCCGGCCGGCTCGAAGGTACCTGCCGTACTGACGACGAAGGTGATCAGCATGCCCAGCGCCACCGGCAAATCCATGCTGACGCGGCGCAGGCGGATGTCACGCAGCGCGCTGGTAAAGAACGGGCCACAGGCGAACAGCACCACCGGCAGCGAGATGACCCAGGAAGCCCAGCGCAGCAGCGTCTCCATTTCCAGCGAAAGGTCGCCCGGCTGCGCCACGTACGCGGGCCACGCATACATCATGACCTGCATCATGCAAAAACCGGCCACCAGCCAGCGCCACAGCATCTTGCGGTTCTCGGCCACGCGCCGGTCACGCGCATGGGCATCCATGGCAGGCAAGGCTCCGTAGCCAGCCTTCTGCACCGCCGCCATCCACTGCGAAGGCCGGACCTGCGCGGGCCGCCAGACTACACGCGCACGGCGCGTGGCGGCGCTGACCTCGACACGCTCCACGCCAGGCACGGCGCGCAAGGTTTCTTCAATGGTGAGCGCGCAGGCAGCGCAATGCATGCCCTCGAGCACCACTTGCGAATCCCAGACAGTGGCCTGAGCGGGATCCTGCGGCGCCTCTCCCGCCGGGCGCCCAAACGAGCCCCACTCCTGCGGATCGTCCAGCAACGCCGCGGACGATTCTGGCGCAGGAGAGTCTTCCACCGGCATCGCTGCGGGCGGATCGGCATTGACTTGGGACATGCCCGGAGTGTAGCTCCCGTGACATTCTGTTCCCAAAATTGATGTGTATTAAGACGACCAATTCACTCGCGCATAAGCTGTGGGACAGTTGGCAGTTGTTGTGGTCACCATTCCTCTCCCATCACAAGCAAGGAGCATCCCATGTACAAGCGCATTCTGATCGCCACCGATGGCTCACCCCTGTCCGACAAAGCCGTGGCCAGTGGCTTGGCGCTGGCCCGGCTGAGCCGCGCCAAGGTGGTGGCCCTGAAGGTGATACCGCGCTACCCGCGCAACTACTTCGAGGGCGGCCTGCCCATCGACAACGCTGATATCGAGCGGGTGGAAAAGCAGTGGAGCGATGCCGCCCAGACACTGGTGGACAAGGTGCGCGACATGGGCGAAGGCGAAGGCGTGGAAGTCAAGGCCGTGCTCGCCAAGTCCGACCTCGTGGCCGAAGCCATCATCACCGCCGCCAAGAAGCACAAGTGCGACCTGATCGTGATGGCCTCGCACGGACGCAAGGGCCTCAAGCGCCTGCTGCTTGGCAGCGAAACGCAGCACGTGCTCACACACTCGCACATTCCGGTGCTGGTGCTGCGCTAACTGCCGCCCCGGCTGCGCTGCGCGCCTTCGTCAGGGAAACTTCATCGGTTCCAGTGACGCCCACCACCATAGCCGTGGTGGTGATGGTGGCGATAGCCGTAGTTGTAATAGCCATAGCCGGGGCCATAAACCACTGGCGGGGGTGGAGGCGCGTAGTACACCGGCGGGGGCGGCGCGTACACCACACGGGGCGGCGGAGCGTAATACACCGGGGGCGGCGCCACATAGGCCGGATAGCCATTCGAGGCGCCTACGACGATACCTGGCACGCCGACACCAACGCTCCAGGTCACATCGCTACGGGCATGGGCAACAGGTGCACCGCCCAGAGCAGCCAGCGCCACACCAACGGCAGCGGCCATGGCGAACAGAGAACGGGTACGTGTCATGAAAGTCTCCTTGCAAAGGGTGAAGGCGTGGGCTCCAAGGAGCTTGATTCCACGCCCACACCACGCATAACGCACGGCATGCCCAAAAGGATGTCAGAAAACGGCTTTACGCTTGTTTCCGGACGTACACAGCCCCCAGCCTAAAATTGCTGGATGAGCTCCACCACCCCCATCGAAAACGCCAAAGACGCCGTCCGCCCCAGCAACTTCCTGCGCCAGATCATCGAGTCCGATCTGGCCGAAGGCACCTATGCCAGCCGCCGCTGGGGGGGCAGCCCGGGCGACGCGGCCCACCACGCCGCAGGCGAGCCCGACCCGGCCAGGATCCGCACCCGCTTTCCGCCCGAACCGAACGGCTACCTGCACGTGGGCCACGCCAAGAGCATCTGCCTCAACTTCGGCCTGGCGCGCGACTATGGCGGCGTGTGCCACATGCGCTTTGACGACACCAACCCCGAAAAAGAGGAAAAGGAATACGTCGACTCCATCCTCGACGCCGTGCAGTGGCTCGGCTTTGGGTGGGACAGCCACTTTGGCGGGACGAACGAAAGCCATCTGTACTACGCCAGCAACTACTTCGACTTCATGTACCGCGCGGCCGAATACCTGATCGAGGCCGGCCACGCCTACGTGGACGAGCAAACGCCCGAAGAAATGCGCGTGAACCGGGGCGACTTCGGCAAGCCCGGCGTCGATAGCCCCTTCCGCAGCCGCACCCCCGCCGAAAACCTGGCGCGCCTGCGTGCAATGCGCGATGGCCAACTGGCCGACGGCGCCGCCGTGCTGCGCGCCAAGATCGACATGGCCTCGCCCAACATCAACATGCGCGACCCGGCTATCTACCGCATCCGCCGTGCCACCCACCACAACACGGGCGATGCCTGGTGCATCTACCCCATGTACACCTTCGCGCACCCCATCGAGGACGCGCTGGAGCAGATCACCCACTCCATCTGCACGCTGGAGTTTGAAGACCAGCGCCCCTTCTACGACTGGCTGATGGAACGCCTGTGCGAAGGTGGCCTGCTGGCCGCCCCCGCACCCAGGCAGTACGAATTCGCGCGCCTGAACCTCACCTACGTCATTACCAGCAAGCGCAAGCTGGCGCAACTGGTCAACGAAGGCAAGGTCAATGGCTGGGACGACCCCCGCATGCCCACCATCGTCGGCCTGCGCCGCCGCGGCTACACACCCGCAGCCATCCAGCTCTTCGCCGAACGCATTGGCGTCACCAAGTCCGACAGCTGGATCGACTACGGCACGCTGGAAGGCTGCCTGCGCGAAGACCTGGAAGCCAAGGCCCACCGCGGCATGGCCGTGCTCGACCCCGTCAAGCTCGTGCTGACCAACTGGGACGACGTGATGGGCGCCGGCCACCTGGAGCCCTGCCAGTTGCCCGCCCTGCCCCACCCGCCCGAAGGCACCCAAAGCCCCATCCGCCACTTCACCATCGGCAAGGAAGTGTGGATCGAGCGCGAAGACTTTGCCGAAGTGCCGCCCAAGGGCTACAAGCGGCTTTTCCCCGGCAACAAGGTGCGCCTGAAGGGCGGCTACGTCATCGAGTGCACCGGCTGCAACAAGGACGCGGCCGGCAACATCACCGAAGTGCTGGCCTCCGTGGTGCCCGACACCAAGAGCGGCACCCCCGGTGCCGACAGCGTGAAGGTCAAGGCTGCCATCACCTGGGTAGGCGTAGCCGATGGCGTGAGCGCCGAAGTGCGCATGTACGACCGCCTGTTCCTCGATGCCAACCCCGACGCGGGCGGCAAAAACTTCCTGGAAAGCCTGAACCCCAACAGCCTGAAGGTGGTGACCGCCATCGTGGAGCCCTCACTGGCCAACGCCAAGCCGGACGACAAGTTCCAATTTGAACGCCACGGGTACTTTGTGGCGGACCGGGTCGATCACCGGGCGGAAAAGCCGGTGTACAACCTGGCAGTGGGATTGAAGGATTCCTGGGGGAAATAGTCCCCTGGGCATTTGCTGAAAAGCCAGCGAGCCATGGCCACTCGCTGGCTTATTTCATGCAGTCGAAGCAAAGAACAGCTATTTTTTAATAGCTATCAGCGCTTGACTGGAGGGCGCCAGAGCCCATCAGGAGACAAAACCATGCCACAGTCGCCCCTGCACACACCCGCCACACCCGAAGACGTTCTGCACTTCTGGTTCGAACAACTCACGCCGCAGCAGCACTTTGCCAAGGACGCGGATCTCGACGCCGCCATCGCCCAGCGCTTCGGCCCCACGCTGGAAGCCGCCGCGCGTGGTGAACTGTGGGGCTGGCGCGCCAGCGCGCAGGGACGGCTGGCCGAGATCGTGGCATTGGACCAGTTCTCGCGCAACGTGTGGCGCGACACCCCGCGCGCCTTCGCGCAAGACGGCATGGCGCTGGTGCTGGCGCAGGAGTTGGTGGCCCACGCGCTCGACCGCGCCCTGCCCATGGTGCAGCGCGCTTTTGCCTACATGCCCTACATGCACAGCGAATCGGCCACGGTGCACACACAGGCGGTCGTGCTGTTTTCCCAGCCGGGGCTGGAGAGCAACCTGGCGTTCGAGCTGCGCCACCAGGCCATCATCGAGCGCTTTGGCCGCTACCCGCACCGCAATGCCGTCTTGGGCCGTGCATCCAGCACGGAAGAACTGGCTTTTCTGAGCGAGCCAGGGTCGTCGTTCTAGATACCCGCAGCGGCCTACACTCGCAGCCATGCCTCTTTCCCGCCGCCCCCTGCTGGGCACGCTGCTGGCCAGTGCAGTGCCGTTGCTTCTTCCCGCCCGCACCCGGGCAGCCCCGCCCCCCGCCGAAACCGGCCCCTGGCCCCGCGCCCTGGCCGTGCCCGGTGGCGTCGCCCGGCTGCCACTGGGCCCGGCAAGCACAGCGCCCCAAGTGTTCACCGAAGCGGGCGGCGAGCGCGTCCCCGTGCTGGTGCAGGGTGACGCCATCACCTGGACGGCGCTGGTAGGCATTCCCCTGGCCGCGCCCGTGGGGCCCGCACACCTGCGCGTGGTGCCGGCCGAGGGCAGCGAGCGCGATCTGGGCTACACCGTGGCACCCAAAAAGTACCAGGAGCAGCGCCTCACGGTAGCGCCGCGCACGGTGGATCTGTCGCCCGAGGACAACGCCCGCTACGAGCGCGAGCGCACCCACCAGCAGCAGGTGATGGCCACCGTCACCACCCCGCTGCCGGCCCAGTTGCGCATGCGCGCGCCCGTGCCAGGGCGGCGCTCCAGCTCCTTCGGGCTGCGGCGCGTGTTCAACGGCCAGCCGCGCAATCCGCACAGCGGCATGGACATCGCCGCGCCCACGGGCACGCCGGTGGCGGCGCCGCTGCCGGGCCGGGTCATCGACACGGGGGACTATTTCTTCAACGGCGGCACCGTGTGGCTGGACCACGGCGGCGGACTGCTGACCATGTACTGCCACCTCAGCCGCATCGGCGTCCAGGTGGGGCAGACGCTGGGCACCGGCGAGCCTCTGGGCGACGTGGGCGCCACCGGCCGCGTGACCGGGCCGCACCTGCACTGGGGCGTGATGCTCAACCGCTGCATGGTCGATCCGGCGCTGTTTCTCTGAACTCTGCCACCCGCTCCGAGTCAAAAACGCCTATGTACACATCCACAGCCAAAACCCTGACCGCCCTGGCCCTTGCCAGCCTGGCTGCAGCCTGCAGCAGCACACCGCCCGCCGCGCCCATGCCCGCCTCGTCCCCTGCCGCACCGCAATTGCAAGCCTACGACTGGGATCTGGCAGCCGCCTTCGACAGCAGGAACCAGCCGGCCACCCAGTGGCAGCTGCCAGGCCAGAAGCCCGCGCGGCTGCACTTTGCCGGGCAGCGCGTAGCGGTGCAGAACCTGTGCAACGCCGCAAGCGCCGGATACCGGCTCGACGGCGAACGCCTGCAGGTGGAGCGCCCCATGTCCACCCTGCGCGCCTGCGCCGAGCCCGGCCTGATGCAACTGGAGCAGCGCGTGCTCCAGCAGTTGCCGCAAGCGCAGCGCTACACCCTGCAAGGCGGTGCCGAAACGCCCCGCCTGGTCCTGCACTTCGCCGATGGCAGCCGCTGGGAAATGGCCGGCACGCCCACGCCCGAAACGCGCTTTGGCGCGGCCGGCGAGCGCATGTTCCTGGAAGTGGCGCCCCAGCGCGTGGCCTGCAACCACCCGCTCATGCCCCAGGCCCAGTGCCTGCGCGTGCGCGACGTGCACTACGGCGACAACGGCGTGCGCCAGTCGGTGGGCGAATGGCGCATCTTCCATGGCGAGATCGAGGGCTACCAGCACGAGGCCGGCATGCGCAACGTGCTGCGCCTGCAGCGCTACCCGGCCACGCGCCCTGGCCAGCCGCAGCCGGCCGATGCGCCGCGCCACGCGTACCTGCTGGACATGGTGGTCGAGACCGAGCGCGTGGCCCCTTGATGCGCCAGCAGCCCGCGCCCGCGCCGGGCGCGCCGCGCCTGATCCGCTTCAACAAGCCCTACGGCGTGCTCAGCCAGTTCACGCCCGAGGGGCGCTGGCAGGGGCTCAAGGCGTTCATCGACGTGCCCGGCGTGCACGCCGCCGGGCGGCTCGACGCCGACAGCGAGGGCCTGCTGCTGCTCACCAGCGACGGCGCCCTGCAGGCGCGCATCGCCGACCCACGCCACAAGATGGAAAAGACCTACTGGGCACAGGTCGAGGGCCTTCCCACGGAAGACGCGCTGGCCCGCCTGCGCGCGGGCGTGCTGCTGAACGACGGCCCCACGCGGCCCGCGCTGGCCCGCCTCCTCGACCCGCCCCCGGCGCTGTGGGAGCGCGACCCGCCGATCCGCACGCGGCGCGCCATTCCCACGGCCTGGATCGCGCTGACCCTGCGCGAGGGACGCAACCGCCAGGTGCGCCGCATGACCGCCGCCGTGGGCCACCCCACGCTGCGCCTGGTGCGCGCCGCCATCGGCCCCTACACGCTCGACGGGCTGGCGCCCGGCGAATGGGCCGTCGTGGCCCCCTGCGCAAGCGTATAGTGGCGCCCTCCACGCAAGGGGCATCCCAGCCCCTGCGGGTGTTTTTCCGGTTCCATCCCGCGTGCCAGCCTCCGTCCTTTTCTGCCTCGTCATCGCCATTGCCGATGGCGACACCCTCACCGCGCGCTGCGGCCCGCCCGGCGCCTCCCGCAAGATGCAGGTGCGCATTGCCGCCATCGACGCGCCAGAGCGCCGCCAGGCCTACGGCGAGCGTTCGCGCCAGCACCTGGTGTCGCTGTGCTACAGGCAGCGCGCCACCATCCAGCCCCTGAACAAAGACGCCTACGGCCGCACCGTGGCCCACGTGCGCTGCCGCAGCACCGACGTGAACGCCGCGCAGGTGCGCGCGGGCATGGCCTGGGTGTACACGCCCTACGCCAAGGACTCCCCGCAGCTGGCGCCCCTGCAGCGCCAGGCACGCGCCCAGGGCCGGGGCCTGTGGTCGCAGCGCCGGCCCATGCCACCGTGGGAGTACCGCCACCGCTACGCCACGGCGCGCTCCAAGCCCTGACCGCCCCACCCCCGGCCCATGCACGAGCCCCTCACCATCCTCTGGCGCGACGCGCACGCCATCGCCGTGTACAAGCCCGCGGGCTGGCTGGTGCACCGCACGGGCCTGGACGCGGGCGAGACGCGCTTTGTGGTGCAGACGCTGCGCGACCAGATCGGCCAGCATGTGTACCCGGTGCACCGGCTCGACAAGGGCACCTGCGGCGTGCTGCTCCTGGCCCTGCACGGCGCGGCGGCGCGCCAGTTGGGCATGGCGTTCGCGCAGCACGCCGTGCGCAAGCGCTACCTGGCGCTGGTGCGCGGCTGGGCACCCGAGGCCGCCGAGGTGGACCACCCGCTGCGGCCCGACGATGCTCCGCCGGACGCCCCGGCCCAGCCCGCGCACACGCGCTTGCAGTGCCTGGCGCGGCTCGACTGGCCCGAGGCGGCCGACCCGCGCTTTCCCACCACGCGCGTATCGCTCGCCGAGGCCTGGCCGACCACGGGCCGGCGCCACCAGGTGCGGCGCCATCTCAAGCACCTGGCCCACCCCATCATTGGCGATGCCACCCACGGCAAGGGCCCGCTGAACCGCTGGTGGGCACAACGCCTGGGCCTGCAGCGGCTGTGGCTGCACGCGTGGCAATTGGAGGTGCCCCACCCGGAGACGGGCGCGCCGCTGCGGATCGACAGCGGGCTGTGCTGGCCCCCCGTGCCCGTGCCCGCGCCCCTCCCCGCGCAGGCGCCGCCGCCCGGTGCGCAGGACTGGCAGCGGCTGCTGTGCCTGCCCGGCTGGGAGCGCCGGGGCGGCTGAGGACATGCCACTCACGATTTTGGTGAAATCCGGCTCCAGCCCTTATCCGGCAAGCGCTGGCAGCTATTCTTTTTGAAGCTCCATCGCAAGCCTGGCGGACAGGCACCCGCACCCGCTGGGCCCCAAAGACCGGGCTACCCGCGCCCGCGCCCCTTGTTCTTGCGCTCCCGGTCGCGCTCGGCCTTGCGCGCTTTGCGTTCCTCTTCCTGGGCCTCGCCCGCGGCCAGCCAGGCCGCGAACTCGGGCGGCGTCTCCAGCGTCACGCGGCCAATGGCGCCCGCGCGCAGGTCGGTCAGCACCAGCTCGGCGGCCTTCTGGATGTTGACGCGCCCGCCCGACATGACGGCGCCGCGCTTGCGGCCGATGGCGGTGAGCAGCTCATCATCGTGCAACTGCGCCACGGCCTGCGGCGCCATGTCCAGCCTGTAGCGTTCCACCAGGGCCTGCGCATAGTGGCGCTGCAGGTAGCCCAGCAGTTCCAGCACCACCAGCTCCTCGTCGTAGGCGTTGCGGCCCACGGCGCCGCTGGCGGCCAGGTTGAAGCCGCTCTGCGCCACGATGATGCGCGGCCAGAGCATGCCAGGCGTGTCCCAGAGGTAGAAGTCGTCGGCCACGACGATGCGCTGCTCCTGCTTCGTGATGCCGGCCTCGTCGCCCGTCTTGGCCTGCGCGCGGCCGGCCAGGCTGTTGATGAGCGTGGACTTGCCCACGTTCGGAATGCCGCAGGTCAACACGCGCATCGGCCGCGCCAGGCCGCGCCGCTCGGGCGCCAGCTCCTGGCAGGCGGCCAGCAGGCGCCGCGCGGGCGCGCGCTCCGAGGCGTCGAGCGCGATGGCGCGCGTGCCGGGCCGGGCGTTGTACCAGTCGAGCCAGGCGGGGGTGCGCGCGGGGTCGGCCAGGTCCTGCTTGTTCAGGATCTTGAGCGTGGGACGGTGGCCCGTGAGCTCGGACAGCAGCGGGTTGGCGCTGGAGCCGGGCAGCCGCGCATCGAGCAGTTCGATCACCACGTCGATGTCTTTGATGCGCTCGGCGATCGCCTTGCGCGTGAGGTGCATGTGACCGGGGAACCACTGGATGGCCATGGGGAAAACCGCTTCGTGCTGACGTCAAAGGGCGCAAGGATAATCGCCTGCCCTTGCCCCACGCCGCCGCCATGCCATCCGAGCCCCCCTCCAGCGCCATCCCCGCCACCGACCTGGCCAGCGCCCGCGCGCTGTTCGCCGCGCTGCAGGCACGGGCCCAGGCGCGCGGCGTGGCGCTGCGCCCGCCCCCGCCCGAGCCCGCGAGCTGCTGCGGCCGGGGGTGCAACGGCTGCGTGTGGGAGGGGTTCTTCCACGCCACCGAATACTGGCGCCAGCAGGCGCTGCGGCAGCTCGAAGGCCCGGAAACGCACGCCCCCCGCATGCGCGGCGATGCATGATCCAGCGCCAGGCAGCACCCCATGCCCCATGACACGCGCCCCCTCTCGCTGCCGGGGTTTCTGATCCTGATCGCCACCGCCGTCGGCCCGATGCTGGCGCTGGCGCTCGATGCGGCGGCACGGCGCACCGGCGGGCTGGAGCTGGGAGAGGGCATCCCCATGCTGCAGCACGTGGACCGCGCCGGCACGCTGGACATCGCCGGCGTGGCCGCCCTGCCCGCCACCACCCTGGCGCACACCACGGCCCTGCGCGGCTACGCCCAGCTCTGGCTGCCCGAAGGGCTGGACCTGTGGGGCAGCGACATGCTCAGCGCGGGCACCTTCGTGCTGGTCGCCACGCTGGCCTGGCAAACGCGCGAGCTGCTGACCCGCGGCACCGCCTGGCGCCGCACCGACAGGGTGCTCGCCGCGCTCGGGCTGCTGGCCCTGGCCGGCGTGGCCAGCGTCCCCCTGGGGCGCTACAACGCCTGGGCCTGGACGGCCAGCATCATCGCCTGGCTGGTGAACATCCTGGGCACCGGCGTGGCCGCCGCCAACCTGCGCTGCCACGGCGCCAGCGCCGAGCGCGTGCTGGTGTGCGTGCCCTATGCCGTGCACACCGTGGCGGGTACGCACCTGGCGGCGTACTTCCTGGGGCTGGCGCACGCGCGCTACGAGGCCGGGGTACTCTGGCAGATTGAGGCGTTCTTCTTCTACACCCTGATCACCGTCGCCGCCGCTACCGGGCTCATGCAGAAATACCGCGCTTCGGCCCTGGCGCAAAAGCAGCTGCTGGCAGAGCTTGCGCACTCCGAGCAGGTGCTGGAAGAGCGCGTGCTCCAGCGCACCAGCGAGCTGCTGCAGGCCCAGAACGCACTGCACGCCGCGCTGCACAGCGAGCGCGAGATGCGGCAAGAGCAGCGCCACTTCTTCGACATGGTCAACCACGAGTTCCGCACGCCCCTGGCAGTGGTGGACAGCGCCGCCACCGAACAGCAGGCCTTCCCCAGCCCGGAAACCGCTCCGCAGGTGGAGCGCGCGGCCCAGATCCGCCGCGCCTGCCGCCGCCTGATGGCGCTGGTGGACAACTGCCTGGTCAGCGACCGCCTGGACGCCCAGGCCTTCAAGCCCCAGTGGCGCGACGTGCCGCTGGCCGACATCGTCGATGCGGCCGCCGAGCTGGTGCAGTGGTCCCGCCGCCACCACCTGCGCCTGGACACCGCACGCGCCCCGGCGTGGTGGACCTGCGACCCGGCGCTGGTGCGCATCGCCCTGTCCAACCTGGTGGACAACGCCGTCAAGCACGCCGGGCCCGGGGAGATCACCCTCAGCGCGCACAGCCCGGCGCCCGGCCTGCTGGCACTGGCCGTGAGCGACCAGGGGCCTGGCCTGCCGCCCGAGGCGGCGCAGCACCTCTTCGCGCGCTACGAGCGCGGCGCACGCACCGGCCAGGCCAGCGGCTACGGGCTGGGCCTGTGGGTGGCGCGGCGCATCGCACAGTTGCACGGCGGCGACGTGCAGGCCACGGCGTCGGCGCAGGGCGGCACCTGCTTCACGCTCACCCTGGCGAGCGGCGGGGCCGCGGCATCCGCCGGGCGCTCCTCATTCAATAGCTGATAGCGCTTGCCAGCAAAGGGCTGGAGGCATTTTTTATGTGTGAATGCCTCTTTCAGCGCATGCGCCCACCACAGCCTACGGCCAACCCAGCAATCAGCATAAAAATAGCCTTCAGCCCTTACCCATCAAGCGCTGGCAGCTCCTGATTCGGGAGCACGCACGCGCTCGGCATCGGCACGCAGGCGCGCGGCCAGGGCCTCGGCCTGGGCCAAGCGGCGCAGCAGCCAGGGCGTGAGGTCGTCCTGCGCCAGCGGCGGCAGGGGTTCGGGCTCGGTGCCCTGCGCGTCGGCATGGCCCGCCGCCGGGGCCGCGCCCAGCAGTTGCGCCTCGATGCGCCGGGCCGCCGCGTCCAGCAAGGGCTGCAGTTCCTCGACGCGCAGATGCCCGCGGCGCAGCAGCAGCAAGGTCTTGACGGCGGTGAGCTGCGCCAGCAGCTGGTAGGCGTGCGTCTGCATGTGCTCCAGCGGCGCCAGGGGCGGACGCACGGCGCGCGGCTCCTTCCAGGCGCGCCCGGTGGCCTGCACCAGTTCCGAGAGGCTGTCGTAGGCCTCGCGCCGCGCCAGGCGCCAGGCCAGCTCGGGCTGGTTGTCCACGGCCTGCAGCTGCGCCAGCCCCAGCGCCTCGCGCGCATGGCGCGCCTGGGCGGCCAGCGTGCGCTCGACCAGCGCCGGCACCTGGTGGCGCTCCCACGACGGCAGCACGTAGGCGAAGGCCCAGGCCAGGCCCGCGCCGATGAGCGTGTCGGCCATGCGCTCGAACAGCGCGAAAGCCGTGCTGTCACCCGTGTGCAGCATGTGCGACTGCACCAGCCCCAGCACCGTGGCGGCCACCGCCGTGACCAGGTAGAAGCGGATGGCGAAGGCATGCGCCACGGCCTGCGCCAGCGTCAGGCACACCACCAGGCCGAGCGGCGGCAGGTGCGCCGCCAGCACGGCCGAGGCCAGCACGCAGCCCAGCAGGGTACCGCCCACGCGCGCGTTGCGCCGCTCCAGCGTCTGCGCCAGGCTGCCGCGCAGCACCACCACGATGGTCAGGATGATCCAGTAGGGATGCACGCGCCAGGGCACCAGCAGCGACACGGCGTAGCCCGCGCCAATGGCCAGCGCGGCGCGCAACGCGTGGCGCAGCGGCGCGGCCTGCCAGCGCCACACACCCCACAGCGGCTGCCAGCCCCAGCCCACGGGGCTGACGAACATCTGCCAGCTCGCACGCACCACCGCCAGGTTGGGCGCGGCCTCGCCGCGCGCCACTGCCACAAGGCGGCCCGCCTCCTCATGCAGGTGGCCCACGCGCTGCGCCAGCCCCTGGGCCAGCAGCGCCGGGGTGAAGTAGCCGGGCGGCGGCCCGGCCTCGGGGGCCGCGGGCGCCAGGGGGGCCAGCGTGAAGGGCGCGGGCCGGCGCCCGAGCAGCAGGGCATCCGCCAGGCGCTCGATCTCGCCGGCCAGGGCATGCAGCATGGCCTGCAGGCGCTCGAGCGCCGGGGCCTGCGCGGGCTGGCCGCGCAAGGCGTCCAGGTCCAGGCTGCAGGCCAGGAGGTGGTCGCGCATCTCCAGCACGCACATCAGCATGTCGGCCAGGCGCAGGCGGCGCGCGGTGGAAGGGGCTTCGAGCACGATGTCGCGTGCGGCCTGCAGCTGGTCGGTCAGCGCCGCCTGGCTGCGCAGCAGGCCCGCCATGAGCCGCGCGCCCCCGCCCGGCCCGTCCGGCGGTTGCTGCGCGGGCGTGAACTGCCGCGCCTGCAGGCGCATCAGCGCCGCCAGCGACAGCAGCGCGTCGGCCAGGAACTGCACGCGGTAGCGCGCGTTGAGCAGCCGGTTGGCCAGCACGGCATAGGGCAGGTACAGCAGGGCCCCGATCCCGAAATGCAGCGTGGCAGTGAGCGCGGCCTGCGTGGTCTCGCCCTGCGGCGCCGGCGTGGCCATGGAGAACACCAGCGCGAACATGGCCGCGATGGCCACGGGCGCGCCGCGCTTGCCCCAGGCCATGGCCAGGAAGGCCAGGAACGTGGCCGGCACCAGCAGCAGGCCCAGCGCCCAGGGCAGGGCTTCGAGCCGCTGCACGGCGAAGAACAGCGGCATGCCCAGCAGCGGCGCGGGCAGCATGTGCCAGAACTTGCCGCGCCGCGGCGCCGGCATGTCGGGCGGGATGGCCACAATGGCGCCCACGGCGGCCACCGATGCCGCACCCATCCCCAGCCACAGGTGCACGCCCACGGAGACCAGCAGCAGCCCGAGCGCGGCGGCCACGCCGCTGGCGACGTAGTGGCTCAAGGCCACGCGCAGCGCGGCGCGCAGGTGCGGGCTCACCCGAGCTGGCTCGGATCCATGTACTGCTGGCGCCATTCCTCGAACCCCAGCGTGTCGGCGGCTTCGATGGCTTTTTGCGCGGCCCAGGACTCCTCGGCCAGCGCCGCCTGGCGCGCCTGCTGCGCCGCGCTCCAGGGCAGCGCCAGCAGGTGGTCGCGCGCGCGCTCCGACTGGGCTTGCGAAAACGCCTGGAAATTGCAGCCGTGCGCCTGCGCCATGGCGGCCAGCACGCGCGCCGAAGGGGCGCGCGCCGCGTCGGCCAGCGTGGCCTGGGCGTCGCGCAGCGCCGCGCCGTAGGCCTGGGTGCCGTGCGTGGCGTCGAGCGCGGCGGCGATCGGCGCGCACTGCGCCAGCACCTGCGCGGCCCAGTCCACCAGTGGCACGCTCTCGCCCTGGCGCTTGAGCAGCAGCCCCGGCTCGCGCCCGCGCTCGGCCGTCTGGTGCTGGTTGTGCTTGAGTTCGGCGATTTCCGCCGGGGTGTCGGGCGGGCTGTCGGACAGCAGGCAGTGCAGCAGGAACACGTCGAGCAGGCGCATGGTCTGCGCCGTGATGCCCACGGGCTCGAACGGGTCGAGGTCCATCAGGCGCACCTCCACGTACTCCACGCCGCGCTCGCGCAGCGCGTGCAGCGGGCGCTCGCCGCGGCGCACGGTGCGCTTGGGGCGGATGGTGCCGTAGAACTCGTTCTCGATCTGCAGCAGGCTGGTGCCGAGCTGGTTGTAGTCGCCGCCGAGGTTGCGGATGCCGATGGCCTCGTAGGGCGCATAGGGCCGTGTCAGCGCCTCGTACAGCGAGTTGGCGTAGCCCTCCAGGCCGTTGTAGCTCACGTACAGGCTGGCCTGCGCGTCGCTCTGGTAGCCCAGGCGCCCCATGCGCAGCGAGGTGGCATACGGCAGGTGCAGCGCCTGGCCCTGGCTGCCCAGCGGCTGCAGGCTGTGTTCGCGCCCCTCGACGAAGCACGGGCACAGCGCGGGCGAGGCGCCGAACAGGTACAGCAGCACGAAGGCGTGGCGGCGGAAGTTACGGATCAGCGCGAAGTATTCCTCGCTGCCCACGCCGGGCAGCGACCAGTTGTAGTGGATGCCCGAGATGGTCTGCATGCGCCGGCCATAGCGGTGGCCCAGGCCCATGCGGTAGATGCTCTTGGCGCGGCCGATGTGCGAATTGCCGTAGCGGCCCAGCGGAATGGTTTCATCGGTCGGCAGGCCGCAGGGCATGCTGGACACCCAGAGCATCTCGCCGCCCGCGCCCTGGAGCGTGCGCAGCACGTACTGGTGGGTCTCGGTCAGCTCGCCCAGGGTCTCCTCCACGCCCCGGTGGGCGCCGGTGATGAGCTCGATCTGCGATTCGCTGTAGTCGGTGGTGATGCTGGGGTGCGTCAGCGCGGCGCCCAGCGCCTGCGGGTGCGGGGTGAGCGCCAGGCCGCCCGTGGGCAGGACGCGCAGGCCTTCTTTCTCGATGCCGCGCCGGATACCCGCGAGGCGCCCCGATTCCAGCGCGGCCACGCGCTCGTGCAATGTGTTCATAGGGTCACAACCTGTTTCTTGTTGGAGCCGGAACTTAGCACGGCACGCGCCGCCCGCGCTGGAGCGGGGGGACATGCCCGTTATTCATTGCGCTACGCGCCACCCGCAGCACATGAAACCGGCGCGCCCCAGGCGCGGGCAGCCGAGCAAGGGCCGCCCCGCAGCGAGGGCTGCGTCCCCCTCCCACGCGCAGCGTGAGAGAGGAGGAAGGCGCCGAAGGCGACTCAGGGGGTGCTTCCTGTCACCCCCGTGCGGCCAGTGCCTTGCCCACTTCGTTGGTGCCCTGGGCAGCGCCGCTTTGCGGCACTTGTTCGCCCGCGCGGTCGGTCACCTCGACCAGGCGGGCCGCCAGTTGCTCGGGCACGCCGGCGCCCAGGCCCAGGTGGATGCCCTGGGTGAGCGTGATGTGCGCCGCCTCGAAGGTGCCCGCGCCCGCGCACAGGATGGCGCGCGTGGGCGCGCTCTCGTGCGCCAGCACCAGCATGGCGGGCACCACGGCCTCGGGGCGCAGGGCGTCGAGCACCTGCGGCGGGAACAGCGCCTCGGTCATGCGCGTGGCCGCCGTGGGGGCCAGGGCGTTCACGTGGATGCCGTGCTTGGCGCCTTCGATGGCCAGGGTCTGCATCAGGCCCACCTGGGCCAGCTTGGCGGCGCCGTAGTTGGCCTGGCCGAAGTTGCCGTACAGGCCCGTGGACGAGGTGGTCATGACGATGCGCCCGTACTTCTGTTCCACCATGTGCGGCCACACCGCCTTGCAGCAGTGCGCCGCGCCCATCAGGTGCACCTGCACCACCAGGGCGAAGTCGTCCATCTCCATCTTGGCGAACGATTTGTCGCGCAAGATGCCGGCGTTGTTCACCAGGATGTCCACGCGGCCCCAGGCATCGACGGCCTGGCGCACCATGGCCTGCACGGCGGCGAAATCGGTCACCGAAGCGCCGTTGGCCAGCGCCTCGCCGCCCGCCGCGCGGATTTCGTCGGCCACCTTCTGCGCGGCCGAGGCAGAACCGCCGCTGCCGTCGAGCGTGCCGCCCAGGTCGTTGACCAGCACCTTGGCGCCGCGCGCGGCCAGCGCCAGCGCATGCTGGCGCCCCAGGCCGCCGCCCGCGCCCGTCACGATGGCCACGCGGCCCTTGAAGTCCAGTTCCATGTGCATCCACTCCTCTTGTCTTGATGTGATGTCGTTGCCGCGCGCGGCGGCGCGGGCCACTGTACGCCAGGGCGCGGTCCGCGCCAGTTCCGCGCGCGACTCCCGTGGCTCGCGTCAGCCCCCGGGCACGGCCACGTCCTCCAGCGCCAGGCGGTGGCGCGGGTCGCGGTGCCAGTCCCAGTAGGTCTGCACCATGCGCCGCGTGACCGGGCCCACGGCGGCGGCGCCCACCGGCAGCCCATCGACGCGCGTGACCGGCAGCACGCCCCCGGCCGAGGAGGAGAGGAACACCTCGCGCGCCGCGCGCAGCTCGGCCGCGGGCAGCGCGCGCACCTGCAGCGGCAGGCCCGCGGCCTGGGCCATCTCGATCACGGTGCGGCGCGTGATGCCTTCGAGCACGCCCTGCGCCGGCGTCACCAGCACGCTCTGGGCGTTCACGCAGAACACGTTGAAGCCCGGCCCCTCGACCACATGGCCCGCGCCATCGGTCAGCACCACGGTGTCGCCCCCGGCGTCGAGCGCGCCCAGCAGGCCCATGGTCAGGTCGTTCCAGTGGTAGTTCTTGGCGCGCGGGTCCACGCTGCCGGCGGGAATGCGCTGCACGCCGCTGACCACCAGGTCCAGCCCGCGCTCGCGCTGCCCGGCGTTGGCGATCCAGACATAGGGCACGGCGAAGGCGTAGAACTGGTTCACCGCCAGGCGCGGGTCGCGCGAGCCCCAGGGCGGCTGGCCGCGCGTGACGACCATCTCCACGTAGGCGCTGCGCAGGCCCGCCAGGCGCACGCACTGCGCCAGCACCTGCGTGATGCCCTGCGCGGACAGCCCCGGGTCGAGGCGAAAACGCGCGCAACTGGCGAAGAACCGCTCCAGGTGCGCGTCGAGGCGGAAGAAGGCGCCGTCCCACACGGTCACCACGTCGTAGGTGGCGTCGGAGCGCAGGAAACCCCAGTCGGTGAGGGGAATCGCGGCGTCGCCGATGGGCACGTAGCGCCCGCGCACAAAGGCGGCGCCCTGGGAGAAATCGGGAGGGGTGTCGAGGGCAGGCATGCGGCCATTGTGGCCGCGGCCAACGCGCGCGGGTTATCCCGCACGGGACTGGACAAGCATGTGGACAAGTTTTGGCAAGTCCTGTATGGCCCATGCAAGCCATTGATTTACAAGGCCAATCCTTGTGGCGCCTATTTTTTAGGCAAGCCGGCCACGGGTTTTCCCGCGCCTTGTTGGACAATCATGTGGATAAGTTTTGACAAGTCCTGTATGGGCGCGCCAAGTGCTTGATTCACAAGGGATTGGCTTGTATTGCCTAAATTTTGGGCAATACCGGGACGCCGTCGCGGCGCCCCGCCCTGGCGGCCATGCGCTCCTTTTTACGTAGCTGCCAGCGCTTTCCACATAAGCGCCGGAGCCATTTTTCATTGTTTTTTCCACTCCGCCATGAATGCTCCCCTGATGCCCCCGCTGTACACCGCCCGTCTGCACGCCAGCGACGCCCAATGCGACGCCTGGGGCGACCAGCCCCTGCTGGATGCGCTCGAATCCGGCGGCATCGCCTGGCCCAGTTCCTGCCGCAACGGCACCTGCCGCACCTGCCTGGGCCAGCTGGTGCAGGGCAGCGTGCGCTACGCCATCGACTGGCCGGGCCTGTCGCCCGAGGAAAAGGCCCAGGGCTGCGTGCTGCCGTGCGTGGCCTACCCCGAGTCCGACGTGGTGCTGCAGCGCGAGGAATGAAGTGAAACACCCCCTGAGTCGCCTTCGGCGCCTTCCCCCTTGTATCTTCGAGACCCTGAAGTTCAGAGACATTTTTTGGGAAGTTGTCCACAGCCTGTCATCCCCTTGGGAGCCTTGGCATCCCGTGAGAGAGCATTTGGCGTGGACAGCCAACCGTTTGCAGCAAGCCCGAACAGTTGCTTGTTGGCAATACATGTTCTTTGGATCTGTATTGACCGCGTATTTTGCAAGGATGGGCAATGACTAACGAATCCCAGGAATCTGTGTTTGTTGGTGTCGACGTCTCCAAGGCTGTGCTGGAAGTGGCCTTGAGTGACAAGGGTGCGAGTGAGCGCTTTGACAACGATGAGCGCGGCATTGCGGCACTGATTGAGAGCCTCAAGCAAGTGCATGCGGGGCTTGTGCTCATGGAGGCTACAGGGGGTCTGGAGCGCAAGCTGGCACAGGCGCTGTACCTGCAGAACTTTGATGTCATGGTCGTCAACCCGCGTCAGGCCCATGACTTTGGCAAAGCCATGGGCTACCTGGCCAAGACCGATCACGTGGATGCACGGGTGCTGTCGCACTTTGCGCGCACACTGCACCAAAGCGAGCGGCGCGACAAGCTGCTGTTGAAGCTGCCCTCACAGCAACAACAGCACGTTGCTGCACTGGTGATGCGCCGGGGGCAACTGGTGCAAATGCGTGTAGCTGAGAGCAATCGGCTGGAGCAGGCCCACCCGCTGTTGGCCAAAAGCATCGCTGCCATGATCAAGGCGCTGGACAAGCAAATTGACGTGCTGGACGACGACATCGGAGGGCGTCTGAAGATGCACTTCAAGCGTCAGACAGAGCTGCTCAAGGGCTTGAAGGGCATAGGCCCGAATACGCAGGCGGTGCTCATGGGCATGTTGCCGGAGCTGGGGCAATTGAGCCGGCGCGAGATCAGCAAGCTCGTGGGCGTTGCCCCGCTGGCGCGCGATAGCGGCAAGTCACGTGGCAAGCGCAGCATCTGGGGAGGTCGTGCGGATGTGCGCTCGGCGCTGTATATGAGCACGCTCAGCGCCATGCGCCACGAGCCGGTGATCATGCAGTTCAGAGACCGCCTGCGCGCGGCAGGTAAAGCGCCCAAGGTCGTCATTGTGGCCTGCATGCGAAAGCTGCTGACCATAGTCAATGCGGTGATCAAGTCTGGTCAGCCTTGGTCTGCTACTTATTCACAGGCGGGTAATGCGCTGCAAACCGCTTGACTTTGAACACAGTTGCTCTCTCTACGCGCTTCGCGCTATGGGAGGGGGACGCAGCCCTCGCTGCGGGGCGGCCCTTGCTCGGCTGCCCGCGCTTGGGCCGCGCCAGTTTCATGCGCTGTGGGTAGCGCGCAGCGCCGTGGACAACTGCGATGAAACGACACCCCCCTGAGCGGCTGCGCGGCTGCCCACGCATGGGCCGCGCCGGTTTCATGGAGCGTGGGTTGCGCGCAGCGCCATGGCTAACCGATACATCCACAAACCACGCGCGGCGCCCGCGCTGGACTAGAATTTCGCTCTTTGGGCGGCCCCCCGCCCCCTTTGCGGCAGCGCTGCATCGCATGTTCTTTGGCTCTGGCGCCCGCGCCCATGGAACCTGCATGGCGCGCGCCGCCCAGGCCCCAAGGAAAGCCCCCCTCCATGACCTCTCCCCTCACCCCCGTGCCCGTCTCGCCCGTCGAGGAGATCGTGGCCGAGATGCGCGCCGGGCGCATGGTCATCCTCGTCGATGAGGAAGACCGCGAAAACGAAGGCGACCTGGTGCTTGCCGCCGACCACGTCACGCCCGAGGCCATCAACTTCATGGCGCGCTTCGGCCGCGGCCTGATCTGCCTGACCCTCTCGCGCGAGCGCTGCGAGCGCCTGCAGCTGCCGCCCATGGTGGCGCGCAACGGCACCAAGATGGGCACGGCCTTCACCGTCTCCATCGAGGCTGCCGAGGGCGTCACCACCGGCATCAGCGCCGCCGACCGCGCGCGCACCGTGCAGGCCGCCGTGGCGCCGCACGCCAAGGCCAGCGACCTGGTGCAGCCCGGCCACATCTTCCCGCTGCAGGCGGTGGATGGCGGCGTGCTCATGCGCGCCGGCCACACCGAGGCCGGCTGCGACCTGGCCGCCATGGCCGGCTGCAGCCCCGCCGCCGTGATCTGCGAGGTGATGAAGGACGACGGCACCATGGCCCGCCTGCCCGACCTGCAGCTCTTCGCGGCCGAGCACGGCATCAAGATCGGCACCATCGCCGACCTGATCGAGTACCGCAGCCGCAACGAATCGCTGGTGGAGAAAGTGGGATCGCGCACCGTGCAGACGGCCTGGGGCGAATTCACCGCGCACGCCTTCCGCGACGGCCCCAGCGGCAACGTGCACCTGGCGCTGGTGCGCGGCCAGTGGGACGCGCAGGCCGAGGTGCCGGTGCGCGTGCACGAGCCGCTGTCGGTGCTCGACGCGCTGGAAGTCAACCGCTCCATGCACTCGTGGAGCCTGGACACCAGCCTGGCCTACATCGCCCGCCAGGGCCAGGGCGTGGCGGTGCTGCTGAACTGCGGCGAATCGGGCGCGCAGCTGCTGGAGCAATTCGAGGGCAAGGCGCGCGCCGCGCAGGCCCCCGAGCGCGGCCGCATGGACCTGCGCACCTACGGCGTGGGCGCGCAGGTCCTGCGCGACGTGGGCGTGGTGCGGATGCGCCTCATGGGCCAGCCGCGCCGCCTGCCCAGCATGGCCGGCTACGGGCTGGAGATCACCGGCTACATCACCAAGGAATGAACCCCTATGCAAAACGCTGACAAAGGCACGGCCGCCACCCCGCTCGACGGCAAGGAACTGCGCATCGGCATCGTGCAGGCGCGCTTCAACGAAAGCATCACCGACGCGCTGGCCGCCGCCTGCCGCGACACCCTGCTCGACCTGGGCGTGCAGGCCGAACACGTCACCCACGTGACCGTGCCCGGCGCGCTCGAAGTGCCGCTGGCGCTGATGGCCCTGGCCGAGCGCGACGAGTTCGACGCGCTGATCGCGCTGGGCTGCATCATCCGCGGCGAAACCTACCACTTCGAGCTGGTGGCCAATGAATCGGGCGCGGGCGTCTCGCGCGTCGGGCTGGACTACGGCATCCCCATCGCCAACGCCATCCTGACCACCGAGAACCTCGACCAGGCCGTGGCGCGCCAGACCGAGAAGGGCCGCGACGCCGCCTACGTGGCCGTCGAAATGGCCAACCTGCTGGGCGGGCTGGCGGCATGAGCGGCGACTTCTCCAGCGCCTCCAAGCGCCCGCCGCGCCAGCCGCGCAAGGGCCTGACCAGCACCGGCGCGCGCAAGGCGGCGTCCAAGTCGGCGCGTTCGCGCGCGCGCGAATTCGCGCTCCAGGCGCTGTACCAGTACATCGTCGGGCGCAACGAGGCCAGCGCCATCGACCTGTTCACGCGCGACCTGGCGGGCTTTCACAAGGCCGATGCCGCGCACTACGACGCGCTGCTGCACGGCTGCGTGCGCACCGAAACCGCGCTGGACGCGCTGATCGTGCCCCAGCTCGACCGCCCGCTGGCCGAGATCTCCCCCATCGAGCACGCCGTGATGTGGATCGGCGTGTACGAGTTCCAGCACTGCATGGACGTGCCCTGGCGCGTGGCGCTGAACGAATGCATCGAGCTGGCCAAGGAATTCGGCGGCACCGACGGGCACAAGTACGTCAACGCCGTGCTCGGCGGCCTGGCACCCAAGCTGCGCGCGGCCGAGGTGGCGGCCGACCAGCAGCAGCGCGCCCCGCAGGCCGCGCCCGACGCCTGAGCCCCGCCCCTTTGCCCATGAAGCTGTCCACGCGCGCCCAGCGCATCGAACCGTTCTACGTGATGGAAGTCGCCAAGGCTGCGCAGGCCCTGGCACGCGAAGTGGCCGGCGGCCACGACCCGATGATCTTCCTGAACATCGGCGAGCCCGACTTCACC
The DNA here is from genome assembly GCA_021496925.1 of Acidovorax sp. YS12. Taxonomy (NCBI): domain Bacteria; kingdom Pseudomonadati; phylum Pseudomonadota; class Betaproteobacteria; order Burkholderiales; family Comamonadaceae; genus Acidovorax; species Acidovorax sp. YS12. Next base: position 1,598,632 of record CP053915.1, read on the forward strand.
GCCCCGCCCCTGGTCCAGGAGGCCGCCGACCGCGCCGTGCGCGCCGGCCTGTCGCAGTACACCCCGGCGCTGGGCCTCGACGCGTTGCGCGAGCGCATCAGCGGCTGGTACGCCGGGCGTTTCGGCATCGACGTGCCCGCGCGGCGCATCGTCGTCACCGCCGGCGCCTCGGCGGCGCTGCAGCTCGCCTGCCTGGCGCTGATCGACGCGGGCGACGAAATCCTGATGCCCGACCCGAGCTACCCCTGCAACCGCCACTTCGTCACGGCGGCGCAGGGCGAAGCGGTGCTCCTTCCCACCACGGCCGAGGAGCGCTTCCAACTGAGCGCCGCCAAGGTCGAGGCGGCCTGGGGCGCGCGCACGCGCGGCGTGCTGCTGGCCTCGCCGTCGAACCCCACGGGCACGTCGATCGCGCCCGCGGAGCTGCGCCGCATCCACGAGGCGGTGCAGGCGCGCGGCGGGCTGACCATCGTCGATGAGATCTACCTCGGCCTGTCGTACGACGCGGCCTACGGCCAGACGGCGCTGGCCATCGACGACAACGTCATCAGCATCAACAGCTTCAGCAAGTACTTCAACATGACGGGCTGGCGCCTGGGCTGGATGGTGGTGCCCGACGTGCTGGTGCCCGCCGTGGAGCGGCTGGCGCAGAACCTGTTCATCTGCGCCAGCACCATCGCGCAGCACGCCGCGCTGGCCTGCTTCGCGCCCGAGAGCATCGCCGAGTACGAGCGCCGGCGCCTGGAGTTCAAGGCGCGGCGCGACTACTTCATTCCCGCGCTGAACCAGCTCGGCCTGATGGTGCCCGTCATGCCCGATGGCGCCTTCTACGCCTGGGCCGATTGCACGCAGGCGGCCGAAAAACTCGGCGTGCAGGGGAGCTGGGACTTCGCCTTCGCGCTGATGCAGCGCGCCCACCTGGCCATCACGCCGGGGCGCGACTTCGGCGCGGCCGAGACGGCGCGCTACGTGCGCTTTTCCACCGCCAATTCGATGGCGCAGCTGCAGGAAAGCGTGGCGCGCCTGGCGCGGGTGCTGGGCTGAACCGGAGCGGTGCACCATGGCAGCATTTGAATTCCCCATCCGCGTGTACTGGGAGGACACCGATGCCGGCGGCATCGTGTTCTACGCCAACTACCTGCGCTTCTTCGAGCGCGCGCGCACCGAGTGGCTGCGCGCGCTGGGCCTGTCGCAGCATGCGCTGCGCGAGGAAACCGGCGGCATGTTCGTGGTGACGGCAGCGCAGTTGCAGTACCACCGCCCGGCACGGCTGGACGATGAACTCATCGTCACCGCCGCTGTCATAGAGCAGGGCCGCGCCTCGCTGACCATGGCGCAGCAGGCCCTGCGCAAACCAGGCTCCGCGCACGAAGCGCCCACGCTGCTGTGCGAGGGCCAGGTGCGCATCGGCTGGGTGGACAGCGCCACGCTGCGCCCCGCCAGGATTCCCAACGCCGTGCTGGAAAGATTTGCATGAATTCCCAAGACATGTCCATCGTCAACCTCGTGCTGCACGCCAGCTGGGTGGTGCAGTTCGTCATGCTGCTGCTGCTCGGCGTCTCGGTGGCGAGCTGGACGGCCATCTTCCGCAAGCTGTTCGCACTCAAGCGCGTGAAGTCGCTCAACGAGGAGTTCGAGCGCGAATTCTGGTCGGGCACCAGCCTGAACGAGCTGTTTGCCGCCGCGGCACAGAACGCCAAGCACGCCGGGCCGATGGAGCGCATCTTCGCCAGCGGCATGCGCGAATACCAAAAGCTGCGCGAGCGCCGCATCGCCGACCCCGGCACGCTGCTCGACGGTGCGCGCCGCGCCATGCGCGCCAGCTTCCAGCGCGAGATGGACGTGATCGAGTCCAGCCTGTCCTTCCTCGGCTCGGTGGCCTCGGTGTCGCCCTACGTGGGGCTGTTCGGCACCGTCTGGGGCATCATGCACGCCTTCACGGGCTTCGCCGGCATGGAGCAGGTCACGCTCGCCACCGTCGCGCCGGGCATTGCCGAGGCGCTGGTGGCCACCGCTATCGGCCTGTTCGCCGCCATTCCCGCCGTGGTGGCCTACAACCGCTTCGCGCGCGACATCGACCGCGTGGCCACGCACCAGGAGACCTTCATCGAGGAGTTCTCCAACATCCTGCAGCGCAACCTGGGCGCCCACCCCGGTTCGCCCTCGGGGCATTGAAGGGAGCGCCGTCATGCCCGCCATGGCCTCCCGCAGCGGCAGCCGCCGCCGTTCGATGAACGAAATCAACATGGTGCCCTTCATCGACGTGATGCTGGTGCTGCTCATCATCTTCATGGTCACGGCGCCGATGCTCACGCCCAGTTCCATCGACGTGCCCAGCGTCGGCAAGGGCAAGGCGCAGCCCAAGAGCTTCGCCACCGTGATCGTCGGCAAGGACGGCGACCTGCGCTTCAAGACCCGCGACGCCGAGCGCACGCTCAACCTGCGCGAGATCGGCGCCACGGCGCGCCAGTGGCAGGAAGGCCAGCCGGCCGAGTCCGCCGTCATCATCGCCGCCGACAAAAGCGTGCAGTACGAGGCCGTGGTCAAGGCCATGGACGCGCTGCAGCGCGCCGGCGTGCAGCGCGTGGGCCTGTCAGTCAAGCAAGGGAACCCCTGAGCGGCCAGGCCCCTCTACCCCGTCCATGCAGGCCTTCAACGACCGCGACCAGTTCGCCCCGCCCCGCCCGCCCGGGCGCCTGCGCGCCATCGCGCTGGCGGTGCTCGCCCACGGCATCCTGATCGGTGCGCTGACCTGGGGCGTGCAGTGGAAGACCAGCGCCGACCAGCCCGCCGTGGAGGCCGAACTCTGGGCCGCCATCCCGCAGCAGGCGGCGCCGCGCGAGGTGGCCCCGCCGCCACCGCCGCCCGTGGCGGCGCCCGAGCCCGCGCCAGTGGCCCCGCCGCCCCCGCCCGCCCCGCCGCCACGCCAGGCGCAGCCCGATACGCACGAGGCCGACATCGCCCTGGAGCGCCAGAAAAAGCGCCAGGAAGAAGAAAAGAAGCGCCAGCACGAGCAGGAGCTGGAACGCAAGGAGCACGAGCGCCGCGAACGCCTGGAGCAGGAGAAGAAGGAACGCCTGCAGAAGGAAAAGGCCGCGCACGAAAAAGCCGAACGCGAGAAGGCCCAGCGCGAGAAGCAACTGGCCGAGCAGAAGAAGCTGGAGCAGCAGAAAGCCGAGCAGGAAAAGCAGAAGAAGCTGGCCGAGGAAAAGCGCAAGGCCGAAGCCGAGGCCAAGCGCGCCGAGGAGTTCCGCAAGGAGCAGATGCGCCGCATCGCCGGCCTGGCGGGCGCCACCGGCGGCGAGACCGCCACGGGCACCGCGCAGCGCAGCGCCGGCCCCTCTGGCAGCTACGGCGGCAAGGTGGCGGCCAAGGTCAAGCCCAACATCATTTACCCCGACGCGGTGTCGGGCAACCCGCGCACCGAGGTGGAGGTGCGCGCCGCGCCGGACGGCACCATCGTCGGCACGCGCATCCTGCAGTCCAGCGGCAACAAGGCCTGGGACGACGCCGTGGTGCGCGCCCTGCAGAAGACCGAAACCCTGCCGCGCGACGTGGACGGGCGCGTGCCCTCGTCGCTGGTGATCGGCTTCCGCCCGAAGGACTGAGCTACCAAAAAGAGAGCTGCCAGCGCTTGCTGCGCAAGGATTTCAAATGCTTCCATGCATCAAACCCTTGCACAGCAAGCGCTGGCAGCTCCTGTTTTCAGAGCATCACACGCGCTGCTCGATCAGCCGGTTGATGCGCAGCGCCCCCAGCGTGCACACCACGCCCGACAGCAGGTACAGCGACACGGCCCCCAGGCCGAAGCGCGCCGACAGCCCCAGCGCCACCAGCGGCGCGAAGGCCGCGCCCAGCAGCCAGGCCAGGTCGGCCGACAGCGCGGCGCCGGTGTAGCGGTGGCGCGCGGCGAAGTTGGCCGTGACCGTGCCCGAGGCCTGGCCATACGACAGCCCCAGCAGCACGAAGCCCAGCAGCAGGAACAGGTTGTGGCCCGCCGCCGTGCCGGCGCCCAGCATCCACGGCACAGCCAGGCTGAACAGGCCGATGAGCACGGCCATGGCGCCCAGCAGCGTGCGCCGCCCCACCCGGTCGGCCAGCCGGCCCGAGGCCACCATGGCCCCGGCCGCCAGCAGCGCGCCGACGATCTGCACGCCCAGCACCTGCGGCACCGGCTGGTCGGCATAGAGCACGATCCACGACAGCGGGAACACCGTGACCAGGTGGAACAGCGCAAAGCTGGCCAGTGCCGCGAACGCGCCCAGCAGCACGTTGCCGCCCGCGTCGGCCAGCACGCGCGTGACCGGCACGGGGTGCAGCTCGCGCTCTTGCAGCAGGTCGGCATACGACTGCCCCACCACCAGGCGCAGACGCGCGAACAGCGCCACCACGTTGATGGCGAAGGCCACGCAGAACGGGTAGCGCCAGCCCCAGTCGAGGAACTCGTCCGGCGTCAGGCTGGCGTACAGGTAGGCGAACAGGCTGGCCGCCAGGGCAAAGCCCAGCGGCGCGCCCAGCTGGCCCAGCATGGCGTACCAGCCGCGGCGCTGGCGCGGCGCGGCCAGCGCCAGCAGCGAGGGCAGCCCGTCCCAACTGCCGCCCAGCGCCAGGCCCTGGCCCAGGCGCAGCAGCACCAGCGCCGTGATGGCCGAGGCGCCGGCCTGCGCGTAGCTGGGCAGGAAGGCCATGCCCACGGTGCACGCGCCCAGCAGCACCAGCGCCAGCGTGAGCTTGGTGCCGCGCCCCCAGCGCCGCTGCACCGCCATCGACAGCGCGGTGCCGAACGGCCGCACCACGAAGGCCAGGGCGAAGATGCCGAACGCGGCCAGCGTGCCCTCAAGGCGCGGCAGGAACGGGAACAGCAGGCTGGGAAAGACCAGCACGCTGGCGATGCCGAAGACGAAGAAGTCGAAGTACTCCGACGACCGGCCGATGACCACGCCCACGGCGATGTCGCCCGGGGCCACGTCTTCGTCGGTATGCGCCTGCGCCAGGGCTGCGCCGCCCCAGGCGGGCGCATGCAGTGCATGCACTGTCGTTTGGCCATGGTTGCTCATATGCACGCTCCTTGGTGGACTGGAACAGTGCCGTTCTACACCTGGCGCCACCGCGCCACAAGCGTGGCGAAACCCCGCTTGTCAAGCGCTGCGGCAGGCCTTATTGCGCCCGGCCAAAGTCATCGCACGGCGCCGCCACACAAGGACGATTCATTGACATTGGACAAAATGTCCCATACGCGATTGGGATAGCCGCGCTACATTTCGCAGCCTCCGTACCCGCGTTGGCGCGCCAACGCCCACTTAGGCGTCCCTCCCATGAGAAAACCCAAGGAACCCCGCAGGCTGGCCTGGCCTGCTGCGGCCCTGGCCGCGGCCACGGCCCTGGCCGGCTGCAGCAAGGCCGTCGTGCTCAACCCGGCCGGCGACGTTGCCGCGCAGCAGGGCCAACTGGTCGTCACGGCCACGCTGCTGATGCTGGTCATCATCGTGCCGGTCATCGCCCTGACCCTGTTCTTCGCCTGGAAGTACCGCCAGGGCAACGCCGAGGCCGAGTACGACCCCGAATGGCACCACTCCACCAAGCTGGAGCTGGTGATCTGGTCGGTGCCGCTGGTCATCATCATCATCCTGGGCGCGCTGACCTGGGTGACCACGCACAAGCTCGACCCGTACCGCCCGCTGGACCGCATCGATGCCAGCCGCCCCGTCCCGGCCGGTGTGGAGCCGCTGGAAGTGCAGGTGGTGGCGATGGACTGGAAGTGGCTTTTCGTCTACCCCGAGCAGGGCATTGCCCTGGTGAACGAGCTGGCCGCGCCGGTGGACCGCCCGATCCACTTCAAGCTCACCGCCACCTCGACCATGAACGCCTTCTACGTGCCCGACCTGGCCGGCATGGTCTACGCCATGCCCGGCATGCAGACCGAGCTGCACGGCGTGATCAACCAGGCGGGCGTGTTCCCCGGCCTGGCCTCGCACAACAGCGGCGCGGGCTTCTCGGGCATGACGTTCAAGTTCCACGGCCTGTCGGACGCCGGCTTTGCCCAGTGGGTGCAAAAGGCCCAGGCCGAGGGCAAAGCGCTGGACAAGGCGACCTACCTGCAACTGGCCAAACCCAGCGAGCGCGACCCGGTGCAGCGCTTCGCGCGCGTGGACGCCGACCTGTACGACCGCGTGCTCAACCGCTGCGTGGAAGAAGGCCAGGTGTGCATGCACGAGATGATGGCCATGAACGAGCGCGCCCGCGCCGCGCTGCCACCCGACCAGTGCACTCCGGCCAATGCGCCGCAAACCATCGCCGCCCTGGAGCGCCAGGAGAACCCGCATGACTGAACACACACCCGCCGCCGCGCCCCACTGGCTGCTCGGCCGCATCACCTGGGATTCGATCCCGATGGCGCATGAGCCCATCGTGCTCTACACCTTCCTCGCCACCATGCTGGGCGGCCTGGCCGTGGTCGCTGCCCTGGCCAGGTTCCGCCTCTGGGGCCCGCTGTGGAAGGACTGGATCTGCTCGATCGACCACAAGAAGATCGGCATCATGTACATGGTGCTGGGCCTGGTCATGTTCCTGCGCGGCTTCGCCGACGCGGTGATGATGCGCCTGCAGCAGTCCATGGCCTTCGGCGAGAGCATGGGCTACCTGCCGCCGCACCACTACGACCAGATCTTCACCGCCCACGGCGTGATCATGATCTTCTTCGTGGCCATGCCGTTCGTCACGGGGCTGATGAACTACCTCGTGCCGCTGCAGATCGGCGCGCGCGACGTGTCGTTCCCGTTCCTGAACAACTTCAGCTTCTGGATGACCGCCGGCGGTGCCGTGCTGGTGATGCTGTCGCTGTTCCTGGGCGAGTTCTCCACGGCCGGCTGGCTGGCGCTGTCCAACCTGGGCGCGCAGAACCCGGGCGTGGGGCTGGACTACTACATCTGGGGCCTGCAGGTCGCGGGGGTGGGCACCACGCTCTCTGGCATCAACCTGATCGTCACCATCGTCAAGATGCGCGCGCCGGGCATGAGCCTGATGAAGATGCCCGTGTTCACCTGGACCGCGCTGTGCACCAACGCGCTGATCGTGGCCTCGTTCCCGGTGCTGACGGCGGCCCTGGTGCTGATGTCGCTCGACCGCTACGTCGGCACCAACTTCTTCACCAACGACCTGGGCGGCAACGCCATGCTGTACGTGAACCTGATCTGGATCTGGGGCCACCCCGAGGTCTACATCCTGGTGCTGCCCTGCTTCGGCATCTTCTCCGAGGTGGTGGCCACGTTCAGCCGCAAGCGCCTGTTCGGCTACACGTCGATGGTCTATGCCACGGTGTGCATCACGGTGCTGTCGTACCTGGTGTGGCTGCACCACTTCTTCACCATGGGCTCGGGCGCCACGGTGAACACCTTCTTCGGCATCACCACGATGATCATCTCGATCCCGACGGGCGCCAAGATCTTCAACTGGCTGTTCACCATGTACAAGGGCCGCATCCGCTTCACCGTGCCCATGCTGTGGACGGTGGGCTTCATGTGCACCTTCGCCATCGGCGGCATGACCGGCGTGCTGCTGGCCGTGCCCCCGGCCGACTTCGTGCTGCACAACTCGCTGTTCCTGATCGCGCACTTCCACAACGTCATCATCGGCGGCGTGGTGTTCGCGGTGTTCGCCGGCATCAACTACTGGTACCCCAAGGCCTTCGGCTACCGGCTTGACGAGTTCTGGGGCAAGTGCTCGTTCTGGTTCTGGCTGGTGGGCTTCTGGGTGGCGTTCACGCCGCTGTACATCCTGGGCCTGATGGGCGTGACGCGCCGCGTCAGCCACTTCGAGGACGCATCGCTGCAGGTCTGGTTCGTCATCGCCGCCTTCGGCGCCGCGCTGATCGCGCTTGGCATCGCCAGCTTCTTCATCCAGCTGTTCGTGAGCTACCGCAGGCGCGACGCGCTGCGCGACGTGACCGGCGACCCCTGGGACGGCCGCACGCTGGAGTGGGCCACCTCCTCGCCCCCGCCGCAGTACAACTTCGCTTTCACCCCGGTGGCGCACGAGATCGACGCCTGGTGGGACATGAAGAAGCACGGCTACCAGCGCCCGCTGGCGGGCTTCCAGCCCATCCACATGCCCGCCAACACGGGCGCGGGCATCGTGATCGCAGGCCTGTCCACGGTGTTCGGCTTCGCCATGATCTGGCACATGTGGCCGCTGGCGGCGGCCTCGTTCGCGGCCACCGTGCTGGCGTCGATCATCCACACCTTCAACTACCAGCGTGACTACCACATCCCGGCCGCCGAAGTGGCGGCCACGGAAGCCGCACGCACCCAGCAACTGGCAGCCGCCCATGTCTGATACACACGCCCTGACCCCGCGCGCATACCACCTCGCGCACGAGCCCCACCCCGAGAACGGCACGGCCCTGGGCTTCTGGCTCTACCTGATGAGCGACTGCCTCATCTTCGCCGCGCTGTTCGCCACCTACGGCGTGCTGGGCCGCAGCTACGCCGGCGGCCCCACGGGCGCCGAACTGTTCGACCTGCCGCTGGTGGCGCTGAACACGGCCTTCCTGCTGCTGTCGTCCATCACCTTCGGCTTCGCCATGCTGCAAAAGCAGCAGAACAAGGTGGGCGGCACGCTGGCCTGGCTGGCCATCACCGGGCTGTTCGGCCTGTGCTTCCTGGGGCTGGAGCTGTACGAGTTCCACCACCTGATCCACCAGGGCGCGGGGCCGCAGCGCAGCGCCTTCCTGTCGGCCTTCTTCACCCTCGTGGCCACGCACGGGCTGCACGTCACCTTCGGCCTGGTCTGGCTGGTGGTGCTGATGGTGCAGATCGCCAGGCACGGCCTGATCCACGAGAACCAGCGGCGCCTGATGTGCCTGTCCATGTTCTGGCACTTCCTGGACGTGGTCTGGATCGGCGTCTTCACCTTTGTCTACCTGATGGGAGTGCTGTAAATGAGCGCCTCGCACACACCCACCCATGCGCATGACGCGCACCACCACGGCGGCCATCACCACGACGCCGGCCCGCACAGCACGCTGTCGGGCTACATGGTCGGCTTCGTGCTGTCGGTCATCCTCACCGCCATTCCGTTCTGGCTGGTGATGGGCAAGGTGATCGCCGACAAGGGCACCCTGGCCCTGGTGCTGGGCGCCTTCGCCGTGGCCCAGATCCTGGTGCACATGGTCTGCTTCCTGCACATGAACGGCAAGGTCGAGGGCGGCTGGACGCTGCTGTCCACGCTGTTCACCGTGGTCTTCGTGGCCGTGGGCATCGCCGGCACGCTGTGGGTCATGTTCCACATGAATGCCAACATGATGCCCACCCACGCCCCTGGCCACGCCCACACGCCGGCCGTGGAGCAGCGCGCGCCCTGATGCCGCGCCCGCACCCGCCCTGGCTCCTGGCGCTGCTCGCGGCGCTGGGCCTGGCCCTGCTGCTGGGCTTTCTCGGCCTGGGCACCTGGCAGGTGCAGCGCCGCGCCTGGAAGCTCGACCTGATCGCGCGCGTGGCACAGCGCCTGCACGCGGCACCCTCTGCCCTGCCCCCCGCGGCGCAGTGGCCCGCCCTGGCGGTGGCGGACTACGAATACCGCCCCGTGCAGGCCGAGGGCCGCTGGCTGCCGGCCCACACGGTGCTCACCCAGGCCACGACGGCGCTGGGGGCCGGCTTCTGGGTGCTGACGCCGCTGCAGCTGGACAGCGGCGGCACGCTGCTGGTGAACCGCGGCTTCATTCCCCAGGCCCAGCGCGCGCACTGGCAGCCCGACCCGACGCCAGCCGGCATGCCCGTGCGCATGCGGGGCCTGCTGCGCGCCAGCGAGCCCGGCGGCGGCTTCCTGCGCCGCAACGACCCGGCGCAGCAGCGCTGGCACTCGCGCGACGTGGCGGCCATCGCCCAGGCGCAGGGCCTGGCCCAGACAGCACCCTTCTTTCTCGACGCGGGCATCCCGGATGCCAGCCCCCCCGCGCCGGCCGAAGGCGCGCTGCCTGCGGGCCCCTGGCCCTACCCGGGGCTGACCGTGGTGCGCTTCTCCAACAGCCACCTGGCCTACGCCTTCACCTGGTATGGGCTTGCACTGCTGACGGTGGTGGCGGGCGTGCTTGTGGCACGCTACGAGCTTCGGCTGCGCGCGGCCGCAAGCCTCCCTCCCCCCGATGCTGCCCAGCCCTGACCCTTCCTCTCCCACCCACCCCCTGCGTTCGGCCAACGCGCAGGCGGGCCTGACGAACCTCTACCAACTGATCCAATGGCGCTGGCTGGCGCTGGCCGGGCAGGTGTTCGCCATCGCCGTGGCGCACTACGGCCTGGGCCTGCCGCTGCCGCTGGAGGAAATGCTCACCGTGGCGGCCTGCCTCGGCGCCTACAACGCCGTGAGCCTGCTGCGCTGGCGCACCGGGCGCGGCGTGCGCAACGTCGAGCTGTTCCTGGCCCTGCTGGTGGACGTGGCGGTGCTCACCGCGCAGCTCTACCTCAGCGGCGGCACCAGCAACCCGTTCGTCTTCCTGTACCTGCCGCAGATCGCCGTGGGCGCCATGCTGCTGCGCGGCAGCTACACCTGGTCCATCGTCGCCATCGCGGCGGCCTGCGTGGCCCTGCTGGCGCGCCACAACCTGCCGCTGCCCCTGGCGCTGGACATGCACCAGGGGCTGGCCAGCCCCTACGTGCTGGGCCTGCTGGTGTGCTTCGTGCTCAACGCCGTGCTGCTGGTGGTATTCATCACGCGCATCAGCGGCAACCTGCGCCAGCGCGACGCGCGCCTGGCCGCCGCGCGCCAGCGCGCCGCCGAGGCCGGGCACATCGTGCGCATGGGCCTGCTGGCCTCGGGCGCGGCGCACGAGCTGGGCACGCCGCTGGCCACCATGGCGGTGATCCTGGGCGACTGGCGCCGCGACCCCGCCATCGCCGGCCAGCCCATCCTGCGCGACGACGTGGCCGAGATGCAGGCCCAGGTGCAGCGCTGCAAGCGCATCGTCAGCGGCATCCTGCTGTCCGCCGGCGAGGCACGCGGCGAATCCTCGAACCAGACCACCGTCTGCCGCTTCCTCGATGCGCTGGCCCGGGACTGGCGCGCCACGCGCTCGGTGGCGTGCTTCGCCTACGACAACCAGGTGCGCGCCGACCGCCCCATGGTGGCCGATGCCACCCTCGAGCAAATGGTTTTCAATGTGCTGGACAATGCGCGCGACGCATCGCCGCACTGGGTCGGCATGGCCGCCTGGCAGGACGCGCAAGCCCTGCACATCCGCGTGCGCGACCGGGGGCCGGGCTTCGCACCCGCTATCCTGGCGCAGTTGGGCCAGCCCTACCAGTCCACCAAGGGCCGCCCCGGCGGTGGCCTGGGCCTGTTCCTGGCGATGAACGTGGCCCGCACCCTGGGCGGCAGCGTACAGGCGCGCAACCACCCCGAGGGCGGCGCGCAGGTCACCATCACGCTGCCGCTGGCCGCGGTTGCACTGGCTGATACGGGTTTGCCTTCAACCGTATAACTAGGCGGGAAGCCTACGATCAGTGCTGTAGCACGGCAAGGCGAACCAACGACGTTAGACGGTTGAAGGCAAATCCGTATGAAACATGACAAGCATCCCCCCTGACAATGACCGCTGGCTGCTGATCGTGGAGGACGACGAAGCCTTCGCGCGCACGCTCGCGCGCTCGTTCGAGCGGCGCGGCTACCGCGTGCTGCACGCCGACAGCCTCGCGCGCGCCGAAGAACTGCTGGCGCAGCACACGCCCGGCTACGCCGTGGTCGACCTCAAGCTCAAGGGCGAGGCCACGGGCCTGGCCTGCGTGCGCGCGCTGCATGCGCACAGCGCAGCGATGCTCATCGTCGTGCTCACGGGCTACGCCAGCATCGCCACCGCCGTGGAGGCGGTGAAACTCGGTGCCTGCCACTACCTGGCCAAGCCGTCGAACACCGACGACATCGAGTCCGCCTTCGGCCTCGCCGAAGGCAATGCCGACGTGGAGCTGACCAACCGCGCCAGCTCCATCAAGACACTGGAGTGGGAGCGCATCCACGAGGTGCTGGCCGAAACGGGCTTCAACATCTCCGAGGCCGCGCGCCGCCTGGGCATGCACCGGCGCACGCTCACGCGCAAGCTGGACAAGCGCAGGGTTTAGGCAACGACCATGTGGCTGCCCAACAGCAGCAGCCCCGCCATCAGGCAGCGCCGGAACCACAGCGGCGACAGCCGCTGGCGCAGCCGACCGCCCAGCGCCATGCCCAGCAGCGCGGGGGCCAGCATCAGCAATGACCAACCCAGCGCGCCGCCCGAAAAGCTCGCGTTGCCCGCCAGCCCCACGGCCAGCGCCAGGGTGGAGACGGTAAAGCTCAGCCCCATCGCCTGCACGAACGCATCGCGCTGCAGCCCCAGCGCCTGCAGATAGGGCACCGCCGGCACCACGAACACGCCGGTGGCCGCCGTCACCAGCCCCGTGGCCGCGCCCACCAGCGGCCCCAGCCAGCGCTGCACGCGCGGCGGCGCCTGCAGCACCGCCCCGGCCAGCGACCACAGCGCATAGGCGATCAGCGCCGCGCCCAGCGCCACGCGCGCCCAGGCCCCGGCGGGCGCGCCCAGCAGCCAGGCGCCCAGCCACATGCCCGCGCACACGCCCAGCAGCAGGCCCGCGAGCCGCCGCGCCAACGGCGCCAACGTGCCCCAGGGCCGCGTCTGCCACACGTTGGTGACCAGCGACGGCACGACCAGCAGCGCCGCCGCCTCGGCCGGCGGCAGGCGCAGCGCCAGCAGGCCCATGGCCACCGTGGGCAGGCCCAGCCCCACCACGCCCTTGACCAGCCCAGCCAGCACGAAGATGGCCAGGGCCACGGGCAGCCAGGAAGGCAGCGATGCAAGCGTCATGCGGGAATCCTTTCCATGAAGATGCGGCCGATTGTTCCGGCCGGACGCACGCATGCCAATGCGGCATTGGCGCACCCGGCCTTCGCCCCGGCCGAAGGCTGCTAAGGTGGCGCGATGCACTTCGACCTGACCGACCTGCGCCTGTTCGTGCACGTGCACGAGGCCGGCTCCATCACCAGCGGCGCGCAGCGCAGCCACCTCGCGCTGGCCTCGGCCAGCGAGCGCATCCGCGCCATGGAGGCCGGCCTGGGCGCGCCGCTGCTGGTGCGCGGCCCGCGCGGCGTGCAGCCCACGGCGGCGGGCCACACGCTGCTGCACCACGCGCGCCAGATGCTGCGGCAGATGGAGCACCTGCGCGGCGACATGGCCGGCCACGGCGCGGGCCTCGCGGGCCACGTGCGCCTGCTGTGCAACACCTCGGCGCTGGGCGAGCACCTGCCGCCGCTGCTGCCCGCCTTCCTGGCCACGCACCCGCGCGTGTCGGTGGAGCTGCAGGAGCGCGGCAGCCAGGACATCGCCGACGCCGTGCGCAGCGGGCTGGCCGAGTTGGGCGTGGCGTCCGACGCAGTGGACCTGCAAGGCCTGTCCACCCTGCCCTTCCGCCCCGACCCGCTGGTGCTGGCCGTGCCCGCCGCGCACGCGCTGGCCAGCGCGCGCGCTGTGCACCTGGAGCAAGTGCTCCATGAAGACTTCATCGGCCTCCCGCACGACAGCGCGCTGCAGGCCATGGTGAGCACCCAGGCGCGCCGCCTGGGCCGGCGCCTGGACTACCGCGCCCGGCTGGGCCACCTGGAAGCCGTGTGCCGCCTCGTCGGCCTGGGCGCGGGCGTGGCCGTGGTGCCGCAGGCGGCGGCGCGGCGGCACGCGCGGGCGCTGCGCATCCGCCCCGTGCCGCTGGCCGACGGCTGGGCCCGGCGCTCGCTGGTGCTGTGCATGCAGGACCTGGCGGCGCTGCCCCCGTTCACGCGGCGGCTGGCGGAGCACCTGCGCCCGGGTTCATAGCTTTTTTGGCCTCCAGACCTTACCAGGCAAGCGCTGGCAGCTATCGTTTTCAAAGCACCATTCCGAGGGGTCCACGCCTTCGCCGATAATGCGATTAATTCCCATCTGAGCACACGCACTCGCCACCGCCACGCCGCGCTGCCATTTGCCGAGGGAAGCCCCCCTCCCTTGCCGTGTTCGAGCGCTACTACCGAGAACTGCTGAATTTCCTTTCCCGCGCCGTGCGCGACCGCGACACCGCGGCCGATCTGGCGCAGGAGAGCTACGTCCGCGTGCTCGCGGCGCAGCAAGCCGGCCAGCCCGTGCAGGATCCGCGCGCGCTGCTGTACCGCACGGCACGCAACCTCGTGATCGACCAGCACCGCCGCGCCAGCGTGCGCGCCGGAACCGACGCAACCGCCCCGCCCGGCGGCGAAGTGTGCGAGCCCGACCACCTGCACGGCCCGCGCGCCCTGGAGCCCGACACCATCCTCGCCTCGCGCGAGGGCCTGGCGGCCGTCATCGCCACCATCGACCAGTTGCCGCCGCGCTGCCGCGAGGCCTTCATCCTCTACAAGTTCGACGGCCTGTCCTACGCCGAGATCGCTGCCCGCATGGGCATCTCCACCCGCACCGTGGAAATGCAGCTCCAGATCGCCATGGCCGCCTGCTGGTGCTGCCAGGACGCACTCGACGGCACGCAGCCGCCCGCGCCGGCCCGGGGCCGGAGAAAGCGCCCCGCCGCATGAAACGCGCTACCGTACCGGGGGCTGCCCGTGCGTCAGCACAAGAACCGCAGAATCCTTTTCCCATGACCCCTTCGCTCCCGCCACCCGAAGACCCCCCTGGCCTGCGCCAGGACGTGCTCGGCTGGTTCATCCGCCGCCAGCGCGACGGCTGGAGCGCGCGGGACGAATCCGCCTTCCAGGCCTGGCTGGCCGCCGACGCGCGCCACGCCCCGGCCTACGCCCAGTGGGAAGCGCACTGGAGCGCCATGGACGGCATCCCCGCCGACGCGGTGGCCCAGTTGCGCCGCAACCTGCAACGGGACAAGGCGCCCAGCCTGCCCCGCCGCCGCTTCCTGGCACCCGCGTTCGGCATGGCGGCAGCGGCGGCCGTCGCCTGCGGCACCGGGCTGCTGGCCTGGAACCACTGGCAGGCGCAGCCCGTGTTCACGCAAGCCTTCAGCACGCCGCGCGGCCAGCAGATCGAGGTAGCGCTGCCCGACGGCAGCCGCCTGCGGCTGGACACGGCCACCCGGATCGAAGTGGCCTACTACCGCCAGCGCCGCGAGGTCAAGCTGCTGGACGGCCAGGCCGTCTTCCGCGTGCAGGCCGATGCGGCCAGGCCCTTCCACGTGCTGGCCGGCCCCGTGGGCGTCACCGTGGTCGGCACGCGGTTCTCGGTGCGCTACACCCCCGGCCTGCCGGGCAACGCAGGCGTGCGGATCGCCGTGGAAGAAGGCAGGGTCCGCGTGGTGCGGCGCAACGCGGAGCCGGGCGATGCGCTGCACAGCCTCCCCGATGCCGCCTATCTGACCGCTGGCGAGCAGGTGGCGGCCAGCGCCGCAGGCCCCTTGGCGCCCGTGGCGGCCGTGCCCGCCGAGGGCATCGCCCCCTGGCGCGACAGCCGCATCAGCTTCGTCGATACCCCGCTGGCGCAGGCCCTGGCCGAACTGGAGCGCTACGGCGATACCGGCCTGACGGTGCGCGACCCCGCCGTGGCGGCGCTGCGCCTGTCCGGCACCTTCGACCCGCGCGACGCCCGCACGCTGCGGCGCATACTGCCCAGCGCGCTGCCCGTGCGGCTGCGGGAAGCGGGCGGCACCACCGAGGTGGTGCCAGCCCGCTGAGCACGGGGCACAAGCCATGCACGCCCGCCCATCACACGAATCGAACGATTTGACTAAAATGGACGAAAATACCGGAGCCACACCATGCAAACCATGACGGCCAACCAGGCCAAGACCCAGTTCGGCGCCTTCATCGACATGGCGCAGAAAGAGCCCGTGCGCGTGCTGCGCCACGACCGGGTGGTAGGCGTGATGGTGTCGCCAGCCGACTACGAAGCCATGCGCGCCTTCTACGCCGACCGGCTCGCGCACACGCTGGAGCGCACCGCCGCCCAGGCCCAGGCCGCCGGCCTGACGCCCGAGGCACTCGAAGCCCTGCTGCGCGATGACAGTTGAGCTGCGGGCGGTCATCGACACCAACGTGCTGATCAGCGCGGCGCTGTCCAGCCGCACTCCGCCCGCACGGGTCGTGCAGCACATGCTGGCACGCGGGCGGCTGCTGTTTTCCGACGCCACGTTCGCCGAATTGCAAACGCGGCTGTGGAAGCCGAAGCTCGACCGCTATCTGCGCATCGAAGACCGCAAGCAACTGCTGCACGACTTCGGCGCCGCAGGCACGTGGGTGGACGTACCACCCGCGATCCAGGCCCGCCGTTTCAGCCGCGATGCGGACGACGACGCCTTCGTCCACGTGGCCCTGGCAGGCCAGGCGCACTGGCTGGTCAGCGGCGACCAGGATCTGCTGACACTGGGCGCCGTGGAGTCCATCGCCATCCTCACGCCGGCCCAGGCGTGGGCACGTCTGGAAGGCGAACCAGACGCCGGGAACTGACCGCGGCCCAAAAGCTCCTCATTTGATAGCTACCAGCGCGCTCCCAGCAAGCGCTGGAGGCCAATTCGGCTTGTAATCCATCGGCACGCCCGCCCCCATCGCGGCGGCATCGGCAAAAAATCCGCTGCGGCTACCGTATTTCCAGCACCCCGTGCGTCTACCCAAGCAGGAAGCATTCGTATTCACTACTTGGAGCACATTCATGCGTCGCCACACCCTCCGGCCGGCCCCCCTCGCCCTGGCCATCGCCCTTGCATCCGGGGCTGCCGCCGTTCACGCGCAGGGCGCCGGGGCGCCGGTCCAGATCGCCATCAAGGCCCGGCCGCTCGCGCAGGCGCTCAACGACTGGGCGCGGCAGACGCGGACCCAGCTCATCGTCCAGCAGGGATTGGTCAGCGGCAAGAGCGCCCCGGCCGTATCGGGCACGCTGACGCCAGCCCAGGCGCTGGAGCGCCTGCTGGCCGGCAGCGGGCTGGTCGCGGTGCCGGAGGGCAGCGCCATCGTCATCAAGGCGGCGCCCACGGGCCCGACGGGATCGCTGGAGACGGTGACCGTGACGGCGCAAACCGAGCGGGACGGCACCACCGAGGGATCGGGTTCGTACAGGGCCACGTCCACCAGCACCGCCGCCAAGCTCACCCTTTCGCCGCGCGAGACGCCGCAGACCCTCAGCGTGGTGACGCGGCAGCAGATGGAGGATTTCGCCATGACGACGGTGGATCAGGCGCTGCACACGACAAGCGGCGTCGTCGTCAACGACCAGGCTTCCTCCCAATACTTCTACAGCCGTGGCTTTGAAATGCAACTGCAGTACGACGGCGTGGCCAACCCGTCGGGGATTTCAAATGTCTACAGCCCTTCGATCGACAGCGCCTTCATCGACCGGGTCGAAGTCCTGCAAGGCGCCGCGGGGCTGCTGACGGGGGCCGGCAGCCCCGGCGGCACGATCAACCTGATCCGCAAGCGCCCGACCGAGACGTTCCAGGCGCAGGCGGAAGTGCAGCTTGGCGCATGGAACCAGAAACGCATCGTCGGCGACATCGCGGGGCCGCTGGTCGCGTCGGGAAGGATTAGGGGGCGCCTGGTGGCCGTCATCGAGGACAAGGATTCCTTCATCGACTACACCTATCTGAAGCGGCAAGGCGTGTATGGCGCGATCGACGCCGATGTGTCACCCACCACCAGACTGAGCGCCAGCTTCCAGTACCAGCGCGACAAGAGCCGCGGCGACATCGGCATTCCGATGGCCGCCGACGGCAGCGACCTCGGCCTGCGGCGCAGCGCATTCTTTGGCGATCCCCGGGGTTCCATCCTCTACACCTACGCCCTGTACTCCGCGGCGCTTGAGCAGCAGCTTTCGGCATCGTGGAAGGCGAAATTCGCCGTTCAGCACGCCGTCAACAACCAGTACCTGGAGAAATACGGCTTTCTCGCAGGCGCCGTGGACCAGGCCACCGGCGAGGGCCTGAGCTTCTATGGGGGTTCCGACTACAAGAACCCGTCGCACTACGATGCCTTCGATCTTTCCGTCACCGGCCCGGTGACGCTGTTCGGGAGAACGCATGAACTGGCCTTCGGGGCCAGCCATTCCGATTGGAAATCACCCCAGGACGGGTCGATGTATTCCTTCGATGGCCATGCGCTCAATGCCTACACCTTCGATCCGGCGTCCCTGCCGGAATTCACCCCCGCAGGCACCTACGCCAATGCGCAGAACACCCGCCAGACGGGCGCCTACGCCGTCGGCCGGTTCGCGCTGACCGACGCGCTCAAGGCCATCGCCGGGCTGCGCGCCAGTTGGTACCAGGCGGGAAGCGCCTATTCCAACTCCCTCGGCACCCGCGTCGGCTCGGAGCAGTCGGAGGCGGGCGTCCTCTCGCCTTACGCGGGCCTCACCTACGACGTGAACCGCACGTTCACGGCCTACGCGAGTTATTCCGACATCTTCACGCCGTCGACCTACAAGGGCACGCATGGCTACCTGAAGCCGGTCGTGGGCAGGAATTACGAAGCCGGCATCAAGGGGGAATTGCTGGAAAAGCGGTTGAATGTGGCCGCCGCACTCTTCCACCTGGAACAGGTCAACCTCGCCCGACAGGACAACGCCATCCCCTACGACGCCACCAACGTCTGCGGCGGCTACTGCTACACGGCGGCGGACAAGGTGGTCAGCCAGGGCGTGGACTTGAGCGCCTACGGCGAAATCCACCCCGGCTGGAACGTCGCGGCCAGCTACACCTATGTGGACAGCAAGTACGCCTCCGGCGCCGATGACGGCCAGCGGTTCAAGACCGACCTGCCCCGGCACAGCCTGCGCGTGGCGGTCAACCACCGGCTGGCTGGCACCGGGTGGACGCTGGGCGCCAGCCTGCGCGCCCAAAGCACGATCTACGCCACCGACGCCACCTGGACGCTTCGCCAGGGCGGCTATGCCCTGGCGGGGCTGACGGCGAAATACGCCATCGCCCCCAGGACGGACGTGCTGCTGGCAGCCGAGAATCTTTTCGACCGGCGCTACTACGCCTCGGTCTACTCGCCGAACTACATGCGCTACGGCACGCCGCGCGCGGTCACGGCCACGCTGAGGCACCGTTTCTAACTCTGGAGACGGCTTCATCAGCCCATTCCGCCCCCAGCGCTTGCCAGGCAAGCGCTGGCAGCTATGCTTTTGGAAGCAGGAATTACCCGCGCGGCCCGCCCCGCCATGGCGCATCGGAGAAAATCCCGCCCCATGACCCTGAAAGCCCCCGAACTGCTGCTGCCCGCCGGCTCGCTCGACAAGATGCGCGCGGCATACGACTTCGGCGCCGATGCCGTGTATGCCGGCCAGCCGCGCTACTCGCTGCGCGCGCGCAACAACGAATTCCGCCTGGAGCAGATCGCCCAGGGCATCGCCGAGGCGCACGCGCGCGGCAAGAAGTTCTTCGTCACCAGCAACCTCATCGCGCACAACGACAAGGTGCGCACCTACCTGCGCGACATCGAGCCGGTGATCGAGTGCAAGCCCGACGCCTTCATCATGGCCGACCCCGGCCTGATCATGATGGTCAAGGAAAAGTGGCCCGAGACCGAGGTGCACCTCTCGGTGCAGGCCAACACCACCAACTGGGCCACGGTGAAGTTCTGGCAGAAGGCGGGCGTGTCGCGCATCATCCTGTCGCGCGAGCTGAGCCTGGACGAAGTGGAGAAGATCCGCCAGGAATGCCCCGACATGGAGCTGGAGGTGTTCGTGCACGGCGCCCTGTGCATCGCCTACTCGGGCCGCTGCCTGCTCTCGGGCTACTTCAACCGGCGCGACCCCAACCAGGGCACCTGCACCAACGCCTGCCGCTGGGAATACAAGACGCACGACGCGGCCGTCGATCCCAACACCGGCGAGGCGCTGGCGCAGGCGATGGAGAACGGCTTCGACTTCGCGCAGGCGCGCGACGAGGCCGACAGCCAGTTCACCAGCACCTGCGGGGGCGGTGCGCGCCACCCCAAGGCCGAGCAGGTCTACCTGATCGAGGAAAAAGGCCGCCCCGGCGAGCTGATGCCCATCATGGAGGACGAGCACGGCACCTACATCATGAACAGCAAGGACCTGCGCGCCGTGGAGCACGTGGAGCGCCTCGTGAAGATCGGCGTCGATTCGCTCAAGATCGAGGGCCGCACCAAGAGCCTGTACTACGTGGCGCGCACCGCGCAGGTGTACCGCCGCGCCATCGACGACGCGGTGGCCGGCCGCCCGTTCAACCCGCACCTCATCACCGAACTGGAGGGCCTGGCGAACCGCGGCTACACCGGCGGCCTGCTGGAGCGCCGCCCGGCCAACGACTACCAGAACTACGAGACCGGCAACAGCGTGCTGCAGCGCGCCCACTTCGTCGGCGAAGTGCGCGGTTATGAAGATGGCATGGCCGAGGTGGAGACCAAGAACCGCTTCCAGGTCGGCGACACGCTGGAGATCATCCACCCGCAGGGCAACCGCCAGGTGCGGCTGGAGACCATGTTCAACCTCGACGGCGAGCCCGTGCAGGTGGCCCAGGGCAGCCCGGTGCGCGTGCGCATCCCGCTCGAAGGGCCGGTGGAGGGCGCGCTGATCGCGCGGCTGCTCTGAACCGGCCATCTCTCCCAACCAACCCGCCGCTGGCGGGTTTTTTTGCGCCTGCGCCGCCAGCGCCGCCGCAGCCTTTTAAATCAATATATTTGCACACTAGCGCGATACGAAGGACCACCGGCCAGCAAGCTCCGCCCTCCATAAATTCCCTATATCACCAGGGTTAACCATGATCCCATCGCAACGCCCCACCCTTGCGGAGCATGCCTATTGCCTCTAGAATTTTAGTAAACATATTTACTTAATTCGCCGCACACCATGCGGCATTACCGGCCCACGCGGCCCTCCTGGCAAACCATGGGATATGCAATGAAACGCTTTGAAGACAAGACAGTGATCGTGACCGGCGGCGGCGGCGGCATTGGCGGAGCCACCTGCCAGCGCCTGGCGGCCGAGGGCGCGCGCGTCGCGGTGTTCGACCGCGACCTGGCCGCCGCCGAGCGCACCGTGGCGGCCATTGCCGCCGCTGGCGGACAGGCGGCGGCCTTCGCCTGCGACATCACCGACCGCGCGCAGGTGGATGCCGCCGTGGCCGCTGCCGAGGCACGGCTCGGCCCGGTGGCCGCGCTGGTCAACAACGCGGGCTGGGACGTGTTCAAGCCCTTCCTCAAGACGAACCCCGGCGAGTGGGAGAAGCTGATCGCCATCAACCTGACGGGCGCGCTGCACATGCTGCACGCCGTGCTGCCGGGCATGGTGCAGCGCGGCTATGGCCGGGTGGTGAACGTGGCATCGGACGCGGCGCGCGGCGGCTCCTCGGGCGAGGCGGTGTATTCGGCCTGCAAGGGCGGGCTGGTGGCGCTCTCGAAGACGCTGGCGCGCGAGCATGCGCGCCATGGCATCACGGTGAATGCGGTGTGCCCCGGCCCCACCGACACCGCCCTGCTCGCGGGCGTGGCCGAGGGCGCGCGCGACCCGGCCAAGCTGATCGAGGCGTTCAAGAGCGCCATTCCCATGGGCCGCCTGGGCCAGGGCGACGACCTGGCCTCGGCCATCGCCTTCTTCGCCAGCGACGACGCGGGCTTCGTCACCGGCCAAGTGCTGAGCGTGTCGGGCGGCCTGACCATGCACGGCTGATTCGGCGCATCCATTCATCCAAGGAGAAAACACCATGAACTTTGAAGACATCCTGTACGAAGTGAAGAACGGCGTGGCCTGGATCACGATCAACCGGCCGGAGAAGATGAACGCCTTTCGCGGCCAGACCTGCGACGAGATCATCCGCGCGCTGAACAAGGCGGGCTACGACCGCGCGGTGGGCGCCATCGTGCTGGCGGGCGCCGGCGACCGGGCCTTCTGCACCGGCGGCGACCAGTCGGCGCACAACGGCAACTACGACGGGCGCGGCACCATCGGCCTGCCGATGGAGGAGCTGCACACCGCCATCCGCGACGTGCCCAAGCCGGTGATCGCGCGGGTCCAGGGCTTCGCCATCGGCGGCGGCAACGTGCTGGCGACGATCTGCGATTTGACGATCTGCTCCGACAAGGCGCAGTTCGGCCAGGTCGGGCCGAAGATGGGCTCGGTCGATCCGGGCTACGGCACGGCGTTCCTGGCGCGCGTGGTGGGCGAGAAGAAGGCGCGCGAGATCTGGTACCTGAACCGCCGCTACAGCGGTGCCGAGGCGGTGGCCATGGGCCTGGCGAATTTCTGCGTGCCGCACGACCAGCTCGATGCCGAGGTGCAGAAGATCGGCGAGGAGCTGTGCGAGCGCAGCCCCACGGCCCTGGCCATCGCCAAGCGCAGCTTCAACATGGATACCGCCCACCAGGCCGGCATCGCCGGGCTGGGCATGTATGCGCTCAAGCTCTACTACGACACCGATGAGTCGCGCGAAGGCGTCAATGCGCTCAAGGAAAAGCGCAAGCCCGAGTTCCGCAAGTTCGCCAAATAAGTCCTGGAGCGCAGCGCATGGCACTCGACGCCGAATCCTTTGACCTCCTGCTGGCCACCATCCAGCGCTTCGTGCGCGAGCGCCTGGTGCCGGCGGAGAACCACCTCGAAGAACACGACGAGGTTCCCCCCGGCATCGTCCAGGACATGAAGGAGCTGGGCCTGTTCGGCCTCACCGTGCCGGAGGAATACGGCGGCATCGGCCTCTCGGCCAGCCAGGAGGTGCTGGTCAACTACGAGCTCGGGCGCACCGCGCCCGCCTTCCGCTCGGTGTTCGGCACCAACATCGGCATCGGCTCGCAGGGCATCCTCATGGACGGCACGCCGCAGCAGAAGGCCGCGTACCTGCCCCGGGTGGCCAGCGGCGAGCTGGTCATGTCCTTCGCGCTGACCGAGCCCGACGCCGGCACCGACGCCGCCTCGCTCAAGACGCGCGCCGCGCTGGATGGCGACCACTACGTGCTCAACGGCACCAAGCGCTTCATCACCAACGCCCCGCGCGCCGGCGCCTTCACGCTCATGGCGCGCACCGGCGGGGAAGGCGCGGGCGGCGTGTCCGCGTTCATCGTCCCGGCGGACACGCCGGGCCTGAAGCTGGGCCGGAACGACCGGAAAATGGGCCAGCGCGGCACCAAGACCTGCGACGTGATCCTGGAAAACGCGCGCGTGCCGGCCGCGAACATCATCGGCGGCGTGCCCGGGCAGGGCTTCAAGACCGCCATGAAGGTGCTCGACCGCGGGCGCCTGAACATCTCGGCCGTCTCCTGCGGCCTGGCGTCGCGCATCCTGGACGAATCGCGCCGCTACGCCCGCGAGCGCAGGCAGTTCGGCAAGCCCATCGGGGAATTCCAGCTCATCCAGGCCATGCTGGCCGACAGCCAGGCCGAGCTGCTCGCCGGCTGGGCCCTGGTGCGCGAGGTGGCCCAGCGCTTCGACGGCAAGCCGGCCCACGTGTCCGACCCGGACGTTTCCATGCGCGTTTCCTGCGCCAAGCTCTTCGCCACCGAAATGGTGGGGCGCGTGGCCGACCGCGGCGTGCAGATCCATGGCGGCGCGGGCTACATCAACGAATACCCCGTGGAGCGCTTCTACCGCGACGCGCGCCTGCTGCGGCTGTACGAAGGCACGACGCAGGTCCAGCAGCTCATCGTCGGGCGCGAGCTGCTACGCCAAGACTGAAGCACGCCCCTCTTTCCTCTTTTCGACGCAATTCACCACCATGGCCAACCACCACAACGCCTTCCGCTGGGACGATCCGTTCCTGCTCGACCAGCAACTCAGCGCCGACGAGCGCGCCATCCGCGATGCCGCCGCCGCCTACTGCCAGGACCAGCTCGCCCCGCGCGTGCAGGACATGTTCCGCCATGAAAAAACCGACGTTTCCATCTTCCGCGAGATGGGCGCCCTCGGCCTGCTCGGGCCGACCATTCCCGAGGCCTACGGTGGCGCGGGCCTGAATTACGTCAGCTACGGCCTGATCGCGCGCGAGATCGAGCGCGTGGATTCGGGCTACCGCTCCATGGCCAGCGTGCAGTCGTCCCTGGTGATGGTGCCGATCCATGCCTTCGGCACCGAGGCGCAGAAGCAGAAGTACCTGCCCAGGCTGGCCAGCGGCGAATTCATCGGCTGCTTCGGCCTGACGGAGCCCGACCATGGCTCGGACCCCGGCTCCATGGCCACGCGCGCCTACAAGGTCGATGGCGGCTACAAGCTCAAGGGCAGCAAGATGTGGATCACCAACAGCCCGGTGGCCGACGTGTTCGTGGTCTGGGCCAAGGAGGTGTCCGAAGGCGGCGCGGTGGGCCCGATCCGCGGCTTCATCCTGGACAAGGGCATGAAGGGCCTGAGCGCCCCCGCCATCCACGGCAAGGTGGGGCTGCGCGCTTCCATCACCGGCGAGATCGTCATGGACGATGTGTTCGTGCCCGAGGAGAACGCCTTCCCCGAGGTGCGCGGCCTCAAGGGGCCGTTCACCTGCCTGAACAGCGCGCGCTTCGGCATTGCCTGGGGCGCCATGGGCGCGGCCGAGTTCTGCTGGCATACGGCGCGCCAGTACACGCTGGACCGCCAGCAGTTCGGCCGCCCGCTGGCGGCCAACCAGCTCGTGCAGAAGAAGCTGGCCGATATGCAGACCGAGATCACCCTGGGCCTGCAGGCCGCGCTGCGCGTGGGCCGCATGAAGGACGAGCACCAGAACGTGGTGGAGATTACTTCACTCATCAAGCGCAACAACTGCGGCAAGGCGCTGGACATCGCCCGCCTGGCGCGCGACATGCTCGGCGGCAACGGCATCAGCGACGAGTTCGGCGTGGCGCGCCATCTGGTGAACCTGGAGGTGGTCAATACCTACGAGGGCACGCACGATGTGCATGCGCTCATCCTGGGGCGCGCGCAGACCGGTATCCCGGCCTTCGCCAACTGAAACTATCAAAACAATAGCTGCTTACGCTTGATGGACAAGCGCTGGAGGCCGATTTGACCATGACCCATTCCCCAGGCACCCACGGCGCGGCCCCGCCTTGCGACACGGCGCAGGCCGATGCGCTGCACCACCTGGCCCGCGCGGAGCGCGAGGCCACGCACGCCCCCGCCCCGGAGCAGGCCACGCCCCGGCCGCTGCAGACCCTCGCCGTGATCGGTGCCGGCACCATGGGGGCGGGCATCGCCATCGCGGCGCTGAATGCCGGGCTGGAGGTCATCCTGCTCGAACAGAACGCCGAGGCGCTGCGTGCCGGGCGGCAGCGCGTGGCCAGCCACTACCAGGGCCGCGTGGAGGCCGGCAAGCTCAAGGCCTCCCAGGCCGCGGCCGCCGAGGCCCGGCTGACCGCCTCCTGCGACTGGCCCGACGTGGGCCGCGCCGACCTGGTGATCGAGGCGGTCTTCGAAGACCTCGCCGTGAAGCAGGCGGTGTTCCACCAGATCGACCAGCATGCGCGCCCCGGCGCGGTGCTGGCCACCAACACCTCGTACCTGGACGTGGACGCCATCGCCAGCGCCACCGCGCGGGCGCAGGACGTGCTGGGTCTGCACTTCTTCAGCCCGGCGCACGTCATGAAGCTGCTGGAAGTGGTGCAGGCCACGCAGACGGCGGCGGACGTGCTCGCCACCGGCATGCAGTTGGGCCAGCGCCTGGGCAAGCTGCCCGTGGCGTGCCGCAACGCCTTCGGCTTCATCGGCAACCGCATCTACAACGCCTACCGCCGCCAGTGCGAATTCATGCTGGAGGACGGCGCCTGGCCCGAGGACGTGGACCGCGCCCTGCAGGACTTCGGCATGGCCATGGGGCCGTTTGCCGTGGCCGACCTCTCCGGCCTGGACATCGCCTGGCGCATGCGCAAGGCCCAGGCCGCCACGCGCGACCCGCGCGAGCGCTACGTGGACATCCTCGACCGGCTGTGCGAGCAGGGCCGCCTGGGCCGCAAGACCGGCGCGGGCTACTACGCCTACACCGGCGGCCGCCAGGCCCCCGCCAGCGACGCCACCGTGCGCGCGCTGATCACCGAGGCATCGGCGCGGCGCGGCATCGCGCGCCAGCCGCTGCCGGCCGCGGCCATCCAGCGCCGCGCCCTGCTCGCCATGGCCAACGAGGCCGCGCTGCTGCTGGCGCAGGGCGTGGCCCGGCGCGCCGGCGACATCGACGTGGTGCTGGCGAACGGCTACGGCTTCCCGCGCCGGGAAGGCGGCCCGGTGTTCTGGGCGCGCCAGCAAGGCCTGCCGGCCCTGAACCAGGAGCTCGGCGCGCTGGCCCGCGCCAGCGGCCACGGCTTCGCCGCTGGCGACCTGTCCATCCTGCTGCAACCCTGAATTTCCTTTCTCGCCCCATGCCCCAAGCCTTCATCTGCGACGCCATCCGCACCCCCTTCGGCCGCTACGGCGGCGCCCTCTGCAGCCTCCGCACCGACGACCTCGCCGCCCTGCCCCTCAAGGCCCTGCGTGCGCGCAACCCCGGCGTGGACTGGGCTGCCGTGGCCGATGTGCTCTACGGCTGCGCCAACCAGGCCGGCGAGGACAACCGCAATGTCGCCCGCATGGCCAGCCTGCTCGCGGGCCTGCCCATGGAGGTGCCGGGGGCCACCATCAACCGCCTGTGCGGCTCGGGCCTGGATGCCGTGGGCAGCGCCGCGCGCGCCATCAAGGCGGGCGAGGCGGGCCTGGTGATCGCCGGCGGCGTGGAGAGCATGAGCCGCGCGCCGTTCGTCATGCCCAAGGCGCAGAGTGCCTTCAGCCGGGCCAACGCGGTGTATGACACCACCATTGGCTGGCGTTTCGTCAACCCGCTGATGCAGGCGCAGTACGGCGTGGATTCGATGCCGGAGACGGCGGAGAACGTGGCGCAGGCATTCGGCATCGAGCGCGCGGCGCAGGATCGCATGGCCCTGGCCAGCCAGTGCAAGGCGCTGGCCGCGCAGCAGGCCGGCCATCTGGCGCGCGAGATCGTGCCGGTGGCTATCGCGCAGAAGAAGGGCGAGTCCCTTGTCGTGCGCCAGGATGAGCATCCGCGCGCGACCAGCCTGGAGGCGCTGGCCCGGCTCAAGGGCGTGGTGCGCCCGGACGGCACGGTGACCGCGGGCAACGCCAGCGGCGTGAACGACGGCGCCTGCGCGCTGCTATTGGCCGATGAGGCCAGCGCCGCGCGCCACGGCCTGACGCCGCGCGCGCGCGTGGTGGGCATGGCGGTGGCGGGCGTGGCGCCGCGCCTCATGGGCATCGGCCCGGTGCCGGCCACGCAGAAGGTGCTGGCGCAGACCAGCCTGACGCTCGCGCAGCTGGACGTGATCGAGCTCAACGAAGCCTTCGCCGCCCAGGGCCTGGCGGTGCTGCGCCAGTTGGGCTTGCCGGACGACGACGAACGGGTGAACGCCTGGGGCGGCGCCATCGCCCTGGGCCACCCGCTGGGCGCCAGCGGCGCGCGCCTGGCCACCACGGCGGTGAACCGCCTGCACGCCACGGGCGGGCGCTATGCGCTGTGCACCATGTGCATTGGTGTCGGGCAGGGTATTGCGCTGGTGCTGGAGCGCGTGTGATGCACCCCTACGACATCCTCAGCACCTACGGCCCGCGCGAGTCCATGGAATACGACGTGGTGGTCGTGGGCGGCGGCCCCGCAGGCCTGGCCACGGCCATCCGCATCAAGCAACTGGCGGCCGAGAAAGGCCAGGAGGTCTCGGTCGTGGTGCTGGAGAAAGGCTCCGAGCCCGGCGCCCACATCCTCTCGGGCGCCATCATGGACCCGCAGGCGCTGACCGAGCTGTTCCCCGACTGGAAGGCGCGTGGCGCGCCGCTGCACCAGCCGGTGACGGACGATGCCTATGTCTTCCTGGGCGAGACGTCTTCGTTTCGCGTGCCCAACCTGTTCCTGCCGCCTTTCGCGCACAACCATGGCAATTTCATCGTGCGCCTGGGCGATGTGACCAAGTGGCTGGCCGAGCAGGCCGAGGGCCTGGGTGTGGAGATTTTCCCGGGCTTCGCCGCCGCCGAGGTGCTCTACACCGAGGGCGGCGCCGTCAGGGGCGTGGCCACGGGCAACCTGGGCCTGGGCAAGGACGGCGAGCCGACCGGGAATTTCCAGCTCGGCATGGAGCTTCTGGCGAAGTACACCATCTTCGCCGAGGGCGCGCGCGGCCACCTGGGCAAGCAGGTCATCGCCAAATACCACCTGGACGAAGGCCGCGATCCGCAGAGTTTCGGCCTGGGCATCAAGGAGCTGTGGGAGATCGACCCGGCGCGCCACCAGCCGGGCTTCGTCATGCACACCGCCGGCTGGCCCATGGACAGCAAGACCTATGGCGGTGCTTTCCTGTACCACCTGGAGGGCAACAAGGTGGCGCTGGGCTTCGTCACGGGGCTGGGCTACACCAATCCGTACCTGAGCCCGTTCGAGGAGTTCCAGCGCTGGAAGACGCATCCCAACATCCGCTGGTACTTCGAGAACGAGAAGGGCGAGGTGACGGCCAAGCGCCTGTCCTATGGCGCGCGCGCGATCAATGCCAGCGGCATCAATTCGCTGCCCAAGACGGTGTTCCCGGGCGGCGCGCTGGTGGGCTGCGATGCGGGGTTCCTGAACGTCAGCCGCATCAAGGGCAGCCATGCCGCGATCAAGACCGGCGCCCTGGCGGGCGAGGCGGCGTACCACGCGGTCACCGCGGGGCGCCAGCACGACGAGCTGGCGGACTACCCCAAGGCGTTCGAGTCCAGCTGGCTGCATACCGAGCTGAACAAGGACCGCAATTTCAAGAACTGGTTCAAGCACGGCCTGGCGGTGGGCACGCTGATGAACGGCTTCGAGCAGTTCGTGCTGCGCGGGCACATTCCCTGGACGCTGCACCGCGACAAGCCGGACCACGCGTACCTGAAACCGGCCAGCGAATGCCAGCCCATCGACTACCCCAAGCCCGATGGCAAGCTGACCTTCGACCGCCTCTCCAGCGTGTTCATCAGCAACACCAACCACGAGGAGAACCAGCCGGCGCACCTGACGCTCAAGGACGACGCCGTGCCGGTGCGCATCAACCTGGCACAGTACGCCGGGCCCGAGGCGCGCTACTGCCCGGCCGGGGTGTACGAGTTCGTGAAGAACGACGACCACACCGAGCGGCTGCAGATCAATGCGCAGAACTGCGTGCACTGCAAGACGTGCGATATCAAGGATCCGACGCAGAACATCGTGTGGGTCACGCCCGAGGGGGGCGGTGGGCCTAATTACGCGGGCATGTGAGACTTTGAAGGTTCTCCAAGGTGCTATCCGAAAGATAGCTTGCGGCGCTTTCCCGTAAAGGGCTGGCGCCGTTTTTTATCTATATCTCATCGGGCGCATCGGCCGCATCGGCCTCCTGGCCGCCATTGACCCAGTCGGCGTCGATGCGCTGCATGTTCTCCAGGATCTTGAGCAGGTAGTGCAGCGTGTGGGTCACGTCGTTGATCGAGAAATCGCCCAGGATTTCCTGGTAGTAGGCCAGGATCTTCGGGCGCGCCAGCACATGCCAGACATGCTGGCCCGAGGCCGTCATCGTCACCAGGCGCGAGCGGCGGTCGCGCCCGTCCGGGGCCACGGCGACGTGGCCGTCGCGCTCCATGCGGCCGATCAGGCCCGACAGGTTCTGGCGGCTCACCATCAGGTACTTGGCCAGCTCGCCAATGCCCATGCCGCCCTGCGCCTGCGCGCGCGACAGCGCGCCGAGGACGGCCCACTGCTGCGTCGTCAGCCCCTCCTCCTCCACCGCCCGCGTTCCCGTTTTGTGCAACATATTTGCACACTGATAGAGCCTGAAGAACAACCTGTTGGCAAGCTCCATCTTGGCCGAATTGCCCTCTTCACTCGGGTTAACCATGATTATTCTCTCGTGTTGCAGGCTTGCCATCCGTCCGGGGCATCCTTAGAATTTTGGTAAACATATTTACTTAATGCGCTGTGAACTACGCAGCATCATCAACCAACCGGGACAACTTCGCAAACCATGGGACATGCCCACAACCCTTACATCACCGAAGACCTGCAGGCGCTGGCCGAGACCGTGCGCCGCTTTGCCCAGGAGCGCGTGGCGCCGGGCTTCCTGCAGCGCGACCAGAGCCGCACCTTCGACCGCGCGCTGATGCGCGAGATGGGCGCGCTGGGCTTCATCGTGCCCGAGCTGCCCGAGCAGTTCGGCGGCCTCGGCATGGGCTGCCTGGCGGCAGGCGTGGTGCATGAGGAAATCGCGCGCGCCGACCTGAGCTTTTCCTACGTGAACCTGCTGGCCTCGCTGAACAGCCAGATCCTGTCGCGCTACGGCCAGGCGGAAGTCGTCACGCCGTGGCTGCAGAAGATCATCGCGGGCGAGAGCATCTGCGCCATCGCGCTGACCGAGCCGCGCGGCGGCTCGGACGCGGCCAACCTGCGCCTGAAGGTCGAGCGCGTGGGCGACGAATACGTCATCAACGGCGAGAAGACCTCGATCTCCGCCGCCGACCAGGCCGACATCTGCGTGGTGTTCGGCCGCACCGGCACGCCCGAATCGGGCGCGCACGGCGTGACCGCGCTGCTCGTGCCCATGGACACGCCCGGCGTGACCACCAGCCGCTTCGACTGCCACGGCCAGCGCGCCATCGGGCGCGGCTCGATCTTCTTCGAGAACGCGCGCGTGCCCGTGAGCCACCGCCTGGGCGACGAGAACAAGGGCTTCGTGCAGGTGATGCACGGCTTCGACTTCTCGCGCTCGCTCATCGGCCTGCAGTGCTTGGCCGTGGCGCGCGTGGCGCTGGAGGAAACCTGGCAGTACATCACCGAGCGCGAGGCCTTCGGCCAGCCGCTGGCGGCCTTCCAGGGCGTGACGCACCCGCTGGCGAGCTACGACACCGAGGTGGAGGGCGCGCGCCTCTTGTGCCTGCAGGGCCTGTGGCTCAAGGACCAGGGCCTGCCGCACAGCGCCGAGGCCGGCATGGCCAAGTGGTGGGGGCCGAAGCTGGCCTACGACGTGATCCACCAGTGCCTGCTGTGCTTCGGCCACGGCGGCTACGACCGCGGCCCGATGGAGCAGCGCCTGCGCGACGTGCTGGGTTTCCAGATCGGCGACGGCACGGCGCAGATCATGAAAACCATCATCGCGCGCACGCGCGCCGGGCGCCGGTTCGTGCCGGCCTGAAAAAAACCATAGCAGCTTGCGCTTGCCGCACAAGGGTTTGCAAATGAAAACAATGCAAAAACCCTGTGCAGCAAGCGCCAGCAGCTCCTCTTTTTGATAACGACCGACGGAGACACACCATGCAATTCGACGCCATCCTGCTGCCGCCGCGCCGCGCGCACCTGATTGCCCAGGGCCTGTGGCACGACCGCACCATCAACGGCGAGCTGGACGCCTGCGCCGCCGCCTGCCCCGACCAGCTGGCGCTGACGGCGGTGCAGGTGGAAACGGGCGAGGTGCGCCGCTTCACCTACCGCGAGATGGCGCGCATGGCCGACCGCATCGCCGTGGGCCTGGCGCGCCTGGGCGTGGGCCCGGGCGACGTGGTGGCCTGCCAGCTGCCCAACTGGTGGCAGTTCACGCTGACCTACCTGGCGTGCTCGCGCATCGGCGCGGTGATGAACCCGCTGATGCACATCTTCCGCGAGCGCGAGCTGTCGTTCATGCTCCAGCACGGCGAGGCCAAGGCCATGATCGTGCCCAAGGTCTTCCGCGGCTTCGATTTCGAGCAGATGGTCACCGGCCTGCAGCCCAGCCTGCCCGCCTTGAAGCACGTCATCGCCGTCGGCGGCCAGGGCGCGAACAGCTTCGAGGCGCTGCTGTCCGGCCCCGAATGGGAAAAAGAAGCCGACGCGCAGGACATCCTCACGCGCAGCCGCCCCGGCCCGGACGACGTGACGCAGCTCATCTACACCTCGGGCACCACGGGCGAGCCCAAGGGCGTGATGCACTCGGCCAACACGCTGCTGTCCAACATCATTCCCTACGCCGCGCGCATGGAGCTGGACGCCGGGGACGTGGTGCTCATGGCCTCGCCCATGGCGCACCAGACGGGCTTCATGTACGGGCTGATGATGCCCATCGTGCTCAAGGCCAGCGCGGTGCTGCAGGACGTGTGGGAGCCGAAGAAGGCCACGGCGCTGGTCCAGTCGGAGCAGGTCACGTTCACCATGGCCTCGACCCCCTTCCTCACCGACCTGGCGCGCACCGTGGCCGAGGACGTGCAGGCCGGCGGCCCCGGCGTGCCCACGCTGCGCACCTTCCTGTGCGCTGGCGCGCCCATTCCCGGCGCGCTGGTGGAGCAGGCGCGCGCGGCGCTGGGCGCCAAGGTGGTGTCCGCCTGGGGCATGACGGAGAACGGCGCCGTCACCACCACGCTGCTGGATGACGGCGACGAGCGCTCCGTGAACACCGACGGCCGCCCGCTGCCCGGCGTGGAGATCAAGGTGGTGGACGTGGACGGCCGCGCCCTGCCCCCGGGCGAATCGGGCAAGCTGCTGCTGCGCGCCTGCTCCAACTTCGGCGGCTACCTCAAGCGCCCGCAGCTCAACGGCACCGATGCCGAGGACTGGTTCGACACCGGCGACCTGGCGCGCATCGACGCACTTGGCTACGTGCGCATCACCGGGCGCAGCAAGGACGTGATCATCCGCGGCGGCGAGAACATCCCGGTGGTGGAGATCGAGTCGCTGCTGTACAAGCACCCGGCCGTCGCCATGGCCGCCGTCGTCTCCTACCCCGACGAGCGCCTGGGCGAGCGCGCCTGCGCCGTGGTGGTACCCAAGGCCGGCCAGCGCATCGACCTGGCCGAGGTGCAGCGCTTCATGAAGGAGCACAAGGTCGCCATCCAGTACGTGCCCGAGCGCGTCATCGTCCAGGAGGCCATGCCCGCGACCCCCTCGGGCAAGATCCAGAAGTTCAAGCTGCGCGAGTCCATCCGGGAACTGATCCGCAACACGCCGGAGTAAGCGGAGCAAAGCCATGCACAGCGACAACGACACCCCCATCCAGACCCGCGTGCAGGGGCGCGTGGGCTGGATCACGCTGCACCGCCCGCGCCAGCGCAACGCGCTCAACGACGCGCTGATGGACGCCCTGGGCGCGGCCTTGCTGGCCTTCGATGCCGACCAGGCCATCGGCGCCATCGTCATCACCGGCGGCGACAAGGCGTTTGCCGCCGGCGCCGACATCGACGCCATGGCCAACGCCTCGTACATGGACGTGGTGCACGGCAACTTCATCACGCGCAACTGGGAAACCATCCGCCAGGTGCGCAAGCCCGTGCTGGCCGCCGTGGCGGGCCCGGCCATGGGCGGCGGCTGCGAGCTGGCGCTGGCCTGCGACATCGTCGTCGCGGCCGAGTCGGCGCGCTTCGCGCTGCCCGAGGTGAAGCTGGCGCTGCTGCCCGGCGCCGGCGGCACGCAGCGCCTGCCGCGCGCCATCGGCAAGGCCAAGGCCATGGACATGTGCCTGTCGGCGCGCGTGCTGGACGCGCACGAGGCCGACCGCTACGGCCTGGTCTCGCGCGTGGTGCCCGACGCCGAGCTGGCCGAACGCACGCAGGCGCTGGCGGCGCAGATCGCGGGCTGCTCGCTGCCCGCGCTGATGGCCATCAAGGCATCGGTCAACCGCGCCTGGGAAGGCGCGCTCACCGAGGGCATCGCGTTCGAGCGCCAGGCGCTGTACGGGCGCTTCGCCAGCGCCGACGCGCGCGAGGGCATGCGCGCCTTCCTGGAAAAGCGCCCGCCCGAATTCACCCACGGCTGATTCCCAGCCCCGGCGGCCCTGCCTGCACAACGACACACGACAAGGGCCGGCCGCCCGCATCACGAGAAAAGACCGGCGCCCGCCCCGCGGGCGCCCAAGGAGACAACGCAATGTTGACGATCAATCTGTTCAACGGATTGGTGTACGGCGCCCTGCTCATCATCATGAGTTCGGGCCTGGCGCTGATCTACGGCCTGCGGCGGGTGGTGAACTTCGCCCACGGCGCGCTCTACATGCTGGGGGCGTACATCGGCTTCACCGTGGCCATGCACAGCAACTTCTGGGTGGCGCTGCTGGCGGCCCCGCTGGCCATGGCCGTGGTGGGCGTGCTGCTGGACCGCTACGGCCTGCGCCTGCTGCAGGACCGCGAGCCGCTCAACGTGATGCTGGTCACCTTCGGCCTGCTGCTCATCCTGGAAGACCTGGTGGCCTTCGTCTGGGGCAAGGGCAACCACTCGCTGTTCACGCCCGGGCTGCTGAACTTCTCCGTCAGCGTGTTCGGCGAAAGCCTGCCGGCCTACCGCATCGGCGTCATCGTGGTCGGCGCGGCCGTGGCGCTGGGGCTGACGCTGTGGCTGCGCTTCTCGCGCATCGGCCTGTTCGTGCGCGCGGCCAGCACCGACCCGGTGACCACCTCGATGCAGGGCGTGAACACCGACACCCTGAGCGCCGGCGTGGTCGGCCTGGGCGCGGCCCTGGCGGGGCTGGCGGGCGTGGTGGCGGCGCCGTTCCTGTCGCTGTCGCCGCACATGAGCTCGGACGTGCTGATCGACTCCTTCGTCGTGGTCGTCATCGGCGGGCTGGGGTCGCTGGCGGGCGCGTTCGCCGCCGCGCTGCTGCTGGGGATGATGCAGGCCATCGGCGCCGTCTACCTGCCGCAGGTGTCGGTGCTGCTGCCCTTCCTGTTCATGATCGCCGTGCTGGTCTGGAAGCCCTCGGGGCTGGCCGGCAGCCGCACCTGATGCCGGGAGCCATGCCATGAGTCTCTCGCGCATCGGTTTTCTCGCGCTGCTCGCCCTCCTCGGTGGCGCGCTGGTCATGGGGCTGACCCAGTCCGCCAGCCTGCTGGGCATGTTCACCCAGGCGGTGATCTACGCCATCTTCGCTCTCGGCGTGGGCGTGCTGCTGCGGCAGAACGGCCTGGTCAGCTTCGGCCACGCGCTGTTCTTCGGCGCGGCGGGCTACGGCATGGGCGTGGCCCTCACGCTGCAGTGGATGCCGGCCGAGCTGGCGCTGCTGGCGGTGCTGGCGGCCATCGGCGCCGGGGCCTTCCTCATCGGGCTGGTCATCGTGCGCGTGCCGGGCATCGCCTTCGGCATGCTGACGCTGGCCATCGGCCAGATGGCCTACCTGCTGGCCTCGCGCGCACGCGGCCTGACCGGCGGGGCCGACGGCATGGGCATTCCCTGGCCCGACACGCTGTTCGGCGTGCCCCAGGCCACGCTGCTGCAGCCGGCCACGCTGTTCATGCTGGCCTGGGCGCTGATGGTGGCCGTGACCTGCGCGCTGCTGTGGCTGCTGGGCACGCGCTTTGGCGCCGTGACCGAGGCCATCCGCGACAACGAGGAGCGCGCGCGCTTCATCGGCATCCAAACCACCGTGCCGCGCGCGCTGGTGTATGCGCTGTCGGCCGTGGTCACGGGCATCGCGGGGCTGCTGTCGGCGCTGAACACGGGCTTCGTCTCGCCCGAGAGCCTGCACTGGAGCGCCTCGGCCATCACGCTGCTGATGGTGGTGGTGGGCGGCTTCAAGCGCGCCACCGGGCCCATCGTCGGCGCCATCGTCTATTTCCTGTTCAAGGACCTGCTGGGCGAATGGGCCACGCACTCCATGGCGCTGTTCGGCGCGGCGCTGATCGCGGTGATCGTGTTCTCGCCCGACGGCATCACCGGCGCGCTGGCCAAGCTGCGCCAGCGCCTGCGCCACGGCCCCCTGAAGAAAGGCAGCCACCCATGACCACCCACTACGTGCTCCAGGCCGAGGACGTGGCCATCCACTACGGCGGCGTGAAGGCGCTCGACGGCGTCGCGCTGACGCTGGAAAAGGGCCAGATCCGCGGCCTCATCGGCCCCAACGGCGCGGGCAAGTCCACCGTGATCGACGCCATCACCGGGCGCCGGCGCCTGACGCGCGGGCGCGTGCTGCTCGACGGCGAGGACGTGACCGCGCTGGGCGCGGTCGAGCGCCGCCAGCGCGGCCTGTCGCGCAGCTTCCAGCGCACCAGCATCTTCGCGGGCATGGCAGTGCGCCGCCAGGTGGAGCTGGCCTCGCACCGCATGGGCGTGGCCGACAGCGGCGCCGATGCCGACGCCGTGCTGGAGGAGCTCGACCTGGCGCGCCTCTCCCACATGGTTGCCGAGGACCTGGGCTACGGCGAGCAGCGCCGCCTGGACCTGGCGCTGGCTCTGGTGGGCCGCCCCAAGCTGCTGATGCTGGACGAGCCCATGGCGGGCCTGTCGGTGAAGGAGTCGCACGACCTGGCGCGCCACCTGAAGGCGCTGACCTCGCGCTGGGAGGTGTCGGTGCTGCTGGTCGAGCACGACATGGACGTGGTGTTCGGCATCTCCGACGCCGTCACCGTGTTCGAACTGGGCCGCGTGATCGCCAGCGGCGACCCGGCCAGCGTGCGCGCCGATGCGCGCGTGCGCGAAGCCTACCTGGGGAGCGCTGCATGACCGCCCTGCTGACATTGAACGAAGCCGATGCCTTCTACGGCGCGGCCCACATCCTGCACCGCCTGAGCCTGCACGTGGAGGCCGGCGAGCGCGTGGCGCTGATCGGGCGCAACGGCGTGGGCAAGACCACGGTGGTCAACACCATCCTGGGCCTGGCGCAACTGCGCCACGGCACGGTGCGCATCGGCGGCGAGACCATCGCGCGCCCGCGCCCCTACATCGCCGCACAGCGCGGCGTGGTGGTGGTGCCGCAGGGGCGGCGCATCGTGGCCAACCTGACGGTGGAGGAGAACCTGCTGCTCGGCGGCGCCACCGCCCGCAAGGGGCCGTGGACGGTGCCCGGGATCTACAAGCTGTTCCCCATCCTGCAGGAGCGCGCGCACACCCCCGGCACGGCGCTGTCGGGCGGGCAGCAGCAGATGCTGGCCGTGGGCCGCGCGCTCATGTCCAACCCCAGCCTGATCCTGCTGGACGAGCCGACCGAAGGGCTGGCCCCGGTCATCGTCGATCAACTGGCCGACATCTTCAACCTGGTCGCCGGCCAGGGCACCGCGCTGCTGCTCATCGAGCAGAACCTGAGCCTAGTGGCCCGCGTGGCGCACCGCTACCTGGCCATGGCCAAGGGCGCGGTGGTGGCCGAGGGCCCCGTCGATGCCTCGCCCGAAGGCATGCGGGCACTGGCCGAACACGTCGCGGTTTAACGCTTTTTTCTCAACCCCAACCACAAGGAGACAGACATGTTGAAAACCCACACCCTGCTGGCCGGTGCCGCGCTGGCGGCCGCGCTGCCCCTGGCGGCCCTGGCCCAGGCCAAGGAGCCGGTGAAGATCGCGCTGGTCACGTCCAAGTCCGGTGCCTTCGCCACCATGGGCGCGGACGTGGCCAACGGCATCAAGTTCGCCGTCGATGAAGCCAACGCCAAGGGCGGCGTCGATGGCCGCAAGGTCGTGCTGGCCGAGGGCGACGACGAGAGCACGCCCGACGCCGGCCGCCGCGTGGCCGAGAAGCTCTCGCGCGAGGGCCACAACCTCATCATCGGCCCCATCACCTCGTCCATCTCGCTGGCCATCAGCCAGAATCTGGCGCGCTGGGACGCGGCCTTCATCGGCACCATCAGCAAGGCCGACAAGCTCACGCAGGACGCCTGCAGCCCGCGCTTCGTGCGCACCAACCACTCCGACGCCATGGACCTGGCGATGATCAACGAGTGGGCCAAGACCCTGCCCGGCAACAACTTCGCCATCATGGCCGCCGACTACGTGTGGGGCCAGGACTCGGCCAAGTCCTTCGAGGCCGCCGTCACCGCGCAGGGCAAGAAGGTCGGCACCAAGCTGTTCGTGCCGCTGGGCACCAAGGACTACGCGCCCTACATCCAGCAGCTCAAGAACGCCAACGCCGACGCCGTCTGGGTGGCCGACGTGTCGGGCGCCATCGCCTTCACCAAGCAGGCGGCGGACTTCGGCCTGATCCCGAAGACCCCGCTGATCGGCCACGCGCTGCTGTCCAACTTCATCGTCAACGCCACGGGCAACGCGCTCGCCAACGTGCCCGGCAACGTCGGCTACACGCCCGACATCGACACGCCGCAGAGCAAGGCCTTCGCCGCCGCCTTCAAGGCAAAACACAACCGCCTGCCCTCCGACACCGAGGGCCAGGCCTACAACGGCGCCATGGTGCTGCTGCAGGGCGTGAAGCTGGCCGGCAGCACCAAGCCGCTGGACGTGACGAAGGCCCTGCGCGGCGCCGAGGTGGAGACGCTGTACGGCAAGGCCACGGTGCGCGCGGCGGACAACCAGCTCTTGATTCCCAACTACATCGCCCGCGTGAAGGTGGCCGACGGCGTGCTGCGCCCGGTGATCGAGCAGAGCTACCCCGCCACCCTGACGCCGCCCGCCTCGCCGCTGTGCAAGCTGTGACCCGGCCCACCCCGCCAACCACCACCCCCAAAGGAGACCCCATGCAACGCACCCCCCTGTCCCTCGCCAGCGCCCTGGCGCTGTGCGGCGCCCTCGCCGCCCCGGCATATGCCCAGAGCAACGTCACCCTCTACGGACTCATCGACGCGGGCGTCGAGCGCCTCAACCACACCAGCGCCGGCGGCGGCATCACGCGCATGCCCAGCATCGCCGGCTCGGCCGCCTCGCGCTGGGGCCTGCGCGGCAGCGAAGACCTGGGCGACGGCCTGAAGGCCGTGTTCACGCTCGAATCGGGCTTCGGCTCCGACAACGGCGCCTTCCAGCAAGGCGGCCGCGCCTTCGGCCGCCAGGCCTTCGTCGGCCTGTCCGGCGGCTGGGGCACGGTGTCGCTGGGGCGCCAGTACTCGATGCTGTTCCCCGGCGCGGCGAACACCGACATCTTCCTGGCGCAGATCTACGGCGCCGGCGCGTTCGACACCTACCTGGCCGGCCCGCGCCTGGACAACGCCCTGGCCTACCTGGGCAAGTTCGGCGGCGTGACGCTGGGCGCGCTCTACAGCCTGGGCAAGGACGCGCAGACCTGCCCCGGCGAGCGCGGCAAGGGCAGCGAGTGCCGCGCCTGGTCCGCCGTGCTGAAGTACGACGCGCCCGGCTGGGGCGTGGGCACCTGGATCGACGAACAGCGCGGCCTGGACGGCAGCGGCGACACCCCCGCCACCGCCGACCTGAGCGGCAAGAAGGACCAGCGCCTGGCCCTGAGCGGCTACGCCACGCTCGGCCAGACCAAGCTGGTGGCCAACTACATGCAGCGCAAGAACGACGCGGCGGCCGATGCCTACCGCAAGAGCAGCCTGTGGTCGCTGGGCGTGGCCCACCCGGTCACGCAGGCCATCACGCTGGAGGCGCAGTACTACCACTTCGCCTACAAGGACAGCGACGACGGCGGCAAGATGCTGGCGCTGCGCGGCACCTATGCGTTCTCCAAGCGCACGGCCGCCTACGCCACCGTGGGCGCCCTGCGCAACGACGGCAACGCGCGCTTCTCGCCCTCGGTGGGCGTGAGCAACACCGCGCTGGCACCCGTTGCGGGCCAGAACCAGACGGGCATCATGGTCGGGCTGCGCCACGCGTTCTAAAAGTGCCCCCCTGAGACGCTTCGCGTCTTCCCCCCGCTCTCGCGCTTCGCGCGGGCGGGGGGACGCCACCAGCGCGGCGGGGCGGCCCTTGCGCGGTGGCCCGCGCATGGGCCGCGCCAGTTTCATGCGCAGCGCCATGGAAAACTGACTTGGAGCTTCGCGGTGCAAGCCGCGAACCAGCACCCACTATGAAAGCAGCCTTCATCACCGGCCACGGCGGCAACGACATCGTGCAGGTGCGCGCGCACCATCTGCCGGAGCGCGCGCCCGGCGAGGTGCGCGTGCGCATGCGCGCGGCCACCCTGAACCAGGTGGACCTGTACATGCGCAACAGCGGCGCGGGCATCACGCACCGGCTGCCGCAGGTCATGGGCCTGGACGGCGCGGGCACCATCGAGGCCTGCGACGAAGGCGACCCGCTGCTGCGCCCCGGCCAGGAGGTGGTCATCCACCCCGGCGTGGCTTGCGGCCGCTGCGCGTTCTGCCAGCGCGGCGACAGCGTGCTGTGCACACACATCCAGTACCTGGGCGAGCACCGCGACGGCACCTTCGCCGAGGCGATACAGGTGCCCGCCACGCAGGTCTTTCCCAAGCCGGCGCACCTGGGCTGGGCCGAGGCGGCGGCCCTGGGCGTGAACCACCTGACGGCCTGGCGCATGCTGTTTTCCAAGGCGCGCCTGCAGCCGTGGGAGACGGTGCTGGTCTTCGGCATCGGCGGCGGCGTGTCGCTGGCCGGGCTGCAGCTGGCCAAGGCCATCGGCGCGCGCGCCATCGTCACCTCGCGCGACGGTGCCAAGCTGGAGCGCGCCCGCGCCCTGGGGGCCGACCACGGCATCAACGGCAAGACCCAGGACGTGGCCAGGGAGGTGCTGGCCCTGACCGGCGGGCGCGGCGTGGACGTGGTGTTCGAGAACGTCGGCGAGGCCGTCTGGCCCTCAGCCATGAAATCGCTGGTGCGCGGCGGCCGCCTGGTCACCTGCGGCGCCACCAGCGGCGACCAGCCCGCCGCCGACCTGCGCCGCATCTTCATACGGCAGTTGCAGATCCTGGGCTCCACCCTGGGCACGCTGGGCGAGTTCCGCGACCTGCTCGGCTTCGTCGAGCGCACCGGCCTGCGCCCCGTGATCGACAGCGAATACCCGCTGGACCAGGTGCACGCGGCGCTCGACCGCCTGGCGTCCGGCGCGCAGTTCGGCAAGGTGGCGCTGCGCATCGGTTGAACGGGGCGCGGCGCTAGCCGCCGCCCTGGCTACGCTCTTCCATCACCGCCAGCAGCGTTTCGCGCAGCCAGCGGTGCGCCGGGTCGGCGTCCTGGCGCGGGTGCCAGGCCAGCCGCAGCGGCACGGCGGGCAAGGACAGCGGCAGCGCGAAGACGTGCAGCCCCAAGGCAGCGCCCATGGCGCGCGCGGTGCGCTCCGGCACGCAGGCCACGAGGTCCAGGCGGGCGCAGGTCAGCAGCGCCGCGACGGCGCTGGGCACCACCAGGGCGACATGGCGGCGCAGGCCGCGCGCCGCCAGCGCCGCGTCCACGGCCAGTTCCTCGCCCGGCAGCGTCGCCACTTCCACATGGCGCGCGGCGGCCAGGCGCTGCGCCGTCACCCGCCCGCGTGCCAGCGCATGGCCGGCCGCCACCACGCCCAGCAGGTTGCGGCTGGAGAGCGGGTGCACCACCAGCTCCGGGTCCTGCCGGTGCCCCGCGCCCAGGTCCAGGTCGATGCGGCCCTCGCGCAGGCCCGCCGGGTCGTGGTGGTTCTCGGGCAGGACCTGCAGGCTGGACAGCGGCATGCGCTGCGCCATTTGCATGGAGAGCCCCACGCCATAGCCCACCAGCACGCCCTCGGTTGCCCGGACCACGAAGCGCCGCTGCACGGCGGAAAAGTCATCGGGGTCGGCGTGCGCGCGCAGCGCATCGGCCTGCGCCAGCAACTGCCGCACCGGCTCGGCCAGCGCCAGCGCGCGCGGCGTGGCCACCAGCCGGCGGCCGGCACGCACCAGCAGCGGGTCGCCGAACACCTCGCGCAGGCGCGCCAGCGTGTGGCTCATGGCGGGCGTGCTCAGGTGCATGCGCTCGGCCGCCGCCGTCACGCTGCCGGTGGCCAGCAGCGCATCGAGCGCGCGCAGCAGGTTGAGGTCGTAGTGTTTCATCTGGTGCAAGTATTCCTTCCAAACATTGCACTGTACGGACGAATCGGCATCTTCGACACTGCCGGGCATGGCCGCCATTCCTCCCGCTCCCCCCTCGTCCCGCCAGCCGCTGCTGGCCTTCGCCATGCTGGCCCTGATGCTGGTGCTGGCCGCGCTGGACCAGACCATCCTGTCCACCGCCCTGCCCGCCATCGCCCACGACCTGCCGGACACGGCATCGGGTGATGTACCGCTGGCCTGGGTGTTCTCGGCCTACCTGCTGGCCGCCACGGTGGTGGTGGCGCTCTACGGCCGCCTGGCCGACGTGTGGGGCCGCAAGCCCATGCTGCTGCTGGCGATCGCGCTGTTCCTGCTCGGCTCGCTGGCCTGCGGCGCCAGCCACAGCCGCGCGCAGCTCGTGCTGGCGCGCGCGCTGCAGGGCGCGGGCGGCGGCGGGCTGATGACGCTGACCATGCTGACCGTGGCCACGCTGTTCCCGCTGGCGCGGCGCGGACGCTTCCAGGCGCTGCTGGGCGCGAGCTACGGCATCGCCACCATGTTCGGCCCGCTGCTGGGCGGCTGGCTGGTGGAATACCTGTCGTGGCACTGGGCGTTCTGGATCAACGCGCCCCTGGCCCTGCTGGCCTGGGGCGTGCTGGCGCGCACGCTGCCGCCGCCCGAGCGCCACCCCGCCCCCATCGACTGGTGGGGCGCCGCCGCCCTGGCCGTGGCGCTGGTGGCCGCGTTGCTGGCCACGCAGCACGGCAAGCTGCGGCTGCCCGCCGCGCTCACCCTGGGCGTGCTGCTGCTCATCGCCGCCAAGGCGGCCGCCGCCTTCGTCTGGCGGCAGTTGCGCGCCGCGCACCCGCTGGTGCCGCCGCGCCTGTTCAGCCACCCGGCCTAAGTGGCC
This sequence comes from Acidovorax sp. YS12, assembly GCA_021496925.1. Lineage (NCBI taxonomy): Bacteria > Pseudomonadati > Pseudomonadota > Betaproteobacteria > Burkholderiales > Comamonadaceae > Acidovorax > Acidovorax sp. YS12. The sequence goes on from CP053915.1 coordinate 1,641,038, forward strand.
GCCGCCGCCATCGGGCTGTGCTCGGGCGTGGCGATGTATGCGGCCGTGGTGTTCGTGCCGCAGTACCTGCAGACCATGCTGCACCTGTCGCCCACGGCGTCGGCGTGGCGGCTGCTGCCGCTGATGGCGGGCATCACCTGCGCGGCCATCGCCAGCGGCAGGCTGCTGCGTGCGCAGATGCCCGCGCGCCGCCTGGCGGGCGTGGGCAGCGCGCTGCTGGCGCTGTCGTTCGCGGCGCTGGGCGCGGTGCTGGCATGGGCGCCCGACGCGGCCGCGCTGCTCTCGGCCAGCCTGCTGCCGGCGGGCCTGGGGCTGGGGCTGCTGTTCCCCATCGTCACCGTGGTGTCGCAGCGCACCGCGCCGCCGCAGCTCATGGGCATCGCCACGGCCACGCCGGTAATGCTGCGCAGCCTGGGCGGCAGCGCGGGCGTGGCGCTGATGGCCGCGCTGCTGGCGCACCGCATGACGGATGAGCTGGCCCCGCTGCGGGCACTGGCCGCGGGCGGCGGCGCCGGAGTGCAGGAGGCCGTGCGCACGGCCATGGCGCACGGGCTGCAGGCGGTGTTTGCCTGTGCCGCCGGGGCAGCGCTGCTGGCCCTGCTGGCGAGCCGCTGGCTGGCGCCGCGGCGCACGGACCAGCCGGTTTGATGCCAAAACGGCCTCCAGCGCTTATCCAGAAAGCGCTGGAAGCTATTAAATCAATAGCTAAACAAACAGGCCCTTGTGCTGCTCGCGCAGCAGGTTCTTCTGCACCTTGCCCATGGTGTTGCGCGGCAGTTCGGGCACCACGTAGCACTGCTTGGGCACCTTGAAGTGGGCGACCTGCCCCTTGAGCTGGGCGAGGATGGCGCTGCCGTCGAGCTGCGCGCCGGGCCTGGCGGTGACCAGGGCCACGCCCACCTCGCCGAAGTCGGGGTGCGGCACGCCGACCACGGCGCTTTCATCGACGCCCGGCAGCTCGTTGATGAAACCCTCGACCTCGGCCGGATAGACGTTGTAGCCGCCGCTGATGATGAGGTCCTTGCTGCGCCCGACGATGCTGACGTAGCCGCGCGCGTCCTGCTGGCCGACGTCGCCGGTCTTGAACCACCGATCCCCCTGTTCATCCTGCGTGAACTCCTCGGCGGTTTTCTCCGGCATGCGCCAGTAGCCGTGGAACACGTTGGGGCCGCGCACCTGGATGTTGCCGATGGCGCCCGCCGCCACGGGCTGGCCCTGGTCGTCCACGATGCGCAGGCCCACGCCCGGCAGGGGAAAGCCGACGGTGCCGCCGCGCCGCGCATCCTGCCCGCCGTGGCGCGCGTCGGCGGTGTACGGGTTGGAGGTGAGCATGATGGTTTCGCTCATGCCGTAGCGCTCCAGGATGGTGTGGCCGGTGCGCTCCTGCCAGGCGCGGAAGGTTTCGATGAGCAGTGGCGCCGAGCCGGAGATGAACAGGCGCATGGCGCGCGCCGCCTCGCGCGTGAGCGCGGCCTCGCCAAGCATGCGCACGTACAGCGTGGGCACGCCCATGAACACGGTGGCGCGCGGCATGGCGGCGATCACGGCGCGCGGGTCGAATTTGCCCAGCCAGAGCATCTTGCTGCCGCCCAGCAGCGCCGCGTGGATGGCGACGAACAGCCCATGCACGTGGAAGATGGGCAGCGCGTGGATGAGCACGTCATCCGCGCGCCAGCCCCAGTAGTCCTTGAGCACCCGCGCGTTGCTCAGCAGGTTGCCGTGCGTGAGCATGGCGCCCTTGCTGCGGCCGGTGGTGCCGCTGGTGTAGAGGATGGCGGCCAGGTCGTCTGCCTGGCGCGGCACGGGCGGGTGCGTGTCGCCATGGTGCGCGGCGCGCTCCAGCAGGCTGCCGCTGCGGTCGTCGCCGAGCGTGAAGACGTGCCGCGTGCCGGCGGTGAAGGCGATTTTCGACACCCAGCCGAAGTTGCCGGGCGTGCACACCACCACGGCGGGCTCGGCGTTGCCGATGAAGTATTCGATCTCGGCGCTCTGGTAGGCGGTGTTCAGCGGCAGGAAGACGTAGCCTGCGCGCAGCGTGGCCAGGTACAGCAGCATGGCCTCGACCGACTTTTCCACCTGCACGGCGATGCGGCTGCCCTCGGGCAGTTGCAGCGACGCGAGCAGGTTGGCGATGCGGGCGCTGGCCTGGTCCAGGTCGCGCCAGGTGTAGTGCAGCGGCTCGCCGCCGGGGCCCGTGGCCTCGACGGCGGTCTGGCCGAGGTCGGCGGGAAACGCGGCGCGCAAGGCGCTGAACAGGTTGCAGGACTCCATGCGCATCACTCCAGAAAAAGGTCAGAAAACCGGGGGCCGCTTGGCAAGAAAAGCGCCGATGCCCTCCCGGTGCTCGGCGCTGTCGGCATAGGCGTAGGGGTCGGCGGCGCCGTTCACTATGTTTTCAATAGCTGGCAGCGCTTGCCCTGCTTGGGCTGCAGGCGTTTTCAATGCCCGAAGCGTCTGTTTGTTCAGGCGCGCCGCGCCGGGCGCCAGGGCGGCGATGCGCTGCGCGCTGGCCTGCGCCTCGGCCTGCAGCGCCTCGGGCGCCGCCACGCGGCTGAGAAAGCCCTGCGCCAGCAGGTCGGCCGCGCCGAAGGTGGCGGCCTCCAGCAGCATCTGCCGCGCGATGGTTTCGCCCACGGCACCGGCGACGAGCTGCGCCTCGCGCGGCGCCATGGGAAAGCCGAGCTTGGCGATGGGTGCGCCGAAGCGCGCATTGGCGGCGGCGATGCGGATGTCGCAGCAGCTCGCGATCTCCACCCCCGCGCCCATGCAGGCGCCGGCGATGCGCGCGACGATGGGCACGTCGCACGCCAGCATGGCCGCGAGGCCGCCCCACACGTCGTTCTCGTGGAAGTCACGCAGCAGCGCGGCATCGAAGCGGAACGCCGGGTACTCGGAGATATCGCCCCCGGCGCAGAAGGCCTCGCCCTCGCCCTCGATGAGCACGCAGCGCGCGCCAGCGCTGCGCTGGATGCCCTCGAACACCGCGCGCAGCTGGCGCCACATCGGGCGCGACATGGCGTTGAGCCGCCCCGCGTTGCGCAGCACCACGCGCACCACGCCGGGCTGCGCGCCCCCCTCTTCCACCGCAATCACTTCACCTGCCATGGCTTGCCTTGTTGCCTTTTTTCTTGCCTGCGGCGCCGCTCAGTCGAGCAGCAGCGCGCTGATTTCCTTCGATACCGGAACCTGCCCCTGCGCCAGCTGGGTGCGGTGCTTGTCCAGCCGCTTGAGGTCGTAGAGGTAGTTGACCATGAGGCCGAACGACTGCTTGAGCCCCTTGGAGGACGGGTCGCCCGCCCAGTTGAGCCGCTCCACGCGCGCGCCGTTGCCCAGGTGGAAGCGCGCCACCGGGTCGAGCGGCTTGCCCTCGTGCAGCGCCCGGCCCAGGTAGTGCGCGGCGCAGTGCAGCAGCACCTGGCGCACGGGCGACCTGGCGTCGAGCGCCTGGGCCTTGTCCGCGGCATCCACCGCGCTGGCGAGCTGCGCCGCCTGCGGCGCGTCGGACTGCAGCGCCCGGCCCAGCTCGGCGCGCAGCTTGTCCGGGAGCTGCTGCAGCAGCGTGCCGGCGTTCTTGCCCAGCCAGGCGCGAAAGCCCGGAATCGGCGACAGCGTGGCGAAGGTGCGCAGGCGCGGAAACTCCGCCTGCAGCGTCTCCACCACCTGCTTGATGAGCGAGTTGCCGAAGCTCACGCCGCGCAGCCCCGTCTGCGTGTTGCTGATGGAATAGAAGATGGCCGTGGTGGCCTTGCCCAGGTCAGCGGGCGCGGCCTGTTCGTCGAGCAGCGGAGTGATGCTGCCGCAGAGGTGCTCCACCAGCGCCACCTCGACGAAGATCAGCGGCTCGTTCGGCAGGCGCGGGTGGAAGAAGCCGTAGCAGCGCCGGTCGCTGTCCAGGCGGTTCTTCAGGTCGGCCCAGGAGCGGATGTCGTGCACCGCCTCGTACCTGATGAGCTTTTCCAGCAGCGAGGCGGGGGAATCCCACGACAGGCGGCGCAGCTCCAGGAAGGCCACGTCGAACCAGGTGGAGAAAAGCTGCTCCAGCTCGGCGTCGAGCGCCAGCAGGCGCTTGTCGCCGCGCAGCAGCGGCAGCAGCTCGGCGCGCAGGTCCACCAGGAAACGCATGCCCCCGGCCGGCACGGCGAAGCGCTGCAGCAGCCGTGTGCGCGGCGACACCAGCGCGCGGCGCAGGCCGATCTCGGCCTGGCCCTCGTCGGCCGTGCCCGCCGCCGCCTCGTAGTGCTGGCGCGCGTGCTTCACGCGCTCGGCGTCGGGCGTGAACTGCTCGCACATCAGCAGCCACAGGTCGCGCCGCTGCGCCGGGGTGGCCTGGGCATGCCAGTCGATCACCGTCTGCGCGCTGCGCCCGCCCTCCAGCTCGCTCACCTGGGGCGCAGCCACGGCCTGCAGGTCGGCCAGCAGGCGGCGCAACTGGCGCGGGGGCAGCGCCTCGTCGGCGCGGCGCAGCGTGGCGGCCAGGCGCTCGTGGGTGCTGCGCGGCGCGGGCGCGGGTTCGGGCGCGGCGGCGCCCTGCTCCTTGGCGGCGGAGCGCAGGCGCGACACGTTGCGCGCGATCCAGGCGGAAGGGTTCTTCATGAATGCTTCTATATCAATAGCTGCCCGCGCTTGCTGCAAGCGGGCTGGAGGCGATTTTTGATCAAATCCTGGCCGGCTGGCGCTGCGCCCACAGCCACAGCGCCGCGCCGCAGGCGATCATGGGCAGGCACAGCCACTGGCCCATGCTCATGCCCAGCGACAGCAGGCCCAGGAAGCTGTCGGGCTCGCGGAAATACTCGGCCGTGAAGCGCAGCGCGCCATAGCCCACGAGGAACGCCGCCGCCACCTGGCCCGGGCGCCGCTCGCGCCGCGCGTACAGCCACAGCAGCACGAACAGCAAGAGTCCTTCGAGCAGGAACTGGTACACCTGCGAGGGGTGGCGCGGCAGCATCGAGCCGCTTTGCGGAAACACCATGCCCCAGGGCAGGTCCGGCGGCGCGAAACGGCCCCACAGCTCGCCGTTGATGAAGTTGCCCACGCGCCCCGCCGCCAGTCCGGTGGGCACGCAGGGCGCGACGAAATCGGCCACCTGCAGCCACGGGCGCTGGCGCGAGCGCGCGAACCACAGCAGCGCGGCCACGACGCCCAGCAGCCCGCCGTGAAAGCTCATGCCGCCCTGCCACACGGCGAACACCTCCAGCGGGTGGGCGAGGTAGTAGCCGGGCTTGTAGAACAGGCAGTAGCCCAGACGCCCGCCCACGATCACGCCCAGCACGCCGAGGAACAGGATGTCCTCCACGTCGCGGCGCGACCACGCCTGCGGCCCGCGCAGCGAGGCGAACGGTTCGTGCCGCAGCCGCAGCACGCCCAGGAGCATGAACAGGCCGAAGGCCACCAGGTAGGTGATGCCGTACCAGTGCACAGCCAGCGGGCCAATCTGTAGGGCGATGGGGTCGATCTGCGGGTACATCAGCATGGCAGGGATTGTGCCGCAGGGCGCCCACGGCACGGAGCAGCACAGAGCAGCACGGCGGGGCCCGCACCGATGCGAATGCACCTGCGTACAGCCTGCATCCAGAGCGCATGCGCACGGGTATAGGCCGCCCCGCTTTGATCTGCGGCGCCATGCGCGAGATACTCAAGGCTTCGCCACCCTACAGAGAACAACACCATGCAAGGCCATCCCGCTGTCATCGACTGCCTGAAAGACCTGCTGCGCGGCGAGCTGACCGCGCGCGACCAGTACTTCATCCACTCGCGCCAGTACGAGGACCAGGGCCTGACGCGCCTGTACGAGCGCATGGGCCATGAGATGGAGGAAGAGACCCAGCATGCCGACGCCATCCTGCGCCGCATCCTGATGCTGGGCGGCAAGCCCGACATGCGCCCCCAGCCCTTCACCCCGGGCGAAACGGCGCAGGAGATGCTGCAGCTGGACCTGCAGACCGAGTACGGCGTGCGCCAGCACCTGCAGGACGCCATCGCCCTGTGCGAGCGCCACAGCGACTACGTGAGCCGCGACCTGCTGCTGGCCCAGTTGCGCGACACCGAGGAAGACCACGCCTACTGGCTGGAAAAGCAGTTGGGCCTGATCGAGAAGATCGGCCTGCAGAACTACCTGCAGACGCAGGCGGGCGGCACGCCCGGCTGAGCATGAAAAACGGCTCCAGCGCTTGTCCAGAAAGCGCTGGCAGCTCATCTTTCAAGAGCAAACCGCGCCATGGCAGCGCGGTTTTTTTCTTTCAGAAGATGCCCATCTCCAGCCCTGTCGCCAGCGCCTCGCCCAGCGCGCGGCAATCCGCCAGCGCTTCCGGCGCCAGGGTCTTGGGCGCGAGGATGGCCTCGGGCGTCTGCGCGCCGGTGCAGACGATGAGCGGCGCAGCCGCCGCCTTGAGGCGCCAGCCGGTGGCGATGCGCTCCATCTGGCGCACGGCGTTGCGGCCATCGCTGCCCGCGCAGACCAGCAGGGCGAAGGCGCGGCCGTTGATGCGGTCGAGCACGCCGTAGTAGCTGCGGTCGAAAAAGTCCTTCATCACGCCGCTGACGGCGGCCAGGTTCTCGGGGCAGGCGAACACGTAGGCATCGGCGGCCAGCAGGTCGGCCGGCCCGGCATCGGCGGCGGGCAGCAGCCGCACCGCCACCGCCGCGCCGCAGCCCCGCGCGCCGGCCTGCAGCGCCTCGGCCATCTGGCGCGTGCCGCCGGTGCGCGAGTGGTAGACGATCAGCAGTGTCTTGGCCATGCAAGCCTCCATGAAAAAAGCCGCCCCGGCCTGGGCGCGGGAGCGGCTCGCGGTGAATGCGCGGCGGATCAGTCGAGCAGCGACAGGTCGCGCACCGCGCCCTTGTCGGCGCTGGTCACCAGCTTGGCATAGGCCTTGAGCGCGGCCGATACCTTGCGCGGGCGCGGCTGCGCCGGCTTCCAGCCCAGGGCGTCCTGCTCGGCGCGGCGCTGGGCGAGTTCTTCGCTGCTCACCAGCACGTCGATGCTGCGGTTCGGGATGTCGATGCGGATGCGGTCGCCATTGCGCACCAGGCCGATGGCGCCGCCGGCCGCCGCCTCGGGCGAGCAGTGGCCGATGGACAGGCCCGAGGTGCCGCCCGAGAAGCGCCCGTCCGTCAGCAGCGCGCAGGCCTTGCCCAGGCCCTTGGACTTGATGTAGCTGGTGGGGTAGAGCATCTCCTGCATGCCGGGGCCGCCCTTGGGGCCTTCGTAGCGCACGATGACCACGTCGCCAGCCTTGACCTTGTCGGCCAGGATGTTGGCCACCGCCTCGTCCTGCGATTCGGTCACGTGGGCCGTGCCCTCGAACACCAGGATGGATTCGTCCACCCCGGCGGTCTTGACCACGCAGCCGTCCAGGGCGATGTTGCCCGTGAGCACGGCCAGGCCGCCTTCCTTGCTGAAGGCGTGTTCGTAGGAACGGATGCAGCCGGCTGCGCGGTCCAGGTCCAGGCTGGGCCAGCGGCGGGACTGGCTGAACGCCACCTGCGTGGGAACGCCGCCCGGGCCGGCCATGTAGAAGGTGCGCACGGCTTCGTCCTGCGTGCGCGCGATGTCCCACTGGTCCAGCGCTTCGCCCAGGGTCTTGGCGTGCACCGTGGGCACGTCGGTGTGCAGCTTGCCGGCACGGTCGAGCTCGCCCAGGATGGCCATGATGCCGCCGGCGCGGTGCACGTCCTCGATGTGGTACTTGTCGGTGTTCGGCGCCACCTTGCACAGCTGCGGCACGCTGCGCGAGAGGCGGTCGATGTCGGCCATGCCGAACGCGATGCCCGCCTCCTGCGCGATGGCCAGCAGGTGCAGGATGGTGTTGGTCGAGCCGCCCATGGCGATGTCCAGCGTCATGGCGTTCTCGAACGCCTTGAAGCCCACGGCGCGCGGCAGGATGGAGGCATCGTCCTGCTCGTAGTACTGGCGCGCCAGCTCGACGATGCGCTGTCCGGCGCGCTTGAAGAGCTGCTCGCGGTCGGCGTGCGTGGCCACCACGGTGCCGTTGCCGGGCAGCGACAGGCCGAGCGCCTCGGTCAGGCAGTTCATGGAGTTGGCGGTGAACATGCCCGAGCAGGAGCCGCAGGTGGGGCAGGCCGAGCGCTCGACCTCGACCATGTCGGCCTCGCTCACCGCGTCGTCCACGGCCATGACCATGGCGTCCACCAGGTCGAGCTTCTTGAACTGCAGCGTGGCCTGGCCGGGCACGGCGAGCTGGGCCTTGCCCGCTTCCATGGGGCCGCCGGAGACGAAGATCACCGGGATGTCCAGGCGCATCGCGGCCATGAGCATGCCGGGGGTGATCTTGTCGCAGTTGGAGATGCACACCATGGCGTCGGCGCAGTGCGCGTTGACCATGTATTCCACGCTGTCGGCGATCACGTCGCGGCTGGGCAGCGAGTACAGCATGCCGTCATGGCCCATGGCAATGCCGTCGTCCACGGCGATGGTGTTGAACTCCTTGGCCACGCCGCCCGCGGCCTCGATCTCGCGCGCGACGAGCTGGCCCAGGTCTTTCAGGTGCACGTGGCCGGGCACGAACTGGGTGAAGGAGTTGACCACCGCGATGATGGGTTTGCTGAAATCCTGGTCCTTCATGCCGGTGGCACGCCACAGGGCGCGCGCACCAGCCATGTTGCGGCCAGCGGTGGAGGTTTTGGAGCGGTAGGCAGGCATCGTGGATGGAGGGAAAGAATGTCTCGAAGGGTTCCGGCCCTTGCGCTTCGGGGCCGCCGGGCGCCGCGGCGCAGGCTTCTTGGGCCCCGCCTTGCTGGATCGCGCTGTTTTGATTATGTCGCAGCCCCAATGCCCTGGTGGCGCGCAAAAAAAGCCCGGGGACCACAGGGCCCGGGCTGGCAGGGAGAGAGCGTGCGTCAGCGCGGCCGGCGCGAGCCCATGCCCATCGCTTCCTTGTGCTTGTTCACGCGCGCCTGCTTGCGGCGCTCGATCTTCTCGACTTCCTTGCGCTTGGTGTAGCCAGAGGCGTCGGCCCAGGCCCACCACGCCGCAGTCAGGCCGTAGGGGGCCAGTACCCACCACCAGGACCAGTTGGCCACCGGGCCAATTTCGAGATACTTGAGCAGTGTCAGAACAAGCGCCAGCCCTAGCATGTACATATCTGCCTCCGTAGGCGGAAGATGGTAATTCCGTAGCGCCAAGGTCAACCAGGGCCACTACAATTTCGTTCAAACTAATGTACCCCAACCACAGAGAAAGACCACGATGAACCGTACTCTGATCACTCTCGCCATGGCACTGTCGGTGGCCGCTCCGGCGATGGCCGACGAAGCCCTGGCCAAGTCCAAGAACTGCATGGCCTGCCACGCTGTCGACAAAAAGCTGGTCGGCCCCGCCTACAAGGACGTCGCCAAGAAGTACGCCGGCCAGAAGGACGCCGAGGCCACCCTGGTCACCCACGTGATGAAGGGCAGCAAGGGCGTGTGGGGCCCGGTTCCCATGCCCCCGAACAACGTGACCGAAGCCGAAGCCAAGAAGCTGGTGGCTTGGGTGCTGTCGCTCAAGTAATTCCGGGCGGCTCCACCAGAAACCGCGGCGTGCAAGCGCTGCGGTTTTTTGTTTTCCGCACCGCCGAAAACAGAAAAAGCCCGCGTCGCGGGCTTTTTCCATGGTAGCTGCGCCGGGGCTGGCGCGTGCGTCAGTTGGTCTTGGCCAGCTGGTCCAGGATGGTCGGATTTTCCAGCGTGCTGGTGTCCTGGGTGATCGCCTCGCCCTTGGCCAGCGAGCGCAGCAAGCGGCGCATGATCTTGCCGCTGCGCGTCTTGGGCAGGTTCTCGCCGAAGCGGATGTCCTTGGGCTTGGCGATCGGGCCGATTTCCTTGGCGACCCAGTTGCGCAGCTCGTTGGCCAGCTGCTTGGCCTCCTCGCCCGTGGGCACGGGACGCTTGAGCACCACGAAGGCCACGATGGCCTCGCCGGTCAGGTCGTCGGGGCGGCCCACCACGGCGGCCTCGGCCACCAGGTCGGTCTTGGCCACCAGGGCGGACTCGATCTCCATCGTGCCCATGCGGTGGCCCGAGACGTTGAGCACGTCGTCGATGCGGCCGGTGATGCGGAAGTAGCCGCGGTCCTCGCTGCGCACGGCGCCGTCGCCAGCCAGGTAAATGGTGCCGCCCATTTCCTCGGGGAAGTAGCTCTTCTTGAAGCGCTCGGGGTCGCCCCAGATGGTGCGGATCATCGACGGCCACGGGCGCTTGATGACCAGCATGCCGCCCGCGCCGTTGGGGATGTCCTTGCCCGTCTCATCGACGATGGCGGCCTGGATGCCCGGCAGCGGCAGCGTGCACGAGCCCGGCACCAATGGCGTGGCGCCCGGCAGCGGGGTGATGACGTGGCCGCCGTTCTCGGTCTGCCAGAAGGTGTCCACGATGGGGCAGCGCTCGCCACCCACGTTGCGGTAGTACCACATCCAGGCTTCGGGGTTGATGGGCTCGCCCACGCTGCCCAGCACGCGCAGGCTGGTCAGGTTCCAGTTCTTCGGGTGCACCTTCTCGTCGGAGTCGGCCGCCTTGATGAGCGAACGGATGGCCGTGGGCGCAGTGTAGAAGATCGAGACCTTGTGGCGCTCGATCATTTCCCAGAAGCGGCCGGCGTGCGGGAAGGTCGGCACGCCCTCGAACACCACCTGCGTCGCGCCCGCGGCCAGCGGGCCGTAGGCCACGTAGGTGTGGCCGGTGATCCAGCCGATGTCGGCGGTGCACCAGAACACGTCGCTCGGCTGCAGGTCGAAGGTCCACAGCATGGTCTGGCGCGCCCACAGCGTATAGCCGCCGGTGGAGTGCTGCACGCCCTTGGGCTTGCCGGTGGAGCCGCTGGTGTAGAGGATGAACAGCGGGTGCTCGGCGCCCACGGGCACGGGGGCGCACTCGGTGGCCTGGCCCGCCAGGGCTTCGGCAAAGCTGATGTCGCGGCCGGCGACGCGGTTCCACGCAGTGGCCGTGCGCTCGTACACCAGCACGGTCTTCACGCTGTCGCAGCCGCCCATGGCCAGGGCTTCGTCGATGATGGACTTGAGCGGCAGCTCCTTGCCGCCGCGCAACTGGTAATTGGCGGTGACGACGGCGACAGCGCCAGCGTCGATGATGCGCTCGTGCACGGCCTTGGCCGAGAAGCCGCCGAACACCACGCTGTGCGTGGCGCCGATGCGCGCGCACGCCTGCATGGCCACCACGCCCTCGATGGTCATGGGCATGTAGATCAGCACGCGGTCGCCCTTTTGCACGCCGCGCGCCTTGAGCGCATTGGCGAACTGGCTCACACGGGCGAGCAGTTCCTTGTAGGTGACCTGCGTGACGGTGCCGTCGTCGGCCTCGAAAATGATGGCCGTCTTGTTCTCGACCGGCGTGCCGATGTGGCGGTCCAGGCAGTTGGCGCTGGCGTTCAGTTCGCCGTCGGCGAACCATTGGTAGAACGGGGCGTTCGATTCGTCCAGCGTCTGCGTGAACGGCCGGGTCCACTGCAGGTTCTCGCGCGCCAGGCGCGCCCAGAAGCCCTCGAAGTCTTTCGCGGCTTCGGCGCACAGGGCCTCGTAAGCCTGCATGCCGGCAATGCGGGCATTCTTCACCGTGTCCTCGGACGGCGGGAAGACGCGGTTTTCCACCAGGACGGATTCGATCGCGGATGTGGGCTCACTCATGGTGTTGTCTCCTAGGTTTGATGAAATTCGGCCATTACTTTGGGCGGCCGCACTTACAAGCCACTGACTGGCGCGAAACTTACGGGGAGCCCGGCAGCCGACTCCCATGCGAAAGTCACTAGCACACCCTGGAAAACCTGTGTTTTGACTCAAAAACACCAAATCCCTATACTTCTCTCGTGTTTTACAACCTGCAACGCAGGTAATTTGCCCTCACAGCCAGGGCAAATCGTTCCCGGTGGAGGCGCTCACAGCCACCGTCCACCGGCCGGGCCGCCACACCGGCCCTGACGCACCGAACCTTGCGGCGCCTCTCGCGGGCACCGCACGCGCCAGCCGCGGGGCCTTGCCCTGCCCGGCGCACCCAGGCCCTTGCGCACCGCTGCGGTGCCATCCGGGCCGCTCTTTGCCACGACGCGAACCACCCCGCCCGCGCCCCGCCGCCTGCGGGCGGGCTGCCGCATCCGGTTTTTCCAGCGCACCGGCGCTGCATTCAACCCATTTTTGGAGGGAGGACACCCACATGGCCAAACCCATCGCCATCGAACATGTGTTCAAGGTCTTCGGCGACGCGCCACAAGCCGCGCTGGACCTGGTACGCCAGGGCTGCAGCAAGCAGGACATCCTGGAACGCACCGGCCAATCCATCGGCGTTTTCGACGCCCATTTCCGCATCGAGGCCGGCGAGATCTTCGTCGTCATGGGCCTCTCGGGCTCCGGCAAATCGACGCTGGTGCGCATGCTCAACCGCCTGATCGAGCCCACGGCGGGCCGCATCCTGGTCGGTGGCGAGGACATCAACCAGCTGTCCGACCGCGCCCTGCGCGCGCTGCGCCGCAAGGACATCTCCATGGTTTTCCAGTCGTTCGCGCTGCTGCCGCACCTCACGGTGCTGGACAACACCGCCTTCGGCCTGGAGCTGGCGGGCGTGGAACGCGCCGAGCGCCAGCGCCTGGCCGCCGCCGCGCTGGAGCAGGTGGGCCTGGCCGGCTGGGGCGCGAGCTACCCCGACGAGCTCTCGGGCGGCATGCAGCAGCGCGTGGGCCTGGCCCGCGCGCTGGCGGCGGACCCGTCGATCCTGCTGATGGACGAGGCCTTTTCCGCGCTCGACCCCATCATCCGCACGGAGATGCAAAGCGAGCTGCTGCGCCTGCAGCAGGAGCGCCGCCGCACCATCGTCTTCATCTCGCACGACCTGGACGAGGCCATGCGCATCGGCGACCGCATCGCCATCATGAAGGACGGCCACGTGGTGCAGGTCGGCACCCCCGACGAGATCCTGCGCAACCCGGTCAACGACTACGTGCGCAGCTTCGTGCGCGGCGTGGACGCCGCCGCCGTCTTCAAGGCCGGCGACATCGCGCGCCAGCGCCTCACGGTGGTGCGCGAGCATTCCGACCGCGGCTGCCGCGCGGCGCTGCAGCTCATCGAGGGGCACGACGACAACTTCGCCTACGTCGTCAGCCCCACGCAGCGCTACCTGGGCACCGTCTCGGCCGACTCGCTGCGCGCGGCGCTGCACGGCCGCCACGGCCCGCTGGGGCTGCAGCATGCCTACCTGGGCGACGTGCCACCCATTCCCTCCGACGCCGCCGTGGCCAACCTGTTCGGCCAGGTGGCGCATGCCCCGTGCGCGCTGCCGGTGGTCGATGGCGACGGACGCTTTCGTGGCGCCATCAGCAAGACCACGCTGCTGCGCTTTCTCGACCGCGACACGCCGCCCATCCCCCCCGACGCCCCCCAGCCCGGCCACCAAGATACCCTCACCGGGAGCCCCGCATGAACGACAACGCGCCACTGACTCCACCCACCGCCCCCGACGCACCGCCCGCCCTGGCCACCGCCACGCCCTGGGACGCGGGCGCCAGCCCCGGGGCCACAGCGCAGCCCATGGAGCAGCCCATGGAAGCCTCGCCCTGGGACGCGCCGGCGGCGCCCGCCACGGCGGCCCCTGCCAACGATCCTTCGGCCGACCCCTGGTCCGCCGCCAGCACCGTGCAGCCTGACGCCGCCTACGGCGCCGCCAGCACCTCCCCCGACTGGCTCGCGGCGCCCGACCACACCGCCAGCGCGGCCCACGCCCTGCAGGACGCCGCCTCGCCCGACGCGCTCGCCAGCACCGACCCGTCGGCGCTGCAGCAGCTGCTGGACGGCACCCTGCCCATCGAGGCCTGGATCAACCAGGGCCTGGGCTGGGTGGTGGAGCACTTCCGCCCGTTCTTCCAGAGCGTGCGCGCGCCCATCGACGGCACGCTCGCCTGGGTCGAGGGCCTGCTGACCAGCCTGCCCGCCGCCGCCCTCATCACCCTGCTGGGCCTGCTGGCATGGCAGTTCGCGGGCCGCGCCCTGGCCCTGGGCACCGTGGTGTCGCTGGCGCTGGTGGCGCTGCTGGGCATCTGGCCCGAGGCCATGGTCACGCTGTCGCTGGTGCTCACCTCGCTGGTGTTCTGCATCGCCATCGGGCTGCCGCTGGGCATCGCCCTGGCCGCCAGCGACCGCGCCCAGCGCTGGGTGCGCCCGCTGCTCGACGCGATGCAGACCACGCCCGCCTTCGTCTACCTGGTGCCGGTGGTAATGCTGTTCGGCATCGGCAACGTGCCGGGCGTCATCGTCACCATCGTGTTCGCGCTGCCGCCGCTGGTGCGCCTGACCACGCTGGGCATCCGCCAGGTGCGCCCGGACCTGGTGGAGGCGGCGCGCTCCTACGGCGCCTCGCCCTGGCAGCTGCTGACCAAGGTGCAACTGCCGCTGGCCATGCCGTCCATCATGGCCGGCATCAACCAGGCGCTGATGCTGTCGCTGTCGATGGTGGTCATCGCCTCGATGATCGCCGTGGGCGGCCTGGGCCAGATGGTGCTGCGCGGCATCGGCCGCCTCGACATGGGCCTGGCCACCGTGGGCGGCCTGGGCATCGTGCTGCTGGCCATCACGCTCGACCGCCTCACCCAGGCCATGGGCCAGACGCGCCGCGACAGCGCCAAGGGCGTGCGCCACTGGTGGCAGACCGGCCCCGCGGGCCTGCTGCTGCGCCTGCTCGCCCCGCTGCTGCGCCCCGCACAGCCCGCAGCCCCGCCTGGCACCGCCCCGCACGCGGCCCCGCACGCGGCCCCGCACCACTGATTCCCCCGCCACTCAACAAGGAGCACACCATGACCGATCTGCGCCACATCCTGCCGCGCCTCCTGCGCCCTGCCGCCGCCACCGCCCTGCTGGCCCTCGGCGCCGCCTTCACCCTGACCACGCAGGCCAGCGAACTGCCGGGCCAGGGCGTGAAGGTCCAGCCGCTGAAAAGCTCGATTGCCGAAGAAACCTTCCAGACCCTGCTGGTCATGCGCGGCCTGCAGAAGCTCGGCTACGACGTGCAGCCCATCAAGGAAATCGAGTACGCCACCGCCCACGTCGCGCTGGCCAACGGCGACGCCACCTTCATGGCCGACCACTGGGACCCGCTGCACGCCGACTTCTACAAGAACGCCGGCGGCGACGCCAAGCTCTGGCGCAAGGGCGCCTACTCCACCAACGCCGCCCAGGGCTACCTGATCGACAAGAAGACCGCCGACGCGCACCAGATCACCAGCATCGCGCAGCTCAAGGACCCGCAGATCGCCAAGCTGTTCGACACCAACGGCGACGGCAAGGCCGACCTCACCGGCTGCACGCCCGGCTGGGGCTGCGAGGCCGCCATCGAGCACCAGCTCACCGCCTACGGCCTGCGCGCCACGGTCACCCACGTGCAGGGCAGCTACCCGGCGCTGATGGCCGACACCATCACCCGCTTCAAGGCCGGCCAGCCGGTGCTGTACTACACCTGGACGCCGTACTGGGTCAGCGCCGAACTGCGCCCGGGCAAGGACGTGGTCTGGCTGCAGGTGCCCTTTACCGCGCTGCCCGGCGACCAGGCCGGGCTGAAAACCGCCCTGCCCGACGGGCGCAACTACGGCTTTCCGCTGAACACGCAGAAAATCGTCGCCAACAAGGCCTTCGCCGAGAAGAACCCGGCCGCCGCCAGGCTGTTCGAGGTGATGCAACTGCCCGTGGCCGACATCAACGCGCAGAACCTGGCCATGAAGAACGGCCAGAACCAGAACGCCGACATCGAACGCCACGTGGACGGCTGGATCCGCGCGCACCAGAAGACCTTTGACGGCTGGCTGGACAACGCCAAGGCAGCGGCGCGGTAAGCCTGGAAATTCGGATAAAAATAGCTTCCAGCGCTTGTGCATCAAGCGCTGGAAGCTATTTTTTTGATAGTCTGCCGCGCCGTTGCCTCGCGCCATGCCTGCCCATGGCGTGCCTCGCGGGAGCACGGCGCCCGATCACATCGGCAAGGGAACGCCCCATGACCGCCTCCATCCGTCGCCCCTGGTTCGGCCTCAGCGCCACCCTGTTCGGCTGCCTGGCCGTGCTGGCCGCCGTCCTGCCCCTGTGGGTGCTGCCGGTGCTTCTGCCCCCGGAGCCGCTCGACAAGGTGATCGTCAGCACGGCCGAAAAGGTCAAGGCGCGCATCGCCGCCAAGGCCAAAGGCGTGGCGTACCAGGAACCTGCGCGGCGTACCGACTGGTACAGCGTCCTGGCGGCAGCGGCGGCCACGTTCGGCGCCCTGGCCATCGTGCTGGCAGCGGTGTCGGCTGTCGCGCGCGAGCCCCGGCGCTTCGCGGCGGTCGCGGCGGCCCTCGGAGTGGGCGCCCTCCTGTTTCAGCTGAGCGTGGCGGTGGCCACGGCGCTCATCGTCTGCGTGCTGGTCCTGGCCGTGCTGTCGGCGCTGGGCATCACGCTGCCGTTCTAGTGTGCTGTTCTTTTGCCCCTCAGCCCAAGCGGGGCAAGCGCCAGCAGCTCGCATTTGTGTAGCATGCGCGCCATGCTCCTGCTGAAAACCCTGGGTCTGTTCTTCGTCACCGCGCTCGCCGAGATCGCGGGCTGCTACCTCCCCTACCTGTGGCTCAAGGAGGGCAAGAGCGCCTGGCTGCTCCTGCCCGCCGCCGCCAGCCTGGCGCTGTTCGCCTGGCTGCTTTCGCTGCACCCCACGGCCGCCGGGCGCGTGTACGCGGCCTACGGCGGGGTGTATATCGCCGTGGCGCTGCTGTGGCTGTGGGTGGTCGATGGCATCCGCCCCACGGCGTGGGACGCCGTGGGCTGCGCCGTGGCGCTGGCGGGCATGGGCATCATCATGTTCGCGCCGCGCGGCGGCGCCTGACAGCCATGGCCCCGCACACGGCGACAGACACGGCCATCGCGCTGCTGCGCGGCGTCAATGTGGGAGGGCGCGGCATCCTGCCCATGCACGCGCTGGCTGCCCTGCTCGAAGCCCTGGGCGCGCGCCAGGTACGCACCTACATCCAAAGCGGCAATGCCGTGTTCGAGCCGCCCACGAACGCACTCGCGCCGCTGGCACGCGCGCTTTCCGCTGCCATATTGGAGCGCCACGGTTTCGCGCCGCAGGTGCTGCTGCTCCATCGCGCGGCGCTGGACCAGGCCATCGCGGGCAACCCGTTCGCCGCCGCTGCGGCGCAGGCGCCAGGCAGCGTGCACCTGGGTTTTCTCGATGCGCCGCCGCCCCGGCCCGATCTGGCGGGGCTTGCCGCCTTGCGCAAGGACAGCGAGCGCTTCCACCTGGATGCCGCCGTGTTCTACCTGCACGCGCCCGAGGGCATTGGCCGGTCGCGGCTGGCGGCGCAAGCCGAGCGGCTGCTGGGCGTGCCGATGACGATGCGCAACTGGAAAACCACGTGCCAGCTCCAGGCCATGGCACATGGCATGGCTGAAGGCGACGCGGAACAAGTCGCCTGAACGATCACCGCCGCCGCCCCAGCCACAGCACCGCGCCCCACGACCCCAGCGCCATGGCCGCGAGCCAGGCCAGCGGCGCCAGCGCGGCCGCCAGCGGCGCGCCCATCTGGTTCAGGCGCAGGCTGGCCTGGATGCCCGCCGTGCTCGGCGAGAGCCAGCGCAGCCACTGCAGCGGCTCGGGCAGCGCCTCCACCGGCCAGGTGAAGCCGCCCAGGAACGCCAGCGGCAGCGAGGTGAACAGCACCACCTGCATGGCGCGCTCCCGGTCGGCCAGCCACCAGCCCAGCAGGCTGGCGCAGCCCGCCACCGCCGGCACCAGCACGGCCAGCAGCGCCAGCGCCCCGGCCGGGTTGCCGCCGTGCGGGTAGTCCTGCCAGACGAAGATCCAGCCGAAGTAGAACAGCCCGGCCAGCCAGCCCGGCACGCACAGCGCCAGCAGGCGCGCCAGCCAGGTGCGCGCGCCTGCCCGCGCCTGGCCCTGCTCGCGCAGCGTGCCGACCCACAGCGCCCCGCCCATCAGCAGCGTCTGCTGCAGGATGAGCAGCGCCACGGCCGACACCACGAAGCTGCCGTAGCCCTCGGTGGGGTTGAACAGCGCCACGGCCTGCAGGCCCACCGGCGCGCGGCTGGCCGCCGCCTGCGGCGCGCTCTGGCCGCCGGCCTGCAGGCGGCGCAGCTCCACCCCGGCCGAGACGGTGCCGAACGCCTCGGCAAAGCCGTATTGCACCTGCTTGCTGGCGATGGGGTAGGCGCCGTTGGCGTACACGGGCACGACCACGTTGCGCGCCTGCACCACGTCGCGCTTGAGGTCGCGCGGCAGCAGCGCGTAGCCCATGACCTCGCCGCGCAGCAGCGCGGCCTGGGCCTCGCCCTCATCGCCCGTGACCAGGCGCGGGTCGATGCGCGGGCTGGCCTGGGCGAAGCGCAGCATCTGCCGGCCGAGCGATGAGCTGTCCTGCACCACCACCGCCACCGGCACGCGCTGCGCCACCTGTGTGGCGTAGAACCAGGGGTAGAAGAAACCGTAGAGCACCGGCGCGCCCACCACCAGCAGGGCCACGCCCTTGTCGCGCAGCAGCGTGCGCAGTTGCTGCCCCAGCAGGGCCAGGAAGGAGGGCGCCACGTCAGCCGCCCTCCCGCGATTTTTTGAACAAAAAACGGCCCCAGCGCTTATGCAGCAAGCGCGGGCAGCTATCAAAACAGAAGTTCCTGCGCCTCATCGCCCGCCCCACTTGTGCGGCAGGCGCAGCCCGCGCGCCAGGCCCGCCGTGGCCGCCAGCAGCAGCGCCAGCGTGGCCAGCAGCAGGCCGCCGGCCACGGACAGGCTGTGCGCCACGGGCGCGCCCATCTGCCACTGTTCGAGCTGCAGGCGCGCGTAGTGCGTGTAGGGCATGGCCAGCGCCCAGGTGCGCGCGCCCTCGCCCATGGCCAGCAGCGGGTAGGCCACGCCGCTGAAGGCGAACGCCGGGGCAGAAAGCAGGCCCGCGCCCGACAGCGCCGTGCGCAGCGACAGCGTGACGCCCGCCAGCGCCGCGCCGGCCGCCAGGCTCACGGCCACCAGCGCCGCCAGGCCGGTGCCGATCCAGGCCATGCTGCCCGCCACGGCCCAGCCGCGCAGTTGCGCCAGGTACAGCAGGCAGGCCATGGCGCAGGCCCACAGCGGCACGAAGGCCACGGCCAGCTTGCCCAGCAGCGCGGCCAGCACCTGCGCGGGCGAGGCCCGCGCGCCCAGCCAGTCGGCCACGGTGCGGTCGCGCAGCTCGCGCCCCACGCTCCAGGCGCCGGCCGTCATGGCCAGGATGTGCACCAGCGCCGGCACCAGCGCGGCGGCCAGGAACTGCTCGTAGTTGGTGGAGACGTTGAACAGCGCCACCAGCTGCGTCTTCACCGGCTCCATGCGCGCCTGCAGCGCCTGCGCGGGCGTGCCGCGCTTGGCGGCGGCCTGCATCTCGATGCCGGCCGAGAGCGTGCCCACCACCTGGCGCAGGTCGCGCTGCAGCAGACTGGACGCGGTGGCCAGCTGCGCGTTGTGCAGCAGCGTGACGCTGGCGCCGCGCCCCTGCTTCACGTCGCGCGCCATGCCGGGCGGAATGTGCACCACGCCGTACACCGCCATGCGCTGCAGCGCGCCGGCGGCCTCGGCGCGGTTCACGGCCTGCACGCGCAGCGCCAGGCCGGGCGTGGCCTCCAGCATGCGCACGAGCTGGCGCGAGAGGGCCGAATGGTCCTCGTCCCACACGGCGATGGGCAGGCGGTAGGGCTGGCCGGCGGCGAAGATCCAGCACAGCAGCGCCATGGCCAGCAGCGGCACCCAGGTGAGCATGGCTGCGTCCCACGGGCGGGCGCGCAGCAGCCGCGCCTCGCGCCGCAGGCTGGCGGCGAACAGGCTCACTGCACCACCACCACGCTCATGCCGGGGCGCGCGCCGTCAATGGGGGCGGCCGGGCGCGCGCGGACCTCGAAGGTGCGCGCGTCGAACCCCTGGCTGCCGCGCGTGGTGCGCCAGGTGGCGAAGTCGGGCAGCACGCCCAGGTACGTGACCTCGAACTCCGCCTCGCGCCCGCCCAGCCCGGGCAGGCGGCCGGTGAAGCGGCTCTTCAGCGCGAAGCGCTGGAGCTGGTCCTCGCGCACGTTCAGCACCACCCACTGGTCGCGCAGATCGACCACCGTGACCACGGCCACGCCCTGCGGCGAGAGCTCGCCCTCCTTGGCCAGCACCTTGGCCACCTCGCCGCCCACGGGGCTGCGCAGCTGCGTCTCGGCCTCGGCGGCCTGCACTTCGGCGATCACGCCGTCCACCTGGCGCGCCTGGGCGGCGGCGGCGGCCTTGTCCTCGGCGCGCGCGCCGCTGGCGGCCATGTCGTACTGCGCCTGGGCGGCTTCGGCCTGGGCGGCGCTGGCGCGCCAGTTGGTGTGCGCCTCGTCGCGCTTTTGCGCCGACACCAGCCCCTGGTCGTACAGGCTCTGCACGCGCCGGTACGAGGTCTGCGCCAGCTCGGCGGCGGCCTGCGCGCGCTGCCAGGCCAGGCGCGCCATGCGCACCTCCTGCGGGCGCGCGCCCTGCTGCGCCTTGTCGGCCACGGCCTGGGCCGCGTCCTTGGCGGCCTGGGCCTGGGCCAGCTTGGCGCGCACCTCGGGGCTGTCCATTTCCACCAGCAGGTCGCCGGGCTGGATCTGCTGGCCCTCGGTCACGGCCACGCGCGCGATGCGCGCCGTGACCTTGGGCGCGATATCGGCCTCGCGCGCCTCCATCTGGCCCTGGAAGTACGGTGCCGGCGGCTGCGCGGCGCGCCAGAAGCCCCAGACGACGAAGCCCAGCACGGCCACGCCGATGAGCCCGAGAACCCAGGGCAGGCCCGTGCGCGAAGAAGAGGAGGATGCGGTCATGGTGCGTCGGAAGGAATCTGGATATCGGCCTCGGCCATGTAGCGGCCGAACGCATCGCTCTGCCCGGTGCTCTGCAGCAGCGCGGCCAGGGCCTGGATGTACTGGTGGGCGGTCTGCGCGCGCTCGGTCTGCACCTTGGCGAGGTTGACGCGCGCGTCCATCCACTCCAGCAGGGTGCCGGTGCCCTCGCGCTGGCTGGCCTCGCGCAGGCGCAGCAGCTCGCGCGCCAGGTCTTCCTGCGCCTGCTGGGCCAGGTACTGGGTGCGCGCGTGCTCCACGGCCAGCCAGTTCTTTTCCACCAGCAGGGCGATGTCGCTGCGCGCCTGCTGCTCGGTCAGCTCGGCCTGCTCGATCTTGCGCTGGCCCGAGGCGGCGAGCTGGTCGCGGTCCACGCTGTCCCACAGCGTCCAGCGCACGGCCACGCCGGCCACCCAGTTGGGCTTGCCGCCGCCGGTGCGGATGTCGCTCAGGCCGAAGCCCAGCACCTGCGGCTTGCGCAGCGCCTCCTGCGCATCGTGCAGCGCGGTGGCCTCGCGGCGCTTGGCCTGCACCTTGGACAGGCCGGGGTGGCGCTCCAGCGCCGCGTCGATGAAACCCTGCAGCGCGGGCAGCGGCTGGCTGGCCACGAACAGCGGGCTGGACGGGCGCAGCGGCGCCACCGCCTTGAGCGTGCGCGCCAGCGCCGTGGCGGCCAGTTGGGCCTCGTCGCGCGCCTTGCGCGCCTGCTGCGCGGCGTCGGCCAGCGCGGCCTGGGCCTGCAGCCGCTCCAGGCGCGAGATCACGCCCGTGGCCAGCATGCGCTGGGCGGCGTCGTCGTGTTCGCGCACCGTGGCCAGCGCCGCTTCGCGCAGGCGCGCGGCACGCTCGGCCAGCTGCGCGCCGAAGTAGCGCTGCACCAGCAGGGACTGCAGTCCCTGCGCGTCGGCGCTGGCGTCGGCCTGCGCTTCGTCGGCCTGGGCCGCGAAGCCGCTGCGCACGGCGTCGCCCAGCCCGCCGATGTACAGCGGCCACAGCAGCGAGACGCTGCCCGAGGTGCGCGTGTCCTGGCGCTCCAGCGTGTAGTTGGGCGGCAGTTGCGGCAGCTGGGAGATGGCGCCGTCCAGCGGCGGCGGCAGCATGCTGACGATGCCGCCCAGCGCCTGGCGCGCGGGGTCGAGGTCGATGTCGGCGCTGGCGGCGTAGCGGTAGGCCATGCCGGTGACGGCCACCGAGGGCCCGCCCAGCCCCTGCACGCCCTCGCGGCGCAGGCGGGCGCTGTCCACCGCCCTGGCGGCGGCGGCGAGCTGGTCGGAATTGGAAAGCAGGAGCTGCTGCGCCTGCGCGAAGCTCAGGGAAGGGGCCGCTGTGGCCGATGCAGCCGCTGCGGCGGCGGGCACGCCCCCCCCGGCCTGGGCCAGGCCCGCTCCCCACGCCAGCAGGGCAGCAAGGCCCCAGGTTGCATGCACGTTCACGGTATAGGCAGGTTGCAAAGGGGCCCATTGTGCCCAAACCGGCGCCCGCCACGCCCTGGCACGCCGCCGGGCGGTAACACTCCCGGCCCCAGGGGCTTGCGCGCCGCAAAAACAATCATTTCAAATGAATCTTAATATTCACCCCGCCAAGCGTTAGCACAGGGTTGCCCGAGCCGCCCTGCGCTGCATCAAACCAGGACGCCCGCCGCGCCCTGGCCGCAAGAAGAAAGGAAACACCCCATGGACAGTGCCATCCTGAGCCTGCTGGGCGCCTTCCTGCTGTCGATCATGGGGCTGTTCGTCTTCATCTGGTCGATGCGCAAGGGGCTGCTGGTGGAGAACCCCCAGGCCGCGTCGGTGATCTTCGCGCCCGGTGAAATCGGCCGGGTGGACGACCCGGCGCTCCCGGCCCCGGCCCAGGCCGGCCTGCAGGCCGCCGCCGCCGAGCCGGGCGACGCCACGCCGGGCGACGCCGCGCATGCGCCCGGCCCGCAGGCGCTGGCCCAGCGCATCGCCGCCGACCGCTCCAGCGCCTTCCCGGTGTTCATGTTCATCGCCTTCGCCTGCCTGTGGCTGCTGCTGGGCTCGGTGGCCGGGCTCACCGCCTCGCTCAAGCTGCACATGCCCGACTGGCTGACGGGCGAAGCCTGGCAGACCTTCGGGCGCGTGCGCACCGTGCACCTGACGGCCGTGCTCTACGGCTGGATCACCAACGCGGCGCTGGGCGTCATCGTCTGGCTGCTGCCGCGCCTGCTGCGCACGCCGCTGGCCGGCGCCATGTGGGTGATGCTGGGCGGCGCGCTACTGAACATCGGCATCGCCAGCGCCATCGGCGCCATCGGCGCGGGCTGGAACGACGGCATGGAGTACCTGGAGATGCCCTGGCAGATCGGCCTGTTCGTGGTCGCGGGCATGGTGTGCATCGTCGGCCCGGCGCTGTACACGCTGGCGCGCCGCCAGGTGGAGTCGCTGTACGTGAGCGTGTGGTACCACGTCGCGGCGCTGCTGTGGATCACGCTGCTGTTCCTCGTGGCCAAGCTGCCGGGCGTGCATTTCGGCGTGCAGCAGGCCACCATGAACTGGTGGTACGGCCACAACGTGCTGGGCCTGTGGTTCACGCCGGTGAGCGTGGGCGCCATCTACTACTTCCTGCCCAAGGTCATCGGGCGGCCGGTGCGCTCGTACAACCTGTCCATCCTCGGGTTCTGGACGCTGGCCTTCTTCTACGGCCAGGTGGGCGGCCACCACCTCGTGGGCGGGCCGGTGCCGGGCTGGCTGGTCACGCTGTCCATCGTGCAGAGCATGATGATGGTCATTCCCGTGGCGGCCTTCAGCATCAACATGGCGGGCACCCTGCGCGGGCGCATGCACCTGGCGCGCCAATCGCCCACGCTGCGCTTCATGATGTTCGGCGGGCTGATGTACATGCTCTCGTCGCTGCAGGGCTCGTTCGAGGCACTGCGCGCCGTCAACCAGGTCACGCACTTCACGCACTTCACGGTGGCGCACGCGCACCTGGGGGCCTACGGCTTCGTCACCATGGTGCTGTTCGGCGCCATCTACTTCATGCTGCCGCGCGTGCTGGGCTGGGAGTGGCCGTACCCGCGCCTGATCGCGCTGCAGTTCTGGCTCGCGGCCACCGGCATCGGCATCTACTTCACGGGGCTGACCATCGGCGGCTGGCTGCAGGGCACCTACATGCTCGACGCCACACGCCCCTTCATGGATTCGGTCGCCGTCACCCTGCCCTGGCTGCAGTGGCGCAGCGCGGGCGGCGCGCTCATGCTCGCCAGCCACCTGGTCTTCGTGGGCCACGTCCTGGCCATGGCGCTGCGCTTCGGGCCGCAGCGCACGGGCGCCGCCCTGTTCTCGCAGCCCGCGGTGGAGTTCGCCCATGGAAAATGAAGTCAAGCTGGCCGCGGGGGCCATGGTCACCGTGGGCCTGGCCACCGCCGCGCTGGTGGTGCTGCCCTACATCCAGGTGCGCGACGTGCAGGCGCCCGAGGGGCTCAAGCCCTACAGCAGCGCCGCGCTGCGCGGGCGCGCCGTGTACATCGCCAACGGCTGCGTCTACTGCCACACGCAGCAGCCGCGCGACAGGGGCTTCGCGCCCGACTTCGAGCGCGGCTGGGGCCGCGCCTCTGTGCCCGGCGACTACGTGTACGACCGCCCGCACCTGCTGGGCAGCATGCGCACCGGGCCAGACCTGCTGAACATCGGCGTGCGCCAGCCCAGCAAGGACTGGCACCTGGGCCACCTGTACCAGCCGCGCGCCTACGTGCCGGGCTCGATCATGCCCGCCTACCCCTACCTGTTCGAGGCCAAGGCCGCCGCCGAGCCGGGCGACGCAACGCTCAAGCTGCCGCCGGGCTACGGCCCGCCGGGCCAGGTGGTGGTGGCGCGGCCCGAGGCGCTGGACCTCGTGGCCTACCTGCAGGCGCTCAACCGCAGCTACCCGGTGCTGCCGCCCGCGCCGCGATGAGCGCGACCCACCCCACGAAGGCGCACGCCATGCCTCCCATCCACGACACCACGCCCCACGACCCCGCCCACCGCGCGCAGGCGCGCGAGAACGCCGACCCGGAAGAAAGCATCCGCCCCGTGCCGCTGGCCGCCGCGCTCATCACGCTGGCGATGGTGCTGTTCGGCGTGTCCTACATCTTCCTGACCGAGCCCCCGGGGCCCGCCGCGCTGGGCGACCGGCGCACGCCGGCCGACCTCGCCGGCCCCGCGCCCGCCGCGGCGGGCGCCACCGCCGACGGCAAGGCCGTGTTCGCCGCGCAGTGCGCCGCCTGCCACCAGGCCGCGGGCCAGGGCCTGCCCGGCGTGTTCCCGCCACTCGACGGCTCGGAATGGGTGCGGGGCGACGCGCGCGTGCTCGCCAACATCCTGCTGCACGGCATCACGGGCGAGATCCACGTCAAGGGCATCGCGTACCAGGGCGCCATGCCCAGCTTCCAGCAGCTCGGCGACGCCGAGCTGGCCGGCGTGGCCAGCTTCATCCGTTCGAGCTGGTCGAACCAGGCCGAGGCCGTGCCCGCCAGCCTGTTCGCCCAGGAGCGCCAGGCCAGCGGACGCACGGTCCCGTTCGAGGGCGAGGCGGCGCTCAATGAAACGACACCCCCCTGAGGCCCTGCGGGCCTTCCCCCCGCTCTCGCATGGCTGCGCCATGCGGGCAGGGGGACGCAGCCAGCGCGGCGGGGCGGCCCTTGCGCGGCTGCCCGCGCTTGGGCCGCGCCGGTTTCATGCGCTGCGGGTGGCGCGCAGCGCCATGGATTACTGAAATGCTGCGCACCGCCCTGCTCAGTACCGTGCTGCTGCTGTGCGGCTGGGCGGCGGCGGCCTGGCTGACGCACGGCTTCCAGGCCTGGACCGACGAAAGCGCGCGCCGCCGCGCGGTGGCGCTGCACCCCGTGGCCGCGCCCGCCGTGCCCGTGCAGGGCCCCGGCGTGGCCGCCGCCACGCTGCCCGCGCTGTTGGCCGAGGGCGGCGGCGTGACCATCGCCGATTTCATCTACACCCGCTGCGAGACGGTGTGCCTGTCGCTGGGCGGCAGCTTCCAGCAGTTGCAGGCGGCGCTGCGGGCCGACGCCCAGGCGGGCGCGGCGCCGGGGGTGCGCCTGCTGTCGATCAGCTTCGACGGCGCGCGCGACGACCCCGCCGCGCTGCGCGCCTACGCCCGCTCGCTGGGCGCCGACCCGGCGCTGTGGCGCTTCGTGCGCGTGCCCGGCGCCGGGCCGCAGCAGGCCCTGCTGCGCCGCCTGGGCGTGGTGGTCGTGCCCAACGGGCGCGGCGACTTCGAGCACAACGCCGCGCTGCTGGTGTTCGACGCACGCGGGCGCATGGTGCGCGTGTTCGACCTGGCCGAGCAGCAATTGGCGCTGGACTACGCGCGCCACCTGGCGCGGGGGCCCCGGTGAAGCCGGGCCTGGCCGGCCTGGCCCTGCTCGCGCTGCTGGCCCTGCCCGGGCCGCGCCAGGCGCTGGAGGCCAGCATGTGGCGCCACATGGTGCTGCAGTTTCCGCTGCTGCTGCTGGCGGGCGCGCTGCTGGCCGCCGCCCTGCCGGCCCGCGCGCGCGGCGCCGTGGCGCGCTGGAACGCCCACGGCATCAGCGGCCTGGTGCTGGCGGGCGTGGTGCTGGCGGTGCTGATGGTGCCGCGCGCGCTCGACCTGGCGCTGCGCGACGCGGGCGTGGAGCTGGCCAAGCACGCCGCGCTGCTGCTCGCGGGCGCGGCGCTGCGGCTGTCGTGGCGCCCGGCGGGGCGGGTGGTGCAGGGCTTCTTCCTGGGCAACGTGCTGCCGATGACGGCGGTGGCCGGCCAGCTCTACCGCGACGCCCCGCTGCGCCTGTGCAACGCCTACCTGCTGGACGACCAGGCGCGCCTGGGCGGCTGGCTGACCGGCCTGGCCGCGCTGGCGGCGCTGGGCTGGCTCGGGCGCGTGGCGTGGCAGCTCACGCGGCCGGAGCCCGGCGGCCCCTGAGCGCCCGCACCCTGACAGGCTTCCTGCTTCTCTTTCAGTAGCTGCTCGCGCTTTGCTGGAAAGGGCTGGCGCCTGATTCGGCATGTTCACTCCCGGGCCTGCCCGGCAGCATGCGCAGCACCACACTCACCGCCGTGCCCCCCGCGCTGGACGCCACCTGGAACACCGCGCCCATGCGCTCGGCGCGCGCCGCCATGCTGCGCATGCCCACCGACAGGCCCGCGCGCTGCACGGCGTCCACGTCGAAGCCCCGACCGTCATCCTCGACGCGCACCACGAACACCCCGGGCAGCGGCAACGCGCACTCCACGCACACGCGCCGCGCCTGGCTGTGCTTGATGACGTTGGACAGCGCCTCCTCCACCAGCCGCGTCAGCAGCAGGCACTGCAGCGCGCTCGGGCAGCCGCCCTCCTCCACCGGGCCCCGCCACTGCGCGGCGATGCGCCATTCGCTGGCCACGCCCATCTCGTCGAGGATGCGCGTGACGCGGTGGCGCAGCGGCGCGGCCCACTGCACCGGCGTCGCGGGCACGGTGGCGCCCGCGCTCGATCCGTGGTCGATCACCTGGCGCAGGTCGTCGCGCAGCGTCTTGAGCAGCGACAGCACGCGCTCACCGGGCAACTGCCCGCCCGCCTGCTCCAGCAGCGCCATGCCGCGCACCAGGCTGCCGCCCAGGCCGTCGTGCAGGTCGTGCGCGATCTGCATGCGCTCCTGCAGCTTGGCGTTGTCCAGCGCCTGCGCATGCTCGCGCGCCACGGCGTGGGCCAGTTCGGCGCGCGCCTCGGCCACGCGCGCCTCCAGTTCGCGCTGGAAGCGCTCGGCGCTGCGCATCTGCTGCGCCAGCTGGCCGCCCAGCAGCAGCATGACCAGCACGATGGTGGCAATGCCGCTGAGCGCCGCCCAGTTGCGCGCCACGTGCCACACGTCCGGCACCAGGCCCAGCGTGAACAGCGCCACCGCCACGAGCACCAGCCAGCACAGCGCCAGCAGCCGCTGCGCCACGCCGCGCCCCGGCCGCCACGCATGCCACTGGAATTGCAGCCCGTTGAGCAGGAACACCGCCATGGCGCCGCGCCAGATGGCAGCGAACCAGGCACTCTCGGCGCCCTGCGGCGCCCACCACGCCGCCGCCGCACCCAGAGCCGCCAGCAGCCACAGCGCGCGCTCGGCCCACGGCAGGCGCTGCGCGCCGAAGCGGAAGGTGAACAGGCAGGCGCACAGCACGTAGCCCACCAGCGCCACCAGGCTGGCGCGCGCGCGGTCCAGCGAATCGGCGAAAGGCCAGGGCGTGTCGGCCAGGTAGGTGCTCAGGTAGGCCAGCCAGCACAGCGACATGAGGGCGAACCAGCCATAGGCCCGCTCCTGCCGCCGCAGGCCCCACACCAGCAGGAACAGCGCCGCCGCCATGCCGGCGAGCACGGCGTTGACGAAGTACACCGTGCGCTGGCGCCACTGGGCCTGCTCCTGCGCGCGCGCCACGTCCGCCGCATCGCCCAGGCGCAGTGTGCCCACCAGGCCGGACGACAGCGCGGCCACGCTCACCACGCGCACCCACACGGTGTTGCTGCCCGCGCGCAGGGTGGACGCCGGCAGCAGCCACCAGCGCGGCACGTTCCAGCTGCGCGAGAGCGGCTCGGCCAGCGAGGCGTCGCGCCACAGCAGGTCCTCGTTGATGAACACCTCGCCCGCGCTGCCGATGCCGTCGATGCCCAGGCCCAGGGCGGCAGGCGCGCAGTCCGCGCGCTCCCAGTCGATGCGGTACCAGACCGTTCCGCTGTAGCCGGGCCAGCGGCGCCCCCACCTGTCGGGCAGCGTGACGCGCTCCCACCCCTGCACCGGCCGGGCGCCATCGGCCGAGCGCGCGGCCTGCGCCGACACGATGCGCGGCGCGCAGGCCACGGCCTCCATCCCGTCGGCCCATGCCGCGGGCCACGCCAGCAGCCACAGCGCCAGCCACAACCCCAGCCGCCGCATCAGCCCAGCCACCCGCGCGTGCGCGCCGCGCTCACCGCGCCCATGCGCGACGATACGGCCAGCTTGCGGTAGATGCGCTTGACGTGGCTTTCCACCGTGTAGCGCGACAGGAAAAGCTGCTCGGCGATCTCGCGGTTCGAGAGGCCATCGGCCACCAGCCGCAGGATCTCGCCCTCGCGCTCGCTCAGCGCCTCGGCCGGGGCCGCGCCCGCCGCCGCGGGCGCAGGCGCCGGCAGCAGTTGCAGAATGCGCCGCGCAATGAACGGGTCGATTGGCGCGCCGCCGCGCAGCACGCTGCGGATGGAGAGCTGTACCTCCACGTCGTCGCGCTCCTTGAGCACGTAGCCCGTGGCCCCGGCGCGCAGCGCGCCCAGAATCGCGTCCTCCGAACTCCAGGCCGACACCACCAGGATGCCCAGGCCAGGGTCGTCGGCGCGCAGCTGCGCGATCAGATCGCACCCGTTGCCGTCGGGCAGTTGTAAATCCACCAGCGCCAGCGCCACGGGCTGCTGCGCCAGGCCGGCGCGCGCCTCGGCCAGCGTGGCCGCGAACAGCAGCGCGTCCGGCGCGTAGCCCAGCGCCAGCAGCACGCCGCGCAAACGCTGCTGCAGCAGCGGCTCGTCTTCCACCACCAGCACGGGCGCGGGCAGTACGGATTCGGGGGCAGGAAGGGCAACGGTCATGGCATGGCGGCGTCGGCAACGGGGAGTGCAAGGCAGGCGCCATCCTAGGCCACCCCGGCCCGGCGGCATATCCCTGAAATTGGGTAATTTGCGCCGGCCCGCGCCGTGGCGGCGGTACTGAGGCAGGCGCGCCGCCACGGCGCCCCACCCCCTCAAATTACCCAATTTCAGGGATACCGCAACACGCCACGAATCCCTACGATGCCTCCCCACACGCACCTGGTTCAACGGTGTTTCCGCCCCCAGCGCCCACCAGAAAAGCGCCAGCAGCTATCAAAAAAAGAGTAACCCATGCAGCCCACCACGCCCCTCGCCTTGACCCTGGCCCTGGCCCTGGCCGCGCCGCTGCTGGCGCAGGCCCAGCCCTTCATGCCCGTGGCGGGCGACGACAGCATCCTCGTCAACGGCAACTCCAGCCCCCAGGCCACGCACGAGATGTGGCAACGCTGCGCCGAAGGCCAGCAGTGGAGCGGCGGCACCTGCACCGGCACGGCCACGCTCTATACCGCCAGCCAGCTTGCCGCCGCCATCGCTGCCGCCAATGCCGAGAACGGCGGCGCCGGGCGCAACGGCTACAACGACTGGCGCAGGCCCGGCTACAGCGAACTGGCCGCCCTGCACAACCCCGGCGCCGGCGGCGCGCCCTACACCTACGCGACGGATTTCCCCAACACCCCTGCCAGCGTGTTCTGGGCGGTGGACCTGATCCCGGGGATGGTCAGTTTTGCCGTGGACTTCGGCAGCAGCAATGCCAGCGCCACCATCGTCGCCCCCGGCGGCAACCCACTGCGGCTGGTGCGCGGCGGCAGCGGCTACCACGCCACCGCCACGGCGCAGCCGCCCGAGGCCTTTTCCGCCCTGGCGCCCGCCGAGCGGCGCCACCTGCCCCAGGCCACCGGCACCACCTTCACCGTCACGCCCCGCCCCGGCTGGCAGGTGGACAGCGCCAGCACCAGCACGACCGACGGCAGTTGCCAACCCATCGTGGACAAGAGCGGGCTGACCGACCGCAACACCGTCACCGTCCTCAACATGCAAAGCGACTGCGCCATCGCCATCACGCTGGCGCGCATCCCCGGCGTATGGCGGGTGGGCGTGCAGCAGCCGCCCGCCGCGCAAGGCCGCATCGACTGCCCGGCCACCGTCAGCAGCGCCGCGCCCGCCACCTGCACCGCCCAGCCGGAGCCCGGCTACGTGCTCGCGGCCTGGGGCGACGACTGCGCTGGCGCCAGCGGCAGCACCTGCACGCTGGCGAGCCCCGGGCGCGACGCCATGGTGTCGGCCCGCTTCATGGCCAGCACCGCGCTGGCGCTGGCCGCCAGCCCCGCCAGCCCAAGCGCGGCAGGCGTGCCCGTGACCTTCACCGCCACGCTCTCCGGCGCGGCCAGCCCCACGGGCGCCGTCACCTTCAAGGACGGCACCGCCACCCTGTGCACCGTGCCCGCCGCGCCGTACACCTGCACCGCCACGCCGCTGACGGGGGCACACGGCGTTACCGCCAGCTACGCGGGCGACGCCGGCCACGCCGCCGCCTCGGCCGCGCTGGCACACCAGGTGGACGCCGCCGCCTTCCCCGTCTCGGGCGGCACGGCCACGGTCAGCGTCGCCGGCCCGGCGGGCTGCACGTTCGCCCGCCTGGCGCTGGACAACGCCACCCCGGCCGACGGCCTGCCGGCCCGCGCCACCGCCCCGCTGGGCGTGCTGCGCTTTGCCGCCACCGGCTGCACGGGCGCCACGCTGCAGGTGCAGGTGCGCTACCCCACGGGCAGCCTGGCGGGCCTGGCGCCGCACAAGCACGGCCCGCACGGCGGGCAGACGGGCTGGTTCGCCCACGGCGCGGCCAGCGGCGACACGGTGGCCTACACCGTGGCCGACAACGGCGACGGCGACAACGACCCCGCCCCCGGCGTGATCGCCGACCCCTTCGCCCCGCTGCTGCTGGGCGCCGCGCCCCCCGCCGGGGCACAGGCCATTCCCACGCTGTCGCAGTGGGGCGTGCTGCTGCTGTCGCTGCCCGTGGGGCTGCTGGGCTGGCGGCGATCACGTGCCAAAACGACCCGCAACGCTTGATGGACAAGCGCCAGCAGCTATCAAAACAGGAGTTTTCATGCACCACGCCACCGGAGAACGCACCATGCCCACATCGACTTCCCCCGCCAGCCGCCGCGCCACCCGGCTGGCCGCCGCCGTGGCCCTGGCAGCCAGCCTGGCCGCCTGCGGCGGCAGCAGCAGCGATAGCCCGCCCGACCCGCTGCAGAAGTACCGCACGCAGGCCGTGCAATGGGCGGAATGCGACGCCACCATCATCGGCCCGCGCAGCCCCAAGCTCGACGCACTGTGGGCGCTGGCGGGCGAGCGGCTGCGCTGCGCCCAGGTGAGCGCGCCGCTCGACTGGGCCGACCCCGGACGCGGCGACATCACCCTGGCGGTGATGCGCCTGGCGGCGGGCACGCCGCCCAAGCGGCGCGGCGCCCTGCTGTTCAACCCCGGCGGGCCGGGCGGCGACGGGCTGGGCAATGCCCTCACGCTGCTGGGCGCCTTCGCCCTGAGCGACCCCGGCAGCCCGCAGGGCGCGCAGCAACTGCGCCTGCTCGCCGAGTACGACATGGTGGGTTTCTCGCCGCGCGGCTTGGGCGCCAGCACGCGGCTGCACTGCGCCACCAACGAGCTGGAGCGCTTCGTGGACTACAGCCCGGCGGGGTGGGACACGCCCGCGAACCTCGCCAACGCCCACTACAACGGCCGCAAGACGGCCGAGGCGTGCGGGAAAAACCCCCTCACCCCCTACATCAACACCGACGCCACGGCGCGCGACATGGACTTGCTGCGCGGCCTGCTCGGGGACGGCAAGCTCAACTACCTGGGCTACTCCTACGGCACCTGGCTGGGCGCCTGGTACGCCAGCCTGTTCCCCGAGAAAGTCGGGCGCATGGTGCTCGACAGCGCGCTGGACTTCGGCACCACCATCGAAAAATCGCTGCTGCACTCGCAGCCCCCCGCGCGCCAGCGCCTGTTCGACGAGGTGATGGTGCCCTACGCCGTGCGGCACCCAAACTTCTTCCGCCTGGGCGCGACCGGGGACGAAGTGCGCGCCGTGATGCCGCGCCTGCACCCGCGCGTGCAGGCCGTGCTGGCCGAATCCCTGAGCGGCCTGGGCTACAACCGCGCGGACGCCATGGCCTACCTCGGCCACATCGCGGCGGCCCGGGGACTGGATGCGGCGCTGCAAAGCGTGCCCGATGCGGCCGACGCCAGCGCGGTCCGCAACGCGCTGGCGCAGCAGGTCTTCGACCCCGACAGCAGCCAGCACGACGCGCTGCTGCACAAGGCCGCATGGACGCTCTACGGCAGGTACCGCACAACCTGGCTGGCGCCCGAGGCGCACAGCATCCAGGTGGACGGCGCGGCCGGCGTCGCCATCCGCTGCAACGACACGCCCGCCATCACCGACCTGGCGCAATGGACCGCCACGGTGCGCGGCGCGGCGCAGCAGGCGCCCATGTACTTCGGCGGCCTGCTGGCGCTGAACGCCTGCGCCTTCTGGGGCGGCCCCTCGGTCCACAAGCCCAGCCCGGCGGCCATGCAACAGTTGCCGGTGCTGTTCGTGCAGACGCAGTACGACGCAGCCACCAACACCGACGGCGCCAACACCTTCTTCGCCCAGTTGCCCGGCGCCCGCCGCGTGTACGTCACGGGCGATTTCCAGCACGGCGTCTATCCCTACGCCGATGGCTGCGTCGATCCGCAGGTGACGGCCTACCTGCTGGGCGAGGCGCCCGCGCAGCGCGAAACCGTGTGCCCCGGCAAGCCGCTGGAAGGAGAAGACCAGGCCGCTGCGCAGAAGGCGCAGCCAGCGGACGGCGCGCCGCCGGTCTACACCGACCCCGAAAAGGCGCGCGCGCTGATCGACGAGTTCAAGCGCAGCCTGGTGCCCCCCAGCCTGCGGCCCTGAGCCGCATGGGTTCTTTCCTTCACGCGCCCATCCACCCCACCACTGAGAGGACTTTCATGCCCCCCATTTCACGCCGCCACATGCTCGGCACTGCCGCCGCCCTGCTCGCCGGAGGGCTCGCCGCCTGCGGCGGCAGCGGCGGCGGCGCCAGCCCGGCCCGCACCACGCTGCTCGTCTACCTGCTGGGCTCCAACCTGGAGAGCATGGGCAACGCGGGCACCGGCAACCTGCAGGAAATGCTGGCCGCGCAAGGCTCGGCGTACACCCGCGTCATCATCACCACGGGCGGCGCCGACAAGCGCGACCCGGGCGGCCTGGTGCCGAGCTGGAAGACGGTCAAGCGCTTCGAGCTGGCCAATGGCACATTGAAAGAGCTGGCGGACCTGGGCGCACAGGACATGGATTCCGGCGACACGCTGCAGGACTTCCTGATCTGGGGCACGCGCGCCTACCCCGCCGAGCGCACCATGCTGGCGCTGTGGGACCACGGCAGCGGCTACTACGGCTATGGCGGCGACGAGAACCATCCGGGCGAAGGCAAGATGATGCCGCTGCCCGCCATGGCAGGGGCCCTGCAGGGCTTCAAGGCCGCCACGGGCATCACGCTGGACTACATCGGCTTCGACGCCTGCCTGATGGCCACGCTGGAAGTGGCCAAGGCGGTCCAGCCCTATGCCCGCTACCTGGGCGCATCGCAGGAGCTGGAGCCGGGCTCGGGCTGGGACTGGAAGAGCGTGATCGAAACCGCGGCGCGCCAGCCCGCACCGGGCCTGCCGGAATTCGGCCAGATCGTGGCCACGGCCTTCCACGACAAGCAGCTGCGCGAGCGCCCCGGGGACAGCCCGATCCCGCCGCTGTCGGACTACGTGACCTTCAGCATCATCGACCTCGCGCGCATCGGGCCGCTGCTGGAGCGGCTGGAGCAGTGGGCGCGCGCCGTGCACGCCCACTACGACAGCGGCGCCAAGCGCGCGCATGCGGGCGGCGGCGTGTTCTGGCCGCCCACGTTCGCCGCGGTGCTGCCGCGGGCCAAGGCCCTGCCCGGCACCCGGCTCGCCGAGGGCGATGCCGCCATCGAGCGCTGGAAGCAGGTCGCCATGGCGCGCGTGCGCACCACCACCTTCGGCTACGAGCCGGATGCCAAGGACGCCCTCGACCTGGTGGACCTGCGCCAGTTCGCCGCGCTGCTCGGCGCCGACGGCATCGCCACCGGCCCCCAGGCGGCACTGAACCAGGCCTTGCAGGACGCCATCGTCTTCAACATCACCGGCCCCCAGGCACGCAACGCCAGCGGCCTGAGCATCTACTTCCCCCTGCGCACGCGCAGCGCGCGCCAGCGCAGCGTGTACCAGGCGCTGGGCATGCCCGCCGGGTACATGGGCCTGGTCGAGCGCCACACGCGCCAGGCGGAGCAAGCGCCCTCGGCCATCCACGTCGCGCCGCTGCAAGTCCGGGGCGACACCATCTTCGGCGACATCACCTCCCTGTATGGCGTGCAGCTTGCCGACCTGCTGCAGGTGCAGCCGGCGGGCGCCGGCGTGGTCAAGATCACCGGCAGCACGCCCTTCGCCTCGGCCGAGATCGTCGAAGGCTACGGCCAGTTGCTCTACGACACGCAGCGCTGGCTGCAGCTCGGCGGCCAGCCCCTGCTGCTCCATACCCTGTCGATCGAAATCAGCGAGGGCGGCAGCCTCAACGCGGCCCTGTACGGCGCGCCGGTGCGCCTGAAAAGTGCCCGAACCGCTGAAACGCGCATCGTGCTGCTGTTGCTGAACTACAAGCTGGACCCGGCGACCCTGCGCATGGCCGGTGAAATCATCGGCGCACGGGACATCGACTTCGCCGACCCCAGCGCCCCGCCCGACCGCGTGGACCGCGACATCTACGCGGGCGACACCGTGGAGCCCCTCCATATCCTCTACGACGTGGAGAAGAACGCCCCCGTGGAAGCCCCGGGCGGCGGCATCGCCCACGCATTCGGCCCGCCCGTGACCATGGCGCTCGACTCCGCCCTGCGCCCCGCGCCGCTGGCCGCCGGCGCCCACACGCTGATGTTGTCGGTCACCGACCTGGCTGGCGCTGTCGGGCTCTCGCTGCCGCTGGCTTTCACCAAGCGCTAACGCCGTGCGGAGCGACTGGATCGCTCCTCTTTCAATAGCTTCCAGCGCTTGCTGCACAAGCGCTGGAGCCCATTTTCATTGAAAACCCCGCGTCAGCCGAACAGGCGCGGCACGTTGCCCGGCGCAATGGCCAGGCCGAAGAAGCGGGCGATTTCCACCATCTGCCCGTACAGCATGCCGTGCCCCGGGTGGGCCGTGGCGCCGCGTGCGCGCGCGGCGGCGAGCAAGGCGGTGTCGCGCATCACGGCCTCGCACACCAGGGTGCCGGGCTGCAGGGTCTCGGTGGGCAGCGGCGCCGGGTCGCCGTCGTGCAGGCCCAGGGCGGTGGCGTTGATGACCACGTCGAAGCCCGTGGCGTCGGCCGTGCCGGTGCGCACGTCCACGCCCGGCAGCGCCGGGGCCAGGCGCTGCACGGCCTCCTCGGCGCGCGCCATGGAGCGGTTGCTCAACACCAGCGCGGCCGGCCGCTCGCGCCCCACGGCGTAGGCGATGGCCTTGCCCGCGCCGCCTGCGCCCAGCAGCAGCACGCGCTGGCCCGCCAGGGTGTGCCCGCGCTCCTTCAGCCCGGCGACGAAGCCGTCGCCGTCGAGGTTGCCGCCCACCCAGTGGCCCCGCGCGGCATCCCAGCGCAGCACGTTGGCGGCGCCCACCAGGCGCGCCGCCGGGGTCAGTTCACCGCAATGCGCGGTCACGGCCTCCTTGTGCGGGATGGTGACGACCAGCCCGGCCAGGTTCTGGCAGCCGGCCAGCCCCGCCAGCAGCTGCGGCAGGTGCGCGGGCGCCGCGTGCAGCGGCACGCACACGGCGTTCAGCCCCTGCTGGGCGGCGGCGGCGTTGAAGAGCTGCGGCGTGCGCACGTGGGCGATGGGGTCGGCCACGATGCCGACCAGCCGGGTCTTGCCGTCGATCTGCATCGCTCAGATCCCCGCCATGTTGATGTACTTGACGACCAGATAGTCCTCGATGCCGTAGTGCGAACCCTCGCGCCCCACGCCCGACTGCTTGACGCCGCCGAACGGCGCCACCTCGTTGGAGATGAGGCCGGTGTTCACGCCCACCATGCCGTACTCCAGCCGCTCGGCCACGCGCCAGACGCGGCCCAGGTCGCGCGCGTAGAAGTAGCTGGCCAGGCCGAACTCGGTGTCGTTGGCCATGGCCACGACTTCGTCCTCGGTCTCGAAGCGGAACAGCGGGGCCAGCGGGCCGAAGGTTTCCTCCCGCGCCACGGCCATGTCCTGCGTCACGCCGGCGAGCACGGTGGGCTCGAAGAACGACTGCCCCAGCGCATGCGGCTTGCCGCCCGCGAGCACGCGCGCGCCCTTGGCCACGGCGTCGGCAATGTGCTCCTGCACCTTGGCCACGGCCTTGGCGTCGATCAGCGGGCCGATGCGGACGCCGTCCTGCAGGCCGTCGCCCACCGGCATGGCCTGCACCGCGGCCACCAGCTTCTGCGCGAACGCGTCGTACACCTTGGCGTGCACGTACAGGCGGTTGGCGCACACGCAGGTCTGGCCCGCGTTGCGGTACTTGGAGACCAGCGCGCCCTCGACGGCGGCGTCCAGGTCCGCGTCCTCGAACACGATGAAGGGCGCGTTGCCGCCCAGCTCCATCGACACCTTCTTGATGGTGGCGGCGCTTTGCTGCATCAGCGTGCGGCCGACCTCGGTGGAGCCCGTGAAGGTGAGCTTGCGCACCAGCGGGTTCGTGGCCAGCTCGGTGCCGATCTCGCCGGCCGCGCCCGTCACCACCGACAGCACGCCCGCCGGAATGCCCGCGCGCTCGGCCAGCACGGCCAGCGCCAGCGCGGTGAGCGGCGTCTGCGAGGCCGGCTTGACCACCATGGTGCAGCCCGCCGCCAGCGCCGGGCCGGCCTTGCGCGTGATCATCGCGGCCGGGAAGTTCCACGGCGTGATGGCTGCGCACACGCCGATGGGCTCCTTGGTGACGACGATGCGCTGGCTGCCCAGGGGCGCCGGAATGGTGTCGCCATAGACGCGCTTGCCTTCCTCGGAGAACCACTCGATGAACGAGGCGGCGTAGGCGATCTCGCCGCGCGCCTCGGCCAGGGGCTTGCCCTGCTCGGTGGTCATGATGCGCGCCAGGTCTTCCTGGTTCGCCAGGATCAGCTCGTACCAGCGGCGCAGCAGCGCCGCGCGCTCCTTGGCGGTGCGCGCGCGCCAGGCGGGCCAGGCGCGGTTCGCCGCCTCGATGGCCTGGCGCGCCTGCGCGGCGCCGAAGCGCGGCACGGTGGCGATGTGCGCGCCCGTGGCCGGGTTGGTGACGGCGATGGTCTGCCCGGAATCCACCGCGCCCACCCATTGGCCGTCGATCAGGCACTGCGTGCGCAGCAGCGAAGCATCTTGCAAATTCAGCATGTCGTTGACTCCTTCAGCCTGCGATGTAGAGGCCGCCGTTGACGTGGATGACCTCGCCCGTGATGAAGCTCGCCGCGCTGCTGCACAGGAAGCCGATCACGCTGGCGATCTCGCCGGGCTGGCCCAGGCGCTTGAGGGGCGTCTGCTCCACCGACTCCTGGCCGCGCCGCGCGATGAGGTCATTGGTCATGGGCGTGGCGATGACGCCGGGCGACACGGCGTTGACCCGCGTCTTCGGGCCCAGCTCGCGCGCCAGCGAGCGGGTCAGGCTCATGAGCCCGCCCTTGGACGCGCTGTAGTGCGCGTTGTAGAACGCACCGCGGTGGCCCGCCATGGAAGTCAGGTTGACGATGGCGCTGCCGCCCTGCAGGTGCGGGATGGCGCGGCGCGTGAGGTAGAACACGCCGTCGAGGTTGATGGAAATCGTCTGGCGCCACTGCGCGTCGGTCATCTCCTGCACCGGCTGCGCCAGGTACAGCCCGGCCGAGGGCACGAGGTGGTCGATGCCGCCGAAGCGCGCCTGCGCCACGTCCACGGCCTTTTGCGCGTCATCGGGGTTGGCGGCGTCCATGCGCAGCACGGCCACGCGCCGGGCCACATCGCCGCCCAGCCCGTGGGCGAAGGCCTCCAGGCCCGCGTGGTCCAGGTCGGCCAGCACCAGGTTGGCGCCATGGGCGTAGAAAAGCGCCGCCACGGCGCGGCCGATGCCGCCGTTGGCGCCGGTGAGCAGCAGCGTCTTGTCCTGAAAGTCGTACATCAAAAGTCTCCTGGTCAGATATGCAGGGCCCGGCCATAGGCCGCCAGCACGGCCTCGTGCATGGACTCGGACACCGTGGGGTGCGGCACGATGGTGGCCATGAGCTCGGCCTCGGTGGTCTCCAGGCTCTGCGCGATGGCGAAGCCCTGGATCATCTCGGTCACCTCCTCGCCCACCATGTGCGCGCCCAGCAGCTCGCCGCTGGCGGCATCGAACACCACCTTGGCGAAGCCCTTGGTCTCGCCCATGGCGATGGCCTTGCCGTTGGCGGAGAAGGGGAACTTGCCCACCTTGACGGCGCGCCCCGCCGCCCGGGCCTGCGCCTCGGTCCAGCCCACGCTGGCCACCTGCGGGTGGCTGTAGGTGCAGGCCGGCACGCGGCGCGGGTCCAGCGCGTGCGGGTGCAGGCCGGCGATGTGCTCCACGCACAGCACGCCCTCGTGGCTGGCCTTGTGCGCCAGCCACGGCGGCCCGGCCACGTCGCCGATGGCGTACACGCCGGGCTCGGCCGTGCGGCACTGCGCATCGGTGACGATGTGGGTCTTCTCCACCTGCACGCGGGTCTTGTCCAGGCCCAGGTCTTCCACGTTGCCGACGATGCCGGCGGCCACCAGCACCACGTCGGCCTGCGCCTGCAGCGCGCTGCCGCCGCCCTGCGGGCGCAGCGTGAGCTGCCACGCGCCATCCACGCGCGTGGCCTGCTCCAGCGCCACCTGGGTGTGCACCTGGATGCCGTCTTTCTGCAGGCTGGCGGCCACCTGGGCGGAAATTTCTTCGTCCTCCAGCGGCAGCACGCGCGGCGCCATCTCGACCACCGTGACCTCGGCCCCCACGGCGCGGTAGAAGCTGGCGAACTCGATGCCGATGGCCCCGGCGCCCACGATCAGCAGGCGCTTGGGGCAGGCGGGCGGCGTGAGCGCCTCGCGGTAGGTCCACACGCTCTGGCCGTCGGCGGGCAGCTGCGGCAGCTGGCGCGCCCGTGCGCCCGTGGCCAGCACGGTGTGCGCGGCGCGCAGCACCTGCGCGCCACCGCCCTCGCCCGTGACGGCGACCGCGCCGCCGCCCTGCAGGCGCGCATGGCCAGTGAAGACCTTGACGCCATTCTTTTTCAGTAGGCCGGTGACGCCCTTGTTGAGCTGCGCCGCCACGGCGCGCGAGCGCGCCACCATGGCGGGCAGGTCGGCCTCGGGCGGCTGCGCCTTGACGCCGAACTGCGCCGCGCCGCGCACCATGCGCAGGACGTCGGCCGAGCGCAGCAGCGCCTTGGTGGGAATGCAGCCCCAGTTCAGGCAGACGCCACCCAGTTGGGCTTTCTCCACCAGCGCGGTTTTCATGCCCAGTTGCGCGGCGCGGATGGCGGCCACGTAGCCGCCCGGCCCGCCGCCGATGACCAGCAGATCGAAAGTGTGCTCAGACATTTCTGTATTCCATGGCGCTATGCGCCGCTTGCGTCGTACGAAACCGGCGCGGCCCATGCGCGGGCCACCGCGCAAGGGCCGCCCCGCCGCGCTGGTGGCGTCCCCCTGCCCGCATGGCGCAGCCATGCGAGAGCGGGGGGAAGCCGCGTAGCGGCTCAGGGGGGTGTTGTTTCATCTCAGATCAGCATGGACAGGGGCGCCTCGATGGCGCGCTGGAACGCGGCCAGCCACTGCGCGGCCAGGGCGCCGTCGATGGCGCGGTGGTCCACCGACAGCGTGCAGGCCATTACCGTGCCCACCTTGAGTTCGCCGTTTTCGACCACCGGCTTGTGCTGCGACGCGCCCACCGCCAGGATGGCGGCCTGTGGCGGGTTGATGATGGCCGAGAACGCGCCCACGCCGTGCATGCCCAGGTTGCTCACGCTGAACGAGCCGCCCTGGTATTCCTCGGGGCGCAGTTGGCCGGCGCGGGCGCGCGCGGCCAGGTCGGCGATCTCGGCGCTGATCTGCGACAGCGTCTTGCGGTCGGCCGCGCGCACGATGGGCGTGATGAGGCCGGTGTCGGTGGACACGGCCACGGCCACGTCGGCCTGCGCGTACTGGCGCATGGCGGTCTCGGTCCAGCCCACGTTGGCCTGCGGCACCTCGCGCAGGGCCACGGCCACGGCGCGCACGATGAAGTCGTTGACCGAGATCTTGCGGCTCGCGGCCGCGTTGATCTCGGCGCGCAGCGCCAGCAGGCGCTCCATGCGGCACTCCACCGTGAGGTAGAAGTGCGGGATGGTGGACTTGCTCTCCGCCAGGCGCCGGGCGATGGTGCGGCGCATGCTGGAGTGCGGCACCTCGGTGAAGGCGCTGGCGCCGGAGCCCGCCGGCGCGGCGGCCGGGGCCGCAGCCACCGGCGCGGGGGCCGGTGCGACGGCCTGGGCGCGCTCCACGTCGATCCTGACGATGCGCCCCCCGGGGCCGCTGCCCTGCAGCCGGGACAGGTCCACGCCGCGCTGGGCCGCCAGGCGGCGCGCCAGCGGGCTGGCGCGCAGGCGGCCGCCACCGGCCGGGGCCGCCGCAGGGGCCGCAGCGGCCGCTGGGGCAGGCGTGCCGGAGACGGCGGGCGCCGCCCCGGCAGCGGGCGCGGCGGCCACGCCCCCCGCGGCCTGCAGCAAGGCCTGCACATCGGCAGCCGCCTCGCCCGCAGCCAGCAGCACGGCAATGGGCGCGCCCACTTCCACCTCCTGGCCTGCCTGCACCAGCCACTGGCCCATCACGGCCGCGCTGTCGGCGCTGATCTCGACGATGGCCTTGTCGGTCTCCACTTCGGCCAGGCAGTCGCCCACGGCGATCAGCTCGCCCTCCTTCTTCGACCACGCGGCCAGGGTGGCGTGGGTGGCGTTGGCCGCCACCTCGGGCATTCGCAGCAAAGTCGCCATGTCACACGCTCCCGTTCTTCAGGTCAGGCCGGTAGGCGTGAATGTCGGCGTACTGCACCAGCTCCAGCACGTTGCCCTCGGGGTCGCGGCAGAACGACAGGAAGGTGCCGGGACGCACTTCCACGCGCGCGGGGCCGGTGAGGAATTCCGCGCCGTGCGCCTGCAGGCGCGCGATGGCGGCGTCGATGTCATCGACGATGAACGTCAGGTAGCAGGCGTTGGGCTGGTCCAGGATGGGGCCGCCGTGCGTGGCGGCGGCGGCGGGCGGATTGACCGGCGCCAGCAGCTTGATGCGCTCGCCGTAGCTGGTCTGCAGGCGCACCACGATGTAGCCGCCGTCGGACAGCGCCGCCTGGCGCGCCTTGTCGGCCGGCACGGCCACTTCGCTCACGAACTGGCAGCCCAGCGCGTTTTCGTAGAAGTGGCGCATGCGCGGCAGGTCGCGCACGCCCAGGCCCACTTCGAGGGGGGAAATCATCTTCATCGACATGGTGTGTCTCCTTGGCTCAGGCGCGGCCTTGGTCGCGCATTACTTGTTGCAGGCCCTGCACCACTTCCTCGGTGCGCGCGGCGGCGGCGCGCTCCAGCACCTTGGAGATGCTGGGCGAGGCCTCGGCGCCGGTCACGCGCTGCACGGGCTGGTCCAGCCAGTCGAAGCAGCGGCGCTGGATCTCGTCGGCCAGCCAGCCGCCGTAGGAGGTGCCGCGCGCGCCCTGCTCGACGATGAGCACGTTGTTGGTCTTGCGGATGCTGGCCTCGATGGTGTCCCAGTCCAGGCTGGCGCGGTCGAGCCAGCGCAGGTCCACCACCTCGGCGTCGATGCCGGTCTGCTCCACGGCTTCCAGCGTGTGCTGCACCATCGACAGGTAGGTCAGCACCGTCACGGCCTGGCCGCTGCGGCGCACCGCGGCCTTGCCCACGGGGATGATGTAGTCCAGGTCGTCCACGGGCGCGGGGCCGGTGCCGTTGTAGAGGTCCACGTGCTCGATCACCAGCACCGGGTCCTTGCAGGCCAGCGCGGCGTTCATCAGGCCCACGTAGTCGAACGGGGTCGATGCCGCGACGATGCGCCAGCCCGGGCTGGTGGCGAAGATGCCCGCCGGGTCCATGGAGTGCTGCGAGCCGTAGCCCGTGCCCATGGCCACCTTGGTGCGCAGCACCAGCGGCACCTCGAAGCCGCCGCCGAACATGTGGCGCGCCTTGCCGATCTGGTTGAACACCTGGTCGGCCGCCACCCACATGAAGTCGGGGTACATGAACTCCACCACGGGCTTGTAGCGCCCGTCCATGGCCAGGCCGCCGCCCAGGCCGGCGAAGGCGTTCTCGCTGATGGGCGTGCCCAGCACGCGGTCGGGGAAGCGGTCGCGCAGGCCGCGCGTGGCGCCGTTGGTGCCGCCCTTGAGGCGGTGCACGTCCTCGCCCATGACGACGATGCCCGCATCGGTCTCCATGCGGCGGGCCATCACGTCGGCCACCACGTCGACGAACTTGCGCGGCTCGGTCTTGCCGGTGAACGTGGCCGCTTCTTCGGCGCGCAGGCCCTGCAGCTCCTGCAGGTCGCCGCGCACGCCCACGTCGCGGAAGTCGGGGCTGGGCCAGAGCTCGGGGCGGATGCGGCGCTTGCCGGGCTTGCCCGAGGGGTCGGCCTCCAGCAGCTGGGCGCAGGCCTGGGCCATGGCGTCCTTGACGCGCTGGCGCAGCGCCTCGGCATCGTCGGCGGTGAGCAGGCCGCGCGCCTGCATCCGGCCGGCCAGCAGCGCCAGCGGGTCGCGCGCACGCCACGCCTGCTCCTCGGCCTTGGTGCGGTAGCCGAAGGCGCTGCCGGGGAAGGGGCCGTTCTGGTGGAAGAAGCGGTACACGTCGGCCTCGACCACGGCCGGGCCCTTGCCCGCGCGCATGTGTGCCAGCGCCTCCTGCATGGCCAGGTGCACGGCCAGCGGGTCCATGCCGTCCACCTTCCAGCTCGGGATGTTGAAGGCCAGGCCGCGCGCCGACAGGCGCGTCTCGGCCGTGGACTCTTCCACCGTGGTGGAGACGGCGTAGCGGTTGTTCTCGATGAAGAAGCACAGCGGCAGCTTCCAGGCGGCCGCCAGGTTCATGGTCTCCAGCACCGAGCCGATGTTGACGGCGCCGTCGCCAAAGTAGGTCACGGCCACGGCGTCGGTGCCCGCATGCTTGTGCGCCCAGGCCGCGCCGGCGGCCAGCGGCACGCCGCCGCCCACGATGGCGTTGGTGCCTAAAGCGCCGGCCTCGACCCACTGCAGGTGCATGGAGCCGCCCCGGCCGTGGCAGAAGCCCTGGTCCAGCCCCAGAATTTCGGCCAGCGTGCGCTGCAGCAGTTGCTGCACCGCGCCCTCCAGCGGCGCCTTGGGGTCGATGCCCTGCGGGGCGATGTGGCCCAGCGCCTTGGAGAGGAACTGGTGGTGCCCGCGGTGCGAGCCGTTGATCTGGTCGGCCGTGGTCAGGCCGACGATGGAGCCGGCGGCGCCGCCCTCCTGGCCGATGCTGGAGTGCGCGGGGCCGTGCACCAGGCCTTCGCCGGCCAGCTCCAGCACGCATTCCTCGAAGCCGCGAATGATGTGCATGTGGGCCAGCAGCGCGCCCAGCAGCGCCGGGTCGGCCTGCGCCCAGTCCGCATCGGTGGTGGAGAGCTGGACCCAGTCGCTCGCGGGGGCCAGGGGGGTATGCAATGGCATGGGGTGTTCCTGTCAGGTTCTGTGCACAGTGGAAATTT
The DNA here is from genome assembly GCA_021496925.1 of Acidovorax sp. YS12. NCBI lineage: Bacteria > Pseudomonadati > Pseudomonadota > Betaproteobacteria > Burkholderiales > Comamonadaceae > Acidovorax > Acidovorax sp. YS12. The sequence goes on from CP053915.1 coordinate 1,685,223, forward strand.
CAAGCAAAATTGGCATCCAGCGCTTATGCAGCAAGCGCTGGCAGCTATTTTTTCAATAGCGTTTATCTCAGAAGGTGTGAATGAATCCGGCGTGCCCGAGCAGGCCGCACAAACATGCGCCATCAAGGCGCAAAGCGCAGCCATAGCGTGGGCTATGGCGAGCATTTGCAACGCCGAGGGCGTGCGTTTTTGCGGGATGAGCGGGCATGGCGGATTCGTTCACACCTTCTTAGTAGCCGTTGGCCAGCCAGCCGCCGTCCGACACCAGGGCGTGGCCGGTGATGAAGGCCGCGGCGTCGGACGCCAGGTAGAGCGCGGCCTCGGCCATTTCCTCGGGGCGGCCCAGGCGGTTCATGGGGGTCTTGCCGCACAGTTCGGCACCGTCGATGACGCCCTTGTCCATCAGGTCGTCCATGAGGGCGGTGTGCGTGTAGCCGGGGCAGATGGCGTTGACGCGGATGCGGTGCCGCGCCCACTCGGCCGCCAGGCATTTGGTGAGCGACACCACGCCGGCCTTGGCCGCGCAGTACGCCAGGCGGTTGGCCGAGGTGGACAGCCCCCAGATCGACGCGGTGCTCAGGATCACCCCGCCGCCCTGCCCGACCATGCGCCGGCCGGCGGCCTGCGCGCAGTAGAAGACGCCCGAGAGGTCGATGTCGATGGCGCGGCGCCACTCGGCGGGCGTGAGCTCCAGCGAGGGCTTGTTCATCGAGATGCCGGCGTTGTTCAGCAGGATGTCGATGCGGCCGAAGCGCGCCTCGGTGGCGGCGCAGGCCTGCTCCACGGCCACGTCGTCGGCGATAGAGGCCTGCACGATGTGCACTTCCACGCCCGGGAAGGCCTCGCGCAACTGGGCGCGCGTCTGCTCCAGTCCGGCGGTGTCGATATCGAGCAGCATCAGCTTCGCGCCGTGGCGCGCGAAGGCGTGGGCCATGGCGCGGCCGATGCCGCTGCCCGCGCCGGTGTTCAGCACCACCTTGCCCGACAGGCCGGGGTAGCTGGCAGGGGTGAAGGGCTGGGCCGCGGGGTAGCCCTGGGGAATGGGTGCGGTCGTCATACAGCGAGCCAATCTTTCATGAGTTGGGGGTTGGAAGTGAGGTCGTGCGGCGTGCCCTCGAAGACGATGCGGCCATGGCCCATGACGCACACGCGGCTCGACACCTTGAGCGCGATGGCCAGCTTCTGCTCCACCAGCACCACCGACACGCCCTTGCCGTGGATGTCGCGGATGGCCTCGCCGACCACCTGCACGATCTTGGGCGCCAGGCCCTCGGTGGGCTCGTCGATGAGCATCACCAGCGGGTTGCCCAGCAGCGAGCGGCACATGGTCAGCATCTGCTGCTCGCCGCCCGAGAGGCTGCCGGCCTTGGTGTTGCGCCGCTCCTTGAGGCGCGGGAAGTAGTCGAACATCTGCTCCACCGACCACTGCACGCGGCCGGCGCGCGCGGCCTGCTCGCCCATGCGCAGGTTCTCGTCCACGGTGAGGTTGGCGAACACCTCGCGCTCCTCGGGCACGAAGGCCACGCCGGCGCGGCAGATCTCGAACGAGCGCGCGCCGCTGATGCGCCGGCCCTGCAGCAGGATCTCGCCGCCGGTGGCGGGCACCAGGCCCATGATGGTCTTCATGGTGGTGGAGCGGCCCGAGCCGTTGCGCCCCAGCAGGCTCACCACCTCGCCGGGGGCGACATGGAAGTCCACGCCGTGCAGGATGTGGCTCTTGCCGTAGTGGGCGTGCACGCCCTTCAATGCCAACAGGGCGCTCATGCTGCGGCCTCCTCGCCCAGATAGGCTTCCTTGACCTTTTGGTTGTTGCGGATCTCCTCGGGCGTGCCGGTGGCGATGACCTGGCCGTACACCAGCACGCTGATGCGGTCGCACAGCGAGAACACCACGTCCATGTCGTGCTCCACGATGAGCAGCGAGCGGCCCCGGGTCACGGTCTTGATGAGCTCGACCGCGTAGTCGGTCTCCTCGTGCGACATGCCGGCCATGGGCTCGTCGAGCAGGATCACCTTGGGGTCCGAGGCCAGCGCCATGCCGATCTCCATCGAGCGCTGCTCGGAGTACGACAGCTCGCCGGCGCTGGCGTCGCGCCGCCCGGCCAGGCGCACCAGCTCCATGAGCTGCTCGGTCTCCTCGCGCACTTTGGCGTAGCCGGCGATGAAGCGCCACAGCGTGTGCTGCACGCCGTGGCGGCGCATCACGGCGATGCGCAGGTTCTCGTACACCGACAGCTTGGGGAACAGGTTGGTGATCTGGAACGAGCGCGCCAGCCCCAGGCGGTTGATGTGCTGCGGGCTCGCGCCCTGGATGTCGTGGCCGTCGAAATGGATGCACCCGCCCGTGGGCGCGTAGTGGCCCGAGATCAGGTGGAACACCGTGGACTTGCCCGCCCCGTTGGGGCCGATCACGGCATGGCGCTCGCCGGCGCGCAGCTCCAGCTCCACGCCGCGGATGATCTCGGCGTCGCCAAAGGACTTGCGCACGCCGCTCAAGGCCAGGATGGGTTGCATGGGGTTTTGGCTCACAGTGCGCTCCCTTGCTGGGCGGTGGGGGATTCGGCGGCCTCGGCGCGTTCCTGCAGCGCGTGCCACAGGCGCGCCGTGGCGCGCACCAGCGCCGCGCCCACGGCCCACAGGCCCAGCGGCACAGCCCAGGTGGCCACGGCCGTGGGCAGCCAGTCGCGCCCGAACAGGGCGATGGGCGCCCAGCCCGCGCCGGCATTCAGCGCCGCCATGGCGCGGTAGTCCTGCGAGAAGAAGCGCTGCAGCAGCTCGACGGTGAACACCGTGCCCGCCGTGAGCAGCAGCCCGGCGAGCAGGCCCGCGCACAGCATGGGCAGCAGCGCCACGGTGCCGTGGGCGCGCCGCGCCGTGCCGACCCAGCGGATGAACCCGGCAAGGCCAGTGGGCATGAACATCATCACCAGCACGAACAGCACGCCCTGGTAGAGCAGCCACGAGCGCGTCAGGTCCGACACGGCGTAGCCGAAGAAGGTCATCAGGGCCGCGCCCAGCGCCGGGCCGAGGAAGACCGTGACGCCGCCGATGTAGCTGTTGAGCACCACGGCGGCCGAGACGTGGCTCTCCAGCAGCACGTAGTTGGCCGACTCGGTGTTGAGCGCCTGCAGCCCGCCCGCGATACCCGCGAACATGGCCGAGATGGCGAACACCGTGACGTTGAGGCGGTGCACGTCGTAGCCCAGGAACCTGAGGCGCTGGCTGTTCTCGCGCAGCCCCAGCGTCAGCCGCCCCACGGGGGTGAGCGTGAACAGGTACAGCAGCGCCAGCGACAGCAGCACCCAGGCCAGCACGAGGTAGTACACCTCGGTGGACGAGCCGAAGCCCAGGCCCCAGGCCGGCATGCGCATGGCGGAGATGCCCGCCTCGCCGCCGAACACGCCCTTGAGGTGCGGCGCCAGCGCGTGCATCAGCTCGGCCAGGGCCAGCGTGATCATGGCGAAGTAGGTGCCCGTGCGCTGCGTGGCGAACCAGCCCGCGGCGATGCCGGTGAGCAGCCCCACCACGGCGCCGGCCAGCGGCATCAGCGGCGTGGGCAGCAGGCCTGCGCCGTTGAAGGCGTTCATGGCGTGCACGGTGGCGAAGGTGCCCACGCCGAAGTACGCGGCGTGGCCGAACGAGAGCATGCCGGCCTGGCCGCACACCAGGTTGAAGGCGCAGGCGAACAGCGCGGCGATCAGCATCTGGATGGCGGCGTTGACCAGCGACTGCGACAGCAGCGCGGGCAGCGCCACGAGCAGCGCCACGCCGACGGCCAGGGGAATCCACAGTTTCGATTGCATGGTTGGCACTCCTGGCGGGGGTCAGCTCTTCTCGCCCATGAGGCCCGAGGGGCGCACCATGAGGATCAGCAGCATCAGGGCGAAGGGAATCGTGGCGGAGATGCTCGACAGCTTGAGCGTGAGCAGCCCGCCCACCTGCTCGGCCCAGGCGCGCGCGCCGAACCAGGCCAGGATGTCGGCCAGGCTGTAGTCCACGCCCACCGACAGCGAGGTGATGACGCCGATCAGCAGCGAGGCCAGCATGGCCCCGCCCATGGAGCCCAGGCCGCCCACCACCACGACCACGAACACCATGACGCCCAGCTCCAGCGCCATGTTCGGGTTGGTGGTGTAGAAGGCCCCGGCCACCGCGCCGGCCAGCCCGGCCAGGGCCGCGCCCACGCCGAACACGCCCATGAACACCAGCGGCACGTTGTGGCCCAGGGCCTCGGCCATGCGCGGCTTGTAGATGGCTGAGCGCACCACGATGCCCACGCGGGTGCGCGTCAGCAGCAGGTAGACCAGGACGAACATGACCACCGCCACCGAGCCCATCAGGATGCGGTACGCGGGGTAGTTGGCGTCGCCCAGGCGGAACAGCGCGAAGTCCATGCTGGCCGGGATGCGGTAGTCCACCGGGAAGTTGCCGAAGAACAGCTTGATGAGCTCGGCGATGATGAACGACAGCCCGAAGGTGAGCAGCAGCTCGTGCGCGTGCCCGTGGTGGTGCACGCGGCGCAGGAAGTACTTTTCCACCACCACGCCGACCAGGCCCACCAGGATGGGCGACGCCAGCAGCGCGCCCCAGAAGCCCAGGCTGCCCTGCAGCGCGTAGGCGAAATAGGCGCCCAGCATGTAGAACGATGCGTGGGCGAAGTTGAGCACGCCCATCATCCCGAAAATGAGCGTGAGGCCGGCCGAGACCATGAACAGCAGCAAACCGTAGATCACGCCGTTGAGCAGCGAAACGATCAGGTTCTCCATGAGGGTTTTCCTTTTTTCAAGCGCGCATGCAGCGGCCGAGCCCGGTGGCTCCAAGGGGAGAAGAAAAGGGGAAGGGCCAGGGCGCCCGCCGCGCGGCGGCGCGGGCGCCCCGGGGCCGGGCGATCAGCCCGGGCGCTGCATCCTGCAGTTGCCCTGCACCGGGGCCGCGGCCTCCTGGGCGCTGAACAGCTTCACCGTCTGGAAGCCCATGGGCGTGTTGTCGGCCTTGAACTTCGCGTCCTTGCTGACCTTGGACACCGCGATGGGCAGCAGAATCTGGTGGTCGTCGGCGCGCATGGCCGACTCGCCCAGCGGCGTCTTGAACCGGGCCGACTCCAGCGCCTTGGCGAAGGCGTTGACGTTGAGCTTGCCGTCCTGCGCCTTCACGCCCTTGAGGACGGACGCCACCATCTGCAGGCCAAACACGGTCTGGCCCTCGGTGTAGACCGGGTAGTGGCCGGTCTTGGCCTTGTAGTCCTCGGCGAACACCTCGCTGTCCTTGCCATTGGCGTCGGCGTTGAAGGAGTGCGCCACGTAGTGGCCCAGCGCGGCGTCGCCGGCGTTGGCGATGTTGCCCGGCTGGTCGAGGAAGGCGGTGCCGAAGCGCGCCGTCAGGCCGGCGGCCTTGGAGGCCTTCATCATCAGCAGCAGGTCGTTGGACCAGTTGCCGGTGATCACCGTGTCGGCCTTCGAGGCGGCGATCTTGTTCACGTAGGGCGCGAAGTCCTGGATCTTGTTGGTGTCGTGCAGCGTCTTCTCGACCACCTGGTAGCCGCCCGCCGCGGCGTTGGCCACGATGGCGGCCTCCATGTCCTGGCCCCAGGAGTAGTTCTGGTTGATGGAATACACCTTGGTGCCCAGCGCGTTGTCCTGCTTCATGGCGGACACCAGTGCCTTCACGCGCACCTGGGCGTTGGGGTTGAAACGGAAGTGGTGGAAGTGACACTTCTCGCCCGTCAGCTCCAGCGCCTCGCCGCCGACGTTGAGGAACACCACCTCCTTGCCCGGGTTGCGCAGGTTGAACTTGCGCACGTCCTCGGTGATCTGGCCGCTCACGGCCGACGAGGAGCCCTGCACGATGAGCTGCACGCCATCGGCCAGCGCCGCCTTGACCTTGTCCGACGCGCCGGCCGGGCCGCCCTGGTTGTCGTACTCGACGAGCTGCACCGGCTCGCCGTTCCAGCCCCCGCCGGCGTTGATCTGGTCGATCACGTAGCGCGTGGCGGCCTTGAACATCAGGCCGGTGGAGGCCTGCGGGCCCGACAGGGTCTCCACGAGGCCGATCTTCAGGGGAGCGGCCTGGGCACTGGCACCCATCGCCACGAGGGAGGCGAGCACGATGTTTCTTGCACTGGACATTGCGGACATTCAGGTCTCCATGTTTCGTATTCCCACGGGCTGGACGCCGGCCTATCCGCCGCCTGCCCCGCAGAGGTGTCTGACATTGATTTGCACTGGTCAGACCACAAAGTCTAATGGTCTGGCAGGATGAAATCAAAGAAAATCCAATGAACCTAGGGTAAGCCCCAATGCCACGCCTACCTGCTTTAGAGGGCCGGCATCAGATTCATGCAAGTGAATCCACGGAGAATGGCGGAACCGGTTTAACATGTCTGACAACTTTTCCCGCAGCGGAGACATCACCCCCATGGCCCTTACTTCCATTGCCGCCTCAGACGACAACAGGCCTGCCGCCGCGCCGGAGGGCGGACGGCATCTCCCCGACGAAATCGCCGCCACCATCAACACGCGGGTGCAGCGCGGCGAGCTGCTGCCCGGCGAGCGCCTGCCCAGCGAGCGCGAGCTGTGCGAGCTGTTCGGCGTGAGCCGCTCGGTGGTGCGCGAGGCGCTGTCGCAGCTCAAGTCGGACGGGGTCATCGAAACCCGGCGCGGCAGCGGCGCCTATGTGCTGGAGCGCGATCAGCGCCAGTCCTTCCGCATGCAGGACGTGGCCATCGACGAGCGCGACAGCCTGGCGCTGGTGATGGAGCTGATCGTCACCGTCGAGGTGGCGGCCACGCGGCTGGCGGCCACGCGCCGCACGCCCGAGGACCTGAAGATGATCCGGCGCGCGCTCATCGGCATGGAGTACGAGATCGCCAACGACCGGCTGGGCGACGAGCAGGACTTCGCCTTCCACCAGGCCATCGTCGAGGCCACGCACAACCCGCACTTCATCGCCCTGAGCTCGCACCTGGAGCAAGGCGCGCGCCGCGTGATCCGCCAGGCCCGCACCAACACGCGCACGCGCCACACCGACCTGATCGAGGCCGTGCAGGAGGAGCACCAGGCGATCTTCGACGCCATCAAGGCGAGCGACGCCGACGCCGCCGCGCGCGCCGCCGAGGACCACCTGAAGAACGCTGCCCGGCGCCTGGACATGTACCTCAAGCGCTGACCCCCGGCCTCATGCCAAGACATGGCAACGCCCCGGCAACCCCGGGGCGTTGTGCTTTGGCGCGTGGCCAGGGCGGCGCCGCAAATTCACACAAGGTAAATTCATTACGGATAGTACAATTTCAGCCCCACTCCAGGAGACGGCCATGGCCCTGCCCGCACCCGCAGCCATCGAGCAGCTGCACCACTTCGCCTACCGCTGCCGCGACGCCGAGGAGACGCGCCACTTCTACGAAGACCTGCTGGGCCTGCCGCTGTACCACATCATCCAGAGCGACTACGTGCCCAGCACGGGCGAGTACTGCCCGTACACGCATTTCTTCTTCCGCCTGCGCGACGGCTCGTTCATCGCCTTCTTCGACCTGGGCGACGACGTGAAGCCCGCGCCCTCGCCCAACACGCCGGCCTGGGTCAACCACATCGCGTTCCGCGTGGACAGCGTGCAGGCGCTGGAGGACACCAAGGCGCGGCTGCAGGCGCACGGCGTCGAGGTGCTGGGCGTAACCGACCACCACATCTTCAAGAGCATCTACTTCTTCGACCCCAACGGCATCCGCCTGGAACTGGCGGCCCAGGTGGCCGGCGCCGACCAGATGGCGCGCGAGAGCCAGACCGCCCACGCGCGCCTGGCCGCCTGGACGCAGCGCAAGGCGCAGTGGCGCGCGGAGCGCGCGCAGGGCCAGTCCAGCGCGCCCCTGAAGCCGCAGCAGAACGACCGGCCCGAGTACGTGCCCAGCACCAGGGTTTGAGCCCAATCGGCTTCCAGCCCTTGCCAGACAAGCGCTGGCAGCTACTGAATGATGAGCGGCACAGGGGCGATAAAATCGCCCCTCCTCCACACCACTGCCTCAGCGGCATCCTGCGGGATGCCGTTTTTCATTGCCATGAGCGACACGATCGAACAACCCGGCCTGAACAGCCTGTCCAAATCCTTCGAGCCTGCGGCCCTGGAGGCCCACTGGGGCCCCGAGTGGGAGCGGCGCGGCTACGGCGCCGCCGGCGTGCGTGGCACGGGCCAGGCGGACGCCGGCCAGCCGTCGTTCTGCATCCAGCTGCCGCCGCCCAACGTCACGGGCACGCTGCACATGGGCCATGCGTTCAACCAGACCATCATGGACAGCCTCACGCGCTACCACCGCATGCTGGGGCAGAACACGGTCTGGGTGCCGGGCACCGACCACGCCGGCATCGCCACGCAGATCGTGGTGGAGCGCCAGTTGCAGGAGCAGGGTGTGAGCCGCCACGACCTGGGCCGCCCCGATTTCGTGAAAAAAGTGTGGGAGTGGAAAGAGCAATCGGGCAACACCATCACCACGCAGATGCGCCGCCTGGGCGACAGCGTGGACTGGCGCCGCGAGTACTTCACCATGGACGACAAGCTCTCCAAGGTGGTGACCGAGACCTTCGTGAAGCTGTACCAGCAGGGCCTGATCTACCGCGGCAAGCGCCTGGTGAACTGGGACCCGAAGCTGCAGTCCGCCGTGTCGGACCTGGAAGTGGAGAACGAGGAAAAGGACGGCTCGCTGTGGCACATCGCCTACCCGCTGGCCGACGGCTCGGGCCAGCTGGTGGTGGCCACCACGCGCCCCGAAACCATGCTGGGCGACGTGGCGGTGATGGTGCACCCCGAGGATGCGCGCTACGCGCACCTGATCGGCCAGAGGGTCAAGCTGCCGCTGTGCGACCGCGAGATCCCGGTGATCGCCGACGCCTACGTGGACAAGGAATTCGGCACCGGCGTGGTCAAGGTCACGCCCGCGCACGACAACAACGACTACCAGGTGGGCCAGCGCCACGGCCTGCCCATGGTTTGCGTGCTCACCCTGCAGGCCACGGTGAACGAGAACGCGCCGGCGAAGTACCAGGGCATGGACCGCTTCGTGGCGCGCAAGGCCATCGTGGCCGACCTGGAGGCGCTGGGCCTGCTGGTGGAGACCAAGAAGCACAAGCTGATGGTGCCCATCTGCACCCGCACCGGCCAGGTGATCGAGCCCATGCTGACCGACCAGTGGTTCGTGGCCATGAACAAGGCCGGCGAAGGCGACGCCACCGGCAAGAGCATCGCGCAAAAGGCCATTGACGCCGTGGCCGGCGGCCAGGTGCGCTTCGTGCCCGAGAACTGGGTCAACACCTACAACCAGTGGATGAACAACATCCAGGACTGGTGCATCTCGCGCCAGCTCTGGTGGGGCCACCAGATCCCGGCCTGGTACGACGACGAGGGCAACGTCTACGTGGCCCGCAGCGAGGCCGAGGCCCAGGCGCAGGCCCCCGGCAAGGCGCTGACGCGCGACGCCGACGTGCTCGACACCTGGTACTCCAGCGCGCTGGTGCCGTTCAGCACCATGGGCTGGCCGGACCAGAGCGAATCGGCCACCGACGACTACAACCTGTACCTGCCCTCCTCCGTGCTGGTCACGGGCTACGACATCATCTTCTTCTGGGTCGCCCGGATGATCATGATGACCACGCACTTCACCGGGCGCGTGCCGTTCAGGCACGTGTACATCCACGGCCTGGTGCTGGACGCGCAGGGCAAGAAGATGAGCAAGTCCGAGGGCAACGTGCTCGACCCGGTGGACCTGATCGACGGCATCGCCCTGGAGCCCCTGCTCGACAAGCGCACCCAGGGCCTGCGCCGCCCCGAGACCGCGCCCAAGGTGCGCCAGGCCACGCAGAAGGAATTCCCCGAAGGCATTCCGGCCTACGGCGCCGACGCGCTGCGCTTCACCTTCGCGGCGCTGGCGTCGCTTGGCCGCAGCATCAACTTCGACAGCAAGCGCTGCGAGGGCTACCGCAACTTCTGCAACAAGCTGTGGAACGCCAGCCGCTTCGTGCTGATGAACTGCGAGGGCCAGGACTGCGGGCTCGACACCGCCCAGGGCTGCACCAACGAATACCTGCACTTCAGCCAGGCGGACCGCTGGATCGTCTCGCTGCTGCAGAAGACCGAGGCCGAGGTGGCCAAGGGCTTCGCCGAGTACCGCCTGGACAACGTGGCCAACACGCTCTACGACTTCGTCTGGAACGCGTTCTGCGACTGGTACCTGGAGATTGCCAAGGTGCAGATCCAGACCGGAAACGCCGCCCAGCAGCGCGCCACGCGCCGCACGCTGATCCGCGTGCTCGAAGCCATCCTGCGCCTGGCGCACCCCATCATCCCCTTCGTCACCGAAGCGCTGTGGCAGGTGGTGGCCCCCATCGCCGGGCTGAAGGGCGACTCCATCGCCGTGGCCGCCTACCCGCAGGCCCAGCAGGAAAAGATCGACGAAGCCGCCGAGGCCTACGTCGCCCGCCTGAAGAACATGGTGGACGCCTGCCGCACGCTGCGCGGCGAAATGGGCGTATCGCCCGCGCAGCGCCTGCCGCTGCTGGCCGTGGGCGACAGCGCCGAAGCCACGGCCTTCCTGCGCGCCAACGCCGACGTGCTCAAGAACCTGGCCAAGCTCAGCGAAGTCAAGGTGTTCGACGCCGAGGCGCCGTGGCAGGCCGCGGCGCAGAGCGCCCCCGTGTCGGTGGTGGGCGATGCGCGCCTGGCGCTGTTCGTCGAGGTCGACGTGGCCGCCGAGAAGGCCCGGCTGGCCAAGGAGGCCGCCCGGCTGCAGGGCGAAATCGCCAAGGCCAACGCCAAGCTGGGCAACGAAGCCTTCTGCGCCAAGGCCCCCGCCGCCGTGCTGGAGCAGGAGAAGAAGCGCGTGGCCGACTTCGGCGCCACGCTGGCACGCATCCAGGAACAACTGGCCCGCCTGGGTTGATTCAAAAACGATAGCTGCTCGCGCTTGCCCCAAGCGGGTTTGCATGCAAAAACCATGTGAATCCCTTGAAGGACAAGCGCCAGCAGCTCATTTTCCAGGAGCGCACTCCATGCACCCCACCCGCATCCGCAAGGCCGTTTTCCCCGTCGCAGGCCTGGGCACGCGCTTTCTGCCCGCCACCAAGGCATCGCCCAAGGAGATGCTGCCGGTGGTGGACAAGCCGCTGATCCAGTACGCCGTGGAAGAGGCCTACGAGGCCGGCATCCGCGACATGGTGTTCGTCACCGGCCGCAGCAAGCGCGCCATCGAGGACCACTTCGACACCGCCTACGAGCTGGAAAACGAGCTGGAGCAGGCCGGCAAGCAGGAAATGCTGGCGCTGGTGCGCAGCATCAGCCCGGCCGACATGAACTGCCTGTTCGTGCGCCAGCCGCGCAGCCTGGGCCTGGGCCACGCCGTGCTGTGCGCCGAGCCGCTGGTGGGCCAGGAGCCCTTCGCCGTGCTGCTGGCCGACGACCTGATGGTCGGCGAGCCTGGCGGCCCCGGCGTGATGGCGCAGATGACGGCGGCGTTCGCCAAGCAGGGCCGCTCGCTGCTGGCGGTGCAGGAAGTGCCCTTGGCGCACACGCGCCGCTACGGCATCGTCCAGGGCGAGCCCGCGGGCGGCGCGCTGCTGCGCATCGACTCCATCGTGGAAAAACCCGCGCCCGAGGTGGCGCCCTCGCGCATGGGCGTGGCCGGACGCTACGTGCTCACGCCGCGCATCTTCGCGGAAATCCGCAGCCAGCCGCGCGGCGTGGGCGGCGAGATCCAGCTCACCGACGCCATCGCCCGCCTGATGGCGCACGAAGCCGTGTACGCCTACCAGTACGAGGGCAAGCGCTACGACTGCGGCAGCAAGGAGGGCTTTCTGGAAGCCACGGTGGAACTGGCGCTGCAGCACCCGCAGGTGGGCGAGGCGTTCCGCGAGTACCTGAAGGGGCTGGCGCTGTAGCGCGTGCGGTGCGCGGCGCGGCGCGGCTGCTGCACAATCCCCCCACCCCGGCCGCCGCAGGCACTGTCGCCCGCTCCCCGGCGCCGGAGGAGCCGCCATGCAACGCCTTCTCGCCATCCTCGCCGCCACGCTCACCCTGGCCCTGGGCCTGACGGGCTGCGGCTACAACGACTTCCAGCGCCTGGACGAGCAGACCAAGGCCGCCTGGAGCGAGGTGCTGAACCAGTACCAGCGCCGCGCCGACCTAGTGCCCAACATCGTCGCCACCGTCAAGGGCGAGGCCGCGTTCGAGCAGGACACGCTCACCAAGGTGGTCGAGGCGCGCGCCAAGGCCACGTCCATCCAGGTCACGCCCGAGACGCTGAACAACCCCGAGGCGTTCAACAAGTTCCAGCAGGCGCAAGGCGAGCTCTCCGGCGCCCTGAGCCGCCTGATGGTGGTGGCCGAGCGCTACCCCACCCTGCAGGCCAACCAGGCCTTCCGCGACCTGCGCGTGACGCTGGAGGGCACCGAGAACCGCATCACCGTGGCGCGCAACCGCTACATCGAGGCGGTGCAGCAGTACAACGTGCTGGCGCGCAGCTTCCCCACCAACCTCACGGCCATGGCGTTCAGCTACGCGCCCAAGCCCAGCTTCACGGTGCAGAACGAGGCGCAGATCAGCACGCCGCCGGCCGTCGATTTTTCCAAGTAAAAAGTGCCTCTCGCCCTTGTCTGGCAAGCGCTGGCAGCTATTCTTCTGATAGTTGCCGGGCTGGCGCCCGCCACGGCCCAGCCGCTGCCGTCGCTGCGTCCGGTGCCCGCGCTCACGGCGCATGCCATCGACCAGACCGGCACGCTGAGCGACGCCGAGCGCCAGGCGCTGGAGGCGCAGCTCGCCGCCATCGAGCAGCAGCACGGCGCGCAGGTGGTGGTGCTGATGGTGCCCGCCACCGCGCCCGAGGACATCGCCACCTTCGCCAACCGCGTGGGCAACGCCTGGAAGATCGGCCGGCGCGACGTGGGCGACGGCGTGCTCGTCATCGTCGCCAAGGACGAACGGCGCATGCGCATCGAGGTGGCCAAGGCGCTCGAAGGCGCGATTCCCGACATCGCGGCGGCGCGCATCATCGACGGCGCGATGAAGCCGCGCTTCCGCGAGGGCGACTTCGCCGGCGGGCTGCAAGCCGCCGTGCAGCAGCTCGGCGCGCGCATCGCAGGCGAAGCGCTGCCGCCGCCGCAGCCGGGCGCGCAACAGGGCGCATCCGGCGGCACCGACGAGACCGATGGAGCCGACCTGGCCATCTTCTTGTTCTTCGGCGTCATGGTCGCGGGTCCGGTGGCGCGCGCGCTGTTCGGGCAGCGCCTGGGCGGGCTGGTGGTGGGCGGCGGCGCGGGCACACTCGCCTTTCTCGCTACGTCCAGCCTGCTGCTGGCCGGTGGCGCCGGCCTGGCGGCGCTGCTCTACACCTGGATTTTCGCCGGACGCGGCGCGCCCATCATCTGGGGCGGAGGCGGCCACGGCGGTGGAGGCGGCGGCTGGGGCCACGGCGGGGGCGGGGGCGGATTCAGCTCCGGCGGCGGCGGGGACTTTGGCGGCGGCGGCGCCTCCGGCGACTGGTGAGGCACCCATGACACACACCCCACTCCTGCACCGCATCGCCCGCCTGCTGCGCCACCGCTGGGCCGAAGGCGGCCTGCGCCAGGCCCTGCCGCCCGGCCTGCTCGACCGCCTGGGCCAGCGCGTGGCCGCGAGCGAGCGCCGCCACACCGGCCAGGTCCGCATCTGCATCGAAGGCGGCCTGCCGCTGTCCTACCTGTGGCGCGGCGCCAGCGCGCGCGAGCGCGCCATCACCCAGTTCGGCAAGCTGCGCGTGTGGGACACCGAGCACAACAACGGCGTGCTCATCTACCTGCTGCTGGCCGAGCACGCCATCGAGATCGTCGCCGACCGGGGCCTGGCCCGGCGCGTGCCCGCCGCCGACTGGCACGCCCTGGCCGCGCGCCTGGGCCAGGCCCTGCACCAGGGACGCTACGAGGACGGCCTGACCGACGCGCTGGCCGAAGTCTCGGCGCTGCTGGTGGCACACTTCCCCGCCAGCGGCGATGCGCCCGGCGGCAACGAACTGCCCGACGCGCCCGTGCTGCTGTAGCGCACGCCATGCGACGCATCTTGTCGCACGCAGGCCCATGATGGGCACACCGGCTGCCCCTCGCAGCCCGGGCCCCTCACAGGAAGCCACCATGACCACCAACCCACCGCCCGCAGGCCGGGACGACCCGCTGTACCTGCGCGCCCGCCAGAGCGTGCTCTTCCGGCGCGACCCCGGCATCGCCACGCTGCAGCGCAGCCTGCGCATCGGCCACCACCACGCCACGGCGCTGCGCGACGCCCTGCGCGGCGACATCCTGGAATGCCACGCGCCGGACGGCAGTTGGCGCATCACCGAGAGCGCCTACGAGGGGCCGGACCTGCTGCTGCAGGACAAGCTCGCCCAGGCCGCCGAATGGGTACGCGGCGCGCAATGCATGGTGGTGGCGGCCGGCGCCGGCATGGGCATCGACTCCGGCCTGCCGGACTACCGGGGCGACAACGGTTTCTGGCGCGCCTACCCCGCGCTGGGCCGCAGCCGCCTGCGCTTCGAGGACATCGCATCGCCCCGCGCCTTCGACAAACGCCCCGCCACCGCCTGGGGCTTCTACGGCCACCGCCTCAACCTGTACCGCGCCACCACGCCGCACGCCGGACTCGGCCTGCTGCGCGACTGGGGCCAGCGCATGCCGCAGGGCTGCTTCGTCTTCACCAGCAACGTCGATGGGCACTTTCAGAAGGCGGGCTTCCCCTCCGCGCGCGTGTATGAGTGCCACGGCTCCATCCACCGGCTGCAATGCACGGCCAACTGCAAGGGCCTCCTCTGGCCCACGGCGGACCTGCACCCGCAGGTGAACGAGGCCACGTGCCAATGGCCGGGCGAGTTGCCCGCGTGCCCCCGCTGCGGCGCGCTGGCGCGGCCCAACATCCTGATGTTCGACGACTGGCAGTGGAACCCCACGCGCAGCCACCAGCAACGCGCCCTGCTCGACCTGTGGCTGGACAGCGCCCAGGCCCCGCTGGTGCTGGAGATCGGCGCGGGCCGCGCCGTGCCCACCGTGCGCCATTTCAGCCAGCGCATGCGGCAACGCGGCAGCCGGCTGATTCGCATCAACCTGCATGAGGCGAACATCCACAACCCCAACGACATCGAGCTGGCGCTGGGGGCGAAAGAAGCGCTGGAAGGGATTGCGGCGCACCTTCAACACGGCTGAACATGCCCCAGGCCTTTTTCCGCAAGGCGTTCGGGCATTGGCTCGGGCAGAACCGCCACCGCTTCCAGCGCCCACCCCGCATCACGTTGCAGCGCAGGGACTACCTGGAACTGAGCTTCCAGGGCGTAACACCGCAGATCAAAGGTTTCATTTCCAGGAACGGCACGTCATTTCATATCTGGCATGGGGGCCAGGTCATTGACATGCTGAACGACATCGACATCGTGGAACGCCGCCGCAGTGATAACAGGCATTGCTGCGCACTGTGCCTGGAGCCCGTTGATAACTACGCTTCAAGACAGGAACTGTGGGAACGGCATTGCTTCGGGCCCATGCTGGAATGGGCCAACGCATTCTTTCAACCGGGGCAGTGGCTGCATATCACGGTGCTCCATGGCGGCTCCAGTTGGGCGCAAATCAAGCCCCACGGCGGCTGCCGCCAGGATTCAGAGCGCCTTGGGCTTTCAGGCGCCTGGCCTGTGCTATTGAACAGCACCCGCGAATGAAGGGGGTAATTTCTGGAAATCCTCGTAGCAAGACTTAAAGCAAGACCATATTACATCAGCCAATGCGTCAGCCAGATCATGTGATTCACCCTGATTATCAATATGAATTCTCAGAATACCATCCGAATCCCAATCCAGCAGTGGCCGCAGAAGAGAAATTTCACGCAAATCCGCCCAACCAACCCAACCCCACCAAAGATCCGGCTTCAATCCAATACTTCGTAATTTTTCTTGAATCTCTGCGGCAACGGGCGATGAGCCATCTCGCACCCTCGCTGGCGCCCCCCAGCCAAAGTAGCCCTCTGACCCATCAAACTTCAATTCAGCGATACAACAGTACCCCGGGTGGCCTCCTCGTGGAACCAGTCCAAGCCATGCTTCATTCTGGACGGCGATGCCCACAGTCCATTGGCGTTCTGCAGCAGTGCCTTTCAGTTTTTGATCAAGCGCGGAAATCACATTCTCCCGAAAGCTCTTTTTTATTGTATCCAGCACACCTTTCAAGTGCTCCCGCACATCCAAAGCCGCTGCCAGATTTCCGGAATCCTGCAGCAATTCGGTAATTTTTTTATTCTCCAAAGCCATCTCTTCACTTCCTTTTGCTGCGCGATAGATGCCATGGCACAGCCGGACATATTGATTGACCGTCACCTTGAGTGAAACAGCGGTTTCCGGACAATCCGCCAAGCCATCTTCGAGTACCATGGCCAGATCCGCATACGACATGCGCACATATTCATTGCCGTTGGCAGTAATTCCGTGGCGCCCATCAGGCGTCAAGAAAATCAGTCTCAAATTTTCCGTACCCATGCGACGGCGTCGCAGCCAATTCCAATAGCGCTCCAACTGCCTCTCACTCTCGTAATAGTTTATCTTATTCTCAATGGCAATGGTTGTGCCGTCGCACAATTGAATCACCAGGTCGATACGTCCATCTTCCTCGGCATGCTTTTCCGTTTGAACGTGGGCCGCTACCGCATGCCGGAGCACCGTGTCTGGAAGCCCGCCCGGTTTTTCAGCCAGCCATCGCAAGAAACTGTTCAGGAACACAGCTCCCTGGTCATGCTCTGCCACAGGATCCAACAGATAGGCAATCAAGCGCGAGTGATAGTTTTCCTTATGGCCCACCCCCAGCGCATCGAAAATATTGTGGCGTTGCGCCGTCAGGGTCCGCAACATGCGGCGCTGGATTCGATTTTCCCGAATGACCGGATTGCGCAGCAAATCCCAGACCTTCTGAAACCTCTTTTCACCATCGGCATGGGAATCCATGGGCTATGTCCCTCCATTATTTTTGATTACAAGCAGGGCCGCACTATACCCAGCGCCAACCACCATCACCGCGATTCAATGCACGGCTGAAAGCGACACATTTTGTCGCGCCCATGCTGGATGATGCTGCCACGCAAGAAATCGCCATGCCCCAACCGATCCAGACCATCGACCACATCGCCCGCACCCGGCAACACGGGGCGCGGATACGCCACCAGCAGATCAAGATATGACCACGCAAAACCCAGGAACCCAGACACCCCGCATCGTCCTGCAAACCTGCACGCTGCTTGTTGCCCACTTCCGCCATCTGCTGGAGCATGGCGGCTCCGGATTTCACACGCGGCTTTTCTCGCACATGCTTCATCCGGAAGCCCAGTTCGTATTCACCGGGAGATCGATGGCCGCCCACCAGGACGTTCCAACCCACCCCGAGCATGTCGTCCCATGCGCCGTTCTGATTTCCGAGTGCAAAAGAATGATCCAGGAAGGCGCTCCCGATGCACAGATCGCCGCCCTGCTGGCCAGGCACTGGAAGCTCGCCACGATTACCAAGGAAGAGCAAAAATGCCTCGACTACACGTGGGGCTACAAGTCCAAGATGCCGCCGGGGTGGCGCTTTGAAGAAGGCGACACGTTCGCCCGTTTTCATGCGGCAGGCATCGTGCTTGCCGAGCGGCCAAGTACCGTCTCCTGATGCGCCGAGGGATTCATGACCCCAGAACTTGACACGCTGCTGTGCCAGCGCCACCCGCAGCTCTTCCGGCACCGCGACGCCGACCCGCAAACCCACCCCATGGGGTGGGGCCTGCGATGCGGCGATGGCTGGTTCGACCTGATCGACACCTTGTGCGAACGCCTGCAACAAGAAACCGAACACGGCGATGCGCCACAAGCGGTCACCATGCAGGTCAAGCAGAAATGGGGACGGCTGCGCTTTGCCGTGGAACCCGCCACCGAACGCCAGCAAGCCATGATCGACCTGGCCGAGGCCCTGTCCGCGCGCCTGTGCGAGCAGTGCGGCAAGCCCGGCCAGATGCGGTCCATCAGCGGTTTTCGCACCCCGCGCTGCGCGGAACACACGCCGCCTGCGCCTTGACTGCCATGCGCGTCCTGTCCAAATCCAAGCTCTTGGCCTTGCGCCAGTGCCCCAAGCGCCTGTGGCTCGAAATCCACCAGCCCAGCGCCTGCGAAGACTCCGGCGCCACCGTCGCCACCCGCGCAGCAGGCCACCAGGTGGGCGACATCGCGCGCCAGATTTACGATCCGCAGCAGCAAGGCACGCTCATCGACCCGCAGGCCGAGGGCTTCGACGCCGCCTTCGCGCGCACCCAGGCGCTGCTGCCATCCGCCCAACCCATCTTCGAGGCAGGCTTTCGCGCCGAGGGCGCGCTGGCCTTTGCCGACGTGCTGCTGCCGACACGCCGCAACGGCTGGCGCATGGTGGAAGTGAAGTCATCCACCACCGTGAAGGACTACCACCGCGACGATGCCGCCGTGCAGTCCTTCCTCGCCCGCGCCTGCGGCGTGAAGCTGCAATCCGTCGCCATCGCGCACATCGACAACCAGTTCATCTATCCCGGCAACGGCGACTACCGGGGGCTGCTGGTGGAAGAAGACCTGACCGAAGAAGCCTTCGCCCGCGCCGACGAAGTGCGCGGCTGGATCACCGACGCACAGGCCGTGCTGGCCCGTGAAACGGCACCGCCCATCGCCACCGGCGGCCAGTGCGGGTCGCCCTACGAATGCGGCTTCCACGCCCATTGCAGCAGCCAGGAGCCGCAGGCCCAACACCCCATCCACTGGCTGCCGCGCCCCGGCAAATTCCTCAAGGCGCACGTTGCGGAAAACACCATTACCGAGCTGCGCGACGTGCCCGACGACCTGCTCAACGCCACGCAACAGCGCGTCAAGGCCGCCACCCTGTCGGGCCAGCCCTACTTCGACCAGCCCGCCGCCGCGCAAGCCCTGGCCGCGCACAGGCTGCCCGCCTGGTTCATCGACTTTGAAACCATCCAGTTCGCCGTGCCCCTGTGGCCCGGCACGCGGCCCTACCAGCAGATACCCTTCCAGTTCAGCGTGCACCACCTGAACCGCAACGGGCGCGCCACGCACCAGGCGTTTCTCGACCTCTCGGGCCAGAACCCCGCACAGGCCTTTGCCCAGGCCCTCATCGCCGCCTGCGGCGAGCGCGGCCCGGTCTTCGTCTACAACGCCGCGTTCGAGCGCACCCGCATCCGCGAACTGGCCGGCCGCTACCCGGCCCTGGCCCCGGCGCTGCACGCCATCCACGCGCGCATCGTCGATCTGCTGCCCATCGCCCGCGCACACTACTACCACCCGAGCCAGCAGGGAAGCTGGAGCATCAAGGCCGTGCTACCCGCCCTGTGCCCCGACCTCGGCTACGACGCGCTCGACGGCGTGCAGGACGGTGGCGCGGCCCAGCAGGCCTACCTGGAAGCCATCGCCCCCGATGCCACCGCCGCGCGCAAGGCCGAGCTGGAGCGTCAACTGCTCGCCTACTGCCACCTCGACACCTGGGGCATGGTGCGGCTGTGGGGGGCGTTCACCCATACGCCCGTGACACACTGACCCGCATGCCCAAGCGCCCCGACACCCTGGACACCGCCCTGCTCATGGTCGAGCTGCTGCGCCGCATCCCGCGCGGGCGCAAGATCACCACCGGCGAGCTGCACCAGCAGCTCCAGGACGCGGGCTTCGACCGCGACGTACGCACCATCCAGCGCCAGCTCGAAATCCTCAGCGAACACTTCGATATCGAGCGCGACGACCGCAGCAAGCCCTACGGCTACCGCTGGCGGGAGCGCGCCCAGGGCCTGGCCCTGGCCCAGCTCACGCCGCAGGAATCGCTGCTGCTGCAACTGGCCGAGGAACACCTGAAGTACCTGCTGCCCATGCGGCTGATGAAGTCCATGGACGGCTTCTTCGCCCAGGCGCGGCGCAACCTGGGCGGTGGCGCCAACACAGCCCTGGAACGCGAATGGCCGCGCAAGGTGCGCGTGGTCGCCACCAGCCAGCCACTGCTGCCGCCCAGGATCGCGCCGGGCGTGCTCGAAGCCGTGAGCGAGGCGCTGTACGCCAACCGCTGGCTGCACATCGACTACCAGAACGCCCAGGGCAAGCGCCGCCAGGCCCAGGTCATGCCCCTGGGCCTGGCCCAGCAAGGCCCGCGCCTGTACCTGGCGTGCCGCTACGAGGGCTTCGACAACGAGCGCAGTCTGGCGCTGCACCGTATCCGCAAGGCCGAGGCGTCCACACTGACCTTTGAGCGCCCGCCCGAGTTCGACCTGGCGAAGTACGAGGCCGATGGCCGCTTCGTCTTTGGCGACGGGCAGCGCGTGCGACTCACCTTCCGCATCACACGCGAGGCGGGACTGCACCTGACGGAAACACCGCTTTCGACCGATCAGCAGGTGCGGGAGGTGGATGACGAATGGCTGGAGATTTCGGCCACCGTGGTGGACAGCGCGATGCTGGAATGGTGGCTGCGGGGGTTTGGGGAGGCGGTCACGCGGATTGAAAAAGCGGTTCTGACTGAAACATCAGGGCACTGAGAGGCCCTATCGCCCCAACCGCGCATCCGGCATCCGTAGCCCCAGGAAGCGCTGCCATCCAAACGCTATTAAAAAAGAAGCCACTTGCGCTTGCTGCGCAAGGGTTTGTGGCCTATTCGGCTTGCAACCTCAACGCCGCCGCAGCACGTGCACGTATTCCTCACCCACCGTCTGCTGCTCCACCAGCTCGTTGCCCGTCTGCTTGGCGAACGCCTGGAAGTCGCGCAGCGAGCCGCTGTCGGTGGCCAGCACCTTGAGCAGCTGGCCGCTGGCCATGTCGGCCAGGGCCTTCTTGGCCTTGAGGATGGGCAGCGGACAGTTGAGGCCGCGCGTATCGATTTCCTTGTGGATGTCCATGTCTTTCAGTCCTTCGGCAGGCCCAGCCCGCGCCGGCGCTCCTCATTTTCCTCGGCCGTGAAGAAAACCGGCTCATGTCCGCGCGTGCGCAGCCAGTCGGCCAGCGCATAGCCCGTGCCGGCGGGCCAGCACTTGAGCTCGTGCAGGTCGTACAGGCGCCAGTCCACCAGCTCGGGCGAGAGCCTGACCTCGCCGCGCGCCACGACGTGGTAGGCGATGATGACCTGGTTCATGCGCAGGAACTCGTAGGCGCCGACGATGCGGCACGACAGCACGTCGAGGTTGGTTTCTTCCTTCACTTCGCGCGCGATGCCCTCCTGGGGCGACTCGCCCGCCTCCATGAAGCCGGTGATGAGCGCGAACATCTTCGGCGGCCAGGCGGCGTTGCGCGCCAGCAGCACCTTGCCGTCCAGCTCGACGATGGCGGCCAGTACCGGGGTGGGGTTGTTCCAGTGCGTCCAGCCGCAGGCGGGGCAGCGCAGGCGCTCCTTGTCGCCGCCGTCCTCGGCCATGACGATGGGGGCGAGCGCCGTGGCGCAGTGGGGGCAGAAGCGGGTTTCGTAGTGCATTGCTCTTGTTCTTATAGCTGTTTGCGCTTGTCCATCAAGGGCTGGAGGGCTTTTTTGCCTCAAGCCGGGAAGACGCCGGTGGACAGGTAGCGGTCGCCGCGGTCGCACACCACGAAGACGATGGTGGCGTTGCGCTCGCGCGCCGCGATCTGCTGCGCCACCCAGCAGGCGCCAGCGGCGGAAATGCCGCCGAAGATGCCCTCCTCGCGCGCCAGGCGGCGGCACATGTCCTCGGCGTCGTCCTGGCGCACATACACCAGTTCATCCACCAGGCGCGGCTCGTAGATCTTGGGCAGGTACTCCTCGGGCCACTTGCGGATGCCGGGAATACGCGAGCCCTCTTGCGGCTGGGCGCCCACGATCTGGACCGCCGGGTTCTTCTCCTTGAGGAACCGCGCCACGCCGGTGATGGTGCCGGTCGTGCCCATGGCGCTGACGAAGTGGGTGATGCGCCCTCCGGTCTGCTCCCACAGCTCGGGGCCGGTGGTCTCGTAGTGGATGCGCGGGTTGTCCGGGTTGGCGAACTGGTCGAGCACGCGGCCCTTGCCCTGCCTGACCATGGTATCGGCGAGGTCGCGGGCGTACTCCATGCCCCCGCTCTTGGGCGTCAGGATGAGTTCGGCGCCAAAGGCCTTCATGGTCTGGGCGCGCTCGATGGACAGGTCCTCGGGCATGACCAGCACCATGCGGTAGCCCTTGATGGCCGCCGCCATGGCCAGCGCGATGCCGGTGTTGCCCGAGGTGGCCTCGATCAGCGTGTCGCCGGGCTTGATCTCGCCACGCTCCTCGGCGCGCCGGATCATCGACAGCGCGGGCCGGTCCTTCACCGAGCCCGCGGGATTGTTGCCCTCGAGCTTGCCCAGCACCACGTTGCACCGCGCCTGGTTGTCCTGCGCGCCGATGCGTTGCAACGCAACCAGCGGCGTGCGGCCGATCGCGTCCTCGATGGTGGGGTAGTGCTTGGTGTGTGAAGTCATACGCCACTACTGTGCCATAATTTAAAGCTTCACGAATTCCCCGCCGGAGTGGTGAAATTGGTAGACGCAGGGGACTCAAAATCCCCCGCCGCAAGGCGTGCCGGTTCGATTCCGGCCTCCGGCACCAGAAACAAAGCCGCATGCCTGTCAGGCATGCGGCTTTTTTCATGGCGGGCAGGCCGTACCTGCCCCAGGACGCTCAGTCCTCCTGGCGCCGGATCCAGCGGCGGCCGCTGTCCGTCAGGGCGAACTGGCCTTGCGCGGTCTTGGTGATGCAGCCGTGATCCACCAGCCGCCCGGACAGGTGCTGCTTGAGCGCCTCGGGCATGCCCATGGGCTGGCCCAGTTCCAGGTGCTTGAGCGTGGCCAGCTCGTCCACGGTGGGCTCGAAAACGGGCGCGTGGTACAGGGGTTGTGCGGTGGCCATGGCGTGTCCTCCTTGCTGTGTGATGGGTAACGGAGACAGCGTATGCCTGTCGGATGCAAAGCGCAATCGGCCGCGCCCCCGGTGCGCGCCCGTGCGGCAGCCCCGGGGCCGTTCGCCATCGGCACAAGATGTGCCATGAAAATGGGCTCCAGCGCTTATGCAGCAAGCGCCAGCAGCTATCAATACGAAAGCACCCGCGGCCCGCGCGGCGTTCACGCCCGGGCGTCCGCGCCGAGGAAGTGAAAGCGCATCAGCGTGCGCTCGCGCGCGCTGGCGTGGTCCACCACCGGCAGCGGGTAGTCCTGGCCCAGGCGCAGCCCGCAGGCCTGCAGCTCCAGCGGTTTCATGGCCGCGGGGAAGTGAATGTGCGCGTCGGGCACCTGCGCCAGCTCGGGCAGGTAGCGGCGGATGAACGCACCGCCGGGGTCGAACTTCTGCGACTGCGTGACCGGGTTGAAGATGCGGAACCAGGGCTGCGCGTCGCAGCCGGTGGAGGCGGCCCACTGCCAGCCGCCGTTGTTGGCGGCCAGGTCGTAGTCGTTCAGGTGCTCGGCGAAGTAGCGCTCGCCCCGGCGCCAGTCGATGCCCAGGTCCTTGGTCAGAAAGCTGGCCACCACCATGCGCAGGCGGTTGTGCATGTAGCCGGTCTGCCGCAGTTGGCGCATGGCCGCGTCCACCAGCGGGTAGCCGGTGCGCGCCTCGCACCAGGCCTGCCAGAGCTCCGGCGCGTCGTCCCACTGCACGCGGTCGTACGCGGGCCGGAACGACTGCGTGACGACGTGCGGGTGGTGCCACAGGATCATGAAGTAGAAGTCGCGCCACGCCAGTTCGGACAGCCATGCCTGCGCGCCCGCGCAGCCCTGGGCGGCCTGCCGGGCCGCCAGGTCCGCCAGCTGGCGGATGGACACGGTACCGAAGCGCAGGTGCACCGACAGGTAGGACACCCCCTTGCGCCCCGGATAGTCGCGTGCCGCGTGGTACGCCGCCATGCGCGGCGCGAAGTCCCGCAGCAGCCGCTGGGCGCCCTGCATGCCGGCGGGCAGGGGCAGCGCCCCGGGGTCGGCCAGCGCGAAGCCCAGGCGGGCCAGCGATGGCAGCGTCTCGCCCGGCGGCGGCGCGGCCAGGTGCCTGGCGTGGCGCTCCACCGGATACGGCGTGCGCTGGAAGGCGTCGAGCCTGTCCAGCCAGGCGCGCTTGTAGGGCGTGAACACGCTGTAGGGCTGGCCCTGGCGGGTCAGCACCTCGTCGCGTTCGAGCAGCACCTGGTCCTTGTAGTCGCTGAAGGCGATGCCCTCGGCGCGCAGGGCCTCGGCCACGTGCCGGTCGCGGGCGATGGCCTCGGGCTCGTAGTCGCGGTTGGCCAGCACCTCGCGCACGCCCAGGGTGCGCGCGAGCTGCACGATGCATTCGCGCGCCGGGCCATGGCGCACGATCAGCCCGCCGCCGGGCGCGCCGCTGCGCGCGGCGAGCTGGCGCAGGCCCTCGTCCAGCGCCTGCACGCTGGCATGGATGAACGCCACGCGCCGGTCGCCGCGGCTGGGCAGCGCATCCAGGATGCCGGTGTCGAAGACGAAGGCGCAGTACACCCGCCCGTAGCGGCGCAGCGCGTGGTACAGGGCGGCGTGGTCGTCGCAGCGCAGGTCGCGCCGCATCCACACCAGGGCGCTGGCGGCCATCGGGCTCAAGCCTGCATCACCACGGGGCCGCCCTTGTCCAGCGCGCGCTGGTAGGCGGGCCTGCCGTGCATGCGCTGGCGGTAGGCCCGCAGATGGGGCCAGGCGGCCTCGTCGCCGCCGCGCGCCAGCGCGGCTTCGACGGCGAAGCTCATCTGGAAGTCGGCCATGCTCAGGTGCTCGCCGGCGAACCAGCGGTGCCGCGCCAGGTGTTCCTCCATGAACGCCAGCGCGGCCTGCACGTTGGGGCGGATGAGCTTGTGCTGCACCTTGCCGCACAGCGCGCGCGCCACCGGGCGCACGAAGAACGGCATGGGCTGGCGCGGGATGGTGTCGAACACCAGCTTCATGACCAGCCAGTTCATCAGCGAGCCCTCGGCGTAGTGCATCCAGAAGCGGCACTGGCGGTGCTCCGGCGTGCCGCGCGCGGGCTCCAGGTACGCCAGTTCGGCGGGCGCCTGCGCGCCGTAGCGCTCGGCCAGGTACTCGATGATGGCGCCGGATTCGGCCACCACCTCGCCGCCGTCGGTGACGACCGGCGACTTGCCCAGCGGGTGCACCTGCTTGAGCGCTGGCGGCGCCAGCTTCGTGGCGGGGTCGCGCGCGTAGCGGCGGATGTCGTACGGCACGCCCAGCTCCTCAAGCAGCCACAGGATGCGCTGGGAGCGCGATGTTTCAAGATGGTGAACGGTCAGCATGGGGTGGCATGGTAGTGGCGCCGCGCCATTCGCGCTGGCGCCCGGCTACACGCCCTGCGCCGCCGCCATCTCGCCCAGCCACCGGGCGAACGCTGCGAGCACCGGCGGCTGCGGCTGCGCAGGACTGACCAGGTAGTAGCCGCGCTCGCCGCGCAGCGGCCGGGCGCAGGCCACCACCAGGTCGCCGCGCGCCAGCTCGGCCTCGATGAGCAGCGGCGGGATCAGCGCCACGCCCAGGCCGTGCGCGGCGGCGGCAGCAGTCATGGAAAACAGCTCGTAGCGCGGCCCGTCGAGCGCGCGCGCCACGCCCGCCACCCCCATGGCGTCGAACCACTGCTGCCAGCCATAGGGCCGCGTGCTCTGCTGCAGCAGCGGCAGGCGTGCCAGGGCCTGCGGCGCCACGCCCCCGGGGGGCAGCAGGCGCGGGCTGCACACCGGCACCACGTCCTCCTGCAGCAGCAGTTGCGCCTGCACGCCGGGCCAGTTGGCCACCTGCTCGGGCGTGCCGGCGTACAGCGCGGCGTCGAACGCGGAGTCGGCGAACAGGAAGGGGCGCGTGCGCGTCTCGATGTGCACCACGATCTCGGGGTGGCGCGCGGCCAGCAGCGGCAGGCGCGGAATCAGCCAGCGCGTGGCGAACGTGGGCACCGCCGCCAGCGACAGCGCGCCGCCGTGGCCCTGGTGCGCCATCACGTCGAGCGTGCCCTGCTCCAGCGCCTGCAGCCAGCGCGCCACCTGGCGCCCGTAGTGGCGCCCGGCGGGCGTGAGCACCACGCCATGGCGCGTGCGGCGGAACAGTTGCACGCCCAGTTGCTCCTCCAGCGCCAGGATCTGGCGCGACACGGCGCTCTGCGTCAGCGCCAGCTCCTGCGCGGCGCGCGTGTAGCTCTCGTGCCGCGCGGCGGCGTCGAAACAGGCCAGGGCCTGGGTGGAGGGCAAATGGCGGCGCATGCGCGCACTCTACCCCATACATTCCCAAAACGCATTTCTGGATGCCAACTACGCGCTTGCCACTCCTAGGGTCGCTGCCCTACGATGCGCGCATTCCGCATGTATTCTTTTTTGCCCTGGAGACACCGATGGCCCACGCCCCCTTCCGCTGGGAAGACCCGTTCCTGCTCGACCAGCAACTCAGCGCCGACGAGCGCGCCATCCGCGACGCCGCCGCCGCCTACTGCCAGGACCAGCTCGCCCCGCGCGTGCAAGACATGTTCCGCCATGAAACAACCGACGTGTCCATCTTCCGCGAGATGGGCGCCCTCGGCCTGCTCGGGCCCACCATTCCCGAGGCCTATGGCGGCGCGGGCCTGAATTACGTCAGCTACGGCCTGATCGCGCGCGAGATCGAGCGCGTGGATTCAGGCTACCGCTCCATGGCCAGCGTACAGTCGTCTCTGGTGATGGTGCCGATCCATGCCTTCGGCACCGAGGCGCAGAAGCAGAAGTACCTGCCCCCATTGGCTTCGGGCGCGTTCATCGGCTGCTTCGGCCTGACGGAGCCCGACCATGGCTCGGACCCCGGCTCCATGGCGACGCGGGCCACCAAGGTGGCTGGCGGCTACAAGCTCAAGGGCAGCAAGATGTGGATCACCAATTCGCCGGTGGCGGATGTGTTCGTGGTCTGGGCCAAGGAAGTGTCCGAAGGCGGCGCCGTGGGCCCGATCCGCGGCTTCATCCTGGACAAGGGCATGAAGGGCCTGAGCGCCCCCGCCATCCACGGCAAGGTGGGGCTGCGCGCTTCCATCACCGGCGAGATCGTCATGGACGATGTGTTCGTGCCCGAGGAGAACGCCTTCCCCGAGGTGCGCGGCCTCAAGGGGCCGTTCACCTGCCTGAACAGCGCGCGCTTCGGCATTGCCTGGGGCGCCATGGGCGCGGCCGAGTTCTGCTGGCATACGGCGCGCCAGTACACGCTGGACCGCCAGCAGTTCGGCCGCCCGCTGGCGGCCAACCAGCTCGTGCAGAAGAAGCTGGCGGACATGCAGACCGAGATCACCCTGGGCCTGCAGGCCGCGCTGCGCGTGGGCCGCATGAAGGACGAGCACCAGAACGTGGTGGAGATCACTTCGCTCATCAAGCGCAACAACTGCGGCAAGGCGCTGGACATCGCCCGCCTGGCGCGCGACATGCTCGGCGGCAACGGCATCAGCGACGAGTTCGGCGTGGCGCGCCATCTGGTGAACCTGGAGGTGGTCAACACCTACGAGGGCACGCACGATGTGCATGCGCTCATCCTGGGGCGCGCGCAGACGGGCATCCCGGCTTTCGCCAACTAGACGGAGCTGATACAGCGCTCCTGAAAAATGAGCTGCCAGCGCTTGCCACAAGCCATTTTCGGCATTAAACATACATGAAAGTGGCGAATGGCAAGCGCAAGCAGCTCCTGATTGAATAGCAAGCCATGACCCCTCCCCCCACGGCGCCCGGCGCCCTCGCGGGCATCAAGGTGCTCGATCTCTCGCGCGTGCTGGCCGGCCCCTGGTGCACGCAGCAACTGGCCGACCTGGGGGCCGACGTGGTCAAGGTCGAGCGCCCCGGCAGCGGCGACGACACGCGCCACTGGGGCCCGCCCTTCCTGCACGACGCAGCGGGCCAGCCCACGGCCGAGGCCAGCTACTACAGCGCCTGCAACCGCAACAAGCGCTCCATCACCGTGGACATGGCGCACCCCGAGGGCCAGGCACTGCTGCGGCGCATGGCGCTGCAGGCCGACGTGGTGGTGGAGAACTTCAAGGCCGGCGGCCTGGCGCGCTACGGGCTCGACGACGCCAGCCTGCGGCCGCACAACCCGCGCCTGGTGTACTGCTCCATCACCGGCTTCGGGCAGGACGGGCCCTATGCCGGGCGCGCGGGCTACGACCTGATGGTGCAGGCCCTGTGCGGCCTCATGAGCATCACCGGCCATGCCGACGGCGAGCCCGGCGGCGGCCCGCTGCGCGCGGGCGTGGCCGTCATCGACCTGTTCACCGGCCTGTACGCCAGCAACGCCATCCTGGCCGCGCTGCACGCGCGCCAGGCCAGCGGCCAGGGCCAGTACATCGACATGGCGCTGCTCGACACCGGCATGGCCTTGCTGGCCAACCAGGCGGCGGGCTATCTGGCCACCGGCCAGGCGCCGCAGCGCATGGGCAACGCCCACCCCAGCCTGGCGCCCTACCAGGACCTGCGCACGCGCGACGGCCACGTGCTGCTGGCCATCGGCAACGACGGGCAGTTCGCGCGCTTTTGCGCCGCGGCCGGCCACCCCGAATGGGCCGAAGACCCGCGCTTCGCCACCAACACCGCGCGCGTGCGCCACCGCGACGCGCTGCTGGCCTGCATGGCGCCGGTGCTGCAGGCCCGCACCAGCGCCGAGTGGATCGCGCTGCTGCAGGACAAGGCCGTGCCCTGCGGGCCCATCAACACCATCGCCCAGGCCTTCGACGACCCGCAGGTGCGCGCCCGCGGCCTGCGCCTGGAGCTGCCGCGCTGGCGCGCGCACGAGGCCCCCGGCAGCGGCCCGGCGCGCATCGCCGGCGTGGCCAGCCCCATGCGCCTGTCGGCCACGCCCGTGGCCTACCGCAACGCGCCCCCGGCCCTGGGCCAGCACACCGACGAAGTGCTGCGCGAGCTGGGGCTCGATGCCGGCGCCATCGCCGCGCTGCGCGCCAGCGGCGCGCTGTAGGGCCGGGGCATGTGAACCAAAACCGGCCCTGGCGCGTCATAGTGGTTGCGGGTATGCGATGTTCGTGCCACCCTGCGCAGCACCCGCCGAACAAAAAAGATGGAAAGCGCCATGCCCACCCCCTTCACCCGCCCCCTGGTTCTGCTGCTGGCGCTGGCCGCCGGCGGCTGCGCCTCGGCCCCTGCCCAGCCCCCCGCGCCCGCGGCCCCCGCGTCGGCCCCGGCCCCTGGCGAGCAACCGCCGCGCCGCTTCGGCCCGCCCGGCGAGCGCACCGACCCAGGCCAACGCCCGCCGCCGTTCGACTGGAAGACATCGAAATGACCCCCCTGCGTCGCTTCGCGCCTTCCCCCCGCTCTCGCCACGCTGCGCGTGGCGGGCAGGGGGACGCCGCCAGCGCGGCGGGGCGGCCCTTGCGCGGCGTCCGCTGGCCTGGGCTGCGCCAGTTTCATGGGCCGTGGGGGGCGCGCGGCGCCATGGAGAGCTGAGATGCCCTCCCGCGCCCCCGTCCTGACCGCCTGCCTGGCCGCCTGCGCAGTGCTGGCCAGCCTGGGCGCACCGGCCCAGGTGCTGCGCTGCACCGACCCGCGCACCGGCAAGGTCACCTACACCGATGGCGAATGCACCAGCGACAGCCAGGCGCTGGAGGTCGAGCCGCGCAAGACGCCCGAGGCGCTGCGCGCCGAGCGCGAGCAGGCCGCCGAGGCCATCGCGCGCAAGCAGCAGCGCCAGCAGGCCGAGGCCGCAGAGCGCCAGCGCGAGGCCGAACTGCAGCGCGCCGCGCGCGCCACGAGCGCGGCCCAACCCTTCGACTACACGCAGTCGGCCGCCTGCCTGCAGTCGCGCCAGGAGGTCGACCGCGCGCTCGGCCGCCTGTCCTCCGGCAGCGACCAGGAGCAATTGCGCCTGCAGGCCCTGCAGCGCCAGATGGACCTGGACTGCCTGGGCCCCGAGCGCTTCGCCGAGATCGAGCGCACCCGGGCGCTGCAGCCCGCCGCGCCCGTGGTGGTGGCGCCGCCCTACCGCCCCCTGCCACGCCCGCCGCACACGCAGCCGCCCCAGCCCGCGCCGCGCATCACACACTGCAACGTGTTCCGCTGCTACGACGCGCAAGGCGGCACGCATCCGCGGTGAGAGGAAACACCCCCTGAGGCGCTTCGCGCCTTCCCCCTCTCTCTGCGCGCTTCGCGCTCCGGGAGGGGGACGCAGCCCTCGCTGCGGGGCGGCCCTTGCTCGGCTGCCCGCGCCTGGGCCGCGCCGGTTTCATGCGCCATGGAAAACTGAAACGCTTGCGCACGCCCGCGCCGGCAGCTATCGAAAATGGAGTGAATCAAGCGGCGCCGGGGCCGGCCCCGGCCATTCCCGGCGCGTACAGCACGTAGCGGTTGCGCCCGCGCTGCTTGGCCTGGTACATGGCCTGGTCGGCCTGGCGCAGGAGCTGCTCGGCGTCGCGGCCGTCCTGCGGATAGACGGTGATGCCCATGCTGCCCGAGACATGCACGGTATGCCCCTCGACCTCGATGGGCAGGGCCACGGCGTGCAGCGCGCGGCGCACGGTGTCCTCGCATTCGCGCGGGTGGCGCAGGCCGCCCAGCAGCAGCACGAATTCGTCGCCGCCCAGGCGCGCGGCGGTGTCGCCCGCGCGGATGCTGCCCTGCAGGCGGCGCGCCACCTCGGCCAGCAGGTCGTCGCCAGCATCGTGGCCGTGCGCGTCGTTCACGGCCTTGAAGCCGTCCAGGTCCATGAAGCACACCGCCAGCCCCTGGCGCGCCCGCTGCGCGCGCGCCAGGGCCTGCTGCAGCCGGTCGGCCAGCAGGGCGCGGTTGGGCAGGCCGGTCAGGGGGTCGAAGTGGGCCAGGCGCTCCAGTTGCTCCTGCTGGTGCTTGCGCTCGGTGACGTCGGAGAACACGCTGACGTAGTGCGTCACCTGCCCGTCGGCGTCGCGCAACGCGTTGATGGTGCTGGCGGCGGCGTACAGGCTGCCGCTCTTGTGCCGGTTCCAGAACTCACCCTGCCAGTGCCCGTGCTGGTGCAGCGCCTGCCACATGGCGGGATACTGCTCGCGGCTCCTGCGCCCGGAGGAGAGCAGGCTGGGCTTGCGGCCCAGGGCCTCGGCGGCGGGGTAGCCGGTGATGCGGGTGAAGGCCGGGTTGACCTCGATGATGCGCTGCATGGCGTCGCACACCATCACGCCCTCGTGGGTGTTGGCCACCACGCTGGCGGCCAGGCGCAGGGCCTTCTCGGCTTCCTTGGCGGCGGTGATGTCCTGCTTGATGCCCAGGTAATGGGTGATCCGGCCCTGGTCATCGACCAGCGGCGCGATGGTGGCGCTTTCGGTGTACAGCACGCCGCTCTTGCGCCGGTTGACGAATTCGCCCTGCCAGACCCTGCCCGCCACCAGCTCTGCCCACATGGCCTGGTAGGTGGCCGGGCTGGTCTGGCCCGACTGCAGCACGCGCGGGTTGGCCCCCAGCACCTCGGCCGGGGTATAGCCGGTGGTGCGGAAGAAATGCGGGTTGGCGTACTCGATGGCCGGGGCCGTGGAGGTGATGACGATGCTGGTGGGGCTTTGCTCCACGGCGAGCGAGAGCTTGCGGATGGTGGCCTCGTCGGCGCGCAGGCGCGAGAGGTCGTGCAGCACGCCGACGTAGTTGACCACCCGGCCCGCGCTGTCGCGGATGGCGTTGACCGTGAGCCAGCCGGTCAGCGGCGTGCCGTCCTTGCGCCAGTCGATGACCTCGCCCTGCCATGCGCCTTCGGCGGCGATGGCGGACCACATGGCGTCGAAGTGGGCGGGCACGGGCCGCGTGGGGGACAGGTGGCCAGGCAGGCACCCCGCGGCCTCGGCCGCGCTGAAGCCCGTGCCGCGCTCGAACGCGG
Source organism: Acidovorax sp. YS12 (assembly GCA_021496925.1). NCBI lineage: Bacteria > Pseudomonadati > Pseudomonadota > Betaproteobacteria > Burkholderiales > Comamonadaceae > Acidovorax > Acidovorax sp. YS12. Next base: position 1,717,014 of record CP053915.1, read on the forward strand.
GGTTGACGGTGACGATGCGCCCCTGCCGGTCGGTGATGACGATGAAATCGCTGCTGTGCGCGAACACGCTGGCGGCGAGGCGGTTTTCCTCCAGGCGCTGCTCCTCGCGCTGCAGCGAGCGGCGCACCCGCCAGGTCAGCGCGCCGGTGGTGAGCAGGACCAGCAGCAGGGACAGCCCGGCCAGCAGGGCCAGCTGGCGCATGTCGCGCCGCCACGCCTGCAGCACCTGCGCGCTGGAAGCCTGCGACTGCACGAACCAGGGGTAGTTGCGCGAGGCGCGGAAGGCCACCAGCCAGGTGTCGCCGCGCGGCCCGGGCCACTGCGCCACGCCCACCTGGTGCTCCAGCGCGGCGGCCAGGCGCACGCCGTCCAGCACCGTGCCGGGCAGGTCGTCCTCGGCGGTGGACAGCAGCAGCGTGCCGTCGTCGGTATAGAGCTGGTGGCGCAGCGCGGGCACGACTTCGTGGTTCAGCGCCTGGTTGATGAAGTAGTCGCTGTTGATGGCCGCGACGATGGTCCATTGCGGTGCCTCGGGCAGCACCAGGGTGATGGGGAAGAAGCCGGCATCGCGCGCGTCCGGAGCCTCCCCCGGCCCCGGCGTGGCCGGCCAGAGGCTGCCGTCGGCGAAGTCGCGCCCGCGCCAGGGCGCGCCGAAGCGCAGCACGCCCGGGGTGTGGGGAGCGACGCGCGGCAGCAGGGGCTCCAGACCGGGCTGCAGGCCGATGTTGGCGGCCTGGGTGCTGGCCAGCACCCGGCCCGAGCGCGCCAGCACCGACAGCGAGCGGACATACGGCAGCTTGTTCTGCAGGGCGGTCAGGGCGTTTTCCAGGTCCCTGGGGGCCACGCCCTGTTCGGCGTACTGGATCTCGGGGTGCTCGGCCGCGAGGGCGCGCAGGTGCATGTCCAGCAGGTTGAAGCTCTGCGTCAGGCTGTCTTCGAGGTTGTGGGTCTGCACCTGGGCATGGCTGCGCATGTGGTCGAGCGCCACGCCGCGCAGGTGCTGGCCGCTGAAATACAGCCCCGCCAGCACACTGGCCACCAGCAGCAGCTGCAAGCCCACCAGCAGCGCCACGGAGCCCCGGCCCAGGCGGCGGCCTGCCGGAGTTGCTTCGGGCATGGGCAAGAGGGAATCGGCCACTCGGTGCTTCAGGGGGCTACGCACCAGCCGCCGATGAAACCGGCGCGGCCCAGGGGGGGGCGCTGCGGCACCTCAATCCAGCACCACGATGGGGTCAAGCTTGTGCCTGCGCGCGGCGGCCAGCAGGCGGCCATCGCGCTTGATGTCGCGCAGAAACTCCTCCAGGCGGGCATGCCAGGCGTCGTCGCCGGGCTGCACGGCCCAGGCGTAGGGGGTGACGTGCCAGGCCGCCGCCGGGGCCACCAGGCGTGCCCAGTCGGTGGTCTCCAGCATGCGGCGGGTGTAGGGGAAGTCGGTCATGAACACGTCAGCACGCCCGGCCTGCACCTCCTGCTCGCGCGCGTGCGGGGTGTCGGGGGTGATGAGCCGGGCCTTGTGCAGCCGCTCGCGCATCAGGGGCTCGTGCAGCGTGCCCTTGGCCACGGCCACCACCACGCCGGGCTGGTCGATGTCGTCCCAGCTGCGGATCTTGCGGTTGCTGCGGGTGGTGATGGCCAGCACGTCGCTGGCCAGGTAGGGCTGGGTGAAGCGCACGAACTGCTGGCGCTGCGGCGTGATGCCGATGGCGAACATGGCCACGTCGCAGCGCCCTTCCTGCAGGTCGGGCACCAGGCGGGCGAAGGAGCTGTCGACGAACTGCACCGCCACCCCCAGCTCGCGCCCCAGCGCCTGGGCCAGGTCGATGTCGATCCCCGACAGGGCCTGGGTGCGCGGGTCGCGGTAGGAAATGCCGTAGTAGTCGGGCCAGATGCACACCTGCACCTGGCCGCTGCCGCGAATGCGCTCCAGGCGCCCGTCGGCCGCCGCGCCCAGGCCGCACAACGCCATGCAGGCCCCCAGGACCGCCGCCCGAGCCAGCCCGTGCCCCGCCTTGTCGCGCCGTGGATTCATGACAACCCGATACACACAAAAACAATATGGTCAATTTTAAAACACATTGCAACTTTTTGCCGTCCGGCGCCAGGGCCGGGCCGGCGGCGGCCACGCGCGATGCGCCCGGGCACCGGTGAACTCCTGATTCGATAGCTGCAAGCGCTTTCCAGCAAAGGGCTGGAAGCCTTTTTCCTTTTGAATCGCCGCGGACTAATCCGGGTCCGGATAGCGCTGCGAGATGCGCAGGAAGTCCTGGGCGATCTCGACGAAGGCATCGACCATGTCCGGATCGAAGTGCGTGCCCCGGCCCTTGACGATGGTGGCGCAGGCCTGCTCGTGCGGGAACGCGGGCTTGTACACACGCTTACTGATGAGCGCGTCGTACACGTCGGCCACGGCCATGAGGCGCGCCGACACGGGGATGGCGTCGCCCTTGAGGCCTTCGGGATAGCCCGAGCCGTCCCACTTCTCCTGGTGGCTGTAGGCGATTTCCTTGGACACGCTGAGGAACGCCACGCGCATGCCCAGGCGCCGCTCGGCCTCCTCGATGGCGTTGCGCCCCAGCGTGGTGTGGGTTTTCATGACCTCGAACTCCTGCACCGTCAGCTTGCCGGGCTTGAGCAGGATGGCGTCGGGAATGCCGATCTTGCCGATGTCGTGCAGCGGCGCCGACTTGTACAGCAGGTCGATCATGCGGTCGGTGAGCACGTGGGCGAAGCGCGGGTGGTCGCGCAGGTGCTCGGCCAGGGCCTTCACGTACAGCTGGGTGCGGCGGATGTGGTTGCCGGTCTCGTTGTCGCGCGTCTCGGCCAGCGAGGTCATGGCCATGATGGTCACGTCCTGGATGGCCTGCACCTCCAGCGTGCGCAGCGCCACCTCGCGCTCCAGATAGGCGCTCTTGTCGCGCAGGAAGTCGGCCGAGGCCTTGAGCGCCAGGTGCGTGGCCACGCGCGCCAGCAGGATGGGCGGACTGATGGGCTTGGTGATGTAGTCCACCGCCCCCAGCTCCAGGCCCAGGCGCTCGTCCTCCATGTCGGCGCGCGCGGTGAGGAAGATCACGGGAATGTCGCGCGTGTGCAGGTTCGCCTTGAGCCTGCGGCAGACCTCATAGCCGTCCATGCCAGGCATCATGATGTCGAGCAGGATGAGGTCGGGCGGCTGCTCGCCCTGCGCGATCTTCAGCGCCTTCTCCCCCTGGTTGGCCACCTTCACGTGGTAGTGGTCGCGCAGCAACCCGCCCATGAGCGAGAGGTTGTCGGGCGTGTCGTCCACCACGAGCACCGTGGCGATCGGCTTCTCGACGAACACCGACTGTGCATCAAAGAACGGGGCATGGTCCATGAATGCTCCTGCAGGGGTTGTGGCGGCGGTGCGGCATCACGGGGGCGGCGCCGCCGCGTCGATGGCCTCCAGCGCCTGCTCGAACTCGAATGCCTGGACCCTGTCGTGCACCCGCTGCAAGCCGGGCCCGAGCACCGTTTCGAGGACGGCTACATTGTGTTGCAAATACTCGATCGCTGCAGGATCGTCCTCCCGCAGCAGGGTGCGCAACTGGCGCAGGGCCTCGTCCGCCGCCAGCCCGGGCGTGCCGGATGGCACCGGCGACGGCAGGCCCGCGCTCCAGTCGGCGAGCCCCTGCAGCAGCGGGCCCAGCGCGCCCTCCAAGGCATCGCGCAGCGCCTGCACCTGCGTTTTCGGCGCCTGCGCGCGCAGGGCCTGCTCCAGCGCCTGCGCATGCTGCGACAGCGTCTGCGCGCCGATGTTGGCGGCCACCGAGCGCAGCGTGTGCGCCATGCGCTCGGCCTGCAGCAGCCCCCCGGCGGCCAGCGCCGCGTCGAAGTCCGGCACCCAGGCCGCCTGGCCTTGCGTGAAGCGGCGCAGCAGGTCGGCATAGAGGCCCGGGCGGCCCAGCGCCCGGCGCAGCCCCAGCGCCATGTCCACGCCCGGCAGGGCCGGCGGCAGCGCGTCGGCCACGGCATCGGGCGGTGGCACGGGCGCGGCGGCCTCGCCCAGCCCGGGGCGCGCGCGGATCCAGCGCGCCAGCGCCGCCCACAGCTGCGCCGGGTCGATGGGCTTGGCCACGTGGTCGTTCATGCCCACGGCGAAGCAGCGCTGGCGGTCGGCCTCCAGGGCATTGGCGGTCATGGCGATGACGGGCAGGTTGGCGAAGCGCGGGTCGGCGCGCAGCAGGCGCGTGGCGGTCTCGCCGTCCATCACGGGCATCTGCATGTCCATGAGCACCGCGTCGTAGCGCCTGCGCTCCAGGGCGTCGAGCGCCTGCCGGCCATGCGCGGCCACGTCCACCGCGAAGCCCGCGTCGCGCAGCAGCTCCACGGCCACGAGCTGGTTCAGCTCGTTGTCCTCGACCAGCAGCACCACCGCGCCGCGCACCGGGGCCAGCAGCGCCTGCTGCTGCGGGTCCTCCAGGCTGGCGCCACGGCCCACGGGCTGGCTGATGGCGGCAATGGGCTGCACCAGGGTCTCGAACAGCACCGAGGCGCTCACGGGCTTGATCAGCACCGTCTCGATGCCCTGCGTGCGCGCCGCGTGCATCACGTCCTCGCGCCCGTAGGCCGTGACCATGAGCATTTGCGGCACCGGGCCGATGTCCAGCGCCCGGATGCGCCGCGCCAGCTCGATGCCATCCATGCCCGGCATGTGCCAGTCCAGCAGCAGCAGGCTGTGCGGGTGCCCCTGGGCCACCGCTTCGCGCACCGCCGCCAGAGCCTGGGCGCCCGAGTGCACCTGCTCGGCCTGCAGGCCGAGCGATTGCAGCATGTCGCACAGCACGGTGGCCGCAGCGTGGTTGTCGTCCACCACCAGCACCCTGCCTTCCTGCAGCGCGGTGGCGGACAGCTCGCGCTGCGGCGCCGGCTCGCCCAGGTCGAGCGGCACCGTGGCCCAGAAGCGCGAGCCCTGGCCGGGCTGGCTGTCGGCACCCACGTCGCCGCCCATCAGCAAGGCCAGCTTGCGGCAGATGGCCAGGCCCAGGCCGGTGCCGCCATAGCGGCGCGTGGTCGAGCTGTCGGCCTGCTCGAAGCTCTGGAACAGGCGCCCCATCTGCTCGGGCGTGATGCCGATGCCGGTGTCGCGCACCTCGAAGCGCAGCAGCACGGCGCCCGCGCGCTGCGCCTCCAGGCGCACGCCGATGGCGATCTCGCCCGTCTCGGTGAACTTGATGGCGTTGTTGGCGAAGTTGATGAGGATCTGCCCCAGCCGCAGCGCATCGCCCACGAGGCTTTGCGGCACGTCCGCCGCCACGTCGAGCACCAGCTCCAGCCCCTTGGCGCCGGCCTTGTAGCCGACCACGTCCACCACGCCGGCCAGCATGCGGTCGAGCTCGAAGGGCTGCGGGTCGAGCTGGAGCTTGCCGGCCTCGATCTTGGAGAAGTCGAGGATGTCGTTGATCACGCCCAGCAGGTGCTGGCCGGCCTGCTGGATCTTGCTCACGTAGCCGTGCTGGCGCGCGTCCAGCCCGGACTTGAGCGCCAGGTGCGACATGCCGATGATGGCGTTCATGGGCGTGCGGATCTCGTGGCTCATGTTGGCCAGGAAGTCGCTCTTGGCGCGGCTGGCGGCGTCCGCCGCCTCCTTGGCCTCGCGCAGCTCCTGCTGGATCTGCTTTTGCTCGGTGATGTCGGTGAAGGTGCCGATGAGCCCGCCCGGCGAGCCATCGGGCAGGCGGAAGCCCCGCGTCCAGTGCGACACCTGGTGCACCAGGCCGTCGCGGAAGATGCGCTGCGTCTCCTTGTGCACCGTGATGCCCTGGCGGATGACCAGCGCGTCCTCCTCGGCCTGCGCCTGGCGCTGCGCCAGCGGCACGCCAGGGTAGTCGAGCACGGTCTTGCCGACCATGGTGTCGCGCTCCTGGCCCATGAGTTCCTCGAAGGCGCGGTTGGTGCCGAGGTAGCGGCCCTGGGCGTCCTTGTAGAACACCGGCACGGGCACGGTGTCGAGCAGCGCCTGCTGGAACGCCAGTTGCTCGCCCACCCGCGCCTCCAGCAGTTTCTGCACATGCACGTCGATGTTCACCCCGACGGCACGCCGGGCCTTGCCGTCGGCGTCGCGCACGATGCGCGCCGACAGCAGCATCCAGCGCCACTGGCCGTCGGGGCGCACGATGCGCCAGCTGTCCTGGATCTCGCTGGCCGTCCCGTTCACGCAGCCCTGGAAATGGGCCAGCGCCCGTTCGCGGTCATCCGGGTGCAAGGTGGCCGACCAGGCGGCGATCGGGCGGCGGTTGGTTCCCGGCGGCAGACCGAGCATTTCGAGCAACTTGTCGGACCACACAACCTCGCCGCGCACGAAGTCGGCATCGAACACCCCGATGAGGCCGGCTTCCTGCGCCAGCGCCAGGCGTTCGTTGGCCTCCAGCACTGCGGCCTCGGCACGCCGCGCCTCGGTGACGTTCTCGATCACCCACAGCGAGCCCTTCTCGCAACCCGCCAGCTGCACACTGCGCCCGGACAGGCGCGCCTCGAAAGGGGTGCCATCGAAACGCTGCAGCTCCCAGACGTCGCGCACGGGCTGCTGCTGGGCCAATGCCTGCGCCACGCGGGCATTGAAGTCGCGCCAGCTCTGCACGCTGCCGAACAGACGCTGCACGGGTTGCCCGGCCAGCGCCTGCTCCGAGGCACCCATGAGCTCCGCGAACGCCGGGTTGCAGCGGCGAAAACGCCCGTCGCACACCAGCAGGATCGGCGGCGCGTGGTCGAAGATGGCGGTCTGCTGGTCCAGCAGCTCGTTGAGCTGGCGTTCGCGCTGCTGCAGCTCCTGCTGCGCCTGGATGCGTGCCGTCACGTCCTGCTGCAGCCCCACCACGGCGATGCAGCGTCCTTTCCTGTCGAACACCGGCGAGAGCGTGGCATCGTCATGGTAGATGGTGCCGTCACGCCGACGGTTGATGAACTCGCCGCGCCAGGAGCGGCCCGCGAGCAGTTCGGCCCACATTTCCCGGTAGGTCTGCGCCGGCGTCTGGCCGCTGGCGACCAGGCCCGGCTTGCGGCCGCGCACCTCGGCCAGGCTGTAGCCGGTGCTGCGCTCGTACTCGGGGTTGACCCACTCGATGCGGCCCTGCGCATCGGTGATGACCACGCCCACCGGGCTGCTCTCCAGCGCCGCCCCCAGCACCTGGAAGCGCTCCATCACCGCCGCCATGCGGGCGCGGCTGCGCAGGATATCCAGCAGCATGCCCCCCAGCAGGAACAGCACCACGAAGGCGCCGCCGCCCACCTTCCAGCGCAACGCGGCCGGCACCAGGCTGGTGACATCGTCCAGCGCCACGAGCTGCCAGGGGCCCGCGGGGTCGAACCACTCGACGGGCTGCCGCGCGATGGCATAGGCCTTGCCATTGATCTGCGCGCGCGCCGCCCCCGCGGCAAACGGCAGGGCGGAGGCCATGCCGTTGTCGAAATGCGTGCCGAACTGGCGCAGCGCGCGCACCTCGTCGATGCGCTCCTGCGCCAGCGGCGGCAGCATGGCGTACTGCCACTCGGGACGCGTGGAGGCGAACGCCACGCCCTGGGGCGACAGCAGCAGCATGGTCATGCCGCTGCGCGGCAGCAGCGCATCGAGCGGCTGGAAACTCGCCTGGAACACCACGGCCCCGACCACTGCGCCCGTGGCCGCGTCCCCGGCATACAAGGGGGCGGTGTAGTACAGCCCGCGCGCATGGGTCTTCGGCGCCAGTGCGGCGCAGACGTTGGCCACGCCGCGCAGCGCCTGCTGCAGGTAGGGCTGCAGGTACAGGTTGAAGCCGGCCATGCTCTCGCCCGCAGTGTCGTGGGCGACGACCGTGCCCGCCTTGTCCAGCACATAGACATCGCTGCCGCCAAAACGCGCGCGGGCGAGTGCCATGCGGGCCAGCGCATCAGGGGCATCGGGCGGCAACTCGCCCAGCGCCAGGCCCTTGAGCAGCGGCTCGTGCAGCCCCAGTTGCGCCACGGCATCGAGCAACGGGCCGCCCGTGGTCTTGCCCAGCAAGGCCTGGGCGGTTTGCTGCAGGGTGCGGGCGCGCTCCTCGGCGCGCTGCATCTGGTGCAGCGACTCCATGGTCTGCACCGCCAGCCAGGCCCCCAGCAGGGACAGCAACACCACCACCAGCGCGCCCGGCACCCAACGTGCATCGCGCACCTGCAGTTTGTCGATCACGCTCTGCGCCATGGCGGGTCAGCGCGCGGTGAACAGCATTTCGTCCCAGGCCTGCAGGGGCGCGGGGCGGCCGAACAGGTAGCCCTGGAAGCCGCCGCAGCCATGCAGGCGCAGAAAGCCCAGCTGGCCCGCCGTCTCCACCCCCTCGGCCACGACCTGCAGGTCCAGGCTCTGCGCCAGCGCCAGGATGGTGCGCACGATGGCGGCGTCGTTCGGGTCCTCCAGCACGTCGCGCACGAAGCTCTGGTCGATCTTGATCTGCTCCAGCGGCAGGCGCTTGAGAAAGCTCAGGCTGGAATAGCCCGTGCCGAAATCGTCGAGGGCGAAGCCGATGCCCTCGCGCTTGAGCTGCTGCATGCGCGCGATGGCATCCTCGACGTTGCCCAGCAGCATGCTTTCGGTCAGCTCCAGCGTCAGCCTGCGCGGGTTGGCCGCATGTTCACGCAGGGCCTCCAGCACCTCGGCCACGAAATCAGCATGGCGGAACTGGCGCGCGCTCACGTTCACCGACAGGCCCAGGTGCGCGGTGGCGGGGCCCTGCGCCCAGCGCGCCAGCTGCGCGCAAGCCTGCTGCAGCACGAAGCGACCCAGCTGCAGGATCAGGCCGCTCTGCTCGGCCAGCGGAATGAACTCGGCCGGGCTCACCATGCCGCGCACGGGATGGCGCCAGCGCAGCAGCACCTCGGCGCCCACGAGGCGCGCGCGCTCGTCCACCACGGGCTGGTAGTGCACGCTGAACTCGCCGCGCTCCAGCCCCTGGCGCATGTCGGCCTCCAGGTGCAGGCGCGCGTTCACCGCGGCCTGCATGCCGGGGTCGAAGAAGCGCAGCGTGTTGCGCCCGGCCGCCTTGGCCTCGTACATCGCCAGGTCGGCGCGCTTGAGCAGCTCGTGCACCTCCACGCGCTCGCCCCCGAACAGCGCGATGCCGATGCTCGGTGAGCTGTAGTGGTGGCGCCCGCCCAGCACGATGGGCTGGTTGACGTGGGCCAGCAGTTTTTCCGCCACACCCTCGACCTGCAGCGCCGCCTCGGCGCTGTCGCACGCCAGGTGCTCCAGCATCACCACGAACTCGTCGCCGCCGAAGCGCGCCACCGTGTCGCTCTCGCGCACCGTGGCCACCAGGCGCCGCGCCACCTCGATGAGGAGCTGATCGCCCATGTCGTGGCCCAGGGTGTCGTTGAGCACCTTGAAGTTGTCCAGGTCGATGAACAGCAGCGCGCCCTGCTGGCGCGTGCGCTGGCTCAGCACGACGGAGCGCTGCAGCCGGTCGAGCAGCAGGCGCCGGTTGGGCAGGCCGGTGAGCGCGTCGTAGAACGCCAGGCGCTCGATCTGCTGTTCGGCCTGCTTGCGCTCGGTGATGTCCATGGTGAAGCCGTGCGAGACGACTGCGCCGTCGCTCTCGCGGTGCGGCACGGCACTGGTCATGTGCCAGCGCACGCTGCCGTCGGGCATGCGCACGCGGTATTCGCTCTGCCAGGGCACCAGGCGGCGCACCGACAGCATGGCCGAGCGGCGTAGTTGCGGCACGTCCTCGGGCAGCACGCGCTGCTCCAGCAGGCCATGGTCGCGCATCACCTCGCGGGGCGCCACGCCCAGGAACTCGCGCACCGCCTCGCTGATGTACTGCACGCTGGCCGTCGAGCCATCGCGGTGGATGCGGTACTGGTAGATGAAACCCGGCACCCGGCTGGCGATGCGCTGGATGAACACCAACTGCTCGCGCAGCTGTTCGGCCGCGCGGTGCTCCTCGGTCACGTCCTGCACCACGCCCATCTGCACCGACACGCCGTCGCGCGAGCGCACGCGCTGCACGCGCGAACGCATCCAGCGCACCTCGCCGTCGGGGCGCCGCCAGCGGTATTCCACGTTGGCGCCATCCTGGGCCCGGCTCGCCGCGTCGAACAGCGGCCGGTCCTCGGGCAGGATGCCGCTCATCGCGTATTCGGGGTCGAGCCACTCCTGGCGCTCGAAGCCGGCGATTTCGCACAGGCCCGGCGACCACAGCAGCACGGTCTCGCCCGGGTCCTTGATGCGCCGCCAGTGGCCGGCACGGGCCAGGGTCTCCATGGTGTCGAACACCTCGGTCTGCTCGCGCAGGTCGCGCCGCGCCTCGGCCAGCGCCTGCTCGCTGGCCTGCAGCGCCTGGCGCAGCCCCTCGGCTTCGGAAACGTCGCTCACGGCCACCAGCACGCAGTCGCTGGCCATGCGGCGCGCTGCGATATCCCAGGCCAGCTGCAGCCGGGGGCCGTCGCGCAGCACATGGCGCCCGTCCAGCGGCACGCCCAGCCGGGCCACGCCGCACAGCTGGTCGATCAGCGCGGTGCCGGCGAGCTGGTCGAACACGGCGCGGGCATCGGCGCCCGGCTCGCGCACCCCGCCCAGCCCCGGCATGCGGCGCGCGGCGGCGTTGGCCGTCAGCAGGACCAGGCGCTCGCCGCTCAGGCGGAACTCCATCAGGGCAATCGGCACGGCATCCAGCAAGGCCTGCAGACCGACATATGCCGCGTGCGGCAGTTGCGGTTCACCCGCAGGGGCCAGCAAGGCAGACAGCAGATCAGAGGGCTTCACGATGAATCCGGCACCTTTTCAAACCAGGCCCCGAGGGGCGTTTCGAATGCATGCACAGCAATCGCATCCGAGAATCCGAGCAGTATGGCAAACCCCGGGAGCCCCGAGAAATATTTGTTACAAATATGCCCCCCGGGAATACCCGGCAACCGTCCCGTTGCAGGCGGCTGCATCCATGCACCATACACCTTCACGGCGCGGCCGGGAACTGGCCCCAGGGCTCGGCCCGCGGCATGCAAGGTCGGGGACAATGCGGGGCTTTGCACCGCCCCGGTTCACAAAGGTTCGTACAGGCAATGAGTCCAGAAAAGCCCGCTTCCGAAGATTTGCTCCGCAACCTCGAGAGCCATACGCCCATGATGCAGCAGTACCTCGCGCTCAAGGCCGGGTACCCCGACACGCTGCTGCTGTACCGCATGGGCGACTTCTACGAGGTGTTCTGGCAGGACGCCGAGAAGGCCTCGCGGCTGCTCGACATCACGCTGACCCAGCGCGGCCAGTCGGCGGGCCAGCCGGTGCTGATGGCCGGGGTGCCGTTCCATGCGCTGGAGAGCTACCTGGGCCGCCTGATCAAGATGGGCGAATCGGTGGCGATCGCCGAGCAGGTGGGCGACGTGGCCACGGCCAAGGGCCCGGTGGAGCGCAAGGTGGTGCGCGTGGTCACCCCCGGCACGCTGACCGACAGCGAGCTGCTGTCGGACAAGAGCGAATCGCTGCTGCTGGCCGTGCACCAGGGCAAGCGCGCGCGCTGCGGCCTGGCCTGGCTCAGCGTGACGCAGGGGCGCGTGTTCCTGGCCGAATGCACGGTGGAGGAGCTGGGCGGCTGGCTGGCGCGCATCGCCCCGAGCGAGTTGCTGTACAGCGGCGGCGCCACCCAGCGCTTCGAGCAGCAATTGCAGCAGTTGCGCCAGAGCGGCGCCTGCACCTGCCCCCTCGCCCCGCGCCCCGACTGGCAGTTCGACAGCGCCCTGGGCGAGCGCAAGCTGCTCGAAGCCACCGGCGCGGCCACGCTGCAGGCCTGGGGCGCGCAGGATCTGGCGCAGGCCCACGCCGCCGCCGCCGCGCTGCTGCACTACGCCGAGCACACGCAGGGGCGCCAGCTCACGCACATCCACAGCATCCAGGTGCAGCGCGGCAGCGAACTGATCGACCTGCCCGCCAGCACGCGCCGCAACCTGGAGCTGGTCAAGACGCTGCGCGGCGAGGATGCGCCTACGCTGTTCTCGCTGCTCGACACCTGCATGACCGGCATGGGCAGCCGCCTGCTCAAAACCTGGCTGCTGGAGCCCCGGCGCGAGCGCGCCGAGGCCAGCGCCCGCCTGGCCGCCACGCGGGCGCTGCGCGGCGACGCCGCCAGCGCCGGCCCCGCGCCATGGAGCTGGCTGCGCGAGCAGCTCAAGGGCGTGAGCGACGCCGAGCGCATCACCGCGCGCATCGCGCTGCGCCAGGTGCGCCCGCGCGAACTCGTTGCGCTGGCCAAAACGCTACAGAAAGCAGAGCTGCTGGCGCAATCCGGACAAGCGCCAGAGCCGTATTTGGCCCAAATCTTCGGCCAGCTCCAGCCGCCGCCCGAATGCGCCGCGCTGCTGCAGCGCGCGATTTGCGAGGATCCTGCAGCGCTGGTGCGCGACGGCGGCGTGATCGCCAGCGGCTTCGACGCCGAGCTGGACGAGCTGCGCGCCATCCAGGGCAACTGCGACGCCTTCCTGCTCGACCTGGAAACGCGCGAGAAAGCGCGCAGCGGCATCCCCAACCTGCGCGTGCAGTTCAACAAGGTGCACGGCTTCTACATCGAGGTCACCGTCAGCCACCTCGACAAGGTGCCCCATGACTACCGCCGCCGCCAGACGCTGAAGAACGCCGAGCGCTTCATCACCCCCGAGCTGAAGGCCTTCGAGGACAAGGCCCTGTCGGCCCAGGAGCGCGCGCTGGCGCGCGAGAAGTGGCTGTACGAGCAGATCCTCGACCAGCTCCAGCCGCACGTGCCCGCGCTCACGCGCCTGGCCCACGCGCTGGCCGCGCTGGACGTGCTGTGCACCTTCGCCGAGCGCTCGCTCACGCTGGGCTGGTGCGCGCCGCAATTCGTGCCCGAGCCGTGCATCGAGATCGAGGCCGGCCGCCACCCGGTGGTCGAAGCGCGCCTGGCCGAAACGTCCAGCGGCGCCTTCATCGCCAACCACACGCGCCTGCACGCGCACCAGCGCATGCAGATCATCACCGGCCCGAACATGGGCGGTAAATCGACCTACATGCGCCAGGTGGCGCTGATCGTGCTGCTGGCCAGCATCGGCAGCCACGTGCCGGCGGCCAACTGCCGCCTCGGCCCCATCGACGCCATCCACACGCGCATCGGCGCGGCCGACGACCTGGCCAACGCGCAATCGACCTTCATGCTGGAGATGGTGGAGGCGGCGCAGATCCTGCACGCCGCCACGCCGCACAGCCTGGTGCTGATGGACGAGATCGGCCGCGGCACCAGCACCTTCGACGGCCTGGCGCTGGCCAGCGGCATCGCCACGCACCTGCACGACAGGACGCGCGCCTTCACGCTGTTCGCCACGCACTACTTCGAGCTGACCGAGCTGCCCGCCACGGCGCGCCACGCCGTCAACATGCACGTGAGCGCGGCGGAGAACGGTGCCGACATCGTGTTCCTGCACGAGATCCAGGCCGGCCCGGCCAGCCGCAGCTACGGGCTGCAGGTAGCCAAGCTGGCCGGCATGCCCGCCGCCGTGCTGCACCACGCGCGCCACGCCCTGGCGGCGCTGGAAGAACGCGCCGCCGAAGACGCCCAGCAGGTGGACCTGTTCGCCCCGCCGCCCCCGCCCGAGATGGCCGTGGGCAGCGCCGTGGAAACCGCCCTGGCGCAGATCAACCCCGACCAGCTCAGCCCGCGCGAGGCGCTGGACGCGCTCTACCAGCTCAAGCGGCTGGCACCTGCTCCCTGACATCCGCCGCGCCATGGCGCCGGGAACAGAGGGCGTCATGCGCGGCAAAGCCATGGCGCTATTCAAAGCATAGCTTTCAGCGCTTGCCAGACAAGGGCTAGAGGCCAATTCGTCCCCATTCCTGCCGGGCCGGCCGGGCTGCATTCGCGCCCCAATGAAATAAATAATCTATTGGCCTAATTAAAGCAATTGCTAGTTTCACGGACGCAGCCTTACGGTATGTACTCTTACGATCGGCCGTTTGATAAAAATTCACAATCGAGACATCCATGCCCCCCCTGCTCCCCCGCGCCAGCGACGGCGCGCCCCTGGCGCACCCGCACGCCGACGGCTCCGGCTTCTTCCAGTACCACGGCATATGGGCCCCTGGCGTACGGGCCTTCCGCCGCCTGCGTTTCATGTCCAAGGCCGCGATCATTTCGCTGGCCTTCATGCTGCCGCTGCTCGCCCTGGTGGGCTGGCTGCTGCTGGCCAACTTCGACAACACCATGCAGGAGCGCAAGGACGCCACGCGCCAGCACGTGGAGGTGGCGCACGGCGTGCTGGCCTGGGCCCATGCCCAGGAGCAGGCGGGCACGCTCACGCGCGAACAGGCGCAGCAGCAGGCGCTGCGCCTGATCGAGAAGCTGCGCTACGAGCGGCAGGAATATTTCTGGATCAACGACCTGCACCCGCGCATGGTCATGCACCCCTTCAAGCCCGAGCTGAACGGCCAGGACGTGGGCGGCCTCAAGGACCCGAACGGCCTGGCGCTGTTCAGCGCCTTCGCCGACATGGTGCGCCGCAACGGCCAGGGCTTCGTGCCCTACCAGTGGCCCAAGCCGGGCAGCGACACGCCGGTGGACAAGGTCTCCTACGTGCTCGGCTTCGCGCCCTGGGGCTGGGTGATCGGCTCGGGCATCTACGTCGATGACGTGCAGCAGGTCCTGCTGCGCCGGCTGGCCTGGACGGGCTCGTGCGTGCTCGCCACGCTGCTGGTGGCGGGCTACCTGTTCCTGAGCTTCTACCGCGTGATGGACGGCGGCCTGCGCGAGACGCGCCGCCACCTGCGCGCCATGACGAACGGCGACCTGACCACCTCCCCCGAACCCTGGGGCAGCGACGAGGCCGCCGACCTGATGGTGGAGCTGCACAAGATGCAGGACGCACTGCGCGGCATGGTCTGGCGCGTGCGCCGCTCGGGCGAGGAGATCGTGCACACGGCCACCGAGATCGCCAGCGGCGCCATGGACCTGTCGCGCCGCACCGAGGCGGCGGCGGCAAGCCTGGAGGAGTCGGCGGCGTCGATGGAGGAGATCGCCTCTACGGTGAACAACAGCACCGAGCACGTGCAGGAGGCATCGCAGATGGCGCGCCACAACGCCGAGATGGCGACGGACGGCGGACGCGTCATGCAGGAGGTGGTGCAGACCATGGAGGGCATCCGCGCCTCGTCGGCCAAGATCGCCGAGATCATCGCCACCATCGACGGCATCGCCTTCCAGACCAACCTGCTGGCGCTGAACGCTGCCGTCGAAGCCGCGCGCGCGGGCGAGCAGGGGCGCGGCTTCGCCGTGGTGGCCACCGAGGTGCGCAACCTCGCGGGCCTGAGCGCCGCGGCGGCGCGCGAGATCAAGGCCCTCATCGGCAGCAGCGTGGAGCAGATCGCCAGCGGCGCGCAGGTGGTGCGCAAGGCCGGCGCCACCATCGAGGACATCGTGGCATCGTCGCAGCACGTCAACCAGCTGCTGGGCGAAATCGCCACCGGCGCGCGCGAGCAGAACCAGGGCATCGCCCAGATCGGCCAGGCCGTGCAGCAGCTCGACCAGATGACGCAGCAGAACGCCGCGCTGGTCGAGGAGACAGCGGCCGCATCGTCGGCCATGCAGGAGCAGGCCCACACCCTGGCCGTGGAGGTGGCGCACTTCAAGATGCCCGCCCACGTGAACGAACGCATGACGCAGGACGACGCGCGCCTGGCGCTGGAGCGCCGCGAGGGCTTCGACTTCGACCAGGCCATCGAGGCCCACCGCCTGTGGAAGGTGAAGCTGCGCCAGGCCATCGCCAACCACGAACAACTCGACGCCGACACCATTTGCCGCGACGACCGCTGTCCGCTGGGCCAGTGGCTGCACGGCGATGGCGGCCAGCGCTGGGGCGGGCGCCCGCTGTTCACGCAACTGCTGCAGAAGCACGCCGCCTTCCACCAGCGCGCGGGCAGCGTGGCGCGCAAGATCAACGCCGGCCAGTACACCGACGCCGACCAGCTGATCGGCGCGGGCTCGGACTTCGCGCAGGTCTCGCTGGAAGTGACCACGCTGCTGGCCAGTGCCAAGCGCAGCCTGTGAGCGCCGTGGAGGCATGGCAGCGAAAATGGCCTCCAGCCCTTTGCTGGCCTGCGCGGGAAGCTATCATTCTTGAGTTCCGGGGCCCGTCCCCCGGAACCCCCATGCACTCCCCGCCCGGCCCATGCCATGACCTCCATCGTCTTCTCGCACGCCAATAGCTTCCCGGCCAGCACCTACCGCGTGCTGTTCAGCCACCTGCGCCAGCGCGGCTTCGAGGTCAGCGCGGTCGAGCGCTACGGCCACGACGCGCAATACCCCGTCACCAGCAACTGGCCCCACCTGGTGCAGCAACTGGCCGACTTCGCCGCCGCGCAGCAGCAGCGCACCGGGCAGCGCGCCTTCCTGGTGGGGCACTCGCTGGGCGGCTTCCTCAGCGCCATGGCCGCCGCGCGGCACCCGGAGCTGGCGCGCGGCGTGGTGCTGATCGACTCGCCCCTGATCGGCGGCTGGCGCGCCAGCGCCCTGGGCGTGGCCAAGCACACGCAGGTGGTGGGCGCCGTCTCGCCCGGGCGCGTGAGCCGCGCGCGGCGCAACACCTGGGCCAGCACGCAGGAGGCGCTGGAGCACTTTCGCCGCAAGAAGGCCTTTGCCCGCTGGGACGCCGAGGTGCTGCAGGACTACGTGACCCACTGCCTGGACGACGACGCGCACGGCAAGCGCGTGCTCGCCTTCGACCGTGCCGTGGAAACGCAGATCTACAACACCCTGCCGCACAACCTGGCGCATCTGCTGCGCCAGCACCCGCTGCGCTGCCGCGCCGCCTTCATCGGCGGGCGCGACTCGGTGGAAATGCGCCAGGTGGGCATGGCGATGACACGGCGCATCACCGAGGGCCGCATCATGATGCTCGACGGCACCCATCTGTTCCCGATGGAGCAGCCCGCCGCCACGGCCGCCGCCATCGAGGCGGCGGTGCTGAACCTCGCGGGCTGACCTGCCGCCAGCGGCAAAAAAATCGTGGTGTACGCCACGGCCGCCGCCGTTCCCCTACACTGGGTAGTATCGTTACAGCACGATACACATTGCCATTGCTGCGCTGGACGCCCCCACCCAAGGAGCCCCCATGACGGATGCCCAACTGCGCGCTGCCAACGAGGCGGAACTCAACGCCATGCAGCTCGACACCGATCCGCTGGCCGACGACACCATCGCCCGCATCCTCGGCCCCTGGCCCGCGGGCATGCCCGAACCGGACGCCCCGCAGTGGCAGGCCATCGCCACCGTGAACCGGGTCATCGCCCAATGGACCGACAACGCCAGCCTGCACACCTGGCAGCCCGGCGACGACGTGCCGGCCCCCATCGCCCAGGCCCTGCGCGACTACGTGGACGCGGCGCAGGCCCTGCCCCCGTGGGCCGACGCGCGCAAGATCGCCCGCGCCGAGCAGCTGTTCATGGAACACGGCGCGCTGTCGTGCCTGCTGCTGTTCTGCGCCAGCCTGCCCGAGTGCTATGTGATTCCGGACCTCTCGGCCGTGCTCCATACCTCGGGCCAGCTGGAGCAGCACACCGAGTACCGCATCCGCGCCACCGCCGCCATGATCTTCCCGGTGATGCTGCACGGCGGCCTGACGCGGCCCCAGGGCTGCGGCGTGGCCCAGGTGCTGAAGGTGCGCCTCATCCACGCCACCATCCGCAACCTGATCCTGCACGGCAATCCCCAGGATGCCGGGGGGCGCCTCCGGTCGGGGCAGGTCCCGGCGCTGGCGCTGCAGGCCGGCGTCCCCGTGACCATGTACGGCGCCATGTACGCACGCGGCTGGAACCTCGCGCAGCAGGGCGCGCCGTGCAACCAGGAGGAGCAGGCCTACACCCTGCTGACCTTCGGCTACGTGTTCCTGCGCGGCATGCGGCGCCTGGGCATCGGCCTGCCGCCGGCCGATGAGGAGGCATTCCTGCACGCCTGGAACGTGATCGGCCACATTCTCGGCATCGACAACGCGCTGATGGTGCACAACATGCACCAGGGCGCGTCGCTGATGGCGCAGATGCAGGAGCGCGGCCGGGCCAGCCCCGTCACTCCGGATCCGCGCCCCGCGCTGGGCCAGGCCCTGATGCAGACCATGGCCCAGGCCATTCCATGGGGGCCGGCCAAGGCCTTTCCGCCCCTCATGACGCACTACCTGTGCGGCACGCAAACCGCGCAGGACCTGGGCATCGACACCCGCGCCGTCCCCTGGACCAGCAAGCTCCTGTTCCATGGCCTGCTGGGCACCGCGCGGGCCATCGACCGGCTGGTGCGCCTCCTGCTGCCGCGCTTTTCCCTCACTCGCATGCTGGCCCGCGCGGTGAGCTACCAGTTCATGAGCCGCCTGCTCATGAGCCAGACACGCCCCCTGCAGTTGCCCGAGCAGCTGCTCAACCCCATGCAGGAAGCCGTCGCCAGCTGGAGCGACGACCCGCGCGCGCCCGCCTGGGTCAACCGCCTGGAAGACCGGCTGACCACCACCGGCACCTGGCGCCTGCACACCGCCACGGCAGCGCGGCCTCAGCCGCAGGGCGCGGCCCACACCGCACCACAGACCCCCGCTTGAACCACGTGCCAGCCCTCCCCCCCTTCGCTCTGCAGCGCAGCGGCGCACCGCGCCGCCCCCGCGTTCGACGCGGACGGCGCGGCTGGGCCCTGCTGTGGCTGGGATGGCTGTGGCTCCTGTGCGGAGCCGCCCTGGCGCAAACCAGCCCCGCGCCCGCCGAACGCCCGCCCGCGCTGCTGGCCGATGCCGCGGGCAGCGTGGCGCTGTGGCCCGCCATCACGCTGTGGGCGGACGCTTCGGCACAGGCAACGCCCGAACAGGCACTGGCGCAGCTGCCGGCCTTTGAAGCGCCCAAGGCCGGCTCCACCCTGGGGGTGCGCCAGGACGCGGTGTGGCTGTACGCCAGCGTGGCCGTGGACCCCGCATCGGCGGGCCGCTGGACCCTGGACATCAACCACCCGGACCTGAACCGCATCGACGTTTACGTGCTGCAAGGCAGCCGCCTGCTGCGCCACGTGGCCCTGGGCACCGAAATCCCGCGCGCCGAACGCCCCTTGCGCGTACGCACCCCGGCGGTGGAGCTGGCGCTGCAGCCCGGCCAGCGCTACGCGCTGCTGCTGCGCGTGCAAACGCGCGGCGCCATGATCCTGCCGATCACGCTCAACACCCCTCCGGCCATGCTGGAGCGCGCGCTGAACGAGCACATCCTGCAAGGCGTGCTGACGGGGCTGGCGCTGTGCCTCATCCTCTACAGCCTGGCCCAGTGGATGAGCCTGCGCGAGCCCCTGTTCCTGCAATACGCGCTGATGACCACCGGCAGCGTGCTGTATTCGCTGCATTTCTTCGGCATTGGCCAGCAGTACCTGTGGGGCCACAGCCCCTGGCTGACCGACCATGCCGTGGGGCTGTCCTCGCTCATGGCCCTGGGGGGCAGCTTTCTGTTCATGAGCCAGGCAGTGGCGGGGGACGTTCCGCACAGCCGCTTTCTCCGGTTCATGCGCATGGGGGCGGTGGGTGCTGCAGCCCTGTGCCTGGCCCATGCCCTGGATCTGCTCAGCCTCAAGCAGGTGGCGATGGCCGTGAGTCTCCTGGGGCCCATGCCCGCCCTGCTGTCCCTGCCCGGGGCGCTGCGGCGCGCGCGGTCTGGCGACCCCATCGGCACCACCCTGCTGGTGGCCTGGTTCATCTATGGAGCCGGCGCGGCGGTCAGCATCGGGGTCATCAACGGCGCCATCCCCGTGAACTTCTGGAGCATGCACTCGTTCCAGATCTCCGCGACGGTGGACATGCTGCTGTTCATGCGGGTGCTGGGCCTGCGCACCCAGGCGCTGCGCGTGGCGGCCCTGCATGCGCGCCAGGAGCGCGACGCCCTGCACTCCCTGGCGCACAGCGACGCCCTGACCGGCCTGCCCAACCGGCGCGCGCTGCAGGCCGCGCTGGCGTCGGCGCTCGCCCACGTGGGCCCCGACAACCTGCTGGCGGTCTACATCCTGGACCTGGACGGGTTCAAGCCCGTCAACGACCTGTACGGCCACGACGTCGGCGACGAACTGCTGGTCGCGGCCACGCACCGCCTGCAGGACACGCTGCGCCAGAGCGACCTGATCGCGCGCCTGGGCGGCGACGAATTCGTGGTGGTGACCGGACAGCTGCAAAGCCCGCAGCAGGCCCACGACCTGGGGCAAAAGCTGCTCGACGCCTTCCATGCGCCCTTCGCGCTGGACACCGTGCAGATCAAGGTCGGCCTGACCATCGGCTACGCCATGGCCCCCGAAGACAGCATGGACGCCGCCACCTTGCTCAAGCTGGCCGACGCCGCCATGTACAGCGGCAAGCAAAGCGGCAAGTTCTGCCTGCGCCGCAACCGTGGCGACCTGGCCTTGTCTTCGGCTTGAGCAGGAACGTCAGTCCGCCCAGGTCACCAGCCCCGACCAGGCGGTCAGCAGCACCACCAGCCCGAACACGATGCGGTAGTAGGCGAACGGCACGAAGCTGTGCGAGCTGATGTAGCGCAGCAGCCAGCGCACGCACAGCCACGCGCTGATGAAGGAAAACACCAGGCCCACGGCGAACAGCGGCACGTCGGCTGCCGAGAGCAGCGCGCGCTCCTTGTACAGGCTGTACACGCCCGCGCCGATCAGCGTGGGGATGGCCAGGAAGAACGAGTAATCGGTGGCCGCCTTGCGCGACAGCCCCAGCAGCATGCCGCCGATGATGGTGGCGCCGCTGCGGCTGGTGCCCGGCACCATCGCCAGGCACTGCACCAGGCCCACCTTCAGCGCATCCAGCGGGCCCATCTCGTCCACCGACTGGATGCGCACCGCCGCCTGCTGGCGCCGCTCCGCCCACAGAATGATGAAGCCGCCGACGATGAAGGTGCTGGCCACCACCACCGGCGTGAACAGGTGCGCCTTGATCGCCTTGCCCAGCAGCAGCCCCAGCACCACGGCGGGCAGAAAGCCGATGAGCACGTTCAGCGCGAAGCGCTGCGCCTGGCGCTGCGTGGGCAGCGCCGCCACGGTGGCACGGATGCGCTCCCAATAGACCAGGATGACCGCGAAGATCGCCCCCGTCTGGATGGCGATGTCGAACACCTTGGCCTTGGCATCGTCGAACCCCAGCAGCGCGCCCGCGAGGATCAGGTGGCCGGTGGAGGAGATGGGCAAAAACTCGGTCAAGCCCTCGACCACGCCCATGATGGCGGCCTTGAGCAGCAAAACGATATCCACGCGCGTTCCTCGCAGCGAAAAAGGGAGCGATTATCCGCCCCCACCGCCCCCCACCGCCCGCGCCGCCACGGCGGCATCCGGCGCCGCGCCATGGCGTTTCGTCGCAGCGCGCTTTCCCGCGGGAATGCCGGCGGGCACAGTGCGCCCCATTCCCTCAGCCCACCGGAGCCCGCCCCATGCCCGCCCGCCAGGCCTGCCGCACAATGCGGGGCACGCCGCCGCCTGCCCCGCAACCCAGCCCCATGCCGCCCACCGACCTCCGCACCTTCCTGCGCCGCGGCCTGGGCACCGCCGTTTTCTGCAGCTTCATCGCGCTGGCGCTGACGCTCTCCGGCCAGGGCGCGTGGGACGTGCAGTGGGTCTACTCCCTGGCCATCGGCCTGACCGCATGGCTGGTGATCGAGATGGGCTGCACCAAGGGCTGGCCACCCGGCCTGCGCGGCGTGCTGCTGGTGCTCGCGGGCAGCGTGACCGGCTTTGTGCTGGGCACCACCCTGGGCGACGCATACAGCGGCAACCCGCACCCGCTGTGGCAGGGCCGCAGCTGGCTGGCCATGCTGCTGCTCACCCTGGCGACGGGCACCATCCTCTCGTACTTCTTCTATACACAGGCCCAGGCGCAGCAGCTGCAGCTGCACATGGCCGAGGCGCAGCGCACCGCCACCGAGGCCCGGCTCAAACTGCTGGAAGCGCAGCTGGAGCCGCACATGCTGTTCAACACGCTGGCCAACCTGCGCGCGCTCATCGCCAACGACCCCGAGCGGGCCGGGCACATGCTGGACCGCCTGATCGACTACCTGCGCGCCACGCTGGGCGCCTCGCGCCGCGAGCGGCACCCCCTGGCCGACGAATTCGCGCGGCTGGACGACTACCTCGCCCTCATGGCCGTGCGCATGGGGCCGCGCCTGGGCTACACGCTCGACCTGCCCGCGCCGCTGGCACAGGCCAGCGTGCCGCCGCTGCTGCTGCAGCCGCTGGTGGAAAACGCCATCCGCCACGGGCTGGAGCCGCAGCTCGCGGGCGGGCGCATCCGGGTCAGCGCCCAGTCCATCGCCCAGGGCCGCCGCCTGCAGCTGTGCGTGCACGACACCGGCGCGGGCCTGGGCGAGACGGCCACGGCAACACCTGGCGGCGGCTTCGGCCTGCAGCAGGTGCGCGAGCGCCTGGCCACGCTCTACGGGCCCGAGGGCACTCTCGAATTGATAGCTGCCAGCGCAGGCGGAACAAGCGCCATCGTCACTTTCCCTTTGCAATATGCCACCGACACCACCGCGCGCCCTGATCGCTGAGGACGAACCGCTGCTGGCCGCCGCGCTGCAGCAGGCGCTGGCCCGGGCCTGGCCCGAGCTGCGCGTGGCCGCCACCGTGGGCGACGGCCTTTCCGCCGTGCGCGAGGCGCTGGCGCTGCGGCCCGACGTGCTGTTCTTCGACATCCGCATGCCCTGCCAGAGCGGCCTGGACGCCGCCGCTGCCCTGGCCGACGCCTGGCCCGCCGAAGAAGCGCCCTTCCCCGCGCTGGTATTCGTCACGGCCTACGACCAATACGCCCTGCAGGCCTTCGAGACGCAGGCCGTGGACTACCTGCTCAAGCCCGTGCAGCCCGCCCGGCTGGAAAAGACCGTGCACAAGCTGCGCCAGGCGCTGCAGCGCGGCGCCGCCCCGGCGCCGGAGGACACCTTCGCCCAATTGCGCGCGCTGCTGCACACCCCCGGCCTGGGCGCCGCGCCGGCGGCCCCGCGCCTGCACATGATCCAGGCCATGGTCCAGACCGGCGGCGGCACGCAGATCCACTTCGTGCCCGTGGCCGAGGTGCTGTACTTCGAGGCCGCCGACAAGTACGTGCGCGTGCTCACCGCCACGCGTGAGTACCTGATCCGCACCCCGCTCAAGGAACTGGCCGCGCAGCTCGACCCCGCCGCGTTCTGGCAGGTGCACCGCGGCACCCTGGTGCGCGCCAGCGCCATCGCCCGCGCCACGCGCGACGAAGCAGGCCGCCTGCACCTGCACCTGCGCGAGCGGCCCGAGCGCCTGGCGGTAAGCCGGCTGTATGCGCACCTATTCAGGGGGATGTAGCACACGCTGACGCTACGTATTCAATAGCTGGTAGCGCTTACCCATCAAGGTTTTGAGGCCGATTTTGCTCGCAATCCGCGCAGCCCCGGCAAAACCGCCAGCAGCGACAGCAGCAGCACGCTCCACGCGCCCAGCGTGGGGATGGCCTGGGCGCTGGCAGGCGCCGCCACCCGCGCCGCGCCGCCGGGGTCGGTAATCGATTGGTTGGGTGCCAGATCGTCGTCGCCGTCCTCGCCGTCGATCAGCGTCAGAGTGATGGTGTTGCCCGCGATGCGCGCGCCGCTGAACGGGTACCAGTGGGCAGCCGCCTTGTCCTTGGTGGGGCCGTACTTGTAGTAGACCGTGCCCGGCGGCAGTGCCTCGGGGTAGGTCAGCACCACAGTGGCCGTGCTGCCCGGTGTACCCAGCGCCAGGCGCAGGTTCACCACGCCGTAGGGCAGCGTTACACCTTGCGGCAGCGCGGCGCCCACGCTGGCGGCGGTTTGCGTGCTGGCACTGGCCACCTGCCAGCCGTTGGCGGCCGGCGGCGTCAGGGTAATGGTCTGCCCCGCCAGCCGCCCCTCGGGCACGGTCAGCACCGGCGGCGCCGCCTTGAACGTGGCGTTCACGCTGCAATCGGCCGTGACCTGCGCAGTGGTGAAGGTGCTGCCCATCAGGGTGCCGCCGCAGCCCGCCACCGTATCCACCACATGGCCCGTGGCGGGTGTGACGGAGATGCTGGCCGTGCCGTTGTAGGCCACGGTCTGCGCCGCGCCAATGCTGCCATTGGCCCCGGCCGAGGTGCTGACGGTGTAGCCGCGCGGGGCCTGGCAGGCGGCGTCGGTGCCGCTGTTCGCACCGGTGCAGTTCCACGTCCAGGCGCTGGTGCTGCCCGCCACGCTGGTGGCCGTGCCCGCGCTGCACAGACTGGCCGCAGGGGCGCTGGCCAGCAGTGCCGTGCCGCCGTGTGCGCTGCCGCACTGGCCATTGACCGGGGCCAGCTTGAACGTGGCGCTCACGCTGCAATCGGCCATAACCTGCGCGGTGGTGAAGACACCGCCCGCCAGGCTGCCGCCGCAGGTGCTGTTCACGGCATCCACCACATAGCCCGTGGCGGGCGTGACGGTGATGGCCGGTGTGCCGCCATAGCCCACGGTCTGCACCGCGCCGATGCTGCCGTTCGCTCCGGCCGAGGTGGCGACGGTGTAGCCGCGCGACGCCTCGCAGGCGGCCGGGGCGTCGGCCGGGGCGGTGGTGCAGCTCCATTGCCAGTGGGTGTTGCCGCCATTGACCTGGCTGGCGGTGCCGGTCTGGCACAGGCCGGCGGCGGGGCCCTGGGTTTGCAGTGGCGGGGCAGCAGCGCTGCCGCACGCAGCCGCAGCGCCAGTGCCGAAGGCGAGCTTCGCCGCCGCGCTGCCCAGGTGGCCCAGGGTGGATTCGGCCAGCAGGTAGACGTCGTAAGCGGTGCCCGCGCTCAGCCCGGTGAAGCTGAGTGCAGCCTGCTTGTCCGTCAGATCCGCGCTGCCGCTCTGGATGGCCGTGGCGGCGGTGTAGGCGCCGGGGGTCTTGACCTGCGCCGGGGTGGGCGCCGTGCTGCCACGCGCCAGCAGCAGCCAGTAGGCCCGGCCCCCCTGGGTGCTGGTGGCCGACACGGCGGCGGTGTTCGCCGTGGGCGTGCCCGCCAGGGCCACGCCGCTCCACTGCGGCAGCAGCGACAGGGCCGCGCCGTGGGTGCCGCCGCGCACCAGGCGCAGCGCGTAGGCGGCACTGGTACGCAAGGCGGCGGCCTGCGTGCCGTCGGCGAAGTCCACGGCCCACGCCTTGTCGTCACCCTCGGGCGTGCCGGTCCACACGCCCACGCCGCTGCCGTGGGCCTGGTTCTGGAATATGTCGTCGTTGATGGCGGGGGCGGTGCGGCAGTATTCGAGCAGGGTGCGCAGCTCCTTCACATTGGGCACGCGCCAGTCGCCGTGCCCGCCCAGGGAGGCCTGGACGGCCGCGCCCAGCGCCGTGGCCCAGTCCATGCTTGCGGCGGTACCGGCGCAGGTGGCCGGGTTCTGCCCGCCAAGGCAGCGCGACCACATCAGGCCCGTGCGCTGGTCGGTCACGGTGTCGCCGTCCACGGTGTAAATGGCGCTGGGGTTGGCGGGCGGGTTGCCCAGGGCGCAGTCCAGCGCCTGGGCGGGCGCGGCCAGCAGCCACAGCGCGGCGGCCATCACGGGGGTCAGGGTGTGTTTCATGACAGTCTGGCTCTCATTGAAAAAATGGTTGAGGAATCGAGAACTGGCCGGGGCGCGCTCACTGCCCGCCGCGCACCAGCCGCACGCGCAGCGCATCGGCGCGCGGCGCGGGCCGGGGGGCGCCGGTGGCGAAGTCCAGCGCCCATGCCTGGGCCGTGCTGCCCGCGAAGGGCGTGCGCGTCCAGTACGGGGCGGCGGCGGTGCCGGGGACATAGGCGGGGAAGTTGGCCGGGTCGATGCGCGGCTCGGCGCCGCTGCGGCCCAGGTCCACCAGCGTTTCCAGCTCCTGCAGCGTGGGCAGGCGCCAGTCATTCGCGCCGCAAAGGGCGGCGGCGTTCGCAGCGGCCACGTACTGGGCGGTGTCGCAGGGGGCCGCGCCCGTGCATTGCACACCGGGGGCGCCGTCGGGGCTGTGGGGGTCGAACCAGGTGTAGGTGTGGTTTTGCCCGTGCAGGCCGGTGCCGGTCTTGACCTCCCACACCAGGCCGGTCACGTTGTCGCGCGTGCAGGCCCAGGGGGCGCCAATGGGGGTGAAGTCGAAGCCGTTGCGCGCGTCGGCGCTGGCGCCGGTCTTGGCCAGTTGCCCGGTGGCGGCCCCTGCGTCGCGGCCGTGGTGGCAGTCCTGCGCGGCGGGGCGGCTGGCGTCGCAGGCCAGCGTGCCAGTGTCGTTGAGCGGGCGGGTGACAAACCGGGTGGTGTCGAACTCGGCGGTCTCGACCAGCGCGCCCGTCACGTTGGCCAGGGTGCAGGTCGCCGGCTGGCCCGCGCAGCCGCCGCCCTGCCACGCCTTGAACGGGTATTTGCTGGATGCCGCCTGGCACACCGCCGTGCCGCCATGCGGCACCGGGTTGGGCGCGCAGGTGACGCTGCCTGTGCCAAGGGGCCGCACGATGGTGCCGATGGGGTGCGGCGCGCCCAGGGTGAAGGCGGCCTGGGTCTGGCGCATGGCGGTGGCTTCGCTGCCGCCGTTGGCAGCGCCGTCGCTGGTGCCGGTGGTCTGGCCGCTGCGCACGGTGAGCGTGGCGGTGCGCGTGCTGCCCGCGCCTGCGGTGAAGCGCATGCGCACGGCGATCTGGTCGCCGCTGGTGACGATGGCCTCTGTCACCCAGGCGCCGCTGCCGTTCACCTCGAATTCGGGCTCGCCCTCGCCTGCAATGCGCGCGCCACCCCAGGCGTGGCCCCCGGCGACGTGGGGCGCGAGGGTGACGGGGGGGAAAGTCTCCTGCGCGCCCGCCGTGGCCGCGCGCGCTGCTGGCGCGGCCACGGCGGCGAAGGGCTGCCCGCCGCGCACGAGCAGGGCATAGGTCGCGTTGATGAGGGGGTTGTAGCTTTCATGGCCACTCCTGAAATTCACCCCATATGCCATGTCGTAACTATTGGCATCGGGCGAAGCCGACCAGACCACCTCTGACGGCATACCGGGGAACACGCTGCGGTTGCCCCTGGGGTCGTTGTCGCAGTTGACGGCGATGCGCATCAACTCGGTCTTGTAGGCCATGCGCCAGCCGCCGCTCTCCAGCAGGTTCTGCTGAAGGCTGTCGCTGATGTGGAAGTTGGCCTGGCCGCTGAACGGCTTGGGCAGCCATTGCGCGGCCCAGTGAACCCAGGTTCCGCCTGGGGAGCCGGTCCAGAGCGTGCATTGGCCGCTGGCGAAGCCCCTGCCCTCAATGCAGCGCTTCCACACCAGGCCCGTGTCCCAATGCATGGCGCTGGCCGCGCCCTCGGCCGTGCCCAGGATGTAGTCGCCATCGGTATTCGGGCTGGTGCAGGTTTGCGCCTGCGCGGCCAGCACCGCCAGCGGGGCGAGGCAGGCCAGGGCGGTGCGTTTCAGGGCCATGCGTTCGCTCCTTTCCCGATAGCTGCCAGCGATTGTCTGGCGTGGGTTTTTGACTGATTTCATATAAATCCTCACTGCCCGCCGCGCACCAGTCGCACGCGCAGCGCATCGGCGCGCGGCGCGGGGCGGGGGGCGCCGGTGGCGAAGTCCAGCGCCCATGCCTTGGTGATGTCGCCCGCGAAGGGCGTGGCCGTCCAGTACGCCGCCGCAGGGGTGCCAGGGAAGTAGCTCGGGTCGATGCGCGAGCCGCCTTGGCCCATGTCCACCAGCGTTTCCAGCTCTTGCAGCGTGGGCAGGCGCCAATCGGTCTGGCCGCAAAGCGCGGCGGTGTTCGCGGCGGCCACGTCCCAGGTGTAGGTGTTCATGGCGCTGCCGGCCTGGGCCTCCCAGGTGAGGCCGGTCACGTTGTCGTGCGTGCAGGCCAGGGGGTCGCCGATGGGGGTGAAGTCGAAGCCGCTGCGCGCATCGGCGCTGGCGCCGGTCTTGGTGAGTTGCCCGGTGGCGGCGCCTGCGTCGCGGCCGTGGTGGCAGTCTTGCGCGGTGGCGGCACCGGTGTCGCAGGCCAGCGCGCCGGTGTCGTTGAGCGGGCGGGCGATGAACCGGGCGGTGTCGAACTCGGCGGTTTCGGCCAGCGCGCCGGTCACGTTGGCGACGGTGCAGGTGGCCTGCGGCTGGCCGGCGCAACGGCCGCCCTGCCACGCCTTGAACGGGTGCGCGCTGGCTGCCGCCTTGCACACCGCCGTGCCGCCGTGCGGCACCAAGTCGGGCGTGCAGGCGGCGGTGCCCGCGCCCGGCGGGCTTGCGCTGGCGGTGGCCGGGTAGCGCTTGATGCTGAACTGGGCCGTGACGGCGGTCGCGCCGCTCACCGTGGGCGTGCAGGCGGCGGTGCCGCTGCAAGCCCCGGCCCAGCCGGCGAAGTCGTAGCCGGTGCCGGGCGTGGCCGTGCAGGTGGTGGTGCGGCCGTAGGTGACGGGGCTGTTGCACTGGGCGCTGTTGCCGCCCGTGGCGGGGCTGGCCGTGGCGGTGACGGCGTATTGGCGCAGCGCGCTGCACGATTCCGAGGTGCCGCCGTGCAGGCCCGCGCAGTTCCAGGTGTAGTTGGCTGCCGCCGCGCTGTTCACGGCGCTGGGGGTGCCTGCGCTGCACAGGTTGGCCGAGGGGGCAGCCAGGGTGGGCTGGCCGTCGGCGCTGCCGCAGGCGCCGTTGCCCGCCACGTTGAGGGTGAAGCTGGCCGTTTTGTCCACCGGGGTGGTGGATTCCAGGCCCTGGCCGGCGGCGTTGGTGCCGGTGGTTTCGCCGCTGCGCACGGTGAGCGTGGCGGTGCGCGTGCTGCCCGCCACGCCTGCGGTAAGGCGCACGGTGATCTGGTCGCCGCTTTTGACGATGGCCTCTGTCACCCAGGGGCCGCTGCCAACCCGGAATTCGGGACTGCCATCGCCTGCGATGCGCGCGCCGCCCCAGGCGCTACCCCCAGCGCGGGGCACGAGGGTCAAGGCGGTAAAAGTTTGCTGCGTGTCTGCCGCGACGATCAGCGCGGCGGGGGCTGCCAGAGGGGCAAAAGGCTGCCCACCGCGCACAAGCCGAACGTGGTAACTGCCGTCACGGCCGTTGTAGCCGGCTGCGCCATAGTTGAAACCCACGCCCCACGCGTAGTTCGAATCGCCCGCCACGGGCGAACCCGACCAGACAACCGAAGACGGTGGTATGTCGGGGAATACCACGCGGTTGACCTTGGGGTTGTCGCCGCAACTGGCGGTGATCCCCAGCAGTTCGGTCTTGTAGGCCATGCGCCAGTCGCCGCTGGTCAGAAAGTCCCGGCCTGTGGGGGCGGAATGCTGGTAGTCCCCCGAGTCGGCGAAGTATTGCGGCAGATAGTCTGTTGCCCAGTCTTGCCACTGTTTTTCGGTCGCACCGCCCGTGCATTGCCCGGTGGCGCTGTTGAAAGCCATGCCTTCGAGGCAGCGCTTCCACACCAGCCCGGTGGGCCAGTGCATGGCGCTGGCGGTGGTGCCCACATCGCCCAGGATGTATTCGCCATTGGTGTTCGGGCTGGCGCAGTTGTCCTGCGCCTGCGCCGTCAGCACCGCCAGCGGGGCGAGGCAGGCCAGGGCGGCGTGTTTCAGTGCCATATGTTTGCTCTTTTTATAGGAGCTTCTTGCGCTTGTCTGATGCGGGTTTGGGGCCGATTTCATATGAATCCTCATTGCCCGCCGCGCACCAGGCGCACGCGCAGGGCATCGGCGCGCAAGCGCGGGGCGGGGGCGCCGGTGGCGAAGTCCAGCGCCCATGCCTGGGCCGTGTCGCCCGCGAAGGGCGTGGCCGTCCAGTACGGGGCGGGGGCGGTGGCGGGGAAGTGGGCGGGGTCGATGCGCGGCTCGGGGCCGCCTTGGCCCAGATCGACCAGGGTTTCCAGCTCTTGCAGCGTGGGCAGGCGCCAATCGGCATGGCCGCAGAGCGCGGCGGTGTTCGCGGCGGCCGCGTCCCAGGTGTGCAGGGCGCTGCCAGCCTGGGCTTCCCAGGTGAGGCCGGTCACGTTGTCGTGCGTGCAGGCCCAGGGGGTGCCGATGGGGGTGAAGTCGAAGCCGTTGCGCGCATCGGCGCTGGCGCCGGTCTTGGCGAGCTGCCCGGTGGCGGCGCCTGCGTCGCGGCCGTGGTGGCAGTCTTGCGCGGTGGCGGCGCTGGTGTCGCAGGCCTGCGCGCCGGTGTCGTTGAGCGGGCGGGCGATGGGCTGGGCGGTGTCGAACGTGGCTGCGGCGGTGATTGCGTTCGTTACGTTGGCGAGGGTGCAGGCGCCGGTTTGGCCGGCGCAGGCGCCGCCCCATTCCTTGAATGCGAATGCGCTGGATGCCGCCTTGCACACGCTGGCGCCGCCGTGCGGCACCGGGTTGGGCGTGCAGGTGACGGCGCCCGCGCCGGGGGGCTGCGCGGCGGTGGCGATGGGGTGGGTCACCGCATCGAGGTTGAAAAGGGCCTGCGTCTGCTGCATGGCGGTGGCTTCCGCGCCTGCGTTCGCGGCGGCATTCTGGGTTCCGGTGGTCTGGCCGCTGCGCACGGTGAGGGTGGCGGTGTGGCGGCTGCCCACGCTGGCCGGGGCCGTGAGGCGCACGGTGATCGTGTCGGTGCTTTTGACGATGGCCTCTGTCACCCAGGCGCCCGCCCCGTTGACCCGGAACGCGGGGGTGCCCTCGCCCTCGATGCGCGCGCCGCCCCAGGCCGTGCCCCCGGCGATGCTGGGCGCGAGGGTGATGGGGGGGAAGGTTTCCTGCGCGCCGGCCGCGCCGGCGCGCCCGGCCAGGGCCGCCAAGGCGGCAAAAGGCTGCCCGCCGCGCACGGGGCGCACCGGGTTATGGCTGTCGAGGTTGGTCTGGTAGTCCTGGGCGGCATAGGCATAGCCGAAATCCAGGCCCCATGCCTTAGCCCCATTGCTGGCAACGGGCGAGCCCGTCCAGACATACGCGTTCTGCGCGGTGAGCGCATCGGCAAACACGGCCGGATGAGTCCACGGCGGGCCATCGCAGCCTTCGGCGAGTTTCAGCAGCTCGGTCTTGTAGGCCATGCGCCAGTCGCCGCTCTCCAGCAGGTTCTGGCTGAACTGGGCGTTGATGCCCCAGCCGTTCTGGCCGGTGAAGGACTTGGGCAGCAGGTGCTGCGTTTCGGCCCAGGCTTTCCATTGCCGGGCTTCCGGCGTGCCGGTGCATTGCCCGGTGCCTGCGTCAAAGCCCATGCCTTCGACGCAGCGCTTCCACACCAGCCCCGTCGCCCAATGCATGGCACTGGCCGCATCCTCGGCCGTACCCAGGATGTAGTCGCCATCGGTATTGGGGCTGCCACAGGTTTGCGCCTGCGCCGTCAGCACGGCCAGCGGGGCGATGCAGGCCAGGGCGGCGTGTTTCAGCGCCGTGCGCTTGCTCTTTTTATAGGAGCTGCTTGCGCTTTTCTGGCGTGGGTTTTGGGCCGACTTCATATCAATCCTCATTGACCGCCGCGCACCAGGCGCACGCGCAACGCACCGGAGCGCGGGGCGGGGCTGGGGGTGCCGGTGGCGAAGTCGAGCGCCCATGCCTGGGCGGTGCTGCCCGCGAAGGGGGTGCGTGCCCAGTACGAGGCGGCGGCGGTGCCCGGAAAGTGGGCCGGGTCAATGCGCGGCCCGGCGGCGCCCATGTCCACCAGCGTTTCCAGCTCTTGCAGCATGGGCAGGCGCCAATCGCTCATGCCGCAGAGCGCGGCGGCGTTCACGGCGGCCACGTACTGGGCGGTGTCGCAGGGGGCCACGCCCCCCGTGCATTGCGCGCCGGGGGCGCCGTCGGGGCTGTGGGGGTCGTGCCAGGTGTAGGTGTGGTCTTGCCCGTGCAGGCCGATGGCGGTTTTGGCCTCCCACTCCAGGCCGGTCACGTTGTCGCGCGTGCAGGCCACGGGGGTGCCGATGGGGGTGAAGTCAAAGCCGTTGCGCGTGTCGGCGCTGGCGCCCTGCTTGGCGATCTGGCCGGTGGCGGCCCCGGCGTCGCGGCCGTGGTGGCAGTCTTGCGCCGTGGCGCCAGTGCCGGTGCTCGCGGCGCAGGCCAGCGCACCGGTGTCGTTGAGCGGGCGGGCGGTGGGCCGGGTGGTATCGAGCCGCGCGATAACCGTGGGCGCGGCGGTGACGGCGGCCAGGGTGCAGGCGGGACCGCTTTGCCCGGTGCAGTCGCCCGCCCAGGCGTGCAGCCGCCAGGCGCTGGGTTGCAGCGCGCAGGTGGTGCTGGCGCCGTGCGGCACCGGGTTGGGCACGCAGGTGACGGCGCCCGCGCCTTGCGGGTCTGCGCTGGCGCTGACCGGGTAGCGCTTGAGGCTGAACTGGGCCGTGACAGCGGTGGCGCCGCTCACCACGGGCGTGCAGGCGGCGGTGCCGCTGCAATCCCCGGCCCAGCCGGTGAAGTCATAGCCGGGGCCGGGAGTGGCGGTGCAGGTGGCGACGCTGTAGTGGGTAGCGGGGTTGGGGCTGCACTGGGCTGTGTTGCCGCCGCTGGCGGGGCTGGCCGTGGCGGTGACGGGGTATTGGCGCGGCGCGCTGCACGATGCCGTGGTGCCGCCCTGCAGGCCGGCGCATTGCCAGGTGTAGCCCGCTGCCGCGCTGCCCACGGCGCTGGGGGTGCCCGTGCTGCACAGGTTGGCCGAGGGCGCGGCCAGGGTGGGCTGGCCGAGGGCGCTGCCGCAGGCACCGTTTTGCGCCACGCCGAGGGTGAAGCGGGTTTGCGTCTCCTGCACGGCGGTGGTTTCCGTGGAGGTGTTGATGGGGTATGCCTCGGTGCCGCCGGTCAGGCCGCTGCGCAGGCTGAGGGTGGCTTGGCGCGAGCTGCCCGCCGCGCCAGCGGTGAAGCGCACGGCGATCTTGTCGCCAGTCTGGACGATGGCCTCGGTGCGCCACGCACCCGCGCCGTTGCGCTGGAATTGGGGGCTGCCTTCGCCCTCGATGCGCGCGCCGCCCCATGCCGTGGTGCCGCTGGGCGATGCCAGGGTGACGGCCGCGAAGCCGTGCTGCACGCCTGCCGCCACCTTGGCGCTGGCCGTGCCCGCCAGCGCGTTGAAGGGCTGGCCGCCGCGCACGAAGAGCAGTGCCCCCAGGGTGCTGCGGTCAATCAGGCTGGCCGAGCCTGCGCTGATGCCGACGTAGCGCGCCTGGCTGAGCGATTGGTTCGACCCGGCGGGCGATCCGCTCCAGTACACCTCCACGCCATTGGCAGCCAGGGGGAACACCTGGCGGTTGAGCCGGGGCGAGCCCGTGCAGCCCGTGGCGAGCGCCACCATTTCATTGCGGTAGGGCATGCGCCACGCGCCGCTGACGAGGCGATCCACCTTGTGCGCTTCTTGCAACGGGGCCGCACCGCCCCACCACAGATCCATGCCGCCGTAGGGGCGGGGCATGGCCTCGGTCATCCAGTCGTTCCAGCTCTGCCGCCACGCCTCACCGGTGCAGGTGTCTCCCACGGTCATGCCCGCAGGGCAGCGCTGCCACACCAGCCCGCTGCTCCAGTGCATGGCCGTATCGCCCTCGACGATGTAGTTGGCACCGTGGTTGGGCGCGGTGGCCGCATCGCCGCCGCAGGTTTCCTGCGCCTGGGCCAGCAGCGGCGCGGCCAGGGCCAGCAAGACCCAGGTGTTCTTCATGGAGGCTCCCTCTGTTCGCTCTTTTTTCAATAGCTGCGAGCGCTTGTCCACAAAGCGCTAGAAGCCGTTCTGGCTTGAATTCAACCCAGCCCCTGGCAGGCCGGGCAGTCCGCAGGCGAAGCCCTGCACAGCCATGCGCCAAGGCTATGCGGGTGCGGCGCAAGACGCCTCCACTGAGCGCCACTGCGTGGCACATCCGGCGCCCCCAGGGCAATCGCATCTCCATTTGCGGGGCTTTCGCTGGCAGGAGCGGCCTTGGCCGCGAATGACTGCCATGGCGCGAAGGCCGTGCTTTCGCGGCCAAGGCCGCTCCTACAGCCGGGAGCGCATTGATTTCATTGATTTTTAAGATGCGATCGCCCTGCCGGCGCCCCCGCCCCACTCTTCTTTCGATAGCTCCGAGCGCTTTCCAGTCAATGGTTTTGTGCCGTTTTGGCTTGAAATCCGCGCAGGCCGAGCACGCCCAGCAGCGCCGCCAGCAGCAGCAGGCCCCACGCCCCCAGCGTGGGGATGGGCCGAGCGCCGCCGGGCGCCGGAGGGGGCTCCTGCGCCATCACGCCCACGCCGCCGGGGTCGGCGATGCGGCCCGGCGCCGGGTCGTCGTCGCCCGGACCGTTGTCGGTGAGGGTCAGCGTGACGGTGCCGGCCGCCGCGTCCACCACCGCGCCGTCGAACACGGCCCAGGCGTTGGCGGCGTTGCGCTTCCAGTACTTCGCGCCAGCGGGGATGCCGGGGTATTGCAGGTGGAGGGTGACGCTGGCGCAGCCGGCCAGGGCGAAGTCGAGCAGGCCGTGCGCCAGCGCCAGGCCCTCGGGCGGGGCCGTGGGGCCGCTGGCGGCGGGCGCCTCCAGCACGGCGCGCGTGAACGTGCATGCCGCCTCGGCACTGGTGAAGCGGCCCTGGATGCCGCCCAGCGCAAAGCTGCGCCAGGCGGGCGTGGCGCTGGCGCTGGCCGCGCCGCCGCTGCCCGCCACGTTGGCGGCGGTGACGGTGAAGGTGTATTCCTGCCCGTTGGCCAGACCCGTGGCGGTGCAGGTGGTGGCCGTGGCCGGGCTGGGCACGCACGTGCCGCCGGGGCTGACGGCCACGCTGTAGCCGCCGATGGCCGCGCCGCCGTCGCTGGCGGGCGCCACCCAGACCAGCGTGACTTCGCCGTTGCCGGGCGTGGCCACCAGCCCCGTAGGCGCGCCGGGCACGCTGCGCGGGGTGGCGCTGGCGGTGGCGGGGGCCGAGTCGCCGGCGGCGTTGCGTGCCTTCACGGCGAAGGTGTAGGCAGTGCCGTTGGCCAGGCCGACGACGGTGCAGCCCGGGGCGGTGCAGTTGGTGGCGGCGCCGTTGGCGGTGACGGCGTAGCCGGTAATGGCGCCGCCGCCGTCGCTGGCGGGGGCGTCCCAGCGGAGGGTGGCGCTGCCGTCGCCGGGCTCGGCCTGGACGTTGCGGGGCGCGCCGGGCACGGCGACGGGCGGCGTCATCAGGCCCGCGCCGCCGGTGAAGGCGATGTAGCTATTGCGGGAGTCGCTGTCGCCCGGCCGGTTGTCGGTCAGGGTCAGCGTGAGGGTGCCCGCCTGCGCGTCCACCGCCGCGCCGCCAAACGCGGCCCACTGGTCGAGGCGGTCGCGCATCCAGTACGTGGCCCCGGCTGGGAGGGGGCCGGGGTACTGGAGGGTCAGCGCCAGGGTGGCGCCGGGGCATTCGTGCAGGGAGAAGTCCACCAGCCCGTACGGCAGGTCCAGCCCTGCGGGCGGGGCGGTGGGGCCGCTGGCGGCGGGCGCCTGCGCGGCCACCAGCGTGAAGGTGCAGGACTGTTCGCCGCTGGTGAAGCTGCCCGAGACGCCGCCCGCGAGCGTGAAGCTGCGCCACACCGGGTAGATTCTGGCGAGGGCCGCCTGGCTCTCGCCAATGGTGTTGCGCGCCATCACGCGCAGCAGGTATTCCTGCCCATTGGCCAGGCCGGTGATGGTACAGCCCGATGCGGTGCAGTCGGCAGGATCGCCATTGGCGGTGACGCGGTAGCCGGTGACGGGGCCGCTGCCCGCGTCCAGCGGCGCATCCCAGGTGAGCACGGCCTGGCCGTTGCCGGGGGTGGCCTGCACGTTCATGGGCGGCAGCGGCACGATGCCCGGTGTGGCAGGGATATAGGAGGTATAGCTGCCGATATCCCCCGAGGCTGCCCTGGCCGCCACCCTGAATTCGTACTCCACCCCATTGGTGAATCCGCCGATGGTGCAAGGCGATGCGGCGCAGCCATCGAAGTTGACGCCTGAAAAGGAAAATTCCCCCCCGCGGTACTTGACCCGGTAGCCCGTCACCGGGTCACCGGGATCATCCGGCGTGGCGTTCCAGGTGAGGGTGACCTCGCCATTGCCGGGCGTGGCACGCAGGTTGCCGGGTGGTTCGATGGCGAGCGCCTGGCCCGCCAGCGCGCAGCACAGCGCGGCGCAGCAGTGTGTAAAGAAAGTGGAAATGCGCATCGCCCGAGGCTATGCGGGGGCGGCGCAAGGCGCCTCCACTGAGCGCCACAACACCGCACATTCCAGCGGCGCAGGACACAGGCGGTGCTATGCCGGCATGCCTTGCGCGTGCAGCTGCCGCACCTCGCCGGGCGCGGCAGCGAAGCGCTGCCTGAAGGCCCGGTAGAACCAAGACAGGTTGTTGAACCCGGCGTCATACGCAATGGCGCTGACGGTGCTGCGCGTGTGCCGGGGGCTGGCCAGTTGACCAAAGGCACGCTGCAGGCGCAGCTCCAGCAGGTAGCCGCTGAAGGCGGTGCCCTCTTGCTCGAACAGCGCGCGCACGTAGCGTGGCGAAATGCCATGGCGTGCCGCCACCCATTCCAGGGTCAGGTCGCCGCGCCAGGCGTGCACCCGCAGGTCGGCCTGGATCGCCTTGAGCCGCGCCTGCCGCAGTCCGCGCGCGCTGGCACGGGCCTGCGCCTGGGGCGTGGCGCCCAGCGCCAGGGCGCCGAGGTCGAGCAGTTGGTCGCTAATGCGCAGGCGCTCGGCGTCGCTGATGCCGGCGTCGTCGCTGGCACCGCTGGGGCGGGCGAGCGCCTGCGCCTGCCGGGCCAGCAGGCGCAGCGGCAGGGTGTCGGGCAGGCTCTGGTGCAGGGCGCGGTCCACGTCGGCCACCTGGGGCAGCAGGGATTCGCGCGGGAAGGCGATGAGCAGGAGGCCGCTGCTGGCGCCGTGGAAGTCGATGCGCCCTGCCCTCTCGTTCAGGCCGAGGTAGCCGGGGCCGCCGGTGCAGGCCATTTCGCCCTGCTGGCGCAGCACCCAGCCGCTGCCCCCGGCCTCTTTCGCCGCAGTGCCACCAGGGTTCAGGAACAGCAGGACATCGTCGTTGCCATCGGCGAGCTGCCGCGGGCTGCGGCTGACGCTCAAGGCGGAGCATTCAACCGATGCGATGGAAACACCGGGCAGCAGGCGTACGTGCATGGACATGTCCAGGGTACCGCCGTCAGAGATGTCGGGCGCCATGTTGGCCATGGCGGCGCAGGTTTCGCGCACGGCGTCGGCGCGCTCGTGCGGGAGGTGGTTGCGGGTGTCGAATTCGATAAAGGCCATGTAACCATCGCCGCCCCAGGACGGAAGGCGGCCTCTGCGGAGTTCATCGGGAAAGGATGGCGGCTCGCGCCAGCGGATTCCGTGAGTGCTTGTGCGCGATTCACCAGAATGGTGCGGAGTCTAGGAAAGCCTCGCGGCTGCGTCCATCGCACAAAAAGACTAGCCGCCCTAGACGGCCCGGACGCTCACTGTGGAGTTGGAGTTGACCCACTTTCGCGGACGGGTACTGGTTTGATTCTCAAACCGTTTCGGGTGTTATCTCGACATGCACGGCATCGTCGACAACATCAAACAAGGCTTCGTTGCTCCTTTCAAAGTTCAGGGGTGAGAGGTAGCCCAGGCCGCTGTGGCGGCGCCAGGGGTTGTACCAGCCTTCAATCCAGGTGAAGACGGCCATTCGGGCCTGAGCCTTGCTCTGGAAGGTGCTGCGCTCGACGAGGCGCTGACCAAGCTGTTCTACCTGGCCCTGCGCAACATCAGCCAGAAGTGGACCATGCCCATCCGGGATTGGAAGGCCACGCTGACCCGCTTTACCATTCAGTTCGGAGACCGCATCTCCGTCAATTGAAGTCCGAACCGTTTACACAAAAATTCGGACACGCCCGGGGGAAGACGGCCTCGATGGCGTCAGGAAAGCCCTTGAGCCCATCGACGCAGGCGATGAAGATGTCCTGCACGCCCCGGTTGCGCAGCTCCGTGACCACCTGCAACCAGAACTTAGAACGTGTTTACGATCTCCTGAGCAGTAGGGCCAGGAAAGCCAAGTGGACGAACTGCAGGCTGGTGTTCAGGAGCCGCTCGCAGTTCTTCCATAGCCTCCTGTTCTTGTCCAGCCACGCAAAGCTGCGCTCGACGATCCAGCGCTTGGGCATGACCTTGAAGGTGTGTAGCTCACTCCTCTTGGCGATCTGCACCGTCACGTGCTCGCCCACAATCTCCTGCACACCCTGCTCAAAAGGCTTGCCGGTGTAGCCGCTGTCGCACAGCACACTTTGCACCCGGCCCAGGTTGGGCTTGCAGCGCTTGAGCGCCTGCAGTGCCCCTTTGCGATCCGTCACCTCAGCCGTGGTCACCGCGATCGCATGCGGCAAACCCTGGGTATCCACCGCGATGTGGCGCTTGATGCCCGAGACCTTCTTGCCTGCGTCATAGCCCTTCAGGGCCGCCGTGTCCGTGTTCTTCACGCTCTGCGCGTCCACGATCAAGAACGCGCTGCATGCGTTGCGCACCAGTTTCTCGCGGGCCGCGCCAACCTGTTTTTTTTAAAGCCTGCTCCAGCACGCTCACACCGTGCTGGTCAGGCTCACTCCACTTGCGCCAGTAGGCGTACACGCTTTGCCACTTGGGAAACTCCGGTGGCAGGAAGCGCCACTGACAGCCTGTGCGCAGCAGGTAAAGCACTGCGCAAAATACTTCATACAAGTCCACCGTCACCGGCTTCGTGGTGCGCCGCACGCTGCGCAGCAGCGGCTCGATCTGCGCAAACTTCTCTCTGCTGACGTCGCTGGCGTAGGGCTTTCTCTTCACTCGGCTATTGTCGAGTCATAGAAGGATCGTAAACACGTTCTTAGCGCCCTCGGTCTGCGCCAGCCACAGGCCCAATACCTCTTTCTCGCCGTTCATGGTGATGCCGATGGCCAGGTACACCGCCTTGACCCGCACCACGCCCTCGCGCACCTTCACATGGATGCAGTCCAGGTAGACGATGGGGTAAATCGGCTCCAGCGGTCACGCTTGCCAGGCCTTGACTGCGTCGGCCACGGCGTCCGTCACCGAGGAAATCAGACTGGGCGAGACTTCGGTGCCGTACATCTCTTCGAGGTGAGCCTGTATCTCGCGCACCGTCATGCCACGAGCGTACAGCGAGATGATTTTGTCGTCGAAGTCGGCCCAGCGGGTCTGGTGCTTGGGGATGAGCTGGGGCTCGAAGCTGCCATGGCGGTCGCGGGGCACCTCAATGGGCAACTCGCCGAAATCGCCCTTGAGGGTCTTCTTGCTCTTGCCGTTGCGGGTGTTCCCGCTGGGGTTGGCCACCGCCTCGTTGCGTTCATGGCCCAGGTGCTCGGTCAGTTCGGCGTCAAGCGCCTTCTCGACCAGCAGCTTGGTCAACTGCTTGAGCAGGCTGTTCTCGCCGATGAGGTCTTCAGGCTTCTTGTAGTCGGCCAGCAGGCTGGCCAGCAGTTCTTCGGGTACTTCGTGCTTCTTGAATGCCATTGTGCTTACGGACAAACCGGCTCGCGCCGGCGGTGGATTGTCCGTTTACACAAAATTCTGCACACCCTCCCACGCTCGAATGGGTCTCGTGGTTCAACCATCACCGGTTGATGGCGCACCTGGGCTACATCCCGCCGGCTGAAGCCGAGGCAAACTACCATCGGCAACTCGCCAGTCAGGCCATCCCGGCCTGACTCACACCAACTGGCCTCCACGAAAGCCGGGGCAATTCAGCCCGCTCGAACCAGCTCGACCATCTGTTGGCGGAATTGCGCCGGGTACGGCGGTCGTACTTTGGACATTTGCGACTCCTTGAACACAAACAATGATGTGTCCACGGAAACGGGTCAACTCCAATGGCACGTCCTAGAAACGGTGGCGCAGACCAATGGTAAAGCCTGTGCGTGTGGTCGCCCCATTGGCATCCAGTGCCACACCGGAGCCTCCGTTGACCCGGGTATGGTCCACACCCACATAGGCGTCAGTGCGCTCGGAGAGCGCATAGTCCAGCGCCGCCACCACGAAATCGGCCTTGCCATTGAAGCCTCCGCTAGCCGATCCCGACTGCTTCGCATGGTAGTAGTGCAAGCCGACATTGGTCTGAGACGTGACTTGATAGCCAAAACCCAGCTTGTACATCTGGCGCTTAGTGGCATCGCCCGCCAGGAATCCGCCATCGGAAGAGCCCGTCCAGAAAGCATAAAGAATGGCTTGATCAATCTCTCCGCCTTGGGCAGCGGCTGGAAAGCTGTCCTTGCGCTTGTTCAGGCCATAGCCCATGTTGAAATACCATGGTCCCGAGCGATAGGAGCCCCCCAGCGTCCAGGCATCGACCCTGGTGCCCGCTGGAAAAATAGAACTCAAATAAGCTGCGCCAGCCGAGACGCCATTCTCCGAATAGCGCAAATAGCCACCGAATGTTTTCATGGCGCCACTTCCGGTGAAATTGACATTCGCCCCAGCCTTTTCAAACGTATTTCCCTCATCGAAGGAGTACTGCAATCCCCCGCGCACAGAACCAAACTCGCCCACATACTTGATCATATTGTTGGCACGGGCGCCCATGGAAAGTCCGATCTCTGGTTTGTAGGCCTCCATATAGGGAGAGTAGGGGAACGATGCGTAGGTTGATGTCACCAAATCGAACAGAATGTTGTACTGGCGGCCAAGAGTGATCTTGCCAAGACTCTTGCTGCGTATGCCTACCCAAGACTGCTGGAAGAAGTTGTCCTCGGAAGCCTGCATGCCTGTATCGGAGACAAAGCAGGCTTCGAGGTTAGCGATGGCCGTCAAGCCGGCGCCAAGGTCCTCGACCACATTCACACCCCAACGGCTTTCGGACATACCTCCTCCCATCATTTTCGTTTTACCGCTTCGATCTGCACCTTCGTTATTGGTATGGCGAATCGCCGCATCAACTACTCCATATATTTGCACGCCACTTTGCTGCGAGAAAGCCATGGAAGCACTGCCTCCTATGGCAGCCAGTGTAATCATCTTCTTCAAGTAAGGGATTTTCATTTTGTCTCTTTTATGGGCGTTTGGTTTGTTTGCGCGTTGTTTGTTTTGAGTTGATGGAAGTCGCCTTCGTTGCAAATAGTTTAAATTCAGAAGTCTGGTCGGGTGATTTTTTGATTTTGATGCGAAATTGATGTGAATTAATGACACTTGAGCAAGTGGTCTATTTTTATATTGACTTGATGTGTTATCGGGTGGTGATTCGCGACAGAGAAATTAAATTTTGGCTTTCCGAAGGTTTCCAGGAAATCGCGTCGAAGATTATTTCGTGGCAGTGAGTTATAAAAAACAATCACTATTGATTTCGTGACCAAAACATGAAATTCCTTCCCCACTTCGTCCGCACGCCATTGCGGCTCCACTCCTGTCGAAATGGGGTTCCGGTGGGCGATCCATCAATCCTCGGTTTCATCGATCACCAGGATGTCTTCGATGGCGGTGGTTGCCCCAGTCACGAAATGCCGGTACAGATCAAAATAATCTCGGGGGTTGAAGGCCGTTTCCGGGGCGTGCACACCTACGTCGGACATCACGCCCCTGCGTATCAGCTCCAAGCCGATGGCCAATGGGATTCCGGTATTGCCGCCCATGGCGCCAGGCAGTTCGACCCTGGGGTACGCTGCCACCGCCAGCTTTGTGCCGCCACGGCTACCGCGTGCCAGGGCAAACAGCGGCGGCAGGGTCGGGGTATCGGCTGGGGTTGGCATTTCGGTGCGTGAATCGAGCAGGTTGGCGGCTTCGTCCACGCTCATCGCACCGGATTCGACCTGGACGACAACGGTCCGCAACTGATCGAACAGCTCATCCGGGCCGCACTGCAGGTTGAGTGCGCGCTGCAACCCCGCAAAGGCGCGCGGCAGAGTGATCGGCTCGGGGTGGCCCATGGTGTAGGCGTGTACGGCTCCGAGGCCGGGAAAGTTGAAATCGACCCGCGCTAAGGGATCGATGTCGCTTGCGCAGCCCTCGCTCCAGGCTCGGATCTTGCCGGTGCATTGCAGCAGCCAGTGCTTGGCGGCGGCGGTGCCGGCGGCAAACGCTGGCTCGGGCTCGACGATGGCCGCTGCCATGCTCCACCCGGTGTGCAGCTCGTGCACTGTGTCCAAGCGCTCGGCAGCAATGCGGGCGCACAGGTTGGTGGTGCCGGGGCTGGCCCCCATGCCGATGACCACCCGGCGCCCGAGGCTGCGTGCCTGGGCGTCGAAATCGAAGGCTTCGAGCGTGGATTGCCAGTCGTCGTCGATGTCCAGATAGTCACAGCCAGATTCGAGTGCGGCTCGCAGGATGGGTGTGCCGAAACGAGCGAACGGCCCCATGGTGTTGAGCACGGCGTCATGCCCCGAGAAGGCTTGGCGCATGGCGGCGGGGTCGGTGGCATCCAGTTGCAGCGCGTGGGCGACGGGGCCGATTTCATCGGCCAGTCGCCCGGCGCGGGCGCTGTCCAGGTCAGCGACGGTGATGCGGCGTGCGCTGCCTAGCCTGGCGAGGGCGCGTACGACGTGCCGGCCCATTGCGCCGGCACCGCCGACGACGATGATCGAAAAGGGCTTGGATTCGGTCTGGATGCTTGCAGTCATAAGTGAACTTCCGGTGAAACAAAAATGGCGTGTTGCTTAAAGCTCGTGAGTTTTCGGCTGCGTGCCGATGGCGGCGTAGACGTGTGGGCGCTTACGGCGCAGCCACA
The DNA here is from genome assembly GCA_021496925.1 of Acidovorax sp. YS12. NCBI lineage: Bacteria > Pseudomonadati > Pseudomonadota > Betaproteobacteria > Burkholderiales > Comamonadaceae > Acidovorax > Acidovorax sp. YS12. Next base: position 1,759,466 of record CP053915.1, read on the forward strand.
GAGCGTGGGCAATGCCCCCCAGCGCCACCGCGACCAAGACCCAGGGCAGGTGATTGATGAGAGGGTTATCCACGCCGGTGAGCTGGGCGTAGTTCGCGACAATCAGTACCACTGCGGTCGTCAAGCCCAAGCCGCCGAGCGCCGGCGCGATCAGGGTGCGCCACCAGTGGTGATCAGGGCGTCCGTGGAAGTAGCCGATCACGGCGAAGGCGGTGGCTGCTTGCATAAGCACCACGCCCAGCGTGCCCAGCCCGGTCATGCTCACCGACAGCGTGGTGTAGGGCTCCAGCCCGGCCAGGGCGAACGCACCGATAACCACGACGTTGATCGCGCTTTGCATGAGGCTGGCGTACGAAGGCGAGCCATGCACGGGGTGCACGCGGCCCAGCGCACGCGGTAGCACGTTTTCGCGCCCGAGGGCAAAGACCAGGCGGTTGGTGGAATTGTGCGAAGCCAGCAGCGTGGCGAACAGGCTCGTAAGCAGCAGCACGCTGAGCAGGTCGGCTGCGGTTTGCCCTATCTGGTGGGCCACCAGGTGCAGATACAGCTCGCCGAGCTGGCTCGCGGCCTCGGCGCGGATCTGCCCGGGGCCGATGGCACCGACCGCCACCCAACTGGTCAAGCCGTAGAACAGCGCGATCACGATGACGGAGGCGTAGGTGGCCAGCGGCACTGTGCGCTTTGGGTTGCGCGACTCTTCTCCGTACAGCGCGGCGGCTTCGAAGCCGAGAAACGAGGAGAAAGCGAACATCAGCCCTACGGCCAGAAAGCCCGGGGGCAACTGCGCCACGTCGAACGCGGCCAGCGGGAAGGCTGCCAGGCCGTGCCGGTGGATGAACACCGCGTCGATGGCCAGCAGTACGCCGATCTCGGCGACGACCAGTAAGGCTAGCACTCGGGCGCTCAGGTCGATGCGCCGGTAGCCTAGCCAGGCCGTCAGCACGATGGCCACGCCGGCAAATACCTGCCAGGGCAGGTGCAGTCCTGAGGCGCTGAACACCAGCTCACAAAAGTAGCCGAAGGCCGCCACCAACATGACGGAGAAGGCGTTGTAGGCCAGCAGGCCGATCAGCCCTGCGGCTACCGCCACTGGCCGCCCCAGGCCCGCCGCGATGTAGGTGTAAAGGCCGCCAGCGTTGGTGATTTGGCGACTCATCGCGGCGTAGCCGACGGAAAAGCACAGCAGTATCGCTGCCGCGATTAGGTACATCGCAGGCGTGGCCGCCCCCGCGCCCATGATGAAGGCTAGTGGTAGCAGGCCGATCATGGCGGCCAGCGGCGAGGCGGCGGCGATGACGAAAAAGATGATCTTGGGCGCCGTCAGCTCGGCGCGTAGCGTGGCCGTATCGGCCCTATGGACTGCTGGCATGGTGTCTCCTTAGGGCAACCTCGTTGCCCGTTGCGTTGTTGTGACGCTGATTGAATCACAATTAGGTCATCCGACCAAGTCATAAGACCAAATTAAACGGCCAGCCTGTCACGTTTGCTACACTGAGCGCCCAACCCATGCCATTGATTTCGGGGGGGCCACAGAGCGAAGGCGCCCAGGGTTGACGGAACTTCATTGAATGAAGGTTGAAAATGCGCATGCAGTGTGTGAATTTGGCGGTGAGATGAACAAAAATGAATTGACAGTCAGGTTGACAGTCGATGACCGCCGGGCCTTGTTGCTGGATGCAGCATTACGGGTAATTGCGAGGGTGGGTATTGCCGCGTTAACGACGCGCGCGATCACCGAGGAAGCGGGTATGCGTCAGGGTGTCTTCCACTACTGCTTTCGTGACAAGAATGAAATGCTTGCCGAGCTGATTGCTTTGACGGTGTCCAGGCTGATCGAGGACTCCTCAGTAGTGAACGTCGTCAAAGGGGATTTCAGTGCCACCGTACGCTTCACGCTGAGAGCACTGTGGACGAAGATCAGCGCAACACCTACCAGCCACCTAGCGCTGTACGAGTTGACCTTGCATGCGATGCGCGATCCCGAACTTGCTGCTCTAGCGCAGCGTCAGTACGAAGGCTATCTAGCAGCCGCGTCACGGCTACTAGGCACTCTGGCCCGGGAGGCGGGAATTCGCTGGCAGGCCCCGACGGATACGCTGGCCCGCACGTTGGTCACGGTGATTGACGGGCTCGGTTTAAACTGGCTGGCTGACCGTGATGCGCAGGCCACGTTAGCAGTGCTCGACGCGTTTTCCTGCCAATTGGCGGCGCTAGTGGAACCCGCGCCTCGCGTCCAGTGTCCTGAGTTAGCAGTTTCAAAGAACTAAATTCGTTGCCTAGAGCGTGTTATGAACTTTGTTCCGTGAGCGTGAAGCCAAGGGTAGAGTCTGCGGATGCCCCGCAAGCCCTACCCGACGGACGTCAGCGATGAAGAATGGAACTTCGCTGCGCCCTACCTGACCCTGATGGACCAGCACGCTCCCCAGCGCGAGCATGATCTGCGCGAGGTCTTCAATGCTTTGCGTTGGCTGGTTCGCGCAGGAGCACCTTGGCGGATGCTGCCCAATGATCTGCCGCCCCGGGAAGCGGTCTACCAGCAGAGTCGGCGCTGGCTGGATGCGGGCTGTTTCGAGGCGATGGTGTCGGACCTGCGCTCCATCATTCGGGTGGCGCAGGGACGCCAGGGCCAGCCCAGTGCCATGGTGATGGATGGGCGCACATTGCAGTCGAGCTGCGAGAGCGGTCCACGCGCAGGCTACGACGGCTACAAACGCAAGCGTGGCAGCAAGGTCCATATGGCTGTGGACACCCTGGGCCACTTGTTGGCGGTGCATGTCACGCCGGCAGACGAACAGGAGCGCACGCAGGTGCAGCTCCTGTGCAAAGACGTGCAGCAGACCACGGGCCACACGGTGCAGTTGGCTTGGGCTGACCAAGGCTACACGGGTGATGCTGCATCCAAGGCGGCGCAGGACAATGGGATTGATCTGCAGATACCCGTCCACCGAAGTGGGTCAACTCCAACTCCACTGCGGCAGATCGGCCACCGCATCCCAGGGCACGCCGGGCAGGGCCTCGTAATGCGCCACCAGCACCAGCCGCCCGGGCGCGCCCGCGCACTGCGCCAGCGCGTGCTGCAGGTACTGGATGGACGGCCTGTCCAGCGCGGCGATGGGTTCGTCGATGAGCGTCAGCGGCGCGCCGCTGGCCAGGGCGGCGGCCATGAAGATCTTGCGCTGGGTGCCGCTGGACAGGGCGTGGAACGGCTTTTCAAGGTGCTGCGCCAGGCTCCAGCCCTGCACGTGCGCCCGCAGCGCGGCATCGCTCCACTGCGGGTAGTGCGCGGGCAGGCCGTGCAGCCACTGCGCCGGGGTCTGACCCTCGTGCGCGGGCAGGCCGGGCAGGCGCGGGTCGATCCAGAACACCTGGCGGCGGTAGGCCTCGGGCTGCGCCGCGGCGTCCACGCCCTGCAGCACCAGCCGCCCCCGTGCGGGCGCGAGCTGCCCGGCCAGCAGGCGCAGCAGCGTGGTCTTGCCCGCGCCGTCGCCGCCGCGCACCAGCGCCACGCCGGGGCCCCAGGCATGCGACCAGGGCGCCCACGGCGGGCAGCCCGGGTGGGCGAAGGCAAGGTCGTGCATCTGCAGCAGCATTGGCGGTGGTCTCGGAAAAGCGGTGCGCCGAGTGTAGATGCCGGACAATGCCGCGCCATGGCCCTGGACTACCTCGATTTCGACTACAGCGAAGACTTTGACGACAACGGCACCTGGGACGCCATGGCCGCCGTGCGGCCCGAGCGCCTGCCCGCGCTGCGCGCCGAGCTGGCGCAACTGCTGGCCTGGGCGCACGCGGCGTTCGCGGGCCGCCAGGGGCCGTGCGAGGACGGCGGCGACTGGGATTACGACCTGCAGGCGCAGGATGCGGCAGGCCGCCCGCTGCGCGCGTGCTACGGCGCGGGCGTGCTCGACCTGGAAGGCGCGCCCGGCGGCGGGCTGACCACGGTGACGCTCACGCTCAGCGGCTCGCCCGCGTTCGGCGCGGCGCTGCGCGAGCGCTGGGGGGTATGAGATCCCCTAGTGCTTGCCTGTGGAGCCGTAGCCGCCCTCGCCGCGTTCGCTGGCAGGAAACTCGCTGACCACGTTGAACTGCGCCTGCACCACCGGCACGATGACCAGTTGCGCCAGCCGCTCCATGGGCTGGAGCGTGAAGGCCGTGTCGCTGCGGTTCCAGGCGCTCACCATGAGCTGGCCCTGGTAGTCGCTGTCGATCAGCCCCACCAGGTTGCCCAGCACGATGCCGTGCTTGTGGCCCAGGCCCGAGCGCGGCAGGATCAGCGCGGCGTAGCCGGGGTCTTTCAAATAGATGGCGATGCCCGTGGGCACGAGCTGCCAGGCGTTGGGCGCGAGCGTGAGCGGCGCATCGAGGCAGGCGCGCAGGTCGAGCCCGGCGCTGCCGGGCGTGGCGTAGGCGGGGAGCTGGTCCGCCATGCGCGGGTCGAGGATTTTGACGTCGATTTTCATTTCTTGGTGTCCAGCCGCCGGGCGATTTCGGCAACGAGCTGGCGGCCCAGCGCGGCCTTGCTCGCGCGCGGCAGCTCGCGGTGGCCGTGTTCGTCGATGAGCAGCAGCGCGTTGTCGTCCTGGCCGAAGGTGGCGGGGCCGATGTTGCCCACCAGCAGCGGCACGCCCTTGCGCGCGCGCTTGGCGCTGGCGTGCGCCAGCAGGTTCTCGCTCTCTGCCGCGAAGCCGACGCAGTAGAGCTGGCCCGCGCGGGCGCGCTCCGATTGGGCCACGGTGGCGAGGATGTCGGGGTTCTCCACGAAGGCAAGCTGGGGCATCTGGCCGCTGCCGTCCTTCTTGATCTTGTGCACGGCGCTGCTGGCCGGGCGCCAGTCGGCCACGGCCGCCGTCGCTATGAAAATGGTAGCTTTCTGCGCTTGGCTGGCAACGGCTTCAAGCATGTCTTGTGCCGATTGCACGTCGATGCGGCGCACGCCGCGCGGCGTGGGCAGGTGCACCGGGCCGGCCACCAGGGTCACGTCGGCGCCCGCCTCGTGCGCGGCGCGGGCGATGGCAAAACCCATCTTGCCGCTGGAGAGGTTGGTGATGCCACGCACCGGGTCGATGGCCTCGAACGTGGGCCCGGCCGTGACCAGCACGCGCTGGCCCGCGAGGTGCTTGGGCGCGAAGAAGGCGGTCAGTTCGTCGAGCAGCTCCGGCGGCTCCAGCATGCGGCCGTCGCCAGTTTCGCCGCAGGCCTGCGCGCCGTGGCCCACGCCGAGCACGGTGGCGCCGTCCTGCGCCGCCTGGGCCAGGTTGCGCCGGGTGGCCGGGTGCGCCCACATCTCGCGGTTCATGGCCGGGGCGATGAGCAGCGGCACGCGCTCCACCGGCCGCGCCAGGCACAGCAGCGAGAGCAGTTCGTCGGCGCGCCCCTGCACCAGGCGCGCGACGAAGTCGGCGCTGCACGGCGCGATGAGGATCGCATCGGCCTCGCGGCTCAGGTTGATGTGGGGCATGTTGTTGGGCTCGCGCGCGTCCCACTGCGAGCCGTAGACCGGCCGCCCCGACAGGGCCTGCATGGTCACGGGCGTGATGAACTGGGCGGCGGCCTCGGTCATCACCACCTGCACGCTGGCGCCGGCCTTGACGAGCAGCCGCGCCAATTCGGCGCTCTTGTAGCAGGCCACGCCGCCGCTCAGGCCCAGGACGATGTGTTTGCCTTGCAGTTCATTCATGGTCGCGCAATTTAGCAGACGCCGCGCGGGGCCAAGCCCGCCACCGGCATGGGCCATGCCCGGGGCGGACTTTATAATCGCAATTTCCCACCACCATCAAAGACATGACCAAATTCGTCTTCGTCACCGGCGGTGTGGTGTCTTCCCTGGGCAAGGGAATCGCCTCAGCCTCCCTTGCCGCGATCCTCGAATCGCGGGGTCTCAAAGTCACCCTCATCAAGCTCGACCCGTACATCAACGTGGACCCGGGCACCATGTCTCCGTTCCAGCATGGTGAGGTCTTCGTGACCGACGACGGCGCCGAAACCGACCTCGACCTGGGCCACTACGAGCGCTTCATCGAAACGCGCATGAAGCAGGCCAACAACTTCACCACCGGCCGCATCTACCAGAGCGTGCTGGAAAAAGAGCGCCGTGGCGACTACCTGGGCAAGACCGTGCAGGTCATTCCCCACGTCACCAACGAAATCCAGGAATTCGTGCGCCGCGGCGCCGGCATCGGCACGCCCGACGCGGTGGACGTGGCCATCTGCGAAGTCGGCGGCACCGTGGGCGACATCGAGTCGCTGCCGTTCCTCGAGGCCGTGCGCCAGATGAGCCTGCGCCTGGGCCCGAACAACGCCGCCTTCGTGCACCTGACCTACCTGCCGTACATCGCCACGGCGGGCGAGCTCAAGACCAAGCCGACGCAGCACACCGTCCAGAAGCTGCGCGAGATCGGCATCCAGCCCGATGCGCTGCTGTGCCGCGCCCAGCACCAGGTGCCCGACGAGGAGAAGGAAAAGATCTCCCTGTTCACCAACGTGCCCGAGTGGGGCGTGATCTCCATGTGGGACGTGGACACCATCTACAAGGTGCCGCGCATGCTGCACGAGCAGGGCCTGGACGGCCTGATCTGCGACAAGCTGCGCCTGAACACGCCGCCCACCAACCTCAAGCGCTGGGACGCGCTGGTGCACGAGACCGAGCACCCGCAGGGTGAAGTCAGGATCGCCATGGTGGGCAAGTACGTCGAGCTGTCCGACGCCTACAAGTCGGTCAACGAGGCGCTCAAGCACGCCGGCATGCAGAGCCATGTGCGCGTGAAGATCGACCACGTCGATTCCGAGACCATCACCGACGCCAACGCGGCGCAGCAGCTGAACGCCTACGACGCCATCCTGGTGCCCGGCGGCTTCGGCTCGCGCGGCGTGGAGGGCAAGATCGCCACCGCGCGCTATGCGCGCGAGCACAAGGTGCCCTACCTGGGCATCTGCCTGGGCATGCAGGTGGCCACCATCGAATACGCGCGCCACGTGGCGGGCCTGGCCGGCGCCAACTCCACCGAGTTCGACCCGGCCACACCGCACCCGGTGATCGCGCTGATCACCGAGTGGAAGGACGCCGACGGCACCATCAAGACGCGCGACGCCAACTCCGACCTCGGCGGCACCATGCGCCTGGGCGCGCAGTCTTCCGACGTGCAGCCCGGCACGCTGGCGCACGCCATCTACGGCGACGTGGTGACCGAGCGCCACCGCCACCGCTACGAGGCCAACACCCAGTACCTGGACCAGTTGCGCGGCGCCGGCCTGGTGATCTCGGCGCTGACGCAGCGCGAGCAGCTCACCGAGATCGTCGAGCTGCCGCAGGCCGCGCACCCCTGGTACATCGGCGTGCAGTTCCACCCCGAGTTCAAATCCACGCCCTGGAACGGCCACCCGCTGTTCAACGCCTTCGTCAAGGCGGCCATCGCGCACCAGAAAAAGGCCTGACCCCATGAAACTCTGCGGCTTCGACATCGGGCTCGACCGGCCCTTCTTCCTCATCGCCGGCCCGTGCGTGGTGGAAAGTGAACAGTTGCAGATGGACGTGGCGGGCCAGCTCAAGGAGATCACCGCCTCCCTGGGCATTCCGTTCATCTTCAAGAGCAGCTACGACAAGGCCAACCGCTCCAGCGGCGCGAGCTTTCGCGGCCCCGGCATGGACAAGGGCCTGGAGATCCTGGCCAAGGTGAAGCGGGAACTGCAGGTGCCCCTGCTCACCGACGTGCACACCGAGGCCGAGATTCCCGCCGTGGCCGCCGTGGTGGACGTGCTGCAGACCCCCGCCTTCCTGTGCCGCCAGACCGACTTCATCCACGCCGTGGCGCAGTCGGGCAAGCCGGTGAACATCAAGAAGGGCCAGTTCCTGGCCCCGCACGACATGAAGAACGTCATCGAAAAGGCCCGCGCCGCCGCGCGCGAGAAGGGCCTGCCGGAAGACAACTTCATGGCCTGCGAGCGCGGCGCCAGCTTCGGCTACAACAACCTGGTGAGCGACATGCGCAGCCTCGCCATCCTGCGCGAGACCGGCGCGCCGGTGGTGTTCGACGCCACGCACAGCGTGCAGTTGCCGGGCGGCCAGGGCACCAGCAGCGGCGGCATGCGCGAGATGGTGCCCGTGCTCTCGCGCGCCGCCGTGGCCGTGGGCGTGGCGGGCCTGTTCATGGAAACCCACCCGGATCCGTGCAACGCGCTCTCCGACGGGCCGAACGCCGTGCCGCTCAAGCACATGCGCGCGCTGCTCGAAACGCTGCTGCAGCTCGACGCCATCACCAAGCGAAACGGTTTCCTCGAAGACCGTTTCGACGCCTGAATGCTTGCATTTCGATAGCTGCCAGCGCTTGCCAGACAAGGGCTGGAGCCCGATTTGACTGCAAAGAATCTGAAACCCGCATCAAAGGAAGACCATGAGTGCCATCGTTGACATCGTAGGCCGCGAAGTGCTGGACAGCCGCGGCAACCCCACCGTCGAGTGCGACGTGCTGCTCGAATCGGGCGTGATGGGCCGCGCCGCCGTGCCCTCGGGCGCCTCCACCGGCAGCCGCGAGGCCATCGAGCTGCGCGACGGCGACAAGGCGCGCTACCTGGGCAAGGGCGTGCTCAAGGCCGTGGAGCACATCAACACCGAGATCAGCGAGGCCGTGCTGGGCCTGGACGCCTCCGAGCAGGCCTTCCTCGACAAGACCCTGATCGACCTGGACGGCACCGACAACAAGAGCCGCCTGGGCGCCAACGCCATGCTGGCCGTCTCCATGGCCGTGGCCCGGGCCGCGGCCGAAGAGGCCGGCCTGCCGCTGTACCGCTACTTCGGCGGCATGAACGGCTGCCAGCTGCCCGTGCCGATGATGAACGTCATCAACGGCGGCGCGCACGCCAACAACACGCTGGACCTGCAGGAATTCATGATCATCCCCGTGGGCGCGCCGAGCTTCCGCGAGGCCCTGCGCTGGGGCGCCGAGGTGTTCCACGCGCTCAAGAAGATCATCCACGACAAGGGCATGAGCACCGCCGTGGGCGACGAAGGCGGCTTTGCACCCTCCGTGGAGAACCACGAGGCCGCGATCCAGCTCATCCTCGAAGCCATCGACAAGGCCGGCTACACGGCGGGCGAGCAGATCGTGCTGGGCCTGGACTGCGCCGCCAGCGAGTTCTACAAGGATGGCAAGTACGTGCTCGAAGGCGAAGGCGGCATCCAGCTCACGGCCCAGCAGTGGACCGACATGCTCGCCACCTGGGCGGACAAGTACCCCATCATCTCCATCGAGGACGGCATGGCCGAGGGCGACTGGGACGGCTGGAAGCTGCTGACGGAAAAGCTCGGCGACAAGGTGCAACTGGTGGGCGACGACCTGTTCGTCACCAACACCAAGATCCTCAAGGAAGGCATCGACAAGAAGATTGCCAACTCGATCCTCATCAAGATCAACCAGATCGGCACGCTGACCGAGACCTTCGCCGCCATCGAGATGGCCAAGCGCGCCGGCTACACCGCCGTGATCTCGCACCGCTCGGGCGAAACCGAGGACAGCACCATCGCCGACATCGCCGTGGGCCTGAACGCGGGCCAGATCAAGACCGGCTCGCTCTCGCGCTCGGACCGCATCGCCAAATACAACCAGCTGCTGCGCATCGAGGAAGACCTGGGCGACGTGGCCGAGTACCCGGGCCGCGCGGCCTTCTACAACCTGCGCTGAACGGCATTCGACCGACTGCCATGGTGTCCCGCCTCGTTCCCCTGGTGCTGCTGGCCTTGTTGGTGGCCATCCACGCCCAGTTGTGGACCGGGCGGGGCAGCATCCACCATGTGCAGGACCTGCAGCACGCCATTGCCACCCAGCAGGCGGCCAACGCCAAGGCGCGGCAGGAAAACGAGCGCCTGACCTCCGAAGTGCAGGACCTCAAGGAAGGCCTGGACATGGTGGAGGAAAAGGCGCGCAGCGAGCTGGGCATGGTGAAGCAAGGGGAGGTGTATGTACACATCACCCCGGCAACGGCACAGCGCTGAAATCTTGGACCTGAAATAGCTGCTGGCGCTTGCTGGACAAGCGCCAGCAGCTATTTTTTTGAGAGCAACCCGCTCACTCCGGCAGCACCCGCGCCATGCACTGCCCGGCCTGCAGCACGCTGCCCGCCGCCACCAGGCACTCCAGCCGGCCCGCCCGGGGCGCGGCCACGGCGGTTTCCATCTTCATGGCCTCCAGCACCGCGATCACCTCGCCCGCCTGCACCCGCTCGCCACCGTGCCTGCGCCAGGCCACCAGGCTGCCGGTCAGCGGGGCCAGCACCTCCCCCGGGGCCGGGGCGGCCACCGCCGGGGCGGCGGCAGGGGCTGCGCCGCCGTCCCGTGCCAGGCCCAGCCCCGCAGGCAGGCCCAGGCGCACGCGCTTGCCGTCGATCTCCACATAGGTGCGCAGCAGCGCCGCCGGCGCCTCGGCCCCGGGGCGCGCGGCGCTGTCGAAGCGGGTGGCCATCTCGGTCTCGATCCAGCGCGTGTGCACGCCGAAACCGGCTTGCGCGGTGAACGCCGGGTCATCCACCACGGCGCGGTGGAACGGCAGCACCGTGGCCACGCCCTCGATGGCGAACTCGCGCAGCGCGCGCCGCGCCCGCGCCAGCGCCTGCGCGCGCGTGGCGCCGGTGACGATGAGCTTGGCCATGAGCGAGTCGAAGCTGCCCGGGACGGTGGAGCCGCTGGCCACGCCCGTGTCCAGGCGCACGCCGGGGCCGCTGGGCGGCTCGAAGCGCGCGATGCGCCCCGGCGTGGGCAGGTAGCCCCGGCCCGGGTCTTCGGCGTTGATGCGGAACTCGATGCTGTGGCCGCGCACCGGTGGCGTCTCGGTGAACGACAGCGGCAGGCCGTCGGCCACGCGCAGTTGCTCCAGCACCAGGTCCACGCCGGTGGTTTCCTCCGTCACCGGGTGCTCTACCTGCAGGCGCGTGTTCACTTCCAGGAACGAGATCTGCCCGCCACGGCCGAGCAGGAATTCCACCGTGCCGGCGCCGACGTAGCCCGCCGCCGCGCCAATGGCGCGCGCCGCCTGGTGGATCTGCGCGCGCTGCGCGTCGTCCAGGAACGGCGCCGGCGCCTCTTCCACCAGCTTCTGGTGGCGCCGCTGCAGCGAGCAGTCGCGCGTGCCCACCACCACCATGTGGCCGTGCTGGTCGGCCAGGATCTGCGCCTCGATGTGGCGCGGCCGGTCCAGGTACTGCTCCACGAAGCACGCGCCCCGGCCAAACGCCGCCGTGGCTTCGCGCACGGCGGATTCGTACAGCTCGGCCACCTCGTCCATCCGCCAGGCCACCTTGAGCCCACGCCCGCCGCCGCCCCACGCGGCCTTGATGGCCACGGGCAGGCCGTGCCGGCGGGCGAAGGCCCGCACCTCCTCGGCGCTCTGCACCGGCCCGGCCGTGCCCGCCACCAGCGGCGCGCCCGCCTGCAGCGCGATCCTGCGCGCGGCCACCTTGTCGCCCAGGGCCTCGATGGTCTCGGGGCGCGGCCCGATCCAGGCCAGCCCGGCGCCGATGACGGCGCGCGCGAAGTCGGCGCGCTCGGACAGGAAGCCATAGCCCGGGTGCACGGCGTCGGCGCCGCTGCGCCGCGCCACGTCCAGCAGCCTGGCGATGTCGAGGTAGGTCTCGGCCGGGCGCACGCCCTCCAGTGCCCAGGCCTCGTCGGCCGCGTGCACGTGCAGGGCATCGGCGTCGGGGTCGGCATAGACGGCGACGGAGCGCACGCCGTAGTCGCGGCAGGCGCGGGCGACACGGACAGCAACCTCGCCACGGTTGGCGATCAATACCTTGGCGATCATCCAGACACCTCCTCGAAAAACGGCGCGATGACGTTGAAGCGCACGCTGCAGCCCACCGGAATCTGCGCCGCCAGGCCCAGGTGATGGCTGGCCACGGCGCCGATGACGGGGTAGCCCCCGGTCAAGGGATGGTCGGCCAGGAACAGCACGGGCTGGCCGTTGGCGGGCACCTGGATGGCGCCGTGCACCGTGCCCTCGCTCGGCAGTTCGTCCGTGCGGCTGCGCGGCAGGGGCTGCGCGCCCTCCAGGCGCATGCCCACGCGGTTGGACTGCGGCGTGACGCGCCAGGGCTGGCGCACCAGCCGTGCCAGCGCCTCGGGCGTGAACCAGTCGGTGCGCGGGCCCAGCACCACGTCCAGCACCACCTCATCGCCCGCGCGCGGCCACGGCGGTGGCGCCTCGGCGGCCTGCGTGGCCTGCAGCGCAGCGGCGGGCACGGCCCCCACGGCCAGGCGCTGCCCGGCCTGCAGGGCCGGGGGGCCGATGTGCGCCAGCGTGTCGGTGGCGCAACTGCCCAGCACCGGGGCCACCCGCCAGCCGCCGCGCACGGCGACGTAGCTGCGCACGCCGGCGCGCGGTGCGCCGAGGGCCAGGGTGTCGCCATCGTCCAGCGCCACGCAGGCGTGGCTGGGCACGGGCCACGCGCGGCCATCGGCGGCGTGCAGCGTCAGCGGCACGGCGGCGCCGGTCACGGCCAGCGTGGCCCGCCCGTGGCAGCGCAGTTGCAGGCCGCCGGGCAGGCTCTCCAGCACGCACGCATCCGCGGGATTGCCCACCAGGCGGTTGGCCGCGCGCATGGAAGGCGCATCGAGCGCGCCCGAGGGTGCGATGCCCAGGCCCGCCATGCCGTGGCGGCCGCCATCCTGCACCAGCGTCTGCACGCCAGGTGCTACGACTTCAATAGCTGCTTGCGCTTTATCCACGGGCGCTGGAGCCCGATTTGGCTCTGAGAAGGTGTGAACGAATCCGCCATGCCCGCTCATCCCGCAAAAACGCACGCCCTCGGCGTTGCAAATGCTCGCCATAGCCCGCGCTATGGCTGCGCTTTGCGCCTTGATGGCGCACGTTTGTGCGGCCTGCTCGGGCACGCCGGATTCATTCACACCTTCTGATTCCTTGCACACCGGCAGGCTGACGCGCACGCCCGGCGCGCACGCATCGCGGAACTGCACGCGAAAGCCCGGCTGCACGTAGGCGGGCTCGGTGCGCCGCATATCCCACATGGGCACGCCGGTCACGCCGATGAGCTGCCAGCCGCCCGGGCTGGCGGCCGGGTAGACGGCGCTGAAGCCGCCCGCCAGCGCCACCGCGCCCGCCGGCACGCGCGTGCGCGGCGCGCTGCGGCGCGGCAGCTGGAAGCAGGGGTGCCCCCCGGCCAGGTAGACGAACCCGGGCGCGAAGCCGGCGAACGCCGCCTGCCAGGGCTGGCCGGTGTGGCGCGCGATGACCTCCCGCACGGAAATGCCGAGCCGCTCGGCCACTTCCGGCAGGTCTTCGCCGTCGTAGCGCACCGGAATCTCCACCAGGCGGCCCGGCAGCACGGCCTGGGCCGCGCCGGTGTCCGCCACGGCCTCGGCGGCACGCGCGCGCAGCGCCGCCGCCAGGGCGGACAGCGCCACGGCGCCGCGCTGGCAGGTGACCAGCAGGGTGCGCGCGGCCGGCACCACCTCCAGCACCCCCGCGATGGGCCGTGCGCGCAGCGCGCGGTGCAGGGCCATGGCGTGGGCCAGATCGGGCAGTTCGACCAGCAGCGCGCTGTCGCCGGCGGGCAGGAAGCGCATGGGCTCAATCACAGGCGAATGGCCGCAGCGCCACGCCGGCCTGCGCCAGCCGCGCGCGGATGGCGCGCGCCGCGTCCACCGCGCCGGGGCTGTCGCCATGCACGCAGATGGAATCGGCCTGCACGCGCACGCCGCGGCCGGTGATGGATTCGACCTCGCCGGTCTGCACCAGGCGCAGCATGCGCGCGGCGATGGCGTCGGCATCGTGCAGCACGGCGCCGGGCTGGCGGCGCGAGACCAGCGTGCCGTCGTCGTGGTAGGCGCGGTCGGCGAACGCCTCGGCCACCACGCGCAGGCCGCGCGCGCGCGCCCAGCCGATCAGCGGCGAGCCCGCCAGCGCCAGCAGTGCCAGGCCGGGGTCCAGCGCCAGCATGGCGGTGATGACGTCGCCCGCCTGGCGTTCGTCGTGCGCGATGGTGTTGTACAGCGCGCCGTGCGGCTTGACGTAGCGCACCCGCGTGCCGGCGGCGGCGGCCAGGCCCTGCAGCGCGCCGATCTGGTAGACCACGTCGGCCACCAGCTCGCGGCTGGACGGGTCCATGGCGCGGCGGCCAAAGCCCGCCAGGTCCGGGTAGCCGACGTGCGCCCCCACGGCCACGCCGCGCTGCGCGGCGGCGCGCAGGGTGTCGAGAATGCCGGCGGGGTCGCCCGCGTGGAAGCCGCAGGCGACGTTGGCGCTGGTGACGATGTCCAGCATGGCCGCGTCGTCACCCATGCGCCAGGCGCCGAAGCTTTCGCCGAGATCGCTGTTGATGTCCATCTGGTGTCCTCGTTCATCACCGCAGGTTGCCGGCGCGGTACGGCCTTTTCCGGCCTCAGTGCAGCCGCTTTTCGTCGGCGCGCAAGGTCAGCACGCGCACGCCATTCCCGGTGACGGCCACGGTGTGCTCGAACTGCGCGGACAGTTGCCCATCGCGCGTGACGACGGTCCAGCCGTCGTCTTCGGTGCGCACGGCGTGCCGCCCCTGGTTCACCATCGGCTCGATGGTGAACACCATGCCCTCGCGCAACACCAGGCCGGTGCGCGGGCGGCCCCAGTGCAGCACCTGGGGCTCTTCGTGCATCTCGCGGCCGATGCCGTGGCCGCAATACTCCCTGACCACCGAATAGCCATTGCGGCGGGCATGCCGCTCGATGGCGTGCCCCACGTCGCCGAGCGTGGCGCCGGGGCGCACGGCCTGGATGCCTTTCCACATCGCCTCGTAGGCCGTCTGCACCAGCCGCCTGGCCGGCAGCGGCACTTCGCCCACGAGATAGGTCTTGCTGGAATCGGCGATGTAGCCGTTCTTCTCCAGCGTGATGTCGAAGTTCACGATGTCCCCGTCCTGCAGGATTTCCGCCGTGGACGGAACGCCGTGGCAGACCACGTGGTTGCGCGAAGCGTTGAGCGCGTAGGCGTAGCCGTATTGCCCCTTGCTGGCCGGGCGCGCGTTGAGCTCGTGGACGATAAGGCGCTCGGCCAGGTCGTTGACCTGCATGGTGGACATGCCGGCCAGGCGCAACTGGTCCAGGTGGCCGAACACCTGCGCCAGCAGCCTGCCGGACTCCGCCAGCAGCGCGATTTCCTCGGGCCGCTTGGTCATGTGGCCGCCGCGTTGACCGTTGGGGCCGCCACGCCAGCGGCCCGCAGCTCGCTGGTGACGATCTCGTTGAAACTCAGCGTCGGGTTCATTTCGCACCGGATGCCGATCCTGATCCAGAAGGCCGCCTGCGCGTTGATCGAGCGGCACGACACGGCGCTGGCCTTGCGCAGTTGGTCGTGCAAGTCGTCGTCCAGGTTCACGATGCCCATGCCGTAGAGTCCATATGAAACATATATGAATCATACATTCCGTAGCGCATGGCGCAAGTGCGCCTGCGCGCCATGCCTCGCCCAGGAAAAAATAGCGAAAACCGGCCTGAACCCTTACCAGGAAAGCGCCAGCAGCTATTCTTTCAGAAGCAAAACCTACTTCAGATTCCCCGACAGGAAGCGCGCCAGCCGCTCGCTGCGCGGGTTGGCCATGATGGCGCGCGGGTCGCCCTGCTCCTCGATCAGCCCCTGGTGCAGGAAGATGACGTGGTTCGACACCTCGCGCGCGAAACCCATCTCGTGCGTCACCACCAGCATGGTGCGCCCCTCCTGCGCCAGCACCTGCATCACGCGCAGCACCTCGCCCACCAGTTCGGGGTCGAGCGCGCTGGTGGGCTCGTCGAACAGCATCACCTCGGGCTCCACCGCCAGCGCGCGGGCGATGGCCACGCGCTGCTGCTGGCCGCCGCTCATGTGGTTGGGGTAGGTGTCCTCGCGCCCTTCCAGGCCCACCAGGCGCAGGTACTTGCGCGCGCGCTCCACCGCCTCGTCGCGCGGCAGGCCGAGCACGTGCACCGGCACTTCGGTGATGTTGTGCAGCACCGTCATGTGCGCCCACAGGTTGAAGTGCTGGAACACCATGGCCAAGCGCGTGCGCAGGCGCTGCAGCTGCCGGTGGTCGGCGGCTTCGAGCGCGCCGCCCGGGCCCGGGCGCAGCGCCAGCTCCTCGCCGGCCACCAGGATGCGGCCCTGCTGCGGGCGCTCCAGCAGGTTGATGCAGCGCAGCAGCGTGCTCTTGCCCGAGCCCGAGCTGCCGATGATGCTGATGACGTCGCCCGCGTGCGCGGTGAGCGAGACGCCCTTGAGCACCTCGTTGGCGCCGTAGCGCTTGTGGATGTCGTCCACCTGGAGTTTGACGGGGGAATTGCGGTGCATGGGGCGGGGTGTCAGTGTTTGCGCGGTGCTAGGTAGCCCAGAAAGCGGCGCTCCAGCAGCTTGGAGGCGCCGATCAGCGCGAAGGTGATGCACAGGTAGATCGCCGCGGCGAACAGGTAGGCCTCGAACGGCAGGAAGAAGTCGGCATAGACGCGGCTGGCCGCGCCGGTGAGGTCGAGCAGCGCCGGCACGGTGCTGGCCAGGCTGGAGCTGTGCAGCATCATCACCACCTCGTTGCCGTAGGCCGGCAGCATGCGGCGGATGGCGCTGGGCAGCACGATGCGGCGCATCAGCATCCCGTGGCCCATGCCCATGGCGCGCGCCGCCTCGACCTCGCCCTTGTGGGTCTCGCGGATCGAGCCGGCCAGCGTCTCGGCGGTGTAGGCCGCCGTGTTCAGGCTGAACGACAGCAGCGTGCAGAAGAACGGCTCCTTGAACTGCGTCCAGGGCCACACCGCGTCCCAGCGCGCCTGCACCCATTCGAGCTGGGCCACGCCGTAGTAGATCAGGTACACCTGAATGAGCAGCGGCGTGCCGCGCATGAAGTAGGTGAAGGTCTGCGCCGGCCAGCGCAGCCAGGCGCGCGGGCTCACCAGCGCCAGCGCGCAGGCCAGCGCCAGCACCGCGCCCAGCCCCAGGCTGTAGAGCGTGAGCTGCAGCGTGACCACCAGGCCCTGCCCGTACAGCGCCAGCGTGTCGGGCTCGAAAATCACGCTCCAGTTCATAGCAGTTGCACCTTGTCGGCGCCCAGGCTGTAGCGCTCGCTCAGGCGCCGCAGCGCCCACAGCGACAGCGAGGTATAGACCAGGTACAGCGCGGCGGTGAACAGGAAGAAGGCGAAGGGCTCGCGCACGGCGGCGCTGGACTGCTTGGCCAGGTAGGTCATGTCGTGCAGGCCGATCAGGCTCACCAGCGCCGTGGCCTTGATGAGCACCAGCCAGTTGTTGGTGAAGCTGGGCAGCGCGTAGCGCACCATCTGCGGCAGCGTGATGCGCACGAAGGTCTGCGTCCGCCCCATGCCGAAGGCCCAGGCGGCCTCCATCTGGCCCTTCGGAATGGCCAGGATGGCGCCGCGGAAGGTCTCGGTCATGTAGGCGCCGTAGATGAAGCCGATGGTCAGCACGCCGGCGATGAAGGGGTCGAGGTCGACCCCCTCCTCATAGCCAAAGGCTTCGAGCAGGTTGTTCAGGCCGATGGCGCCGCCGTAGAAGATCAGCAGCATCATCAGCAGCTCGGGAATGCCGCGCACCACCGTGGTGTAGCTGGTGGCCAGCCACACCAGCGGGCGGCGGCCCGAGAGCTTGGCCGCCGCGCCCAGCAGGCCGATGAGCGTGGCCACCGCGAGCGACGCCAGCGACACCGCCACCGTCAGCAGCGAGCCATTCAGGATGGCGAGGTAGTAGTCACGCATCGCGGGTCAGGCACGGCTGCGCGGCTCACTGGCCATACGGATCGAAATCAAAGTATTTCTTGGCGATGTTGGCGTAGGTGCCATTGGCGCGGATGGTGGCAATGGCGTCGTTGAGCTGCTTCTTCAGGTCGCCCTGGCCCTTGCGCAGCGCGATGCCGATGCCTTCGCCGTAGTATTTCTGGTCGTACTGGTCGGCGCCCACGTAGCCGAAGTCCTGGCCTTCGGGCTTGCGCAGGAAGCCGCCATGCACCTCCACCTTGTCGGCCACGGTGCCGTCGAGGCGGCCGGCCTTGATGTCCAGGTAGACCTGGTTCTGCGACTGGTAGGGCACCACGTTCACGCCCGCGGGCTTGAGCTCGCCCAGGGCCCACTTCTCTTGCGTGCTGCCCTTGAGCACGCCTATCTTCATGCCCTTGAGCGAGGCCGGGCCGTCGTACTTCGTGCCCTTCTTCACCACGATGGCGCTGGGCGTCTTGTAGTAGCGGTTGGTGAAGTCCACCACGCGCGCGCGCTCGGGGGTGATCGACATGGAGCTGACGATCACGTCGTACTTCTTGGCCTGCAGGCCGGGGATGATGCTGTCCCACTCCGATTCGACGAACACGCACTTGCGCTGGATCTGCGCGCACAGCGCGTTGGCGATGTCCACGTCGAAGCCGACGATCTCGCCCGTGGCGGTCTTGGACTCAAAGGGTTCGTAGGCAGGGTTCAGGCCCACGCGCAGGTCGGCGGCCAGGGCAGCGCCGGCCAATGTGGTGATGGCCAGGGCAACAAGTGTTTTGCGCATGAAGATATTCCTTATGGGAACGACAAAGGGGGCTATTGTCGCCGCCCCGCAAGAGACCGGAAACAACCCGTCCCGACAAGACCCGGGCACGACGCATGCACAGTTGTTGCTTGT
The DNA here is from genome assembly GCA_021496925.1 of Acidovorax sp. YS12. Taxonomy (NCBI): domain Bacteria; kingdom Pseudomonadati; phylum Pseudomonadota; class Betaproteobacteria; order Burkholderiales; family Comamonadaceae; genus Acidovorax; species Acidovorax sp. YS12. The sequence continues at coordinate 1,778,073 of CP053915.1, forward strand.
GTGCGACAGAAACAGAGAATGAGAACCAATCTCAAATAAAATCATCAACTCCGCCCTCCCACCCTACGCCCCCGCGTGCCCTCCCTGTTCCTCGGTCCGACCCCACCCCTGATGGCCACGCTCGTGCGCCACTACGAGGAACTCGTCGCCCACGTCTGGCGCGGCCCCGTGGCGCGCTGGTCCGATGCCGCCATGGCCCGCGAGGTGGTGCACGACGTGTGCGCCGAACTCATCGAGCGCCCGCCCGCCCCGCCACGCACGCCGCTGGCCTTCCTGCGCACCGTGTGCACGCGCCGCGCCATCGACCGCTGCCGGATCGAACAGCGCCACGCCCAATGGACCGGCAGCGCCGGGACCCTGCCCGACGTTGCCCTGCCCGACAGCCACGACCCCGCACGCATCCTGGAGGGCCGCCAGCGCCTGGCCCTGCTGGCCGACTGCATCCACGCCCTGCCGCCGCGCCGCCGCGACGTGTTCGTCATGCACCGCATTCACGGCATGGCGCAGCAGGACATCGCGCGGCACCTGGGCATTTCGCTCAAGACGGTGGAAAAACACCTGGCGCTCGGCACCGCCGCCTGCCGTGGCGCAATGGACCAGGCCCTGCACGACCTGGCGGCGCCATGACGCCGCCCCACGCCCGGGCACCCGTACGCCCCGCACCGCGCGGCCAGCGCCGCGCCCCCGAGGCCTGCCACCCGTTCGACGCCGTGCTGCAGGCCGAGCGCGAGGCCCTGCGCGCGCTGTTCCCCCTGCCGCCCGCGCGGGCGCCGCGCGGCACGGGCCGGCAGGCGCTGCGCAACGGCGGCGTGGCCGCCCTCGTGCTGGCCGCCGCCACCGGCGCCCTGCTCTGGGCCGACCCGGCCTGGCGCACCGAGCACCATGCCACCGCCACCGGCGAACGCCGCGACGTGCCGCTGGCCGACGGCAGCACCCTCACCCTGGACACGGCCACCGCGCTCGACGTGGCCTGGCACCTGCGCAGCCGCCGCGTGGCGCTGCGGCAGGGGCAGGCGCGCTTTGCCGTGGCGCCGTCCACCTGGCGCCCGTTCGAGGTGGCCGCCGCCAGCGCGCGCATCCGCGTCGTCGGCACCGTGTTCGACGTGCGCCGCACGCAGGAGCGGGTACAGGTCACGGTGCTGCAAGGGCGCGTGGCGGTGCACGGCCCGGGCGATGCGGGCGCGCCGCAGCTGCTGGCGCCCGGCCAGCGCCTGCGCCTCGAAGGCGGCCGCGCCACCGCCCCCCAGGCCGTGGACGCGGCGCAGGCCGGCGCCTGGCAGCAAGGCCGCCTGGTGTTCGACCGCACGCCGCTGCGCGACGCCCTGGCCGAGGCGCAGCGCTACCGCGGCGGCGCCATCCGCCTGCACGACGACGGGCGCCTGGGCGGCCACGCCGTTTCAGGGGTCTTCGAGACGGCGCGCACCGACCAGATGCTCGACCTGCTGCCGCGCATCGCGCCCGCCCGGGTGCAGCGCCATGCGGACGGCAGCGTGGACATCACGCCCGCCGCACGGTAATTCAGGGGAAAAAGGCCTCCAGCGCCCGCCAGGCAAGCGCTGGCAGCTATGGTTTTTGAGACACCAAGCCCCTTCGCCTCCATCCAGCGGAATTTTTTTGCGCGGCGAGGCAGGGTTTCGCGCGCGCCATTCGACAACTCCTCCTGAACGCCTTTGTTCGTCTTGTTCATACACCCCGAGGAGAAAACCGCATGCCATCCCCCCGCCCGCCGCGCGCCCCGCGCATGGCCCCCATCGCCGCCGCCCTGCTGCTTGCCTGCGCCGCCCACGCGCAGCCGGCGCGGGTGCCGGTGGACATCGCCCCCGCGCCGCTGGACCGCGCCATCGGCACCCTGGCGCGGCAGGCCGGGGTGCAGGTGTTCCTGTCCTCCGAGCTGGCCCAGGGCCGCACGGCACCCGCGCTGCGCGGCGAGTACACCGCGCAGGAGGCGCTGGAGCGCCTCGTGGCCGGCAGCGGCCTGGTGGTGCGCGCACAGGACGGCAAGACCTTCACCGTGGAACGCGCCCCAGCCCACCCGGCCCCGCAGAGCAGCGGCGCCGCCACGCTGGCCGAAGTGAAGGTGGTGGCCGAGGCCGACGCGAGCGGCACCACCGAAGGCTCGGGCAGCTACACCACGCGCGCGGCCAGCACCGCCGCCAAGCTGCCGCTGTCGCTGCGCGAGACGCCGCAGTCCGCCACCGTCATCACGCGCCAGCGCATGGACGACCAGGCCATGGCCAGCATCGTCGACGTGGTCAAGGGCACGCCGGGGCTGTTCCTGAGCAACGCGGACGGCGTGGGCCGCCCCAACATCACGGCGCGCGGCTTCAGCGCCAACGTGATGTACGAGGGTTTCACCAGCGCCTGGAGCAGCTTCACGCCCAGCTCGCAGGCCAACATGGCGCTGTTCGACCGCGTGGAGGTGGTGCGCGGCGCCACCGGGCTGGCGCAGGGCGCGGGCAACCCCTCGGCGGCCATCAACATGGTGCACAAGCGGCCCACGCATGCGTTCCAGGGATCGGTCAGCGCCAGCGCCGGCAGCTGGGACGACTACGGCCTCACGGCCGACCTGGGCGGGCCGCTGAACGCCGCCGGCACGCTGCGCGGCCGCCTGGTGGCGGCAGGACAGGATTCCCGAACCTTCCGCGACGTGGAGCGGCATGACCACGGCCTGCTCTACGGCGTGCTGGAGGCCGACCTGGGCGAGCGCACGCTGCTCACGGCGGGCGCCTACCGCCAGACGGACTTCACCAACCACTTCTGGTACGACCTGCCCATCTCCGGCACCGGCGGGCACCTGAACCTGCCGCGATCGACCTTCGCGGGCAACGACTGGGAGTATGCGAAGAACCGCGTGAGCACCGCCTTCGCCACGCTGGAGCACCAGCTGGGCGGCGACTGGAAACTGCGCCTGGCCACGCTGCAGACCTGGCGCGACCTGGACCTGCTGGGCACCGCCACCTACCGCGCCTCGGCCGACGACACCAGCAACCAGTTCTACCAGTCGGTCTGGGGCGGCAAGTACGCCTACCGGCACGAGAACTACGACGTGTCGGCCGCCGGCCCCTTCGAGTTGCTGGGCCGCAAGCACCAGGCCGTGGCGGGCGCCACGCGCCAGGTGCTGGACAGCACCACCTACAACCGCACCTGGTCGCCCGCGCGCATCAACGGCATCGACATCTTCACGCACGACCCGCGCGCCACGCCCCAGCCCGTGGGCACCTTCACCACCACCGGCAACAACGTGACCACGCAAGACAGCGTGTACGCCGCCACCCACCTGCACCTGGCCGAACGCTGGAAGCTGCTGCTGGGCGCGCGCCTGGACTGGTACGAGTACGAGAACCACAGCGGCTCGGGCAGCTACAAGGTCAACCGCAACGCGACACGCTACGCCGGGCTGACGTACGACATCGACCGCCAGCACACGGCCTACGCGAGCTACACCGACATCTTCAACCCGCAGACGGCCAAGGGCATCGACGGCAACATCCTCAAGCCCATCGTGGGCGAGAACTACGAGGTGGGCGTCAAGGGCGAATACTTCGGCGGCGCGCTGAACGCCAGCCTGGCCTACTTCCAGATCGACCAGACCAACCGCGCGCGCACGCTGGACGACCAGAGCGCCTGCCCGACGTACCCCGAGACGTCGTGCTCCGAGGCCTCGGGCCTGGTGCGCACCAAGGGCGTGGACCTGGAGCTGCAAGGCGCCGTGACGCCGCGCTGGCAGGTCGGCCTGGGCTACACCTATGCCGACACGCGCTACGTGCGCGACGCCAACCCGGCCAACGCCGGGCGGCGCTTCACCACCAGCACCAACCCGCAGAACATGCTCAAGCTGTCCACGCTGTACCGCTTCGACGGCGCATGGCAGCGCTGGCGCGCGGGCGCCAGCGTCTACTGGCAAAGCCGCCTGTACAGCGAGGGCACCACGGCGGGCCTGGCCTGGCGCAACCAGCAAAGCGCCTACGCGGTGGCGGACGTGATCCTCGGCTACCAGCCCGCGCCGCGGTGGGACATCCAGCTCAACGTGACCAACCTGTTCGACAAGGTGTACTACCGCGCCGTCGGCTATTCCACGCAGTGGGGCACCGACGTGTACGGCGAGCCGCGCAAGCTCAAGCTGACGGCCAAGTACAGCTTCTGACGGCGCTCATCCATTGATAGCTGCCAGCGCTTGCCACGCAAGCGCTGGAGGCCGATTTGGTTTGTATTACCGCGGGTATTGCCCGGCGCCGCGCCGGGCTACTGCACCGTCTTCGCCCCGGGCGCCAGCTCGGCCGGGCCGGTGAAGATCTGCGCTGCGTCCACCGCGTCGAAGTGGTACTGCTGGCCGCAGAACTCGCACCCGACCTCGACCGTCTCGCGCTCGGCCAGGATGCTCTCGACCTCTTCCGCGCCCAGGCTGCGCAGCATGTTGCGCACGCGCTCGCGCGAGCAGGTGCAGGCAAAGCGGGGCCCGGCCGCGCCCTGCTGGGGCGCGAAATGCAGCAGCTTCTCCTCCCAGAACAGGCGGCGCAGGATGGTATCCACGTCCAGCGTGAGCAGCTCCTCGCGCGTGAGGCTGGCGGCCAGGTGCGCGATGCGGTTGTAGTCTTCGTTGTGGCCGTTCTGGTCGGCCCCCGCGCCCGGGCCGGCGGCGCCCGCCAAGTTGGCCTCGCCCTGCAGCGGCATGCGCTGGACCATCAGCCCCGCGGCCACCTGGTCGTTGGCGGCCAGCACCAGGATGGTGTCGAGCTGCTCGGACTGCAGCATGTAGAACGTGAGCGCCTGCGACAGGCTCTGGAACTTGTCCCCCGCCGCGCCCTGCAGCGGCACCACCCCCTGGTAGGGCTGCTGGCCGGGCTGGCGCTCCTTCGGATCGAGCGTGATGGCGCAGCGCCCCGCGCCGCCGGCATTCACCATCTCGGGCAGGCGCGCCTGCGCCGGCACCTCGCCCTGCACCGAGGCGGTGGCGCGCAGGCCCAGGTCGGACTGCACCTCGGCCACCGCGAGCTTGACCGGCCCGTCGCCATGCACCTGCATCACCAGGGCGCCGTTGAACTTGATGTTGGACTGCATCAGCACCCCGGCGGCCAGCATCTCGCCCAGCAGCTCGCGCACGGGTGGCGCGTAGGCGCCGGTTTCGCTGTTGCTGGCGCGCCGGCGCTGGACCTCGGCCCAGGCGTCGGTCAGGCGCACGATGGAGCCGCGCACGGGCATGCCATCGAACAAAAACTTGTGCAGTTCAGACATCCAATTCCACATCAATCCAGTTTGCGCAGCCCGGCCCGGAAGCGCCGCGCGTTGTCCACATAGTGCCGCGCGCTCAGGCGCAGCCCCTCGATCTGCTCGGGCGTGAGCTGGCGCACCGCCTTGGCCGGGCTGCCCAGGATCATCGACCCGTCGGGGAACTCCTTGCCCTCGGTCACCAGCGCGCCCGCGCCCACCAGGCAGTTCTTGCCGATGCGCGCGCCGTTGAGCACGACGGCGCCGATGCCGATGAGCGACTCGTCGCCAATCGTGCAGCCATGCAGCATGACCTGGTGGCCCACGGTGACGCGCTCGCCGATCATCAGCGGCTTGCCGAAGTCGGCGTGCAGCACGCTCGCGTCCTGCACATTGCTGCCCGCGCCGATGGCGATGCTCTCGGTATCGCCGCGCACCACGGTGCCGAACCAGACGCTGGCGTCCTCGCCCAGCGTCACATTGCCCATGACCTGGGCGCTGTCGGCCACCCAGGCCGTCGCGTGCACCTGCGGGGCCACGCCATCGAGTTCATAGATCGCCATCGCCGTCTTGTCTCCTTCGTGCCTTGCGTCGCGTTTGTGTCGCTCTTCTCGCAAAACCTACAATTGTAGGGATGGAGCTTCGCCAATGCGCATTGCAGGCCTTGTGCCTGCCAGACCCTGAAGAAAAAGCCGCTGCAGCGCTTGCCCTGCATGCGCAAGCAGCTACTGTTTCAATAGCGCCGCAAGCGCCGCCCCCGCCCCTGGACGGGAGCCTGCTGCCAGGCCGCCCGCCGCGCCCGGAACTGCGCCACCACACCGCCGTGGCGCGCCGCTCGCCGGCCACGCTGGAAGGCCGGGCCATCCTGGTCCACGCCATCGCGCACATCGAATTCAACGCCATGAACCTGGCGCTCGACGCCGTGTGGCGCTTCGACGGCATGCCGCGCGCGTTCCACCTCGACTGGCTGCAGGTGGCCGCCGAGGAGGCCCGGCACTTTCGCCTGCTGCGCACCCACCTGCAGGGCATGGGCTGGGACTATGGCGATTTTCCAGCCCACCAGGGCCTGTGGGCCATGTGCGAGAAGACGGCGCACGACATCGTGGCGCGCATGGCCCTGGTGCCGCGCACGCTGGAAGCGCGCGGCCTGGACGCCACGCCGCAGATCCAGGCCAAGCTGCGCCAGGTGGGCACGCCCGACGCGCTGGCGGCGGTGGACATCCTGGACACCATCCTGCGCGAGGAAATCGGCCACGTGGCCATCGGCAACCACTGGTACCGCTGGCTGTGCGCGCGCGAGGGGCTGGAGCCCGAGGCCCACTACCCCGTGCTGGCGCAGCGCTACGAGGCGCCGCGCCCCAAGCCGCCGCTGAACGACAGCGCGCGCCGGGCCGCCGGTTTCAGCGAGACCGAGATGCGCTGGCTGGCCCAGATGTAACCGGGCGCAAGCCCAGGCTCTGGACAACCCTGGTTCCTTCCTACAATCGACCATCGCCACTGGCCCCGAAATCCGTTCGTCCTCCATGTCCCAAGCTCCCGCCCCCACCGCTGCCGCAGGCAGTGCGCAATCCGCCATTTCCATGATCGCCCGCCAGGCCATCGTGAACGGGCAGCATGTGGTGATCGGCTACGAGCTGTTCAACCGCTCGCGCAGCGTCTCGGGGCACACGGCGGCCTCCGACGTGATCCTGGTGTTCACCGCGCTGTCGCACGCGGGCACCGAGGAGCTGGTGGGCAAGAAGCTCATCTTCGTCAACTGCACGCACGAGAGCCTGGCTGGCGGCCACCTGGAGCTGCTCGACCCGGACAAGGTGGTGCTGGAAATTCCCCCGCTGGGCCACGCCGCCAAGGACGAGGTGGCCGCGCGCCTGCCCATCCTGACCGGGCTGCGCGAGCGCGGCTTCCACCTGGCGTTCAACCACACCGTGCTCGAATCGGCCTACGCCGCCTGGCTGCCGCTGGCCGACTACATCAAGCTCGACCTGTCAGTGCTGGCGCCGGACCAGGTGGCCGTGCTCATCAGCTACGCAGGCCGCCACTCGCGCGCCGAACTCATCGCAGAAAAGGTGGAGACCGCGCAGCAGTACGACATGGTCTCCACCATGGGCGTGCAGCTGTTCCAGGGCTACTGGTTCGCGCGCCCGGCGCTGGTGCAGGCCAAGCTGCTGTCGCCGGGCCAGGCCAGCATCGTGCAGCTCATCAACCTGGTGCGCCAGCAGGCCAGCACCGACGCCATCGAGGAAGTGCTGAAAAAGGACGCCGGCCTGGCCTTCAACCTCATGCGCCTGATCAATTCGGCCGGCTTCGGCCTCACGCGCGAGATCACCTCGTTCCGCCAGGCCGTGATGCTCATGGGGCTGAAGAAGCTGTTCCGCTGGGCCGCGCTGCTGCTCACCGCCTCGCGCACCGGTGGCGTGCCCTCCTCGGTGGGCCAGACCGCCGTGGTGCGCGGGCGCCTGATGGAGCTGCTGGCCGCCGATTGCATGCCGCCCGAGGAGGCCGACCAGGCCTTCGTGACCGGCATCTTCTCGCTGCTCGACGTCATGCTGGGCATGCCCATGGAGTCGGCGCTCGGCCTGCTGTCGGTGCCCGAGCCCGTGGCCAACGCGCTGCTGCACCATGCCGGCCCGCTGGGCGAGCTGCTGTCGCTGGCGCAGGCCTGCGAAAGCAGCAACGACGCGCTGTTCGACCGCGCTGCGGCCTCGCTGCAGCTGAGCAGCCAGCAGATCAACATGGCCCACCTGCAGGCCCTGGCCTGGGCCGACCACGTCACCGAAGCGTGAATGCCCATGGCGCGTCCCGCGCACCGGGCACAATCGTTAACCAAGGTGCCCGCAGCCCCGCTGGCAGCCCGCCTAGAATCCCTGCAGCTTTGCCACCCATCCGATAGCGCCCATGTCGAGTAACCCAGACACCGCAGCCACGATGCCCGCCGAGAGCGCTGAAGAGCAGGGCAACGTTGCCATCATCGCGCGCCAGGCCATCGTCGACGAACGCCGTGCCGTGTTCGGCTACGAGCTGTTCGACCGCTCCACGGCCCACGACGCGCACACCGCCGCCAGCGATGCGGCGCTGCTGTTCAACGCCCTGTCCTACGCCGACACCGAGACCCTGGTGGGGCGCAAGATCGTCTTCATCAACTGCACGCACGACAGCCTGGCAGGCGGCCACCTGGAGCTGATCCACCCTGAAAAAGTGGTGCTCGAAATACCCACGCTGCACGACAAGGCCACGGCCGAGGACATCGCCAGCCGCCTGCCGACCTTCGAGGCCCTGCGCCAGCGCGGCTTCCGCCTGGCCCTCGACCAGCGCGCGCTGATGCCCCCGTACGTGAGCTGGCTGCAGCACGCCGCCTTCATCAAGCTGGACATGGCGGCCTTCCGGCCCGAGCTGTGCGGCCCCCTGGTCAAGCACGTACGCCTGCACGCACCCAAGGCGCAGATCGTGGCCGAGAAGGTCGAGACGGCCGAGCAGCACGAGCGCATGTCGCTGCTGGGCGTGAAGCTGTTCCAGGGCTACTGGTTCGCCAAGCCGTCGATCGTCAAGGCGCAAACCATCCGGCCCTCGCAGGCCACCATCATCCAGCTCATCAACCTGGTGCGCAAGCAGGCCACCACGGCGGAGATCGAGGACCTGCTCAAGAAGGACCCGACGCTGTCATTCAACCTGCTGCGCTTCATCAACTCGTCAGGCTTCGGCCTCTCGTGCGAGATCACCTCGTTCCGCCACGCGGTGATGATCCTGGGGCTGAAGAAGCTGTTCCGCTGGGCCGCGCTGCTGCTCACCACCTCGCGCAAGGACGGCTCGCCGCCCGCCGTCGGCCAGACCGCCGTGGTGCGCGGGCGCCTGATGGAGCTGCTGGCGGCCGAGCTGCTGCCGCCCGAGGAATGCGACAACGCCTTCGTCGTCGGCGTGTTCTCCATGCTCGACACCATGCTGGGCGTGCCCATCGAGCGCGCGCTCGAATCGGTGGCCCTGCCCGAATCGGTGATCGAGGCGCTGCTGCACAACAAGGGCGTCTTCGCCCCCTTCCTGGAGCTGACCCGCGCCTGCGAGAGCGGCGACGACGCGGCATTCGCCCGCACGGCCGATGCCCTGCACCTGTCGAACCACCAGATCAACATGGCGCACATGAACGCGCTGATCTGGGCCGAAAGCCTGAACGCCGAGGAATAGCCGTCAGGTGCCGCACGCGGCACCTGCATACGCTATCGAATAGAGAGCTGCCCACGCTTCATGGACGGGCGCCAGAAGCCAATTCGATGCCAGCACTTCACCAGCACTTCATCACCCGCGCGGATGGTGCTGCGCGTGCAGCGCCTTGAGCCGCTCGCGCGCCACGTGGGTGTAGATGGTGGTGGTGGAGATGTCCGCATGCCCCAGCAGCAGTTGCACCACGCGCAGGTCGGCGCCATGGTTCAGCAGGTGCGTGGCGAAAGCGTGGCGCAGCGTGTGCGGCGACAGCGGCACGGTGATGCCCGCGAGCTGCGCCTGCTTCTTCACGATGACCCAGAACATCACGCGCGTCATGCCCGCGCCGCGCTGGGTCACGAACAGGTCGTCGCTCTGCTGCCCGCCGAGGATGGCGCCGCGCGCCTCGGCCAGGTAGCGCTGCAGCCAGGCGCGCGCCTCCTCGCCGAACGGCACCAGGCGTTCCTTGCCGCCCTTGCCCATGACGCGCAGCACGCCTTCGGCCATGCCGAGGTGGAAGGTCTTGAGCGTGACCAGTTCGCTCACGCGCAGGCCGCTGGCATACATCAGCTCCAGCATGGTGCGGTCGCGCAGGCCGAGCGGCTGCGCCACGTCGGGTGCGGCCAGCAGCGCCTCGACCTGGGCCTGTGACAGCGTCTTGGGCACGCGCAGCGGCTGGCGCGCGGCCTGCAGGCGCACCGTGGGGTCCTGCGCCATGAGGTGCTCGCGCAGCGCCCAGCGGAAAAAGCGCTTGAACACCGTGAGCCGCCGGTTGGCCGTGGTGGCGCGGGTCTGGCCATGGCGGTGTGCGAAGTAGGCGCTCAGGTCGGCCTCGCCCGCCTGCAGCAGTCCCCGGCCCTGCGGCGCCAGCCAGCGTGCAAACGCGCGCAGGTCGCTGCGGTAGGCCTGCAGGGTGTTGCGCGACAGCCCTTCCTCGAGCCACAGCGCGTCGGCGAAGGCGTCGATGCTGGCATCGCTAGCGTCCGGCGGTACAGGCGGTGCAGGCAGCACAGACGGACAGGGTTCGGGGCGGGTGTGGTGCATACGGCACGGGTCCGGCCCGCCAGGCCCATCCTGGCGGCCTGCCCGACACAGGTCAAAACCTGGCATTCTGCCCTGCTGGCCTTGCCCGGCCCAGCAAACGGGAATCTCTTATTCACCATGAATCAGCGGTGGGATTTTCAAGAAAATCCCACCTGCTGGCCGGAGAAAATCCGCAGTGCGAACCGATGCGCCCGACTGGGACACCCGGGATTCCCCCCGCCGGCTTGCCAGGAACCGCCGCCACGGCCATGATGAAAGGTTATTGCGTGTGAACGCTGCCGCCACCTGGCTACGGTTCCTCCGTCAGTCGGGATTCACACATTCAAGCAACAAAAAAATCATCCGGAGAAAAACGATGAGATGGAGCGCAACCGCCATGAGAAAACTGACAGCCTGCTTCTTGCTGGCATGCGGCTTGATCGGCTGCTCCGGCGATACCAAGGTGCCAGAAGAAGCCCGGCATTATGCTTTTTCAATGGAGAACGGCACGCTTGAAATGAAAGATGGCGTGCATCTGGCCGTCACATACTATCGCCCTTCCGCCAGAACGCCTGGCGAGACCTTCCCGGTGATCATGGAGATGCTGCCCTATCGTAAGGATGATTTCTTTGCGCTGGGAGACTACGAATATGGTGCCTACTTCGCCAAGCGTGGTTATGTCGTTGCCAGGGTGGACGTTCGCGGCACAGGCGCAAGCGAAGGGAGCATTCCCGTCAGCGAATATTCCGAAGCAGAGATTTCCGATGCCGAGGAGCTGATCGCACAGCTATCCCAAAAGAGCTGGTCCAATGGCAAGGTGGGAATGTACGGTCTTTCATGGAGCGCCTTCAATTCGCTGATGACGGCCCACAGGAAACCGCCTGCGCTCAAGGCCATTATCGCGGCGCATGGTTCGACGGATCTTTTCTACAACGACGTGCACTACATTGACGGCGCATTGCACATAGATTCCTATGCGCATCAAATCGACACCGACAATGCCATGCCGCAAAGCCCGGACTACCGCATTGATGAAAATTACTTCAAGAACAGGTTCGACAAGGAGCCCTGGCTATTCACCTGGCTGCGCCAGCAACAGGATGGAGAATTCTGGCGCAAGGAGTCCGTCAAATTCAAAGCGCCCCTGGAGGTTCCCGCCTATTTGATCGGCGGTCTGCTCGATGGCTACCGCGATTTCGTCATGGAAGTCAGCCATACCGCCAAGGCGCCCGTGATTGCGGAAATCGGGCCATGGAACCATGCATGGCCAGAATACGGCGTGCCCGGCCCCAATTACGAGTGGCGGCAAAAGGCGCTGCGCTGGTGGGATTATTGGCTCAAAGGCGTGGACAATGGCCTCCTGAATGAGCCGCGCTGGACGACCTTCATGCGCACCGGGCACGCGCCCGCCACCGATCTGGCCACCGTTCCTGGTTTTTGGCGCTGCCACAAGCAGTGGCCATTGGACGGCAGCAGCACCCAGCGCCTCTATCCGCACGCTGCGCAAAAACTAGGCGATACCCCTTCATCGCAGGAAAATACCGAAAGCCTGCGCTACCGTGCTGGCGCCGGGATGGCTGCAGGCGGCTGGTGGGGCGAGCAAACGGGCGACATGGCAGCGGACGATGCCCACAGCCTGGTCTACGACTCGGCCCCGTTGACCGAGGCCATCGACATCATGGGCATGCCGCAAGTGCGCTTGCGCGTGGCGGCGGATGCCCCCTTCTACCAATGGACGGTACGCCTGGAGGACGTCGCCCCGGATGGCAAGGTGTCGCTGGTCAGTGGTGCGGCCATCAATCCTTCCCAGCGCTTCTCACGGCTTGCGCCCACAGCGCTGGTACCAGGTGAGCCGACCACGCTGGCCACTTCGATCCACTTCACCACGTGGCGCTTCCAGCCGGGCCACCGCATCCGCCTGGCCGTCGCCAATGCGCAATTTCCCATGATCTGGCCCAGCCCCACGCCAGGCACCACGCATCTTTTGCTGGGCGAGAACACATGGCTCGAGTTACCGAAAGTCCCTGTGGCAAACGCAACCGATCCGGCCTGCACACTGCCCCCGCCAGAGCCCAGCGATGTCGCGCCTTTTGGCAGGGAGCTGGAAAAGCACAACCCGGTTTTCAACAGCGTTCGTGATGAAAAAAACGGCGATTCGACATTCACGACAGCCAGTGACATTACCTGGCTCATTCGCGAAAACAAATACCAATCGAGTGAGTCGTACCGTTGGAGCGTGAATGACGCCACGCCTGCCAACGCCCAATACCATGGCGAACGCAGAAACGTATTCAACATTGCGGGTAATGAAATAGACCTTGCCACCACGGCGATGATTGCATCGGATACTGCCTATTTCCACGTCACTTTCACCAAAACCTTGCGGCAAAACGGCAGCCTGGTCAGGGAAAAGACATGGACAGACCACATTCCGCGCGCATACCAGTGAGGGAGGTCCCGCGTTCTTGCGCTACGCTCGCCCGGTGAACTATGCACAGCTGCTTTTCCCGGACTTCTCGCTGATTCTCGGCGGCTACCTCATCTGCCGCTTCACGGCGCTCAACCGCGCGGTCTGGCAGCCCGTCGAGGGGCTGGTGTACTACCTGCTGTTCCCGGTGCTGCTGTTCCAGTCCATCGTCAGGAACCCCATCAACGTGCACGAGGCCTCGGGCCTGATGGCCGCCGGGCTGCTGCTGTGCCTGGGGGGCATCGCCCTGGCCTACGCGCTGCCGCGCCTGCCCGGCATCGGGCGGCATATGCCCGCACGTGAGCATGCCGGCGCGGCGCAGGTGGCGTTCCGCTTCAACTCGTTCATGGGGCTGGCGCTGGCCGAGCGCGTGGCGGGCAGCCAGGGGCTGCAGATGATCGCCGTGCTCATCGGGGTGTGCGTGCCGCTGCTCAACGTGGCCGCCGTCTGGCCCATGGCGCGCCAGGGGGAGCACCACTTCCTGCGCGAGCTGCTGCGCAACCCGCTCATCATCGCCACCGTGTCGGGCCTGGCGGCGAACCTGCTGGGCCTGGCCATTCCCGGCTGGATGGCGCCTACCGTCTCGCGCATCGGCAATGCCGCGCTGGTGCTGGGCCTGATGGCCGCCGGCGCGGGCATGCAGTGGGGCCACCTGCAGCACAACCGCCTGCTGTCGGTGCTGCTGCTGGGCATACGCCACCTGCTGCTGCCGCTGCTGGCCTGGGCCGTGGCGCGCCTGCTGGGACTGGACGCCACGCAGACCACCGTGCTGCTGGCCTTCTCCGCGCTGCCCACCGCGTCGAGCTGCTACGTGCTCGCGGCGCGCATGGGCTACAACGGCCCGTATGTGGCGGGCCTGGTCACGCTCTCCACGCTGCTGGCCCTGGCCAGCCTGCCGTTCGCGCTGGGGCTGCCGCGCTAGCTTTTCAAGCGAAAACCGGCTCAAACCCTTGCTGGGAAAGCGCAAGCAGCTATCAAAAATGTATCAAGCATGGGTGGCTTCGGGCAAATCCTCGGTCCACACGGTGGACTGGTTGCGCCCGTTGCGCTTCGAGGCGTACAGGGCGGCGTCGGCCCGCGCCAGGCACTCCTGCGCCGAGACGTCGCCGCGCAGCATCGCGTACACCCCGAGGCTGATGGTGCAGCGGATGTCTCCGGCCTTGTCCACCGGCACCGCGCACGCGGCCACCGCCTCGCGCAGGCGCTCGGCGCGCCGGTAGCCGGCCGCGCCATCGGCGTCCGACAGCAGCACGGCGAATTCCTCGCCCCCGAGCCGCCCCACCATGTCGCCCTTGCGCAGGGCCTGGGTGATGACGGTGGCCAGGTGCTTGAGCACGGCATCGCCGGCGGAGTGGCCGTAGGTGTCGTTGACGCGCTTGAAGTGGTCGATGTCCAGCATGAGCAGGGCGGATGACGCCACCGCGCCCGCGCGCAGGCGGCCGATCTCGCCGTCCAGCCGCGCCATGAAGGCGCGGCGGTTGGGCACGCCCGTCAGTCCATCGGTCAGCGCCATGCTCTCCAGCAACGATTCACGCTGCCTGCGCTCGGTCACGTCATGCAGCACCCAGCACTGGCCGAGGTGGCGTGCGCCGTCGCGCAGGGTGATTTTCTCGACCTCCAGGCAACGGCCATCGGGCAGCGACTGCAGCCGCTTGCCCACCGCGGATTCGCTGTGCGCCACCCAGGCGCCGCCGCCCGCAGCGTCCGTCAGCGGGGCCAGGCGGTCGGTCAATGCGGCGACGGGCATGCCCACCAGGGACGCGGGCGGGCCTTGCAGCCCCAGCACCGCCACCAGCATGCGATTGACGGCCAGCACCTGCCCGCCGGCAGCGTCGGTCACCAGGATGCCGGCCGGAAAATGCTCGATGAGCGCCTCGAGCCTGCGCTGCGCCTCGCCCAGGGCAGCCTCGGCGCGGTGGCGCGCGTCGGTGTCCATCAGCGTCCAGATGACGTCACTGGCGGGGTCCTCGGGGTCCAGCAGCGAGCCCAGCATGTCAAACCAGTGCCCCTCGCCCTCGCGCGTGCGCAAAGGCCACTCGGTGCGCACCGTGCCGTACTGCTTGAGCGCTTCGTAAAAGCTGCCGAAGCGCGCAAAGCTCTCGTCGTCCGTGTGGATCTCGCGGAACGAGCGCGCTTCGGATTGCACCCCGGTCTCGATGCCGAACACCTGCGCCGCGCGCTCGTTGGCGTACAGGATCTCGCGCCGCGAATTGGCCATGGCAATCAAGGCGCCGCTGCGGTCGAGCAAAACCTTGATCAACCGGGACTGCTCCACCCGCTGCTGGATGTCGGTATGGGTGCCCAGCATGCGCAAGGGCGCGCCCTGCGTCCCGCGCTGCGTGACCTCCCCGCGCGACTCCACCCACAGCCAGCGGCCATCGGCCGTCGCCAGGCGCATCTCCACCCGGAAGTCGGCGCCCTCCTCGACGTGGCGCTGCAGCTGCGCCTGGACGCGCGCCCTGTCCGCCGGATGCACCCGGTCCAGGAACGCGTCGAAGGTGAGCGCGAACGCCCGGTGCGCGAAGCCCAGCATCTGGTAGCAGCGTGCGTCCCACTCCACGTGGCCCGAGGGCCAGTGCCACTGCCACAGCCCGTCGCCCACCGCCCCCACGGTCAGGCGCAGCCGTTCCTCGTTCAGGCGCGTGGCCTCCTGCATGGCCTGGTCCCGGGTGATGTCGTGGAGGTAGCCGTGCCACACCAGGGCGCCGTCCTCATCCGGCTGCGGCCGGGCCTGGCCATGCAGCCAGCGCACCTCGCCAGCGGGCGTGCAAATGCGGTACTTCTGCTCCCAGGCCACGCCCGCGCGCACGCTCGCCTGCACCGCGTCCCGCACGCGCTGCCGGTCCTCGGGGTGGACGCAGTGCATGAAGTCCACCTCGAACCCGGCCCGCGCCTTGGCAGGCACGCCGTGTACTTCAAAGAAACCGGGACTGGCATAAGGCACCATGAACCTGCCGTCGGAGGCCATGCGCACCTGGAACAGTCCCCCGGGCACCTCCTGCGCCAGGCGCGCGAAGCGGCGCTTCTGCCGGATGCGCAGCCAATCGCTGCGCTGGCGCTGCAGCGCCAGCCAGACCGTCAGCAACGACCCCAGGACGATGCACGCCGAGCCCACGGCGTTGCGCTCCACGCCGCGCGCAATGGCTTCCTCCGCCGAGGCGAATGCCGTGCCGCGCTCCAGCCCGGTGCTGACGATGACGGGATACCCCTCCACCCGGCGCCAGGCATACAGCCGGGCCACGCCATCCACCGTGGCCACCGTCTCGTAGGTTCCCTGCCTTTGGCCCGGCCCGAACAGCTGCACCCGTTCGGGCGGAACGAACTGCCCCAGCACCGCGTCCTGCCCTTGCGAGCGCGCCAGGTAGGCGCCATCCTCGCGCACCAGCACCACGACGTCGTCGGTGTGCTCGAACAGCGTGTGGAAGTAGCGTCCGATGTAATCCGGGGAAACGGAAAGCACCAGAACGCCGATGAACCGGCCATCGCGGTACAGCCCCCGGCTGAGCTGGATGGTCCACTCCTGCGATACGCGCCCCCGCACCGGCCGGCCGACGAACAGGCCCTGCGCCTGCTGGCGCGCATGGACCTGGAAGTGCTCGCGGTCGCGGATCGACACGCCGGCCAGCGGCTTGCCGTGGCGCTCCAGGCTGGAAAACACCATCCGGCCCTCGGCATCGGCCACGGCGATCTGCACGAACGTGCCCTGGGGATAGGCGTCGAGCGACGATTGCACCGCGCGCTGAAAGTTGCCGCCGAGCCCCTCGGCATACTCCCCTGCCAGCTGGCGCGAGGTGTAGTCGAGCCCGGAAAACAGCGTCTGCACCTGCACCGAGATGGCCTGGGCCATCTGCTCCACGCGCAGCCAGGTCTGCTGCGCCGCGTAGCGCCGCTGGGCTTCGTGGCTGTCCAGCAGGACGGCCCAGTACCCCGCCAGCGCCAGCCAGACGCACAGCACGCCCAGCACCACCGCGATGGTTGCCTGGGTCCAGCGTCCAAACAATGACCGGAACGTGCGCCACATATCTTTATTCTCCCCCTCTCAACAGCCAGCGAAGCGGGCACACGCGGTCTTCATTCACGCGATGGCGCACGGCCGGGCCCACATGCCAGACCACGCCCTCCCCCTGGTTCCAGCCAGCGCCGCACGCAGCCGGCAGGCGATGCACTCGTATCAGAAGGAAAAATAATCTCCAGTATGGCAAATCGATGTCACATTTTCCGTGACGACTAACGGCAACACAGTCACAAAAATCGTGACATGGGTTCTGAGCCTGCCTACGACAGCACCGTCATTGGCCGCAGGATGCGGTCAATGCGCGAAACCTTGGGATGGCCGCAGGAGAGGGTCGGTGTGGAGATAGGCATCGACGAGTCGGCCAGCCGGGCCCGGATCAGCCGCTACGAGCTGGGCGCGCACGAGCCGCCGGTCAAGACGGCCCAGCTGATCGCCCAGGCGCTGGGCGTGCCGCTGGCCTACCTGTACTGCGAAGACGACGACGTGGCCGCGCTGCTGCTGGCGGTGGAGCGCCTGCCGCAGGAGCGCAGGGAGTCGCTGCTGGCCCAGTGGTGCGCCGAGGCAGCCGAATAGCGCTGACCCTCATACGGGTTTGCATTCAACCGCATAACTAGGCGGGAAGCCTACGATCAGTGCTGTAGCACGGCAAGGCGAACCAACGACGTTAGACGGTTGAAGGCAAATCCGTATCACGCGGCCTCTTGCGCCAGGGCCCAGGCGACGTGCTCGCGCACCAGCGCGCTGGCGTCCTGCGCGCGCGCCTGCAGCGCCGCGCGCACGGCCGGGTCGCCCGTGGCGCGCAGCGCGTTGCCCAGCGCCACGGCGACGTTGCGCAGCCAGCGCTCATGGCCAATGCGGCGGATCGGGCCGCCCTCCGTCTGGCGCAGGAAGGTCGCCTCATCCCAGCCGAACAGGTGCACGAGCTGCTGCCCCGTCAGCCCAGCGCGCGCGTCGAAGTCGGGCAATGGGCTGGGCTGCGCGAACTTGTTCCACGGGCAGACGAGCTGGCAGTCATCGCAGCCATAGATGCGGTTGCCCATGCGCGGGCGCAATGCGAGCGGAATCTCCCCCGCATGCTCGATGGTCAGGTAGGAGATGCAGCGGCGCGCATCGACGCGGTGCGGCGCCACGATGGCCTGCGTGGGGCACGCATCCATGCAAGCCTGGCAGCTGCCGCAATGCGCCGTGACCGGCGCCGTGGGCGCCAGCGCCATGTCCACGTAGATCTCGCCCAGGAAGAACATCGACCCGGCCTCGCGCGAGAGCACCAGCGTGTGCTTGCCGCGCCAGCCCTGTCCGCTGCGCCGCGCCAGCTCGGCCTCCAGCACCGGGGCGGAGTCGGTGAAGACCCGGTGGCCGAAGGGCCCGGCGGCCTCGGCGATGCGGTCGGCGAGCTTTTGCAGGCGCGCGCGCAGCACCTTGTGGTAGTCCCGCCCCCGGGCGTAGACCGAGACGATGGCCTCCCCGGGGCGCCGCAGGCGCTCCCATTCCACGGCCTGCCAGCCCTCGGGGGTGGTGCGCGGAAGGTAGTCCATGCGCGCCGTGATGACGCTCACCGTGCCGGGCACCAGTTCGGCCGGCCGCGCGCGCTTCAGGCCGTGGGCGGCCATGTAGTGCATGTCGCCATGGAACCCCTGGGCCAGCCATTGCATCAATCCAGGTTCTGCCGAAGACAAGTCCACACCCGTGACGCCGATTTGGGAAAATCCCAGCTCGCGCGCCCACTCCTGAATCCGAGGAACCCATTGACTTCCGTCCTGCACCATCGCCCGATTGTAGAAAGCGCCCCCGCCCTGGCCGTGGCACATGCCACCTGGCACAGCGAGGACGACACCGCGGCGTGGGCCCGCAGGCTGGCCGCCCGGCCGCAACTGGCCCATGCCTACATCACCCTGCACGGCGACCTGGGCGCGGGCAAGACCACGCTGGTGCGCCACCTGCTGCGGGCGCTGGGCGTGCAGGGCCGGATTAAAAGCCCCACCTATGCCGTGGTGGAGCCGCACGAGGCGGGAGGGCTGGCCATCTGGCACTTCGACTTCTACCGCTTCGACGATCCGCGCGAATGGGAGGATGCCGGCTTGCGCGACATCTTCGCCACGCCCGGCCTCAAGCTGGCAGAATGGCCGGAAAAGGCGGCGGGGCTTGCCCCGCCTGCGGATCTAGCTATCTATCTGGAAGCAATCGACGAAATGCAGCGGCATGCCACGTTGAAAGCGTTCACCGCGCCGGGCCAGGCCCTGCTGGAAGGGCTGCAGCCATGAAGGGGCCCAAGCCCGCCAGCCAGGCCCGCCGTGCGCTGCTGCGCCGGGGCAGCCTGGTGCTGCTGCTGGGCGTGCAGCAAATCGCCCGCGGCGCCACCATCGTCGCCGTGCGCGTGTGGCCGGCCCCCGAATACTCGCGCGTCACCATCGAGTCCGACGCCAAGCTCGTGGCCAAGCAGTTCTTCGTGCCCCAGCCGCCGCGCCTGGCCGTGGACATCGAGGGCATCGACCTGAACCCCGCGCTGCGCGAACTGGTGGCCAAGGTGCGCGCCGACGACCCGAACATCGCGGGCATCCGCGTGGGCCAGAACGCCCCCGGCGTGGTGCGCCTGGTGATCGACCTGAAGCAGGCAGCGGTGCCCCAGGTGTTCACGCTCACGCCCGTGGCCGCCTACCAGCACCGCCTGGTGTTCGACCTGTACCCGGCGAAATCGGTCGATCCGCTCGAAGCGCTGATCGCCGAGCATTTGAACGACACGCCCTCTGCCTCCGCGCCGCATGCCGAAGCCGCCTCGCCCCAGCCAGCAGATCCGCTGGGCGACTTGATCGCGCAGCATGGCCAGCGCCCCGAACCCGCCAAGCCGCCCGCACCGCCCCCCAGCCCCCCGGTAGCGGCCGCGCCCCCCCCCAGCCCGGCGCCGCGCGCGCCCGCCGGCGGGCGGCAGACCGACCGGCTCATCATCGTGGCCCTCGACCCCGGCCATGGCGGTGAAGACCCCGGCGCCATCGGCCCCGGCGGCACGCGCGAGAAGGACGTGGTGCTGAAAGTGGCGCACCTGCTGCGCGAGCGCATCAACGCCGCCAGCGTCGGCGGCAACCCCATGCGCGCCTTCCTCACACGCGACGGCGACTATTTCGTGCCCCTGGGCACGCGCGTGGAGAAGGCCCGGCGCGTGCAGGCCGACCTGTTCGTCTCCATCCACGCCGACGCCTTCACCACGCCCAGCGCGCGCGGCGCCAGCGTGTTCGCCCTGAGCCAGAGCGGCGCCTCCAGCACGGCGGCGCGCTGGCTGGCCAACAAGGAAAACCAGGCCGACCTGGTGGGCGGCCTGAACGTCAAGAGCCAGGACCAGCACGTGCAGCGCGCCCTGCTGGACATGAGCACCACGGCCCAGATCAACGACAGCCTCAAGCTCGGCAGCGTGCTGCTGGGCGAGATCGGCGGCATGGCCCGGCTGCACAAGCCGCGCGTGGAGCAGGCCGGCTTCGCCGTGCTCAAGGCGCCCGACATCCCCAGCGTGCTGGTGGAGACCGCCTTCATCAGCAACCCCGAGGAAGAGGCCAAGCTGCGCTCGGCGGCCTACCAGGTGCAACTGGCCGACGCGCTGATGCGCGGCATACAGCGCTACTTCGCCAAGAACCCGCCGCTGGCGCGCAGCCGCACGGTATGACTGCGCCGGGCCGGGCCCGGGCCCGGGCCGGTTCACAGTTGTCCACATTCGGCCGCTGAGGCGCTGCCTACACTCGTGCGTTTCTTCATCTTCACCCGGAGCGACCATGAACACGCAGGACATCTGGCACTTCCTCTCCACCCAGGGCACGGAGTTCGGCATCAAGCTGCTCACGGCCATCGCTGCCTGGATCGTGGGCCGCTGGCTGATCGCGCTGGCTGTCGGCCTGATGGGCAAGCTGCTGGCGCGCGGCGGCAAGATCGACGCCACGCTGGCGAACTACCTCAAGTCCATCACCTCGGTGGTGCTCAACGTCATCCTGATCCTGGCGATCCTGGACATCTTCGGCGTCAAGACCACCTCGTTCGCCGCGCTGCTGGCGGGCGCGGGCCTGGCCATCGGCGCGGCCTGGAGCGGCATGCTGGGCAACTTCGCCGCCGGGGTCTTCATGCAGGTGCTGCGTCCCTACAAGGTGGGCGACTTCATCAGCGCGGGCGGCGTGGTCGGCACGGTGACGGAGCTGGGCCTGTTCGCCACCACCCTGACCACGCCCGACAACGTGATGACCGTGGTGGGCAACGGCAAGATCTTCGCCGACAACATCCAGAACTACAGCGCCCTGCCCGTGCGCCGCGTGGACTGCGTGGCCAAGGTCGCCAACAGCGTGAACCCGCTGGACGCCATCGCGCGCCTCAGGCCGGTGATCGCCGCCATCCCCAACGTGGCGGCCAGCCCGGCGCCCGACATCGAGATCCTGGAATTCACCCCCGAGGGCCCGAAGCTGTGCGTGCGCCCCTACACGCACACCGACCACTACTGGCAGGTCTATTTCGACACGCACAAGGCCATCGTCGAGACCTTCGGCACGGCCGGCTACCCCGTGCCCGAAACGCCCATGGCCTACCGCAACGCGCCGCTGGCCTGACCCGCCAGGCGACACGGCTGGTAACAGGCGCTCCTATCAAGAGGCCTACAGTGAAGGCCTCTTGAACCCCCAGAAGGAGAACACCGTGCTGAAGACCCGTTACCTGCTTGCCGTGACCACGCTGGCATCCGCATTTGCCCTGGGCGGCTGCGCCAGCGCACCGACCCACAACCAGTTGGGTACCGCCGCAGGTGCCGTCGCTGGCGGCGTGGCGGGCCATGTGCTGTTCGGCGGCCCGCTGGGTACCGTGGGCGGTGCCGCAGCGGGCGCGGTGATCGGCAACGAAATGAGCAAATCCAGGCGCCGCTGAAACACCCGCCGCCGGCCCTTTTCGCCCGCCACGCGCGGGCGATGTTGTTTCTGGCGAAGCGAAATGGTTACGCCGTTTTACGCCCGGCGCGCCAGGCGCCGAAGAGGGCGATCAGCCCCGGCACCAGGATCAGGCCCCAGATGATCTTCTCCAGGTGCTGGCGCACCCAGGGCAGGTTGCCGAAGAAATAGCCCGCCGTGCAGATGCCCAGCACCCACACCAGCGCGCCGCCCACGTTGTAGGCCGAGAACTTGCCCCGGCCCATGGCTGCCACGCCCGCCACGAAGGGCGCGAAGGTGCGGATGAAGGGCATGAAGCGCGCCAGCACGATGGTGATGCCGCCGTAGCGCTCGTAGAACGCATGCGCCTGGTCGAAGGCCCGCTTGTTGAACCAGCGCGAATCCTCCCACTGGAACACCTTCGGCCCGAAATAGCGCCCGATGGTGTAGTTGCACTGGTCGCCCAGGATGGCCGCCACCAGCAGGATGGCGCAGGCCAGCGGGAAGTTCAGCAGCCCCGCGCCGCTGAGCGCGCCGACGATGAACAGCAGCGAGTCGCCCGGCAGGAAGGGCATGACCACCACGCCCGTCTCCACGAAGACGATGAGGAACAGCAGCGCGTACACCCAGGCGCCGTAGTTGGCGACGAAGGCCTCCAGGTACTTGTCCACATGCAGGATGAAGTCGATGAGAAAGCTGACGAGTTCCATGAAAAAACGCGGTGCGCCCAAGGGCAAAGCGCGCATTATCCGCAGCTCCTAGAATTCCCCCGGTGAATGCAAGCCCCCCCCTCCCCGCCGCCGGCGCTCCGGCCCCGCTCCCCCGCCGCCCCATCCGCGACCTGCCCGACGAGCTGATCAGCCAGATCGCCGCGGGCGAGGTGGTCGAGCGCCCCGCCTCGGTGGTGCGCGAGCTGGTGGACAACGCGCTGGATTCAGGCGCCAGCGCCATCACCGTGCGGCTGCTGGCGGGCGGGGTGCGCCTCATCAGCGTCGAGGACGACGGCTGCGGCATTCCGCAGGACGAGCTGCCGGTGGCGCTGCGCCGCCACGCCACGAGCAAGATCACCAGCCTGCACGACCTGGAGACCGTGGCCACCATGGGCTTTCGCGGCGAGGCGCTGGCGGCCATCGCCTCGGTGTCGGAAACGGCGCTGCTGTCGCGCCCGCAGGCGCAGGCCAGCGCCTTCCTGCTCGACGCGCGCAGCGGCGAGATCCGCCCCGCGGCGCGCAGCCACGGCACCACGGTGGAGGTCAAGGAGCTGTTCTTCTCCACCCCGGCGCGGCGCAAGTTCCTCAAGAGCGACGCCACCGAACTCGCGCACTGCGTCGAGGCCGTGCGCCGCCACGCGCTGGCGCGGCCCGACGTGGGCTTCGCCATCTGGCACGAAGGCAAGCTGGTGGAGCAGTGGCGCGCCACTTTCGTGCCCGGCGCGGGGCAGGCACCGGACGCGCTGGCGCGCCGCCTGGCCGACGTGCTGGGCGAGGACTTCGTCACCCAGTCCGTGGCCGTGCAGCACCGCGCCGGCCCCGTCACCGTGACGGGCCGCGCCGGCCTGCCCGACGCCGCGCGCGCGCGCGCCGACCACCAGTACTGCTACGTCAACGGCCGCTTCGTGCGCGACAAGGTACTCACGCACGCCGGACGCAGCGCCTACGAGGACGTGCTGCACGGCCAGAAGCAGCCGGTCTATGCGCTGTACGTGGAGATCGACCCGGCGCGCGTGGACGTGAACGTGCACCCCACCAAGATCGAGGTGCGCTTCCGCGACAGCCGCGAGGTGCACCAGGCCGTGCGCCACGCTGTGGAGAACGCGCTGGCCGCACCGCGCGCGGCGGTGCTTGCTCCGCCTTTTGTAGCTGCCAGCGCTTTACCAGAAAGCGATTCAGATAGAAAACCATCTGAACCGCTTACAAGACAAGCGCAAGCAGCTATCAAATTTGAAGAGCGCCCCGGCCACAAGGTCAGCGACCTGCAAGCGCTGTGGCAGCCCACGCCGTCTGCGGCGCCTGCGGCCACGCCCGCACAGGGGGTGGCAGAGCCGCCGCCCATGGCCTGGGCCACGCCTGCGCCGCCCGCCGCCGAAGAACCCGCATGGCCCCTGGGCCGCGCGGTGGCGCAGATCCACGGCGTCTACATCCTGGCCGAGAGCGCGCAGGGCATGGTCATCGTGGACATGCACGCCGCGCACGAGCGCATCGTCTACGAACGCCTCAAGGCCCAGGTGGACGGCGGCGCGCGCATTGCCAGCCAGCCGCTGCTGATCCCCGCCACCTTCGCGGCCACGGCGCAGGAAGTGGCCACGGCCGAGGAATCGGCCGAAGTGCTGGCCACGCTGGGCCTGGAGGTCGTGCCCTTCTCCCCCAAGACCCTGGCCGTGCGCGCCGTGCCCACCACGCTGGCCCAGGGCGACGCGGTGGAGTTGGCGCGCAGCGTGCTGGCCGAGCTGGCCGCGCACGACGCCACCACCGTGGTGCAGCGCGCGCGCAATGAAATCCTGGCCACCATGGCCTGCCACGGCGCCGTGCGCGCCAACCGCAAACTCACGCTGGACGAGATGAACGCCCTGCTGCGCCAGATGGAAACCACCGACCGCAGCGACCAGTGCAACCACGGCCGGCCCACCTGGCGCCAGCTCACGATGAAAGAGCTGGACGCGCTGTTCCTGCGCGGGCGCTGAGCTGCGATGCGCATCCTGCTGGTCGAAGACGACCACCCCCTGGCCAGCGCCCTGGCCGAATTCCTCGGCGCCAAGGGCTTCGTGTGCGAGCGCGCCGCCAGCCTGCAGGCCGCGCGCGCCCTGCTGCCGCTGGCCCACTGGGGCGCCGTGCTGCTGGACTGGCAACTGCCCGACGGCGAAGGCCTGGCGCTGCTGCCCCTGCTGCGCGCGCGCCTGCCCGAGGCGGCCGTCATCGTGCTCACCGCGCGCGACCAGATCACCGACCGCATCCAGGGCCTGGACGCGGGGGCCGACGACTACCTCGTCAAGCCCTACGACCCCGATGAGCTGCTGGCGCGCCTGCGCGCCGTGGAGCGCCGGCGCAGCGGCGCCGCCAGCGCCGTGCTGCAACTGCCCGGCCTGGCCATCGACCTGGGCCGCACGGCGGTGCAGCTCGACGGCCAGGCGGTGGAGCTGACCGCCAAGGAATGGGCCGTGCTGCGCGTGCTGGCGCAGCGGCCCGACCGCATCCACCCGCGCGAGAGCCTGCTCGACGCCCTGTATGGCCTGGACGCCGACGCCAGCAGCAACACGCTGGAAGTGTTCATCAGCAACCTGCGCCGCAAGATCGGGCGCGAGCGCATCCAGACCCTGCGCGGCCTGGGCTACAAGCTCAACACCGCCGCCCCTGGCACATGAAGCAGCGCAGCCTGTCCTGGTCGCTCACGCGCGCCCTGCTGCCCTGGGTGGCGCTGGTGTGGGTGGCCATCAGCCTGGGCGTGGCCTGGTATGTGCAGCATGAGCTGGCCGAGCAGCTCGACGCCGGGCTGGTCGAGAGCGCGGAACGCCTGCTCGACCTGGCGGCGCACGATGCGCGCAACCACGAGAAGCCCTCCGAACGCGACGGCACGCTGTTCCGGCTGGAGGTGCCGCACAGCCAGTTGCACGGCGCCAAGCACGACGTGCTGCTGTACCAGGTGGTGAACACCGACAACGAGCTGCTGCTGCGCTCGGCCGACGCGCCGCACTACCCCTTGCCGGTGCCGCTGGACACCGGCTTTCACGAATACGCCGGCCTGCGCATCTACACCCTGGCCCACCCCAGCCTGCCCATGTACATCCACGCGGGCGACCCGCTGGCGCACCGCCAGGCCACGCGCACGCGCACGCTGCTGGGCCTGCTGGTGCCGCTGCTGGTGGTGCTGCCGCTGCTGGGCTGGCTGATCCGCGCCGTCACCCAGCGCGTGCTCGCGCCTGCCGGGCAGATCGCCCGCGAACTGCAGCAGCGCGACGGCAGGCACCTGGCCCCGCTAGCGCCAGCGCAGCCCCTGCCCACCGAGCTGCAAACCATCGTGGGCAGCGCCAACCACCTGCTGCAGCGCCTCGAAGGCGCGCTGGACACCGAACGCGCCCTGGCCGCCAACGCCGCCCACGAGCTGCGCACCCCCCTGGCCACCGTGCGCCTGCGCCTGCAGACCGCGCTGGCACAGGTGGCGGACGGCCCCGCGCGCCAGCGCGTGGAAGAAGCGCTGGACGCGCTCGACCAGTTGGGCCGGCGCAGCGAAAAGCTGCTGCAGCTCTCGCGCGCCGAGTCGGGCGCGGCCCTGGCGCAGGAGCGCGTGAACCTGGGCCAGTTGGCCGCCGTGGTGGCGCAGGAATTCTGGTCCGACCCCGCGCTGCTGCAGCGCCTGCACCTGATGCTGCCCGAGAGCGAGGACGTATGGGTGCGCGGCGATTTCGACGCGCTGGCCATCGCACTGCGCAACCTGGTGGAAAACGCCGTGCGCTACGCCCCCGGCGGGCCGGTGACGATCGCGGTGGAGGCGCCTGCCACCTGCAGCGTCAGCGACGAGGGCCCCGGGCTCTCGCCCGAGCGCGCGCACGCGCTGCGGCAGCGCCACCAGCGCAACGGCCACACGCCCCCGGCCCGCAGCGCGGCGGCGGCGCATGTGCCGGGCTACGGGCTGGGCCTGTCGATCGTGTCCACCATCGTGCAGCGCCAGGGCGGCACGCTGGTGCTGCAGTCGCCGCCGCCAGGGCAGGCCCAGGGGCTGCGCGCCGCCCTGGTGCTGCGCGCGGCGGATCAGCCCGCCTCGCCTGGAATTTGAAGGCTTTTGGCCCCCAGCGCTTATCTGGCAAGCGCTGGCAGCTCTCTTTTCAATAGCAACCCATCAAGGCCCGCCATCGGGCGTGCCATGGCCCGGGGGCGTCCACATGCGGTGCGCGTCGAGCAGCATGCGGGCCTGCGCCTGCTGGGCATCCAGCGCGGCCGTTTCCGCCGCCAGGCGGGCGTCCAGGGCGCCACGCTGCGCCAGCAGCCAGTCGCCCAGGCCGCTCTCCCCCAGGGCGTAGGCGCGGGCCTGCAGCGCCGCGCTTTTCTCGCTGTAGGCCAGGGCCTGGCGCTGCTGGGCCAGCGTGGCGCGGGCCTGCGCGGCCTCGCCCACCACGCGCCAGGCTTCGGCCTCGACGCGCTGGCGCGTGCGTGCCAGTTCCTGCCGCGCCACTTCGGCCTGGGCCAAAGCGGCTTGCGCGTCGGCACGGCGCCCTGCGCTCCCCAGGGGCAGCGAGAGGTAGACGCCCAGCACATGCTCCTGCCCGCCACGCTCGCGCGTGGCGCGCACGCCCACCGTGGGGTCGGGGGTGCGCTCGAGGTGCGTGCGCTCGGCCTGCAGGCGGGCCTGCCCGGCCTGCGCCTCGGCCAGCTCCAGTTCGTGGTTGTCGTCAAGAATGCGCGCCACCCAGGCCGTGGCATCGTCCGGGCCACGCGCATCGCCCGCCGGGGCCCCGGCGGGCCAGGGCGCGTCGTCCGGCGGCAGCAGGCTGGCCGGGTCGGGCAGGCCGGGGTAGCGGCGCAGCAGGCCCTGGCGGCCCAGCGTGTCCTGGGCCTCGGCGCGGCGGGCCTGGGCCTGCACGCGGGCATGCTCGGCCTGGGTGGCGAGCCATTCGAGCGTGGCCGCCTCGCCCAGGTCCACACGGCGCTGCATGGCGGCAAGCGTGCGCGCCATCAGCGCCTCCTGGACCCGCAGCAGTTGGGCGGTGCGCGCGGCGCGCAGGGCATCGAACCAGTCGGCCAGCAGGGTGCGCGCGGCCTCGTGCCAGGCGTCGGCCTGGGCGAGCACGGCCACCTGCTCGGCGGCCGAGCCCAGTTGGCGGTCGGCCGCCACCTTGCCGGGCCAGCGCATGCCGGTTTCCAGGCCCACCTCGGTTTCCGCATAGCGTGTGCCGCCCTGCTCGCGGCGCTGGCTGGCGCCGGCCTTGGCCACCCAGTCGTGGGGGCCGGCGCGCAGGCGCTCGCCACGCGCCTGGGCCAGGGCCAGGCCCGCACCGGCGGCACGCACCTGGGGCCATTGCGCGAGCACCTGCTGCACGGTGGCGGGGGGCGGCAGCACCTGCGCCGGCATCTCCTGGGCGCGGGCGCCGCAGGCCAGCGCGGCGGCACAGGCCAGCGCCGTGAGGCAACGGGCCGTGGTACGCCTCATGGCAGGCTCCCAAGGCGGCCAAAGGCCAGCAGCGGCGCGGCCCAGTAGGCGATCTGCGGAGTCGGCAGGGCCTGGCGCAGTGCGCCGATCAGCGGGGGCACCTGGCTTTGCGCCACGGCCAGTTGCACCAGCACACGGCGCGCGCGCCCCTGCACCTGCTCCATGGACGAGGCCAGGTGGATGTGCGCCCCCATGCCCTGCGCCGGCACCAGGGTGAAGCCCGGAGCCATGTGCGGCAGGGTGCGCAGCAGGTCGAGCACGTCTTCCTCCAGGGCCACGGGCAGCGCCAGGGTGAGCAGGCAGTCGGGGGTGGGCAATGCGGGTTCGGCAGTCATGGTGAAACAGCGCCTGCGGCGCGCGTGGAAGGAGTGGAGAGGCCAAAGCGGCGGTACAGCAGCGGCAGCAGCACCAGCGTGAGCAGGGTGGAGCTGACCAGCCCGCCAATCACCACGATGGCCAGGGGACGCTGGATTTCCGAGCCCGGCCCGGTGGCCAGCAGCAGCGGAATCAGCCCCAGCGCGGTAATGCTGGCCGTCATCAGCACCGGGCGCAGGCGGCGCAGCGCGCCCTGGCGCACCACCTCATGGATGGGCAGGCCACGCGCCGCCAGCTGGTTGAAGCAGGTGACCAGCACCAGGCCGTTGAGCACGGCAATGCCCATGAGCGCGATGAAGCCCACCGACGCGGGCACCGACAGGTACTCGCCCGTGAGCGCCAGGGCCACGATGCCGCCCACCAGGGCCAGCGGAATGTTGGCGAACACCAGCAGCGCCTGGCGCAAGCTGCCCAGGGTGGCGAACAGCAGGCCGACGATGAGGGCCAGCGCCACCGGCACCACCAGGCCCAGGCGCGCGGCGGCGCGCTGCTGGTTCTCGAACTGCCCGCCCCAGGCCAGGCTGTAGCCCGGCGGCAGCTTGACCTGCCGGGCCACTGCGGCCTGGGCCTCGGCCACGAAGCCCACCAGGTCGCGGCCGCGCACGTTGGCACGCACCACGGCCATGCGCGAGGACTGCTCGCGCTCGATCTTCACCGGGCCGTCCACCACCTCCAGCCGCGCCAGCTGCGACAGCGCCACCGGCTCACCGCCCGGCACGGGCAGGCGCAGCGCGGCAAAGCGCTCGGGCGACAGGCGCAGGTCGTCGCCGCCGCGCACCACCAGGGGGACGCGGCGCGCGTCCTGCATGACCACGCCCGCGCGCTGGCCTTCGACCAGCGTGCGCAGGTCGTTTTGCACCTGCTCCACCGTCAGCCCCAGGCGGCCAACGGCGAGGCGGTCGATGGCCACGCGCAGGTACTGCACGCCGTCGTTCTTGGTGGTGAGCACGTCCTCATTGCCTGGCAGGCCCTGCAGCACCTGCACGATGTCCTCGGCCAGGCGCGAGAGCTCTTGCGCCTGCGGCCCGAAGACCTTCACGGCCAGGTCGCCGCGCACGCCCGAGAGCATTTCGGAGGTGCGCATCTCGATCGGCTGGGTGAAGCTCAGGTTCACGCCGGGCACGGCCTCGGCGGCGGCGCGGATGGCGTCGATGAGTTCCTCCTTGGTCTTGAAGCGCCACGCGGCACGCGGCTTGAGCACCAGGAAACTGTCGGTTTCGTTCAGCCCCATGGGGTCGAGCCCCAGCTCGTCGGAGCCCACGCGGGCCACGATGCGCTCGACCTCGGGCACCTGCGCCAGGATGTGGCGCTGCAGCGCCTGGTCGGTGGCGGCCGACTGCTCCAGGTTGATGGAAGGCAGCTTTTCCACCTGCATGATGATGTCGCCTTCGTCCAGCGACGGCATGAACGACTTGCCGATGAACGGGAACAGCGCCAGCGCACCCGCCAGCGCCAGCACGGCCCCCGCCCCCACCGCGCGCGGGTGGCGCAGCGCGGCGTCGAGCAGCGGGGCATAGCCCGCTTCGAGCCTGCGCACCAGCCACGGGCTGGCGTGGCGGCCGGGCGCATGCGGGCGCAGCAGCAGCGAGGCCAGCACCGGGATCACCGTGAGCGACAGCAGCAGCGACGCGCCCAGCGCAAACACGATGGTCAGCGCCACGGGGCCGAACAGCTTGCCCTCCAGCCCCTGCAGGGTGAGCAGCGGCAGGAACACGATCATGATGATGGCCACGCCCGCGCCCACGGGCGTGGCCACCTCCTGCGTGGCGCGGTACAGCGCGTGCAGGCGCGGCGTGCCCGGCTCCACCGGGCGCGCCTCGATGTTTTCCACCACCACCACGGCGGCATCGACCAGCATGCCGATGGCAATGGCCAGGCCGCCCAGCGACATGAGGTTGGCCGACAGCCCCCACTGGCGCATGAGCACGAACGTGGCCAAGGCCGACAGCGGCAGGATGAGCGCCACCACCAGCGCCGCGCGCAGGTTGCCCAGGAACAGCAGCAGCAGGACCAGCACCAGGGCGATGGCCTCGGCCAGCGCCTTGGTCACCGTGCCCACGGCGCGCTCGACCAGACTGCCGCGGTTGTAGAACGGCACGATCGCCATGCCCTCGGGCAGGCTGGCTTCGATCTCCTGCAGGCGCGCCTGCACGTCGTGCACCAACTGGCGCGCGTTGGCGCCGCGCAGGCCCAGCACCAGGCCCTGCACGGCCTCGCCCTGGCCATTCTGCGTGACGCTGCCGTAGCGCGTGAGCGCGCCCAGGCGCACCTCGGCCACGTCGCCCACGCGCACCGGGGCGGCCAGGGCCAGGCCGTCCTGCACGCGCACGGCAATGGCGCGCAGGTCGTCCAGGCTGGTAATGCTGCCGTCGCTGCGCACCAGCAGCGACTCTTCGCCGCTGGACAGGCGCCCCGCGCCGTCGTTGCGGTTGTTGGCGGCCAGGGCCTCTTGCAACTGCGGCAGCGACACGCGCCGTGCCGCGAGCCGGGCCATGTCGGGCACCACCTCGAAGGTCTGCACCAGCCCGCCGAGCGTGTTCACGTCGGCCACGCCGGGAATGCCGCGCAGGCGCGGGCGGATGACGAAATCGAGCAGCTTGCGCTTTTCGGCCAGGGGGGCGTCGCCCTCGACGGTGAACATGAACATCTCGCCCAGCGGCGTGGTGATGGGCGCCAGGCCGCCGCTGATGCCCGGCGGCAGGTCGCCCATGACGCCGGCCAGGCGCTCGCTGACCTGCTGGCGCGCCCAGTAGATGTCGGTGCCGTCGGCAAAGTCGAGCGTGATGTCGGCAATGGCGTACTTGGCCTGCGAGCGCAGCATGGACTGGTGCGCAATGCCCAGCAGCTCCTGCTCGACGGGCGCGACGATGCGCGCCTCGACCTCCGAGGGCGTCATGCCCGGGGCCTTGAGGATGATCTTGACCTGGGTGGTGGACACGTCCGGAAAGGCGTCGATGGGCAGCTCGCGCAATGCCAGCCAGCCCGCCCCCACCAGGCCCAGCGACAGCACCGCCACCAGCAGGCGCTGCGCCAGGGCAAAGGCAATCAGGCGCTGCAGCATCACGGCGCCTTGCCTTCCTGGCCCAGGCCCAGCCAGGCCCCCTTGAGCGCGGCAATGCCGCCCACGGCCACCTCATCGCCCGTCTTCAGCCCCGCGCGCACGGGCTGCACGGCCTGCGGCCCGGCCCCCTGGGCCGCGCCGTCCAGCGCCACCGGCGTCGGCACGAAGCCCTGCGGGCTGCGCACGAACACATAGGCCTTGCCGTCCTGGCGCACCACGGCCTGCACGGGCACGCTGGGGCCTGCGGGCGCAGCGTTTGCCTCTTCCGGCGCGGGCAGCACGGTGGCCTGCACGAACTGCTGCAGGCGCAAGCAGTCCTCGGCAGCGGTGAAATCCGCCCGCACCTGAACCGCCTGGTTGGCCCCCAGCACCTGCGGCACGATGGCTGCCAGCCGCGCAGGGGCCCGGCAGCCCTCCAGCGCCAGGGCGTCGCCCACGCGCAGACTGCGCGCCTGCCCGGGCGTGGCGTGCAGCACGATGGCCAGGCGCCCGGAACGCGCCAGCCGGGCCACGGGCATGCCGGCATCGAGGCGCTGGCCGGGCACGGCGCTGACCTCCAGCACCGTGGCGGGTGCCGTGGCGCGCAGCAGCACCTGCGGCTGCAGACCGCCGCCCGCCAGGCCCAGGGACTGCAGCGCCTGCCGGCGCTCCTGCACGGCCAGCTGAGCCTGTTCGTCCTGCGCCCGGCTGTCCTGCAACCGCTGGGCGGGGATGATGCCTTCGGCATGCAATTGCGCGTCGCGCGCCAGCCGGCTCGCCGCCAGCCGCGCCTGGGACTGCGCCTGGGCCAGCTCGCGCTGCCATGCGAGCAGCTCGGGACTCAGCAGGCGGGCCACGGCCTGGCCTGCCTTCACGCGTTCGCCCGGCGCTACCAGCACCTGCTGCACCACGCCCGCCAGCGGCGCGCTGAGCAGCTCCGTGGCCTGGGGCGGCAGCTCCACCTGCCCCTGCAGCACCAGGCCCGCGCCCGGTTGCACTGGCGCGGCGGCGAGCGTGAGCGTGCGCACGCCTGCGGCCTCGGCCTGGGCGGGCGTCCAGGCAATCAGCGGCGCGCCCTCGGCGGCCATGGCCAAGGCGGCAAGGAGCAAGACAGGAGGCGCGCGCCAGTCACAGCGCGCCGGCAGGAGGGAGGGAAGCGGCATGGTGATGAACCCGTTTCGCCACGTTGGCGAACAAACACCAGGCAGCTTAGGCAGCGGACCTGAACCGGACATGAAGGCATTCGGCCCCCTCGTGCCGCCACCCCAGGCCGCTGCAAAAACGCACCACAAACGCCCACGGCGCCACAGCACCCTGCGTGGAAATCCTCTTTTTTGGTGCGTACAGCACCACAACGTGGCATATGCGCCGCATTTATCACCAAAACGGTGCGACGGTTATGCATGAGTACATACGTTTTTGGCATAATTCATTGCTGCACTGCCACATAACTTTTTCTCATCGAAAGCCTTTTCTTATGAAGTACGCGTCCGTAGGCCAATTCCTTGAACACGTTGCCCAGCGCAACCCCGGCCAGCCCGAGTTCCTGCAAGCCGTGACCGAGGTCATGGAAAGCCTGTGGCCCTTCATCGAAAAGCACCCCAAGTACGCCGAGAACGGCCTGCTGGAGCGCCTCGTCGAGCCCGAGCGCGCCATCCAGTTCCGCGTGAGCTGGCAGGACGACCACGGCACCGTGCATGTGAACCGGGGCTTCCGCATCCAGCACAGCATGGCCATCGGCCCGTACAAGGGCGGCATCCGCTTCCACCCCTCGGTGAACCAGTCGGTGCTCAAGTTCCTGGCGTTCGAGCAGACCTTCAAGAACGCGCTGACCACGCTGCCCATGGGCGGCGGCAAGGGCGGCTCGGACTTCGACCCCAAGGGCAAGAGCCCCACCGAGGTCATGCGCTTCTGCCAGGCCTTCGTGACGGAGCTGTTCCGCCACGTCGGCCCCGACACCGACGTGCCCGCCGGTGACATCGGCGTGGGCGGCCGCGAGGTCGGCTACATGGCCGGCATGTACAAGAAGCTGGCCAACAACGCCGCCAGCGTGTTCACCGGCAAGGGCCTGAGCTTCGGCGGCTCGCTGATCCGCCCCGAGGCCACGGGCTACGGCACGGTGTACTTCGCCGACGAGATGCTCAAGACGCGCGGCCAGTCGTTCCAGGGCAAGACGGTATCCGTCTCCGGCTCGGGCAACGTGGCGCAGTACGCCGTGGAAAAGGCCATGCAGCTCGGCGCCAAGGTGGTCACGGTGTCCGACTCGTCGGGCACGGTGTACGACAAGGACGGTTTCACGCCCGAAAAGCTGGCCATCCTCATGGACGTGAAGAACCACCGCTACGGCCGCGTGAACGAGTACGCCGAGAAGGTGGGCGCCGAGTTCATCGCCGGCAAGACGCCCTGGCACATCAAGGCGGACGTGGCCCTGCCCTGCGCCACGCAGAACGAGCTGGACGAGAACGACGCCAAGGTGCTGATCGCCAACGGCGTGCTGTGCGTGGCCGAGGGCGCGAACATGCCCTCGACCATCGAGGCGGCCAAGGCATTCGAGGCCGCGGGCGTGCTCTATGCACCCGGCAAGGCCAGCAATGCCGGCGGCGTGGCCACCTCGGGCCTGGAAATGAGCCAGAACGCCATGCGCCTGTCGTGGACGCGCGACGAAGTGGACGCGCGCCTGCTGCAGATCATGCAGGGCATCCACGCCGCCTGCCTGCAGTACGGCAAGCGCGCCGACGGCAGCGTGAGCTACATCGACGGCGCCAACATCGCCGGCTTCGTGAAGGTGGCCGACGCGATGACCGCCCAGGGCGTGATCTGACCCTGCTGCGGCCCGCCCCGCCGGGGCGGCCGGCCGCGCCTTCCAGCCCCGTGCCACGGCACGGGGCTTTGTTTTTTCCGGCCCCGGCATTCTTTGCTACGCTCGCACGCCTATGTCCGCGCCCGCCTGCCCCTCTGCCCTGCCCTGCATCGCCATCGCCGGCCCCACCGCCTGCGGCAAGACGGCGGGCGCCCTGGCGCTGGCGGCGGTGCTGGCGCGGCGCGGCGTGCGCACGGAGATCGTCAGCGTCGATTCGGCCCTGGTGTACCGCGGCATGGACATCGGCACGGCCAAGCCCAGCGCGGGCGAGCGCGCCAGCGTGCCGCACCACCTGATCGACATCCGCGACCCGCTGCAGGCCTACAGCGCGGCCGAGTTCGTGCAGGATGCCACGCGGCTCGTGGACGAGATCCGCGCGCGCGGCGCCCTGCCGCTGCTGGTGGGCGGCACCATGCTGTATTTCAAGGCGCTGTTCGACGGCATCGACGACATGCCGCCCGCTGACGCCGCCGTGCGCGCGCGCATCGACGCGCAGGCCGCGCACGGAGGCTGGCCCGCGCTGCACGCCGAGCTGGCGCGCGTGGACCCGGCCACGGCCGCGCGCCTGGCGCCCGGCGACAGCCAGCGCATCCAGCGCGCGCTGGAGGTGTGGCATGTGTCGGGGCGGCCCCTGTCCAGCTTTCACACTACAAAAAAAGGAGCTGCTAGCGCAGGCCCAGTATGCGTTACCGCCCTTTTTTCCTTGGAACCACAAGACCGCGCCTGGCTGCACGCGCGCATCGCGCAGCGCTTCGACGCCATGCTGCAGGCGGGCCTGGTGCAGGAAGTGCGGGCCCTGCGCGCGCGCGGCGACCTGCACCCCGACCTGCCCAGCATGCGCTGCGTGGGCTACCGCCAGGCCTGGGAGGCACTCGACGCCGAGGCCGCCAGCGGCCGGCCGCTGGACCTGGACGGGCTGCGCGAGCGTGGCATCGCCGCCACGCGCCAGCTCGCCAAGCGCCAGATCACCTGGCTGCGCGCCATGCCGCAGCGCCGCGCCATCGCCTGCGACGCGCCGGACGCCCTGGCGCAGCTGCTGCACGGCGCACTGGCGCTGGTGCCCGGCGCAGCGGATTGAACCTGGAAACGAACGGGGCCGTGAGGCCCCGTTCCTTTCGCTATCTACTTGATAGCTGGCAGCGCTTTCTGCAAGCCACTTTCCGGCATGAATCAACCGGAATTTGGCCCCTGCCAAGCGCTGGCAGCTATCGGAACAGGAGCATCAGATTCACCCCGCACGGCGGCGCTCGATCCATGCGATGAGCTCGCCCATGATGCCGCGGCGGAAGGCCAGCACGCAGACCACGAAGATCAGGCCTGTGACGATGGTCACCGATTCGCCCAGGGTGTTGAACCAGTCGATGGTGGTCCACTGCGCCAGCAGCGTGCCCAGTTCGCCGATCTTGTTCTCCAGCAGCACCACCACGGCGGAGCCGACGAGCGGGCCGCTGAGCGTGCCCAGGCCGCCCACCAGCGTCATCAGCACGACGTGGCCGGAGGCGCTCCAGTGCACGTCGGACAGCGTGGCGAAGCCCAGCACCAGGGTCTTGAGCGAACCGGCCAGGCCAGCGATTGCGGCGGAGATGACGAAGGCCAGCAGCTTGAAGCGGTTGGTGTCGTAGCCCAGGGACGTGGCGCGCGGCTCGTTCTCCTTGATGCCCTTGAGCACCTGGCCGAACGGCGAGTGGATGGTGCGCACGATGACCAGGAAGGCCAGCGCCACCACGGCCAGGCACACGTAGTACATGGCCATGTCGCTGGACAGGTCGATCAGGCCGAACAGCTTGCCGCGCGGCACGCCCTGCAGGCCGTCCTCGCCGCCGGTGAACTTGGCCTGCAGCGCCGCGAAGAACAGCATCTGCGCGAGCGCCAGCGTGATCATGGTGGCGTAGATGCCCTGGCGCCGGATGGTGAACCAGCCCATCACCAGGCCGAGCAGCGCGCCCGTGAGCAGGCCGGCGAGCAGGCCCAGTTCGGGCGTGGCGCCCCAGACCTTGACCGCATGGCCGGTGACGTAGGCCGCGCCGCCCAGGAAGGCCGCGTGGCCGAAGGACAGCAGGCCGGTGTAGCCCAGCAGCAGGTTGAAGGCCGAGGCGAACAGTGCGAAGCACAGCAGCTTCATCACGAACACCGGGTAGGCACCCAGCAGCGGCGCCGCGATCAGGCCCAGCAGCAGCAGGCCATAGCCGATAGGAGCGAATTTTTTCGAGTTCATGCGTTGGGCCCCTTGCTCACTTCTCTTTGCCGAACAGGCCTGCGGGGCGGATCAGGAGGACGATAGCCATGATGACGAACACCACGGTGGACGAAGCCTCGGGGTAGAAGACCTTGGTGAAGCCTTCGACCACCCCCAGGCCGAGGCCGGTGAGGATGGAGCCCATGATGGAGCCCATGCCCCCGATCACCACCACGGCGAAGACCACGATGATGAGGTTCTGCCCCATCAGCGGCGTGACCTGGTACACCGGTGCCGCGAGCACGCCGGCGAAGGCCGCCAGCGCCGCGCCGAAGGCATAGGTGAGCGTGATCATCACCGGCACGTTGACGCCGAAGGCCTCGACCAGGCGCGGGTTCTCGGTGCCGGCACGCAGGTAGGCGCCGAGCTTGGTCTTCTCGATCACGTACCAGGTGGCCACGCACACGGCGAGCGAGGCCACGACGACCCAGGCACGGTAGTTGGGCAGGATCATGAAGCCGAGGTTGGTCGCGCCTTCGAGCAGCTCGGGCGTGTCGTAGCCCAGGCCGGAGACGCCGTAGATGGAGCGGAACACGCCCTCGATCAGCAGCGTCAGGCCCAGCGTCAGCAGCAGGCCGTAGAGGTGGTCGAGCTTGTAGATCCAGCGCAGCAGCAGGCGCTCGATCACCACCCCGAAGACCCCCACCACCAGCGGCGCGGCCACCAGCATGACCCAGTAGTTGACGCCCAGATAGCTCATGCCCATCCAGGTCAGCAGGGCCCCGAGCATGAACAACGCGCCGTGGGCGAAGTTGATCACGTTGAGCAGGCCGAAGATCACCGCCAGCCCGAGGCTGAGGATGGCATAGAACGAGCCATTGACCAGCCCCAGCAGGAGCTGGCTCAGCATGGCTGGCATGGATACACCGAAGATTTCCATGGGTGCAGGAGACGCAATAAGGGGTGGGGATCGGTTCGGGTCAGCAGCGCGTCACTTCCACAGCGCGCACTTGCTTTCGGCCTTGGCGGTGAAGACGTCGTCGCCGGACAGCTTCTTCACGATCTTGTAGTAGTCCCAGGTGCCCTTGGATTCCTTGGGCTCCTTGACCTGGACCAGGTACATGTCGTGGATGTAGCTGCCATCGGCGCGGATCTGGCCCTTGGCGAAGAAGTCGTCCATCTTCATGCCACGCCAGGTTTCCATGACCTTATCGGCGTCGGTGGTGCCGGCGGCCTGCACGGCCTTGAGGTAGTTCATGGTGGCCGAGTAGTCGGCGGCCTGGATCTCGGTCGGGCGGCGCTGGGTCTTCTTCATGTACGCGTCGGCGAACTTGCGCGAGGCGGCGTCCATGTCCCAATACCAGCTGGTGACGAACTGCATGCCGGCGGTGTTCTTCAGGCCCAGGCTGTGGATGTCGCTGTAGAAGACCAGCAGCGGGGCGATCTTCATCGTCTTGTCGATGCCGAACTCCTTGGCCGCCTTGATGGTGTTGATGGTGTCGCCGCCCGCGTTGGCCAGCGCCAGCACCTGGGCCTTGGAGTTCTGCGCCTGCAGCAGGAACGAAGAGAAGTCCGACGCATTCAGCGGGTGGCGCACCGCGCTCGCCACCGTGCCGCCCTTGGCCTTGACGACGGCGGACGCATCCGCCTCCATGGCGTGGCCGAAGGCATAGTCTGCGGTGAGGAAGAACCAGCTCTTGCCGCCGCCATCGACGATGGCACCCGCTGCGCCCTTGGACAGCGCCACGGTGTCGTAGGCGTAGTGCACGGTGTAGGGGGTGCACGCCTCGTTGGTCAGGGCAGAGCTGCCCGCGCCGTTGTTGATCATCACGCGCTTCTTCTCCTCGGCGACCTTGGCCAGCGCCAAGGCGACGCCGGAGTTGGTGCCGCTGAAGATCATCGTCAGGTTCTGCGTGTCGATCCACTCGCGCGCCTTGCTGGCGGCGATGTCGGCCTTGTTCTGGTGGTCCACGGTGAGCAGCTCGATGGGCTTGCCCAGCACCTTGCCGCCGAAGTCGTCGATGGCCATCTGGATGGCGGTGGCGCCGCCCTTGCCTTCCAAGTCGGCGTACAGGCTCGACAGGTCGGAGATGTAGCCGATCTTGACCTTGTCCTGCGCGTGCGCGGCGCCTGCCAGCAGGCCGGCCGAACCGAGCAGCAGCGCCAGCGCGGTGAATTTTGCGTGCTTCATGTCATGTCTCCTGAAAGGTGGTTGGCACAGGCTCACTTCCACAGCGCGCACTTGCTTTCGGCCTTGGTGGTGAAGACCTCATCGCCGGGCAGCTTGGCGACAACCTTGTAGTAGTCCCAGGGCTCCTTGGACTCGGACTGGGCCTTCACCTGCATCAGGTACATGTCGTGCACGAAGCGGCCGTCGGCGCGGATCTGGCCCTTGGCGTAGAAGTCGTTGATCGGCGTGGACTTGAGCTTGGCCATGACCTTGTCGGCGTCGGTGGTGCCGGCGGCCTGCACGGCCTTGAGGTAGTTCATGGTGGCGGAGTAGTCGGCCGCGTGGATGTCGGTGGGCATGCGCTTGGTCTTGGCGAAGAATTTCTTGCCGAACGCGCGCGTCTGGTCGTTCAGGTTCCAGTCCCAGCTCGTGGTGAGCAGCAGGCCTTCGGTGTTGCGCAGGCCCAGGCTGTGGATGTCGGTCAGGAACACCAGCAGGCCGGCCATCTTCATGCTCTTGTTGATGCCGAATTCCTTCGCCGCCTTGATGGCGTTGATGGTGTCGCCGCCCGCGTTGGCCAGGCCCAGGATCTGCGCCTTGGAGTTCTGCGCCTGCAGCAGGAACGAGGAGAAGTCGGAGGCATTCAGCGGGTGCTTGACGCTGCCCAGCACCTTGCCGCCCGCGGCGGTGACGACCTTGGTGGTGTCGTCCTGCAGCGCCTGGCCGAAGGCATAGTCGGCCGTGAGGAAGAACCAGTCCTTGCCGCCCTGCTTGACCACCGCGCCGCCGGTACCCTTGGCCAGCGCCACGGTGTCGTAGGCGTAGTGCACGGTATAGGGCGTGCACTGCTCGTTGGTCAGCGCGGAGGAGCCTGCGCCGCTGTTGAAGTACACACGCTTCTTCTCCTCGGCGATCTTGGCCATGGCCAGGGCCGTGCCGGAGTTGGTGCCGCCGAACAGCATGGTCAGGCCCTGCGTGTCGATCCACTCGCGCGCCTTGCTGGCGGCGATGTCGGCCTTGTTCTGGTGGTCGGCCGATAGCAGCTCGATGGGCTTGCCCAGCACCTTGCCGCCGAAGTCGTCGATGGCCATCTGGATGGCGACAGCGCCGTTCTTGCCTTCCACGTCGGCATACAGGCTCGACATGTCGGTGATCAGGCCGATCTTGACCTTGTCCTGCGCGTGGGCAGCCGACATGGCCAAGCCCGCTGCGCCCATCAAGGCGGCCAGGGTTTTGAGGGTGGGATGCATAGCTGTCTCCTTGTCGTTTGAAAAAAAGCTGTCTTTTCAGACACCCAGCAATTGGTTGAGCACCGGCATCTTGGCCTGCAGCTCGCTGGCACCGAAGTGCTCCACCATGCGGCCGTGCTCCATGACGTAGAAGCGGTCCGCCAGCGGCGCGGCGAAGCGGAAGTTCTGCTCCACCATGACCACGGTGTAGCCCTGCTGGCGCAGCGTGGTGATCATGCGCGCCAGCGCCTGCACGATCACCGGCGCCAGTCCTTCGGAAATTTCATCGAGCAGCAGCAGCTTGGCGCCGGTGCGCAGGATGCGCGCCACCGCCAGCATCTGCTGCTCGCCGCCCGACAGGCGCGTGCCCTGGCTGTTCTTGCGCTCGGCCAGGTTGGGGAACATGGCGTAGATCTGCTCCAGCGTCATGCCGGCGTGGCCGGTCTTGAGCTGCGGCGGCAGGAGCAGGTTTTCCTCGCACGACAGGCTGGAGAAAATGCCGCGCTCCTCGGGGCAATAGCCCACGCCCAGGTGGGCGATGCGGTGCGTGGGCAACCCGATGGTTTCGCGCCCGTTGATGCGGATCGAGCCCTTGCGCGCGCCGGTCAGGCCCATGATGGCCCGCATGGTGGACGTGCGGCCCGCGCCATTGCGGCCCAGCAGCGTCACCACCTCGCCCGGCTGGACTACCAGGTCGACGCCGTGCAGCACATGCGATTCGCCGTACCAGGCCTGCAGGCCCTTGATTTCGAGTGCGGGTGCCGCCATGTCAGTGCGCTCCCTGCAGTTGACCGTCCGTCGTGCCCATGTAGGCTTCCATCACTTGGGGGTTGTTCGAGACTTCCTCGTAGGCGCCCTCGGCCAGCACGGCGCCGCGCTGCAGCACCGTGATGCGGTCGGCGATGGTCGAGATCACCTTCATGTTGTGTTCCACCATCAGGATGGTGCGGCCGGCCGACACCTTCTTGATGAGCTGCGTGACGCGGTCCACGTCCTCGTGGCCCATGCCCTGCGTCGGCTCGTCCAGCAGCATGAGCTCGGGCTCCATCGCCAGCGTGGTGGCGATCTCCAGCGCGCGCTTGCGGCCGTAGGGCAGGTTCACGGTGACTTCGTCGGCCAGCGACTCCAACCCGACCTCGGCCAGCAGTTGCATGGCGCGGCCATTGAGCTGGTCGAGCGACTTCTCGCTGCGCCAGAAATGGAACGAGGTGCCGAGCCTGCGCTGCAGGCCCAGGCGCACGTTCTCCATCAGCGTCAGGTGCGGGAAGACGGCGGAGATCTGGAACGAGCGGATCACGCCACGGCGCGCGATCTGCGCGGGCTGCTCACGGGTGATGTCCTGTCCGTTGAAACGGATGGTGCCCGAGGTGGGCTCCAGGAACTTGGTGAGCAGGTTGAAACAGGTGGTCTTGCCTGCGCCATTGGGCCCGATCAGCGCATGGATGGAGCCCCGGCGCACGCTCAGGTTCACATCGCTGACGGCGGTAAAGCCCTTGAATTCCTTGGTCAGGCGGGAGGTTTCGAGAATGACGTCACTCATTGCGCTGAAGGCTTTTCCTTGAATGCTGCACGGCGCACCCGCGCGCCAGAATGGCGCAGCCTTGGTGCTGTACGGCATCGTATGCGGCCCCGGGGGCGCGACAAATGGGAGAAATGCCTATGTATAAACGCCTATCGCGACAACCCGCAGAGGCGCAGGAATTCAGCAGGAAAAATGGCTAAAACCCTTGTGCAGCAAGCACAAGCAGCTCTCGATTGAATAGCAAACGAAACCGCGAAAGGTGCGCTTACTGCAGGGTTTCCTTGGCTGCGGCAGGAAGGGGCAAGGGAAGGACGGCAATGCCTTCGTCGAGCAACCGGGCCGTTTCCTGCAGGCTGGCCTGGCCCCGGATGGCGCGCTGCGCCGCTTCGCCGTAGTGCATGCGGCGCGCCTCGTCGGCGAAGCGCGCGCCCACGTCCTCGGTCTCGGCCATGATCCTGCGCGCAGCGTGCAGCCAGGCCGCTTGCAGCGCCGCGCCAGGAGCGCCCGGCGGCGCGGGGGCGTCTTCTGCAGAAGGGGGTGCCGCCGGCGCCCTGGCGCCCAGGTTCAGGCGGGGCGCGCTGAGGGCCTTGCGCACCTCATGGGTGCCGCACACGGGGCATTCAAGCAAGCCTTGCTGCAGCTGGGCCTGGAAATCTTCCTCGCCGGCGAACCAGCCCTCGAAGACATGCCCCTCGCCACAATGCAGGTTCAGCACCTTCATGGCGCTCAGCGGCGGCGGCGTACCAGGTAGCGGAAGACAAAGCCCGGGAAGGCGAAGGTCGCGAACAAGGTCGCGGTGACGGCATAGAACTCCCAGCCCTGGGGCGCGATCTGCCCGGCGCGCCGCTCCAGCAGCAAGGCCAGCGCACCCACGATGAAGTACAGCAGCACCAGCTCACCCAGGCGCGCCACCAGGGGCTTGGCTGGCTGGGCCAGGGGGCCGACCAGCAGCCAGCGCCGGCTGACGAAGGGAAGGTTGGCCGCCACGAAGGCAACCAGAATCACGAGCCAGACAGAGGCCGACTGCGACATGCCGATGCGTCAGGAAGCCAGCGCGCGCACGACGGCGTCCGCGCACAGGGCCATCAGGCCGCCGGGCAGCAGGCCCAGCACCAGGACCAGGGCGCCGTTGGCAACCAAGGTCAGGCGCACGTCGGCGGGCGCCGACACGCGCGAGGCCGTCAGGGGCTTGTCGAAGTACATGACCTTCACCACGCGCAGGTAGTAGAACGCGCCGATCAGGGACATGATCACGGCGAACACGGCCAGTGCGATATGGAAGCCGCTGCCGGAAGCGACCAGCGCCTGCAGGACCGCCAGCTTGGCGTAGAAGCCCACCAGCGGCGGAATGCCCGCCAGGGAGAACAGGCACACGGCCATGACGCCCGCGTACAGCGGACTGCGCTGGTTCAAGCCGGCGAAATCGGCGATTTCCTCGC
Source organism: Acidovorax sp. YS12 (assembly GCA_021496925.1). NCBI lineage: Bacteria > Pseudomonadati > Pseudomonadota > Betaproteobacteria > Burkholderiales > Comamonadaceae > Acidovorax > Acidovorax sp. YS12. The sequence continues at coordinate 1,820,809 of CP053915.1, forward strand.
TCTCGAAGCCTTCGCGGGCCAGCAGCACGATCACGCCGAAGGCAGGCAGCGCGGTCAGCACGTAGGTGACGACGTAGAACATGGCGGAGCTGTAGGCGTTCTCGGCCGCCGTGGCGTCCACCGTGCCGTTGACCACGCCCGACATCAGGCCCAGCAGCATGAAGCCCATATGGGAGATGGTCGAGTAGGCCAGCATGCGCTTGAGGTTGGTCTGCATCACGCCGATGATGTTGCCCACGAACAGCGAGCCGATGGCGAGCACGGCCAGCATCTGCTGCCAGTCGATCGCCAGGGGCAGCAAGCCGTCCACCAAGAGCCGCATGGCAATGGCGAACGCCGCCAGCTTGGGCGCGCCGCCGATGATCAGCGTCACCGCGGTCGGAGCGCCGTGGTACACGTCGGGAATCCACATGTGGAAGGGCACGGCACCCATCTTGAACGCCAGGCCGGCGACGATGAAGACCAGGCCGAACACCAGCACCTGGTGGCGGATCTGGCCCGCGTTGATGGCCTTGAACACTTCGCCGATGTCCAGCGAGCCGGTGGCGCCATACAGCATCGACATGCCATACAGCAGGAAGCCGCTGGCCATCGCGCCGAGCACGAAGTACTTCATCGCGGCTTCGACCGAGCCTTCGTGGTCGCGGCGCAGCGCCACCAGGGCGTAGCTCGACAGCGTGAGCAGTTCCAGGCCGAGGTAGATCACCAGGAAGTTGTTTGCCGAGATCATGACGAACATGCCCAGCAGCGCGAAGATGGACAGCGTGAACAGTTCGCCGCCGCGCTCCAGCATGCTGCGGTCGGCGGCGTAGGGGCGGCCATAGACCAGGGTGACCATCATGGCGACGGCCGCGAAGCACTTGAGCCAGTTGCCCATGGCATCGGACACGACCATGTTGCCCCAGCCATAGAAGGTATTGCCGCTGGCGGCGTACATGCCCTCCAGCACGGCCACCACGCCCATGGTCAGCAAGGTGAGCACATAGGTCGCGGTGCGGCGGGTGCTCGAAACACCCAGGTCCACCAGGGCGATCACGCAGCCCATGACCAGAAGAACGATCTCGGGGTAGACCGCCAGCCAGCTGATGTTGTCAATCATCTCGAATCTCTCAGTTCAGTCTGGTCAGTGGAGCTTGGTCTGGGCCACATGCTTGAGCAGTTCGGCCACGGACGCATCCATCACGTCGGTGAAGGGGCGCGGGTACAAGCCCATGTAGAGCACGGCGATGGCCAGCAGGGCCAGCACCAGGAATTCACGGTTGCAGATGTCCTTCAGCGCCTTGACGTCGTCGTTGGCCACGGCGCCCAGGTAGACGCGCTTGAACATCCAGAGGCTGTAGGCAGCGCCGAAGATGAGCGCGGTCGCGGCACCCAGGCCGATCCAGAAGTTGAACTTCACGGCGGCCAGGATCACCATCCATTCGCCCACGAAGCCTGCCGTGCCGGGGAGGCCGCAATTGGCCATGAAGAACAGCAGGGCGAACGCGGCGAACTTGGGCATGGTGTTGACCACGCCACCGTAGGCGGCGATCTCGCGCGAGTGCACGCGGTCGTAGAGCACGCCGATGGACAGGAACATGGCGCCCGACACGAAGCCGTGGGCAATCATCTGCACGATGCCGCCCGACACGCCGAGGTCGTTGAAGACGAAGAAGCCCAGCGTGACGAAGCCCATGTGCGCCACGGACGAATACGCCACCAGCTTCTTCATGTCCTTCTGCACCATGGCCACCAGGCCCACGTAGATCACGGCGATCAGCGACAGGGCGATGATGAGCCAGGCCCATTCCCGCGCGGCATCGGGCGCGATGGGCATGGAAAAGCGCAGGAAGCCGTAGGCCCCCAGCTTCAGCATGATGGCAGCCAGCACGGCGGAACCGCCGGTGGGCGCCTCGACGTGCACGTCGGGCAGCCAGGTGTGGACGGGCCACATCGGCACCTTCACCGCAAAGGCCGCGAAGAAGGCGAAGAACACCAGGGTCTGCGCGGTGCGCGACAGCGGCAACTGGTGCCAGGTGAGGATGTCGAAACTGCCGCCTGCCTGGTTGTACAGGTAGATGATGGCGACCAGCGTCAGCAGCGAGCCCAGCAGCGTGTACAGGAAGAACTTGAACGCCGCGTAGATCTTGTTGGGGCCGCCCCAGATGCCGATGATCAGGTACATCGGGATCAGCGTGGCCTCGAAGAACACGTAGAACAGCAGGCCGTCGAGCGCGCTGAACACGCCGATCATCAGCCCGGACAGGATCAGGAAGGCCCCCATGTACTGGTTGACCCGCTCCGTGATCGACTGCCACGAGGCGATGACCACGATCACCGTGATGAAGGCCGTCAGCGGCACGAACCAGAAGGACAGGCCGTCCACGCCGAGGTGGTAGTTGACGTTGAAGCGGCCGATCCAGGGCGCCTTCTCGACGAACTGCATCGCGGCGGTGCCGAGCTGGAACCCTTCGTACAGCGGAACCGTCACCGCCAGGCCGGCCAGCGCTCCGATCAGCGCAAGCCAGCGCACGGCGCCTGCCTGCTGCTCGCGCCCGAGCAGCAGAAGCAAGGTGCCGAAGGCGATCGGCGTCCAAATGGCAAGACTCAACAAACCCATTTTTATAGTGCTCCTACTTGTTGAGCCACACGAAGTACGTCATGAGCCCGAACACACCCAGAATCATGACCAGCGCGTAATGGAAGATATAGCCGGACTGCACCCAGCGGACGATGCCCGCGAACCAGCCCACCAGCTTCCAGGAACCGTTCACCACGGCGCCGTCGATGATCGCCTGGTCGCCGCCCTTCCACAGCCCCACGCCCAATGCACGGGCGCCGCGGGCGATGATGTTCTCGTTGATCCAGTCGAGGTAGTACTTGTTTTCCAGCAGCGTGTAGATGGGCTGGGCCGCGCGCTTGATGGCGGCCGGCAGAGCCGGATTCACCATGTACATGTAGTACGCGGCCACCACGCCCGCCAAGGCCAGCCAGAAAGGCGCCGTCTGCAGGCCGTGCAGCGCCATGGCCACCGGGCCATGGAAGGCCTGCGCCAGCTCCGCCATTGCGTGGTGCTTGGCGGCATCGACAAAAATCACGTCCTTGAAGAAGTCGCCAAACAGCATCGGCTGGATGAACAGGAAGCCGACGACCACCGAGGGAATGGCCAGCAGCACCAAGGGAACCGTCACCACCCATGGCGACTCGTGCGGCTTGTCGTCGTGGCCGTGGCCATGGTGGTCGTCATGCCCATGGTGGTGGGCGTCGGGATTCTGGTCGTAGCGTTCCTTGCCATGGAAGACCAGGAAATACATGCGGAACGAATAGAACGCCGTGATGAACACGCCAGCGAGCACCGCGAAGTGCGCGAAGCCTGCGGCCGGGAGGTGGCTTTCATGCACGGCTTCGATGATGCTGTCCTTGGAATAGAAACCGGAGAACAGCGGCGTACCGATCAGCGCCAGCGAACCCAGCAGCGAGGTGATCCAGGTGATGGGCATGTACTTGCGTACGGCGCCCATCCAGCGGATGTCCTGGTTGTGGTGCATGCCCATGATGACTGAGCCCGCGCCGAGGAACAGCAGCGCCTTGAAGAAGGCGTGCGTCATCAGGTGGAACACGGCCACCGAGTAGGCCGAGGCGCCCAGCGCCACGGTCATGTAGCCGAGCTGCGACAGCGTGGAATAGGCCACCACACGCTTGATGTCGTTCTGGATGATGCCCAGGAAGCCCATGAACAGCGCCGTGATGGCACCGATCACGAGGATGAAGTTCAGCGCGGTGTCGGACAGCTCGAACAGCGGCGACATGCGCGAGACCATGAAGATGCCCGCCGTCACCATGGTGGCGGCGTGGATCAGCGCGGAGATCGGCGTGGGGCCTTCCATCGAATCGGGCAGCCACACGTGCAGCGGGAACTGCGCCGACTTGCCCATGGCGCCGATGAACAGGCAGATGCAGATCACGGTGATCAACATCCAGTCGGTACCGGGGAAGCCCAGACCGCCCAGCTCGGCCGACTTGGCGAAGATTTCGCCGTAGTTCAGCGTGCCCGCGTAGGCCGCGATCAGGCCGATGCCCAGGATGAAGCCGAAGTCGCCGACGCGGTTGACCAGGAAGGCCTTCATGTTGGCGAAGATGGCCGTCGGCTTGTTGAACCAGAAGCCGATCAGCAGGTACGACACCAGGCCCACCGCCTCCCAGCCGAAGAACAGCTGCAGCAGGTTGTTGCTCATGACCAGCATGAGCATGGAGAACGTGAACAGCGAGATGTAGGAGAAGAAGCGGTTGTAGCCGTCATCCTCTTCCATGTAGCCGATGGTGTAGATGTGCACCATCAGCGACACGAAGGTCACCACGACCATCATCATGGCCGTCAGGCTGTCCACAAGGAAGCCCACCTCCATCTTCAGGCCGCCAACCACCATCCAGGTGTAGATGGTCTCGTTGAAGCGCGCGCCATGCACCGCCACGCTGTACAAGGTCAGCGCCGACAGGACGAATGCCACGAACACACCGAGAATGGTGAGCGTGTGCGACAAGCGGCGGCCGATCCAGTTGCCGCCGAACGCGGTGCCGAAGAGACCGGCCAAGGCAGAGCCCGCCAGCGGCGCCAAGGGCACCGCCAGCAGTGTCGAAGCAGAAAGGGTTTGACTCATTTCTTCAGAACCTTGCGATGAACCGGGGCTCAACCCTTAAGGGTGTTGAGGTCTTCGGCATTGATGCTGGTCTTGTTGCGGAACAACAGCACCAGGATGGCCAGGCCGATGGCGGACTCGGCCGCCGCCACGGTGAGGATGAAGAACACGAACACCTGGCCGTGCATGTCTCCGAGGTAGCTGGAGAAGGCGACGAAGTTCATGTTCACGGCCAGCAGCATCAGCTCAATGGCCATGAGCAGGACGATCAGGTTCTTGCGGTTGAGAAAGATACCCACGACGGCGATGGCGAACAGCATCGCGCCCAGCGTGAGGTAGTGGCCCAGGGTCAACGTCATGCTTTCTTCTCCTCTGCTTCGGCAGCCGCCACGGGCTCCGCCTTGCGGGTGACTGCCATCTTGACCAGCTCGACGCGGTCCTGTGCGCGTGCACGCAGCTGCATGGCCGCCTCGACGGTCTTGGTGTCCTTGCGCTTGCGCAGCGTCAGCGCGATGGCCGCGACCATGGCCACGAGCAGGATCACGGCGGCGATCTCTACCGGGTACAGGTACTGCGTGTAGAGCAGCTTGCCCAGCACCTTGGTGTTCGAATACGGCACGGCCTGGCCTGCGGCATCGACCAGGGCGGTCATGGCCTTGGGCTCATCGATGCCGCGGAAGCCGCCCATCAGCACCAGCGCCATTTCAAAGGCGATGATGGCGCCGACCAGGGCCGCCAGCGGGAAATGCTTCCAGAAGCCCTGGCGCACGGTGTCGATGCGGATGTCCAGCATCATCACCACGAACAGGAACAGCACCATCACCGCGCCCAGATAAACCAGCACCAGGGTGATACCGAGGAACTCCGCCTTCAGCAGCAGCCAGATGCCTGCCGCCTGCGAAAAGGCCAGGATGAGGTTGAGCACGGCGTGCACCGGGTTGCGCGCCGTGATGACACGGAAGGCGGCGAACAGCAGCACGACCGAGAAGAGATAGAAAAAACCAGTTTTGGCGTCCATGAATTTCTCGCAGTGGTTCAGGCGCCGCCTCAGCGGTACTTGGCGTCCGCGGCCTTGGCCGCGGCGATCTGAGGCTCGTAGCGGTCGCCAACGGCCAAGAGCATGTCCTTGGTGAAGTACAGGTCGCCGCGCTTTTCGCCGTGGTACTCGAAGATTTGCGTTTCCACGATCGAATCCACCGGGCAGCTTTCCTCGCAGAAACCGCAGAAGATGCACTTGGTCAGGTCGATGTCGTAGCGCGTGGTGCGGCGCGAGCCATCGGCGCGCACGTCGGATTCGATGGTGATGGCCATCGCCGGGCACACGGCCTCGCACAGCTTGCAGGCGATGCAGCGCTCCTCGCCGTTGTCATAGCGGCGCAGCGCGTGCAGCCCGCGAAAACGCGGCGACAGCGGCGTCTTCTCCTCGGGGTAGTACACGGTGACCTTGCGCGCGAAGGTATAGCGTCCCGTCAGGGCCATGCCCTTGGCGAGCTCCCAGAGCATGAAGCTCTTGAAAAAGTCCTTGATCGAGAAGGACGTTGCGACAGCAGCAGACATTCTCTTCCCCGCTTATTTCCAGATGTTCCACGGCGAGTGCAGCCAGGCACCGACGATGAGCAGCCACACCAGCGTGACCGGGATGAAGATCTTCCAGCCCAGGCGCATGATCTGGTCATAGCGGTAGCGCGGGAAGGTCGCACGGATCCAGATGAACATGGAGACCACCAGGAACGTCTTGGCTGCGAGCCAGATCCAGCCCGGGATGAAGGACAGGGCCTCGAACGGCGGCAGCCAGCCACCCAGGAACATCAGCACGGCCAGGATGGAGACCAGCCACATCGCGGCGTATTCCGCCAGGAAGAAGATGGCGAAGCCCATGCCCGAATACTCGACCATGTGGCCGGCCACGATCTCCGCCTCGCCTTCGACCACGTCGAACGGGTGGCGGTTGGTTTCGGCCACGCTGGAAATCAGGTACACCACGAAGATGGGCAGCAGCGGCAGCCAGTTCCATGCCACGAACGTGCCAGCGAACATGCCGCTGAACGCCGAACCCTTGGCTTGCGCCAGGACGATCTCGGTCAGGTTCATGCTGCCCGACACCATGATGACCACCAGGAAGCAGAAGCCCATGGCGATTTCATAGCTCACCATCTGTGCCGAAGCACGCAGCGCACCCAGGAAGGCGTACTTGGAGTTGGACGCCCAGCCCGCGATGATGACGCCATAGACCTCGATGGAGGTGATGGCGATGATGAGCAGCAGCCCGGCATTCACGTTCGCCAGCGCGACGTCGGGGCCGAAGGGAATGGCCACCCAGGCGGCCAGGGCCGGCATGATGGCCATCACCGGCCCGAGGAAGAACAGCCCTTTGCTGGCCGCCGTCGGCTCGATGATTTCCTTGGTCAGGAGCTTCAGGCCATCGGCAATCGGTTGCAGCAGGCCCAGCGGGCCGACGCGGTTCGGGCCCACGCGCACCTGCATGAAACCGAGCAGCTTGCGTTCCCACAACGTGAGATAGGCCACGGCACCCATGAGCGGCGCCAGGATGCAGACGATCTTGATCAGAATCCACAGCACGGGCCACGCCACGCCCATCCACCAGGGCTGGGCAATGAGGTTCAGGCCTCCGTTGTACAGCGCGTCGATCATGCAGCGGCCCCTTCACGTGCCTCGCGGGCGTCAGCGGTCAGTTGCAGCGCGGGCGCGCGGCGCACCAGGCTGTCCAGTTGATAAATGCTCGCCGCCACGGGCGCCTCTGCAGGGCCATGGGCCACGGCGATGGGTGCCTGGGTGGCATTGCTCAGTTGCTCGGCCGGCAGGCTGGCCAAGCCGCCAGCAGCCTGTGCCAGGACTTCCTGCGAGGACTCGAACGCCACACCCGGAACGCCCATCAGATTGGCCAGCACGCGCAGCACCTTCCACGCGGGGCGTGTTTCGCCCAGGGGCCTCACCACAGCATGGAAGCTCTGGATGAGACCCTGCGCGTTGACGAAGCTGCCGGACGTTTCGGTGAAGGGCGCGATCGGCAGCAGCACGTCGCTGAACGCCATATTGGTCTTGAACGGACTGAGCGTGACCACCATGTCGACCTCGGCCAAACCCTGGGCCGTGCGCGCACCAGCCGCGGAGTCGAACTCCGGCTCGGTATTGAGCAGCAGTGCTGCCTTGAGGCCGCCCGCCAGCATCTGCTGCGCGTTCAGGCCACCGTGGCGCGGCTGCGCTCCGGCGAACTGCGCGCCCACGGTATTGGCGGCCTCCGTCAGATAGCCGAACGCCGCGCCGGTTTGCACGGCGATCCACTGCACCAGCGCCAGCAGGCTGGACGCCTGGGCATGGTGGGCGGCTGCGTTGCCCAGGAGAACCGCCTTGCGCTCCCCGGAGAGCAGCGCACGGGCGATCGTCAATGCCTCGCCATCGGCCTGGCCCTGGGCCGGTGCATCCACACCTTTTTCCTGCGCCACGGCGGCGGCAACGTCGGCCAGCGCCTGGGTCCAGTCGGCCGGCGCGACCACCGAATGCACGGCGGGCATGGCCCAGTCGTAGGCCTGGCCATTGATCGCGAACACCTTGGCGCCCTTGCGTGCCGCCTGGCGGATGCGCTGCGCGAACAAGGGGTGGTCCTTGCGCAGATTCGAGCCCAGCACCAGCACCGACTGCAGTTCGGACAAGGCAGCGATCGGCAAGCCCAGCCAGCGCACACCCTCGAACGCTGGGAACTCGGCGTTGCGCAGGCGATAGTCGATGTTGTCGCTGCCCACACCGCGCACCAGGGCGCCCGCAAGGTACAGTTCCTCCAGCGTGCTGTGCGGGCTCACGAGTGCGCCGATGGCACCGGCGCCATGCTTGTCGCGCACGCACTTCAGGCCATTGGCCACGTATTCGAGCGCGGTCTGCCAATCGACTTCCTGCCACTGGCCGCCCTGCTTCAGCATGGGGCGCGTCAGGCGTTCGTCGCCGTTCAGCGCCTCGTAGGAGAAGCGGTCACGGTCGGCAATCCAGCACTCGTTCACGGCGTCGTTCTCGAACGGAACGACGCGCATGACCTTGTGGTTCTTCACCTGGACGATGAGGTTGGCCCCGGTCGAGTCGTGTGGCGACACCGACTTGCGGCGCGAAAGTTCCCAGGTGCGGGCGCTGTAGCGGAAAGGCTTGCTCGTCAGCGCGCCCACGGGGCACACGTCGATCATGTTGCCCGAGAGTTCGGAGTCGACCGTATCGCCCTTGACCGGGGTGATCTCGGAGTGCTCACCCCGGTTGACCATACCCAGCTCCATGACGCCGCCGATCTCCTGGCCGAAACGCACGCAACGCGTGCAGTGGATGCAGCGGGTCATCTCCTCGGTGGAAATCAGCGGGCCAATGTCCTTGGCCGGCACCACGCGCTTTTCCTCGCCATAGCGGGAAGACGATGCACCATAGCCCACGGCCAGATCCTGCAGCTGGCACTCGCCGCCCTGGTCGCAGATCGGGCAGTCCAGCGGGTGGTTGATGAGCAGGAACTCCATCACCGACTGCTGCGCCTTGATGGCTTTGTCGGTCTTGGTGCGCACGATCATGCCTTGCGTCACCGGCGTGGCGCAGGCCGGCATGGGCTTGGGCGCCTTCTCGACGTCGACCAGGCACATGCGGCAGCTGGCCGCGATCGACAGCTTCTTGTGGTAGCAGAAATGGGGAATGTAGACGTTGGCCTTTTCCGCCGCATGGATCACCATGCTGCCCTCGCCAACCTCCACCTTCTGACCGTCCAGTTCAATTTCAACCATATGCTTTCTCGCGATCAGGCAGCGGAGGCCTTGGTAGCCGCCTGAATCTTGGCTTCAAACTCGTGGCGGAAATGCTTGATCATGGCGCGCACGGGCATGGCGGCGGCATCGCCCAACGCACAGATGGTGCGGCCCATGATGTTGAAGGCCACGGAATCAAGCAACTCGATGTCTTCCGGGCGGCCCTGGCCATGCTGGATACGATCCACCACGCGCCACAGCCAGCCCGTGCCCTCGCGGCACGGCGTGCACTGGCCGCAGGATTCATGCTGGTAGAAATACGACAGGCGCAGCAGCGATTCCACCATATCGCGCGAGTCGTCCATCACGATGAGCGCACCCGAACCCAGCATGGAACCCGCCTTGGAGATGGAGTCGTAATCCATCGTGCAGTCCATCATGATGTGGGCGGGCAGCACCGGCGAAGACGACCCGCCAGGAATGACGGCCTTGAGCTGGCGGCCCTTGCGCACGCCACCCGCGAGTTCGAGCAGCTTGGCGAACGGCGTGCCCAGCGGGATTTCGTAGTTGCCCGGACGTTCCACATCCCCCGACACCGAGAAGATCTTGGTGCCGCCGTTGTTCGGCTTACCGCACTCCAGGTACGCCTGCCCGCCGTTGCGGATGATCCACGGCACGGCGGCAAAGGTTTCCGTGTTGTTGATCGTCGTGGGCTTGCCGTACAGGCCGAAGCTGGCCGGGAACGGTGGCTTGAAGCGCGGCTGGCCCTTCTTGCCTTCGAGCGATTCGAGCAAGGCGGTTTCTTCGCCACAAATGTAGGCGCCGAAACCGTGGTGGGCGTGGAGCTGGAAGCTGAAGCTGCTGCCCAGGATCTTGTCGCCCAGGTAGCCCGCGGCGCGCGCCTCTTCCAGAGCGGCCTCGAAGCGTTCGTAGACCTGGAAAATCTCGCCGTGAATGTAGTTGTAGCCCAGCGAAATGCCCATGGCGTAGGCACCGATGATCATCCCCTCGATCACGATGTGGGGGTTGTACATCAGGATGTCACGGTCCTTGCAGGTGCCCGGCTCGCCTTCGTCGGAGTTGCAGACCAGATGCTTCTGCCCGGGGAACTGGCGCGGCATGAAGCTCCACTTCAGCCCCGTGGGAAAGCCCGCGCCGCCGCGTCCGCGCAGGCCCGACTCCTTCACGGTGGCGATCACCTGGTCCTGGGTCATGCCCTCGCCGCCGTCGGCGCCGAGGATCTTGCGCAGTGCGGCATAGCCGCCGCGCGCCTCGTAGTCCTTGATGCTCCAGTTGCGGCCGTTCAGATCGGCATAGATCTGCGCGTTGATGTGGCGGTCGTGGAAACAGGTCTGTACGCCCGTGGCCTGAAATTGCGACAGGATTTGTGCAGCCGTGGTCATGCCTTGCCCTCCGTAGCCTTGAGACCGTCGACAAGCTGGTCGAGCTTCTCGCCGTCCATGAAGCTGCACATGTTGCGGTCGTTCACCAGCATCACCGGCGCGTCGGCGCAGGCGCCCAGGCACTCGCATTGCTGCAGCGTGAACAGGCCGTCGGCCGTGGTCTCGCCCATCTGGATGCCCAGCTTGGCTTCGAGGTGGTGCAGTGCCTCGTAGCCGCCGCGCAACTGGCACGGCAGGTTGGTGCAGACGTTGAGCTTGAACTTGCCCACCGGCTGCTGGTTGTACATGTTGTAGAAGGTGGTGACCTCATGCACCGCGATCTGCGGCATGCCGAGAACCTCGGCGATCACCGCCTCGCTCTCCTGGCTCACCCAGCCCTGCTCCTGCTGCACGATGGACAGGCAGGCCATCACGGCCGATTGTTTCTGCTCCGGCGGGTACTTGGCCACTTCGCGGGCGAAACGCTGCTTGGTCGCTTCGGTAATCATCGATCAATCTCCCCGAACACGATATCCATGGTGCCGATGATGGCCACTGCGTCGGCGATCATGTGGCCGCGCGTCAGCTCGTTGTACGCCGACAGGTGGGCGAACCCCGGCGCCCGGATCTTCAGGCGGTAAGGCTTGTTGGCGCCATCGCTGACGATGTAGATGCCGAACTCGCCCTTGGGATGCTCCACCGCGGCGTAGGCCTCGCCCTCGGGCACGCGGAAGCCCTCGGAGAACAGCTTGAAATGGTGGATCAAATCCTCCATGCCGGCCTTCATGCGCTCACGCGGGGGGGGCGCCACCTTGTGGTTGTCGGTGATGACGGGGCCCGGATTGGCGCGCAGCCAATCGACGCATTGCTTGATGATGCGGTTGGACTGGCGCATCTCGGCCACGCGCACCAGATAGCGGTCGTAGCAGTCGCCGTTCTTGCCCACGGGAATGTCGAAGTCCACGCGGTCGTAGGCGTCGTAGGGCTGCTTCTTGCGCAGGTCCCAGGCAATGCCCGAGCCGCGCAGCATCACGCCGCTCATGCCCAGGTTCAGCGCCCGCTCGGGCGAAACCACGCCGATGCCCACTGTGCGCTGCTTCCAGATGCGGTTGTCGGTCAGCAGCGTCTCGTATTCATCGACGAAGCGCGGGAAGCGCGCGCAGAAGTCGTCGATGTAGTCCAGCAGCGAACCCTGGCGGTTGCGGTTCAGCTCCTCCATCGCCTTGGCGTTGCGGATTTTGCTGGCCTTGAACTGCGCCATGCTGTCGGGCAGGTCGCGGTACACGCCGCCCGGACGGAAATAGGCCGCGTGCATGCGCGCGCCAGAGGCGGCCTCGTACATGTCGAACAGCGACTCGCGCTCGCGGAAGGTGAACATCAGCACCGTCGAGGCGCCCAGGTCCATGCCGTTCGAGCCCAGCCACATCAGGTGGTTGAGCAGGCGCGTGATCTCGCCGAACATGGTGCGGATGTACTGCGCACGCAGCGGCACCTCGATGCCCAGCAGCTTCTCGATCGCCAGGCAGTAGGCCTGCTCGTTGCACATCATCGACACGTAGTCGAGACGGTCCATGTAGGGCAGCGACTGGATGAAGGTCTTGCTCTCGGCCAGCTTCTCGGTGGCGCGGTGCAGCAGGCCCACGTGGGGGTCGGCACGCTGCACGACCTCGCCGTCGAGCTCCAGCACCAGGCGCAGCACGCCGTGCGCGGCCGGGTGCTGCGGACCAAAGTTCAGGGTGTAGTTCTTGATTTCAGCCATGGTGGTTCACGAAGGCAGCCTTGCGGCGCCTCAGTGCAGGCCTCCGTAGTTGTCTTCGCGGATGATGCGCGGGGTGATTTCGCGCGGCTCGATGCTCACGGGCTCGTACACCACGCGGCGGCGCTCGGCGTCGTAGCGCATTTCCACATGGCCCGACACCGGGAAATCCTTGCGGAACGGATGGCCGATGAAGCCGTAGTCGGTCAGGATGCGGCGCAGGTCGTCGTGCCCTTCGAAGACGATGCCGAACAGGTCGAACGCCTCGCGCTCGAACCAGTTGGCGCCGCTCCACACGGCGGTCACCGAATCGATCACCGGCAGGTCGTCGTCGGCGCAGAACACCTTCACGCGCAGGCGCTGGTTCAGGCCGACCGAGAGCAGGTGCGAGACTACGGCGAAGCGCGGGCCATCGGTGCCGATATCGCGGTAGGCCGAGTAATCGACGCCGCACAGGTCCACCAGCTGCTCGAAACGGCAACCGGGCGCGTCGCGCAACTGGCGCATGGCCTCCAGGTAGTCAGTGGCGGACACGACCAGCGTGACCTCATCGAGGGCGATCGTCAGCGCACGCACCTTGCCGCCAAGGGCGGCGGCCACGGCGTCGCGGGTTTCTTCGGGGCGAATGGCAACAGCAGTCATGGGACCCTCAGACGCGCGCGATGGTGTTGGTACGGCGGATCTTCTGCTGCAACTGCAGAATGCCGTAGATCAGGGCCTCCGCCGTGGGCGGGCAGCCGGGCACGTAGACATCCACCGGCACCACGCGGTCGCAGCCACGCACCACCGAGTAGCTGTAGTGGTAGTAGCCACCACCATTGGCGCACGAGCCCATGGACAGGACCCAGCGCGGCTCGGACATCTGGTCGTACACCTTGCGCAGGGCCGGCGCCATCTTGTTGCACAGGGTGCCGGCCACGATCATCAGGTCGGACTGGCGCGGACTGGCGCGGAACACCTCGGCGCCGAAACGCGCCAGGTCATAACGCGCCGAGGCCGCATGCATCATCTCCACCGCGCAGCAGGCCAGACCAAAGGTCATGGGCCAGATGGAGCCGGTCTTGGCCCAGTTCACCACCGCGTCGTAGCTGGTGGTGACGAAGCCTTCCTTCATCACGCCTTCAATCATCGTGTCAGTCCTTGTTGGAGCCGTTTATTCCCAGTCCAGCGCGCCTTTTTTCCATTCATAGGCGAAGCCCACGACCAGAATGGCGAGAAAGATGGCAACGGCGGCGAAACCCGCCAAGCCCACATCCTGCAAGGCCACAGCCCAGGGGAAGAGGAAGGCGATTTCCAGGTCAAACAGGATGAAGAGGATGGCTACCAGGTAGTAGCGCACATCGAACTTCATGCGCGCGTCTTCGAAGGCCTCGAAGCCGCATTCGTAGGGGGAATTTTTCTGGGGATCGGGCCGGTTGGGGCCGAGCACATACCCCAGGACCAGCGGAACGACGCCAACCGCAGCGCCGACCAGGATGAACAAGAGAACGGGGAGGTACTGATCGAGGTTCATCTGGGGTTGTGCTCATCGCTTCCCCCGCCCCGCTGGCGACCACTGCCTGGCCGGCTGGGCAGAGGTTTTGTATTGGTGCCGTCGGCGAGACTCGAACTCGCACAGCTTTCGCCACTACCCCCTCAAGATAGCGTGTCTACCAATTTCACCACGACGGCTGATTTATGCATCTGGATGGCATGAGGAACCTTTGCAGGCTTTGGCTTTCCAGACAATCCAGGATTCTACCCGGTAAAAACCCTGGACAGCCTCTCATGCACCCAAATTGTGACATTTTTTATTTCGAGGGAATCTGCGCCGCGCCCGATGCCGCTTCGGCCGGCACGACGGGTGCGGAAGCCTCTACGGCAGGTGCCGTCACGGCGGGCACGGCGGCGCCCGGCCCTTCGAGCACGCTGCCCACACCGGCCGGGCGGCTGTTGCCCAGGTAGGCCAGCGCCAGGGTGGCGATGAAGAACACCGTGGCCAGCCCGGCCGTGCTGCGCGAGAGGAAGTTCGCGCTGCCGGAGGCGCCGAACAGGCTGCCGGCGCTGCCGCTGCCAAAGGCCGCCCCCATGTCGGCACCCTTGCCGTGCTGGATCAGGATCAGTCCGATCATGCCCAGTGCGGACAGCATCTGCACTGCCAGGATCACGTTCGTCAACATGTTCATTGCTTCTCTTCTTTCCTATGGTTTGACCGTTGGCGCCCAGCCTTCAGCGGGCTGCCGCGATGATTTGCAAAAAGTCCGCCGCCTTGAGCGACGCGCCGCCCACCAGGCCGCCGTCGATGTCGGGCTGCGCCAGCAGTTGCGCCGCATTCGCGGCATTCATGCTGCCGCCGTAGAGCAGCCGGATGCGGTCGGCCTGGGTGCTGGCGGCCGCCAGTTGCCCGCGCAGCACGGCATGCACCTGCTGCGCCTGCTCGGGCGTGGCCGTGCGGCCCGTGCCGATGGCCCAGACGGGCTCGTAGGCCACGACGATCTCGCTGATGCAGTGGCCGTTGAGGTGGATGACCGCCGCCAGCTGGCGCTTGACCACGGCCTCGGTTTCGCCCGCCTCGCGCTGCGCCAGCGTCTCGCCCACGCACACGATGGGCGTGATGCCCGCCGCCAGCGCGCGCTGGGCCTTCGCCGCCACGTCGG
This sequence comes from Acidovorax sp. YS12, assembly GCA_021496925.1. Lineage (NCBI taxonomy): Bacteria > Pseudomonadati > Pseudomonadota > Betaproteobacteria > Burkholderiales > Comamonadaceae > Acidovorax > Acidovorax sp. YS12. Next base: position 1,835,926 of record CP053915.1, read on the forward strand.
CGTCGGTCTCGCCGTGGTACTGGCGGCGCTCGGAATGCCCGACCAGCGCGTAGCGCGCGCCGAAATCGCGCAGCATGCCGGCCGAGACCTCGCCGGTATAGGCGCCCGCCTCGTGTTGCGACACGTCCTGCGCTCCGAAGCCGATAGCTGTTCCCGCAGTCAGCGCCTGGCTTTGCGCCAGATAAGGCGCAGGAACGGCAACCGCCACGTCGCAGGCTGGCGCCTGCTGCGCCAGCCCTTCGCGCAAGGCGCGCAGCAGCGCCTCGTTGGCGGCCAGGCCGCCATTCATCTTCCAATTGCCAGCGATGAGTTTCTTTTTCATGGTGTTCAGGAATTCCATGTCAAAACGATCTTGCCAATATGCTGGTTCGACTCCATCAGCGCGTGGGCCTGGGCCGCGTCGGCGGCCGCGAAGCAGCGGTGCACCACCGGCTTGATGGCGCCCGCGTCCAGCAGGGGCCACACGCGCGCGCGCAGCGCCTGGGCGATGGCGGCCTTGAACGCCACCGTCTGCGGGCGCAGCGTGGAGCCGGTGATCACCAGGCGCTTGCGTAGCACCAGGGCGACATTGAATTCCGCCTTGACGCCGCCCTGCACCGCGATGATGACCAGGCGCCCATCGTCCGCCAGGCTTTCCACCTCGCGCGCCACGTAGCTGCCGGCGACCATGTCCAGCACGACGTCCACGCCCCGCCCGCCGGTGATGCGCCGCACCTCCTCCACGAAGTCCTGCGACGGATAGTGGATGGCATGGTGCGCGCCGAGCTGCACGCAGGCCGCGCATTTCTCCGCGCTGCCCGCCGTGGCGATCACCGTGGCGCCCAGGGCGCGCGCAAGCTGGATGGCCGTGACGCCGATGCCGCTGCTGCCGCCCTGGACCAGCAAGGCCTCGCCGGGCTGCAGGCGCGCACGGTCGAAGACGTTGCTCCACACGGTGAAAAAGGTCTCGGGCAGCGAGGCCGCCTCGGTGTCGCTCAGGCCCTGCGGCACCGGCAGGCACTGGGCCACCGGGGCCACGCAGTACTCGGCGTAGCCGCCGCCCGCCACGAGCGCGCACACGCGGTCGCCAAGCCGCAGCCCGGCCTGCGCCAGGGCCTCGGCGTCGCCTTCGTCGATGACGCCAGCCACCTCCAGCCCGGGCACGTCAGAAGCTCCGGGCGGCGGCGCGTAATGCCCCTTGCGCTGCAGCACGTCGGGCCGGTTCACCCCCGAGGCGGCGACGCGGATGCGCAGCTCGCCCGCGCCTGGTACCGGCTGGGGCCGCTGCCCCAGGCGCAGCACCTCGGGCGCACCGAACGATGTGATTTCTACAACGCGCATGGTTGGGAAGGAAATGCCAAGTCGATCCAGCGAAAAAGCCGCCAACGCCCGTACAGCTAAGCGCCAGCAGCTCCTTTTTACATAGCAGCCCCGCCACGCGGGGCTGCCTGCCGCCAGGCCCTTATTCCTGGGCCGGCTGCTCCTGCTCGCCGCCGCGCTCGGCGCGATTTTCGCGCGGCTCGCGCGGCTCGCGCGGCTCGCGGTATTCGCGCGGCTGGCGCGGCGCACGCGGTTCGCGGTATTCGCGCGGCTCGCGCTCGGGCAGGCCGGCGGGGCGCTCGGTCAGCGCCTTCATCGACAGCTTGATGCGGCCCTTTTCGTCGGTCTCGAGCACCTTGACCTTGACGATCTGGCCCTCCTGCAGATAGTCGGTGACCTTTTCCACGCGCTCGTGGGCGATCTGGCTGATGTGCAGCAGGCCGTCCTTGCCGGGCAGCAGGTTCACCAGGGCGCCGAAGTCCAGGATCTTGGTGACCGGGCCTTCGTACACCTTGCCGATTTCAACCTCGGCGGTGATTTCCTCGATGCGGCGCTTGGCCTCGTCGGCCTTGGCGGCGTCGCTGGAGGCGATGGTGATCGTGCCGTCTTCCTCGATGTTGATCTGGCAGCCGGTTTCGTCGCACAGCGCGCGGATGGTGGCACCACCCTTGCCGATCACGTCGCGGATCTTCTCGGGGTTGATCTTCATGGTGAAGAGCTTGGGCGCGAAGGACGAAATCTCGGCCTTGGCCTCGCCCATGGCTTCCTGCATCTTGCCCAGGATGTGCATGCGCGCTTCCTTGGCCTGGGCCAGGGCGACCTGCATGATTTCCTTGGTGATGCCCTGGATCTTGATGTCCATCTGCAGCGCGGTGATGCCGTTGGTGGTGCCGGCCACCTTGAAGTCCATGTCGCCCAGATGATCTTCATCACCCAGGATGTCGGTCAGCACGGCGAAGCGGTTGTCTTCCTTGATCAGGCCCATGGCGATGCCGGCCACGTGCGCCTTCATGGGCACGCCGGCGTCCATCATCGACAGGCAGCCGCCGCAGACGGAGGCCATGGAAGAGGAGCCGTTGGACTCGGTGATCTCGGACACCACGCGGATGGTGTACGGGAACTCTTCCTTGCTCGGCAGGCAGGCCACCAGGGCGCGCTTGGCCAGGCGGCCGTGGCCGACTTCGCGGCGCTTGGTCGAGCCCATGCGGCCCACTTCGCCGGTGGCGAAGGGAGGCATGTTGTAGTGGAACAGGAAGCGGTCCTCAAACTCGCCGGCCAGCGCGTCGATGCGCTGCGCGTCGCGCTCGGTGCCCAGCGTGGAGACCACCAGCGCCTGCGTCTCGCCGCGCGTGAACAGCGCCGAGCCGTGGGTACGCGGCAGCACGCTGTTGCGGATCTCGATCGGGCGCACGGTGCGCGTGTCGCGGCCGTCGATGCGCGGCTCGCCGGCCAGGATCTGGCCGCGCACGATGCGCGCTTCGATGTCGAACAGCATGTTGTCCACCTTGACGGCGTCGAACGCCACGCCCTGCTCCGCCAGGCCGGCCTTCACGGCGGCGTAGGCCTCGCGGCAGGCCTGCGTGCGCAGTTGCTTGTTGCGGTTCTGGTAGGCGGCTCGCAGCGGGCCTTCGGCCAACTCGGCCACCTTGGCGATCAGGGCGTCGTCCTTGGCCTCGGGCTGCCAGTCCCACACCGGCTTGCCGGCGTCGCGCACCAGCTCATGGATGGCGTTGATGGCGACCTGGCCCTGTTCGTGGCCGAACACCACGGCGCCCAGCATCACGTCTTCGGGCAGTTGCAGCGCCTCGGATTCGACCATCAGCACGGCGGCCTCGGTGCCGGCGACGACCAGGTCCATCTGGCTGTTCTTGCGCGCCGTCTGACCCGGGTTGAGCACGTACTCACCGTTGATGTAGCCCACGCGCGCGGCGCCGATGGGGCCGTTGAACGGGATGCCGGAGACCGACAGCGCGGCGGACACGGCAATCATCGCGGCGATGTCGGCGTCCACCTCAGGGTTCAGCGAGACGGTGTGGATGACCACATGCACCTCGTTGTAGAAGCCTTCGGGGAACAGCGGGCGGATCGGGCGGTCGATCAGGCGGCTGGTCAGCGTCTCCAGCTCGGAGGGCTTGGCCTCGCGCTTGAAGAAGCTGCCGGGGATCTTGCCGGCGGCGTAGGTCTTCTCGATGTAGTCCACCGTCAGCGGGAAGAAGTCCTGGCCCGGCTTGGCCGTCTTGGACGCCACCACGGTGGCCAGCACCACGGTGTCGTCGATGTTGACCAGCACGGCGCCGCTGGCCTGGCGGGCGATTTCGCCCGTTTCCATGGTGACCGTGTGCTGGCCCCACTGGAAGGTCTTGGTGACTTTGTTGAACATCGTCATATGGTTTGCTCCTGAAAAATGAGCTGCTGGCGCGCCAGCAGCCTGGGTTTGGAGACCAAACAGACCGCGATGCCATTCCAGACAAGCGCTGGCAGCTATCGGTTCGGTAGTGAACGACAACCAACGCGGGTGTGGAATGACACAGCTTCGCTCTGCCTGGGGTTTCTCCGTGAAAGCAAAAAACGCCTGAGCTAGCGTGCTAACTCAGGCGTTGCGTGCATGCAGCCGGCTTACTTGCGCAGGCCCAGCTTGGCGATCAGCGCGGTGTAGCGGTCGGCGTCCTTGGCCTTCAGGTAGTCCAGCAGCTTGCGGCGGCGGCTCACCATGCGCAGCAGGCCGCGGCGGCCGTGATGGTCCTTGGCGTGTTGCTTGAAGTGGGGCGTCAGCTCGTTGATGCGGGCCGTCAGCAGGGCCACTTGCACTTCCGGGCTGCCGGTGTCGTTTTGCGAGCGGGCGTTGGCTTTGACGACTTCGGCCTTGATGGAGGCAGCGATCATGATGTTTTCCTTGGGTATTGGATGGCCCAGATGCCGCAGGGCGCGGCGGGCCATGGTTTTTACTTGCGCCCCGCGCTGGAACGGCGTGGAGCGTGCGTCTTGCACCATGCAAAACCCAAGGATTATAACCCGCGCCGTTTTCCGGGGCCCGGGCGCGCTCCGGGCGCGGCGCGCAATCCCATGGCACAGGTGCGGACTCAGCGGGCAAGGATGCGCTGGAATTAAAAGATTCATACCATATGAATATTAAAACCACACCCCACGGCCATGCCCCAGACCGCCCCTTCCGCGCCCCGCGCGCAACCGCCGCAGGATACCGCACTGGCGCAGGCGCTGCAGCGCCCGTACCAGCATGGCTTCGTCACCGACATCGAGACCGACAGCCTGCCGCCCGGGCTCGATGAGGACACCATCCGCGCCATCTCGCGCAAGAAGCGCGAGCCAGCCTTCCTGCTGCAGTGGCGCCTGGCGGCCTTCGCGCGCTGGCGCGGCATGGCGCCGCCGCACTGGGCGCACCTGCGCATCGCGCCCATCGACCTGCAGGCGCTGTCGTACTACGCCGCGCCGAAGTCGATGCAGAACGCGCCCAAGAGCCTGGACGAAGTCGATCCCAAGCTGCTGGAGACCTACGAGAAGCTCAACGTGCCGCTGCACGAGCGCGCGCGCCTGGCCGGCGTGGCGGTGGACGCGGTGTTCGACTCGGTCTCGGTCGGCACCACCTTCCGCGAGCAACTGGCCGAGGTGGGCGTGATCTTCTGCTCGTTCGCGCACGCCGTGCAGCACCACCCGGAGCTGGTCGAGCGCTACCTGGGCAGCGTGGTGCCGGTAGGCGACAACTACTACGCGGCGCTGAACTCGGCCGTGTTCTCCGACGGCTCCTTCGTCTACGTGCCGCGCGGGGTGAAGTGCCCCATGGAGCTGTCGTCGTACTTCCGCATCAACGCGCGCAACACCGGGCAGTTCGAGCGCACGCTGATCATTGCCGAGGAAGGCAGCTCCGTGAGCTACCTCGAAGGCTGCACCGCGCCGCAGCGCGATGAGAACCAGCTGCACGCCGCCGTGGTGGAGCTGGTGGCGCACGACGACGCCTTCATCAAGTACTCCACCGTGCAGAACTGGTACCCCGGCGACGAAAACGGCGTGGGCGGCATCTACAACTTCGTCACCAAGCGCGGCCTGGCGGCGGGCCGGCGCTCGCGCATCGCCTGGACGCAGATCGAGACCGGCTCGGCCATCACCTGGAAGTACCCCAGCGTGGTGCTGCGCGGCGACGGGTCGAGCGGCGAGTTCCACTCCATCGCCGTATCCAACCACCGCCAGCAGGCGGACACCGGCACCAAGATGATCCACCTGGGCCAGAACACCACCAGCCGCATCGTCTCCAAGGGCATCAGCGCGGGCCGCGCGCACAACAGCTACCGCGGCCTGGTGCGCGTGAACGCGGGTGCCGCGGGCGCGCGCAACCACACGCAGTGCGACTCGCTGCTCATCGGCCCGCACTGCGGCGCCCACACCTTCCCCTACGTGGACACGGCGCGCGCCGACGCCGTGGTGGAGCACGAGGCCACGACCACGCGCATCTCCGAGGAGCGGCTGTTCTATTGCCAGCAGCGCGGCATCGACCCGCAGGAGGCCACGGCGCTCATCGTCGGCGGCTTCTGCCAGGCGGTGCTGGAGGAACTGCCCATGGAATTCGCGCTGGAAGCCAAGGCGCTGCTCGCGGTATCGCTCGAGGGCGCCGTGGGCTGACGCCGGTATTTGCATGAAAACAGCCTCAAACCCTTTCCCAGCAAGCGCTGGCAGCTATCGAAACAGGAACAAAGGACACCCCATGACCACCCCCTCCCCCCTGCTGCAGGTGCGCGATCTGCACGTCGCCGTGGGCGAGCGCACCGTGCTGCGCGGCGTCTCGTGCGACGTGCAGCCCGGCAGCCTGGCCGTGCTGATGGGCGCCAACGGCAGCGGCAAGAGCACGCTGGGCATGGCCCTGGCCGGCCACCCGCGCTACCGCGTCACCAGCGGGCAAGCGCTGCTCGCGGGCCAGGACCTGCTGGCACTGCCGGCCCACGAGCGCGCCCGCGCCGGGCTGTTCGTCTCCTTCCAGGCCCCGCCAGACGTGCCGGGCGTGAAGAACAACCTGTTCATCCGCACCGCGCTCAATGCCGTGCACGAGGCGCGCGGCCAGCCGCCGCTCGACGCCTTCGACTTCCTCGCCAGCGCCAAGCAGGCCGCCGGCACCCTGGGCCTGCCCGAGACGCTGCTCGCCCGCCCGGTGAACGAAGGCTTCTCCGGCGGCGAGCGCAAGCGCAACGAGCTGCTGCAGCTGGCCCTGCTGCAGCCGCGCCTGGCGCTGCTCGACGAAATCGACTCCGGCCTGGACGTGGACGGCGTGCGCGCCGTGGTCGGCCTGGTGCAGCGCCTGCGCGCGCAGGGCACGGCGTTCGTCGTGGTCTCGCACTACCTCACGCTGATCGAGCAGTTGCAGCCCGACGCCGTGCTGCGCCTGGACCAGGGCCGCATCGCCGAAACCGGCGGCCTGGAGCTGGCACGCACCATTGCCCGCACCGGCTTCGCGCGCCCGGCCGCGGTGGCGGAGGCCCAGCCATGAACACCACCGTGGCCGCGCCTTCGGCGGACCGCCTCGCGGCACGCGCGCACCTGCAGCAACAGGGCTGGATCACGCGGCGCAGCGAAGCCTTCCAGCACCTGCCGCCGCCCGCGCTGGAGCACTGGCTGGGCAGCGCAGATGCCACGGCCGGCCTGCCGTCCAGCGGCTGGACGCTGCACCCGCTGGACGGCGACGCCGCCGCCCGCGTGCAGGCGCGCTGGCTCGACGCGCACGACCCGGCGCAGCGCGCCGAACTCCTGGCCGGGCTGCCCGCGCCCGGCGCCGACACCGGCGACGCCGCCCCCTTCGCCTGGGCGCACCGCGCGCTGTGCCGCCAGGGCCTGCGCCTGCATGTGGGCACGCCAGAGGGCGCTGTGCAGCGCACCGTCCACCTGGCGCTGCACCACCAGCCGCAAGACGCCGCCGAAGCGCCGCTGCTGGTGCTCGACGTGGCGCCCGGCACGCACTGCCTGCTGCTGGAAACGCACGAACGCACCGCCCCCGATGCGCCCGCCACCGCGCAGAACCTGCACATCCACATCCACCTGGGCGCAGGCGCACACCTGCAGCACCTGCGCGTGGTGGCGCCGCTGGCGCACGACCTGGTGGCGCACCACGTGCACGCCACGCTGGCGCCGCAGGCCCGCTACGCCCAGGCGCTCGCCGCCACGGGCAGCGCCTACCACCTGCAGCGCAGCCACTTCGCGCTGCAGGGCGCGGGCGCCCGCGCGCGGCAGGCGGCGCTGCTGCTGGCCGGCGCGCAGCAGCTCGACCACCAGGCGCGCACCGACCTGCAGGCCGCGCAGGCCGCGAGCCAGGTCGAATCCCTGGCGCTGGCGCAGGGCGGCGCGCGCGCCGTGAGCAACGCCTACACCCGCATCGCCCCGGGCGCCGACGGCGCCGACGTGCGCCAGCGCCTGACGGGCATTCCCCTGGCCGGCCACCCGCGCCTGGTGCTGCGCCCGCACCTGGAAATCCTGCACGACAACGTGCAGGCCGCCCACGGCGCCACCTGGGGCGCGCTGCCCGAGGAGGCGCTGTTCTACGCCGCCCAGCGCGGCCTGGACGACGCCCGTGCCCGCGCCCTCATCACCGAAGGCATGGCGCGCGCCGTGCTGAAACGCGCGCTGGACGACAGCCCGCTGCTGGCCGAGTGGCTGGAGGGCGGCTGGCTGGCCCGGCAGCTGGAGCGCCAGGCCCGGACGTCCCTGGGAGACGCCACATGAAAACTCTATTTTTGATAGCTGCCAGCGCTTGCCCAGCAAGGGCTGGAGGCCAATTTGGCTTGAAACTCCAACAGGAGGCGCAGCATGGCAGATAACCCCCCCGCGCCCCTGCCCGCCGAGGCCCTGCGCGCGCAGTTCCCGGTGCTGGCGCAGTCCATCCACGGCCAGCCCCTGGCCTACCTGGACAACGCCGCCACCACGCAGATGCCGCTGCCCGTGCTGGCGGCGCTGCAGCAGTTCGAGACCACGCAGCGCGCCAACATCCACCGTGGCGTGCACGCGCTGAGCCAGCGCGCCACCGACGCCTTCGAGCAGGCCCGCGCCACGCTCAAGCAGTTCATCGGCGCGCAGGCCGAGCACGAACTCGTCTTCACCTCGGGCACCACCGAGGCGCTCAACCTCGTGGCCCAGGGCCTGTGGGCCGCCGGGCAGGGCCGGGCCTGGCTGCGCCCGGGCGACCGCATCATCGTCAGCGGGCTGGAGCACCACGCCAACCTGCTGCCCTGGCAGCAGGCCGCGCGCCTGAGCGGCGCCGAGCTGGCCATCCTGCAACCCGACGGTGCGGGCCGCCTGCACGCCAGCGACCTGGCGGCCCTGCTCACGCCGCGCACGCGCGTGTTCGCGCTCACCGCCTGCGCCAACGCCAGCGGCGAGCGCCCGCCCTACGAGGCGCTGCTGGCCCAGGCCGCGCAGGCGGGCGCACTCACCGTGCTAGACGCGGCGCAGGCTGTGGCGCATGACACACCGGTGCTGGCAAGGCTTGACTGCGACTTTCTGGCCTTCTCGGGCCACAAGATGTACGGCCCCATGGGCACCGGCGTGCTGGCAGGGCGGCGCAGCGCGCTGGCACGCCTGCACCCGCTGCGCCTGGGTGGCGACATGGTGGAGTCGGTGCAGTGGCACACGGCGCGCTTTGCCGGCCTGCCCGCGCGCCTGGAAGGCGGCACCCCCAACGTGGCAGGCGCCGTGGGACTGGCTGCGGCGGCCCGGTTCATCGACGCCACCGGGCGCGCCGCCATCGACGCGCATGTCCGCGGGCTGCGCGCGCTGGCATTGCAGGGCCTGCAAGGTATTCCCGGCATCACCGTGCTGGCGCCGCACGCCACGCAAGCGGGGCTGGTGTCGTTCGTGGCCCGGGGCGTGCACCCGCACGACATTGGCACCCTGCTGGACGAGCGCGGCATCGCCGTGCGCACCGGCCACCATTGCGCCCAGCCGCTGCTGGCGCACCTGGGCCTGGGGCCCACCACGCGCGCCTCGTTCGCGCTCTACAACACGGAAGACGAAGTGCGGCGGCTGGTGCAGGCCGTCGCCCACGCCATGGAGGTGCTGCAATGAGCCAGGCGGAACAGGACCTGTACCAGGAAGTGGTGCTGGAACACAAGCGCGCGCCGCGCAACTACGGCCACCTGGCGCACCCCACGCACCAGGCCGAGGGCACCAACCCGTCGTGCGGCGACCGCATCGCCGTCGAGCTGGCGCTGGAGCACGGCACGGTGCGCGACATCGCCTTCACCGGCCAGGGCTGCGCCATCTGCATGGCGTCCACTTCAATGATGACCGAGGCCGTGAAAGGCCGCGAGGTGGCCGCCGCCCAGGCGCTGCAGCAGCACTTTCGCGCCGTGCTCACGGGCGAGGAAGCACCCGAGGTCGCGCCACTGGGCAAGCTCGTGAGTCTGGCGGGCGTGCGCCAGTACCCCAGCCGCATCAAGTGCGCGCTGCTGGGCTGGCATGCGCTGATGCACGCCATCGCCACCCCGCAAGGCGCCACGCCAGCGCCCACGCCCCCGGAGGAGCGGCCATGACGCACCGCCACACGCGCGAGGATGTGCTGGTGCGCCGCGGCGTGACGGTGGAGGCCATTCCGAGTGGCGAACCCCTCACGCTTCAGGCGGGCCAGCTGGCGCAGATCACCCAGGCACTCGGCGGCTCGTTCACCCTCGCGGTGGAAGGCCAGTTGGTGCGCCTGAAAGGCCAGGATGCCGATGCCATCGGCAAGCAGCCGCCCGCCGCCCTGGACATTCCGGCGGACCTGCACATCGACGCGCTGGAGCCGCTGGTGTGGGAACAGCTACGCACCTGCTACGACCCGGAGATCCCGGTCAACATCGTTGACCTGGGCTTGGTGTACCGCGTGGCCTTCGAGCCCATGGACGACGGCAGCGCGGACAAGGTGCGCGCCGTGATCGACATGACGCTTACCGCCCCCGGCTGCGGCATGGGCGAATCCATCGCCAACGAGGTATGCGACAAGGTGCTGGCGCTGCCGCGCGTGGGCGAAATCACCGTAAACCTGGTCTTCACGCCGCCCTGGGACCGCTCCAGGATGTCTGAGGCCGCGCTGCTGGCGCTGGGGCTGTAGCCACCCGGTCCAGGACGTGAAAAAGCCCCGACGTGCCACGGCACGCCGGGGCCCAAACTTTCAGCCGCCGCAGGAGCCGCAGCACGTGCCGGCGGCATGCGCCTTGTTACCCGCCGCGGCCTGCTTGCCAATTTCCACGCGCCACAGGTCTGGCCCCGCTTGCAGGTAGCTCCACTTGACCTGGCCGGGGGTGCGGCCCTCCAGCTGCATGTGCAGGGGCACCGGATTGTGGTCGTTGACGATGACGAAGGCCTCGCCCACGTTCAAGGCGTCGAAGCGCGCGAAGATCTGCGCGTGACGCTCGTAGGGGGCGATGGTGCGCACGTCGATTTCAGCCAGGGTAGCGTTCATGGAAACAACCTTTCAACAGAGGGAAACAACCAGGAGTAAGGGAAAAAAACTCAACCGTCCTTGCCGTCGAGCCGCGTGCGCGTCAGCCAGGGGGTGTAGATGAAGAGATAGATGGCAAAAGCCAGCGCCCACAGGCAGGCAGCTGCCTCCAGCGCATAGGCATACCAGCCAGGCTGCAGCGCCGGCACCAGCACGCGCAACACGGCCGCTGCGAGCACCAAGGCATACGCCGCCACCTCGCCCCGCCCCGCCTGCAGCGGTCGTCCGGTATGGCCGCGCGCCGTGCGCGTCACCATGCCGATGATCAGCCCGCCGATCACGCCAACGCCGAAGGCATGCACCGCCAGGGACAGCGGCACCCAGCCCCCCTGCGCCAGCGCCAGCAGCGCGAAGCCCAGCGGCAACCAGGCATAGGAGGCATGCAACACCCACAGGATGGGGCGGCCCAGCGTCACCTGCGGGCGCCACATCCACAAGCGCACTGCATGAAGCGCCGCGGCTACGGCGCTTGCCACGGCCACCAGCGCCGCCGGGGCAGCAAACACCCACAGCGCCAAGGCAACCGCCGTCACGCCCAGCACAGACAGTTCGAGCGAACGCGGCATCTGGATGACCAGCCCCGGCGTGACGTTCTTGGTGAACATGGGCACCACGCGCCCGGCCATCACGCACACCACCATCAGGATCAGCCCCAGTTCGGCATACAGCGCCGACACCGGCGGCACAGACACCCACTGCAACACCGAGAGATGGAACACCCCATTCGCCAGGGCCATCAGCAGCAGCAGCGAAATCAAGGGCATGTTGCGCTTGTTGCCAGCCTGCACGAGCACCCGCAGCAGCGCCATCGCAACGGCGGGAAGCAGCAGCACATCAATCGCCGCAAACACCGGATAGGGTGCAACGAACAGCGCCACCCGCGCCGCCAGCCAAAGCAGCGCCAGACCGGCAAGCAGCGGCCCCCGGGGCGTAGGCAGGCCGGTCCAGGCCTTGACCGCAGTCAACAAAAAACCGGCCACCACGCCAGCGGCAAAGCCAAACAGCATCTCATGCCCATGCCACAGCACGCCCGGCATAGGCAAGGCAAAACGTACATGGCCGAGGAACATGGCGACCCAAAGCGGCACCGACAGACATGCCAGCAACGCCGTGCCCAGATAGAAGGGACGAAACCCCAGACGGAACACGGGCCAGCCCTGCAGCGCGAAAGGGGACGGTGTTTTGTCGAGGATCTGCATGAAGCGGCCCGGGATAGGTGAGAAACCAGATGGCAAGCTGCAGGCACGAACCTGCAGTTTAATGTTCATTTTATATGAATGTTAAAAACCGCGATAGCTACGGGATTGCGCTGCCCCTGCAACGGCCGTGCGCGTGGCAGCATGGCGCACCACCACACGACATCGTTGCTGCCATGCCCACCTTGACCTACCGATACGCACTGTGCCTACTTCTGGTTTGCAGCTTGGCCACGCCGCACGCGGCGCTCGCCAAGAAGAAGCACCGCGGCGGCGGTAGCACGCAAACGCAGCGCAGCAGTTCGGAGGAAACCAAAGCCGAACGCGAGCGCCGACTCACCCGGGAATGCAAGGGCATGCCAAATGCGGGCGCTTGCCTGGGGTATGTCCACCGCTGATCGGGTCAGCCAAACCACTCATCCGGCACGAGGGGCACGGAGCGACACGCCGCCTAGCATGAAGGCATGTGTTCTCCTCGCCTCCATCCCCGTGAACGTTCAAGTGGTTTCACTACCATCGAATTGATGGTGACTATTGCCATCATCGCCATCCTGGCAGCCATCGCCGCACCCAGTTTCACACCGCTGATCGAACGCTGGCGTGTGCGTCAGGCAACGGAAGCGCTGCAATCGACCATTTACCTTGCCCGCTCCGAGGCCCTTAAACGCAGCGGCGGCATCACCATCGTCCCTGACACAAGCGCATGGGAGGGTTGGAAAGTCAAAGACAGCTCTGGCAACACCTTGCAAGTGGTGCCACCCACAGCAAAAGTCACCATTTCTCTAGACAAGGGGGCGGGTTCGATCACCGTCGATCGCTGGGGCATGCTTTTGTTTGGCAGCACTACCACAGCCACCACCTTGGATTTCACCATCGCCCCAGACAGCGGCAACACCGCCAACACCCAGCACCTGTGCGTAGGAGCAGGCGGGCGCGTCGCGCAGAAATCCACCTGCTGAACGTCACCGAAAGGTCATTGCCATGCGCACTCTCACAGTGATCCACGCCAGCCCCAGTCTGCTAACCGCAGGCGGATTCACCACTGTGGAACTGCTGGTATCGATCGCGGTGCTGGGCGTGCTCACTGCCATTGCGGTGCCCAATCTCATACCGCTGGTGGAGAGCTGGCGTGTGATGCAAACCACCAATCACCTTCAAGACACTCTGAGCTTCGCTCGCTCCGAGGCCATCAAACGTGGTGGACAGGTCGTTATTCAAAAGATCAGTGCGTCCAACTGCCCCACTGGTACGCGCGACTGGGACTGCGGTTGGATCGTCTGCCACGACGCCAACGGCAATGGCTCCTGCAACACGACGGATCCCGTATTGCAGCGAATCGATGCACCGGCGAAAGTGCAAGTCACACGTACCGGCGGGGGCGCCAGCATCAAGTTCAACCGCTGGGGTTTGGTTGACGGCACCTGGCTCGGTTTCAGTCTCATTCCCCTCGACAAAAGCACCAACCATCCCGGAGCGCGTGGCCTTTGCATGAGCTCGGGTGGTCGCATCCGCATTCTTCCTCCCCAGGACATTCCATGCACCGGCTAACCCCTATGCACACCCCAAACCCACAGAACCAGCGCGGTATCACGCTGATCGAATCGCTCATCGCAATCGTCATTGCGGGCCTAGGTATCCTGGGTATCGTCGGTGTACAAATGCGCACCTTGTCCGATACGCAAACTACCGTGCGGCGTGCACAGGCCATACGCCTGATTGAAGATTTGAGCGAACGCATGAAGGTCAACCCGAATGCACAGGCCGTCCTGAGCAGTTATGTCTCCGACTTCAGCGACGAACCCACACCAGGCAACTGTGCTAGCTCTGCTACAGGCTGCACGCAAGCCCAGCAAGCCGCCTACGACTTGGCTGTTTGGAAGAAAAACGTCAAAACCCTTCCCCTGGGCCAGGCCAAGATATTCGTTCCCCCGGCGGAAAGCGCGGTGGACGCCACGGGCCGCCGCCAGATCGGCGTGATGATTGCTTGGCGCGAAAACGAGCGCGACAGCGGCGCAAACTACAAAAACGATATCGACGCCACCAAAGTACGTAACACCAGCGGTGCCCTCCAAGATGGCGCCGGCAGCGCCAACGCCTGCCCCGCGGACCGCACCTGCCACCTGCAATACATCGCCGTTTCTGCCCGCTGCGCGCCCTACAAGCCGGGCACCGGTGCAGCCCAGTATTTCTGCCCAGGGGCTTGAAATGACTATAAAAGCCACAGCTTCTCCCGCCCGCACCTCCAGGGCGCATCGCACTGAAAAGCCAAATAGCCGAGAAATCGGTGTGCATCCACCGCAAGCGCAACGCGGATTCTCGCTACTGGAGCTCATGATAGGGCTCACCATCGGGCTGATCGTTATTGGCGTGGCCATGGGGGCGCTCCTCATCTCACGTGGCGTATCCGGCACCGTGAGCGACGCCAGCGGCATCCAGCAGCAGGCAAGCTATGCCATGCGCGTCATCGGTACGCAGCTGCGCCAGGCAGGCTCACTGCGCCTCAACCTGAGCCCCAACACCTCAGCCTCTGCCGCTGCAGCCGCTGCGTCCGGTGTGGGCGGCGATGCATACCTGACAGAGGTGGCCTTTGAAACCCTCGCCCCATCAACTGGTGGTACTGCATTCGACCCCGCATCCGACACCATTACCGGTACGAACACCTCTCTGACCACAGGCTACCGTCGGTACAAAGAGCCCGTCTATAGCGCGTCCGCCGAAGAATCGCTGGTGCGCAACTGCCTGGGGGGCCCTGCCGAAGCCAACAAGGATCAGAAAGTGGAGAGTGTTTTCACCTTCAACGCCAGCACCAACGAACTGCGCTGTAGCGGCAACGGTATGGCAGCGCAGCCGATTCTTCAGAACGTAGCCAACTTCCAGGTGCGTTACCTGGTGCAAAACAACACAACCATGACCTCCACCGGCAGCCTAATGCGAAACGTGGTTGCGGCCGATGTCAGCAACTGGAGCCAAGTGCAGGCTGTCGAAGTCTGCCTGGTGCTCTACGGCAACGAACCCATCAATATGACGGGCCTCGACGCGAGCGCCACCACTTACACAGACTGCGACGGAACCACCTCAGTGAACATGGCCACTCTCACTGGCGAACGTGCGCGGCGCATGCACCTTCTGTTCCGCAACGTCTTCCAGCTGCGCAGCCAGGGGCTCACTTGACAGATCACGCCATGACCCAAGCTCATCTCCCCCCCTCCCGGACATCACACCACCAGCACGGTGTCGCGTTGTTTGTCGTCATAGTGGTCGTGCTGCTCTCCTCCCTGCTGGTCATGTGGGGGGCGCGCACCTCGCTATTTAACGAACTCGTCGTAGGCAACGACGCAGACTACCAGCGTGCCTTCGCAGCCGCTCAATCCCTGATACAGGATGCCGAACTCGATATCCGTAGTGCCGAGCCCGACACGAACAATAAAACCGCCGACGGCGTGGATTGCAGCCCAGGCGGAGATATTTGCCGCATGGGGCTCAGCGATTACCAAATCCCGGCCTCGCGAGAAAACGAGAAGGTCGGCATTCTGCTGGCCAAACTTGCCACCAGTCACTCCAACACCGAAGGCTGTCAGAAAGGCCTGTGCATCAAACGCACGGGCAAACAGGACTTCTGGAACGACACCGCCACCCTGGCCAAAATGACCAACAGTGCCGTGGGCGCGCGCTACGGCCAATTCACCGGCGCTGCCAAAGGTAGCTCCAGCGCACCCGCCAACCCCATCCTGGCGGACACCAGTGCCGCAAACAAGGGAGGCTGGTACTGGATTGAGATCATGCCGTACATCAAGCCCGCCACGGGAGGTAACGGTCTCATCGTCAACGCTAGCGCCACCAGCAGTAACGAGCCAGAGCTGCTGCGCCCCAATTTAGACCCCAACGTTGCCTACCGCATCACCGCTTTGGCCTATGGACTCAAAGGTTCAATGGTAGTAGTGCAAGAAACCTACGCCCAGCAAAGGCGCAAGGATTGAACGCCCTCCCAGGCAAAAACAATAGCTGCTAACGCAAGCCCAGTGGCACTTGGAGCCCTTTTTTATGCAAAACCGACCACAGGAGCGCATCATGCCCCGCCCCACACCTGTACGCCGCCTCCCCCGCTTTCGCAAACACCTGCTGGCTTTGGCCGCTGGCGCCGCGCTGGCGCCAAACGGTGTCTGGGCGGTGGATCTGTTGCAAGCGCCGCCGGGCACGGTACAGCCCTATGTAACACCGAACGTCATCATTTCCGTCGACGATTCGGGGAGTATGGATTACTGCCTAACCAAGGAGGGCACCAGCAGCTGTCCCATCGCCTGGGATGCCAATGGCAATCCAACGCAGTCTGCCTCCGTCAGTAATACCCTGGTCCCCGACGCGAACGGCAGTTGGCCAGGCAATGCCAGACGGATCAACGTTTTGAAATATTCGCTCAAGCAGGCCTTCAATGACACGGCCTTGCTGCCGGATAAGAAGATCCGCATTGCTTGGCAAGCAATGTGGAATAACGGGGGATCGCCAGGCATTGGCCCCCAAAAAACCAGCGGGTCTACAACAAGCAAAGCAGGAGCGAACAGCGTATACAACGGCACAGATACGCCCACCGCAGGCACGAACTCGATGAAAGTGCTTGACAACACCCATCGCACGAACTTCATCAGTTTTATCGACAAGCTGGATGCTGGCAACGGTACGCCATCCCACTGGATGTTCAGCCAGGCCGATGCCTACATGCGCAGTAACGTGAACTCCAATGGCCCCTGGTCTGGCAACCCGGGGGGCAGCGATACCGCCAGCACGACTTACCTGGGTTGCCGCCGTAACTATCACATCATGATGACTGACGGGCGCTGGAATACCCTGTCTACAGATATCGGCGACACCAATCGCCGCGATAACGCCACAAACATTGCTCTGCCCAACGGCACTATTTATGGCGGTACCACGGCCGCCGAAAGAAGCAAGACCGCGCTCTATCGCGACACTTACAGCAAAACCCTGGCGGACTGGGCTTTCTACAGTTGGGCCACGCCACTGCGCACCAGCGGACTTACAGGCAACCCCCAGCCTACGGCCGACTACGATAAGGCCACTCAGACGGAAAACTTCGGCAAAGACTCTGCTGGTAACGATGCGATCCTGGAGCGCTTCTGGAACCCGCGCTACAACCCCGCGACCTGGCCGCACATGGTCACCTACGCCATCGGTTTCAGCAACATGGCCGTTACGTGGCCGGGCGCACCAACCATACAGGCGCCCACCAGCAAAGTGCCCTTTGGCTACGACGGTAGCTTTCCCGACCTAGTCACCGGGACAAAAAAGTGGCCTGATATGGGTACGGGCGAAAGCGTTAGATCTCTCGACCTGTGGCACGCAGCATTGAATGGACGGGGCCGCTTCTACGCGGTGGAAAAAGGGGAAGACCTGGAAAAGGCTTTTCGCGAGATCTTCGGGCAAATCAACACCCAGACTGACCCCGACATGACCTCCACGGCCACCAGTGGATCCAACACTTCGCGCAACGACGTGGGCAAATACACCGGAAACTACGAGCCCAAGAACGCCTGGAAAGGCTACGTGACAGCAGAAACGGTGAAAAAGGACGGTACAACCGAAGCCACCGCAGGCTGGGGCGGCCAGAACACGGCGCAAAAAATTGATGCCATGAACCCAGGCGACCGCCGGATTTTCACCTGGAACGACAAATGGGCTACCAGCAAATATACAGGCGGCACCCCCTTCAAATGGACGACCACTGAAAACAACCTGAGCACCTCTCAAAAGCTTTGGTTGCAAAAAAATCTCGATGGCACCGACGAGGGTGCCACCGCAGGCCAGAACAGGCTCGATTACATCCGTGGCGACCGCAGCAAGGAGGGATCCGACTCCTCAGGCTACCCCACGTCCAAGCCCTACCGCCAACGCCAGTCTGCCCAAGGCGACATCATCAATTCGGTGGTCTGGTACGTCGGCGCACCCGCCAGTAACTACGCGCTCAAGGGCTACAGCACCTTCACCAGCGACAACAAGACACGCACGCCCATGATTTATGTGGGAGGCAATGACGGCATGCTGCACGGTTTCTCTGCGGCTGACGGTAGCGAAAAGATTGCCTACGTGCCACAGGGCGTTATCCCCAGCCTCACGCGCCTGACCAACCCCACATACAACCAAAAGCACCGATTCTTCGTGGACGGGTCACCCATGACGGGCGATGTTGATATGGGCGCTGGTGTGCAAGACCCCGACGCTCCCAACTACGACCCCACCTACTCACCGACCTGGCGCACCCTGCTGGTCGGTACGCTGGGCGCCGGTGGCAAAGGCTATTTCGTGCTGGACGTCACTGACCCCAACGCCTTCCTAGAGGCCAATGCCTCCACCTTGGTCAAGCTCGACCGTACCCGTAGCACAGAAGCAGGTACAACGCCTAACTGTGCGCTAACCACCATGAGCAGTGCTGAAAAAGCAGCGTGCAATAAGGCAACGACCGAGGACAAGGACATTGGCAACATCACGGCCCGCCCGGTGCTGGATGACACCAACCCCATGCGCACCACACAGATCACGCGCATGAACAACAACCGCTGGGCTGTAGTGATGGGTAATGGCTACAACAGCGCCAACCAGCGGCCTGTGCTGCTCGTCCAGTATCTGGACAATGACCCGGGCGGCGATGCGACGAAGAACATGAAACTCTTGCGCCTGCCCGCCACCACCGAATTTCCGGGCCAGGGCAAGGCCGCCGACAACGGACTGGCTGCCCCACGCCTGGTGGACATTAACGGCGATGGCCGCCCCGACATAGCTTATGCGGGCGACAACCTTGGCAACATGTGGAAATTCGATCTGACCAGCGTCGATGACACCCAGTGGGGGGTTGCGCCTTTTGGCACCTCCATCACTCCCCCTATTGCGCCAGATACGGCTCCTAGCACAACGTCTGGCGGAGGTGTCGCTGGCACCCCCCTGTTCACCGCCAAGGGACCAGGATCGCTGGGCAGTGCTCGCACAATCATTCAGCCCATCACGGTAGCGCCCACAGCGCGGCCCAATGATCGCAAGAAAACAGTCGGCACCGGCCCCACTGCCAAGACGGTGGACGTTGGCGGCATGATGGTGGTGTTCGGCACGGGTCGCAACGTTACCAAAGCCGATGAAAGCGATCGCAACGTGCAAACGCTGTACTCGGTACTGGACAACACACGGTACAAGACGGTCAGCACCACCCTTGGCAGCCGCCTGCAGGTTCACCCTGGCGGTGGAACCTGCACCCCCGTGCCCGCAGCAGACTGTGCCCCCGTGCCCGCAGCGCTGGGCGAAGGCGTGGCCACGGCCAAACTGGTGCAACGCACCATCACCGATCTTTCTGGCGGAGATTTTGGCCAAGTGGAAGACGCCACCACCCTGGACTGGGCCGTTAACAACGGCTGGTACATGGACTTCCCAGCTGTTGGCGAACGCTTGCTCAAGCCGATCGATCTCTACGATGGCAGCAACATTCTGGCCGTGTATTCGCAAGTGCCAGCGAAAGGCTCGGATGTAGACCCGAACGTCGAAAGCTGCGAATCCAGCACAGTGGATGAAGAGCGCCAGTACCGCACCTTCATCAACATGATGGATGGCAAGAGCCCCTCCGTGCAATTGGTAGACGTCAACGGCGATGGCGCCTTTGATGCGGCAGATGGCGGTGGTTCCGGCAAGCGCCCGTCACGCCGAAAAGTCACCAAGGGCTCCCACAATCTCATCAACAGCGGCAACAAAGTCGAAGACATTGACGTGAAAAACAACCGCGAAAAGCTCGCCCGCATGCCCGAGCAATCGCTGCGCTCAATCTGGCGCCAACTGAAGTAAGGAGAACACGCCCATGCGCCTACGCACAAGCCTTTCACAACACGGCTTTACCTTGATCGAACTCATGATCGTGGTAGCCGTCATCGCCATCCTGGCCGCGATTGCCTTGCCGAGCTACAACGAGCATGTACGCAAAGCCCACCGTGCGGACGCGCGTGCGGGATTGCTTCAAGCACAGCAGTGGTTGGAGCGCGCATCCACTGCAACAGGGGTGTACCCCACAACGCTGCCCTCAATGCTCACGTGGTCTGGGGATAGCTCCAAGCGTTACGAGATTGCCTTCGCTGCGGGTAACACCAACGCGGCCTACACGCTGGAAGCGACGCTCAAATCGAGTTATACCGACCCAAAGTGCGGCAAGTTGACTTTAAGAAATACCGGGGAACGCGGCTCCAATGGCACGGATTCGGTCGCTAATTGCTGGAAGTAACGGGCCCATACACGCAAGGCATCTGAACCTTGGTCTCCTGGGCGCGCTACCATCCCAGCCGCCATGACAGACCCCACCCCCTTCATCCACCAAGCGCTTGGGCTCGCCGCCCAGGCGCTTTTTCTTTCCAACCCGAACCCGCGCGTGGGCTGCGTCATCACGGCGGCCGATGGGCAGCTGCTGGGGCAAGGCTTTACCCAGCAGGCGGGCGGGCCACACGCTGAAATCATGGCACTGCGCGATGCCGCGGCACGGGGCCACGACGTACGCGGTGCCACGGCCTATGTGACGCTGGAGCCCTGCGCCCACCAGGGCCGCACGGGCCCGTGCTGCGATGCGCTGATCGGCGCGGGCATCGGCAAGGTGGTGGCGTCGCTGGCCGACCCGAATCCGCTGGTGGCAGGCCAGGGGTTCGCGCGGCTGCGCGCGGCCGGGGTGGCGGTGGAAGTGGGACCGGGGGCAGAGGCGTCACGCGCCTTGAACGTGGGTTTTTTCAGCCGCATGGAGCGCGGCACGCCCTGGGTGCGCATGAAGGTGGCGGCCTCACTTGACGGCTTCACCGCGCTGCCTAACGGTACCAGCCAATGGATCACCTCGCCGGAAGCACGCGCCGACGGCCACGCTTGGCGCGCGCGCGCCTGTACGGTGCTGACCGGCATCGGCACCGTGCTCGCCGACAACCCGCGCCTGGACGTGCGTGAAGTCGCCACGCCGCGCCAGCCCCAGGTGGCCGTGGTGGACAGCCACTTGCGCACCCCCGTGAATGCTGCGCTTTTCATAACTGGCCGCGCTTGCACCATCTACTGCGGAGCCGAAATGGATGCGGCGATGCAGGCACGCCGCAGCGCGCTGCAGGCCCAAGGTGCCCGTGTGGTGCACTTGCCCGCCCCCGATGGCCGCGTGGACCTGCGAGCCATGCTGCACGACCTGGGCGCACAGGCCGTGAATGAACTGCACGTGGAGGCAGGCCAGCAGCTCAACGGCGCGCTGGCGCAGGCAGGGCTGGTGGATGAGTGGCTGCTCTACCTGGCACCGCAACTGCTTGGCAGCGGGCGTGGCATGGCGCTCCTGCCACCGTTCAGCACGCTGGCGCAGGCACTGCCGCTGGCGTTCGAATCCGTGCAGCAGGTGGGGCCGGATTTGCGCATCCTGGCGCGCAGCCGCACCGCGGCGGAGCTTCGCGCATGAGCGCCCGGCACCCGGTGCGGGTGGAGGACCGCCTGCGCTTCGACAGCATCATCGACGCCCGCTCGCCCGCCGAATACGCGCTCGACCACATCCCCGGCGCCATCAACTGCCCGGTGCTCAACGACGAGGAGCGTGCCATCGTCGGCACCCTGTACAAGCAGGTTGGCGCCTTCGAGGCCCGGCGCGTCGGCGGTGCCATGGTGGCGGCCAACCTGGCGCAGCACCTGCGCACGCATTTTGCCGACCGGCCGGAGCGCTGGCGGCCACTGGTGTACTGCTGGCGCGGAGGCATGCGCAGCGGCGCCATGGTGAACTGGATGCGCCTGGTGGGTTGGGACGCACAGCAGCTCGCCGGCGGCTACAAATCCTGGCGCCGCCACGTCATCGCCCGCCTGACCGAACATGCGCCGCAGCTACAGCTGCGCGTGCTGTGCGGCGCCACCGGCAGTGCCAAGACGCGCGTGCTGCAGGCCCTGGCGGCGCAAGGGCAACAGGTGCTGGACCTGGAGGGCTTCGCGCGCCACCGGGGCTCGGTGCTGGGCGCCTGGCCGGGCGTGGCCCAACCGTCGCAAACCGGCTTTGAGACGCAGATCGTCGATGCGCTGGACCGCCTGGACACGCAGCGCCCCATCTATATCGAGGCCGAGAGCGCGCGCATTGGCCGCCTGAACGTGCCACAGCCGCTGGTGCAGCGCCTGCGTGCCAGCCCCTGCATCGAAATTTGCGCCAGCACCGATACCCGACTGGCCTACCTGCTGCGCGACTACGCCAACCTGGCCGACGACCCGGCGCTCCTGGCACAGCAACTGGGCACGCTCAAGGAGCTGCACGGCCGCCAGGTGATCGCGCAATGGCAGGCCTGGGCGCAGGCGCGCGAGCTGGCGCCGCTGTTCGCCCAGCTGATGGCGCTGCACTACGACCCGCTGTACGAGCGTTCGCAAAGCCGCAACCTCTACCGCTGGGCGCAGCGCCAGAGCGTGCTGGCGCCGGATTTGTCGGACGCGGCTATTGCCGCCCTGGCGCGGGCGATTGCGGCGCTGCCTGCGCCTCCAGACGCCCCACCCAGTCCGTGACCGCCCGGCAGTCGTTGAGGGTGCGCAGTTGGTCGAAGGCCTGCTGCGCCTCGGGGTAGCGCCGGCGCAGCAGGTTCAGCCATTGCTTGAGCCGCCCGGCGCGGTGGCGCGGCGTGACGCGCTGGCCCACCATCTGCCAGAACTGCACCAGATGCGGCACGAGCGCCGGCCAGGGCAGCCCCTCGGCCTGCGCCGCAGCGCCATCCGCCGCGCGGATGGCCAGCGCCAGGCCCGGGTCGGCCACCGCGCCGCGCCCCAGCATGAGCGCGTCGCAGCCCGAGAGCGCGCGGCAGCGCTGCGCATCCTGCACCGTCCAGATCTCGCCGTTGGCCACCACGGGAATGGGCACCGCCGCGCGGATGGCCGGGATGCGCTCCCAGTACGCCGGCGGGCGGTAGCCGTCGGCCTTGGTGCGCGCGTGCACCACCAGTTCGCCCGCGCCGCCGGAGGCCATGGCCTGGGCGCATTCGCGCGCCAGCGCGTCGTCGTCGTAGCCCAGCCGCATCTTGGCCGACACGGGCACCCGTGCGGGCACGGCGCGGCGCACGGCGGCCACCACGGCCTCGATCTGCGCGGGGTCGCGCAGCAGTGCCGCGCCGCCGCCGTGGCGGTTCACGACCTTGGCCGGGCAGCCAAAGTTCAGATCCACCCCTTCGGCGCCCAGCGCGGCCAGGCGCGCGGCGTTCTCGGCCATGCTCACCGGATCGGAGCCGAGCAGCTGTGCGCGCACCGGCACACCCGCCAGGGTGCGGCTGCCATGGCGCAGCTCGGGCATGGTGCGCAGGAACACGCGCTCGGGCAGCAGCGTGCCGGTGACGCGGATGAACTCCGACACGCAGCGGTCCACCCCGCCCACGCGCGTGAGCAGGTCGCGCAGCACGCAGTCCAGCAGGCCCTCCATCGGGGCGAGCAAGAGTTTCATGGTCAAAACGGCTTCCAGCGCTTACCCATCAAGCGCTAGCAGCTATTGAATTCATAGTGCGCCAAGCCGCCACAGCGACGTAACCTCGGCTGCGCGTGCGGCGTGCAGCGGGTCGTCGGCATCCTGCGCCTTGCCGTGGCGCGGGCGGGTGTCGTGGCGCGCCAGCACGCGCAGGCCCGCGGCCTCGATCCAGCCCAGCAGCTCCGCGCGCGTGCGCAGGCCCAGGTGCTCGGCGAGGTCGGACAGGATGAGCCAGCCCTCGCCCCCCGGCGCCAGGTGCGCGCGCAGGCCGTCGAGGTAGCCGCGCAGCATGCGGCTGCCTTCGTCGTACACGGCGCGCTCCAGCGGGCTGCTGGCGCGCGCGGGCAGCCAGGGCGGGTTGCATACCACCAGGGCGGCCTGCCCGGGCGGGAACAGGTCGGCCTGCAGCAGTTCCACCCGCGGCAGCAAGCCCAGGCGCTGCAGGTTGTCCTGCGCGCAGGCCAGGGCGCGCGGGTCCTGGTCGGTGGCCACCACGCGCGCCACGCCCCGGCGCGCCAGCACGGCCGAGAGCACGCCGGTGCCGACGCCGATGTCGAACGCCAGCGCGCAGCCACCCGGCAACGGCGGCAGGGGCACCTGGGCCACCAGATCGACGTATTCGCCACGCACGGGCGAGAACACGCCGTAGTGCGGATGGATGCGGTTGCCCGGCGGCGCGCCCAGGGCGGGAATCTCCACGCCCTTCTTGCGCCACTCGTGCGCGCCCACGATGCCCAGCAGCTGGCGCAAGGGCGCCACCAGCGGCGCGCCGGGGGCGGGGCCCCAGGCTTCGGCGCAGGCGGCGCGCCAGTCGGGCGCGCGGCGCAGCGCAATGGCGTAGTCGCCCTCCAGCACGATCAGCAGCATGGCCAGCACGCGCGCGCGCTGGCCCTGGGCCTGGCGGTGCAGGTGGAATGCCTGGGCCGGAGTGGCGGGCGCCGCCGCCCTGGCCGCCTTGCGTGGCTTGCGCTCCATGCGCCGGGCCATGGCCTGCAGCAGCTGGCGCGCGTTGTGGAAGTCGCCGCGCCACAGCAGCGCCGTGCCTTCGCAGGCCAGGCGGTAGGCGGTGTCGGCGGGCATGGTGTCGTCGGCGCACACCACGCGGCGCGGCAACGGCTGGCCGCCCTCGGAGCGCCACAGCGCGCAGCGCGCCTGGCCCTGCTCGCTCCAGTGGAGGGCGCCGTCGCCGAGGCTCAACTCAGCGGCCTTTGCAGGCGCACTTCCTCGATCTTGACGCTGCCCAGGACCGAGGTCTTGGCCGTCGTCATCTCGCGCTTGAAGCCGGCCATTTCATGGAAGCGCAGCGCACGCTCGTTGCGCAGCGGCACCCAGGCGGTGACGGTGGTGCAGCCTTCTTCCTGCAGGCCGTCGCGCGCGGCGTCCCACAGGGCCAGGCCCACACCCTGGTTCCAGTGCGTGGGCGCGGCGTAGATGGCCCAGATCTCGCCGGTGGTGGGGCGGGTCTTGGGATCGCGCGAGCGGTCGAAGCCGACGAAGCCGACGATCTTGTCGCCATCGACGGCCACTTGCACCTGGGGTTCGCAAAACTCGATGGCTTCGCGCCAGTAGGCCTGGCGCTTCTCCAACGAGGACATGGATTTCAATTGATCGTCAGGCACCAGGCCACGATAGGCTTCGATCGCGGAAGTGGTATGGACCTGGGCAATGGCCTTGGCGTCACGCAGGGTGGCCGGACGAACCTGGATACTGGACATGGGAGAACGCAACGGGAGGAAAACGAAAAACCCGGTATTTTCGCCATTTGCCCCGGGAAGTGCCAGCCCCCCTGGTGAACCGCCCCGTGTGCAGCCCGGCTAACCGGCCCTTCTTGACAGTAGGGAAATCTGCCTTGCGCCCTTACGCAGCAAGCGCTGGCAGCTATCAAAAAAGATTTTTTCAGGCCCGCCGCATCATGCCGCCGCCAGGGCCTGCTGCGCGAGGCGCTGCGCCGCCAGCGCCCGCTTGTTGCGCGGGCGCGGCACCGCCGGCGCGGGCGGCTTGCCGTTGATGGCCGCGAGCCCCAGCACCAGGGTAACGCTGTGCGCGCCCTCGTCGCGGTCGTCCGGGGGGTAGAGGCAGTAGCTGCCGCTGCAGCCGTCCAGCGCCCGCTGGGCCGCATGCAGCACCACGCGCACGCCCTTGCGCCCGCCGTCGGCAAACGGCAGCACGCGCAGCCGGGCCGCGCCATCGAGCGCCAGGCCGAGGTGGCCGGGGCGGTTGACCAGGTCGGTGCGGATGCCGCGCCAGCTCGCCCCGCCATCGGGCGAGTACTGCCAGACGCCCGCCTGGGCGTCGAGGTGTTCCACGATCACGCCCAGCGGCGCATGCAGGCCCGGGCAGTGCGCGCCGACCAGGGCGGCCACGCTGCTGCCGCCCAGGCCCGGCGGGGCCACGGACGGGTGGTGAGGGACATGGATCGGCAAGACGGCGGCGGGCATGAACCACTCCTTTTTTCGCGAGGCCGGTGATCGGTGCGAAAAAGTCTAGGAAGCGCGCCCGGCGGCGTCCATCGCACAAATGGACTAGGCTGTGCGGGCCGCTGGTGCGCAATACTCGGCCCATGCCTGCCCACCTGCTGCTCGTGGACGACCACACCCTTTTTCGTACCGGCCTGCGCCTGATCGTGCAAGACCACCCCGGCGTGGGCGCGATTGCCGAGGCCGGCTCGGTGGCCGAGGCCTGCACCCTGGCCCCCTGCGCGGTGGACCTGGTGCTGCTCGACATCCAGATGCCCGGCATGAACGGACTCGACGGCCTGCGCCCGCTGCGCGAGGCGTTTCCCCAGGCGCGCGTGGTGCTGGTGTCCGCCAGCGTGGCGCCCGACGCGGTGCGCGAGGCGCGTGCCCGCGGCGCCGACGGGTTCCTGCCCAAATCGGCCAGCGGCGCGGACATCCTGGACGCCATCACGCTCGCGCTGTCGGGCCTGCCCTGCTTTCCGGCCGCCAGCACGCCCGTTCCGCCGCCAGCCGGGCACCCCGCCCCGGCCCTGACGACGCGCCAGTCCGACGTGCTGCAGCTGCTGTGCGCTGGCAAGCCCAACAAGGTGATCGCGCGCGAGCTGGGCCTGAGCGAAAACACCGTGCGCGTGCACGTCGCCGCCATCTTCGGCCAGTTGGGCGTGAACAGCCGCAGCGCCGCGCTGCTGGCGGCGCAGCGCCTGGGCCTGGTGCAGTGGAGCGAGGCCTAGTGCACCTGGCCCGCGCCGCCCGCAACTGGCGCAGCGCATGGCATGAGGCGCTGCGCTGGGAGCGCGACGCCGTGCTGGCCGAGCAGGTGCTGCTGCTGCGGCGCAATTTCCCGGTCACGCTCTGGGCCTCGCTCATCACCTCGGTGGGCACGGTGTGGGTCATGTCGCTGGGCATGCCCATGGCGCCCATGCTGTGGTGGCTGGCCTCGCACGTGGCGGTGGTCACGCTGGTGTACCTGACCCTGCGCCCGCTGCCGCGCCC
The DNA here is from genome assembly GCA_021496925.1 of Acidovorax sp. YS12. NCBI lineage: Bacteria > Pseudomonadati > Pseudomonadota > Betaproteobacteria > Burkholderiales > Comamonadaceae > Acidovorax > Acidovorax sp. YS12. Next base: position 1,862,809 of record CP053915.1, read on the forward strand.
GGGCCACGGCCCGCGCAGCGACGCGCGGCGGCTGCTGGCCTGCATGACGGGCATGGGCCTGACCTGGGGCTCGCTCGGCGGCGTGGCGCTGTGGCAGGGCCAGGGCAGCGACGCCGTGGTCTACGCCATCGGCATCCTCAGCACCGTCTCGGCCGGCGCGCTGGGCCTGGGCGCGCCGCTGCTGCGCGGCTACATGATCTACCTGACCTGCACCATCAGCAGCGTGCTCGTCGCCCTGGCCGTGGTGGGCGGGCCCATCGCCCTGCCCGGCTGCGTAATGGTGGCCGTGTACTACCTGCTCACGGCGCTGCACGCGCGCAACCTGGCGCGCGCGGCGCGCGACAGCATCGAGCTGCGCTTCGACAACGAGCGCCTGGTAACGCAGCTGCGCGCCCAGACCGACCGCGCCGTGCAGGCCCTGGCGGCGGCCGAGCAGGCCAACCAGGACAAGTCGCGCTTCCTCGCCGCGGCGAGCCACGACCTGCGCCAGCCGCTGCACGCCATGGGCCTGTTCCTCGACACCCTGGCGCGCAGCCCGCTGACGGCGCAGCAGGCCAGCGTGCTGGGCCACGCGCGCACGGCCTCGGGCGCGGCGTCGGAAATGCTCACCACGCTGCTGGACTATTCACGCCTGGAGGCGGGCGTGGTGCAGGCGCACGACGCGCCATTCGCCGTGCAGCCGCTGCTGGGCGCGCTGGAGCAGGAATTCGGCCCCCAGGCCGACGCTGCCGCGCTGGTCTACCGCACGCGCGAGACCACGGCGGCAGCGCTGGCCGACAAGGCGCTGGTCGATCTGGTGATGCGCAACTTCATCTCCAACGCGCTGCGCTACACGCGCACGGGCGGCCTGCTGATCGCCTGCCGCGCGCGCGGCGGCCGGCTGGCGCTGGAGGTGTGGGACACCGGCTGCGGCATCGCGCCCGCGCACCAGCAGGAGGTCTTCAAGGAATTCCACCAGCTCGGCAACCCCGAGCGCGACCGCCGCAAGGGCCTGGGGCTGGGCCTGGCCATCGTGCAGCGCCTGGCGCAGGCCATGCACACGCAGGTGGAGGTGCGCTCGCGCCTTGGGCGCGGCTCGGTCTTCCGGCTCTGGCTCACGCCCTGGCGCGGCGCGCTGGTCGATGAGGCCGTGGCCAGCACGCACGACGGCGCCAGCCTGGCAGGCCGCCGCGTGCTGGTGGTGGACGACGACGAGCCGGTGCGCCTGGGCATGCAGTCGCTGCTGGCAAGCTGGGGCTGCCACTGCCTGTGCGCGGAGTCGGCGGCCGATGCACTGGCCCGCCTGCACCAGATGCCGCAGCCCGACGTGGTGGTGACCGACTTCCGCCTGCGGCACGAGGAAACCGGCCGGCAGGTGCTAGACACCCTGCGCGCGCACCTGCAGCGCAGCGTGCCGGCCATCATCATGACGGGCGACACCTCGCCCCAGCGCCTGCGCGACGCGCAGTCCACCGGCGCGCTGCTGCTGCACAAGCCGGTCTCAGCCGCACAGTTGCGCGAGGCGCTGCTGGAACTGGTGCAATGACTCCGTTTTTGATAGCTGCCAGCGCTTTACTGGCAAGGGCTTGAGGCTGATTTTTCTTAAAAAACCAGAAAGCGCTGCGGCTACAGCCAGCGCCGCAGCGCCTGCATCACGCGGTCGAAGCGCGCGCCGTAGGGCGGGTAGAACAGCCAGCCCATGGCCCAGGGCGACTGCACCAGCACCGACTTCTGGTGCGAGAAGCGCAGGAAGCCCTGCTCGCCGTGGTACGCGCCCCAGCCGCTGTCGCCCACACCGCCAAAAGGCAGGTTGTCGTGCGCGATGTGCATGAGCGTGTCGTTCACCGTGACACCGCCGCTCACGGTGCGCGCCAGCACGTCGTCGCGCACGCGTGCATCGTTGCCGAACCAGTACAGCGCCAGCGGGCGCGGGTTGGCGTTGATGTGGGTGATGGCGTCGTCGAGCCGCTCATAGGTGATGACGGGCAGCACCGGGCCGAAGATTTCCTCCTGCATCAGCTGCATGGACGACGTAGCGCCAAACACCAGCACGGGCGCCATCTGGCGGCTGATGCCATCGCCCAGGCTGGCCTGGTGGTTAGGTGCGGGCGCCACGGGCGCGGGCTGCACGCTCACCACCTCGGCGCCCTGGGTCTGCGCCTGCTGCAGCATGGTGCGCAGACGCGCCAGGTGGCGCGCGGAAATGATGGAGGCATAGTCCGGGTTGCCCTCGATCTGCGGGAAAAGCCGCGCCACGGCGGCGCGGTAGGCCTCGGTAAACGCAGCCTCGCTGCCCTGGGGCAACAGCACGTAGTCGGGCGCAATACAGGTCTGGCCTGCGTTCAGCAGCTTGCCGTGGGCGATCTTCAGCGCGGCTTCTTGCAGGTTGCAGTTGGCATCGATGATGCACGGCGACTTGCCGCCCAGCTCAAGCGTGGTCGGCGTGAGGTTGGCGGCTGCGGCCTGCGCCACCTTGCGGCCCACGGCGGTAGAGCCGGTGAACACCAGGTGGTCGAACGGCAGCGAGGCCACCAGCGCCGCCACCGAGGCATCGCCCTGCACCACGCACAGCTCGTCGGGCGCAAAGAACTGGCCCACCACCTCGGCCAGCTTGGCCGAGAGGTGCGGCGTCAGTTCGCTGGGCTTGACCATGACCCGGTTGCCCGCCGCCAGCGCCGTGATGGCCGGCGCCAGCGCGAGCTGGATGGGGTAGTTCCACGGCGCGATCACGCCCACCACACCCAGCGGCTGGCGCTGGATCCAGGCACGCGCAGGCTGCAGGTGCAGCGGCGTGCGCACCTTCTGCGGACGGCTCCAGCGTGCCAGGTGCGAAAGCGTGTGCGACAGCAGCGCGCGCAGCACGAAGAAGTCCGCCACCTCGGTCAGCCGGTGCGAGCGCATGCCGAAGTCGGCCTGCACAGCGGCGGCCAGTTCGGGTCCGCGCTCGTCGATGAGCTTGCGCATGCGCAGCAGGCGCTCACGGCGCAAAAGCAGCGGCACGTCGGGCTGGGCACGGCTGGCCTGGTACTGGACCTCGAAAAGGGCGCGAATGTCGTCGGTGGTCATGCCGGGCATGATAGGGCCAGGCATGCCATTCCGATTAGGGGTTCGCACTTCGCGTGCTAGCGAAGCGGTAACAGAATCCACAGCGCGGCGTTGGACGCGGCGGCCTTTGCCAGGCCGACTCCTGCCGTTAACCTTGCACCGATGAATACCTTTACCACCATGCAGCTGCCTGCTGCGCCCACCACCGTGGCACCCGACGGCTCCGACGTTCGTGTGCTCCTCGGCCTGCCCAGAGGCAGCATGGCCCATTTCGAGCTCGGCGCGGGGAAAGTCTCGCAAGCGGTCGTACACCGCACCGTCGAAGAGGTCTGGTTTGTCGTGTCAGGCCTTGGCGAGATGTGGCGGCGGCAAGGAGACCATGAGGAAACCGTGGTGCTGCAGCCTGGCGTGTGCCTCACCATCCCGGTAGGTACGCACTTCCAGTTCCGCGCTTCCAGTTCAGCGGCCATCGCCGCGGTCGGTGTCACCATGCCGCCCTGGCCGGGTGAGGGCGAAGCCGTGCCCGTTGCGGGCCCCTGGCCAGCTTCATGCGGGCAGGCAGCTTCGCAAACGTAATTCGCAGTATTTTTTAGCTCCAACCCTTACACGGCAAGCGCTGGCAGCTATTCATTTAGAAGCAGAAGTGCCATCCCCAGGCTCAGCGGATTTCGCGCGCAACCACATCGGTCACGTCGGTGCTACCTTGCCCGGCGCGTGCGGCGGGGCGCGGGGCGGTCCAGCGCGCCGTGCTGCGGTGCACGGTGCTCCAGCCCTGGCGCGGGCTCATGCGCATGGCCCAGGGCATGACCGGGCGGCCGGTGAGGCGGGCCCACAGGGCGCGCACGCCCCAGACGAGCGCCAGCACGGCGGCGGCGGCCAGCAGGCTGAGGAAAAAGACCACGCCGGCGGCAACCACCACGAGGCGCAACGTCCACCGGATCGCGCCGGCCACTATGTCGTTCAAACCATGTCCCTTTCTGGCTGGTGAAGCGGCGCAAGCGGGCCACACGGCCCGCTTGCGGCTTCGATGGTAGGGCTCAGCCCGCTGGGCGGGCTTCGCCGAATTGGAATACCCCCGGGTTCTTCACCGGATCGACGCCCACGGGAACCACGCTCTTGGGCTGGTAGCGCCCTTCCAGGAGCAGCTTGGACAGCGGGTTCTCGATGCGTTGCTGGATCGCGCGCTTGAGCGGGCGTGCGCCGAACACCGGGTCGAATCCGACCTTGGCCAGCTCTTCCAGCGCGGCGTCGGAGACATCGAGCGTCAGCTCCATGCGGGCCAGGCGCGCTTGCAGCATTTGCAGCTGGATGCGCGCGATGGCGGCAATGTGCCGGGCATCGAGGCCATGGAACACCACGGTTTCATCGATACGGTTGAGGAATTCGGGTCGGAAATGCTGCTTGAGTTCCCCCCACACCGCTTCCTTGATGTCGTCGCTGTCCTGCCCCACCATGGCCTGGATGAGGTGCGAGCCGATATTGCTCGTCATCACGATCACGGTGTTCTTGAAGTCCACGGTGCGGCCCTGGCCATCGGTCAGGCGGCCGTCGTCCAGCACCTGCAGCAGCACGTTGAATACGTCGGGGTGGGCTTTTTCCACCTCGTCGAGCAGCAGCACGCTGTAGGGTTTGCGACGCACGGCCTCGGTCAGGTAGCCGCCCTCTTCATAGCCCACATAGCCGGGCGGCGCGCCGATCAGGCGGGCCACGGAGTGTTTCTCCATGAACTCGCTCATGTCGATGCGCACCAGGTGCTCTTCGCTGTCGAACAGGAAGCCCGCCAGTGCCTTGCACAGCTCGGTCTTGCCCACGCCCGTGGGGCCGAGGAACAGGAACGAGCCCGTGGGGCGGTTCGGGTCCGACAGGCCCGAACGCGAGCGCCGGATCGCGTTGGCAACGGCGTTAATGGCTTCGTCCTGGCCCACCACGCGCTCGTGCAGCTTGTCTTCCATGTGCAGCAGCTTGTCTTTTTCGCCCTGCATCATCTTGCTGACCGGAATGCCGGTGGCGCGCGAGACGACCTCGGCGATTTCCTCTGCGCCCACCTGGGTGCGCAGCAGCCGGTTGGCATGCACCGCGCCGCCCTGGCCTTCTTCCTGGGCCTGGGCTTCCTTGAGGCGCTTTTCCAGCTCGGGCAGCTTGCCGTATTGCAGCTCGGCGACCTTGTTGAAGTCGCCCTTGCGCTTGAGTTCCTCAATCTGCAGCTTGACCTTCTCGACTTGCTCGCGCACCTGCTGGCTGCCCTGGGCCTGGGCTTTTTCGCTCTTCCAGATGTCTTCCAGGTCGGCAATCTCGCGCTGCAGCTTGGTGATTTCTTCCTCGATCAGCTGCAGGCGCTTTTGCGAGGCTTCGTCTTTTTCCTTCTTCACGGCTTCGCGCTCGATCTGCAGCTGGATCAGGCGGCGGTCCAGCTTGTCGATGGCCTCGGGCTTGGAGTCGATCTCGATCTTGATCTTGGCCGCGGCCTCGTCGATCAGGTCGATGGCCTTGTCGGGCAGGAAGCGGTCGGTGATGTAGCGGTTCGACAGCTCGGCCGCGGCGACGATGGCCGGGTCGGTGATCTCCACGCCGTGGTGCACCTCGTACTTCTCCTGCAGGCCGCGCAGGATGGCGATGGTGGCCTCCACGCTGGGTTCGTCCACCAGGATCTTCTGGAAGCGCCGCTCCAGCGCCGCGTCCTTCTCGATGTACTTGCGGTATTCGTCCAGCGTGGTCGCGCCCACGCAGTGCAGCTCGCCGCGCGCCAGGGCGGGCTTGAGCATGTTGCCCGCGTCCATCGCGCCCTCGGCCTTGCCGGCGCCCACCATGGTGTGCAGCTCGTCAATGAAAACGATGGTTTGCCCCTCATCCTTGGCCAGCTCGTTGAGCACGGTCTTCAGCCGCTCCTCGAACTCGCCACGGTACTTGGCGCCCGCGAGCAGCGCCGCCATGTCGAGCGAGAGCACGCGCTTGTTCTTCAGCGACTCGGGCACCTCGCCGGCCACGATGCGCTGCGCCAGCCCCTCGACGATGGCGGTCTTGCCCACGCCGGGCTCGCCGATCAGCACCGGGTTGTTCTTGCTGCGCCGCTGCAGCACCTGGATGGCGCGGCGGATCTCGTCGTCGCGGCCAATCACCGGGTCGAGCTTGCCCACGCGGGCGCGCTCGGTCAGGTCCAGGCAGTATTTCTTCAGCGCCTCGCGCTGGCCTTCGGCCTCGGGGCTGTCCATCTTCTGGCCGCCGCGCACGGCGTCGATGGCGGATTCCAGGCTCTTGCGCGTGAGGCCGTTGTCCTTGGCGATGCGCGCGGCCTCGCCCTTGCCGTCGGCCAGCGCGAGCAGGAACAGCTCGCTGGCGATGAACGGGTCGCCGCGCTTGATGGCTTCCTTCTCGGTGGCCTGCAGCAGCCGCGCCAGGTCGGGGCCGACCTGCACCTGCTCCTGGCCTTCGACCTGGGGCAGGCGCTTGACGGCATTTTCCACCGCCGTCTGCATGGCCCCCACGTTGGCCCCGGCGCGCTGCAGCAGCGCGCGCGGGCCGTCCTCCTGGCGCAGCATGGCGGCCAGCAGGTGCAGCGGGTCGATGTAGGCGTGGTCGTTGCCCAGCGCCAGGGATTGGGCGTCGGCCAGGGCTTCCTGGAACTTGGTGGTGAGCTTGTCGATTCGCATGGTGTAAAAAACCTCCAACTGCTGAATAGATAGGCCACCCGCGCGGTTTTTCAACCCGCCATCGGCGGCAATTGCAGGCCCCAGCGCGCCAGGGCCGCGTCGTCGCTCACGCGCGCGTCGACCCAGCGCGCGCCCTGCGGCGTCTGTTCCTTCTTCCAGAACGGTGCCTGGGTCTTGAGGTAGTCCATGAGAAATTCGCAGGCCTGGAAGCTCTCGCCGCGGTGCGCGCTGGTGACGGCCACGAGCACAATCTGCTCCAGCGGCTGCAGCAGCCCCACGCGGTGGATGACACGCACGCCGTAGAGGGCAAAGCGCGCCAGCGCCGCGTCGATCATGGCCTCGATGGACTTCTCGGTCATGCCGGGGTAGTGCTCCAGCTCCATGCTGGCGACGGCGTCGCCCTCATTGCGGTCGCGCACGGTGCCGACGAAGCAGCACACGGCGCCCACGCGCGCGTCCTGCGCGCGCAGCGCGGCCAATTCGGCGGACACGTCGAAGTCCTGGGTCTGGATGGAAACGCGGGGCTGGGTCATGGCGGTTATTCTCGGCCATTCCACCGCTGCGCCACGCCATGCAAGACGACCACCAGATTTTCCTGCCGCCCTCGTTCACCGCGCTCTACAGCGACGCGCGCGGCCGCCTGCGGGCCACGGCGGCGCAACTGTGCGCGCGCTACGAGCTGTGCGAGGACCTGGCGAACCACCTGGTCGAGCAGGCGCAGCAGCTCTACCACGGCGCCGTGCCGTCGGAGGAAGAGGTCTTGCGCCGCATCCACGCGGGGCTGGCGGGCGCAGAGTCGGGCGTGACGCCGCCCGAGGCGCGCTGGATCACGCTGCGGCTGGCCGAGCTGCTGCAGTGGCGCAGCCCGGAACTGCCAGGCGGGGTGGACTGAGCCCGGGAGCCGTTCCTGCCGGCGGCATGGTTTTCAAGAAAACGCAGCAAACTGGTATGGTATTTTCCGCTCCCTCTGCTCCTTACGCGGCAGACGTGGTAGCGGCATAGTCACCGGCACCGTCCGTGAACCGCTGGCATCGCGCACCCGCAATCAGCCGCTCCCTCTCCCCGCACAGAACACATACCCCGATGACGACCTGCACGCTTTCACCGGATGGGCTGGCCGCGCCGCCCACGCCGCTCGCCCCGCCCGGGCAGGAGACCACCTACGCCCCCCTGCGCGACATGCAGCGCCCGGGCTACAAGGCGATGTGGATCGGCATCTGCCTCGAATGCCTGGAGTTCACGGTGTTCTTCGCCGTCTACTTCACCGCGCGCTGGCACTACCCGCAGGCGTTCCAGGAGGGGCCGACGCGCCTGTCCACGCTCAGCGGCCTGTGCATCACCCTGGCCATGGTCAGCAGCGGCTTCATGCTCACGCGCGTGGTGCACCACCTGGAAGCCGGGCGGCGCCAGCGCGCCACCGCCTGGATGGCTGCGGCCCTGGCCACGGGGCTGCTCTACCCGGTGCTGAAGATTTTCGAGTGGCAGTGGAACCTGGCGCAGGGGCTGGACGCGAGCGCCGGCATCTTCGTGGTGGTGTACTACTACCTGACCATCAACCACTTCATCCACGCCTGCTGGGGCCTGATGGGCATGGCCTGGGTCCTGGTCGGCCTGTGCGCTGGCGGCTACGGCGCCGACGACTGCCGGGGCCCGCAGGCGCTGGCCATCTACTGGCACGCCACCGACCTGGTGTGGCTCATGATTTTTGCCCTGTTCTACGCCTTCGTATGAAAACCCTGCTCACACGCCTGCCCATCGGCACGACCACGCTCGCCTGGCTGCTGCTGTGCGCCCTGTCGGTGCTGAGCGTGGCGCTGGCGGCGGGGCCGCACAGCGGACTGCCGCGCCTGGCGCTGGCGCTGCTCGTCGCCGCCGTCGCCTGGGTCAAGGCGCGCATTCTGCTGCGCCACTACCTGGAGGCGCAGCGCGCCGGTCCGGTCTTTGCACGCCTGCTGCAAGGCTTTGCCTGCCTGGCCCCGCTGGGGCTGGCGGTGTCGGCCTGGCACGAGTTCCTGCGGGCGGCCTAGCCCTAACCTCCGGTTACGGGCGGGAAAAACGCCACTTCGGCGCCTTCGGGCAGCGGCACCGCCTCCTCGCTCAGTTCCTGGTTCAGCGCCATGCGCACCGCGCGCCCGGGCGCCAGCACCTCGGCGTAGGCACCGCCGCGCGCCAGCAGCTCCTGGCGCAGCGCGCCCAGGGTGGCGGCCGGGGTGTCCAGGGTTTCGCCGCCCTGGCCCAGGGCCTCGCGGATGGAGGCGAAGTAGCGCACCGTGACGCGCTTGCACAGGTTCTGGTCGGTCATGCCAGCAGCCCTCCAAAGGGGATGAAGCGCACGCTGTCGCCGCGCGCGATGGCCTGGCCGGGCGGGTTGTCCACCACGCCATCGCCCCAGACGGTGGACGTGAGCACACCCGAACTCTGGTTGGCGAAGCGTTCCAGGCACCCGTCGGCATTCAGGCGCACGCGCAGGAATTCGCGGCGTTTATCGGCCCGGGGCCAATCGAAGTCTGCGCGGGCAGCTATGGTTTTTGGAGCAACGTCGTGCACGCCCTGCAGCCGCAGCAGGAAGGGCCGCACCAGCACGGCGAAGGTCATGAAGCACGACACGGGGTTGCCCGGCAGCCCCATGAAGTGCGCCGCGCCCGCGGCGCTTTCCACGCGGCCGTAGGCGAAGGGCTTGCCGGGCTTGATGGCGATCTGCCACAGGTCGAGCCGCCCCAGCGCCTGCACGGCGGGCTTGACGTGGTCTTCCTCGCCCACCGAGACGCCGCCGCTGGTCAGGATCAGGTCGTGCCCCTGCGCGGCGGCGCGCAGCGCGGCGACGGTGGCGTCGAGCCGGTCGGGCACGATGCCCAGGTCGGTCACCTCGCAGCCCAGGCGCTGCAGCAAGGCGCGCAGGAAGAAGCGGTTGCTGTTGTAGATGGCGCCGGGCGGCATGCGCTCGGGCGGCACCTCGCCGGGCATGGCCAGTTCGTCGCCGGTGGAGAACAGCGCCACGCGCGGGCGCCGCGCCACCTCCAGTTGCGCCAGGCCGATGCTGGCGGCCAGCCCGAGCGCGGCGGGCGTGAGGCGCGTGCCCGCGGCCAGCACCGTGGCGCCGCGCGCGATGTCCTCGCCCGCGCGGCGGATGTGCTGGCCGGGCCGGTGCGCGCCGTGCACACGCACGCGGCCGTCCTCCAGCACCTCGCAGTCTTCCTGCATCACCACGGCATCGGCCCCCGCGGGCACGGGTGCGCCAGTGAAGATGCGCGCCACCGTGCCCGGCTGCAGCGGCGCGCCCACGCTGCCCGCCGGAATGCGCTGGGACACCGGCAGCACGGCGCCGGGCGCCGCCACGTCGGCGCAGCGCAGCGCGTAGCCGTCCATGGCGCTGTTGTCCAGCGGCGGCACCTGCAGCGGCGAGACGGCATCGCGCAGCAGCACGCGGCCATCGGCGTCGAAGGTGGCGACGGTGTCGCCCTGCGCCAGCGGCGCGGCCTGCGCGAGCAGCTGGGCCAGGGCGTCGTCGAGGGACTGCAGCGGAGGGCGTGTCATGGCGATTCCTTGGGATAATCGAAGCACGCGCCATGGGCGATGAGCCAGTCGGCCAGCGGCGCGGGCGCGTTCAGGTCGAGCACGGGCTGGCGCGGCGGCTGCGGCAGGCGCGCGGGCGCGTCGGTGGCCACGGCGGCGACGAAGGGGTCGTGCGGGTACAGCACGGGCCACGGCGGCTGGCCGGGCGCGGGAGCGCGCCAGACCTCGATCTTGGGCAGGGGCGCGTCCTTGAAGCCTTCGACCAGCACCCAGTCGGCGCGCGCGTCGAGCCGGGCCAGCAGGGCGTGCACGTCGGGCTCGTGCGGCTGGTCGTATTCGCGCAGCAGGGCCAGGCGCATGTCGGAGGCCAGCAGCACCTCGTTGGCGCCGGCCTGGCGGTGGCGCCAACTGTCCTTGCCGGGGTGGTCGATGTCGAAGCGGTGGTGCGCATGCTTGATGACCGACACGCGCAGCCCGCGCCCGCGCAGGCAGGCGATGAGCTGCTCCACCAGCGTGGTCTTGCCGGAGCCGGAGAACCCGGCAAAGCCGGCGACCTTCATCCTGCGCTCCTCGAATGAGAGCTGCTTGCGCTTTCCCAGCAAGGGCTGGAGGCCGATTTGACCATTAATCCCATCATCCGCTGCAATGCGCGGCGATGTAGGCCTTGACCTGCTGCGCGTCGGCCGGCAGGACCTGCACGCGCTTGGGCAGCGCCTCGATGCCCTCGAACCTGGCCGGGCGCTCGGGCGCGCGGCCCAGCGCCTCCTCGATGGTGGCGGCGAACTTGATGGGCAGGGCCGTTTCGAGCACCACCATCGGCTCGGCCCCACGGTGTTCGCGCGCCACCTTCACGCCGTCGGCGGTGTGGGTGTCGATCATCTGGCCGAAGCGCTCCCAGGTGTCGCGGATGGTGGCCAGGCGGTCGGCATGCTGGCTCTTGCCGCTCTCGAAACCGTAGCGCGCGGCGGCCTGGGCGAAGCGCGGGTCGGCGCCGAGGTCGAAGCGCCCGTCGCGCGCCAGCGCATCGCCGAACAGCGCGCGCGTGGCCTCGGCGTCGCGGCCCAGCAGGTCGAACACGAAGCGCTCGAAGTTGCTGGCCTTGCTAATGTCCATCGACGGGCTTGACGTTTCGTGCGTGTCGCTGCTGGCGCGCACGCGGTACACGCCGGTGCGGAAGAATTCGTCGAGCACGTCGTTCTCGTTCGTCGCCACCACCAGCCTGGCGATCGGCAGGCCCATCATGCGCGCCACGTGGCCCGCGCAGATGTTGCCGAAGTTGCCGCTGGGCACGGTGAAGCTGACCTGCTGGGCATTCGACTGGGTTGCCTGGAAGTAACCGGCGAAGTAGTACACCACCTGCGCCAGCAGGCGCGCCCAGTTGATGGAGTTGACGGTGCCGATCTTGTAGCGGCGCTTGAACTCCAGGTCGTTGCTGACGGCCTTGACGATGTCCTGGCAGTCGTCGAACACGCCCTCGACGGCGATGTTGTGGATGTTCTCGTCCTGCAGGCTGAACATCTGCGCCTGCTGGAACGGGCTCATGCGGCCGTGCGGGCTGGTCATGAACACGCGCACGCCCTGCTTGCCGCGCATGGCGTACTCGGCCGCGCTGCCGGTGTCACCGCTGGTGGCGCCGAGGATGTTGAGCTGCGCGCCACGGCGGGCCAGCTCGTACTCGAACAGGTTGCCCAGCAGTTGCATGGCCATGTCCTTGAAGGCCAGCGTGGGGCCGTTGGACAGGGCTTCGAGCCACAGGCCGTCTTCGAGCGGGCGCAGCGGCACGATGGCCGCCGTGCCGAACACCTCGGCGGTGTAGGTCTTGGCACACAGGGCGCGCAGGTCCTCGGCCGGAATGTCGTCGATGTAGAGCGACAGGATCTGGAACGCCAGTTCCGCGTAGCCCTGGGTCTGGTAGACCGTGCGCAGCGCACCCAGGCGTTCACTGCTGATCTGCGGGTAGTGCTCCGGCAGGTACAGGCCGCCGTCGGGCGCCAGGCCTTCGAGCAGGATGTCGCAAAAGCGCTTGCGTTCGGGGTGGCCGCGCGTGGAAAGGTATTGCATCAGTTCAGCTCCTCCTTGCGGATGCGCGTGATCGGCGCCAGCACCGTGGGCAGCGCCTGCATCTGGGCGATCACGGCGTCCATGGTGCCCTCGCGCGTGTCGTGCGTGAGGATGATGAGGTCGGTCTGCGTCGAGCCCTCGCCGCCCACTTCGTCGGCCTCGCGCTGCAGCACGGCGTCGATGCTCACGCCGGCCTCGGCCAGCAGGCCCGTGACCTTGGCCAGCACGCCGGCCTGGTCGGCCACGCGCAGGCGCAGGTAGTAGCTGGTCACCACCTCGCTCATGGGCAGCACGGGCAGCTGGTCCATGGCCTGGTCCAGCGTGTGCGGCTGGAAGGCCAGGTGCGGCACGCGGTGCTCGGGGTCGGCAGTGTGCAGGCGCGTGATGTCCACCAGGTCGGCGATCACGGCGCTGGCCGTGGGCTCGCTGCCCGCGCCCTTGCCGTAGTACAGCGTGCTGCCCACGGCGTCGCCCTGCACCACCACGGCGTTCATGGCGCCTTCCACGTTGGCGATCAGGCGTTTGGCCGGCACCAGGCTGGGGTGCACGCGCAGCTCCACGCCCTTGTCGGTGCGCTTGGAGATGCCCAGCAGCTTGATGCGGTAGCCGAGTTGCTCGGCGTAGCGGATGTCGGCGGCGGCGAGCTTGGTGATGCCTTCCACGTAGGCCTTGTCGAACTGCACCGGAATGCCGAAGGCGATGGCGCTCATGATGGTGGCCTTGTGCGCGGCGTCCACGCCCTCGATGTCGAAGGTCGGGTCGGCCTCGGCGTAGCCCAGGCGCTGGGCTTCCTTGAGCACCACGTCGAAGTCCAGGCCCTTGTCGCGCATCTCGGACAGGATGAAGTTCGTCGTGCCGTTGATGATGCCGGCCAGCCACTGGATGCGGTTGGCCGTCAGGCCCTCGCGCAGCGCCTTGATGATCGGGATGCCCCCGGCCACGGCGGCCTCGAAGGCCACCATCACGCCCTTGGCCGAGGCGGCGGCGAAGATCTCGGTGCCATGCACCGCCAGCAGCGCCTTGTTGGCGGTGACCACGTGCTTGCCGGCGGCAATGGCTTCGAGCACCAGCGCCTTGGCCACGCCGTAGCCGCCGATGAGCTCGATGACGATGTCGATCTCGGGGTTGGCGATCACTTCGCGCGCATCGCCCACCACGCGGATCTTGTCGCCCACGATGGAGCGCGCGCGCCCGGTGTCCAGGTCGGCCACCATGGCGATCTCGATGCCGCGGCCCGCGCGGCGGCGGATCTCTTCCTGGTTGCGCTGCAGCACGTTGAACACGCCGCTGCCCACGGTGCCAATGCCCAGCAGGCCGACTTGGATGGGTTTCATATCAGTTTTACCAGTCAAAAATGGCTGAAACGCTTGCCAGTCAAGCGCTAGCAGCTATAAAAAAATGAGTTTTGGAGGCCGTTAACGCAGCCTGGGCGTGGCGCTGCCGGTAGGTGGCGAGGAAGCCCGCCAGGCGCCCGATGGCCTCGCGCAGGTCGTCCTCGTGCGGCAGGAAGACGATGCGGAAATGCTGGTTGTCCGGGTAGTTGAAGCCCGAGCCCTGCACCAGCATCACGCGCGTGGCGCGCAGCACTTCCATGAAGAACTGCCGGTCGTCGGCAATGGGGTACATGGCCGGGTCGAGGCGCGGGAACATGTACAGCGCCGCCTGCGGCTTGACGCAGGTGACGCCGGGAATCTGCGTGATGAGCTCGTAGGCCAGGTCGCGCTGGCGGCGCAAGCGCCCGCCGGGCTTGACCAGGTCGTGGATGCTCTGGTAGCCGCCCAGCGCGGTCTGGATGGCCCACTGGCCCGGCACGTTGGAGCCGAGCTTGAGGTTGGCCAGCATGTTCAGGCCCTCGATGTAGTCGCGCGCGTCCGCCTTGGGGCCGGAGAGCACCATCCAGCCCGCACGGTAGCCGCACGAGCGGTAGGCCTTGGAGAGCGAATTGAACGTGAGCGTGAGCACGTCGGTGGAGAGGCTGGCCATCGAGGTGAACTGCACGCCGTCGTACAGCACCTTGTCGTACACCTCGTCCACCAGCAGCACCAGGCCATGCTCGCGCGCGATCTGGAGGATGCCCTTGAGCAGCTCCACGGGGTAGAGCACGCCGGTCGGGTTGTTCGGATTGATGACGACGATGCCGCGCGTGCGCGGCGTGATCTTGGCGCGCATGTCGTCCAGGTCGGGCAGCCAGCCCGCGTCCTCGTCGCAGCGGTAGTGCACCGGCGAGCCGCCCGAGAGCGACACGGCCGCCGTCCACAGCGGGTAGTCGGGCATGGGCACGAGCAGTTCGTCGCCGTCGTCGAGCAGCGCATTGGTCGCCATCACGATCAGCTCGCTGGCGCCGTTGCCCAGGTAGATGTCGTCCAGCGTCACGCCCGCGATGCCGAGCTGCTGGGTGTAGTGCATCACCGCCTTGCGCGCGGCGAAGATGCCCTTGCTGTCGGAATAGCCCGCCGAGTTGGGCAGGTTGCGGATCATGTCCTGCTGCACTTCCTCGGGCGCATCGAAGCCGAACGGCGCCATGTTGCCGATGTTCAGCTTGATGATCTTCTGGCCTTCGTCCTCCATCTGCTTGGCCGCGTCCACGATGGGGCCGCGGACATCGTAGAGGACATTGTTGAGCTTGGCGGATTTGCGGACGGTCTTCATGCGCGTATCGATGAGAACAAGGGCACTGCCCAGCGGGCAGCATGCGGCGGTGAAACTTATAATTTGACCACATTTCACCCGCGCACCCGGGCGGCGCCCGCCCGCCGGGCCGCGCCACCGCCCGCCGCACCATGAAGCTCCAGCCCGACCCGTCCAGCGCCCACTCCATCAGCGGCTACGGCCCCGGCTGGGTGGCCGTGGGACCCGAGAAGATCCACCACAGCATCGTCCTCGGCCCGGACGGCCTGCGCCAGCCGTGGGATTGCGAACGCTTCGAGGATCTCACGCCCGCGCACTTCGCCCGGCTGGCCGAAATCGACGCGGAAATGGTGCTCTTCGGCAGCGGCCCGCGCATCCGCTTCGTGCCGCCCGCCTGGCTGGCGCCGCTGATGCAGCGGCGCATGGGCCTGGAAACCATGGACACGGCCGCCGCCTGCCGCACCTACAACTTCCTGCTGGGCGAAGGCCGCCGGGTGGCGGTGGCCCTGCTGCTGCCGTCGCCCTGAGCCCGAGGTGGGCACTACCACGCCTTTTCCCTGCGCACGGCGCCGGCACGATCTGCCCAATGCGAGCCTTCCGTGGGTTTCGGGGTAAAATCACGGATTGCGGCCGGGGCAACCTAAAACAATAACACACCCACTTCCCCGGTTTTTTCTACGACATTTCCAGCAGAGATTCGGACCCTATGGCGATCGTTGTCAACAAACCCCTCCCAGAATTTGAAGCCAACGCGACCGGCGGAATCAAGGTCTCCAACACCTCCCACCAGGGCCAGATTCTGGTGCTGTACTTCTACCCCAAGGACAACACCCCGGGTTGCACCACCGAGGCCATGCAGTTCCGCGACAAGTACAAGGACTTCGTGAAGGCCGGCGCGGCGGTGTTCGGCGTCTCGCGCGACAATATGAAGTCGCACGACGACTTCAAGGAAAAGCTCGAACTGCCCTTCGAGCTGATCGCCGACACCGAGGAAAAGATGTGCCACATGTTCGGCGTGGTCAAGAACAAGATCATGTACGGCAAGAAGGTCAAGGGCATCGAGCGCAGCACCTTCCTGGTCGGCCCCGACGGCCTGCTGGTGCAGGAATGGCGCGGCCTGAAGGTGCCCGGCCACGTGGACGAGGTGCTCAAGGCCGTGAAATCGCTCAAGGCGCTGAAGAAAGCTGCCTGACGGGCGTCACGGGGGCTGTGCATAATGGCACGCTGATGCAGCACCAGAACAAGCCGCTCCCCTCCCGCACACGACAAGCCGCCCGGTTCGCCCGGCGGCTTTTTGTTTTCTGAACCGCCTCTGGAAGCCTCCCCGACCATGCCCCTGCCCCCCGCCCCGACCCAGCGCGCCGCCCGCCTGCCCGAGCAAGCCTTCGCCGCCGCCCCGTCCACGGCCCGCAAGGCCACGGCGCGCACGGCACAAACGCCCCGCGCCAAGCCCGCGCCCGCCACGGCCCGCCCCGTGAGCGCCGCGCCCGTAGTTGCCAAGGCCACGCCCCAGCCCGCCACCCGGCCCGCAGCCAAGACCGCCGCAGCGCCCCAAGCCGCCGCCGCCCGCCCGCGCAAGGCCCGCGCCAGCGGCCCCGCCAAGCTCTTCGTGCTCGACACCAACGTGCTGCTGCACGACCCGACCAGCCTGTTCCGTTTCGAGGAGCACGACATCTTTCTGCCGATGATCGTGCTGGAGGAGCTCGACGCACACAAGAAAGGCATGACCGAGGTGGCGCGCAACGGCCGCCAGGTCAGCCGCTCGCTCGACGCGCTGGTGGCCACCCAGGGCGCCGACATGGGCAAGGGCATCGCGCTCGACGCCACGGGCCAGCGCGCCGCCACCGGCAAGCTGTACTTCCAGACCGCGCCGCTGGACTACCAGCTGCCCACCAGCCTGCCGCAAGGCAAGGCGGACAACCAGATCCTCGGCGTGGTCGAGGCGCTGCGCGCCCAGTACGCGCCGCGCGAAGTGGTGCTGGTGTCCAAGGACATCAACATGCGCGTCAAGGCGCGCGCCCTGGGCCTGCCCGCCGAGGACTACCAGAACGACAAGGCGCTGGAAGACGACGACCTGCTGTACGCGGGCGCGCTCGCCCTGCCGCCGGACTTCTGGAACAAGGCCGGCAAGAACGTGGAGAGCTGGCAAAGCGGCGCGCACACCTACTACCGCATCAGCGGCCCGCTGGTGGCCGGGCTGATGATCAACCAGTTCGTCTACTTCGAGGCGCCGGGCGAGCCCAGCCTGTACGCGCGCGTAACCGAGATCCGCGACAAGACCGCCGTGCTGCAGACCCTCAAGGACTACGGCCACGCCAAGAACGCCGTCTGGGGCGTGACCACGCGCAACCGCGAGCAGAACTTCGCCATGAACCTGCTCATGGACCCGGACGTGGACTTCGTCACCCTCACCGGCACCGCCGGCACGGGCAAGACGCTGCTGACCCTGGCCGCAGGCCTGACGCAGGTGCTGGACGAGCGCCGCTACAGCGAGATCATCATGACCCGCGCCACGGTGAGCGTGGGCGAGGACATCGGCTTCCTGCCCGGCACCGAGGAGGAGAAGATGGGCCCGTGGATGGGCGCGCTCGACGACAACCTCGAGTTCCTCGCCAAGGGAGACGGCGGCAACCCCGGCGAATGGGGGCGCGCCGCCACCAACGACCTGATCCGCAGCCGCATCAAGATCAAGAGCATGAACTTCATGCGCGGGCGCACCTTCATGGACAAGTTCGTCATCATCGACGAAGCGCAGAACCTGACCCCGAAGCAGATGAAGACCCTGATCACGCGCGCCGGCCCAGGCACGAAGATCGTCTGCATGGGCAACCTGGCGCAGATCGACACGCCCTACCTGACCGAAGGCTCGTCGGGCCTGACCTTCGCGGTGGACCGCTTCAAGGGCTGGCCGCACAGCGGCCACATCACGCTGGCGCGCGGCGAACGCTCGCGCCTGGCGGATTTCGCCAGCGAAGTGCTGTAACGGTGACGGACAAGGCAAAGGCAGGCAAGCCGCCCACGCTCGCCCTGCCTGCGGGCATCCGAGGCATTGCACTGTCCGAGGAGCAGCCTGCGCCGTTCTATGTGCAGTTGCAGCGCCAGCTCCAGGCCTTGATCGTCAGCGGTGCCCTCAGTGAAGGCAGCCACCTGCCCTCCGAGCGCGACCTGGCCGATGCGCTCAAGGTCAGCCGCACCACCGTCAAACGCGCCTACGACGCGCTGCGCGAAGCTGACGTGATTGCCAGCGGCCACGGGCGCGGCGGCACTGTGGTCAAGCGCACACCGCGCGTCAGCCCGGTCATGTCGCGCCTCAAGGGCTTCACCGAGGAAATGCAGGAGCTGGGCATGGAGCCATCGACCCGCCTGCTGGGACTGCAGGTGGTGCACGAGCGCACCATCGCCAGCATCTTCGCCCGCCCCTCGCACGCACCGCTGCTGCACGTGCGCCGCCTGCGCCTGGGCAACGGCGCGCCCATGTCGCGCGAACTGGCGTGGTACGACCTCACCCTGGCCCCCCAGCTCGAAGACTGGAACGGCGAAGGCTCCATCTACGCCTGGCTGCGCGAGCGTTGCGGCATCCACATGGCCGGCGCCGAGCAAAGCATCGAGGCCGTCATGAGCAGCACGGATGAGATGGAAGCCTTCGGCTTCGACGCCCCCATGCCCTGCCTGCTCATCAAGCGCAAAAGCCTGGATGCCGAGGGGCGTATGGTCGAGTACGTGGAAGGCAGCTTTCGCGGGGACGCCTATGCCTACCGGGTCAACCTGACGACATAGCGCCCCGAAACATTCATGATGAAAATAGCCTCTAGCGCTTATACAAAAAGCGCAAGAAGCTATTGTTTAAATAGCAAACCTCACTCCGCCACCAGCCGGTAGCGGTATTCAAACAAGCGCCCGTTCCATGGCACCTGCACATACCAGGGCTTGCCCGCGCCGCCTGCGGCGATCACGTCGTTGATATAGACCTTGTCGGCGGGCTGCGGGTTTTGCTTGCCATTGGTGCTGCCGCCCGCCTTGGTGCGGTACATGGCGATGTAGGCGGTATGGATGTTCACGTGGTCGCTCTCGCGCACCTGGCTGGCCTTGATGGGGAAGGCGCGCTCGGTGTCGGCTTTGTTGACGTCGACCTGGCCGTTGAACTCGCGCGCCGGGCCGCAGTCGGCATTGCCCTGGTCCCACCAGCAAATGCTGTGGTGCGGGCGGCCGCGCAGATCAAAAATCTCCCGCCCACCCACCACGGCGTTGACCGTCTGGCGAGTGCCAAACTTGACCACCTCGTTGCGGTTGCCGCCGCTGACGGATTTGCCTGCATCGGGCATGGACTGGTGCTCGCGCGCGTTGACGTTGCGGATTTGCTCCAGCGTCACCTTGAGCGTCATGTCGTCCTGCACGCAATTGTTCACGGGCACGTTGTCGGTAGCGCTTTCGGAGCGCACCAATTCATTGTTCATGTTGACGAACTGGTAGCGGATGGGCTGCGCGTTCTCCATGTTGGCGCTGGCAAAGTACGCCTTGAGCCAGCCATCCACCTGCTCGATGCTGGTAGGTGCTGCCTTGGATATGTTGCCCACGTCGTACATGCGGATGCTGCTGCTGCCGCTGAAGGTGCGGCTGCCCGCCTTGGCACTGGCCTCGGCCTTGGCCACGAAGTTGCTGTACGAGGCGGTAGCCGATGCAAACTCCGACTCGCTGCGCGTCTGGGTCTTGATTGCCAGCAGCACGCGGTGGCCGTAGGTCACGTTGCCCAGCATGATCTTGTCGCCCTTTCGGGCGTCTTCGGGGTTGACGAAGATGCCCTCGCTGGACGGCATGGCGCTAATGGTGAACATCTCCTGCGTCGCGTCGACCAGTATCTGGCGCTCCTCCCTGGCGCTGTTGCTCTCGTAGGCGGCGCTCACCTTCACGCCATAGGCGGCGGCACTGCCTGACAGCGCCAGCAGCGCCTCCGCACCGCTGTGCAGTTCCTGAATGTCCATGCTGGCGGACTGCTTGTTGCCGCTTTTCGGGGGCAGGCGGTTGCGCAACTGCAGCGCCGCCTCGTTTAGCGTGGACATGTCGGGCTGGTCCACGTCGATGTAGGACGCGGGGCCGCCACCGCCCGCACGCGCCAGCCCGCCGCCGGGCGCAGCCATGCCGGTCACGTTGGGCAGCGACAGCCGCACTGGATGGCGCGGCGCAGCGGATGGGGCCATGCGCCCGCTGAAAAAGCTGTCGAAGTCATACACCAGCCCCGGCAGCAAGCGTGTGGCCTGCCCGCTTTGCGAGACGGATTTGAACGAGTCGTCGTCCAGCGACACCCGCACCGTGGCGTTGCGGCACACCAAGCCGTCTTTGTAGGTAGGCGGCTCCTCCTTGCGCTGCACGCCGCCTTTGCTGCCAGCGCCCTGGCGCATGGCGTTGTGCAGCGGACTGAGCATCAGTGTCGTCTTGACCTTGTGGCCGTCCACCGTCTTCTCATACGACGGATTGCGCGGAATGGGCACCTTGGTGCGCAAAGGCGCAGAAGAAAACGTGCCGGCCCGCTGCAAGTTGGCCACCTGCCCGGACGAAAGCGTTTTCTTGTCCGGCTCGGCGGGCTTTATCTCCACCCGCTTTTGCAATTGAACCTGGGTTTGCCCCTGCGCCGCACAGCACAGGGCCAGCAGGGCTACTGCTGCCACCGCGCCAGACTGTGTCAGGCGGGCGATGCCGTATTGCCGAACTTTCATGGAAACCTCATTTGGTTGATTTTTCATTCGCTTGGTTTCGGCATCTCTGCACGCATCCGTCCCGCATATTCCTTGCCGGGATGGACCCACAGAATGCGCACAATCCGCACCCGCCGGTCAAACTCCCGCTGCGGCAGCGACAAGACCACCTTGCAATGCGCATCCAGCGCGGCCACATCGGGCATGCGCACAAAACGCAGCCGCGACAGATCCTTTTCCAGCCGGTACAGCCGTTGACCATCCAGTTCAAGCTCGTAAATTGCCACCGGCGGCGTATGTGCATCCATTTTTTCCGGTGCAATCGCGGCCTGGAGGCAGGGCGGAATGTCGCCAGTGGAGCTGTCGCTGGCATTGGCCATCGTCACGCACCCCATCAAAAGCGCGGACAAGGCCGCTGCAAAAACACAGGCAGAGCGCAAGCGCCGCATCGCCATCGCCTTGCCCTCAACGCCCCACGCCCGGGATGGCGCCGCACATCGGGCTACACAGCCAACGAATACACCCCATCACCGGGTGCACCGACAAACCCCGGATCGGGCATCCAGTCGGCCTGCGCCCGCGCCAGACCCGGCCCAGCGTGCGCATCCAGGGCCAGAACTTCAAGCCCAATTGGCCTCCAGCCTTTATGCAGAAAGCGCAAGAAGCTATCATTTTGATACTCTCTTGCCGGCACGCCGCCAGCCCGCCGCACCCAGCGCCGCCGCCAGCAGGCCCAGCGCCCAGGGCGCATCCACGGGCACGGGCTGCACGCTGCCCGCGACCGCAGGCGCCACCCAGGTCAGCGTCACGGAGCCGTTTCCACCTGCACTGCCACTCCCCGCCACCACACCGCCATTGGTATAGGGGGTACAGGCACCAGCAGGGAAAGAACTGCCGCCGCCGCCACCGCCATCCAACTGGGCGTAGCTGGAGCCTCCACCTCCACCGCCTGCGTACCCGCTGCCGCCGCCACCGCCACCGCCCGTATCGGCAGTGTTGAGGGCGCCGCGGCCGCCCATGCCATAGGCCGCGACGGCACTACTGCTGGCGAACGAGCCGCCGTTGTTGGCCCAGGCAATACCCCTGCCGCCGTCGCCCCCCGGCCCGCCGCTGAAGGCGGAGCCGCTGGCACCAGCCGTTCCGCTGGCGCCGCCCGTGCTGGCCGCGCCGCCCGCCCCGCCGCCGGGCCGGCCGCCTTGCCCGCCTTGGCCGGAGAACACCGGGTTGGCTCCGCCGGCGGAACCATCGCCGCCGCACCCGTGGCCGCCCGCACCGTCGGCACCAGTCGCCCCGCCGCCACCGCCACCGCCCGCCACCGCCAGCCAGTCAGTCGGCGTGTGCACGAACGATGCCGCGCCTCCGCCACCGCCCCTGCGGGGAATGCCGCCCCCGCTGCCGCCGCCACCGCCCACGGTGATGTGCAAGGTGCTGCCCGGCGTGACCGCCACGGCTGCGGCCTGCACGCGCCCGCCTGGCCCGCCAGCACCGCCAGCCGTGAAGGGGCCTGTGGCTGCTGCGCTGGCGCCACCGCCGCCGCCCATCAGTTCCAAGTCGATCTGGGTAACGCCCGCTGGCACCACCCAGGTGTAGCCGCCCGGCGTGTTCCAAGTCTGCGTAGCCGCCAAGCCCGTGCCCGCGGTGGCAGCAGCCGCCAGAACCAGGCTGGCGCGCACCGGTGCGTGGGCCAGAAGATGGAATGGAGTTTTGCGCATGTGTTTTCTTCCAATGTTTTTGGATACTTTTAAGGATACCAAAAAACCCATAAAGCATCAAAACCATGCACAAACTTTCGAGAAAAAATCCCCTATTGGATTTTTTGGATATCTCAAGACGCCAGCAAAGCATCCACGGCGCCCTGATGCGGCAATGCATCCAGGATGCCGTTGCAACTGGCAGCCAGCGCGCCGCAGGCATTGGCGGCGCGCAGCGCCTGGGCCATGGGCTTGCCGAGTGCCAGCGCGGCGCACAGCCCTGCGGCGAAGGCATCGCCCGCGCCGATAGGCTGGCTGGCATTCACGCGGCGGCCCGCCTCGCACAGCACGGCGCCGCTGCGCGCATGGGCGACGCAGCCCTGTGCGCCCAGGGTAATGACGAGCCACTGCCCTGGCCACTGGCTCCACAGCAAGCGCGGCAGCGGGTTCAATAAGTCATTGGGAGCGTGACCGGGCGCACCGTGCTGCGAGCAGCCCAGGTGGCGCAGCAAAGCCGCCGCCTCCTTGCGGTTGACCACGAGGATGCTGGCCGCCGCCAGCAGTTCGTCGCAGCAGCCCTGCGGCCAGGGCGAGGGATTGAGCACGGTGGCGGCGCCGCCCGCCTGGGCCATGCGCAGCGCATCGGCCACCAACGGCAGGGGCGCTTCGCACTGTGCATAGGCCACGGCAGCCTGCTGAATGCAATGCGCGGCAAGGCGCAGTTCGCGCGCGCCCAGCAGGGCATTGGCGCCGGGATGGACGGTGACGGTGGTCTCGCCCTGCGCACCGGTCAGCCCGCAGCCCTGACCGGAATGCGGCCCCAAGCGGTGGACATGGGCGGCATCCAGCCCTTCGCGTGCGAGCCGTTGCAGCAGGGCATCGCCCGCCGCGTCGTGGCCCACGGCCATGAGCAAGTCCACCGCGGCGCCCAGCCGATGCGCCCCCAGCGCCACGGCGAGGCCCTTGCCCGCGCATTCGCGCACGTAGCTGCTCGCCTGCTGGCTCTCGTCACGGCCTGGCAGCCGGGCCACGGTCCAGCAATGGGCTTCGACGAAACTGCCGATGACGAACAACCGGCGCCGGGGCGCGTCAGGAAGATATGGCATGACAAAAGCATACCAATTCAAAACCAAGCACCCTGGTGGACGCGCGCACGACACCAGACGCTCTCGAAAAAGGAGCATTCAGTGCTTTCTGCATAAGGGCTGCAGGCCAAAAACTCATGTAACCAGCACACCCACCTTGGGCAGCGCGGCCACTGCACTGGCACGGGTGCGCGCAGCCCAGTGCGCCGGGGCCAGCCCGCGCAGCGCCGCCACTTCTGCGCCGATGCGCGGCAGCTCGGCCGGGCTGTTGCGCCCCTGGGGCAGGCCCGCCGCGCGCTCGGCGGCGGTGCGGTAGAGCCAGTGCGGCGGAATGTCGGGCGCGTCGGTTTCCATGACGATGGCGTCTTCCGGCAGCGCCTGCGCCAGGCGGCGCAGTTGCAGGGCGCGCTCGTAGGTCACGGCGCCGCCGAACCCGAGCTTGAAGCCCAGGGCGATGAACGCCTGCGCCTGCTGCACGCTGCCGTTGAAGGCATGGGCGATGCCGCCGCGCACCGGCACTTCGCGCAGGCCCTTGAGCAAGCGGTCGGCCGAGCGGCGCACGTGCAGGATCACCGGCAGGCCAAAGCGCCGCGCCAGCTGCAGCTGCGCGCGATAGAAGCGCCACTGGCGCGCGGGGTCGAGGCCGGGCACGAAGCCGTCGAGCCCGATCTCGCCCACCGCGACCAGACGCGGGTCGGCCTGGTGCCGCGCCAGCGCGGCGGCCAGCGCCTCCAGGTCTTCGTCGGCGGCCTGCGGCGTGTAGAGCGGGTGGATGCCCAGGGCGTAGCTGTCGCCATGGCGGTGCGCAAGCTGGCGCACCGCGTCCCACTGGGCTCGCTCCACGGCCGGGATGACGCAGTGCGCCACGCCCGCCGCGCGCGCCTGGGCGCGCACGGCGTCCACGTCGGGGGCGAACTCGGGCGCGTCGAGGTGGCAGTGGGTGTCGATCCAGCCGGGCATGGGCTGCGGGCCTACCCCAGCCGCCCTTCCACCAGCCGCAGCACGCGGTCGCAGCGCGCGGCCAGGGTTTCGTCGTGCGTCACCAGCACGAAGGCCGTGCCCTGCTCGCGCGCCAGGCGCAGCATGAGCTGGAACACGTTGTCGGCCGTGCTGCGGTCAAGGTTGCCGGTGGGCTCGTCGGCCAGCACGCAGGCCGGGCGCGAGACCAGCGCGCGCGCGATGGCCACGCGCTGGCGCTCGCCGCCCGAGAGCTCGGCGGGGCGGTGCTGCACGCGCTCGGCCAGGCCCACGGCGGCCAGCATCTGCTGGGCTTCGCGCAGGCAGTCCTCGTACGGCTGGCGCCGGATGCGCAGCGGCATGGCCACGTTGTCGATGGCGCTGAACTCGGGCAGCAGGTGGTGGAACTGGTAGATGAAGCCCAGGTGCGCATTGCGCAGCCGCCCCTGCTCGGCGGGCGCCAGCGCGTGCAGGTTGTGGCCCAGCAGCTGCACGCTGCCGCTGCTGGGCGCATCGAGCCCGCCCAGCAGGTGCAGCAGCGTGCTCTTGCCCGAGCCCGAGGCGCCGACGATGGCCAGCGTCTCGCCCCGGCGCACCTGCAAGTCCACGCCCTGCAGCACGCGCACGTCGAGCCGCCCTTCGGTGAAGCGCTTGGCCAGGCCCTGGGCCTGCAGCACCACGCCGGAATTCATGCCATTTTGGCCCTGGGCGCTTACTGGGTTTGCGTTGGAAGCTACGTTATTCATAGCGAAGGGCCTCCGCCGGGTTGACGCGGCTGGCGCGCCAGCTCGGATACAGGGTGGCCACGAAGGCCAGCACCAGCGAGATGACGGCGATCGGCACGATGTCGCTGCTTTGCGGGTCGCTGGGCATCTTGCTGATGAGGTAGATGTCCTTGGGCAGGAAGCTGGCGTTCAGCGCGCGCTCGATGGCCGGCACGATGACGTCGATGTTGAACGCGATGCCCAGCCCCAGCAGCAGCCCGGCCAGGGTGCCGATGACGCCCACCATGGCCCCCTGCACCACGAACACGCCCATGATGCTGCGCGGGCTCGCGCCCAGGGTGCGCAGGATGGCGATGTCGGCGCGCTTGTCGGTCACGGTCATGACCAGGGTGGAGACGAGGTTGAACGCCGCCACCGCCACGATGAGCGTGAGGATGATGAACATCATGCGTTTTTCCAGCTGCACGGCGGCGTACCAGGTGCGGTTCTGCTGCGTCCAGTCGCGGATCAGGAGGTGGCCGGTCAGCGTGTCGGCCAGTTCGCGCGCCACCATGGGGGCGTCGTGCAGGTTCTGCAGCTTCAGGCGCACGCCCGTCGGCCCTTCGAGCCGGAACAGGCGCTCGGCATCCTCGTGGTGCAGCAGCACCAGGGCGGCGTCGTATTCGTAGTGGCCGGAGTTGAAGGTGCCGGCCACCGTCATCTGCTTGAGGCGCGGCACCACGCCCGCGGGCGTGACCTGGCCGCCCGGGGCGATGAGCGTGACCAGGTCGCCCGTGCGCACGCCCAGCTGGCGCGCCAGCTCGATGCCCAGCACCACGCGGAAGGCGCCGGGCTCCAGTTGGCGCAGCACGTCGGCGTTGGCGGCGGCCAGGTCGGTCACCTCGCCCTCGCGCGCCGGGTCGATGCCACGCACCAGCGCGCCCTTCATGTCCTCGCCGCGCGCCAGCAGCGCCTGGGCGGCCACGAAGGGCGCCGCGCCCACCACCGCCGGGTTGCGCCGCGCCTCGGCCAGGGTCTGCGCCAGGTCGGGCAGCGCCGCCCCGCCGGGGGCGAAGATCTCGATGTGCGAAACCACGCTGAGCATGCGGTCGCGCACTTCTTTCTGGAAGCCGTTCATCACCGACAGCACGATGATGAGCGCAGCCACCCCGAGCGCGATGCCCAGCATGGACACGCCCGAGATGAACGAGATGAAGCCGTTGCGCCGCGTGGCGCGGCCCGCACGGGTGTAGCGCCAGCCCAGGGCCAGCTCGTAGGGAATTTGCATGGTGTGGATCTGATTCGCCCCCGCGAACGTACTGGCGATCCGGGGCGCGCCGATTGTGGCATCCCGGACAATACCGCCCATGCCCGATTCCCCCCATTTGCTGATCCCCTGGGCCATCGCCCAGGCCGAGGGATGCCAGCAGGCCCTGCCGGCCCTGGCCCTGCCCCAGCTCGACAGCCTGCTGGCGCGCCTGGCTCCCACCGGCGGCGAAGCCGGCGACGAACACGATTACGGCCCCCCGCACGAACGCGCGCTGGCGCAGGCGCTGGGCCTGCCCGCCGGCGCCACGCCCTGGGCCGCCTGGGAAGCCGCCGACACCACGCAGCCCTGCGCCTGGATCACCCCCTGCCACTGGAAGGCCGGCGCCGACCAGATCCACATGCTGCCGCCCGAGGCGCTGGCGCTGGCCGAGGCCGAATCGCGCGCCCTGCTGGCGCTGCTGGCGCCCTGGTTCGCCGAGGACGGCATCACCCTGCACTACGCGCAGCCGCTGCGCTGGCTGGCGCGCGGCAGCGCCTTCGCGGGCCTGGAAACCGCCGCGCTCGACCGCGTGCAGGGCCGCGACGTGCGCCACTGGATGCCCCGGGGCCCGCACGAGCGCCTGCTGCAGCGCCTGCACAGCGAGGTGCAGATGCTGCTCTACACCCACGCCTTCAACGACGCGCGCACGGCGCGCGGGCAATTGCCCGTCAACGCCATCTGGGTGCACGGCGCGGGCGCGCTGGTGCTGCCCCCCATCGCCGCCGCGCCCCCGCAGGTGGACCAGACCCTGCGCGACGCCGCGCTGCGCATGGACTGGACGGCCTGGGCGGCGGCCTGGCGGGCGCTCGACAGCGGCCCCGTGGCGCGGCTTGCCGCGCAGGCGGCGCGCGGCGCACCCGTGCAGCTGACGCTGTGCGGCGAGCGCGCCTTCCTGCAGTGGCGCAGCGCACCACGCTCCC
This sequence comes from Acidovorax sp. YS12, assembly GCA_021496925.1. Classification (NCBI taxonomy): domain Bacteria; kingdom Pseudomonadati; phylum Pseudomonadota; class Betaproteobacteria; order Burkholderiales; family Comamonadaceae; genus Acidovorax; species Acidovorax sp. YS12. The sequence goes on from CP053915.1 coordinate 1,890,038, forward strand.
TGGGCCAGAAGATTCAAAGCATTTTCCGGCCCCAACGCTTTACCAGCTTGCGCGAGCAGCTATGAAAATAATAGTCAGAGACACCCCGCCCCGCAGCACCTGGGCGCTGGAACAGGCCGGCATCCACCCGCTGCTGGCGCGCCTGTACGCCGCACGCGGCGTGTGCACGCCCGGCGAGCTGGACGACGCCCTGGCGCGCCTGCTGCCGCCCGCCACGCTGCACGGCACGCCGGAGGCGGCGCGGCTGCTGGCCGACGCCATCGCCAGCGGCCAGCGCATCGTCATCGTGGCCGACTACGACTGCGACGGCGCCACCGCCTGCGCCGTGGCCGTGCGCGGCCTGCGCCTGCTCGGCGCGCGCCACGTGGACTACCTGGTGCCGGACCGCGTGGTGGACGGCTACGGCCTGACCCCGCCGATCGCGCGCCGCGTGCACGCGCGCGGCGCCGACCTGCTCGTGACCGTGGACAACGGCATCGCCAGCGTGGAAGGCGTGCGCGAGGCCAAGGCGCTGGGCCTCGCGGTGCTGGTGACCGACCACCACCTGCCCGGCCCCGAACTGCCCGCGGCCGATGCCATCGTCAACCCCAACCAGCCCGGCTGCACCTTCGAGAGCAAGGCCCTGGCCGGCGTGGGCGTGGTGTTCTACGTGCTGCTGGCGCTGCGCGCCGAGCTGCGCGCGCGCGGCGCCTTCGACACGGCCAGCCAACCCCGGCTGGAGCCGCTGCTGCCGCTGGTGGCGCTGGGCACCGTGGCCGACGTGGTGCGGCTGGACGCGAACAACCGCCGTCTGGTGGCCCAGGGCCTCAAGCGCGTGCGCGCCGGTGCCCTGCCCGCAGGCATGGCGGCGCTGTTCACCGCCGCCGGGCGCAAGGCCGGGCAGGCCACCACCTTCGACTTCGGCTTCGCGCTGGGGCCACGCATCAACGCTGCCGGGCGCCTGGCCGACATGACGCTGGGCATTGAATGCCTGCTCACCGACGACCCGGCGCGCGCGCTGGAGCTGGCGCGCCAGCTCGACGCCATCAACCGCGAGCGCCGCGAGATCGAGGGCGGCATGCGCGAGCAGGCCATGCTGATGGCCGAGAGCCTGTTCGATGAAAGCGAAGCCCCTCCGCCCGCCGTGAGCGTGTTCGACCCCGACTTCCACGAGGGCGTGGTGGGCATCGTGGCCAGCCGCATCAAGGACAAGCTGCACCGCCCGACCTTCGTCTTCGCGGCCAGCAGCGCGCCGGGCAAGAAACACGAGCTCAAGGGCTCGGGCCGCTCCATCGCCGGCTTTCACCTGCGCGATGCGCTCGACCTCGTGGCCAAGCGCCACCCGGGCGTGGTGCTGAAATTCGGCGGCCACGCCATGGCGGCGGGCTGCACCGTGGCCGAGGCGCATTTCGACACCTTCGAGCGCGCCTTCGCCCAGGTGGCGCAGGAGTGGCTGGACGCCGCCACGCTGACGCGCCGCCTGGAAACCGACGGCCCGCTGGCGCCCGAGTACCTGCGCGCCGACCTGGTGGACCTGCTGGCGCGCGAGGTCTGGGGCCAGGGCTTCGCCCCGCCGACGTTCAGCGAGGAGCTGGAGGTGCTGAACCAGCGCCTGGTGGGCGAGGGCAAGAACCACCTCTCGCTCAAGCTGCTGCACCGGGGCCAGCCGGTGGACGGCATCTGGTTCGGCCACACCGAGCCGCTGCCGCGCCAGGCGCTGCTGGCCTTCCGGCTCGACGTGAACGAGTGGCGCGGCGAGCGGCGCGTGCAGTTGGTAGTCGAGGGCGTGGAGGTAAACACCCCCTGAGTCGCCTTCGGCGCCTTCCCCCTCTCTCTACGCGCTACACGCTATGGGAGGGGGACGCAGCCAGTGCGGCGGGGCGGCCCTTGCACGGCTGCCCGCGCATGGGGCCGCGCCGGTTTCATGCGCTGTGGGCGGGACGCGCAGCGCAGATGGTGTGGCTCAGTGCTCTTGCGCGCCGTGCGCGGCGCTCAGGAGGCGGTCGGTCAGTGCGATGGCGAGCGCGCTCAGCAGGAAGGTGATGTGGATGATCGACTGCCACATCAGCACCTTGGTGTCGTAGTTGCCGGCGTTGATGAAGGTCTTGAGCAGGTGGATCGAGCTGATGCCGATGATTGCCGTGGCCAGCTTGACCTTGAGCACCGAGGCATTGACGTGGCTGAGCCACTCGGGCTGGTCGGGGTGGTCTTCCAGGTTCATGCGGCTGACGAAGGTCTCGTAGCCGCCGACGATGACCATGATGAGCAGGTTGGAGATCATGACCACGTCGATCAGCGCCAGCACGACGAGCATGATCACGGTTTCGTTCAGGCTGGTAATGGGGGCGTCGGCCTTGTAGCCGATGCTCGTCACCAGCGCCTGCAAGGCCTTCTCGCTGCCGAACACGGCCTCCAGCAGGTGGACCAGTTCCACCCAGAAATGGAACACGTACACCGCCTGGGCGGCGATCAGCCCCAGGTAGAGGGGCAGTTGCAGCCAGCGGCTGGCGAAGATCAGCGAAGGCAGGGTGCTCAGGGCCGAGCCACGACGGATGTTTTCTTTCATGGATGTGTGCGGGAAAAAGCCGGGCGCGAATTCTAGAAGAGCGCCCGCGAAGGCGCCCGGCCGTGTGCAGGCCCGGGCACCCAAAAAAACAGCCAAAATGCCCTCTAGCCCTTTTCCAGAAAGCGCTAGCAGCTATTGGAAGAAGAGCAAAAAGAACCGCTGCCGGTCACAGTGAAGGAACAGCGGCAGCGCACGAGGCGGTCAGAAGCTTTCCCATTCGTCCTCCGCCGCGGCATTGGGGCGCGGCGGCGGGGCCTTGGCGGGTGCGGCGGCCAGCCGCGGCGCGGCTGCCTTGGCCGGCGGCTTGCTTGCTGCCACCTGGCGCGGGGCGGCTGGTGCCTTGGGCGCGGCCACAGCGGGAGCCGGGGCACGCGGCACAGCGGGCGCCCGCGCAGGCGCGCGTGCAGGCGCACGCGCAGGTGTACGCACCGGTGCCGCGGCGCGCACGGCGGCGCCTGCCCCGACGTTGAAGACCGACACCACCTCCGCCAGGCGCCGGGCCTGGTCGTGCATGGCGGTGGCGGCGGCGCTGGACTCTTCCACCAGCGCGGCGTTCTGCTGCGTCATCTGGTCCAGGTTGGTCACCGCCTGGTTCACCTGGCCGATGCCGTCGCGCTGCTCGCTGGTCGATGCCGTGATCTCGGCGATCAGGTCGCTCACGCGGCGCACGCCCTGCACGATCTCCTCCATGCTCTGGCCGGCCTGGCCGACCTGCTGCGAGCCGGACTCGACGCTCTCCACGCTGGCCGTGATCAGGCCCTTGATCTCCTTGGCCGCCTCGGCGCTGCGCTGCGCCAGCGAACGCACCTCGCCCGCCACCACGGCGAAGCCCCGGCCCTGCTCGCCGGCGCGCGCCGCTTCCACGGCGGCGTTGAGCGCGAGGATGTTGGTCTGGAAGGCAATCGAGTCGATCACGCCGATGATGTCGGCGATCTTGCGGCTCGAATCGGTGATGTGCTGCATGCTGGAGACCACCTGGCCCACCACCTCGCCGCCGCGCTGCGCCGCCTGGGCGGCCTGGCCCGCCAGCAGGTTGGCCTGGCGCGCGGTTTCGGCCGACTGCGTCACCGTGGCCGTGAGTTCCTCCATGCTGGCGGCCGTTTCCTCCAGGTTGGCGGCGGTCTGCTCGGTGCGTGCCGACAGGTCGTGGTTGCCGGTGGCGATCTGGCTCGACGCGGCCGACACCGACTCCACGCCCGTGCGCACCTCGCCCACCACGGCGCGCAGGCGCGCGGCCATGGCCGAGAGCGAGCGCAGCAGGTGGCCCAGTTCGTCCTTGCGGTCGTCGTGGATGTCGGCGGTCAGGTCGCCCGCAGCGATCTGGTCGGCCAGCCCGACGGCGCGCTCCAGCGGCACGGTGACGCTGCGCACCGTGAGCCAGGCCAGCACCAGGCCCACCGCCAGGACCAGCATCGAAACGCCCATGCCGGTCCATTGCGCCACGGCGCGGGCCTGTGCGCCCTGCGCCTTGGCCTGGTCGCGCGCCTGCTGCTGGATCTCCACGAAGGCATCCTGCGCCGCGATGTACGTGGCAATGGCCGGGTTCAGGCGTTCCTGCACCAGGCGCTGCGCGCCCGCGAGGTCGCCATCGGCGCGCAGCTTCTGCCCCTCGGCGGTGAGCTTCAGCACCGCTGCGCGCTCGGCAGCGATGCGCTCCAGCCCTTGCTTGCCCGCATCCGAAACCGTGAGCTGCGTCACCTGCTTCTGGATCTCGGAAATGGCGGCGATGCCGGCCTTGACCTGGGCCTGCAGGCTTTCGGTCAGGCTGTCGTCGGTAGTGACGAGCCCGCTGACCAGCCGGTTGGCGGTCAATTCCGTCCCGCCCTTCCAGCGCAGCGCCAAGGTGATGCGGTCCTCGTTGAACTGCACGGTGCGGGCCGTCTCGTCATCGACGGAGACCACATACGACTGCATCCCGTACACCAGCCCCATCATCACGGCCATCAGGCCGATGACGATGGCCCACAGCTTGCGGCCCACGGAAATATGGTTGAAATTCATGTTGTTACCCAAGGGATTCTGAAGGGCCGCTGCACAGCGGACAGGCGGCATGGCGGCTGCGAAGTACAGCACGCCGGATGATTTTCCGGGCGAGGACTTTACTTTTCCTTACATGCCTTGGTAGAACACTCAACAACGCGGCGCAACCGCCCCGAAGGCAGGAGTCCGCCCCATACCATGCACGGCCGGGGCTGCGTGCCCCACGAAAAAGGCAGCCCGCGCTGCCTTTTCCGTCGTTATGCCCCATGGTGCGTCAGGCCGCACCGTGCGCCCCGGTGGCCGCCGCCAGCCGCGCCATCGGCCGGGCGCCAGCAAGCGCCGCCCGGGACACCGCCACGGGCGCCGAGGCCGCCGCCCCCACGTTGAACACGGCCACCGCTTCGGCCAGGCGCCCCGCCTGCTCGCGCATGGCCGCTGCCGCCGCGCTGGACTGCTCCACCAGCGCTGCGTTCTGCTGCGTCATCTGGTCGAGCTGCGTCACGGCCTGGCTGACCTGGGCGATGCCGTCGCGCTGTTCGCCACTGGAAGCGGTGATCTCGCCGATCAGGTCGCTCACGCGGCGCACGCTGGCCACGATGTCCTGCATGCTCTGCCCGGCCTGGGCCACCTGCGCCGATCCGTTCTCCACGCTCTGCACCGACTGGCCGATGAGCTGCTTGATCTCCTTGGCTGCCTCGGCGCTGCGTTGCGCCAGCGAACGCACCTCGCCCGCCACCACGGCGAAGCCCCGGCCCTGCTCGCCGGCGCGTGCCGCCTCCACGGCAGCGTTCAGCGCCAGGATGTTGGTCTGGAACGCGATGCCGTCGATCACGCCGATGATGTCGCCGATCCTGCGCGAGCTTTCGGTGATGTGCTGCATGCTGCTCACCACCTGCTCCACCACCACGCCGCCGTGCTCGGCCGCCTGTGCGGCATGGGACGCAAGCTGGTTGGCCTGGCGTGCGGTATCGGCGGACTGCGTCACCGTAGCGGTGAGCTGCTCCATGCTCGCGGCTGCCTGCTGCAGGTTCGCGGCCGTTTGCTCGGTGCGCGCCGACAGGTCCTGGTTGCCCGAGGCGATCTCCCCGGATGCCGCCGACACCGACTCCACGCCCGAGCGCACGTTGCCAACCACACCGCGCAGGCGCGCAGCCATGGCCGAAAGCGCGCGCAGCATGTGGCCGAACTCGTCCTTGCGCTCGCTGCGCAGGTCCTGCGTGAGATCGCCAGCGGCAATCGCGTCGATCAACCGGCCGGCCTGCTGCAAGGGTGTGGTGATGGAGCGCACCAGCCGCCAGGCCATGAAGAGGAACAGCGCCATCAGCAAGGCCGAGGCCACCAGCCCCTCGGCCATGTACCGCATGCGGCGCTCGGCGGCGACGGTGACGACCGTCTCGCGGCTTTTTTCCAGCGTGGCGACGAAGGCGTCCTGCGCCTGCAGGAAGCGCGCCACCTGCGGCGCCAGCTGCTCGTCGGCGAAGCGCTGGGTCTCCACCACATCCCCCTCGCCCTTGAGATCCCACGTCTTGGCCGTGGCCGCCTGCACGGCGCGGTGCTGGACCAGGACCTGGTCGAGCACGGCCTTTTCCCCGGGCGCGCTGGTGCGTGCCACGATGGCCTCCTGCATCTTGCCGATGGCCGTGTTCAGTTCCTTGACCTTGGCGTCGTACTGCTGCGCCAGCACCGCATCGGAAGTGACCGCGGCGCCCATCAGCATGCTGACCGTGGTTTCCGAATCGCCGCGCCAGCGCACGGACTGGGTAATGCGCGATTCGATGTCCATGACATCGTGCATGGCCTGCGCCATGGAACTGTTGGCGCGGTACTGCTGGAATCCAGCCACCACGAGCATCGCCAGCATGAGCAGCAGGAACATGCCCCATAGCTTGCGAAACACCGGAATATTGTCTAACTGCATGGCATCGAGTCTGAGTGAATCACTGGGTCTTTGGCCCTACGCGAAAGATACATTCAATTACCCACAATCCGGCGGGTGGAGGGCTGCGATTAAAGGAATTCACCTACGCTGCACCCTCTAGGACAAACCCGTAGAATGGATCGGTGACCTTTCCCCTGAACGCCGACCTCCATTGCCATTCCGTGGTTTCCGACGGGACGCTCACGCCCGAGGCCCTGGCCGCGCGGGCCCACGCCAACGGCGTGGATCTCTGGGCGCTGACCGACCACGACGAGATCGGTGGCCAGCACCGCGCAGCCCAGGCGGCACACAGCCTGGGCCTGGCCTATCTCACGGGGGTCGAGATTTCCGTGACCTTCATCGGCACCACCGTGCACATCGTCGGCCTGGGCTTCGACGCCGACGATGCGCAGCTGGCGCAGGGCCTGCGCGCCACGCGCGGCGGCCGGGGCGAACGCGCGCAGGAGATCGCCCAGCAGCTCGCCGCAGCAGGCATTGCCGGCGCCTACGAGGGCGCGCTGCGCTACGTGGGCAACCCCGAGCTGATCTCGCGCACGCATTTCGCCCGCTATCTCGTGGAAATCGGGGTGTGCCACGACACGCCGGAAGTCTTTCGCCGTTTCCTCACCGAAGGCCGGCCCGGGTACGTGCCGCACCGCTGGGCGGCGCTGGGCGACGCCGTGCGCTGGATCCGCGAAGCGGGCGGCCTGGCCGTGATCGCCCACCCGGCGCGCTACGGCTTCAGCCCCAATGAGGAATACGCGCTGTTCACCGAGTTCAAGCACCACGGCGGCCAGGGCGTGGAAGTGGTCACCGGCAGCCACACGAGCGCCGAGTACCTGACCTACGCGGCCGTGGCGCAGGAGTTCGGCCTGGCTGCGTCGCGTGGCAGCGACTTCCACAGCCCGGAGGAGTCGCGCACGGACCTCGGGGCCCTCCCGCCGCTGCCGTCCAGCCTGCAGCCCGTGTGGGAATTGCTGGCCGGCCGCATACTGCCCGCTCCGGCCCCCCGCTCCTAGTCCCATGGCCCAGTACTTCGAAGTCCACCCCGACAACCCGCAGCCGCGCCTGCTCAAGCAGGCAGCAGCGCTGCTGGGCCGGGGCGGCGTGCTGGCGGTGCCCACGGATTCCAGCTACGCCCTGGTGTGCCAGCTCGACGACAAGGCCGCCGTGGACCGGCTGCGGCGCATCCGCCAGGTGGACGAAAAGCACCACCTCACCGTGCTGTGCCGCGACCTGTCGGAGCTAGCCAGCTACGCCATCGTGGACAACCGCCAGTACCGCCTGCTCAAGCTGGCCACGCCCGGCGCCTACACCTTCATCCTCGACGCGACCAAGGAAGTGCCACGGCGCGTCAGCCATCCGCAGCGCAAGACCATCGGGCTGCGCGTGCCCACGCACAAAAGCCTGCAGACGCTGCTGGAACTGGTCGGCGCCCCCCTGCTGGCCACGACACTGATCCCCGCCGGGGAGACGGAGCCCCTGAACGACCCGCAGGACATCCGCGAACGCTACGAAAAGCAGCTCGACGGCATCGTGGATGCCGGCGCCTGCCCGCAAGCGCCGACCACGGTGCTGGATCTCGTTCCCATGGCCACGGGCGGCGAGCCCGTGGTGGTGCGCGAAGGCCGGGGCAGCCTGCAGGCCCTGGGCCTGTGACCCGCGTGGGCAGTGGGCCTGCCCGCTGCGTCTGACACAATCGCGCCGTGGACATCAACAATCTCATCCAGACCGTTCTCATCTACGCGCTGCCGGTGCTGTTCTCCATCACCGTGCACGAAGCGGCCCATGGCTACGCGGCGCGCCACTTCGGCGACAACACCGCCTACATGCTGGGGCGCTGCACGCTCAACCCGCTCAAGCACATCGACCCGGTCGGCACCATCCTGATGCCGCTGCTGCTGTACTTCGCCACCTCGGGCGCATTTCTGTTCGGCTACGCCAAGCCGGTTCCGGTGCAGTTCGGGCGGCTGCGCAACCCCAAGCGCGACATGGTGTGGGTGGCCCTGGCCGGCCCGGCATCGAACTTCGTGCAGGCCATCTTCTGGGCCCTCCTGTGGGTGCTCCTGCCAGGCCTGGGCGTGGAAGAGCCTTTCTTCGTCGAGATGGCGCAAGCCGGCGTGCTCGTCAACCTGGTGATGTGGGCTTTCAACCTGTTCCCGCTGCCGCCCCTCGATGGCGGACGCATCCTCGTCGGCCTGCTGCCCTGGAAACAGGCCCAGCTCGTGGCACGCATCGAGCCCTGGGGGTTCTTCATTGTCATGGGCCTGGTCATCGCCGGGGTCGTGGGCACGCTGTGGCTGCGCCCGCTGATGAGCCTGGGCTACGGTGTCATCCATCTCCTGATCACGCCCCTGGCTGCGCTGCTGCGCTAGGGTTTTTGCATTTCCCGCACATGAGCACCACCCGTTTTCTCACAGGCATCACGCCCTCCGGCGCCCCCCACCTGGGCAACTACGCGGGGATGATGCGCCCGGCCATCGAAGCCACGCGCACCCCGGCGGTCGAAAACTTCTACTTCCTGGCCGACTACCACGCGCTCATCAAATGCCAGGACCCGGGGCGCGTGCACCGCTCGACCCTGGAAATCGCGGCAAGCTGGCTGGCGGCGGGCCTGGACCCCGAGCGGGTCACGTTCTACCGGCAGTCCGATATTCCCGAAATTCCGGAACTGCACTGGCTGCTGTCCTGCGTCACCGGCAAGGGCCTTCTCAACCGCGCGCACGCCTACAAGGCCGCCCAGGACAAGAACCAGGAAGCCGGCCGCGAGCAGGACGAAGGCGTGACCGCGGGCCTGTTCATGTACCCCGTGCTCATGGGCGCTGACATCCTGCTGTTCAACGCCCACAAGGTGCCCGTGGGGCGCGACCAGATCCAGCACATCGAGATGGCGCGCGACATGGCCGCAAGCTTCAACCACCTCTATGGCGAGCACTTCGTGCTGCCCGAGGCCGCGGTGGACGACCAGGTGGCCACCCTGCCCGGGCTCGACGGCCGCAAGATGAGCAAGAGCTACGACAACACGATCGCCCTGTTCACGCCGCGCGAGCAGTTGCGCAAGCTGATCGGCGGCATCCTGACCGACTCGCGCGCGCCCGGCGAGCCCAAGGACACCGAGGGCTCCGCGCTGTTCCAGATCTACCAGGCGTTCGCCAGCGAGGAAGAAACCGCCGCGCTGCGCCGCGCCTATGCCAATGGCATCGCATGGGGCGACGCCAAGCAGATGCTGTTCGACCGTATCGACCGGGAGATCGCGCCGCTGCGCGAGCGCTACGACGATTTGCTGGCCCACCCCGAGCACGTCGAACACATCCTGCAGGCTGGCGCGGAGCGTGCGCGCAAGATCGCCACGCCCTTCATGCGCGCGCTGCGCGCCGCCGTGGGCTTGCGCAGCCTGGCCCAGAGCGCTGGCAGCGGCAAGCCTGCCGCCAAGGCGGCCAAGGCTACGCTTCCCGGCTTCAAGCAATACCGCGAGGCCGACGGCAAGTTCTATTTCAAGCTCGTGGCGGCCGATGGCCGCATGCTGCTGCAAAGCAAGGGGTTCGACGTGCCGAAGGACGCGGGCCAGGCCATTGCACGCCTGCAGCAGCAAGGGCTCGACGCAGCCATCAATCTGCTGGAGCCGCTGGAGCAGGAGGCCCGCGCCGAGGCTGCCGCTGCGCTGCAGGCCCTGGCAACGGCCTGACCAAAGATCAACATTTGTCAAACCACCTTGAGCTGCGAATGGGCCTGCGCATAGGATCACCCCCCAGAAAGGAGCGAATCTATGCGCATTGCTGCATTGGATGACGATGCGCTGCAACTGGAGCTGATCCAGCGTGCCACCGCAGCCATGGGCCACATGTGCCACACCTACCAAAGTGGGGCCACTTTGCTCAAGGCATTGCGCCGCGAGACCTTCGACCTGCTGGTCGTTGACTGGGAGCTTCCCGACATCCCGGGGCCGGAGATCGTCCGCTGGGTGCGCGAGAACCTGGGGACCGAGCTGCCGATCCTGTTCGTCACCCACCGCCGGGAGGAGCGCGACATCGTCGAGGGGCTGGGCAGCGGTGCCGACGACTTCATGGTCAAACCCGTGCGCGTTGGCGAGCTCACTGCACGCGTGACGGCACTGCTGCGCCGGGCCTACCCGGCTGCCACGCAGAGCGTGCTGGAGTTCGGGCGCTACCGGTTCGTTCCCGATGCGCATGCGCTGGAGGTTGACGGGCAGCGTGTGGAGCTGAAGAACCGGGAGTACGATCTGGCGCTGTTCCTGTTCCAGAACATGGGGCGCCTGCTGTCGCGCGACCACTTGCGCGAAATCATCTGGGGGCAGAATTCCGACGTGATGTCCCGCTCCCTGGACACGCACATTTCCCGTCTGCGTACACTGTTGGATCTGCGCCCTGCCAATGGCTTCATCGTTTCCGCCGTCTACGGCGTGGGTTATCGTTTTGAAGCCGTGGCACCCCTTCCGTCCAGCCCTGCACCGAACTGAACCGCTTCTCCATGTTTTGTCCCTCGCAGCCAGCCGCCGCCCCGTTCCACACCGCAATCCGTCTGGCACTGTGGGGAACGCTGGCCTGCGCCGCGACGGCGCACGCAGCCCCGCCCCTGGGCCTGCAAAGCATTGCCCATACCGTGGTGCTTGGCGACACACTCGAACGCCTGGCCTTGCACTATCTGGGTGATGCCCGGCGCTGGCATCTGCTGCAGACCAGCAACCGCGTTGCCGACCCCCGCCGCCTGCAGCCCGGCTCCGTGCTGCGCATCCCCACACGGCTGCTGCCGACAAGCAGCGCTACCGTGGAGTTCGTACACGGTTCCGTCACGCGCAAAACGCCAGATGGCACCGCCCTCGTGCAGCCGGGACAGGTATTGGAAGAAGGTGCGGCACTCGAGTCCGGCCAGGACTCTTTCGTCGCCGTGCGTTTGGCCGATGGCTCCGTCGTGCGCGTGCAAGCCCAGTCCGAGGTGCAATTGCAGCAACTGCGGCGCCGAGGCAGGGCCGGCAGCCTTCAGTCGGTGCTCGAGATGCACCGGGGCAGTGTCGAGACTTCGGTCCCCAACCAGGACAAGACGCCACGCTATCTTGAAATTCGCACGCCCTCGGCATCGACCAGCGTCCGCGGCACGCGCTTCGACGTGCGCCTGACGCCAGAAGGCAAGACCGCCACGGCCGTGGTCGAGGGGACCGTAGCCGTGCAAGCACGCGACGCCGGTCAAAGCTCTGCGGGTGCATTGCTCAAGCCGGGCCAGGGTGTCGCCGTGAGTGCGGAGGGCCAAGTCGGCACCCCGCGTGCGCTGTTGCCCATGCCCGATCTATCCGGCGTGCCTGAGGCCCTGCATGACGCCGCCTTGCTGAATCTGCCGCTGCCTGCCTTGGGCGAGGCCACCAAGTGGCAGGTGGAGATTGCGCAAGATCCACAGTTCACCCAGGTGCTGCGCCAAGGCAGTTTCAGTGCCCCCATGGCGACCTGGCCTGTATTGGCCGATGGTCTCTACCAGCTCCGTGTGCGCGGGGTGGATGCCGAAGGGATTCCAGGCTACGCCACCCAGCGCCCCTTGCGCATCAAGACACGGCCCATCCCGCCGCTGGCGCAGTCTCCCGCGCCAGGCGCCATCCTGGCACAAGACCAGGCCGAATTGCGTTGCACCGAGGTGCCTGGCGTGCGTTGGTACCACCTGCAAGTGGCCCGGGAAGAAGGATTCCAGGACGTGCAGGCGTCTGCAGAACGCCAGGACGAGTGCCGCCTGCCCTTGGCCGGGCTTGCCCTGGGCCGCTATTACTGGCGCGCGGCCAGCGTGCAGCAACTCGCCGACGGCTCGGCCGACCACGGCCCATTTTCGCCAGTTCAACCCTTCGCCATAGAAGCGCGCCCTGCCGCAGTGGATGCTCTGGCAGAGCAGGGAGGGGGCGCAAACCTGGCACTGCACTGGACTGCGCTGCCCGGACAAACATTCCGGCTGCTGCTCACACGGGATCCGGAAGGCACGCAAGGCGTTGCCGACGAAATCCTGGAGCACCCAGCCTGGTCTGCCCAGGGGCTGCCCCCTGGTACTTATTACGTGCGCATCCAGGTCAAGTCCGCTTCCGGTCTGCAAAGCGAATTCTCGCCACCACGAAAAATCAGCGTGAACCATTCGGTGCTTGACGGTTCCGGCCTGCCGTTGCGCACCCTGTCGGGTACGGCCATCCAAAGCCCCTGAGACAGCCCGCCACCATGCAGGCGCAACCCGCCAGCCGCCCTGTACGCCGTCTCGAATGGGGTGCACTCGCGGCGGTGCTGCTGGGTTTCGTATTGTGGTTCAGCGGCCCGGAGCACATGCCGCGTGTCAACCATTTGGTCCAGGACACGGTTTCCTGGCTCTATCCACGCCGCGCCAGCCCTGACATCGTCATCGTGTCCATCGACGCCCGCAGCATCCAGGCGATTGGACGCTGGCCATGGCGCCGCGCGCTGCATGCAGAACTGATCCATCGGATTTCGGCACAAGCGCCACGCGCTATCGGCATGGACATCCTGTTTGGCGAGGAAGACCTCGACTACCCCGGAGACGACCTGCTGCTGGCCCAGGCCATGCACAGCAGCGGGCGTGTCGTTCTCCCAGTCATCCGGCGTGAAGCCACTCCCGGTGGACGCCCGGGTACCGAACGCCCCTTCGCGCCATTCGTACAAGCGGCGGCGGAACTCGGCCACGTGCATGTACACATGGACAGCGACGGCGTCATGCGCAGCATTTACCGGCAAGAAGGCCCTGCGTCTGCTCCGTGGCCGCACCTGAGCCTGGCAATGGCCTGCGTTGCCGGTGCCGCCCAGCCAGCGTGCCAGCAAGATACCGCCGTGCCCCGTCGCGGCGCCTGGGTACGCAAGGACCCGCAAATCATCGCCTTCGCCAATGGCTCAGCCCCGTTCACCAGTTACTCCTACATCGACGTACTGCGTGGCCAAGTGCCTGCTGCCGCCTTTCGGGACAAATACGTACTCGTAGGGGCAACGGCACCTGGGCTGGGCGACCTGCTGCCAGCGCCCGTCGGCCTTCAGGTTCGCCACATGCCCAATGTGGAACTCGTGGCCCACATACTGAACAACGAGCTGACCCACGTGCGCATCCAGCCGGCCTCGGGCCTGGCCAACAGCGCCTTCAATCTGCTTCCCGTCGGGCTGGCCCTTTGGGCTCTCGCGGCGCTAGGGCCTTCCGCCGCGCTCATGGGCTGTATCGCCCTTGCCATTGCCATGCTGGCATTCGCCGGGCTCGCCCCCGGGATATGGGAGGTCATGCTGTCCCCAGCGGCAGGGCTTGCCGGTATCGCCATGGCATACCCTCTGTGGAGTTGGCGCCGCTTGAGTGCAGCGACCCGCTTCCTTGAGCTGGAAATGCAAACCCTGCGGCGCGAAGGCCTGCCCATTTCCCCTGCTGGCGACGGCCCGCATCGCGGCGACTTCCTGGAGCGCCGGATCAGAGCCGTGGAGCATGCCTCCGAACATCTGCGCAACCTGCACCATTTCGTGAGCACCAGCCTGCAGCAATTGCCGTCACCCACCTTTGTGTGCGATGCCCAGGGCTATGTACTGCTCGCCAACGCCGCCGCGGCCCATCATCTCGGGATCAAAATCCAGGACATCCACCGTGCCTTTCTGCCAACACTGCTGCGAACATTGGTCGCGGACGATAGCGGACAGCCTCTGCTGCAAGGGCCGCAAATCCAGGCAGGCACGCTTCCCCCGCAATCCGAAGGGCGCGACGCCGAGGGCCGCAGCATGCTGCTGCTGGCCAAACCATTCTCTGCCTCCCCTGCGCAAGGGTGGCTCATCACCCTGGTCGATTTGACGGACATGCGCCAGGCGCAAAAGCAGCGCGACCAAGCCATGCACTTCATCTCGCACGACATCCGGGCTCCCATCGGGTCCATCCTGACATTGCTGGAAATGCAGCGCGAATATCCTGGCCAGATGCCGGCATCCGAACTGATGGCACGCATAGAGCGCTACGCCCAGGCCTCCCTGGCCCTGGCCGAGAACTTCGTGCATTTGGCCAGCGCCAAGTACCATGCATACCAGTTCGCGCCGGTAGACCTCGCTGTGCTGCTTGAGGAAGCGGTGGACGATGCCTGGGCTGCCCTGCGCGAACACCAGCTCTCCATTGATATCGTGCTGAAGGAAGACCCGGCTTACTGCATGGGGGATCGGGCATTGCTGAGCCGTGCCATCACGAACATTCTGGGCAACGCCATCAAATTCAGCCCCAAAGGCAGCGAACTGCACTGCACGCTCTCCCTGCGTACGCAAAACTGGGTCCTCGCCGTGCGGGACCAAGGCCCTGGGATCAGTGCCAATGACCAGCAACGGCTGTTCCTTCCGTTTGAACGCATGCACAGCCACAGCCACCCTTCAGTCGCCGGAGCAGGCCTGGGCCTTGCCTTCGTGCATACGGTACTGCTGCGCCACGGAGGCAGCGTCGAGGTGGAAAGCCAAGAAGGACAGGGGGCGGAATTCAGGCTGGTGCTACCGCGCGCCGAGGTGGCGCACCCCGAAGACCCCACCGACACCGCAGGCTGACGGCCGTGCGTTTGGTCAGGCTGTCCCAAAAATCTGTTACAACCCCCGACAAGCCAAGCGCACACTCGTGCTCCTGCCCTTTCCCATCACCACAGCAAACCCATGAGCGAGTATCAACCGCAGGTGGCCTACGGCACCGAAGACCTCTTGATCAGCCTGTGCAATTCGGTCACCCACGTGCTGGGGGTAGCCACGCACAGCCAAATCCACTACTCCGCCATGGTTCAGCGCATCACCAAGACCTGCCTGCGGCCGGATATCGGCTGTTTCGTACTCTTTGACGGCGGCTTTTCCGGGTTGGTGATCATCAACTTCACCGCACACGCGGCGATGGAACTGTACGAACGCTACCTGCTTAACATGGGCATGTCACGTGAGGACTTGGCCACGTCCTATACCTCGGATGAGGTTGCCAACGTGATGGGCGAACTGATGAACCAGGTCGCGGGCGACTTCACCAGCAAGGTGCGCCGCGAACTCCAGACACACATTACGCAGAACCAGCCCAAGATGCTGGTCCTGAACCGGCAGGTCATGCTCAGCGTGGATGCCAACCTGGACAAGCCGGAAGCACGCCGCGTCACGTTCTACACCAGCAACAACAATATTTTCTACTTGGAACTGGCCATAGACCGCACGGAGTTCGTGAAGCTCTACGATTTCGAGCCCCAAGAACGTCCGGACCCTGATGCGCTGATGGCACAGAACCATGAAACGCCTCCCAGCGCACCAAGCGCCACGGGCAACAGTGAGACGGAAGAGCTTCTGCGTTCCCTTGGCATGTAGTGCTCACACGCATCGTAAAATGCCGGGTTGTTCAATGGCTGAACCAACGGCCTTGGAAACAGTTGCAGGAGGTGTGGCAGAGTGGTCGATTGCACCGGTCTTGAAAACCGGCAACGGGCAACCGTTCGTGAGTTCGAATCTCACCGCCTCCGCCAGACAAGAACCCCAAGTGATTGATTCGCTTGGGGTTTTTTGTTTTCTCCTGCATTCTGGATGCCATCGGGCATGCCATGCCGGGCTTGAAGTCCCCTCGAATTCCTGAACCAGTCAGAAGTAGAGATTGGTGGACAGTTTGACACGGCACTTGGCCGGGGAGCCGCCCCGACAGCTATGCGCTCCGCAAAAGCAGCACTGCGCCCCACCACGTGGGCTGGGGCGCATAGCCCGTTGTGCGCCGCTATTCCTCTCAGGCAATACCGTGGGCCTTCTTCCACTTGCGCAGCCGGCCACGTGCATTGGTGTACGGAGAGGAAGTGTTGAACTGGATCATCCGCCCCTGTGTGTACTTCCCGTACCAAGGTACGCCGTACAGTGCGGCATCGTCGCTGGCCTCCACCAGCGCCACGATACGGGCATGCACCTGCGCGAATTGCCGCAGCAGGGCTGGATAGTCCTGATCCGCATGGTCCGCGTAGAACTTCTGCGCCAGGCGCCCCAACTCGTTCCACTTGAAACCCGTCTCGGGGAAATCGACCGGCTGCCCCTTGGCCCTCGCATCGCACCACTTGAGCACGAGCAGGTTCCAGCCGATCAGATAGGCGACCAGGTCAGAGACACTCATCTGCGTGCCCTGGGCGTGGCCTTCCAGCGTGGCCTCATGGGCACGCCCCGGGGGCACACTGGCCAGATCGGCCAATAGCCTCTGGTAGCTGGAGCGTACCGCGTCCAGCAGTTCCGCCTTGCTTTGTGGCACCGCCATGTCCAAGCCTCCTGAAGCTGCTGCCAAATCGTGTTCGATTGAATGGGCGCGCCGGGCACCACATCAGCGAGCCATCAGCGCGAACACCCCCCAGCCCAGGTATTCGCGCGTGTAGGTGGCATAGCGCACGGGCTCCGATGCCAGCTGGGTGCGAACCTCCTGCGCGAAGCCGTCGTCCGGGTTCGCCGCCAGCCAGCGGCGCATGGTCAGCCATTTGGCCGCCTCGTACCTGTCCCAGCCGTCCTGATCGGCCAGCACCATCTCCACCACGTCGTAGCCCAGGCGGGCGAACGACGCGAGCAGTTCGGGCAGCACAAGAAAATCCGCGGTCGCCGTGGCAAGACAGCCCTTGGCAATGTCGTCCGTGGGTGGCAACTGCCGCCAATAGGGCTCGCCGACGAGGATGATTCCCCCAGGTCGCAGGCTGCGGGCCAGCAACTCGATGGTGCCGGCGACGCCGCCGCCGATCCACGTGGCGCCGACGCAGGCAGCCACATCCACCTTCTGGCCGGCCACATGGCCGGCGGCATCGCCGTGGATGAACTCGACCCGATCGGCGACGCCGAGTTCTTTTGCGCGGTGTTGCGCCTGTTCGGTGAACAACGGACTCATGTCGATGCCGGTGCCAGTGACGCCGTGGTCGCGCGCCCAGGTACACAGCATCTCGCCCGAACCACTGCCGAGATCAAGTATCCGGCCCCCCGGGGCCAGGCGCAGCGCGGCCCCGAGCGTGGCGAGCTTGTCCGGTGTGATCGGGTTGTGGATGCGGTGTGCGCTCTCGGTGATGCTGAATATTCGGGGGATGTCCATTCCGGTAAATCGCAATGTGGGTGATCAGCTTCAGTTGCTGGTCGATGTTGAACCCGTATTGTCGCCGGGCAGGTACAACCGAGCTGCGCTCATGCGCAACCAGCGCCAGGTTGGTCCCGCCCGCAGGCGTCAAGCCTGGGACACGGCCCTGCGCGCCTTGACGGCGTGTGGGCGCGGGCTACAGTCGCGGTGAAGGAGATGGAGTCAGGGAAGATGGCTGGACAAGGCAACGGCCCTCCCAACACACCAATCGCACGGCAAGCAAAGCGCTCAAGCCCGATGCTGGAAGCCGGGCCGCACGCGTCAGCCGAGCGGAGGGAGGGGACGATGGAGCCCGGCAGGGGCGAGACTCGCGCAGCGAGGCGCGACAGCGCGACCGGCCACCTCCCTGGTAGCCGAGGATGCCCACATGACGGCGATGAAGTCCCCGTCGGCTTCTACCCGTCCAGCCATCGGCACAATGGCCGTACATGGACATACGAGCTCTACAAGACGATGAACTGATGGCCCTGGCCCGTGAATGGCGACTGCGGGCACTGCGCGGTGAGAAAGACGCACGCGGCATGGCCCACGAACTGGAACGCGAAGTGCGCCGGCGCTTCCCTAAAACCGGCACCCCCATAGCGTTGCCGCCAGCGCACCCGCTCGGCACCCTGCCACAAGCCCCCCGGCACCGCTGGAAGCCCTGGTGAACATCCTGGCCGTAGACGTCCCAGACTCGGATCGGGTGATGATCCGCCCCGCCGGCTGGCAAACTGGTGCGGACACGCAAGTCCGTACTGGTGATCGATGCCGGCGAGCGGGGCAACCGCTTCGCCAGCCATTCGCATGGTTTTCTCGGCCAGGATGGCGTGCCCCCGGGCGAGATCGCGGCGAATGCGCGCCGCCAGCCCGCAGCCTATCCAGCGCTGACCTGGCGCGAAGACCGTGTCGAAGCTGTTGCAGAACAGGTGGACGCATTCACGGCCACGACGTCCGACGGTGGGGTGCATCGAGGCCGCCGCCTCCTGCTGGCCACCTGCGTGTACCGACAGGGTTGATCAACTGAACCATTTGCTCGCTATCAACGCACCGACGGAAACCGTATGGAGCGAATCGTGCTTGCCGTTGAGGGCGGCTTTAGGCTGACAGCCGACGTTCACAGGTCTGTGGACGAACGACTCCATCGATCAGGTAGCGGACATGGGGTGTCTCCCGAAACCTGACGCAGCTGTCCTTGTCACTCGTGGACATCGTTATCAAGAGGGAGCTTGTGACATCTGTCATGCGGCCGCGATGTCGAGGCACTTAAATGGTAGTTGACGAAATTTGGAAATTGCACCAAACTCGAGTTGACGAATTTATGGAATTGCACAAATGAAGTCCCGGCCACCATCCTCGTTTAAGCCTCAGCTCACCGTTGATCGCCTTCAAGCAGTGTCGAGCTGGTTGCTGGAGGAACTCTACGCTACCGAAGATGATTTGAGTCGTCCGACGGACAGTGGCTACACACGGGGGTGCACCACGTTTGGTCGCCAGCGCAGTCGTCTCATGTCCGAGGCCGCTTCTGGTAAATATCCTTGGCTTGGTCTTTGCAATGGGGGCAATGACCTTGTTTTTACCATCGGTGACGTTCCCTGCCGGTTCAGCAACGACGACCCGTCCAATCCCTCCAAGGATGCCGTGCTAACCCCTAACCGGTATCAGCTCGACTTCATGGAGTTTGCAGTCCCTGGCGCGCCAGTCCGCTTTTGTTTCATCATTGATCGGGGCTACAACGGCGCTGCCGAGCCTCGTGTGGAGTTCCTGGGCTTTACTGCTAGCAATGAGGTGGCTTGTCGCTGGGTCTCGGACACCGTTCGTGTGTTGCGCGTGGAAGGGGCGCAGCCGTTGGCTCCGTCTGTACCCGTGGCTAAACCTCAGGTTGGGCCGAAGCGTCGCGACAGCGATGAAGGCGATGGCGCCGCCGAAGCTGTGCAATGAGCGAATTTATTGGTACCAATCTCCGACTCATCCGCCTCTTTCACGATCTGTCTCTCACAGACCTGGGAGAGCGGGTCGGTGTTTCTAAGCAGTTCCTGAGCCGCATCGAGACAGGCTCGGAAGTCGCGTCTGCCCAACTGGAAACATTGTTAGCGGAAACGTTGGATGTACTGCCTGAGTTCTTCTACCGAATCGATCCGAATCCCATCGTCGATGAGCAGTGCCACTTTAGGCGCCAGCTGACGACAAAGGTCGCGCTGCGCCAAGTGGTTCGAGCGCGCGGAGAGATGTTGAAGCGGTTGGTCGGTGTTTTGGATGAACACGTTGAGCTGCCGCAGTATCAAGTAGGTGAAGCCGACCCGGAGTCTTCCGAGAGCATTGAGTGCGCGGCCGAGAGGTTTCGATCGATGTTTGGCTTGGGTCTTGGGCCATTGAGTAGCGTCACGCGGATTGCTGAGAATGCTGGCGCCGTCGTTGTTCGGGTGCGTGGCCTTGCGCAGGAGATTGACGCGGTGTCCTTTGCCACGAAGCGGCCAGTGATCGCATTAAATGGAGACGGACGCTCGGCGTGCCGTGAGCGTTTCGGCATTGCCCATGAGCTTGGACACTTCTCTCTCCACATTGGTGTCCTGACGGGAGACCGGCTAACGGAAGCGCAGGCCAACCGTTTTGCGAGCGCCCTGTTGTTGCCAAGGACCACCTTCGCGACCGAAAGTCGAATAGCTATGCGAGGCAGTCGTCTCAATTGGCAGGGCCTTTCTGAGCTCAAGCTCCGGTGGGGCGTCTCAAAGGCCGCCATTCTTTTTAGAGGGCGTCAGCTTGGACTCTTTTCAGAAGACCAAGCTCGGGCAGGGTATGTGGGACTCAACCGGCATGGTGAGGCACTGAAGGAGTCGGAAGACCATCTGATTCCGAACGAAGAGCCGGAGGTGCTTGCAGAGGGATTGAAGGTCATGAGGGAACATTTTGGCGTTCCTCAGTCTGCTGTTGCTAGAGAGATGCGGGTGCAGCCACGGCTTCTTCAGGCTCTCATTGAGCATCCCCAGGCTGAGCCCACAGCGAACGTTGTTAGCATGCTCAACCCGCCAACACGCAGAGTTGGCACACCCTAAGTCCTGTCGCCGAGCATCTGTAGTTGTCGGGCAGGCTCATCGTTGGCCGGTTTCTAACGATCTACTCCCACTTCCAGCCTCACCCAATAGTGCTGGGGTAAGTTCTAATCTCAGGCGGGGCTCGCGGTGAATCGCAAGGGCCGTGATTCTCTGCTTCTATGACGTACGATCCAACCATGGCGGAAATTTCTTCAGCCCCTATGCTGTCGCTACTGGACTTGGCTACGAATCGGGCGTTGCCGCTTGGGCAGCCAGAAGTCGTTGTCGAAATCCCCGACACCTACTTGACAGATGAACGACTGGAACGCCCTGGAGTGGAAGGCATTGCCATTCAGCGTCTTTTCACGTTGGCGCAGCAGATTTCTTCCATCCGATTTTCTTGGGGTCAGGCCGCTGCACGTCGGGTGCTTGCTTCACCAGCAGTCCATCCCTTAGCGAGCGTAAGCCTGTGCCTAAACAACGCGACTCACGTTTGTGAGGGGGGCGAAACCATTGGCAAGGATGCGTTTGAGCGTGCTCGTCAGAGTTTGGTTTCTCACCGCCTCGGCGCAGACATGTTCTCTGAATGCCAAATGCTTGTGAGCCTGGATTACCACCGCCCAAGCCTTCCTTTCGACCTGTATGAGCCCTCGTCACGGCGTCTTCGTCGTGAGGAGGAGTTTGAATCTCTTGTCGACGATCTTCTTTTTGCGCAGCGTGGAGCAGGCTTCCGCGCTGAAATGCTCCCGAAGTTCCGACTCCCGATTGCCATTATCTTGCGCGAATTGATCGAGAACACTGACGATCACGCGCGGACTGATTTCAACGGTGGCACCCTGAAGCCAAATGCTGTGCGCTGCTTGCTCGTCAAACGTATCGAGCAGGAGCAGCTGTTTCCTGCGAAAAAGGAAAACAAATATCCTCCGGTGCCTTGTTTAGAGTTCACGATCATCGATAGCGGCATTGGGTACTACAACTCCTATCGCCGCCAGCTGCTGCGAGGTCAAGCCCGGGGGGTACCTGTGAAAGTAGGAGAAACTCAGGCAGACACCATTCGGCAGTATGAGCTCGGGTCAGATGTGCCCCTAGACATCGAACATGCGATCTTGCTCAAGTGCTTGGAGCGCCATTCAGACAACGTCATCCCCGACCCAAGGCCTGGGCATCGCGGAATGGGGCTGTACGAAGTGCTCCGTGCGCTAAAGATGATGCGTGGCCTGTTCGAGGTGCGTACAGGTCGTATCCATGGATATCGCAGCTTCCTCGAAGGCGAAGCACGTCTTCAGTTGGAATCCGACGAATCAAAGACACGGCCAGGCATGCCCAAGGCCAGTCTGCTTGACATGTCCAGCAGGTTCTGGAAAAAGCCGACTCCCCACGAATTGGTTCGTGGCTCTGTCGTACGCGTAGTGGTGCCTCTGGTATGAAATTTGGCAACGAAACGCGTGCCTTGTGGCTGCGCACGCGCTATAGAGAGCAGCAATTCGAAGGAGAGGCGTGCCTTCTTGTATACGACGATGAATCTTTCAGCGATTTTATGGTCAGCGGGGATATCAAGGAGGTTTTCGAACGACGCGCGAATACAGCCAATATATTTATCGCTGCCCCATTTCTAAGCCGCGACAAATGCCGCTCCGCATTGAAGTCAGGAACTTCGGTTCGGCGCGCGGCCTCCTATCTCTCGGGCAAGAGCGGGAACATCTATCTCGTTGAACTGAGTGAAGTGACTGACTCCGGTGGTCTTGCCGTGGTGGCTAGCCAAGTGACCTGGGATCCAGAATCCAAAGAGGCCGTTTTCAGCCATACAAAGGCATTGAGCGCTGCACTGCAGGAGGGTTGGCTGTTTGACCTTTTCGACCGCAATGAAGGCCTAGTTGTGGCGCCGGCGGGCGTCCACTTTCGCAAAAGCTCGCGCAAACACACCAGCACTTTTCTTCGGGCGGCAAACGCGCTGACTTGCTCGGCCGCATGTGGTCTGCTCGCACTCTTCTCTCTCCAGCAGTTGGGGCGCGTCCCGGCTAAACGCATATTTGTCGATACCGCCCCCCTGCTGTCATTGGCATTTGCACTCACGCGCGCTGCGAGGGTACACGGCATATGGACAGATGATGTTCCCGCCCGGTCTTTCAGCTCATACGGCGGGTTAAAGCGAATTGGGCGGTTGTCTACCAATGACATCGTCTTGGTCTCCGCTTCAACCTCAGGTTCGCTGGCCATAGAAGTCACAGAGCAAGGAGGGCGCCGGGAAGGTATCGTAACGCTCTATTTTCTGTCTAGCGACAGTGCGAAACGGCCTGACGGAGTTCTTTGCGACCTGACCATCAAGGCGGACAAGAACGTTGGGTATCAACCCATTGCGAATTTTCCTGCTGATGACTGCAGGCTCTGCAAATCTCACCATCTGCTTGCAGAACTTGAGGGCGATCAGTTCTTGTTGCAGCAGCGCCAACATCGACTCTTGAGAGTTCTAAAGAGCACGCAGTCCCATGAAGCTCGTACCGCTCTAGCCGACCTTCACCAGAGCCAGGCACTTGAGGTTGTGCTTCGAGCAGAGACCGGCAAAACGGTGCCAGTAACTGTCAATGAGACGCTGTTGCTTTCGAGTACCGCCGTTAGACCTGAACTGATTCGGCTAGTGCAGCGCTACACGCCTCAGCCACTCGCTCTAGTGGTTCGGGTGAACATTTCCGAGGGAGACGTTATGGCTCTCTTCGCGGACGCCACGATGTCTACGCTTCTACCCAACACGAAACTGATTGATTGGACCGAGGTGTCTGGATATCCCGTTTTGGCCAGAGGTGCCGGGGTTCTTGGGAACCTCTCAAAACCCATCCGATCTCTTCCTGACCCGAGAAGCCTGACCCGCCCCTTGCCATGATCACACCCCGCAGCGCGCTGAAGTTTGACCTGTTCGCCGAGGCCTCGCGCCAGCACAAGAGGGACGAGGTGGGCGATCCGCTGCAGGTGATCGCGCGGCACATCGACTTCGGAGCCCTGGCCGGGCTGGTGGATGCCTTGATCGAGCGTGGCGATGGCCGCCGGGGTGGCCGGCCGGCCTATCCCACCGAGGTGATGGTGCGCATCCTGGTCTTGAAGCGGCTGTACAACCTGTCCGATGAGCAGATGGAGTACCAGTTGCTGGATCGGGCGAGCTACCAGCGCTTTTGCCTGCTGCAGGATGCGATGAACGTGCCGGACCGCAACACGATCTGGCGCTTCGGCGAGCGGCTGGGCGTGGATGGGGCCACGGTGCTGTTCCAGGAGTGGATGCGCAACTGCACCGCCATGGCTACATGGCCCGGGGCGGACAAGCCATCGATGCGACGCTGGTGCCCGCGCCGCGCCAGCGCCTGGACAGGCCGGAGCGCGAGGCCCTGGCCGAAGGCAGAACGCCCGATTGGAGCGAGGCCGAGCGCCGGCAAAGGGATGTGGATGCCACGCACACGAAGAAGCACGGCAAGAGCTACTTCGGCTACAAGCTCAGCGTGAGCGTGGACCTCAAGCACGGCTTCATCCGCCGCATCGCCACGGGCACGGCCAGCGAGCACGACGGACACCACTTCGACGAGGTGCTGGACATGCACAACACCGGGCGCAGCGTGCACACGGACAAGGCCTACGCGAGCCGGCAGCGCCGGCAGATGCTGCAAGTGCTGGGCTTCGTGGACGCGATGCAGCGCCGGGCCCAGCCGGGCCAGCCCCTGAGCGAGTGCCAGAAGCGGCGCAACCAGCGCATTGCCAGCAAGCGTGCCCGGGTCGAACATGCGTTTGCCGGCATCCGGCACCTGGGCGGCAAGTTCGTACGCACGATCGGGCAGGCGCGGGCCACGGTGGCGATGACGATGATGGCTGCCTGCTACAACATGAAGCGCCTGGCCTCGTTCCTTGAGCGAGGCGTGGATGCGTTCTTCAAACCGGCGACCACCAAGGCACAGGTGCGCCTGCAAACGGCGAAAGCCTGAGCCATCGGGGCTGCAAGGCCCCTCAATGCACGAGGTGCAGACCGCCGTAAGGCCTCATCGCGCATTCAAAACGGCTGGCGTCCAATCGTGCCTATTCGGATCCGTCAATCATGGGGTTGTGAGAGGTTCCCTCTTGTGATCTTCGGATGTCTTACAAGCCAGACACAAGCTCGATCTATCAACGCATCACTAAGATCTGTGGTCAACGAAGGGAACGTAGCTTATTTGTCAGCCCTCACCCTGGCCAATAGCCCCGAGCAGTACAGAGATTTGAAGACATTTTTAGGATATGGCGAGCGGGGACCGGAGACATTCACATACCGTGAAGTCAAGAGACTTGCATTGCCCGACACGGTGAGCTTGGAAAACCCATGGGAGGTCGAACTTCAGTTGCTGGACACGATTGCTGGGTACACAAGCTTCCCTGAGCTGGACCAGCGTCGGCACTGCCTGTCCGTCAACGCGAGTGCAAGCGACGATATTTTCTTGGGCGGGAAGGATTTGCCACTGGCGATTCAACGCGATTTCGTCTATCTAGATACGAGCGATGGCACTGCCAACGTTTCGCAAGCTACCGTGTTCACGGTTGTCTCAAATTTGCTTTGCGTAGCGCGCTCAAACAACAGAGAGTTGGGAGCGAGACCAGGGTCGCCGGGGGAAGTCTTGAGTTTGGCGCAATCTGTGTATGGCCATGTGTTGGTGGATCCCATCACATTTCTAAACTACAACGACGCTATCCTGAAAGCTAGCGTTTTGCGTGCAGCCAAACCGAGTGAGCTTATGTACGAAGTGGACGAGATTTACAGCTCGCAGGTTACTGAAATCGTTCTCGCGGAGCTGGGAGGTTGGCATGTGGGTAGTGGTGACGCGCTACCCGAAATGCTCTTAGCGATGGCCACTGGAAGATTGAGACTGCGCGAGATTGACCGGATACATGTTCGCGATATGGCACTCAGATCGGACCTGCCTCCGCTGCTTCAATCTCTCGCGAGATCCATTCCATCCTGATCGCGGCTACTGCATGAGAGCGGGATTTAGCTGTGATATGAGTGCGGAGGCGCCGCAAATCATTCGGCGCAAATAAAGTCGTGAGTATATTCGCCGAGGCTTGCCTCCGGGAACCTCTGCGAATGGTTTCGAAAATCCTCGGCGTGGAGGGCACGGAATTAGACGTCTCTATCGCTTTTGGCTTGCTCCATGGAACGAGTCCCCGTTTCAGCGATGCCGGCAGAGAGGAATACGCCGACAGACCTTTCTATGCCCGTGGCACGCTAGCACTTACGTCTGAGGCGGCTCGAAGCCGTGGGAAGCGGGGTGAATGGGAGCCAACTGAGGCGCTAGCGGCTTGCTTATCCACTCGCGACTCTTGTTGACACTGAACCGCTGGACCTGCACGTCGAACGACCGCTTTAGTCCAGCACTACGCGTTCGAGGGGGAATTTTGGATGACAGCAACCGCTGCACAGCCGACATTGAGCGACGAAGCTCAAGCGGCTGCAACGGGTCGACACAAGCCTGTCGGGGAACGCTGCATCACCTGATCGAACTCTATGAGCACCTGATTCCTGGCAACCCGGCTACCGTTTTTGAATCGATTTACCAAGTGCTGCTGGGCCGCGGCCGCGAAGAAGGCTATCACTTTGAGTCGCTCGGCAACACGGCAGTGGTTCGCATCGTTCAGCGTTATGTCGCCGATCACAGGGTTATCTTTGAAGACGAAGGCCGACGCGCTCGACTCGTGGAAATCCTCTGCCTGTTTTCAGAAGGCGGCTGGGCTGAAGCTCTGAAACTGCTCTACGAGCTACCGGAACTGCTTCGATAGCTGCTATTCCAAGATCGCGTGCCCAGCTGGGCTCAGGCTTGAGGACCTGGCGCATCCTGTTAGCCTTAGGTATTCGCCCGCAAATGCCGTGCGCCCTGTCTGGCGCTGTGGAGGCAGTACGGGCTCGTCTACGCACGGATGGTGCAGGCAGGCTGGGGAGCTAGATGGCAGAGGCGGGAGGACCGGCCACACAGGCGGGTATCAGGTATCAGGATCAAGTCGCGGCGCTCTATCTGGGGCGCATGCTCGACCCGCGCGAGCGGGCGCGCCATGACCAGCCGGTTGAGGTCAGGCTTGAAGCGCCAGTGAGCGTTGACGACTTCGTCGTCCAATTCGCGGACGGATCGCGTCGGTTCTTTCAGGTCAAGCTCTCGCTGGAGGCGAAAGGGAAGCAGTGGAAGGAACTGTGGGTTGCGATTCGAAGCCAAGTCGCCGACGATTTCACGCTGGACGATCGTATCGAACTAGTCCTAGGGGAACCGTCGCGCCTGGCAACAAATCTTCGCGCACTAGCGGAACGCTGCACGGGGTCTGACGCCTCCGAATGGCAAGGCCGGCTGAACGCGAGTCAGCTTCAGGTTCTGCAGTCGATCCAAAAGGCCTTAGCCTGCACGATCCAGGACCTCTGGCAGATCTTCTGTCGCCTTGACCTGACCGTGTGCGTGGCCGATGAGGTTGAGCGCGACCAGGTGCCTCTGTGGATGCCACCGTCATCTGTGCCTGCGGCACGGGTCTTTCGCACACTTTCGGAGATTGCGCTCGAAGGCGCGGCAGCGCGCGCCCGTTTCGATGGGCCGACCCTCTACGAGCGCTTACGTTCTAATGCCGGGATCATGATTGCGGACCCGTCGAGCTGGGGAAGCGCTAAATATCGTGAAGCCATCTCCTCGCTCGCAACCATCGAGGTTCCGGGTACGAACTTCAAGCAGAAACAAGGCGCGCAGTTCTTGTGGCCGAGATGTCTTGAATACCGGACGGACAAAGCGCCCGATTTTGACGATGACTTCTCGAGTTGGCGCCATCTAGGTGGCGTGGCTGAAGTCGATCTACAACAGTTTCCCAGCACTGAGCTCAACGCGCTAGTTGTTGTCGCCGGGCCAGGTTTCGGTAAGTCCACCTTGGTCAATGCGTTGGCGCGCAAGACGGCAGAGGCAGGTTTCCTGCCTGCAATCATTTCGATCCCACGTCTTGCCGAATCGGAACTTCCGATAGCCGAGTACCTCGCTGAGCGCATCAATGGCGATTTTGGAGTCCGCATCGACTGGCGTGCCGCAGCCAGCACTGGAACACTGGTGCTCTTCCTCGATGGGTTGGATGAGGTCTCAAGCGACCGACGAGCCCTCGTACTGGAACGGCTCAATGTGTATCGGGTAAGCCATTCAGCCATCCCGTGGCTGATGACGGTCCGCGATGCCAGTGCACTGGTCCCTCCCGGAGACTGCAAGGTGGTTGAGCTGGCGGCACTGCGCGACTCTGATCTATCGAGGTATGTCGACTTCTACAGGCCCGGCGAGCCAGCCGTCGCGGCTGAGTTGCTGTCGCGGATCTTCGAGCGGCCCGACCTTGCGCACATGGTCCGCATCCCCATTTTTCTGGCGTTGATGCTGGTCTTGCGCCTTGAGAAACAAAACCTTCGGCGTAGCGACTTGCTTGAGAGCTACCTGGGGACGTTGTTTCGGCCCTCGGAGTACAAGGCTGCGCAGCGTGACTCTCTCGACACAGAGACGTTGCGAATCATCGCCGAGCGTGCGGCCTTCGCGGCGTTGGAGACGGACACCATCGGCGTTAGCGTTCGTCAGCTCGAACGGCACGTCAGGGAAGTCTCGCCGGCGCTGCGCACGGACGATGTTCGAGATGCGCTTATCCGCCGCGGCGTGCTCCGCAGAGACGGATTGGCAAGATTGACGTTCCCTTTCCCGATCGTTCAGGAATATCTGGCCTCGGCAGAATTGCTCCGAAATCACGAAGACCAGTTGGGGCGACGCCTGTCCATGATCGTAAGGCGCCCCTGGGCACAGGCGATCCAGTTTGCGCTCGAGCAGCATCCTGCACCGCACGCTGTCGTCGACGAGATCCTTGCGAAGCAAGATGACGCGTTCCACACCGGCTTGAGGCTGCTCGGCCGATGTCTCTCAAACGGCATGGCTGCGTCCGATGAGCAGTGGCAGCGAATTGGGGAACGCTTCGCTGGGCTGTGGGGATCGCTTGCTTGGCGAACCAACTATCTTGTGGACGGCATCATTGTCGATGCGTTCTCTAAGCCGCTGCATCCCCTAGTGCGAGCGAGGCTGGGCGAACGGCGTCTCGTCTATCACGGCTCGGGCAGGATCCTTTCAATAGCGAATGACACCTCGCTTTCGACCGAAGTCTTGGAGAGATTTCTCGCAGGAGATATCGAGAATTTCCTCACCCTAGTCGACGTTCAAGCTGAGGCGGACCGCCTTGGCGCGACAGCTTTTAGGATGTATGTGCATCGTGCGAGGCGTGAGCCGCGAGCGGACGCGGACAGTGGTGCGATCTGCTGTTTGCTCGGCCACCTCAGAAGAGGAAGCGTGAGCACGGAGGAGGCATTGGCTGTAGCGAACGACGCGACGCTGGCCCCCGAGGTGCGGTTGGCAGCAAGATTTCATGCCGATTCACCGCTAGACAATGGCGCCAAGGAGCTCATTAGCGGCGCGCTCTCCCGCCCAGGGTACTTTCCGTACCATTCGGCGGCGCTTGCTATGTCCAGCACCGCCGTGGATATGTCATCCGTTTTGGGATTGCTTCAAGCCCCGTCGGCGGATCGCGATAACGCTTCCAGAGCGCTATCAGATCTTTGTGCTCAATGGCCGGCATCCGCTCGAGAGAGCCGACTACTGGAGGTTCTGGCTAGCAACGACATTCAGGACTGGATGCGCATACTTGCCCTGCAGCATCTGGTGACCATGGGCCGAGTTGCGGCTTTCGACGAGCTACTTTCGAGAATGCCTTCAATGTCGCATGAGACTGTTGGCGAGACCATCGTTCTGATTGGGCATGTGCTCGATCGCTCGCGCGTTCAGCAATCTGTGTCAATGCTTTCGGCTAGGGAGTGGGCTCCTGACGAGAGAAGTCGTCTCGGCCACTCGCTCATGACTGGTCTGAAGTGGCGCGTTCATAAGCCCGGCGGAACGAGCACCATGGATCCTCTTGCAAGACATCCTGGATTGACGGCGTCGTTTCCACTGTTGGAATCTTGGGTATTGCGTACCGATTACGAGCCGTGGAAGCATCTCAGCTTGGTCGTAGAAGCTGTCCAGATTGGAGTGCCTAGCGCGATCACCCTTTTGCGTTCAGCTTTCGAAAGAGCTATGGCGACGCCTACCTCCCAGAGGCTTAACGACGAGGCGTCTGCCGGTCATGCGCTAGAGGCGCTTCATGCGCGTGGGATGGGCGTTTCCATTGACGAACTCGAGCGAATCGCCGCAACAGCTACGTACAACCTCTGCAACAGTGCTCTTCGGCTCCTCGCCAAAATCGGCACTTTGTCCGCAGTTGAGTCGCTAATGCGGCTTTTCATTGGACTTCCGGCTGACCTTCGGAAGTCTTTGCTTGAGGCTCTAGAACCATTGGCTGGTAGGTTGGGCCTGCGGATAACCAGAGTCGGTGACATGCTGTTGGCATCGGCGGTGTAGTCAGGTTTGGTGCCCAACGGTTTTGGCCGGCAAGCTGGTGCGTCTTTGACGAAGGCACGACACCGGTCGTTAAATCCGTCAGGCGGACAGGCGCGCAGGCGTCTGCTTCATACCAGAGAGCGTGAACTCGGCGGCTGATCGCCGATAGCGGCAACCGCTGCATTGCCGCCACCGGCGCAAATCGATACAGCAAGCCGGCGACCAGGCGCGGCGCCAAGGCCGGGCGGCCACGGCCGAGGTGACGTGGTTGGCGAAGTGCCGCTCAATCTGCCCCCAGTCCATCAACCCCGCCAGGCGTACCAGCGGGGGGCGCATGTTGATCTGCTCGTCTTGCAAAGACTGCGCCCTTCAAGCAGCAGAACTACGCGTCAGATCAACGGTTTGCAGGTTTTCGGGTCAGACTGAAGAATTTTTTGAGTAGTTTCAGGCGCTGTACCGTCAAGTACAGGTGAGCACATCTGCATCTCTTGACTGGAACCCGCCATGCCTTCCTCCCGCTTCATCTCTCCTATCCGCCCCATTGCGGCGGCCATGCTTTCGCTGGTGGCCGCATGGGCCCAGGCAGCGCCCCTGGTCATCGATCTGCCAGCCCAGCCGCTGAGCACCTCGATCCAGCAGCTTTCGCGCCAATCGGGGCTGTCCATCGGCGGCAACGCCGCGCTGCTCGAAAGCAAGACCGCGCCAGCCGTGCACGGCACGCTGGAGCCCGCCGATGCCTTGCGCAAGCTGCTGCAGGGCAGCGGCCTGAGCGTGGATTTCGACGGCAACAAGGCCGTCATCCGGAAGGCTGCATCCGTGCTGCTGAAGGAGGTGGTGGTCTCCAGCGACGCCGTGGCGATACCGCAGGAAGGGAGCGCGGAGGCCGGGTACAAGCCGGAAACAACAAAAACCACCGGACCATGGGGAGATAAACCGGTATTGGATACCCCGTATTCCATCCACTCAACGTCTTCGGAGTTAATGGAGAACATGATCTCCGGCTCTACCGATAACGTCATTAAATACAACCCCGTCGTACAACAAGCCGCCCCACCGACAAATGGATACACAGGCCACTATATAAGGGGCTATAGCTCAGGCGGTGCGGCAGCAAGAGATGGTATCCCGGTCTACTCGTCGTTGATATCAACCATCGAAGATGTCGAGCGTATTGAAGTTCTCAGCGGACTTTCGGGATTTTTGTATGGCGCAGGCAATGTGGGCGGCCTGGTGAATTTTGTAAGTAAACGTCCGACCGCCACGCCGATTCTGAACATTACCGCTGGAAATCATGGTGGCGAGCAATATTTCGCCCACGTCGATGCGGGAGGGCCGATGGACAAAGAAGGAAAATTCGGCTATCGACTGAATGCAGCGTTCACCGAAGGAGATACAGCCATAAATGACCAAAGCACCCGAAGAAAGCTACTAAGCGCTGCTTTTGATTGGCATATCACTGATAATTTATTGGTGCAACTGGATTTTTCTCACCAGGAATACCATATATCGGGCGTTTCCGGAGCGGTTGGTATGTGGGGATTGAAGCAGCTTCCTTCAGCAGAAAGTATGAATAATAGAAAAGCACTCAATCCCAAATGGACTTTCTGGGAAACTGAAAACGACAAAGTTGGTGCCGCGTTGCAATGGGCTGTAGACGAGTCGCTGAGTATACGCAGTAGCTATAATTATTTATCCAATAGTGAAAGACAGAGGCAGGGCACACCGTGGATTCAGGCTGATGGAAGTGTATACCAAGCGTATTGGGATAGAGCCCGATCAGGCGCTGAAAACCATTCAGCCTATGTCTACGCAGATAAGAAATTCTCTACCGCGAATGTAGCACACAAATTAACGTTTGGCGCAAACTACAACAGTTACGACTTATCTTACCATGAGGACTGGAACTCTTACAATGAAACGCTTTTTCCGAATTTAGAGGCAGCATTGAATGCCCCTGCTATCGACTGGCCAGCCATTGGCATCAAGCCATATTATATTGAAAAGAAATACACCAATCAGAATTGGCTGATTGGCGACGAGATCACATTCAACGACCAATGGATGATTCTGGCGGGACTGAATCACTCTAATATCAATACCCGGATGTACAATCCAGCAGGCGTTCAAATTTCGCAATACAACAAGTCAGCGAACACCCCATCGGCATCGATCATCTATAAGCCAAAATCAAACATCACGACCTATGTCTCTTATCTTGAATCACTTGAGGCAGGCCCCAGTGTTCCGAGCGACCCAAGATATACCAATGCTGGCCAGGTTCTTTCTCCCACCATCAGCAAACAACTGGAAGTAGGCGCAAAAGCAGACTTGGGGAAATTACTGCTTACGGCGGCTCTTTTCAAAATCAATAGAGCCAATAGCTATACCCAATACCATGACAATGGCAGTATGACAATTGATCAAAACGGGAGGCAAGAGCATAAGGGAATTGAGCTGACTGCGACAGGAAAAATCAGCAACCGTCTTACCGTGTATGGCGGCGGAACATTTGTTGATGCCACAGTGAAAAAAACAAATACCCCGCATGACCAAGGAAGAAGACCTGCCGCAGTGGCGAACCGCAAGTTATCAATGTATGCTGAATACAGGGTCAGAAAATTAAATGGAATTTATTTGACGGGTGGATTTTCTCATGTGGGCTCCATCAACCTGAAAGATACGGAAACGATCAGCGGCCACCGGATCGATGTTCCTTCCTACACAGTGGTTGATGCGGGCTTGAGATATGAAACGCGCTTTGACGGCTCTCCTTTGATTGCCCGCCTCAGCGTTTCTAATGTTACAAACAAGCATTATTGGATTGTCGGAGCCATTGGAAACTCGTTCATGCTTGGCGCACCAAGAACCGTTAGCTTTTCACTGACAAGAAAATTTTAAAAATCGTCGCACCGGTTGAGAAATTATTTTTTAAAAAACACGTTGATTTTCTTCAAAACCTGGCTTCGTTAGGTATCATCTTGCCTATAGAAATATCAATACGACGTTGGGTCGTAACTACGCTTAACGGGGGAGGCTTATGTCGAAATTTCAGCGAGGGATCGGCGCCAAGTTTGTGGAACGGCTGAATGCCGAATACAGCAAGGGAGGGTGGTGGCAGACCATTGCCGATGACCGTGATCTGTTCATCGCGGTCCGCAAGGACTACATCAATGTCTATCTGAACGGCTCCAGCTTACTCAAGTTGTGGCTGGAAGGCGATGAGTTGGTCGGCGAAACGCATTACAAGTACCTGCTTGCCCCGGAAGCCCTGCGCCCCTACGTCAAGGTCGTGGGCGGACAGGCGCTTATCGAATCGCACGCAGACCTGTTCCAGTCGAACCTCTCAAACTTGCAGGCACTGAAACGCGCTGCCGATGCCTATTCGGGCGGCGAGAAATCTGGGGTACACCAGATCGTGATGAGCAACCCCAACGTTATCGATGTAGAAATCGCCTTTGGTGCTGGAAACGAGAGGACAGGTAGCATCAAGGCAAACCGTATTGATTTCGCGGCGCTACGTCAAAAGCCTGCAGGGTTGGAGGTTGTCTTTTACGAGGCCAAACAGTTTTCCAATAAAGAGCTGAGGGCCTGGGGGACAGATGTTCCTGTCCTTGACCAACTACGCCGCTACGAATCCTTCTTGCGAAGCGAGCAGCTGGCGCTTATCGAGTCGTACCGGACGGTCTGCGAAAACCTTATTACCCTGGATGGGGTCAGGGAACGCTACGCACCAATGCAGACCGCGATGCGCGAACTGCCCAATTTTGGTATTCAGAGCGAAGTAAGACTTGTTGTCTTTGGCTTCGACAATGACCAGAAGAATGGTGCTAATTGGCGTGGGCATCGGGACAAACTGAAGGCCGCACTGGGCGACAAGCTGCTCCTCAAAGGCGAGGCCAAAGATTTCACGAACGGCATTGCGTCCCCGCTGTGAAAGGCCGAAGCCCTGAGAGTGCGTATATGGACTCCCCCACAGCAGCAAGAGCCTGATTGATTGGGGACCAAAGGGTAAAAAACCTGCAGTCGTATATCCGGCATCTGTAGTGGGATCTGGTGCTGGGGCTGGGGCAGGCGCAGGTGTCAGGTGAGCGCTGGTGCAATGCGTAGGCTTGGCATTTTGGTACCGCCTTCTCGGGACGAGGAAACCGCGAATGCCTCCGCCCCTCGCGCCAGAGCCCGCAGGCGCTGGTGTGCATTCCCCTCCCACTGCGGTGGCAACTGGCGTTTCGCCTGCAGGTAGTGGTGGCTGAACACGTCCAGATAGGCATCCAGCGTCAGCGCGGCATGGGAGTCACCCGCCAATTCCAGGCACAGTGCGGCCACCTCAGCGGTGCAGAAATGGTCGCCACGCCTGGAGTGGCGCAGCACATAGCGTGACACCTGCTCGGGCGCCAGACTCAAAACAGGCAAGTGGTTCAGATAGGGGCTTTTGCGGAACATCTTGCGGGCCTCGGGCCATGTGGCGTCCAGCAGCACCAACAAAGGGCGTTTGGCAGTGGCTAGGCCGCCCGGTGCGCAGGCGCTCACCGTCGTCACCACCCGCTCAGCCTGTGCGAACTCGCCCGGGAACACCACCAGCGGCTCCCACTGCGGGTCGGCCAGCAGCGCCAACAACCCGGGGGCCACCTCGGTACGCGCCCAGCCAAAGGCAAAGGTGTCGGGTACCACGTCAGCAATCAGCCAGCCGGTATTGCTTGGCTTGAGGGGCTCAATATCGGCCATCAACAAGCACACCCCCGCGCGCGTAGGAACCACAGGTCGGACACCGCACAGGCAGTGGCTAGGCACCAGGCGGCAGCCAGGGCAGCGATCACCTTTGGGGCCGCCCCGCGCCAAAAACGGCTTGCTGCTACGCGCCAGGCGCTCGGCGCGCAGGCGGGAGACGGCATGGGGGACGGCAAGGAAAGAGGTCGAGAGACTGTCGTGTGGGTTCATCGCGTCCGAGCGTACCCTTCTTCGGTTGAAGAACGGCACCGCCGGGCGTTCTTGCGCTTTGACGTTGCCCCGCCATGTGGGGGCAGTGCATGCTTTCGATTCCGGTATCCTGGCCGCAAATGAAGCGCGCCAGGTCGTAGCCAGTCAATGTGCCATGGCACACTGGTTGTGCATACTAAAACACGCAGAAAATAAAAAACCCCAAGTGAATCAACCACTTGGGGCTATTTATTGGCGGAGAGGGAGGGATTCGAACCCTCGGTAGGGTCACCCCTACGCCTGATTTCGAGTCAGGTACATTCGACCACTCTGCCACCTCTCCTGTGAGCCGAAGCTAGCATTATATCTGCAATTCTTGCGATCTGGCGGCAAGACCTTTACGCCTCAAGGCTTGAGCACTTCAAGCCCGCCCA
Source organism: Acidovorax sp. YS12 (assembly GCA_021496925.1). NCBI lineage: Bacteria > Pseudomonadati > Pseudomonadota > Betaproteobacteria > Burkholderiales > Comamonadaceae > Acidovorax > Acidovorax sp. YS12. The sequence continues at coordinate 1,925,356 of CP053915.1, forward strand.
TGTAAGGCCGCAGCACCTGGGGCACCGCAATGCTGCCGTCCGCATTCTGATGATTCTCCAGAATCGCCACCAGCGTCCGCCCGACCGCCAGGCCCGATCCATTGAGCGTGTGCACGAGCTCGTTCTTGCCTTGCGCGTTCTTGAAGCGGGCCTGCATGCGCCGTGCCTGGAAAGCCTCGCAATTGCTCACCGAGCTGATTTCCCGGTAAGTTGCCTGGGCCGGCAGCCATACTTCCAGGTCGTAGGTCTTCGCAGCGCCAAAGCCCATGTCACCCGTGCACAGGCTCACCACCCGGTAGGGAAGCTCCAGCTTTTGCAGAATGGCCTCCGCATGGCCGGTCATTTCCTCCAGCGCGTCATAGCTCTTGTCCGGATGGACGATTTGCACCATCTCGACCTTGTCGAACTGGTGCTGGCGGATCATGCCGCGCGTATCGCGGCCATAGCTGCCGGCCTCGGAGCGAAAGCACGGGGTGTGTGCCGTGAGCTTGATGGGCAGTTCGGCTTCCTGCAGCACCACGTCGCGCACGAAGTTGGTCAGCGGGACTTCACTGGTGGGAATGAGGTACAGGGCCGCGTTGTCGGGCACCGGCTCGCCGTCCTGCCCCCCCTTCTTGGCGGCGAACAAATCCGCCTCGAACTTGGGCAACTGGCCCGTTCCCTTGAGCGAATCGGCATTGACCGCATAGGGTACGTAGCACTCGGTATAGCCATGCGCACCCGTCTGCGTATCAAGCATGAACTGCGCCAGAGCACGGTGCAGGCGCGCGATGGCGCCCTTCATCACGGTGAAGCGCGAGCCGGAAAGCTTCACGCCCATATCGAAATCCAGCCCCAGCGGCTCGCCCAGATCCACATGGTCCCTGGCGGCAAAATCGAACGTCTTCGGCGTACCCCAGCGGCGCACCTCCACATTGCCGGCCTCATCCGCGCCTACCGGCACGCTCCCGTGCGGCAGGTTGGGTACAGCCGCCAGCATGGCCTGTAGTTCGGCTTGAATCTGCTCCAGGCGCTCCGCCGATCCATCCAGTGCATCCTTGATCGCGCCCACCTGGGCCTTGGCTGCCTCGGCGGCTTCCTTGTCCCCCTTGCCCATGAGCATGCCGATCTGCTTGGACAGCTGATTGCGCTGGGATTGCAGCTCTTCCGTACGCGTCTGAATGGTCTTGCGCTCTGACTCAAGCGACTGGAAGACTTCCACATTCAGGAAGGACTGCGGCTTCTTGCGGGTTTCCAGCCGGGCGACGGTGGACGCAAGGTCTTTGCGAAGGAGGAGGATGTCTAGCATAGGCCGCAATTCTAGGGGTGGCACACCGTAGCCGGTAACATAGCCACGGCCTGCCACGCTGGGAGGCGCATCAAGGAGGGGGCATGTTCTTTGTGTTCGGCCCAGGCGGCCAGATGTTCCGGGGCAGCGCTGACCAGCTCGCCCAAGTCGGGCCCGTGCGGCGCCTGCAGCGCACACGCGCGGTGCAGATGCAAAGCACCAACATCGAGGAAAACGGCCCCGTGCCATTCTTCCCGCCGCCGCAAGCCCCTGCCCCCCGGCCACTGGTGCAGGACGCGGTGGCCGCATACACCCAGACGGCGCAAGGGCCACAGGAGCCGCGGCAGCCCCTGACCCACGTGCGCGACGTGATGAGCCGGAGCATGCTCACCATCCCTCCCGACATGTCCATCGGCGAAGCATGGCAGCGCCTGGCCGAACGCAACCTGGGCCAAGCCCCCGTGACATCTCCCGAAGGGCAGGTCGTCGGCCTGCTCTTGCGCGCCGACATGGCACCGCTGGAGCTTCTCCCCGCGCCCGACACGCAGCACCAGGCCCTGGCGCAGCGCACCGCCGCCGAGGTGATGGTCAGCCCGGTCCCCACGGTGGACAGCGGCACGGAGCTGCGCCGCGTTGCTCGCGTGCTGATCGATGCGGATTTGCCCGGACTGCCCGTGACCGATGCCGCAGGCCAGCTCGAAGGCTTCATTTCGCGCACCGATATCCTGCGCGCCGTGGCCGCGGACCCGCCACTCGATCTATGGAGCGGACCACGCCCCGCGCAAAGGATCTAGAGAACGTCAGCCGAAGGCAAGGGCAGCGTGATGGTGAACGTCGATCCCTTGCCCACCTGCGACTCCAGCGTCAACTGCCCGCCCACCAGCTCGGCCAATGCACGCGAAAGCGACAGGCCCAGCCCGGTTCCTCCATGCTCGTAGCTGATGTGCGCATGGCCCTGGCTGAATTTCTCGAAGATCCGGGCCTGCTGCTCCGCAGGAATGCCGGAGCCTGTGTCGCGGACATGGATCCGCACATGGCGCGCATCCGGCGCAAGCTCGGCCTCCAGGCTGATGCTGCCCTCGGTTGTGAACTTGATCGCGTTGGACAGCAGGTTGTTGATCATCTGCTTGAGCTTGAGCCGGTCGGTCACCAGCGTGGCGGGCAATTGCGCCGACACGCTCATGTGCAGCGCCAGGTTCTTGGAAACGGCGCTGACACGGAACAGGTCGGCCACCTCGCGCAGCAGTGGCCGCAGTGCCACGGGCTCCATGTGGGTCGGCATCGCCCCTGCCTCAATCTTGGCCAGGTCGAGAATTTCAGTCAGCAAGGCATTCAGGTGCTCGGCCGCCTGGCGGATCAAGCCCGATTGCTCACGCACCCGCACCTCGCTGCTGCGCAGCTCCATGAGTTCGGCAAAGCCCCGTATGCTGGTCAGCGGCGTGCGCAACTCGTGCGACATGGCCGCCAGGAATTCGCTCTTGGCCTGATTCGCGCGCTGCGCTTGCGCCTCGCTGCGCTGCAGCGCGGCATGGCTCCGTGCCAGCCGCTGGACGCTGTTCAGGAATACCGAAACAAAAGCCACCACGGCCACCGTCAACAATGCCGAGAGCAACAGCACGATGTTGCGGGTGGCACGCCATGAGGCAAACGCCTCCTCCTGCGAAGTGCCGCTCAGCACGGCCAAGGGATAGGCACCGATCCGGCTATAGCCGATGACGCGCTCCAGCCTGTCGGAAGACGCCGACAGGCTGGCCCCATGGTCCTGCGCCCGCAGTATCCGTACCAGGGACTCCGGCAGCCACATGCCAGTCTCGGTACTCGCGCCGCCAATGACGCGAGCCCGCACCGCGCCATCCAGCCCCGCAAGCACGACGCCCCCCTGGCTGCCCAGTTGCACGCCACGGTACACGTCGGTGAAATGGCTCTGGTTCAGCGACGCCACCACCACGCCCAGCGTCCGGCCGTCGGCGGAAACGACCTTGCGCGACATCTGGATGGCCCAGACTCCGGACACCTTGCCACGCAGCGCCTGGCTGAAGAACAAGCCGTCGTGCAGCATGCCCGGCGGCGGCAGCGAGGGGACGCTGGGTGCCAAATGCACACGGATGTGGTCACGCTCCATGAGGCTCACATGCTGGCTGCGCGTGCCATCGGGGTCAAGGTTGCTGCCGACGAACCGCCCATCGCTCCCCACGAACGACAGCTGCGTCAGGATGTGCGGCACCATGCCCGTTTCGTTGGCGATGCGCACGACCTCCCGGCTGTCGAACCCGGCCGCCTCCACCCCGCGCCCCAGCCGCAGCATGGCCTGGTCCACGGTGTCGAGGATGCGCAGCGTGTGCTCCTTCAGCGCCATGGCCGTGTTGGTGTTCTGCCGCATCTCCGCCTGCAGCGTCTCCTGCCACTGCCAGCGCAGCAGCCCGGCGATGGCCGCCCACCCGCCCAGGAGCACCAGGGCGCTGAACGCACAGGCGACGACCCAGTAGACGCTGCCCGGCCCACCCCGCCAGCGGCGCCAATACGTGACCGATTTCATTGCAGCGCCGCCGGCATGGTGTCGGTATAGCCCGCGGTGGGCAGGCTGATATGGAAAATCGCGCCGCCGTCGGGCGCATTCGCCGCGTGGATGTGGCCACCGTGCGCGGTGACGATCTTCTGGCAGATGGCCAGCCCGAGGCCCGTGCCGCCGGACCCGTCGCGGGTCTTGCTCGACTGCACGAAGGCCTGGAACACCGCCTCCAGCTCCGCCGGCGGAATGCCCGGCCCCTGGTCGCGTACCGCGATATGGATGGTGAAATCATCCGGCAAACCGGCACTGATCTGGATGGCCCGCCCCTCGGGCGAGAACTTCACGGCGTTCGCCAGCACGTTGCGGACCACCTGGGCAAAGCGCACCGGGTCGATCTTGGCCTCCAGGGGGATGCGGCCCAACTGCAGTTGCAGCGCCAATCGCTTGGCCTGCAGCTGGGACGCCAGTTCGGCCGCCACCGCCTCGATGATGTCGCGCACATCATGGGGCTCGAAATGGAAGGCGCCCACCGTGCTCTCGATCTTGGACATGTCAAGCAGGTCGTTGACCAGCTCCAGCATGCGCTGCCCGGCGGCATGGATGTCGCCGAACATCGCGGCCAGCTTCTCGTGCTGGCGGCCGCGCAGCATGCCCAGTTCCGAAAAGCCCAGGATGGACTGCAGCGGCGTGCGCAGCTCATGGCTGATGTTGGCCACGAACTCGCTCTGGGCGCGCGAAGCCTGCTCGGCCAGGTCGCGTGCCGCGAGATAGTCGGTGATGTCCATCTTCACGATCAGCAGGCCGATCGGCTCGCCCTGGTGGGACAGCAGGCGCACCTTGGTCACCTGCACGTCGCGCACACTGCCATCGGGGCGGTGCAGGCGCTCCTCGTAGCGCATCTGGCCGCCAACGCGCAGCAGCTCGTCGTTGTGCGCGTCATAGGCCTGCGCCTCCTGCGGCGGCAGAAACTCCCGGTTGTGCCGCCCCAGCACCTGGTCGCGCGGCAGCCCCATGAAGTGCTCCCAGGCCTGGTTGACCATGAGGAAATGGCCCTGCAGGTCGATCAGGCAAACCGGCAGCGGGTTCGACTCCAGCAACTGGCTGCTGAACGCCAACTGCTCCTGCAGGTGCATCTGCGTGGCCAGCAGCGTGGTGACGTCGGCGGCGCTGCCGGCAAATCCGCGCAGCCGCCCATCGCGCGCCAGCAGGGGCACCACCGAGATATCGAGCACCCGGATCTCGCCGCTGGCCCCCATGAGCCGGGCCTGCACGGTGCGCACGCCCGGGGGCTGCCCGGGGGCGAACAATGACTCGATCCTCTCGCGGCACTCGGGCAGCACCATGTCGCGCAAGTGCCGGCCTCTTGCCGATTCGGGACTCTGCTGCGTCATCGCGTGCCAGCGCGCATTGACGAAACGCAGGGTGCCCTGCGGGTCGGTGCGGAAGATCAGGTCCTGCACGCTCTTGAACAGCACCGACAGTTCCTGCTCGCGCCGCGCGATCTCCTGCAGCGCCTCGTCGCGCTCGCGCCGGGCCGCTTCGCGCGCGCGGGCATTGCGCCAGGCGCTGAAGGTCATCAGGCCGATGAGCGCCAGCGCCAGCGCCATGAAGGCCAGCGGCCCGCGCAGGGTAAGCAGCCAGCGCCGCAGGGTCGAGGCATAGGGTTGCTCCACCAGGCTGACCAGCGGCTGGCTGGCCGCGCGGTGCCAGGCGCCCAGGCTGCGCCCGCCAAGGGACTGCACCGGCCCATAGACACCCTTGCGCGCCGCGTCCATGCCGTAGTAGACGTGTCCACCCAGGCTGGCGCCCTGCGCCAGGGCATCGCTGCCTACATGGCTGAGCAAACGGCCGTCATCCAGCGCCAGATAAACGCCCGTGCCCGGGGGGCTCATGTCCAGCAATTGCTGCTGGTACTGCGCCAGAGCGTCGGGACTGAACTGCGCCACCAGCAGCACATGCCGCCCGTTCGGCAGTGGCACGCGGCGCAGCAGCGGAATGAAGCCCAGGCGCGAAGGCGCGCCCTGCGGCACCTTCTCCGTCAAGGTCCGGCCAGGCGTCCACGGGCCGATGGCCATTCGTTCGCCCAGCACGGGCTGGGTCAGCAGGCGCTGCAGATCCACCTGGCCGCCCCGGTCCGCCTGCTGGGTCGAGACCAGCACCCGGCCCTGCGGACTCACCAGCGCCAGGCTGCGCAGGAACGGCAGGCTCTGCAGGTAGTACTGCTGCTGGGCTTCGAGCCGGTCGAGCGCATCGGGCGCCTGCAGCAGGCTGTTGGCCAGGTTGTCCAGCGCCTGGCCGCCGACCTCGAAGACCTGGCTGACATGGGCGTCGAGCACGCTCGCCATCAGTTCGAGCCGCTGCTGGTCGCGCTGCTTCATGTCGTCCAGCCCGCGCCACATCAGCACCATGGTGCCGGCGAGCACGCCCAGGATCAGGGCCCCGCCCACCGCCAGCACGCGGCGGCGCGGCAACTGCAACAGGCGCGCATAGCGCAGGAAAAACGAAGGCATGGGCAGCAGTCAGCCGTCAAGGCAAGGTGATGGATTCGAGGCCATGGCGCCGGGCCGCGGCGGCCAGGCGGCCGTCCTGGCGGATCCGCGCCACGAAGGCATTGAGCGTCGCCAGCCACTCGGCGTCGCCGGGCTTGCTGGCATAGGCGTAGGGCAGCGCATGGAAAGGCCGGGGCGGCGCGATCAGCGCCGCCCAGTCCACATTCCCGGCCAGCGCATGGCCGTAGGGGTAGTCTGTCATGAAGACATCGATGCGGCCCGCCAGGAGTTCGCGTTCGCGCGTGAGCGGCGGCGTTATGGCCACCAGGCTGGCGTGGCGCAGGCGCTCGCGCATCACCGGCTCCATGAACGTGCCCGCCTGCACGCCGACGAGCACGCCGGGCTGGTCGATGTCGGCCCACTGCCGCACCACGCGGCTGGTGCGCATGCTGATGGCGTGGATGTCGCTGTGCAGGTAGGGGGTGGAGAACGCCAGCTTCTCCATGCGCCCGGGCAGCATGGCGATGCCGAACATGGCCACGTCGCAGCGGTTGCCCAGAAGGTCGGGCACCAGCGCGGGAAAGGACGAGTCCACGAACACCACCGGCAGGTGCAGGTCGGCCCCCAGCGCCTCGGCCATCTCGATGTCCAGCCCGCCGAGGCGGCCCGAACGCGGCTCACGCCAGGTGATGCCCTGGTAGCCGGGCCAGATGCACACCTTGAGCTCGCCACTGGTGCGCACGCGCGCGAGCACCTCGCCCGCGCGCCCCTGCGAGCCGGCCAGGCTGGCCCAGAGCGCCATCAGGCAGAGCAGCGCCGCGCGCCCGGCCAAGGGGAAGCGCCCGTCCTTCATGATGCGGGCTGCTCCGCCTGGACCAGATCGGCGAAATTCATGCGGCACTCGGTGATGCTCAGGCGCAGGGCCAGCAGCTCGGTGCTGTGGCGCATGAAGCAGTCCACGATCACCGGATCGAACGCCTTGCCGCGCTGCTCCTGCAGCATCTCCAGCGCCTGCTCGTGCGTGAAGGCGGGGCGGTAGACGCGGTCCATGGTGAGCGCATCATAGAAATCGACGACGCTCACGATCCGCCCCGACAGCGGAATGGCAGTGCCCGCGAGCTGCCGCGGATAGCCCTGGCCGTCCCAGCGCTCATGGTGCGTGAGCGCCACCTCGGAGGCCATCTGGAACAGCGCGATGCGCGACTTGCCCAGGATGTCCGCGCCGATGGTCACGTGCCGGTTCATCACCTGGCGCTCCTCGGGCGTGAGGCTGCCGGGCTTCTTCAGCACGCTGTCGGGGATGCCGATCTTGCCCACGTCGTGCATCGGCGCGGCCTTGCGCAGCAGCAGGGCATAGGACCGGGACTGGCCCAGGTACAGCGCCAGCGCCTCGGCCAGGAAGCCGATGCGCACGATGTGCACGCCGGTGTCGTCGTCCTTGTATTCAGCCGCCATGGCCAGCAGGAACAGGGACTCGTGGTGGGCGCGCGCCACTTCCTGCAGCGCCTCGTTGCGCTCGTGGTACATGCGGCCCAGGTCGCAGATGATCTTCTCCATCTGTTCGGCCGCCGCGGGGTCGAACTGCGTGGCCGCGCCGCTGGGCAGGATCATGGCAGCTCCGTGGGTTGTGCGCCCAGCGTGTCGATGGTCTCGATCAGCTTGAGCGGGCTGAAGGGCTTGAGCAGGTAGGCGTCGGCGCCCGCGTTCATGCCGGCCTCCACGTCCTGGCTCTGCCCACGCGCCGTGAGCAACACCACCTGGGGGCGGCCGAGCGCCAGATCGGTCTTGGCCAGCCGGCACAGGTCGAGCCCATTCAGCTTGCCCGGCATCATGACGTCCAGCAGCAGCAGGTCGGGGCGCAGCCGCCGCACCGCCTCCAGCCCCTCGTCGGCGTTCGCGGCCTCGTGGATTTCGTAGTCCTCGAACTCCAGGGTCAGGCGAACCAGCTTGCGAATGTCCGCGTGGTCTTCGACGATCAGGATGCGCTTGCTCATGGTGGAAATTCAACAGTTTGTTACTTATCGAATCTATCATATTTGCTCTTTTTTATTGATAGAATTTGCCTTCGATGGAAAAAGATTTGCTCAATGCCCTTCCCGAAGAGTGCAGCACACGCGACGTGGCGCAGGCACTCGGTCTGGCCGTGCGCTCGGTGCAGCTCATGGTGGATCGTGGCGAGCTGCAGGCCTGGAAGACGCCTGGCGGCCACCGCCGCATCACGCGCGCCTCGGTACAGCAATGGCTGGAACATCACCAGGGCCGCCCTGCGAGCGCCGCGGCGGCGCCATCCCAGCCGCCGGCCCAACCGCTGTCCACGGCCAGCGCTCCCAAGCCATCCAGCGCCAGCGAAGGCGCCCCCCCCACCGGCACAGCGCCGCCCGCGCGTCCTGCTGATCGAGGATTCCGCCCATTTCCAGAACCTGGTGCGCCTGCTGATGGCCCACAACTTTCCGCACGTCGACCTGCACGTGGCAGAGGACGGCTTCGTCGGCCTGGCCATGGCCGGCGAGCTGCAGCCCGACGTGCTCCTGGTGGACATCCTGCTGCCCGGCATCGACGGCGCCACGCTGATCGCCCGGCTGCGCTCGCACCCCCAATTCCAGCGCAGCCGCCTGATCGTGGTCACCTCGCTGGACGAAGCCCAGCGCGGGGTCTATGCCTTTGCGCTGACCGGGCTGCCCGTGGTGCACAAGCCGCAGATGGTGCAAGAGCTGCCCCCACTGCTCAAGGCCTGCCTCGACGGTGCCGGCTGAAACCGCCATGGCCCTGCCCCGCGTACTCTTGCTTGAGGATGACCCGGCGGTGCGCCGCTTCGTGGCGCTGGCGCTCGAATCCCTGCCCTTGCAGCTGCTGCCGTGCGGCACGCTGGCCGAAGCGCGGGCGCTGCTCGGGCACACCTCCGTGCAACTGGTGCTGATGGACCTGGCACTGCCCGACGGTTCGGGCCAGGATCTGCTGCCGTCGCTGCCCACGCAAGACGGCACGGGCTGCCGCACCATCGTCTTCAGCGGCGCGGTGGACGCCGCCCTGCAGCGCCAACTCCAGAGCCAGGGCGCCTGGCGGGTCCTGGCCAAGCCCGTCGGCGTGGGGCTGCTGCTCGAAACCGTGCGCGAAGCATTGCAGGACGCCATGCAGGCCGGCCCGCTGCCCACCGGCCTGCCACCCGAGCCGGCCGCCGAAACCAGCGCCCAGGACCCGGTGGCGGCGTTCTTCGGCGGCGACCACGGCCTCTACCAGGCCTACCTGGCAAGCTGCCTCGCCCAGTTCGGCAACGACCTGGCGCAAGGCGACGCCGCCGCACGGGCCCACGACGCACCCGCCCTGCAGCGCGTGGCCCACAGCCTCAAGTCGGTGCTGACCATGCTGGGCCAGCAACATGCGGCCCAGGAAGCGCGCGAGATCGAAGCGCACGCGGCCGCAGGCGCGACCGCGGAAATGCGCGGCGGCTGGCAGCGGCTGCGCCAGCAGCTGCGCGCCTTCATGGCACAGCACACGCCCTCCCAGCCCGGCTGATCCGCAGCGGCCGGCGGCAACGCGCCGCCGCGTGCCTACGCTACCTCGACACGGTTACGCCCCAGTGCCTTGGCACGGTACAGCGCACGATCGGCCAGCCCCAGCAGACTATCGACCGTGGCATCGGCCGCCACGGGATGCAGGGTGTGCAGGCCGATGCTCACGGTCACGGGGAGCACGGTGCCATCGGGCATCACGAAGCGCCCGGCCTCCACCGCGCCGCGCAGCCGCTCCGCCAGGGCAGCGGCCCCGGCCGCGCCGGTGCCAGGAAGCACGATGATGAACTCCTCGCCGCCCCAGCGCCCCGCGATGTCGCAGGCGCGCAGATGGCCGCGCAGGCCCGCGGCCAGATCGCGCAGCACCTGGTCGCCGCTGAGGTGGCCCAGGGTGTCGTTGATGCGCTTGAAGAAATCCACGTCCAGCAACAGCAGCGACAGCGGCTGCCGCGCCCGGCAGGCCCAGGCGATCTGCTGCTCCAGCGCCTGCAGGACATGCCGCCGGTTGTGCAGCCCGGTCAGCTCATCCATGAAGGCGAGCGTGTGGTTGCGCGCATCGGCACGCTCCTTGATCATCACCACGATACCGAAGTTGGCGAGGATCATCGCCACCGCCGCCATGGCGAAGACCAGCGTCTGCAAGGAGCCCGAGTCGGTGATGGAGTCCATCTCCAGCCGCCCCGCCACCGCCGCCGCCGCGCGCACCACCAAGGCCAGCGCCGACAAGGCGAGGCCCGCCATCACGAAGAACTTGCCGCGCCCCGGCGTTTCGGCCCAGCGCTGGCCCATGGCCACGGCGAACTGCGCGAACTGCAGGCACAGCGCGCAGGCCAGCACCACGACGCGGGCATGGATGTGGCCCAGCAGCATGGCGAACAGCGCGCCCAGCGCCGGCACGGGCAGCCATATCCACCAGCGCGGCGCCTTGCGCCCCTGGAACTGGTACAGCCCTTCCTGCATGAGCGCGAAGGCGCCGGCCAGCAGCATATTGGCCAGCACCACGGAGAACCAGTCGCCGACCTGCCCGCGCAGCATGTACAGCACGTACGCGGCGCAGTGCGCCGCGAGCGCGAGTCCCCAGTAGAACAAGCCGTCGGCACGGTCGCGCCGCGCCACCAGGCCCAGGCACACCGCCAGGGTGGCGGTGAGCACGGTGTTGGCCAGCATCAAGGAAGGTGTGTGCAACGTCATTGCGGCGCGGCCCAGGCGCGCACGCGTCCCGCGCCGGCCTGCCCCAGATCGAAAACGGCCACGGTCTGCACCAGTTCCTGGGCCTGGTTGTTCAGGCTGGCGGCGGCAGCGGCCATTTCCTCGACCAGGGCGGCGTTCTGCTGCGTGGCCTGGTCCATCTGCGTCACCGCCTCGTTGACCTGGTCCACGCCCTGGCTCTGCTCGGTGCTGGCGGCACTGATCTCGCCCATGATGCCAGTCACCCGCCCGATGGCCTGCACCACCTCGGCCATCGTCTCGCCGGCACGGTCCACCAGCGCCGACCCCGTATCCACGCGGTCCACGCTGGTGCCGATCAGATCCTTGATCTCCCGGGCCGCCTCGGCGCTGCGCCCGGCCAGCGCGCGCACCTCGGTCGCCACCACAGCGAACCCCCGGCCCTGCTCGCCCGCCCGGGCCGCCTCCACGGCGGCATTGAGCGCCAGGATGTTGGTCTGGAAGGCGATGCTGTCGATCACCTGGATGATGTCGGCGATCCGGCGCGCGCTGTCGTTGATCTCCTTCATGGTGCGCACCACGTCGGCCACCACCTCGCCCCCCTGGGCCGCCACCGAGGAGGCGCTTTGCGCCAGCTGGTTGGCCTGGCGCGCGTTGTCCGCGTTCTGGCGCACCGTGGTGTTGAGCTGCTCCATCGAGGCCGCCGTCTCCTGCAGCGCGCTGGCTTGGCCCTCGGTGCGCGCGGACAGATCCTGGTTGCCCTGGGCGATCTGCGCACTGGCGGTGGCCACGCTCTCCGAGCCTTCGCGCACCTTGCACACCACCTGCACCAGGCTTTCCTGCATGTGCTGCAGCGCCTGCAGCAGCTGGCCCGCCTCGTCCCGGCTGTGCACTTCGATCTGGCTGCGCAGGTCGCCACCCGATACGGCCTGGGCCACGCGCACGGCCTGCCGCAGCGGGACTGTGATGGAGCGCATGATCCACACCGCCAGCAGCAGCCCGGCCACCAGGCCGCCGGCTCCCAGGCCGAGCAGCAGCATGCGCGCGAACTGCGCCTCGGCCTTGGCGCGGGCGCCGGCCTCGTTCACCAGCCGCTCCTGCAGCTTGGCCAGGCGGTCCACACGGTCCTGCACCGTCGCCAGCTCCACCAGCGTGTGCTCCTGCAGCTCGGCGAAGGCCTCTTCCTTGCGGCCTGCGTCCACCAGCTCGTTGAACTTGGCCTGCGAGGTGACGTAGCGGCCGCGCGCGGCCTCGGCCTCGCTCAGGAACTGCTTGCCCTCGTCCTTGTAGACCAGCTCCTGCAGCGTCTTGAAGGCCTGCACGAAGGTCTCGCGGCCCGCCAGGATCTCGGCGCGCTTTTGCGCGCGCTGGGCGCCGGTCTCGGCGAAATAGATTTCGATGGTGCGGCGCGCGTTCGCCTGGGCGATGGAGCTGAGCGTGTTCGACGCCTCGGCCTTCACCCACTCGCGCTCGATGATCTGGCGGTTGGTTTCGAGCAGGCTGCCGAGCTGCAGCAGGCCCACAGCCACCATGGTGAGCATCGTTGCGATGAGCAGGCCAAAGCCCAGGGCCAGACGGGTACTTATTTTTAGATTGCGAAGGGACATACAGGGATCTCGACTCGATAAAAACGATAAAAGATGTGCAACTCCGTGAAGTTTATCATTTTTATCGTATTTGTCAAAAACGAAACCAGATGCATGCCCCGAGGAACGGCCATGGCAGGCAGCGCGCAGCCGCCCCGGCAAGCCGGAGGGCCTAAAGAAAAAATGGAACGAATATGCCGCCAGCGCTTATCCAGCAAGCGCAAGCAGCTATCAAATCAAGAGTCGTTCAGTGCCTGGCTTCAGGCAGCGCCGGTCTTGAGCCCCTTGGGCAGGGGGAATTTCACCGTCTCTTCGATGCCGTCCATGCTGCGCACCGAGACGGCGCCCAGCGCCTTGATGCGCGCGATCACCGCCTGCACCAGAACCTCGGGGGCCGAAGCGCCCGCCGTCAGGCCCACGCGCGCGATGCCGGTGAACCACTCGGGGCGCAGCTCATCGGCCGCGTCCACCATGTACGCCGTGGTGCCCAGGCGCGCCGCCAGTTCGCGCAGGCGGTTGCTGTTAGAGCTGGTCGGGCTGCCCACGACGATGACCAGGTCCACCTGCGAGGACAGCAGCTTCACCGCGTCCTGGCGGTTCTGCGTGGCGTAGCAGATGTCCTGCTGCTTGGGCTCGCGGATGCGCGGAAAGCGCGCGCGCACCGCCGCCGTGATCTCGGCGGCATCGTCCACGCTGAGCGTGGTCTGGGTGACCACGGCGAGCTTCCCGGTCTGCGCGGGCTGCACCCGCGCCACGTCGGCCACGTCTTCCACCAGGTGGATGCCGTGGTCGAGCTGGCCCATGGTGCCCTCGACCTCGGGGTGCCCCTTGTGGCCGATCATGATGAATTCGTAGCCCTCCTTGGCGAGCTTGGCCACTTCGACGTGCACCTTGGTCACCAGCGGGCAGGTGGCGTCGAAGATGGTGAAGCCGCGCGCCCGCGCCTCGCGCTGCACTGCCTGGCTCACGCCATGGGCCGAAAACACCAGCGTGGCGCCGGGCGGCACATCGCCCAGCTCCTCGATGAAGATCGCACCCTTGGCCTTGAGGTCATTGACCACGTAGGTGTTGTGCACGATCTCGTGGCGCACGTAGATGGGCGCGCCGAACTTGGCCAGCGCGCGCTCGACGATCTCGATGGCCCGGTCCACGCCGGCGCAGAAGCCGCGCGGCTCGGCCAGAAGAATTTCCTGTGGGATTCGCATATCAGTTTTTCATGGTGCTACGCACCACCACCCACGCCGCACGAAACCGGCGCGGCCTCGGCGAGGGCAGCCGAGCAAGGGCCGCCCTGCAGCGAGGGCTGCGTCCCCCTTCCCGAAGCGCGCAGCGCGTAGAGAGAAGGGGGAAGCCGCGTAGCGGCTCAGGGGGATGCCTCACAGGACACCGATGATCTGCACCTCGAACGTCACCGGCTGGCCCGCCAGCGGGTGGTTGAAGTCGAACAGCACGGCGCCGTCCTCGCGCACCTGCACCACGGCGCCGGCATAGCTGCCCTGGCCGTCGGGCGTGGGGAACTGCACCACGTCGCCCACGTGGTACTGCTCATCCGGGTCACCGAAGTCGTTGAGCAGCTTGCGCGCCACCCACTGCTGCATCTCGGGGTTGCGCTCGCCGAACGCCTCGCCGGCCAGCAGGGCGAACGACACGCGCTCGCCCTCCGACAGCCCGACCAGGCGCTGTTCGACGGCGGGCGACAGCTCGCCCGCGCCCAGCGACAGCGTGGCCGGCTTGTCGTTGAAGGTGTTGATCACGTCGCCCTGCGGCCCGGCCAGGCGGTAGTGCAGGGTCAGGAACGAACCGTTCTGGACAACGGCGGGGGTGGAGCTGGAAGTCATGGGGATTCCTCTGGGGGCGGAGCGCGGCCCGGCAAGCCGTGCCGATAAACTGCCGCGCATTGTAAAAACCCCGGGGATACCCCCACTGCCCGAGCGCGGAGCGCCCATGCCCCTCAAAGACCTGCCCCCGGACGCCCAGCCGCGCGAGAAGCTGCTGGCGCGCGGCCCCACCGCCCTGGCCGACGCCGAGCTGCTGGCCATCGTGCTGCGCACCGGCACCGCCGGGCGCGGCGTGCTGCAGATGGCGCAGGAACTGCTCGCGCACTTCGGCGGCATCGCCGGGCTGCTGCACACCGACGTGCAGGCGCTGCGCCACTTCAAGGGCCTGGGCGGCAACGCCAAGCGCGCCGAACTGGCCGCCGTGCTGGAGCTGGCGCGCCGCGCGCTGGCCCAGCAGCTGCGCGAGCGCGAGGTGTTCGACACCCCCGGCGCCATGCGGCACTACCTGCAACTGCACCTGGCCGCCCGGGGGCACGAGGTGTTCGCGGTGCTGTTCCTCGACAGCCAGAACCGGCTGCTGGCCATGGAGGAGCTGTTTCGCGGCACGCTCACGCAAACCTCGGTCTACCCCCGCGAAGTGGTGCTGCGCGCGCTGCACCACCACGCCGCCGCCGTGGTGCTGGCGCACAACCACCCCAGCGGCAGCGTGCAGCCCAGCCGCGCCGACGAAGCGCTGACGCAAACCCTCAAGGCCGCGCTGGGGCTGATCGACGTGCGCGTGCTGGACCACGTCATCGTCGCGCCGGGGCAGGCGCTGTCGATGGCGGAACAGGGGCTGGTCTAGTGTGCTGCCCCGTAAATAGCTGCACAAAATGAAATCGATGGATTCGTGTTCAGGGCGAGGCGCAAACCGCAGTGATAGCCGTAGCTATCACGAGGATTTGCAACGACGCCCTGGGCGCGAAGACGCGATTTCATGTGCAGTTATTTACGGGACAGCACACGAGAAGATGACAGCAAGATAACGGAAACCGCGGCGCGCTCCACGGGTAATGCAAATACGAATGAATCTCTCTCGATAATCATCCGTCCGCCGCCATGCCCCTGGCTGGCATGTGTTCAGCGATTCTTCCTTGCAGGATGCCTTTCATGAAGCCCCTTGACCGCTCCGCCGTCCGCTCCTTCGCCCGCCTCGCCACCTGCGTTGCCGCCGCCACGCTGGCAAACGCCGCCCTGGCCGCTGGCGAGGTCAACCTCTACACCACGCGCGAGCCGGCGCTGATCCAGCCGCTGATCGACGCCTTCAGCAAGCAGCACGCCGGCATCAAGGTCAACACCGTGTTCGTCAAGGACGGCCTGCTGGAGCGCGTGAAGGCCGAGGGTGCCCGCTCGCCCGCCGACGTGCTGATGACGGTGGACATCGGCAACCTGGTCGATCTGGTGGATGGCGGCGTGACGCAGCCGGTGAAGTCGGCCACGCTCGAATCCGTGCTGCCCGCGAACCTGCGCGACGCGCAGGGCCAGTGGTTCGCGCTGTCGCTGCGCGACCGGGTGCTGTATGCCGAGAAGGACCTGCCCATCACCCGCTTCACCTACGAAGAGCTGGCCGACCCGAAGTGGAAGGGCAAGGTCTGCATCCGCGCCGGGCAGCACCCATACAACACCGCGCTGATCGCCGCGAAGATCGCCAACGACGGCGAGGCCGAGGCCGAGCGCTGGCTGCGCGGCGTGAAGGCCAACCTGGCGCGCAAGGCCGCTGGCGGCGACCGCGACGTGGCGCGCGACATCCTGGGCGGCATCTGCGACATCGGCCTGGCCAACTCCTACTACGTGGGCCAGATGAAGAACGCCGCCGCGGGCAGCGACAACCGCAAGTGGGGCGACGGCATCAAGGCCATCCGCCCGACGTTCGCCAAGACGGGCGGCACGCACGTCAACGTGTCGGGCGCTGCCGTGGCAAAACACGCGCCGAACAAGGACAACGCCGTCAAGCTGCTCGAATACCTGGTCTCCGAACCCGCGCAGGCGCTGTACGCGCAGGGCAACTACGAGTACCCGATCCGCGCCAACGTGGCGCAGAACCCGGTCATGTCGGCGCTGGGGCCGCTGAAGGTCGATCCCATCTCGGTGGCCGAAATCACCAAGTACCGCAAGCAGGCCAGCCAGCTCGTGGACAAGGTCGGTTTCGACCAATAAACCCGTGCCGGGAACCGACAGCCGGGTCGCCCTGCCCGGCGCGGTCATCGTCGCCCTGCTGGTGCTGCTGCCCGTCGCCGTGCTGGCCGGGCACGCACTGCTGGCCGATGCGTCGCACTGGTCGCACCTGCTGGACTACGTGCTGCCGCAGGCGCTGCGCAACACCGCGTGGCTGCTGCTGGGCACGGGCCTGCTGGTGGCGCTGCTGGGCACGGGCAGCGCATGGCTGGTCACGGCCTACGACTTTCCGGGCCGCGGCGTGCTCACCTGGGCCTTGCTGCTGCCGCTGGCGGTGCCCACCTACATCGTGGCTTTCGCCTACCTCGACCTGCTGCACCCCATCGGCCCAGTGCAGACCGCCCTGCGCGCGCTGCTGGGCTACGACAGCCCGCGCCAGTTCCGCCTGCCCGACCTGCGCTCGCTGCAAGGGGCCGTGTTCGTGCTTGGCTTCGTGCTCTACCCCTACGTCTATCTGACCACGCGCGTGATGTTCATGAGCCAGGCCGCCAGCCTGCTCGAAGCGGCGCGCACGCTGGGCGCGAGCCGCTTCGAGGTGTTCCGCGAAGTCGCCCTGCCGCTGGCCCGCCCCGCCATCGCCGTGGGCATGAGCCTGGCGCTGCTGGAGACGCTGAACGACATCGGCGCATCGGAATTCCTGGGCGTGCAGACGCTCACCGTGGCGGTCTATACGACGTGGACCACGCGCTCCGACCTCGGCGGCGCGGCGCAGATCGCGCTGGCCATGCTGTGCATCGTCGTCGGCCTGATCGTGCTGGAGCGCCACGCGCGCAGGCGCCAGCGCTTCGCCAGCACGCAGCGCATGCGGCCCATGCAGCCGCGCCGCCTGCGCGGCCCGGCGGCGTGGGGCGCGCTGCTGCTGGGCGCAGTGCCGGTGCTGCTGGGCTTCGCGGTGCCCACGGCCTACCTGGCGGCGCAAACATGGAAACGGCTGAACCAGGTGGGCGGCGTGTCCGACCAGTTGCTGCGCGCCCTGGGCAACACCCTGCTGGTCGCCAGCAGCGCCACGCTGCTGGCCGTGGCCTGCGGGCTGATGCTGGCCTGGGCGGCACGCACGCGGCGCGAAAGCGCCCGCCCCAGCCTGCCGCGCGCCTGCGCGCGCATCGCCAGCCTGGGCTACGCGGTGCCGGGCACGGTGCTGGCCATCGGCCTGCTCACGCCGCTGCTGCTGGCCGACCGGGCGCTGGGCGCGTTGTTCGGCCACTCCGGCCTGCTGCTCATGGGCACGATGGCGGCGCTGGTGATCGCCTACGTCATCCGTTTCGTGGCGATACCGGCGGGCAGCATCGAGGCGGGCCTCACGCGCATTCCGCCGTCGCTGGAACAAGCCTCGCGCCTGCTCGGCGAGGGGCCTGGCGGCACGCTGCGGCGCGTGCACCTGCCGCTGCTCAAGCCCGCGCTGGCGGCCAGCGCGCTGCTGGTGTTCGTGGACACGATGAAGGAGCTGCCCGCCACCCTGCTGCTGCGCCCGCTGAACTTCGACACCCTGGCCACCTGGCTCTACGCCGAGGCGGCGCGCGGCACCTACGAGGAAGGCGCCGTGGCGGCGCTGGCCATCGTGGTGGCCGGGCTGCTGCCGGTCATCCTGCTGGCGCGCACCGGCATGGGCCAGCCTGCAAAAAATACAAGCCAAATTGGCCTCTAGCGCTTACTGGTAAAGCGCAAGCAGCTATGAATTCAGGAGTCATTCGAGCGTGAACCCCCTGCTGGAACTGGACCACATCCACCTCGCCTACGACACCCCGCGCGGCCTGCGCACCGTCGCCGACGGCCTGTGCCTGCAGCTCACACGCGGCCACATCGGCTGCCTGCTGGGCGCGTCGGGCTGCGGCAAATCGACCGTGCTGCGCGCCATCGCGGGCTTCGAGCCGGTGCGCGCGGGGCGCATCCTGCTCGACGGGCAGGTGCTCTCATCCCCGCGCCAGCAGGTCGCGCCCGAGCTGCGCCGCGTGGGCATGATGTTCCAGGACTACGCGCTGTTCCCGCACATGAACGTGGCGGCCAACGTGGGCTTCGGCCTGCGCCGCCACAGCCGCGCCGGACGCGAGGCGCGCGTGGCCGAGCTGCTGGAGATGGTGGGCCTGGCGAAGGCCGGAGACAGCTACCCGCACGAACTCTCCGGCGGCCAGCAGCAGCGCGTGGCCCTGGCCCGCGCCCTCGCGCCCGCGCCGGAGCTGCTGCTGCTCGACGAACCGTTCTCCAACCTCGACACCGACACGCGCGAACACCTCGCGGCGGAGGTGCGCGACATCCTGCGCTCCACCGGCCACACCGCCATCCTGGTCACGCACAACCAGGCCGAGGCGTTCGCCATTGCCGACCGCATCGGCAGCCTGTCGGGCGGGCAGCTCCAGTATTGGGACACGCCTGACGCCCTGCGCCAGGCAGCCTGAAGACCATGCGCATCCTGGTGGTGGAAGACGATCCCAAGCAGGCCGACTACCTGCGCCGCGGCCTGGTGGAATCGGGCGGCCACGCCGTGGACGTGGCGCACCGCGGCGACGACGGCCTGCACCTGGCCACCGTGGAGCGCTACGACCTGTTCGTGCTCGACGTGATGCTGCCGGGCCTGGACGGCTTCGGCGTGCTGGCCGGGCTGCGGCGCGCCACGGATGCGCCCGTGCTCATGCTCACCGCCCGCGACCGCGTGGAAGACCGCGTGCGCGGCCTGCAAAGCGGCGCGGACGACTACCTGGTCAAGCCCTTCGCGTTCTCCGAATTCCTGGCGCGCGTGCAGGCCCTGCTGCGCCGCAGCGGCCCGCGCCGCGCCGACGACGGGCTGGGGCAGGTGCAACTGGCCGACCTGGAGCTGGACCCGCGCCGCCGCCGCGCCTACCGCGCGGGCCGCCAGATCACGCTCACCGCGCAGGAATATTCGCTGCTCGCGCTGCTGCTGCAGCGCCAGGGCGAGGTGCTGTCGCGCAACGAGCTGGCCGAGCAGCTCTGGGGCGTGAGCTTCGACAGCGACACGAATGTGGTGGAAGTCGCCGTCCGCCGCCTGCGCCTGAAGCTGGAACACCCCGACGAAGAAAAGCTGCTGCACACGGTACGGGGCATGGGCTATGTCCTTGAAAGGCGGTAGGCGCCGGCCCTCGCTGCTGTGGCGGCTGGTGGTCTTGCAGACCCTGGCCGTGGCCGCCGTGCTGCTGGCGGCGGACATCGTTCTCTTCAACATGCTGCAGGCGCACCTGAACGACCGCGTGGCTCGCATTCTCTTGATTGCCGTCTGCGCGGGCACGGTGCTGGCGGCGGTGCTGTCGATGCTGGCCATGCGCTGGAGCACGCGCCGCCTGCGCCAGCTCTCGCGCGAGGCGCATGCGGCGGGCGAAGGCGGGCGGCTGCCCACCGCTGGCGTGGACGCCGAACTGCTGGAGCTGGTGCAGGCCTTCAACAGCGCGCTCGACCAGCGCGAGGCCGCGCAGCGCCAGTCCGAAGCCTTCAGCGCCGACGTGGCGCATGAATTGCGCTCGCCGCTCGCCACGCTCATCGGCGGCACGCAACTGGCCCTGAGCCGCGAGCGCACGGCGCAGGAGCTGCGCGAAGCGCTCGAATCCAACCTGGAGGAGCTGGAGCGGCTGAAAAAACTCGTCAACGACATGCTGTTCCTCGCGCGCGCCGACCGGGGCGAGCGCGCGCAGAGCCTGGAGCGCGCCGACCTGGGCGCGCTGGCCGACGCCATGCTCGACTACTGCGGCGCGCTGCTCGACGAAGCGGGGCTGACGGCGGTGCGCACCGGCAGCGCATCCGCCGTGTGCAACGAGGCGCTGGTCCGCCGCGCCATGGCCAACCTGCTCTCCAACGCCATCCGCCATGCGCAAGGCGGCCGCCCGGTGGAACTGCACCTGGCCGCGCTGCCCGGCAAGGTGCGCGTGTGGGTGTTCAACGCGGGCGAACCGATCCCGCCCGACGTGGCGGCGCGCATGTTCGACCGCTTCTTCCGCGCCAACGCGGCACGCTCCGAACACACCACGCGCCACGGCCTGGGCCTCGCCATCGTGCACGCCATCGCGCGCATGCACGGCGGCAGCGTGTTCGTGCAGACGCGGGCCGATGGCAACGAAGTCGGCTTCGAGATCCCGAGCGCGCTGGCCTCCGGCCAGGTGCGTGTGCGCCCGGCTGTGCACGAGGCTCCGCGCTGATGCGCGGCCCTGGCATGCAGCTTGGCGGTCAGCCCGCCACAGGCTCGGGCGCTCCAATCAGCGATTCGGCAGGGATGCCCGGCGACATGAGGCGGCGAATCATGGGCATGGTCAGCGGCCTGGTGCCTTTGAGCACCTGGTAGACGCGGTTCCTCGGGCCGATGTACGGCTCCATGTCCGCCACCGTCAGGTTCTTCTGGTCCATGTAGAACTTGACAGCCTCGATGGGCGAAGGCGGCGCCATGGGGTAGTGCCGGGCTTCCCATGCCTCGACCAGCGTGCCGAGCACTTCCAGGCGTTCGCCTTCGGGTGACTCGGGTTCGGGGTCCAGGTCGATCAAGGCGCTGACTGCCGCCAGCATGGCTTGGTAGTCTTCTGGCGTGCGGATGGGGCGGACTTCCATGGCGCCTCCTTTCATGGGGTTTGATCGACGGTGGCGGCATCGACGGCGTCGTATTGCCGGTGCGTGCCGATGAACTTGATGTAGGCCCACTGCATCTTGTACGTAAAGGCGACGATGAGCCGGTAGTCATTGCCTTTGATGTTGAACACCACGCGGTTGTGGCCAACGATGCTGGCGTTGCCAAACTGCGCCTTCACATTCGCCGGGCTGCGCCACTGACTGCCTGCCACCACCTGCTGCCGGGCGCGGGCGTCAGATGACCCAATTGTCATTTTCAGATCATCCTGGCGTTAAGGAAGATTAATACGATTCATTCGTATTCATTAACCTGAGAAACCGCCATCAATGACCGTTCATTCTTCCCCCTCTCCGTTCCGCCGCCGCGCCATCGCCCACGCCGCCTCAGCGTGCTGCCTGCTCGCCCTGCCGCTGGCCGCAGCAGCCCAACAAGCCGCCACGACAACCGAGCCCAAGTCGCTCGGCGCCGTCACGGTCATCGCCAAGCCGCAGGACCCGCAAAGCACCATGGGTTCAGCCTACGTGCTGACCCACCAGGAACTGGAGAAGTTCGAGGCCACCAACGTCAACAACATCCTGCGCACCGTGCCCGGCGTCTACGTGCGCGAGGAGGACGGCATGGGCACCTTCCCGAACATCGGCATCCGCGCCGGTTCGTCGGGCCGCAGCGGGCGCGTGTCGATCATGGAGGACGGCATTCCCGCCGCCATGTCGCCGTATGCCAACACCTCGGCCTACTACTTCCCCACCGTGGGCCGCATGGCGGGCATCGAGGTGCTGAAGGGGCCGGAGGTGCTGCTGTATGGCCCGCAGACCACCTCGGGCGCGATCAACCTGCTGTCCACGCCGATTCCCGACAAGGCCTCGGGCACGCTCAAGACCGAGCTGGGCCAGTTCGGCACGCGCAAGGTCCACGCGAACTACGGCGCCACCATCGGCCCGTGGGGCTTTCTGGCCGAAACCTACCAGCGCAAGACCGATGGCTTCCACCAAATCGACCGCTCCACGCACACGGGCGGCAGCGACGTGGCGGAATACCTGCTCAAGGCGCGCTGGCGCGGCACGGGCCAGCAGGTGGACGTGAAGCTGTTCAGCGGCCAGGAAGACGCCGACGTGAGCTACCTCGGCCTGACGGACGCGGACTTCCGCGCCAACCCGAACCGCCGCTACCACCTGGGCGAGCTGCAGCGCATGGACCGCGGCCGCAAGTCGGCCAGCGTACGCCACCAGTTCGAACTGAACGCCGGCACCCTGCTGACCACCACGGCCTACTGGGCCGACACCTCGCGCCACTACAACCGGCTGAACCAGATCAACGGCGTGGGCATCGGCTCGGTCATCAACACCATCCAGGCGGGCGGCGCCAACGCCGCGCTGCTGCAAGGCATCCTCGACGGCACGGCCAACACCACGCACGCCAACGGCGTGCGCTACGGCCACAACCACCAGGACTTCATCGCCAAGGGCCTGCAATTCGACGTGCTGACGAACTTCGCCACCGGCGCCGTCAAGCACGAGGTGACGGCGGGCGTGCGCTGGCACCACGACACCACCAAGAATGGCACCACCGGCATCACCGACAGCATCTACCAGCAGGTCAACGGCAGCCTGGTCTACCAGTCCACCAGCCCGGCCAAGCCCTCGCGCGGCGAGGCCAAGGCGCTGGCGTTCTGGGCCGCCGACCGCGTCAGCCTGGGCGCACTCACGCTGATGCCGGTGCTGCGCTACGAGCGCATCCGCAGCCACGCCAACACCGCCCAGCCCAAGACCGACCTCAACAGCAACCAGATCAACAAGACCACCGTGGGCCTGGGCGCCAACTACGCGCTGAACCCGCAGTGGACGCTGCTGGGCGGCGTGCACCAGGGCTTCGCGCCGCCCGGCTCGGGCGTGGCCAACGGCACCAAGGGCGAGGAAAGCACCAACTACGAAGGCGGCGTGCGCTACCGCCAGGGCACGCTGGGCGTGGACGCCATCGGCTTCTACTCCGACTACACCAACGCCATGCGCAACTGCCTGGTGGCCAACCCCTGCCCCGGCGGCGCGGTGGAAGGCACGCAGCAGACCGGCAGCAAGAAGGTCTATGGCCTGGAGCTGGGCCTGTTCGCCGACCTGTACCACCAGGGCGGCCACCGCGTGCCCGCGCGGCTGGCCTACACCTTCACCGACGGCGAGTACACCAAGGACTCCGACGTGGCCTCCGGCGTGAAGAAGGGCGACGTGCTCGAATACGCGCCGCGCCACATGGCCTCGGCACAACTGGGCTGGGAGACGGCGGGCTGGAAGAGCTACGTGGCGCTGAACTACGCGGGCAGCTCGTGCAGCACCAACACCTGCGGCCGCGCCGGGGTGGACACGCGCTACCTGCACACCGACGCACTGTTCACCGTCGATCTGTCCACCGCCTACCAGGTCAGCCGCGCCGTGGAGGTCTACGCCAAGCTCGACAACGTGTTCGACAAGCAGAAGATCACCAGCCGGGGGCCGGACGGCGCGCGCGGCAACATGGGCCGCTACTTCGCGGCGGGCATGCGTGTCAGCTTCTGACGGCCAGCGCCAGGCCAGCGGCCCGCAGCCCATGAACGCCCCGGATTCCATCCTGGACATGCTGCTGGCCGCGCAACTGCACCCGACGCTGGCGCGCATCGCCATCCTGCGGGTGCTGGCGGACACGGGCCCGCACGCCATCGGCATGGACGACATCTACCGCGCCCTGGTGGCGCGGGGCGCACAGGCCGCCATGAGCACGGTCTACCGCATCATCCAGGACATGGAGGCCCGCAGGCTCATCCTGCGCGAATGGGGAGACGGGCACCGCAAGGCGATATACCGCCTCCGGCCCAAGGCGCTGGACGACCCGGCATGCATCCACCTGGTGTGCCGGGAAAGCGGCCGCGTCGTCACGCTCGGCGATGCGGCCCTGCATGCCCACCTGCTGCAGGCGGCCAGAACCGCCGAGGTCGACCTCGCGGGCCAGGTGCTGCGCATCGAGGTCAGCCACCTGAAGGCGCCTGGCGCCAGCGCTGCGGGCAGGGCCAGGCCGGTGCGCGGCCCGCGCCTGGTCTCCCAGCGTTAAGGGCCGCGGCGGCGAAAGTTGCCGCCCCCAGCAGGCATCGGCATGGCATCTGGCGGATGCCTGATCGGCCCATCAAAGAATGCGATGCAATCTCATTTACGATGCCGCCATGTCCGCCACTTCCCCCGCCGACCCCGTCCACACGCTCTACGCCGACCACCATGACTGGCTGCGGGGCTGGCTGCGCCGCCGGCTGGGCGACGCGCACCAGGCCGCCGACCTGGCGCACGACACCTTCGTGCGCGTCATCGCCGGGCGGCAGGCCGGCGCCATCCAGGAGCCGCGCGCCTACCTCACCACGCTGGCGCAGCGCGTGCTCTGCCACTTCTGGCGCCGGCGCGAGCTGGAGCAGGCATGGCTCGACGCCCTGGCCACGCTGCCCGAAGAACTCGCCCCCTCGCCCGAGGACTACGCCCTGGTGCGCGAGGCCGTCGAAGCGCTCGACCAATGCCTGGGCGCCCTGCCGCCCAAGGTGCGCCAGGTCTTCCTGCTGCGCCGGCTCGACGGCCTGAAGCACGCCGAGATCGCGCGCGCCACGGGCCTGTCCGTCGCCACGGTGGAGCGCTACATGAAGCAGGCCCTGGTGCACCTGTGCACCCAGCCCGACGCGCCGTGAGCACCCTGGACACCGCCACCGAACAGGCCATCGACTGGCTGGTGCGGCTCGATTCCGGCCACGCCGATGAAGATGACCACCACGCCTTCCGCCACTGGCTGGCGCAGGCCGAAGCGCACCGCCACGCCTGGGCGGCCGTGCAGGCACGCCTGGGCGGCGGCGTGGACAGCGCCATCGCCCAGTTGCGCCACGCCGGCCCCGCCGCCACCGCCGCGCGGCAGGCCCTGCAGGCCCCCGTGCCCAGCGCCGCGCGCCGCCGCCGCATGCTGCGCGGCGGGCTGGCCGCCCTGCTCGCCACCACCGCCGCCGGCTGGGCCGCACACCGGCAAACCCCGCTCACCACCCTGGCCGCCGACCTGCGCACCGGCACCGGCCAGCGCCTGCGCCACCACCTGCCCGACGGCAGCGAAATCACGCTGGACGCCCGCTCCGCCGCCGACATCGCCTACGGCGCCAGCCAGCGCCTGGTGCGGCTGCGCGCGGGCGCGCTCACCATCAGCGTCGCACCCGCAGGCAATGGGCCCCCCTTCGCCGTGCAAAGCGCGCAAGGCAGCGTGCAGGCCCTGGGCACGCGCTTCATGGTGCGGCAGCAGGACGACGGCCACACCCTGGTGCACGTCATGGAACACAGCGTGCGCATCACCACCCTGGGCGGCGCCACGCACACCCTGGCCGAAGGCGAAAGCGCCCGCTTCTCGGCCCATGCCATCACGCCGCTGGGCACGCCCCGCGCCCCCGCCGCCGCCTGGGCCGACGGCCTGATCGACGTGCGCGACCAGCCCCTGGCCGACGTGATCGACGCCCTGCGCCCGTACCTGCCCGGCCCCATCCGCGTCAGCCCCGAGGCCGCGCGCCTGCGCGTGTTCGGCGTCTTCCCGCTCGACCGGCCGCAGCAGGTGCTGCAGGACCTGGTGGACACCCATCCCATTGCCGTGCGGCGCTGGGGGGCGTGGCTCACGCTGGTGGACGTGCGCGGGGCGGATTCATAGCCAAATCAGCCTCCAGCGCTTGATGGACAAGCGCGAGCAGCTATTTTTTCAATAGCTTCAAGACACTTTTTCGTGTCCCCGTGAGGGATTTCCGCCCCCTCGTTGCACATACGGAAAGAAGCCCCTTTTCTTTCCTCCCATCCACCGCAACGACAAGGACCCCAACCGCCATGGCCGCAACACGCCGCGCCCTCCCGCGCCCCAACAGCGCCGCGCTCCCCCCCATCGCCGCCGCCCTGGCCCTGCTGCTGGCGGGCGCGGGCGCCTGCCAGCCCGCCAGGGCGCAGGCCCCCGCCGCCACGCCGCAGGCCGCCGTGCGCGGCTGGAACCTGCCCGCCGCGCCCCTGGCCGACACGCTGGCGCGCATCGCGCGCGAGGGCGCGCGCAGCATCAGCGCCGACCCGGCCCTGCTCGCGGGCAGGCAAGGCCACGCCGTCCAGGGCCGGTTCAGCGTGGAGGAAGCGGCGCAGCGCGCGCTGGCCGGCAGCGGGCTGGCGCTCGCGCGCACGCCCAGCGGCACGCTGACGGTGGTGGCAAGCGAAGCGGCCACGCTGGCACCAGCGCCCGCCGCGCCGGCCTCCGGCGCCACGCTCAAGGAAGTGACGGTCACCGGACAGGCTGTCCAGACGGCCGCCACCGAGGGCTCGGGCAGCTACGCCGCCCGGCGCGCCAGCATCCTCAAGGGCGCGCAGTCGCTGCGGGAGATTCCGCAATCCGTCTCGGTCATCACGCGGCAGCGGCTGGACGACCAGAACCTGACCACGGTGGAACAGGTGATGGAGCAGGCCATGGGCGTGAGCAAGAGCTTTGCGAACATGGGCATGCATGGCTACAACGCGCGCGGCTTCAGCCTGATCTCGCAGTTGGACGGCAACGGGGCAAAGGGCACCATGGGGACCGTCGGCTCGGCGGATCTGGCGATGTTCGACCGGGTTGAAATCCTGCGCGGTGCGGCGGGCCTGCTGGCGGGCAGCGGCACGCCCGGAGGCGTGGTGAACTACGTGCGCAAGCGCCCCCTGGCCGAAAAGCAGGCCAGCGTCGGCTTGCAGGCCGGTTCGTGGAACAACTACCGGGCCGAGGTCGATACCAGCAGCCCGCTCAACGCCGATGGCAGCCTGCGTGGCCGCGTCGTCGCCAGCTATGTGGACCGGGATTTGTTCTACCGCAAGACGCACGAGCAGCAGCCGTTCCTGTATGGCGTGCTCGAATACGACCACTCCCCCGCCACGCGGCTGACGGCGGGCCTGCACTACAAGGACTGGCGCAGGGACGGGGCGGATTGGAAAGGCGGCCTGCCTATCTCCACCGACGGCTCCGACCTGCGGCTGCCGCGTTCCACCTCGCTCGGCCCTGCCTGGGCGTATTCGGAAACGGCGACAAAGGGTGCATTCCTGGAGGCCACGCATGACTTCAACGACCGCTGGAGCGGCCGCTTCAGCGCCGACTGGGGCGACAGGGCTTGGGAGGTGTATTCGGTGTACCGCTCGGGCTTGGTGGATCCGGCCACCCTGCAAGGCGCCGTGCTGTCCCCCGCCTACCAGTACGCCATTGGCGAAAACAGATCCGTGGACGCCAGCATCACCGGACACTTCGATCTGCTGGGCCGGGAACACAAGGTTGTCCTGGGTGCCAGCCGCTCCGAGGAGATAGGCGGCAGCAAATCCTCTTGGCCCAGCGGCCAGGACTGGCCCATCGACCTCAACGATCCGAACCAGTCCGCCTGGACCAAGCCGAGCATGAGCGCGGAAGCGCTGGGAAAGACCAAGGAACTCAACCAGGGTATCTACGGCAACGTGCATTGGCAGTTGAGCGATCCGCTCAAGCTGGTGCTGGGCGGGCGCCTGGGCTGGTACGAATACAAGACGGCCACCAGCGGCTACAAACAGACGCGGGAGTTCACGCCCTATGCGGGCCTGCTGTACGACCTGGACAAGGAATGGACGGCCTACGCCAGCTATGCCGACATCTTCCAGCCGCAAAGCAGCAACTACACCTCGGCGGGCAAGCCGCTCGACCCGGCCATCGGCAGCAACTACGAAGTCGGCGTGAAGGGCGCGCTGATGGGCGGCAGGCTCAACACCTCGCTCGCGCTGTTCTACACCCAGCAGAACAACCGGGCGCAGATCGACCCCGACTTTCCGTCCGGCTGCCCCGGCGCACCCAACCCGGCCAGCGCCTGCTACATCAATGCGGGCGAGGTGGAAAGCAAGGGACTGGACTTCGAGATCAACGGCGAACTGGCACGGGGCCTGCAAGCCTGGGTGGGCTACACCTACAACCGCCAGATCTACGTCAGGGACCGCGATCGCGACGGCAACCCCACGGCCAACGAGGGGCAGCAGTTCAGTTCTTCCACGCCCAAGCACATCCTGCGCGCGGGGGCAAGCTACCGGCTGCCGGGCGATTGGAGCCAATGGACGCTGGGCGGCTCGGTCAATAGCCAGAGCATGACCGGCACGGCCTGGAACGGCCCCTGGCGCGAACAGCGCGGCTACGCCGTGTGGAATGCGTTCGCCCGCTACCAAATCGACAGCCGGTGGGCGCTGGGCCTGAACCTCAGCAATGTCTTCGACCGGGTGTACTACCAAGGCCCCGAGCAGGTGGTCTACGGCGAACCTCGCAGCTTCCTGCTGACGCTGCGCGGCACTTTCTGACGCATGGAGCAGCAGAACGCGCCGGCTTTCATCTCGCGCCGGGGTGCACCGGTGCGCGACACACGGGGACGCGGGGACGCGTTCAGCGTCGCCCTAAACAATCGCCCAGTTCTCCAGCGCCAGGCCGTCGATGCGGCGGAACTCGCGCTCGTTGTTGCTGACCAGTACGCAGCCCTCGGCCAGCGCGTGGCAGGCGATCCACAGGTCATTGGCGCCAATCGGCGTGCCAGCCCCCTGCAAGCGGGCGGCATGCCGCGCGTAGTGCGCGCACAGGGCCGGGCCGGCATGGTAGTGCACTGGCACGATGCGCGCCAACGCCGCCAGCTGGCGCAGCACGCCGTCCTTGCGGTCGCTGCGCTCGGCACCCTTGAGCAGTTCGGCGTAGGTGACGAAGGACATGCACAAGCTGTCCTCGGGCGCCAGGCGATTCACGCGCTCGGCCACGGCGGCGGGGCGGTTCTTGATCAGGTAGATCAGGATATTGGTATCGAGCATGTAGCGCATCACAGCGCCTCCCGCTCCTGCATGGGCAACTGGGCGCGGCGGTCCTCCTCCAGCGCCTGAACGAAAGCGGGATCGAACCCGGCCAGCGCTTGCAGCAGCGCGTCGCCGCGCCGCTCGCAGGCCGGCTGGGGATGCAGCACCAGATCGCCAGCGGCATTGCGGCTGATGGTGACCTGCTGGCAGTCGAGCCGGAACTCCTGCGGAATGCGCACGGCCTGGCTGTTGCCGTTCATGAAAACGCGGGTGCGCACGGCTTGCGGGGGGAAGGGGCTGGGCATGGCGGCCTCCGTTTGTGTGTACGTCAACGTGTGTATTTTAAGAACCAACCCGCCGGCAAACAAGCGAGCGCCGCGCAGGACTACACCACGCTGGCCAGGACGCCTATCGGTCGGCCTACGGTGAACCGCACAGCTTCATGTGCAGGCGTGAATTCCGAGCAGCGCAACCTCTGGCGGTCCAGACCGCCAGGGCCAGGTGGGCATGATTTTGTACAATTGGTTTGTACATTCCCCAAGGAGGCCGCCATGCAAGCCACCATCCCCCTTTCCGAAGCCCGCGCCAACCTGGCCGATACCCTGCGCCGCGTGGAGCAGCAGAACGAACCGGCTTTCATCTCGCGCCGGGGTGAGCCGGTGGCGGTGTTGCTGTCGCTGGCGCAGTACGAGCGGCTGTGCAACGCCAGTGGTGGCTTTGCCGGGCGGCTGGCGGCCTGGCGCACGGCCCATGCCGGCGAATTGCAGGCGCAAGAGGACGGCGATTTCCTCGCCGGTCTCCGCGATGCCTCGCCGGGCCGCGACTTTGCCTGGTAAGGCGGCGGCCGGCACGCTGGCCTGGCTGCTCGACAGCAACGTCTGGTCCGAAGCGCTGCGGCCCGAACCCAGCCCCCACGTGATGCGCCAGTTGCAGCGGCACGAAGGCGCGCTGGCACTGGCCGCGCCCGTATGGCACGAGCTGCGCTTTGGCTGGCTGCGCATGCCGCAGGGACGCAGGCGCGACCTCATCGGCAGCTATCTGAACGATGTGCTGGCGCCATTGCCCATGCTGCCGTATGACGCGGCTGCGGCACGCATCCATGCCGACATTCGCGCCGCGCGCGAGCGCATCGGCAGGCCCTTGCCCCATGCCGACGGGCAGATCGCCGCCATTGCGCTGGCCCACGGCCTGACGGTGGTGACGCGCAACACGGCGGACTTCGCCCAGATCGACCGCCTGCCCGTGGCCGACTGGCACACCGCCGCCCCGTAGGCGGAGGGCCGCGCCTACACTCGCCCTCCATGCGCCCGCCCCCGTTCTCCGCCCTGCCCCGCCTGGCCGCGCTATGCGTGCTGGCCCTGCTCACCGCCTGCGCGCCCCTGCCCACGGCCGCGCCACCCCAGCCGCCCGCGGCCACCGCGCCGGACGGCGCGCCCTGGCTGCGCCTGATCGGCAGCGCCGCGCTGGACTACGGCGCGCAGTACGCAGGCACCCAGGTGGGCGGGCTCTCGGGCATCGACTACGACCCCGTGCACGACCGCTACCTGCTGGTGAGCGACGACCGCGCCACGCACGACCCGGCGCGCGTCTATACCGCGCGCCTGCGCTACGGCGCCACGCGGCTGGAGCCGCCCGAGTTCACGGGCGTCACCTTCCTGCTGCACGCCAGCGGCCAGCGCTTCGGCCCGGCGCACCGCCCGCTGGACGGCGTGGACGTGCCCGACGCCGAGGCCGTGCGCTGGCTGCCCGGCGGCACCGCCTTCCTGTGGACCAGCGAGGGCGACTTCGCGCGCGGCTTCGGCCCGCAGTTGCGCGCCAGCCGCTGGGGCGACGGCGCCGCGCTGCGCGACTACGCATTGCCCGAATCCTTCACCCCCGCGCCGCGCGAGCGCCAGGGCCCGCGCGCCAACGGCACGCTCGAAGGCCTGGCCCTCGCCCCCGGCGGGCAGACCGCCTGGCTGGCCATGGAACTGCCCTGGTGGCAGGACGGCCCGCTGCCCACGCCCGCCGCACCGGGCGGCCCGGTGCGCTTCACCGCGCTCGACGTGGCCAGCGGCGCCGCCCTGCGCCAGATCGCCTACCAGCCCGACGCCGTGCCGCACGCGCGCCGCCTGCCCGTGGGGCCGCAGATGGTGGGCGTGAGCGAGATCCTGGCCGACGGCCCGCACCACCTGCTGGTGCTGGAGCGCGCCTACAGCGCGGGGGCGGGCTTTCACGTGCGGCTGTACCGCATCGACACGCGCGACGGCAGCGACACCCTGG
This sequence comes from Acidovorax sp. YS12, assembly GCA_021496925.1. Classification (NCBI taxonomy): domain Bacteria; kingdom Pseudomonadati; phylum Pseudomonadota; class Betaproteobacteria; order Burkholderiales; family Comamonadaceae; genus Acidovorax; species Acidovorax sp. YS12. Next base: position 1,956,509 of record CP053915.1, read on the forward strand.
CGCTGCCCGCGCTGGCCCCCGGCGCCTACCGCCCGGCCGCCAAGACGCTGGTGGCCGACTTCGCCCAGCTCGGCCTGGGGCGGGTGGACAACATCGAGGGCATGACCTGGGGCCCGCCGCTGCCCGATGGCGGCTGCGTGCTGGTCTTCGTGAGCGACAACAACTTCAACCCGGCACAGGTCACGCAGTTCATCGCCGCGCAATACCAGGCGCCGGGCGACGGGCATGGGCGATGCGGTACAAACCGCACGCCATGAGAGCCACCGCCCGCTCCTTCGCCGAACTCCAGCCCCTGCGCCGCGCCCTGGCCGAAGCCGCCGCGCAGGAAGCCGCCCGTGCCCAGGCGGCGCGCGAGGCCGCGCAGCGCGCCGCGCGCGAGCGCCACCTGTTCGCCCACAGCGTGGGGCCGGTGCAGCCGCTCAAGGGCGGCGCCAACCGCCACAGCGCCCCGCCCGCGCCGCCCGACCCGAAGCCGCTGCAGCGCGAGCAGGACGAACAGAACGTGCTGCGCGAGGCCATGAGCGACGAGTTCGACGTGAGCACCCTGCTCGACGTGGACGACCAGCTCAGCTTCCGCCGCCCCGGCATCGGCGTGGAGGTGACGCGCAAGCTGCGCGGCGGGCACTGGAGCATCCAGCGCCAGCTCGACCTGCACGGCCTGCGCCGCGACGACGCGCGCGAGGCGCTGGGCGAATTCATCCGCCTGGCGCACCGCACCGGCCTGCGCTGCGTGCGCATCATCCACGGCAAGGGCCTGGGCTCGCCCGGCAAGACGCCCGTGCTCAAGGGCCGCGTGCAGGCCTGGCTGGTGCAGAAGAAGGAAGTGCTGGCCTTCGTGCAGGCCCGGCCCATGGACGGCGGCGCCGGCGCGCTGGTGGTGCTGCTGCAGCCGGGCAAGCGGCGCGTAGCGGCACCGTAGCGGCACACGGCAAGAGTCTGGCCAAATCGGCCTCCAACCCTTTCGCAGCAAGCGCTGTCAGCTCCACTTTCAGGAGCAAACCAAACACAAAGAAGCAACCATATAATTAGCCAACAAACTATTAGCCACAAAACCATGCAGCTCGCACAGAAATACCAGGCCTTGCTGGACGAAGCCCAGCGGCGGCAGCTCCCGGACGTGGAAGGCATCCGCCTGTGCTTCCAGGCGCTGTCCCTGGCGTCGGCCATCGACCGCGACTGCGCGGCGCTGCTGGCGCCCCACGGGCTGTCCGAGGGGCGCTTCGTGCTGCTGTTCCTGCTCGACGCGGCGCCCGGCGGGCTGGCCCCCGCCGTGCTGGCGCAGCAGGCTGGCGTGAGCCGGGCCACCGTCACCGGCCTGCTTGACGGCCTGGAGCGCGAGGGCCTGGTGGCGCGCCAGGCCGACGCCAGCGACCGCCGCGCGCTGCGCATCAGCCTGACGCCCCGGGGCCAGCAGGTGGCGCAGGCGGTCTTCGCGCAGCACGGGCGCTGGATCGCCAGCCTGTTCGGCCCGCTGGACGCGGCCGAGCGCACGCAGCTCGCCCGGCTGCTCGACAAGGTGGCGACGCGGCTGAGATGAAACACCCCCTGAGTCGCCTTCGGCGCCTTCCCCCTTGTATCTTCGAGACCCTGAAGTTCAGAGACATTTTTTGGGAAGTTGTCCACAGCCTGTCATCCCCTTGGGAGCCTTGGCATCCCGTGAGAGAGCATTTGGCGTGGACAGCCAACCGTTTGCAGCAAGCCCGAACAGTTGCTTGTTGGCAATACATGTTCTTTGGATCTGTATTGACCGCGTATTTTGCAAGGATGGGCAATGACTAACGAATCCCAGGAATCTGTGTTTGTTGGTGTCGACGTCTCCAAGGCTGTGCTGGAAGTGGCCTTGAGTGACAAGGGTGCGAGTGAGCGCTTTGACAACGATGAGCGCGGCATTGCGGCACTGATTGAGAGCCTCAAGCAAGTGCATGCGGGGCTTGTGCTCATGGAGGCTACAGGGGGTCTGGAGCGCAAGCTGGCACAGGCGCTGTACCTGCAGAACTTTGATGTCATGGTCGTCAACCCGCGTCAGGCCCATGACTTTGGCAAAGCCATGGGCTACCTGGCCAAGACCGATCACGTGGATGCACGGGTGCTGTCGCACTTTGCGCGCACACTGCACCAAAGCGAGCGGCGCGACAAGCTGCTGTTGAAGCTGCCCTCACAGCAACAACAGCACGTTGCTGCACTGGTGATGCGCCGGGGGCAACTGGTGCAAATGCGTGTAGCTGAGAGCAATCGGCTGGAGCAGGCCCACCCGCTGTTGGCCAAAAGCATCGCTGCCATGATCAAGGCGCTGGACAAGCAAATTGACGTGCTGGACGACGACATCGGAGGGCGTCTGAAGATGCACTTCAAGCGTCAGACAGAGCTGCTCAAGGGCTTGAAGGGCATAGGCCCGAATACGCAGGCGGTGCTCATGGGCATGTTGCCGGAGCTGGGGCAATTGAGCCGGCGCGAGATCAGCAAGCTCGTGGGCGTTGCCCCGCTGGCGCGCGATAGCGGCAAGTCACGTGGCAAGCGCAGCATCTGGGGAGGTCGTGCGGATGTGCGCTCGGCGCTGTATATGAGCACGCTCAGCGCCATGCGCCACGAGCCGGTGATCATGCAGTTCAGAGACCGCCTGCGCGCGGCAGGTAAAGCGCCCAAGGTCGTCATTGTGGCCTGCATGCGAAAGCTGCTGACCATAGTCAATGCGGTGATCAAGTCTGGTCAGCCTTGGTCTGCTACTTATTCACAGGCGGGTAATGCGCTGCAAACCGCTTGACTTTGAACACAGTTGCTCTCTCTACGCGCTTCGCGCTCCGGGAGGGGGACGCAGCCTTCGCTGCGGGGCGGCCCTTGCTCGGCTGCCCACGCTTGGGCCGCGCCGGTTTCATGCGCCGTGGACAACTGGAATGAAACAACACCCCCTGAGCGGCTGCGCCGCTTCGCGCCGGTTTCATGCGCTGTGGACGGCGCGTGGCGCCATGGATAACTGACATGCACAACACCCTACCCCGCAAAGGCGCCACGCGCGCCAGCGACATTCCCCCCGAGGTGCTGGAGGCGCTGTCGCGCGGCACGCTGCCCACCGCCACCCTGGCCGAAGGGCTGGCGCTGGACCAGGGCCTGCTGCTGCGCACGGTGTTCCCCGAACTGCCGCCAGCGGCCCTGCACGCGGCCGACGCCGCGTGCCAGAAAGGCATCGCGCAGCGCATGGCCGGCATGGGCGCGCTGCTGTGGCAGGAACTCGGCCCGGCGGGCCTGGCGCGCTGCCAGGCCCACGGCGCCGACACGGTGCGCGGCTGGGCCTGCTTCATGGTCGGCGCCCAGGCTGGACTGGCGGCGGCAGCGCGGCTGGCCGCCATCGCCCCGCTGGCCGATGACCCGCACTTCGGCGTGCGCGAGTGGGCGTGGATGGCCGTGCGCCCGCACCTGGCGCGGGAACTGGACGCGGCCATCGCCGCCCTCGTGCCCTGGACGGCCTCGCCCTCGGAACGCATGCGCCGCTTTGCCAGCGAATCACTGCGCCCGCGCGGCGTGTGGTGCGCGCACATCGCGGCGCTGCGGCACGACCCGGCACGGGGCCTGCCGCTGCTGGCGCCACTGCGCGCCGACGCCTCGGCCTACGTGCAGGACTCGGTGGCCAACTGGCTCAACGACGCCGCCAAGGACCAGCCCGACTGGGTGCGCCACCTGTGCGCCCAGTGGCTGGCGCAAGCACCCCACCCCGCCACCCGCCGCATCTGCCAGCGCGCGCAGCGCAGCCTCGCACACCCCGCGGCGTGATGCCCGCGCTGCGGCAGCCCCTGTTTCACTCTGGAGCACCCATGGCCCACTACCTCGTCGAACTCTATACCCCCAACGCCCGCTGGCAGGCGCTGCCCGCGGCGCAGCGCCAGGCCTTCCTGGAGGGCATCCAGCAGGCCCTGGGCGGGTTGTCCGCCCAGGGCATCGAAGTGCTGGCCCTGGCAGAGGCCGAGCCAGACATCGACCAGGCCAGCGCGCACCGCTTCGTGGGCATCTGGCGCTTTCCCAGCCCGGCGGCACGCGCGGCGCTGCTGGCGGGCATCCAGGCCAGCGGCTGGTACGGCTACTTCGACCACGTGAACGCCGCGTGCGCGGCGGGCGGGTTCGCCGGCCATCTGGCCGCGCTCGCGGCGGCCTGAGACAGGCCAACCCGCTGGCGCCCTTTCTTACTTGGACAGATCCAGCTTGTACTTGGACGTGCCCTTGCCGGTGCCATCGTCGGCCGCAAGCAGCGAGACGTTGGACAGGCCCGCAGCCTGGGCCACGCTCAGGGCATTGGCGCCCGAACTGAACACCACATCACCCGCGGTCTTGGCCTGGGTGAAGCGCCAGCTCTTGGCCGCGCCGTTGGCGGCGCGCGTCACGCTCGCGTTCTTGCGCACGTAGTCGATGACCACGTCGCGGTTCGCGTCGGGCGAGGCCCAGACCGTGCCCGAGCCGTCGAGCTTGTCGATGAAGCTCTTGCCGCTCGTGGCGCGGTAGTTGTTGGTGGCGATCACGAACTCCTTGGCCGTGTCGATGGGCTTGCCCAGGTAGGTCAGGTTCTTGATGCGGCTGCCCACCGGCTGGGTGACATCGATTTCATACTGCACGTCGGCCGTGGTGAACATGTCGAAGTTGTAGCCAGGGAAGGTGCTGATGAGCTGCTGCTCGCCGGTCTGGGCCGGATCGATCTGGTTGAAGCGCTTGGCCGCGGCCTCCAGCCAGCCCTTGATGTCGGCACCGTTGACCTTCACGGCGTACACCGTGTTCGGGTACAGGTACAGGTCGGCCGCGTTGTAGATCGCGAGCGGGCCAGCGGCCACGTCGGTGTAGTCCGCCCCACCCTGGAAGCCCGACTTGAACGGCGCGCTCACCGACAGCACGGGCAGGTCCTTGTACTGCGGCAGGTTGGCCTGGATATAGGCGGCGACGTAGTCGCGCTGGGCCTGGTTCACGATCTGGATCGCGCCAGGGTCGCCCACGTCGGCGAACAGCGTGCTCATGCGGAAATCCGTATTGCCGATGGGCGTCTTCACATACTGGATCGCGGCCTGGTGCTGCGACGCGACCAGCGGTGCCACGGCCTGGTCGGCATCCACATACACCGTGGCACCGGCTGCGTTCTTGCTCTGGATGCTGCGCAGCTCGCTCTTGCTTGCCGCCTTGTTCACGGCCCAGGCCTTGCCGTCCCACTGCAGCGACAGCTGGATCACGCCCAGCGCCTTGCCCCAGGAACTGGCCATGACGGCAGGCACGCCGTTGACGGTGCCGGCCTTGTTGTCCACGCCAGGCTGCGAGAACGCAGGCTTGGCAGCCGTGTCGGGAAACACGCTGTGCTGGTGGCCCATGACCATGGCGTCGATCCCCGACACCTTGGAGAGGTACAAGCCCGGGTTTTCCATGGTGCTGGAATAGGTGCTGCCGTCCAGGCCGCCATGCAGCAGCGCGACCACGATGTCTGCCCCTTTCGCGCGCAGCTCGGGCACGTACCTGGTGGCAGACTCCACGGCGCCTTCGGTATAGACCTTGCCTTCGAGATAGCGCTTGTCCCAATTCATGATGCCGGGCGTGGTGAAGCCGATCACGCCCACCTTGATCGGCAGGGTCACGCTCTTGCCGTCCTTGCCGGTGGCGGCGATCCTGCGTTCAAGGATGGTGTAGGGCTGCACCAGCGGCTTCCGGGTCTTGCTGCTGTACACGTTGGCCAGCACGGCCGGGTAGCCAGCGCCCGCGCACTTCTTGGCGGCATCCACGCCGTCCACGTCCAGGCCGCCGCCCAGCACCTGGTTCAGGAACGGCAGCCCGTAGTTGAACTCGTGATTGCCCAGCGTGCCGGCATCAAAGCCCAGCGCGCCCATCGCCTTGTACATGGACAACTGCTGGGTGCAGGCAATGGGATTGACCGTGGCCTCGTAGTCGGCCAGCGCCGTGCCCTGGATGGTGTCGCCGTTGTCCACGAGCAGCGTGTTGGCGAATTCCTTGCGCGCGGCGCGCACCAGCGTGGCCGTGCGCTCGAAGCCGTAGCTCTTGTCCTCGGCCAGCTTGAAGTAGTCGTAGCTGCGCACGTTGAAGTGCAAGTCCGTCGTTTCCAGCACGGCCAGCGTGGCCGTAGCGCTCTGGCTGGTGGCGTCATCGCTGCCGCTGCCCCCGCAGGCAGTCAGCGCGGCGGCGCCGGCAATGGCGGCCAGCCCCAGGCGGCGGGAAACCGGGAAATCGTAGCGAAACGTTCGGTCGAACATGCGAATAGGCCTGTCGTGGTGTAAAGGCCCCAGTGTCCGGAGCCCGCTTGACAGCACCGTGACGCACATCGCCCGGCAGGCCGGCTACCGGCTACCGGCTACCGGCTACCGCTTGGCCGCCAGCACCAGCACCCCCGCGGCCACCAGGCCGATGCCCAGCCACTCGCGCGGCGCCGGGCGCTCGCCCAGGAACAGCACGGCGAACAGGGCCACGAGCACCAGGCTGAACTTGTCCACCGGCGCCACCTGCGACGCCTGGCCCAGCTGCAGCGCGCGGAAGTAGCACACCCACGACGCCCCGGTGGCCAGCGCCGAGAGCACCAGGAACAGCCAGGTGCGCCCCGGCAGCCGCAGCGGGTTGCTCCACTGCCCCGTGGCCGCCACGAAGGCGGCCAGCACGAACACGATGACCACCGTGCGCACCAGCGTCGCCAGGTCGGAATTCACGCCCTGGATGCCCACCTTGGCGAAGACGGCCGTGAGGGCGGCGAAGACGGCCGACAGCGCGGCCCAGACAAACCAGCCGGCGGGGGCTGCTGTGCTCATGGGGAGATCTCCTCAGAACGTGTTCATGGTCTCAAGCGTAGGGATCGAACTGCGCGGCCAGCGGCACGGCGCCAGGGGCCTGCACCGCCCGGTGCGCGGGCTCGGGCACGTCCTGCAGCGGCGCCACGGGCAGGGGCGGCATGCTGCGGCCATAGATGTGGCGCACGCGCTCTTGCAGGCTGGGGTGGCTGTCGAGGTGGCGCGATAAGCGGTCTTCATCGGGCGCCTCCACCAGCAGCATGTGCTGCACCGCCGGGTGCGCCAGCCCGCCGTGGGCCGCAGCCGGCAGGCGCAGGCGCGCGGCCTCGCGGCGCTGCGTCATCACCTTGCGCAGCACGCCGCCCAGGCCGTCGCGGCTGCGCGTCCATTGCACGGCGCGGGCGTCGGCCAAGTGCTCGCGCTGGCGCGACACCGCCGCCTTGAGCAGGCGCCCGGCCAGCCAGCCGGCGCTGCCCGCGAGCATGATGGCGCTGCCGAACCACCAGGCCAGGCCGGGGCGCTCGCGCACCGTGTCGCCAAAGTGGTAGACCAGCTCCAGCCCGTAGACCATGCCGGCCAGGCGCATCTTCAGGCGCGTGTCGCCCTCGTGCAGATGGCTCAGCTCATGCGCCACCATGCCTTGCAGCTCCTCGCGCGTGAGGTACTGCAGCGCGCCCTGGGTGACGGCGAGCACCGCATCCCCGGCGTCCCAGCCGGCGGCGAAGGCGTTGATGGCGTCGGCGCGCGGCAGCACCATGACCTGGGGGCGCGGCATGTGCGCGGCGATGCACAGCTCATCGACCACGTTGCACAGGCGCTGCTCGGCGTGCGACACGGCCGGGCGCGCCTCGCGCGCGCCCACGCGCCGCGCCAGCTTCACGCCGCCCGCGCGCAGGTTCGAGGTCTCCACCCACCAGCCGCCCAGCACCAGCAGCAGCGACACGCCCACGTTGGCCGCGAGGAACCCGGCCGGGTACGGCAGCTGCCACGGCAGCAGCGCCGCCATCAGCAGCCAGGCCAGCGCCAGCGCGCCGTGCACCCCGGCCACCAGCAGCAGCACGGCCAGGGCGAAAGCCAGCAGCAGGCGCCGCGTCTCGGCGCGCGCGGCGTTCTGCCGGTCCCAGAAGCGCATGCTTGCGCTCAGAAGCGCACCGCGGGCGCCTCGCGCTCCTGCGCGCTGCGCGTGGCTTCGAGCATGGGCGCGGCGGCGAAGCCCAGCAGCCGCGCCACGATGAGCGCCGGGAACTGGGTGGCTTCGTCGTTGAATTCAAGCACCTGGTCGTTGTAGGCCTGGCGCGCGAAGCCCAGGCGGTTCTCGGTGCTTGCCAGTTCCTCGGAGAGCTGGCGCATGGCGGCGTCGGCCTTGAGTTCGGGGTAGCTCTCGGCCACGGCCAGCAGGCGGCCCAGGCCGGCGCCCAGCACGCCCTCGGCGGCGGCCAGCGCGCCCAGGTGCGCGGCGCTGGGGGCGGCGCGCGCGGCGTCGGCTGCGCCCTGCGCCTGGCCGCGCGCCTGGATCACGGCCTGCAGCGTGGCGGCTTCGTGCTGCAGGTAGCCGCGCGCCACCTCCACCAGGTTGGGCACCAGGTCGTGGCGGCGCTTGAGCTGCACGTCGATCTGCCCGTAGGCGTTGGCGATGCGGTTGCGCAGGGTGACGAGGCGGTTGTACACCGCCACGGCCCAGGCCACCGCCACGGCCAAGCCTCCCAATACCAGCCATGCGGTCATCGACATCGTTGCCTCCTCTGTAGGGTTCAGCCGCCGCGGTTGCGCATCCAGTCGGCGGTGTTCATGAAACTCTGGTTCAGGCGCGCGCGCAGGTCGGGCGGCACCTGGGTCTCGGCCATGGCCTGGTCCATGCAGGCCACCCACTGGTCGCGCTCCTTGATGCCGATGGAAAACGGCAGGTGGCGCGCGCGCAGGCGCGGGTGGCCGAAGCGCTCCTGGTAAAGGTCAGGCCCGCCGAGCCAGCCGCAGAGGAACCAGAACAGCTTGTCGCGCGCATCGTCGAGCGTGCTGCCGTGGGCGGCGCGCAATTCGGCGTAGGCGGGCTCCAGTTCCATCAGGTCGTAGAAGCGGTCCACCAGCTGGCGCACGGCGGACTCGCCGCCGAGCCACTCGTAGGGCGTGGCAGGCGGCGCGGAGGTGTCGGAGGGTTGCATGGCCGCGATTGTAGGAAGCGCGGCCGCTTACATCAGCGATCCCCACCCACGGCCCATGAAACCGGCACGGCCCAGACCAGCAGACGCCGCGCAAGGGCCGCCCCGCCGCGCTGGCGGCGTCCCCCTGCCCGCAGTGCGCAGCACTGCGAGAGCGGGGGGAAGCGGCGCAGCCGCTCAGGGGGGTTTCACTTCAAGCGGGTTTCGGCCTTGGACTGGCAGCCCACGCAGCGCACGGCCTGGGGCTGGGCCTGCAGCCGCGCCAGGCCCACGCCCTGGCCGCAGTCGATGCACTCGCCGTAGCTGCCGTCGGCGACGCGCTCCAGCGCGGCGCGCACGGCCACCAGTTCGTCGTGGTCGCGGCTGGCCTCGGCGTCGCGCACGGTGTTGAAGAACATGTCCTCGGAATGCTCCTTGCGGTCGTCCGGGTGGGCTGCGTCGCCCCGGCTGGGCAGCAGCGCCAGGGTGTCGCGCTGGGCCGCGTTCAGCTCTTGCAGCAGCAGTTCCTTGCGCGCTTCGAGCTGGGCGCGCAGTTGTTCGCGTTGGGCGTCGGTCAGGAGGGTGTTGTCGTGTGTCATGGCCGCAGAATGCCAGTTGCGCCACCGTGTTCATTGACACACATCAAGCCCACGGGGTTTCTAATGAAAATGGGCTCCAGCGCTTGCACAGCAAGCGCTGGAAGCTCATTTTTCAATAGCAAACTATTCCGCCGTCCGCCGCAGCGTTTCCACCACGGGCCGCAGCAGCACCTCGCGCAGCCCCCACCAGCCGGCCAGCAGCGCCAGCAGTGCGCCGGCCAGCGCCCCGGCCAGCGGCACCAGGGGCGAGGCGGTCCAATGGAAGTCGAACACGAAGTGCGCCAGCGCCCAGCCCACGGCCACGGCCACGCTGCTGGCGAGCACGCCCGCGAGCAGCCCCACGCCCGCCAGCTCGGCGCGCTGCACCTGGCGCAGCAGGCTGGCGCGCGCGCCCACGGCGCGCATGATGGCGAACTCGCGCGCGCGCTCCTCGCGCGTGGCGGTGACGGCGGCGAACAGCACCACCAGCCCGGCCGCGAGGGTGAAGCCGAACAGCAGCTCCACGGCGCGCACCACCTGGTCGAGCACGCGCTGCACCTGCGAGAGCGTCTGGCTCAGGTCGACGTTGGTGACGTTGGGAAACTGGCGCACCAGCGCATTGTCGAAGCCCGCCCCAGCGCCCTCGGCGCCGGGCGCGCGGTAGGCCGCCAGGTAGGTCACGGGCAGGCCGGGCAGCACGGCGTCAGGCGCCTGCACCGGGTACATGACGAAGAAGTTGGCGCGCATCGAGCCCCAGTCCACCTTGCGCAGGCTGGTGATGCGCGCCTCGCTGGGCATGCCTGCGATGTCGAAGCGCAGGCGGTCGCCCAGCTTCAGGCCCAGGGTCTGGGCGATGCCTTCCTCCACGCTCACCGTGCCCTGCTCCCCGGGCGTCCAGCGCCCGGCCACGATCTGGTTGTGGCCCGGCGCCTCGGCGGCGTTGGAGAGGTTGAACTCGCGGTCCACGAGGCGCTTGGCGCGGTCCTCGGCGTAGTCCTGCGGGCCCACGGGGCGCTCGTTCACGGCCACCAGGCGGCCGCGGAACATGGGGTACCAGTCGTAGCGCGCCACGCCCGCCGCGCGCAGCGCCTGCTGGAAGTCCTGCGCCTGGTCGGGCAGGATGTTGATGACGAAGCGGTTCGGCGCATCGGCCGGCGTGGCCTGGCGCCAACTGGCAATCAGGTCGGTGCGCAGCAGCACCAGCAGCACCAGCGCCAGCAGCCCCACGGCCAGGCTGCTGACCTGCACCACGGCGTAGGCCGGGCGTGCCGCGAGCTGGCGCGTGGCCAGCACCAGCCAGCGCGGCGCCGTGGCCTCGTTGACGCCGCGGCGCAGCAGGCGCACCGCCAGCCAGGCCAGCAGCGCGAACAGCAGCACCGCTGCCGCGAAGCCGCCCACAGCGATCAGGCCGAACTTGAGGTCGCTGCTCACCGCCAGCAGCAGCGCGGCGAAGCCCGCCACGCCCAGCGCCAGCACGGCGACGGAGGCGGGCTTGAGCGCCCCCAGGTCGCGCCGGATCACGCGCAGCGGCGGCACGCGCGCCAGCTGCAGCACCGGCGGCAGGCCAAAGGCCAGCAGCAGCGTGAGCCCCAGGCCCAGGCCCAGGACAGCGGGCCACGGGCCGGGCGCGGGCAGCGCGGCCTCGATCAGCCCAGCCAGCAGTTGCACGAACAGGTGGTGCACGCCAAAGCCCATGAGCACGCCGGTGGCGCTGGCCGCCAGGCCCACCAGCGTGAACTCCACCGTGTAGGCCCAGGCGATGCGGCGCTGGCTCAGGCCGAGCACGCGCAGCAGCGCGGCGGCGTCGAGGTGCTCGGCGGCGAAGGCGCGCGCCGCCAGGGCCACGGCCACGGCCGAGAGCAGCGCCGCCAGCAGCGCCACGAGGTTGAGGAATTTCTGCGCGCGCTCCAGCGTCTGGCGCATCTCGGGGCTGCCGCTGTCGAGCGACTCGACGCGCAGGCCGTGCACCTCGGGCTGCTGCGCCTGGTCCAGGGCCCAGGCGCGGTAGGGCTGCACGGCGGCGTCGGGGCCGGCCACGGCGAAGCGGTAGGTGAGGCGGCTGGCGGGCTGCACCAGCCCGGTGGCGGGCAGGTCGGCCGCGTGGAGCATGGCGCGCGGCGCGAAGCTCAGGAAGCCGGCGCCCCGGTCGGGCTCCAGCGTGAGGATGCGGGCGATGCGCAACTGCGCGTCGCCCAGCAGCAGCGTGTCGCCCATGGCCAGGCCCAGGGCTTCGAGCAGCGGGGCGTCGAGCCAGACCTCGCCGCGCGCGGGCGTGGCGCGCGTCGCGGCGTCGGGCGCGCCGGGGGCCTCGGCCACGCGCAGGCTGCCGCGCAGCGGGTAGCCCGGCGCCACGGCCTTGAGCGCCACCAGGCGGCTGGCGCCGCCCTGCGCGTCGGGCGCGCGCGCCATGGTGGGAAAGCTCACCGTGGTGGTGCCTTGCAGGCCCAGCGCCTGGGCCTGCCGCGCGAAGGCGGCGGGCGTGGGCTGGTCGCTGGCCACCACCACGTCGCCGCCGAGCAGTTGCGCCGCATCGCGCACCAAGCCGCCCTGCAGCCGGTCGGCGAAGAAGCCCACCGAGGTCAAGGCGGCCACGGCCAGGGCCACGGCCCAGAACATCAGGCGCAGGCCGCCCGCGCGCAGGTCGCGCAGCAGGGTGCGCCAGCCCAGGGCGAGAATCGATGGATTCATGGTGTTTTTGGCCTCCAGCCCTTATCCAGCAAGCGCTGGAAGCTATTGAATCAGGAGTAAACAACGTGGCTATTCACGCATAGCGCAGCGCCGTGGGCGGCCGGCACATGGCCCACAGGTGGATGCCGGCCTCCTGCGCCAGTTGCAGCGCCAGCGCGGTGGGCGCCGAGATGGTGGCGAACGCCGGCACGCCCAGGCGCGCGCACTTGCGCACCAGTTCGTAGCTGGTGCGGCTGGTCATGATGACGAAGCCGGGCTCGCCCAGGCGGCCCGCCAGGGCCAGGCGGCCAAAGAGCTTGTCCAGCGCGTTGTGGCGGCCCACGTCTTCGAGCACGTCGGTCAGCTCGCCCTCGGGCGTGGCCCAGCCCGCGGCGTGCAGCGAGCCGGCGCGGACGTTGAGCGCCTGGCGCGCGGCCAGCGCGCCGAAGGGGCGCAGGATACGCGCGGCATCGAGCTGCTCGCGCCAGGCGGGCGCGGCCAGCGGCGCGGGGTGCAGGTCCAGCGCCTGCAGGCTGTCGATGCCGCACACGCCGCAGCCGGTGCGCCCGGCCAGGGTGCGGCGGCGGTCCTTGAGGCGGGCGAACTGGCGCGGCGAGATCTCCATGTGCACGGCGCAGCTGGCGTCGGGCGTGCCCTGCCCGTGCAGGGTCACTTCCAGGTCGCGGCATTCCTGCGGCTGCTCGACGATGCCTTCGCTGAGCGCAAAGCCCACGGCGAACGCCTCCAGGTCCTGCGGCGTGGCCATCATCACGGCGTGCGAGATGCCGTTGAACACCAGCGCCACCGGCACCTCGGCGGCGACATAGCTGGCGTAGAACTGCGGCGCGCCGCCGCCGCTGTGCCAGCGCTGCACGGCCACGTCGGCCAGCGGCTCCAGCGCGCCAGCGCCTGGTGCGCCCGGCGCCAGCGGGCAGGCCGGCTCAATGGGATCGCTCATGAACATCCTCGCACCTTAACAGCCACCCGAAGGCTTGCGCCCGGCGGGGGCAACCGCCCCGCACGGGGGTCAGGAATCGGCCCCACATCGGGCCGGGATGCCTATGATCCGCCCCTCACGGCCCCACCGCGACGGGCAGGCGCAGCGCCTTGGTGCAATCCCTGTAGGACTTTCCCGGACAAGCCTTGAATATCACACTACAACGATCCACTCCCCCACGACAGGAGGTTCCCTCATGGACATGAACCGCCGGCACTTCTTCCGCATCAGCGGGGCAGGCCTGGTGGGCTCCAGCCTGGTGGCGATGGGCTTCTCGCCCGCCACTGCCTTGGCCGAAGTGCGCCAGTACAAACTGGCCGCCACCACCGTCACGCGCCAGACCTGCACCTATTGCTCGGTCGGCTGCGGCCTGCTGATGTATTCCCTGGGCGACGGCGTGAAGAACGCCAAGCCCTCCGTCATCCACGTCGAAGGCGACCCGGACCACCCGGTGAACCGCGGCACGCTGTGCCCCAAGGGCGCGGGCCTGCTCGACTTCATCAACAGCCCCAACCGCCTGCTGTACCCCGAGTACCGCGCGCCCGGCTCCAGCGAGTGGAAGCGCATGTCCTGGGACGACGCACTGACCCGCATCGCCAAGCTGCTCAAGGACGACCGCGACGCGAACTTCCAGGCCCAGACGGCTGACGGCCTGACCGTGAACCGCTGGCTCACCACCGGCATGCTGGCCGCCTCGGCGTCGAGCAACGAAGCCGGCTACATCACCCACAAAGTGGCCCGTTCCTGGGGCCTGCTGGCGTTCGACAACCAAGCCCGTGTTTGACACGGCCCGACGGTGGCAGGTCTTGCCCCGACGTTTGGCCGTGGAGCGATGACGAACCATTGGGTCGACATCAAGAACGCGGACGTTATTTTGATCATGGGCGGCAATGCCGCCGAAGCGCACCCCTGCGGATTCAAGTGGGTGACCGAAGCGAAGGCGCACAACAAGGCGCACTTCATGGTGGTCGATCCGCGCTTCAACCGCTCTGCCTCCGTGGCCGATTTCTACGCCCCCATCCGGTCGGGCAGCGACATCGTGTTCCTGGGCGGGATCATCAATTACCTCTTGTCCAACGACAAGATCCACCACGAGTACGTGCACAACTACACGGACTTCAGCTTCATCGTGCGCGATGACTTCGCTTTCGTGGACGGCATCTTCTCGGGCTACAACGAGGAAAAACGCACCTACGACAAGAAGAGCTGGGACTACGAGCTCGGTGAAGACGGCTACGTCCTGACCGACCCGACGCTGCAGCACCCGCGCTGCGTGTACCAGCTCATGAAGCAGCACTACGCCAGCTACACGCCCGAGAAGGTCGAGAGCGTCTGCGGCACGCCGAAGGAGAAATTCCTGCACGTGGCCGAGAAGTTCGCCTCCACGGCCGTGGCCGGGCGCGCCGCCACCATCCTCTACGCGCTGGGCTGGACGCAGCACTCCATCGGCGCGCAGATCCTGCGCTGCGCCGCCATGGTGCAACTGCTGTGCGGCAACATCGGCGTGGCTGGCGGCGGCATGAACGCGCTGCGCGGGCACTCCAACATCCAGGGCCTGACGGACCTGGGCCTGCTGTCGGCCAGCCTGCCGGGCTACCTCACGCTGCCGGGTGAGAAGGAGCAGGACTACCAGGGCTACATCGCGGCGCGCACGCAGAAACCGCTGCGCGCCGGCCAGATGAGCTACTGGCAGAACTACCCCAAGTTCCACGTCAGCCTGATGAAGTCCTGGTTCGGTGCGGCGGCCACGGCCGAGAACAACTGGGCCTACGACTACCTGCCCAAGCTGGACAAGCAGTACGACATGCTGCAGTACTTCCAGCTCATGAACGAGGGCCAGGTCAACGGCTACATCGCGCAGGGCTTCAACCCGATCGCCTCGCTGTCCAACAGCGGGCGCGTGCGCGACGGCCTGGCCAAGCTCAAGTTCCTGGTCGTCATGGACCCGCTGGCCACCGAGACCTCGGAGTTCTGGAAGAACCACGGCGAGTTCAACGACATCGACGCGGCTTCCGTGCAGACCGAGGTGTTCCGCCTGCCCACGACCTGCTTCGCAGAGGAAGAAGGCGCTGTGGTGAGCTCCTCGCGCGTGCTGCAGTGGCACTGGAAGGCGGCCGAGCCCCCGGGCGAGGCGCGCACCGACGTGGCCATCATGGCCGCGCTGCACCACCGCCTGAAGGCGCTCTACGCCAAGGAAGGCGGCGCGTTCGCCGACCCGATCCTGAACCTGGACTGGAAGTACGCCCAGCCCGACCACCCGAGCTCCGAGGAAATCGCCAAGGAGTACAACGGCAAGGCCCTGGTCGACCTGCTCGACCCCAAGGACCCAGCCAAGGTGCTGCGCCCTGCGGGCCAGCAGGTGTCGGGCTTCGGCGAGCTGCGCGACGACGGCTCCACGGCCAGCGGCTGCTGGATCTACGCAGGCGCCTGGACGCAGGTCGGCAACCAGATGGGCCGGCGCGACAACGCCGACCCGACCGGCATCGGCAACACGCTGAACTGGGCCTGGGCCTGGCCGGCCAACCGCCGCGTGCTCTACAACCGCGCGTCCTGCGACGTCAAGGGCAAGGCCTTCAATCCGCGCCGCAAGCTCATCGAGTGGAACGGCAAGGCCTGGGGCGGCGCCGACATCCCGGACATGGGCGCCACGCTGGCGCCCGAGACCGGCGCCGGTCCGTTCATCATGACGCCCGAGGGCGTGGCGCGCTTCTTCGCGCGCAAGGGGCTCAACGAGGGGCCGTTCCCCACGCACTACGAACCGTTCGACACGCCGCTGGGCTTCAACCCGATGCACCCGGACAACCCCAAGGCCACGTCCTCGCCGGCCGCGCGGGTGTTCAAGAACATCTGGGACACCTTCGGCAAGGCCAGCGAGTTCCCGCACGTGGGCACGACCTACCGCCTGACCGAGCACTTCCACTACTGGACCAAGCACGCCCTGGTCAACGCCATCACCCAGCCCGAGCAGTTCGTCGAGATCGGCGAGGCGCTGGCGAAGGAGCTGGGCATCGTGGCGGGCGACAAGGTCAGGGTCAGCTCCAAGCGCGGCTTCATCAAGGCGGTGGCCGTGGTCACCAAGCGCATCAAGCCGATGAAGATCGAGGGCCGCACGGTGCACCACGTGGGCATTCCGATCCACTGGGGCTTCAAGGGCGTGACCAAGCCAGGCTTCCTGGCCAACACGCTGACGCCCTTCGTGGGCGACGGCAATACCAACACGCCGGAATTCAAGACCTTCCTCGTGAAGGTCGAGAAGGTGTAAGGAGGCACGGATGTCATTGCAATCCCTCGATATCAAGCGCCTGTCGGCCACCACCACCCCGGCGCCCCAGGCTCGCACCCCGCAGTCGGGCGACGTGGCCAAGCTGATCGATGTCTCCAAGTGCATCGGCTGCAAGGCCTGCCAGACCGCCTGCATGGAATGGAACGACCTGCGCCAGGAACCCGGCGTGAACCACGGCGTGTACGACAACCCGAACGACCTGACCGAGAACGCGTGGACGGTGATGCGCTACACCGAATACGACAACGAGGCCACGGGCAATCTGGAGTGGCTGATCCGCAAGGACGGCTGCATGCACTGCGAGGATCCGGGCTGCCTCAAGGCCTGCCCGTCCCCCGGCGCCATCGTGCAGTACACCAACGGCATCGTCGATTTCCACCAGGAAAAGTGCGTAGGCTGCGGCTACTGCGTCACGGGCTGCCCGTTCAACGTGCCGCGCATCTCCAAGAAGGACAGCAAGGCCTACAAGTGCACACTGTGCTCGGACCGCGTGGCCGTGGGCCAGGAGCCGGCCTGCGTCAAGACCTGCCCGACGGGCGCCATCATGTTCGGCACCAAGAAGTCCATGAAGGACCACGCCGACGAGCGCATCGCCGACCTGAAGGAGCGCGGCTTCGCGCAGGCGGGCCTGTACGACCCGGCCGGCGTGGGCGGCACGCACGTCATGTACGTGCTGCACCATGCCGACCAGCCGTCGCTGTACCAGGGCCTGCCCACCGATCCCAAGGTCAGCGCCGCCGTGCGGCTGTGGAAGGGGGTGTCCAAGCCCCTGGCCATGGCCGCGCTGGGCGCCGCCGCGCTGGGCGGGCTGTTCCACTACATCACCAAGGGCCCCAACGACGTCTCCAAGGAACTGGAAGACGAGATGGAGCGCCAGGATCGTGAAGCGGAAAAGGAGACGCAGCCATGAGACGCAACCCCCGCGACCTGCAGCGCTACAGCGCCGGCGAGCGCGCCAACCACTGGGTGGTGGGCATCTGCTTCATCCTGCTCGCGCTCTCGGGCCTGGCCTTCTTCCACCCTGCGTTCTTCCCGCTCACGCAGCTGTTCGGCGGCGGGCCGTGGACGCGCATCCTGCACCCCTACATCGGGGTGGTGATGATGCTGTTCTTCATCATGATGTTCTTCCGCTTCTGGCGCCTGAACGTGATGGAGCAGCGCGACGTGGAATGGCTCAAGAACGTCAACAAGATGATCGACGGCAACGACCACGACATGCCCGAGCAGGGCAAGTACAACGGCGGCCAGAAGGTGCTGTTCTGGGGCCTGGTGCTCGGCATGCTGGCGCTCACCGCGTCCGGCATCGCCATGTGGCGCGCCTGGCTGAACCTGCCCGTGGACATGGTGCGCATCGCCTCGGTGGTGCATGCCGTGGCGGCGGTGTGGATGATCGGCCTGATCATCATGCACGTGTACGCCGCCATCTGGACGCGCGGCACCATCCGCGCCATGCTCTACGGCACCGTTACGCGCGCCTGGGCCAAGCAGCACCACCGCGGCTGGTACCGCAAGATGACGGGAGATAACAGCTAGCCTCCCTGAGCCGCCTTCGGCGCCTTCCCCCCCAGGGGGACGACGCCAGCGGCCTGGCAAAGCCAGCTCCGCGGCGTCTGCTGGCCTGGGCCGTGCCGATGCCCAGGCCATGCCCCAAGCCGAGCAGCGCCGAAAGCTGATACGCTGCCTTCGTTCCTGCCGCCGGTGGCGCCCCTGCCCCGGCGGCGGTTCCATTTCTGGAGACCTGATCCGTGCAACGCATTCTTCAACCCGGCGACATCGAAGCCCTGGATCGCACCCAGTTGCCGCGCATCCGCCTGCCCCAGCCCGCCAGCCTGTTCGCCGACCGCGCCGCGCGCCTGGCGCAGAAGGCCGAGGGCAACCCGATCGGCGACTACCTGCGCTTCCTCGCGCGCCTGGTGCGCGCCCAGCAGCAGGCCGCAGGCACGATGCAAACCGCCGCGCCCAACCCCGCGCTGATCGCCCAGGCGCAGGAACATTCCATGCCGCTGCTGCCCGCGGCCCAGCACATCGACCCGGCCTGGCATGGCGTGCTCGACCAGTTGCTGGCCGCGCTCGACGGCGCCCCCGAGCTGCCCGAGGCCCTGCGCCCCACGCTGGCCCAACTGCGTGCCCTGCCCGGCGAGGAACGCGACACGCTGGCACGCCGCGTGCTCCTCGGCCTGCTGGGTGAAAGCGCCGACCTGGCCGCCGCGCCCATCGTCATGGCGGCGCTCCAAGTGGTCTTCGCCGACCGTGCCAGCCGCCTGCAGGAAGCCGACATTCCCTACACCGACCCCGCCACCATCTGCCCCGTGTGCGGCACCGCGCCCGTGGCAAGCGTGCTGCGCATCGGCGGGCGCGAAGCCGGACTGCGCTACCTGCACTGCGGCTGCTGCGGCACCGAATGGCACATGGTGCGCGTGAAATGCAGCCACTGCGAATCGACCAAGGGCGTGCACTATCAGGGCATGCAGAGCGAGGGCAGCGACCAGAAGGACGAAGTGGTACTGGCCGAAACCTGCGACCAATGCCACACCTACCGCAAGATCGCCAACCAGGAAAAAGACCCGCTCGCCGAGCCGCTGGCCGATGACCTCGCCACGCTGCTGCTCGACCTGCTCATGGGTGAGACGCCTTTCGCGCGCGCCAGCATGAACCCGCTGCTGCCCATGCAGGACGCCGAAGGCGCCGCGCCATGAACACGGCGGCCCGCCTGCCCGGCGTGGACCGGGTGCTCTCCACGCCGCTCGCGCGCACGCTGTCGGCCGAATACGGCGCATCGTCCACCACGGCCGCTGTGCGCGCCGCACTCGACGCGCTGCGCCCCGCCGCGCTCGCGGGCGAGGCCACGTCCGAGCAACTCGCACCCGACGCCGTGGCCGCGCAGGCGCAGCAGCATCTGGCCGCCCAGTTCGCCCCGCGCCTGAAAGCCGTCTTCAACCTCACCGGCACGGTCTTGCACACCAACCTGGGCCGCGCCCTGCTGCCCGACGCTGCCGTGCAGGCCGTGGTGCAGGCGCTCACCACGCCCGCCAACCTCGAATTCGACCTGGCCACCGGCGGGCGCGGCGACCGCGACGACCTCATCACCGGCCTGCTGCGCGACCTCACCGGCGCCGAGGCCGCCACCGTGGTCAACAACAACGCGGCGGCCGTGCTACTCACACTCAACGCCCTGGCGCCGCGCAAGGAAGTCATCGTCTCGCGCGGCGAACTGGTCGAGATCGGCGGCGCCTTCCGCATCCCCGACATCATGGGCCGCGCGGGCGCCCGGCTGGTCGAGGTGGGCACCACCAACCGCACCCACGCCAAGGACTACGAAGAAGCCATCACCGAGCGCACCGCGCTGCTCATGAAGGTGCACTGCAGCAACTACGCCGTCACCGGCTTCACCAAGAGCGTGCCCGAGGCCGAGGTGGCGGCCATCGCCCACGCGCGCGGCCTGCCGCTGGCCGTCGATCTGGGCAGCGGCACGCTGGTGGACCTGGCGCAATGGGGCCTGCCCCACGAACCCACCGTGCGCGACGTGGTGAGCGCGGGCGCCGACATCGTCACCTTCAGCGGCGACAAGCTGCTCGGCGGCCCCCAGGCCGGCCTGATCGTGGGCCGCAAGGACCTGATCGCCAGGATCAAGAAAAACCCGCTCAAGCGCGCGCTGCGCGTGGGCAAGCTCACGCTGGCGGCGCTGGAGCCCGTGCTGCGCCTGTACCTCGCGCCCGAACGCCTGCCCGAGCGCCTGACCACGCTGCGCCTGTTCACCCGCCCGCAGGCCGACATCCGCGCGCAGGCCGAGCAACTGCTGGCGCCACTGCAAGCCGCAGTGGGCCAGGAGTACACCGTGCGCGCCGCGCCCCTGTTCAGCCAGATCGGCAGCGGCGCTCTGCCTGTGGACACGCTGCCGAGCCACGGCCTGGCCATCGCGCCCGCAACCCCGAAGCGCGCGGGCCGCGCCCTCGCCCGGCTCGAAGCCGCGCTGCGCACCCTGCCCCGCCCGGTGATCGGCCACATCGCCAGCGACGCGCTCTGGCTCGACCTGCGCTGCCTGGAGGCGCCCGACATGCCCGCCTTCACGGCGCAGTTGCCCGCGCTCGCCGATGCGCTCGCACAGGCGTGATTCCAAGCCAAATCAGCCTCCAGCGCTTATGGGGCAAGCGCTGGAAGCTCTTGATTCAATAGCACCCAGGCGATAGCGGCAACGCCTTACCCCACCCGCCCGCGTCCACCACCCAGCCGGGCCGCCACCACCAGCGCCGCCAGCGCCACGGCCAGGCCTGCCGCGAAGCTGCCCGCATAGCCCGCGTGCGCGGCCAGCCCGGTGAGCGAGGACGACGTGGCGATCTCGCCCACGTCGCGCGCGCTCTGCACCGCCGTCATGTCGGTGCCTGCCTGCGCGCCCCGGGCGGCGAAGGCCATGGCCAGCGTCATCACCGCCACCGAGGCCGATCCCGCGCCGAAGCAGCCCAGCGCCGTGGCCGTCCACACGCCCGCCACGGGTAGCGCGGGCGTCTGCCCCGCCAGCCAGAGCCACAGCGCCGCCGCCAGCGCCGAGGCGCCAATGCCCAGCGCGAACAACGCCCGCGCGCCGATGCGCCCCGCCAGCCACGCGCCGCCGCCGCAGCCCAGCAGCACCGTGATGCCGCCCCCTACCATGCCCACGCGGCCCACGTCCTCCAGCGCCCAGCCCGCATCCACCAGCAGCAGCTTGGACAGGCCGTAGCCCGTGACCGCGGCCATGGCCGACAGCGCCGCCGCCAGCAGCAGCGACCACGCCCCCGGCCGGGCGATGAAGTGCCGCAGCCGCGCCGTCGGCAGGTGCCCGGCCGCCCGGGGCCGGTCCGCGCCTTCGCGCCAGGCCAGCGCCAGCAGCAGGCTCGCGGCCACGGGCAGCGCCAGCACGGCCAGCGCGCCGCGCACGCCCAGCAGGCCGGTCAGCAGCAGGCAGCCCGAGCCGCCGAAGAAGAAGCCGGCCATGGTGCCACCCACCTGCAGCGCGTTGGCGCGCGCCAGCGCCGGGCCGCTGAAGTGCTCGGCCGTGAAGCCGTCGGTGGCGATGTCCTGCGTGGCACTGGCCAGCGAGCCGATGGCCGCCAGCGCCACGATGGCCGGCGCGCTCGCGCCCGACACGCCCAGGCCCGCCGCCGCCAGCAGGCACAGCAGCACCAGCGCCTGCATGGGCACGATCCAGCTGCGCCGCCGCCCCAGCGCGGGCCTCCAGTGGTTGTCCACGGGCGCGGCCCAGAGGAACTTGAGCACCCAGGGCAGCCCGACCAGCGGCAGGAAGGCCAGGCTGGTGAGCGGCGCGCCCTGGCGGCGCAGCAGCGCGGGTAGCGCCTCCATCGCCAGCCCCAGCGGAATGCCCTGGGCGAAGTACAGCGCGGCCACCAACAGCCATCGGTGCGCGGCGGCGCGGGCGGATTCAGCGGCATGTCGTGCAGCGGTGTTCATGCGGCCTCCACGCGGCGGTGCTCGCTGCCCTGGCTGGGCGTGACGAACAGCAGGCGGCCCGGCTCCTCCACGCGCAGCCGGTGCCAGGTGCCGCGCGGCACCACCAGCATCTGGCCCGCCGTCAGCGGCACTTCGCGCGCGGGGCGGGCAGCGTCGCCGTCCAGCGTCACGCAGACGCGGCCGTCGAGCAGCGCCAGCACCTCGTCGCCGCGCGGATGCCGCTCCCAGTGGCCGGCGTGTACCGAGGCGCTATCGCTCACGGCCTTGATGCCGATGATCCAGTCGGCATCGGTGCGGCCACGCTCGGCAAACGCCAGGGCGCGGACATGTGCGCCAGGGTGCAGCGCGATCAGGCGGCCATCGAGCACCTGGGGCGCGGGCGGCCAAGGCAAGGGGGCGGGTGTGTCGGTAGAGCATGTCATGGGGAATCCTCGAATCGGAAATGAAACCGCAGGCCAAGTGCCAGCAGCACTGCACCCGCGCAGAAAAGAAAGGCATCGACGCGCAGGGCGGGCGCGGCCACGGCCAGTGGCTGCGCCAGGCTGCGCGCCAGGTCGATGCCCGCAGCGCCCAGCAGCAGCCCGCCCGCCAGGGCCGATGCCAGCGCGGCCGCACGGCCCTGGCGGCGGGCCAGCGCCAGCCCTGCGGCGGCAAGCCCCCAGCCGCCCCAGAACACCACGCCCAGGCCGCCCAAACCGCCGGCCGCCGCCAGCAGCAGCGCCGCGCACGCCACGGCCAGGCCGCCGCCGATGCCGGCCACCAGCCGCTCCGCCAACCATGAGCCGCCCTGTGCCGCGCGCCGGCCCAGCCACAGCAAGGTGCCGGTGGCTGCGAGCGCGGCCGCGCCCAGGCCACCCACCAGATGCAGGGCCAGCCCCCAGCAGCCGCCATACTGCGCGTAGTGCAGGGGCTGCACCGCGGCGAAAACGCGCAGCCAGCCGCCGCGCCCGCGCACGCTGTCCTCGCGCAGCAGCAGGCCATCGCGCGCACGGTAGTGCGCGCGTTCGAACACTGCCGTGCTCAGCAGGCCCGCGCGCGTGCCCGCCAGCGTGAGGGTGGCCTCGGTGTCGCCCGCATTGGCCAGGGTGATGGATTCGACGCGCAGGCCGGGATCGCGCAGGCGGTGCGCATCCAGCAGCGCCTGCAGCGGCGGCAGCGTTGCGGGCACGCCGCTGGCGCGCGCGGGCGGGCGGCCGGTGAGTTCCGCCAGGGCCTCGGGCATGCCGCCCGCATAGGCCAGGCGCGACAGCGCCATGGTGCCCAACGCCCCCAGGCCGCTGAAAATGCCGGTAACGGCGATCAGCAGCAGCACCGGCAGCAGCCACAGGCCCAGCAGCTTGTGCAGGTCGAACGCCGCCGCGCGCCAGCCCCTGGCCCACCGCAGCGCCGTCCAGTCGCGCCAGCGGCGCGGGTGCAGGGCGATGCCGCCCAGCAGCAGCACCGTCAGCGCCACGCCCATCAGGCTGACCGCGATGCGGCCGGGAAAGCCCGCGTACAGGCTCTTGTGCAGCGTGGTGACGATGGGCGCCATGGCGGCGCTGCCCGTGGCGTCGGGCACCGGGCCGGCCGTGGCGGGGTCGAGGCTGATGCGGCGCGGCGGGCCACCCGGGCCAGAGGGGCCGCTGCTCACCGTCACCACGGGGTGCAGGGCCGTGGGCAGCGCGATGCTGATCTGGCGCGCATCCGGCGGCATCTGAGCGCGCGCCGCCGCCAGCATCCGGTCGATGTCCACCACCGCAGGCGGCGGCGGGCGCCGCGCACCCGCCTCCCAGTAGCGCAGATGGGCATCCGCCACGGCCCAGACGCCGCTCAGGCAGACGATGAAAAGCGCCAGCCCGAACACGGCCCCGGCCCAGGCGTGGCTGGCATGCAGCAGGCGCCGCGCGGCGGATTTCATGCGGGCAGCCCTCCCGACAGTGGCGCCAGCGCCGCCACCACGGCGGCGGCCACGGCCAGCGCCAGCACGCGGCCCCAGGCGCGCGCGCCGCTGGCGGCCAGCAGCGCAGCGAAGATGGCACCCAGCCACGCCGCGGTGCCGATGAACACGCCCGCGTAGAGCCGCTCCAGGCCGCGCGCATCCGGCCAGGCCAGCACCGTGGCCATCGCCACCAGCACCGCCGCCACGCCGCCGCCCAGCACCCCGGCGCTCGCGCGCCCCAGTCCCACCGCCGCCATCTCAGAACACCGTGCGCAGCGTCAACATGGCGCTGCGCGGCTCGCCGTAGCGGTTGCTCCAGGCCGTGCCCGACAGGCTCTGGTAGTAGCCGCGGTCGAACAGGTTGCCCACGTTGAGCGCCACGGTGGTCGTGCGGCCCAGGCGGTAGCCCACGCGCAGGTTCACCAGCCCGTAGCCGTCCTGGCGCTGGGTGACGCTGCCAGACACCGCCGAAAACTCGCTCTGCGCCTGAATGCCCGCGCCCAGCGTCCAGCGCCGCTCGTCGATGGGCAGCGTGTAATTGGCCCACAGCCGCAGGATGTGGCGCGGCGTGAAGCGCGCCAGCGGCTGGCCCGCGAGCGTGGCGTCGCGCACGTATTCGGTGGTGTTGTAGGTGTAGCCGGCCTGCACGCTCAGGTCACGCGTGATACGGCCCGTGGCCTCGGCCTCGAAGCCCCGGCTCACGGCCTCGCCGCTGTTGACGTAGTAGCACGCGGCGCCCGCGCACGGGTGGTCGGGGTCCTGCTGCGCGCGGTTGGTCTGGCGGATGCGGAACACGGCCAGCGACACGTTCAGGCGCCCGTCGGCCAGTTCGCCCTTCACGCCCGCCTCGTAGTTCGTGCCCTCGATCGGGTCGATGACGCTGCCCTCCCAGGTGCGCTGGGTCTGCGGCTGGAAGATCTGCGCGTAGCTGGCATAGGCGGACCATTGCGGCGTCAGCGCATAGACCAACCCGCCATAGGGCGTGAACTGGCCGCTGATGCGCGACGTGCCCGACGCCGTCTCCTGCTCCCACCGGCTGACGCGCACGCCCACGATCAGTTTGAGCGGGTCGGCCAGGCTGAAGCGGCCCATGGCGTACAGGCCCGACTGCGTGGTGCGCGTGGGGCCGCGCGAGCCGTAGGCGCCGGTGGCGGGCTCGGGCACGCCGTGCGGATTCCAGCCGAAGACGTCCACCGGCGCGTTGGGCGCGGGGGTCAGGCTGGCCTGGAACTGCTCGAAGCGGGTCTTCTGGTAGTTGCCGCCCACCATCAGCTCGTGCTGGCGGCCCAGCAGCGTGAACGGGCCGCTGGCGTAGCCGTCGATGCTGCTTTGCGCACTGTCGAAGGCATAGGCCGCACCCGTGAGCCTGGGCCCGGCCAGCGTCGCCGGATCGACCGCGCCGTTGGCCCCGGCGTACTTCAGCGTCGAATCGCCCGAGAGGTGGTTGGCGTTGAGCTTGAACGCCCAGCCGTTGCCAAAGCGGTGGTCCAGCCCGGCGAACACGCGCGTGTTGTCCCAGTCGAAGCGGTCCCAGGCCACGTCCAGGTAAGTTGAGCGCGGCAGGCCCAGGGGCTGGCCGTTGGCATAGAAAGGCACGCCCGACATGTTGGTGATCGAGCGGATGCGCTGCTGGTGCGCGCCCAGGCTCAGCGTGGTCGCGGGGGCCACGTCCAGCTCGGCGATGGCGTAGACGTTGCTGGACTGCTGCGTGGCCACGTCGTAGAAGAAATCGCGGTCCTCGTGGCTCGCCACCACCATGCCGCGCAGCGTGCCCGCCGCGTTCAGCGGGCCGCCCACGTCCGCCTCGGCGCGGTAGCGGTTCCAGCTTCCCGCACCCAGCGAGGCGCTGCCGCCGAATTGGCGCGGCGGCCGCCGGGGCACCAGGTTCACCGTGGCCGACGGGTTGCCCGCGCCCGCCAGCAGGCCCGCCGCGCCGCGCAGGATTTCCACGCGCTCGTACATGGCCATGTCCTGCGGCGCGCTGGCGGTGCCGCCCAGCAGCACGGGCACGCCGTCCTGCTGGAACGAATCGATCTTGAAGCCGCGCGCGTAGTAACCCGTGGTCAGCTGCTGGTAGGGCTGCACCGTGACGCCGGGCGACTGCTGCATCACGTCGTCGAGCGTGCGCAGGTTCTGCTCGTGCATGCGCCCGGCGTCGATCACCGTGATGGACTGCGGCGTTTCGCGCAGCGTGGGGGTGATGCGGTTGAGCGAAGTGCCCACCTCGGGCGCCGCCGTCACCTCCACGCCGGGCAGCGTGGCGGCGGGCTCCTGCTCCTGCGCTTGCACGCCCAGGGCCGCCAACGCGGCGGCTAACGCCACGGGCCGCCAGCGGCCCTGTCTGAATCCTTGCGCCATGAATCGCGCCTCCTTTTTTTATGAGAATCAATCTCAACAAAGTCTAGGAAGCCACGGCCCTCCGGATTGGCGATGGCGGAAGTTTGGCTGGCGATCGCGGAAGTACCGGCGTCAGTGCAGCGCGCTCGGCGCCACGCCGAAGCGCTGGCGGAACACCTTGGTGAAGTGCGAATCGGTGTAGCCGCAGGCCTGCGCCGCCTGCGCCACGCTGCCGTGCCCGGCGGCGATGAGCCGGTAGGCCAGATCCAGCCGCTGCGCGCGCACGAACTCGTACACGCTGCAGCCGAACAGCTGGCGAAAGCCCGTGGTGAGCTTGTTGACGTTGGTGCCCGCCAGCCGCGCCAGTTCGGGCAGCGAGGGCGGATCGTTCAGGCGCTGGCGCAGGATGTCCTGGGCCGCCCGCAGGCGGCGCACGTCGTGCGCGCGCAGCGGGCTGGCACCGGCCGGGCCGCCGCGCTGCTCCAGCCCGGCCATCACGGTGGCCGCCAGTTCCAGGGCCTTGCCCGCCAGGTAGATCCGGCGCGCCGCGCCCTGCAAGGGGCACATCAGCATCTGCCGGCCCAGCCCCTGCAGCACGCGGTCGGCGCGCTGGTCCAGCACCATGCCGCGCTGGCCCGAGGCGCGCCGCGCCAGCCAGTCGGCGTCGATGCCGAAGTCCTGCGCCAGCGACGCCGCCGGCATGCGCACGGCCACGTATTCGAGCACGGCGGCGGGGTCGAACTCGTGCCGCACGGTGAAGGGTTCCCTGTTCAGGCTCAGGTGAAAAGCCGGCCCCTGCACGCGCACCGCCTGGCGCTCGCGCAGCTGGTAGCGCAGTTGCCCGCCCAGCACCAGCACGAGCTTGAAGCCCGGCTCCACCACCTCGGTGGTGCATGCGGGCGCATCGAAGCGCAGCACGCCGCCGGCCAGCGACACCTGGGGCGCGACGGCGGGCAACTGCCAGCCGTAGCCAGAATCCGGGTCGGTGCGCGAAGGGGTCATGCGGGAATCAATCGCTCTCATGAGAATGATTCTTGATTATTCCCGATCTGGCATGCTCCTGCCCGAGACCGTGTGAGGTTGGGTATTTCGCCTCTGGCCGATGCAATACTTGGCAGCACCGCCGCGCTGCTGGAGATCATGAAGGAAATCGGCCTCCAGCCCTTTATGGACAAGCGCAACCAGCTACGAAAGAAATAGCAATCCATGATCATCGGCACCGCAGGCCACATCGACCACGGCAAGACCTCGCTGGTGCGCACGCTCACCGGCGTGGAGACCGACCGCCTGCCCGAGGAAAAGCGCCGTGGCATCTCCATCGAACTCGGCTACGCCTACCTGCACGCGCCCGGCGGGCCGTCGCTCGGCTTCGTGGACGTGCCGGGCCACGAGCGCCTGCTGCACACCATGCTGGCGGGCGCGACGGGCATCGCCCATGCGCTGCTCGTCGTGGCCGCCGACGACGGCGTGATGCCGCAGACGCGCGAGCACCTGGCCGTGGTGGCGCTGCTGGGCGTCACCCAGGGCACGGTCGCCATCACCAAGATCGACCAGCTCGACCCCGCCACGCGCGCCGCGCGGCTGGACGCCGTGCACGCCGAGGTGCGCGCACTGCTTGCGCCCACGGCACTGGCCGCGGCACCGCTGTTCGACGTCAGCGCGCACACGGGCGAGGGCATCGCCGCGCTGCGCGCGCACCTGTGCGACGCCGCGCGGCAGCACGGCGCGGCGGGCGCGCAGGACACGGCGCGCGCCTTCCGCTTGGCCGTGGACCGCAGCTTCACCCTGGCCGGCGTGGGCACCGTGGTCACCGGCACCGTGGCCAGCGGCCGCGTGCAGGTGGGCGACGAGCTGTGCATCACGCCGCAGCGGCGCACCGTGCGCGTGCGCGGCATCCATGCGCAGAACCTGCGCGCCGAATCCGCCCACGCCGGCCAGCGCTGCGCCCTGGCCCTGGCCGGCGTGGCCAAGGACGAGGTGCAGCGCGGCCAGGTGGTGTGCGCGCCCGCCATCGCCCTGTGCACCACGCGGCTGGACGTGCAATGCCAGCTCTGGGAAGGCGAGGCGCGCGCCCTGCGCTCGGGCACGCCCGTGCACGCGCACCTGGGCGCCTGCGACGTGGTGGGCGCCATCGTGCTGCTCGACCGCGACGCGCTCGCCCCCGGCGACACGGGGCTGGCCCAACTGGTGCTGCACGGCAGCGTGGCGGCCTGGCACGGCGACCGCGGCGTGCTGCGCGACGCCTCGGCCACGCGTACGCTGGCCGGGGTGCGCGTGCTCGACCCCTTCGCGCCGCAGCGCTACCGCCGCACGCCCGAGCGCCTGGCGCAGCTCGCCGCCCAGGCCCTGCCCGGGCGCGCCGCGCGCATCGCCGCGCTGCTGGCGCATGCACCGCTGGGCCTGGATCTGGCGCAGACCGCCCGCGCCGAGGCGCTGCCCGGCCCCGAGGCGCTGCCGCTGCCGCCCGGAGCCATCCCCCTCGCGGGCAGCGGCCTGGCCCTGACGCCCAGCACCCTCGGCGCGCTGCAGGCGCACACCCTGGAGCGCCTGCGCGCCTTCCACGCCGCCAGCCCCGAGGAAATCGGCCCCGACGCGCGGCGCCTGCGCCGCCTGGCCGCGCCACGCGCCAGCGACGCGCTGTGGCAGCACGTGGTGGACAGCCTGATGGAACGCCAGGCCCTGGCGCGCAGCGGCCACTGGCTGCACCTGCCCGAACACGCCGCGCGCATGAACGCCACCGAGGAGGCGCTGGCCCAGCGCATCCGCCCGCTGCTGCTGGCGGGCGCGTTCGACCCGCCCTGGGTGCGCACCCTGGCGCAGGACCTGGGCGCCGCCGAAGCCCTGGTGCGCCAGACCCTGGCCAGCATGGCGCGGCGCGGCGAAGCCTTTCAGGTGGTCAAAGACCTGTACTATCCACTGCCTACGCTTGAACGCTTGGCCGCCATGGCGCGCGATGGCATGGCGGACGGCGCGGCACTGCAGGCCGCCGCGTTCCGCGACGCGACGGGCCTGGGCCGCAAGCGCGCGATCCAGTTGCTGGAGTTCTTCGACCGCGTGGGCTTCACGCGGCGCGTGAAGGATGCGCACCTGCTGCGCCCCGGCACGCCGCTGTTCACGGCGCAAGAGTGATTTTTTGCCGCCGGGCCGCCCCAAGGCAAAAAGCGGCCCCCTCGGGGGGCAGCGACCCGCGCAACGGTGGAGCGTGGGGGTCAGTTTCGGAAGGGAAGCGTCCCTGGTGGGGCGCCCGGGCTTCAAACCCGGTGGGTTGCGCCACGCGCGGCCGGAGGGTTCGACTCCCTCTCCCTTCCGCCCCCCATCCCCCCTCACACAACACCAACGCGCTTTTTGGCGGCTTTTCCGCGCACGTTGACCTAAATAAATCAATGTGATACGCCGCGTTAACTGGCTACAAGGGCTTCCCCACATTCGCAAGCAATACCTCTCCCTGGGTTTATCGCGCAGCGATAGACCCAGGCATGGTCTTCAACGGTTTCAGCTCAGTTCCCAGCCTTGTGCGTGCAGCGCGTCGATGCTTCTTGGCAAACGGTGCGGACGGCGTGACTACAAACGGTCATTAGCGCTACCTTCTGTGTCGGCAGCAAACCCTGATGAAAGACGCGCGCCGGGGGCTCCATTCGTTAGTCGGGTCTTGGGATCTCTCCCATGGCTCCCCTCCAGTTAACCGAGCATTCCCCGGCGCAGGTCCAACCTTTTGCACATCAACGACTGCCTTCACGCGGCGGATTCCTGATCTGTTGGGCTTGTCTTGCTTGCGTTGTTTGTCTTGCCTGGCCTGATCGGCTCAGGCGGGCATCTTGAAGTTCTCCCCCCCTTTGCAGCACGGCCCAGCACATGCGTGCGTTCTTGGCCGCTATCGCCACCACCGCGCGCCAGTAGCCCCGGCGCTCGGCCAGGCTGCGTGCCCAGCGGCTGAGGCTGTCTTGCTTGGGCGCTCGGGGGTTCATGGCGGCAGCCAGCACGGCCCGCGCTCCCATCACGAGCAGGCTGCGCAGGTAGGCGTCTCCTGCCTTGGTGATGCGCCCCAGGCGCTGTTTGCCGCCCGAGCTGTATTGCCCGGGCACCAGGCCCAGCCAGGCGCTGAAGCTGCGCCCGCAGGCGAAGTCGTGGCCGTTGCCCACGGTGCTGATGAGGGCCATGGCGGTGGTCTGGCCTATGCCGCTCAGTTGCATCAACTGCCGTGCCTGCGTGTTGTGGCGGGCCATGAAGGCAATGTGGCGGTCGTATTCGGCGATGCGTTCATCCAGCCCGGTGACTTCACTGAGCAGGTCGCCGATGACGGTGTTGGCCCAGCCGGGCAGGTCTTCGAGGTGGGCCAATGCTTCGCGCCGCACGGTGGCGGCCTTCAGGGGCAGCACGATGCCCAGTTCCGACAGCAGGCCCCGGATGCGGTTGAGGGTGGCGGTGCGCTGCTCCACGAAGCCCTGGCGGGCGCGGTGCACCATCAACTGGCCTTGTTGTTCAATGGTCTTGAGGGGCACGAAGCGCATTTGGGGCCGGGTGACAGCTTCGCAGATCGCCGCAGCGTCGGCGGCATCGTTCTTGCCTCGTTTGCCCGAGAGGCGGTAGGGGGCGACGAACTTGGGGGCCATCAGGCGCACGGTGTGGCCGAGCTTGTCGAATTCCCTGGCCCAGTGGTGTGCGCCGGAGCACGCTTCCATGCCGATGAGGCACGGGGGCAAGGCGGCGATGAGTTCCAGCAGTTTGTCTCGGGCCACGCTGGGGCGCACCAGCGCGGGCTTACCTGCTGCATCCACACCGTGAACGGCGAAGACGTTCTTTGCCAGGTCGATTCCTACGGTTACGATGGTCATGGACTTCCCCTTCCATAAAACAAGCGTGTTGATGAGAGATTGCACTTCCCATCGTGGCACTTGGTTGCCGTTCTGCGCAAATGCGCGCTGCGCTTGGGACGGGGAAGTCCCTTTCATTCGTTATATACAGTATTTCGTCAAACGCCATGCAATGGGTTTTCATGGCCAATTCATCGTTTTTTGGCCGGTAGGATGAAGCCCATGCCCAGCAGGGTGAAACCGTCGCGGGTGAGGCGGTACAGCTTGTGCTGCTGCGCGCCGGTTTCGGGCAAGGTGTAGTACCCCTGCGCAAAATTGCGCAGGGCTTCCTCGGGAAGCTGCTCAACCAGGGTTTCAATGGCCCGCAGCACGTCACGGTGCGGCTTGCCGAAGTGGCGTGCAACGTCGGTGCTCAGGGTGGTGGGGGTGCCGTCAACGGCGGCGACGATGGGCGCGGATGCGCGGGGGAGAGACAGGGCCATGATGGGCCTCCAAGGCTCCGGTTGCAAAAACCGTCGCCCAGACGCCAATCAGGGCAGCGGCTCGAACAGGTTGGCGTACCGGGGAACCTCGCGGAAACCGGCGGGCCTTGCGGCCCCCTGCCCGAGCCGCCAAAAAAGGGGCACGAACGAAAAAGCCGCAAAACTGCGGTGGTTTGCGGCTTTGCCGCGACATTCCTTCAGGACGCCAATCCCGGCTGCGCCTTTTTCGCGCAGCGCTGGCGGTGTATCACCCCATATCACTGTGTTGTGTTTTATACGTCTCTGACGTACAATAAGGCATGCACACCATCATCGAAACGCCCATCTTCAGCTCCGATGCCAAAGGCATCTGGGCCGAAGGCGAGCGTGGCGAATTCTGCGCATGGCTGGCGGCCAACCCCGAAGCCGGGGACGTGATCCCCGGCTCGGGCGGTTGCCGCAAGGTGCGCTGGGCGCGCACTGGCATGGGCAAGCGCGGCGGGGTACGGGTGATTTATTTCAACCGGCTGGACAACGGCGTGATTCACCTGCTGGTGATCTACGCCAAGGCGGTGCGTGGCAACATCCCGGCGCACCTTCTGAAAGCCATCAAGCAGGAGATCGAGGATGCCTACTATCAAGCGTGAAACCATGACAGGCGAAGAACTGGGCCTCAAGCTGCTGGCCTCGGTCAAGCAGATGCGCGCAGGCCAGGGCACGGTGGTGCATTCGCCGGTTGCGCAAGTGCGCGCCGCCTCTGAGTTGTCGCAAGCGCAGTTCGCCCAGCTCATGGGCGTGAGCGTTCGCACCTTGCAGGAATGGGAACAGGGGCGCCGCCAGCCCAGCGGGGCAGCGCAAACCCTGCTGGCCGTGGCCCAGCGCCACCCCGAAGTGCTGCGCGAACTGGCCGCGTAACTCACTGCGAACCATCCCCACCACCCCAGGCCCTGGGGCACTGACCTTGCCCCCGAAAGACGTATCCCTTGCTGAGTGTTTCAATGCAAGCGAGGAAGACGTAAATGACGAAGACGGCAAGAGCGCGCTACACGCTCGAATTCAAGCAAGAGGCAGTGCGGCTGGTTGAGGGCGGGCAGAGCATCGCGGCGGCAGCGCGCACCTTGGGCGTGGTCGAGCAGACCTTGTTCAACTGGGTCAAGGCGCAGCGCGAAGGCAAGCTCACCCGCACAAGCAGGCCGGGTTGATCTTCCACAGCGACCGGGGCAGCCAGTACGCCAGCCACGACTTCCAGGACGTGCTCAAGGCGTACGGCATCACCAGTTCGATGAGCCGCAAAGCCAGCTGCTGGGACAACGCCTGCAGCGAGACGCTGTTCGGGTCATTGAAGGTGGAGCGGCTGCACGGCCAGCGCTTCAAGACCAGGCGCGAGGCGAAGGACGAAACCATAGCCCGGCTGCTCTGGTACAACCGTGCTCGATTGCACTCGACGCTGGCCTGCGTCAGCCCAATGCAGTTCGAGCAGGACTGGCTTGCCAATCAACCACGGCAAGCCAACTCATGAGATCAGCTATGGGATACGGATTCCAGGGGCAAGGTCATTTCTCACTTTTCATCCGCAGAACGTGTGGGGTGCACGCCCCTTCGCACAGGCGATGAATCGGCGGGCGACGACAGCAAGTCCAGCGCCTTGCGCACCACGTCGATCCACACCTGCTCCTGCTGGATGCCGGCCTCCAGCACCAGGCTGCGCAACTGGCCGGCGCGGCCCAGGCGCTTTTGCCTGCCGAAGTCGGTCACGGCGATCTGCTGGTAGAGCGCGAGCTTGGCCTCGTGCCACTGCAGGCGCCTGCGCATTTCCTCTTCCAGCCCGCAGGGGCCCACGGCCGCGTCCGCGCGCAGGCGCACCATCAGGGCGTCGCGCAAGGGCTTGGGGTCTTCCTGTTCGAGCGTCCACCGCTGGAGCTCGCTGCGGCCTTGCGGCAGCACTTCATAGGAGCGCTTGCGGCCCCGGCTTCCCAGCATGGGCGTGGATTTGACGAGGCCCTGCGCCTCCAGCCGGTTCAATTCACGGTAGATCTGCTGGTGCGTGGCATGCCAGAAGTGGCCGATCGAGCGGTCGAAGCGTTCGGCAAGCTCGGCGCCGGAGCAGGGGTGCTCGATCAAGGCGGTCAGGAGCGCATGGGGCAGGGACATACGGAGGCGATACGAAGCGGGGCAATGCGTTGATCTTGCCCGATGCCGGGCCATGTTTTCGCAACCAGTTGCATTTTAGGGATTGGGCTGCTTAAAATTTCGCAACCAGTTGCATAAAGATGCCGCTGCATGCCGGAAGGTTCGATCACCCCCCCAGGAGACAAGCCATGAGACTTCCCCCCATCCTGTCCCATCTGCCGCTGCCCATCATCGGCTCGCCGCTGTTCATCATCAGCACGCCACGACTGGTCATCGCGCAGTGCAAGGCGGGCGTGGTCGGCTCCATGCCGGCACTCAACGCCCGGCCCGCATCGCTGCTGGACGAATGGCTGGCCGAGATCACCGAGGAGCTGGCCGCCCACAACCGCGCCAACCCCAACCGGCCGGCCGCGCCCTTCGCTATCAACCAGATCGTGCACCGCAGCAACGAGCGCCTGGAGCACGACATGGCGATGTGCGAGAAGTACAAGGTGCCGATCATCATCACCTCGCTGGGCGCGCGCGAGGACGTGAACCAGGCTGTGCACCGCTGGGGCGGCGTGGTGATGCACGACGTGATCAGCAACCACTTCGCCCGCAAGGCGATCGACAAGGGCGCGGACGGCATCATCGCCGTGGCGGCGGGTGCCGGAGGCCATGCGGGCACCACCAGCCCCATGGCGCTGGTGCAGGACATCCGCGCCTGGTTCGACGGCCCCCTGGCGCTGTCCGGCGCCATCGGCAGCGGCCGCGCCGTACTGGCCGCGCAGGCCATGGGGGCGGACTTCGCCTACATCGGCTCGGGCTTCATCGCCACCGAGGAGGCACGCGCCGAGGAGGGCTACAAGCAGATGATCACGCAGTCCGACAGCGCGGACATCCTCTACTCCAACCTGTTCACGGGCGTGCATGGCAACTACCTGCGCCCCTCGGTCGTCGCTGCAGGCCTGGATCCGGACAACCTGCCAGTCAGCGACGCTTCCAAGATGAACTTCAGCGAGAGCACGGGCGTCAAGGCGTGGAAGCACATCTGGGGCTGCGGCCAGGGCATTGGCCCCGTCAAGGAGGTGCTGCCCGCCGGGATCTGGATCGATCGCCTCGTGGAGGAGTACCACGACGCATTGGCCCAATTGCAACGCAGCGCGCCGGCCCGCCAGCCCGTGGCCGCATGACCAGGAGCACGCCCATGGCTTTCCAGGCACCTTCTCCCCCGCTGTCTTCGCTCGCCGACATCGAGCGCTTTGAGCAGGCGCAGCCTTTCGAGGCGCGCTGTACGGCCACCAGCATCCATGCGGTGCTGGCGCAATCGGCGGCGCAGCATGCATCGCGCACGGCGCTGACGCTGCTGCGCGACGACGATCCGCTGCAAGTCCAGGGCACGCTGACCTATGGCCAGCTGTTCGCCGGGGTCACGCAGACCGCCAACCTGTTCACCGCGCTGGGCGGGCCGCGCGTGGGCGTGGCACTCATGCTGCCCAACCTGGTCGAGACGCAACTGGCGCTGTGGGGCGCGGAATGCACGGGCTATGCGGTGCCCCTGAACGTGCTGCTGTCGGTGGACTACCTCGTGCACCTGGTGCAAGCCGCCGATGCGCGCATCCTGGTGGCCGCCGGCTCGCAGATCAGCCCCGACCTCTGGGCCAAGGCGCAGGCCGTCGCCGCCCGGGTGCCCGGTCTGAAGCTGCTGGCCGTCAACCGGGGCGACGCGCCGCCGCTGCCCGCCGGGGCGCTGGATTTCAACCTGGCGCGGGCAGCGCACTCCGCGAGCCAGCTGGATGCGCCAAGCGGGTCGGGCAACGACCGCGCGGCCTTCTACCACACGGGCGGCACCACGGGTGCCCCCAAGCTCGTGGCGCACACGCACCGCAACCAGATCACGGCCGCGTTCGGCGCGGCCACCGTGCTGGGCCTGCAGCCGGACGACGTGCTCGCGCACGGCCTGCCGCTGTTCCACGTCGCGGGCACCATCTTCGGGTCGCTGGCGCAGTTCATGGCGGGCACCCACGTGCTCATGCTGTCGTCTGCGGGCCTGCGCAACCCGCAGGTGATCCGGCAGTTCTGGAAGATCATCGAGCGCCACCGCGTGACCATCGGCGGCGGCGTGCCCACGTCCATCGCCGCGCTGCTGGGCGTGCCGGTGGATGCGGACATCTCCAGCCTGCGCATGAACGTCAGCGGCGCGGCCAGCATTCCGCGCGCCGTGGCGCAGCAGTACGAGGCGCACACCGGCCGGTTGATCCACCAGGTGCTGGGCATGACCGAGTGCGGCGGCATCATCGCCATTGCCCCGGCGGGTGGGCAGCCCGTGGCGGATTCGGTGGGTTTTCGCATTCCCTACACCAAGGCGGAAATCCGCCGCCTGGCGGCCGATGGCAGCGTGTCGGGCATCTGCGCGCCCAATGAGGTCGGCGTGCTCGTGATCCAGGGGAACCATGTCAGCCCCGGCTACCACAACATCGGCGAAGACCAGACCTTCATGGGCCAGCAGACCGTGAACTCCGGCGACCTCGCCTATGCAGACGAAGCGGGTCGGATCTACATCGTGGGCCGCAGCAAGGATCTGATCATCCGCAGCGGCCACAACATCGACCCTGGCCCGCTGGAGGATGCGCTGCTCGAACACCCGGCGGTCGCGGGCGCGGCGGCCGTGGGCCAGCCGGACCGCCACGCGGGCGAGCTGCCCGTGTGCTACGTGGTATTCAAGCCCGGAAAAAGCGCCAGCGAGGAAGAGCTGCGTGCCTTCATGGAGCCGCGCCTGCCCGAGCGGCCCTCCTGGCCCAAGCACTACTACACGGTCGAGAGCCTGCCCATGACCGGCGTCGGCAAGCCCTTCAAGCCCGCCCTGCGGATGGATGCGGCCCAGAGGCTGGCCGCCCGCCTCATCGGCGAGGGCATCGGCGCCGGCGGGGTGGCGGTGCGCTGCGAGCAGGACGGCAAGGCCGGCATGCGCGTCGTCGTGGAACTGGCCGGGCCCCAATGGGCGCACCGCGAGCGCATCGGCGCCTTGCTCGAAGGCCACCTGTTCAGCGTTTCCATCGTCGCGGTGACGGGGTAGGAGGGGGCAGCACATGCAGTTCACACCCGAGCATCTGAGCCTGCGCGAGAGCGCGGCGCGCTTCATCGAAGCGGAAATCAATCCCCACGTGGACGCCTGGGAGGCCGAAGGCGTGGTGCCCGCGCGCGCGCTGTACCGCAAGCTCGGCCGCATGGGCTTCCTGGGCATCCACAAGCCGCTGGAAGACGGCGGCCAGGGCCTGGACTACAGCTATGCCTTGGTCTTCGCGGAGGAACTGGGCAACGTGCGCGCTGCCGGGGTCACCATGGGCATCGGCGTGCAAACGGACATGGCGACGCCCGCGCTGGCGCGCCATGGCAGCGACGAGCTGCGGGCGCAGTTCCTGCGCCCCTCCATCGCGGGCGACCTGGTGGCGGCCATCGGCGTGTCCGAGGTGTCGGCAGGCTCGGACGTCAGCGCGGTGCGCACCGTGGCCCGCAGGGATGGCGACGAGTACGTGATCGACGGCGGCAAGATGTGGATCACCAACGGCACGCAGGCCGACTGGATCTGCCTGCTGGCGGTGACCGGCGAAGGCCCCGCGCACGCCAACAAGTCCCTGCTTGCCGTGCCCATGGACCTGCCCGGCGTCTCCATGTCGCGCAAGCTGGACAAGCTGGGCATGCGCAGCGCCGACACGGCGCAGATCCATTTCGACGGCGTGCGCGTGCCCCGCCGCTTCCTGATCGGCCGCGAGAACGAAGGCTTTCGCATGCAGATGCAGCAGTTCCAGGAAGAGCGCATCTGGATCGCGGCCACGGTCATCAAGGCCCTGGAGCGCGTCATCCGCGACACCATCGACTACACCGCCGAACGCTGCGCCTTCGGCCGCAGGGTGCTGGACAACCAGGTGGTGCGGTTCCGGCTGGCCGAACTGCAGGCGGAAGTCGAACTGCTGCGCTCGCTGGTGTACCGCGCCGTCGGGGAGCTGGTGGCCGGGCGCGACGTGACGCTGCTGGCATCCGCCGCCAAGCTCAAGGCAGGGCGGCTGGCGCGCGAAGTGACGGACGCCTGCCTGCAGTTCTTTGGCGGCATGGGCTTCATGAACGAGACGCCCGTGTCGCGCGCGTTCCGGGACTTGCGCTCCATCTCGATCGTGGGCGGCGCCGATGAGGTGATGCTGGAGATTCTGTCCAAGGGGCAGTTACGGCACGGCTTGTGATGTCTGGCTCAGGGACCGAGGGCCGCCACCGCAGGCCATCGCCTTGTCCGCCGGCAGGAACGCCATCCAGCGAGAGCTGCTGGAGGGCCTTAGCGTCCTGCAGCACGGAGAGATCCTGCGCGATGACCTTCTCCATGAACAGCACCCCCAGCCTTGGCAGCGCGCACAGTTCATGCAGCGGGTCCTGGTCCACGCCGTGCACCCATATCCGGCGCAGGCGGGTGCGCGCGGCCAGGCCCTTGAGCGGCTTGCCCTTGCGCAGCAAGCGGGCGCCCTCGGCAAGCGCCGCGATGCTGGCCGCGGACGGCGCGGCGCGGGGGAAGGCATCCCACTCCAGCGACAGCCCCGCTGCGAAACGATCGAGATGATCTTGGTGGTGAATCATCATGGGGGGGTGAGATGGCTTCATTCGACGGGCACCTTACTCCCGGCCTCAAGCAACCCGCAAAAAATCAAAAAAGATAGCTGTTCGCGCTTTCCCAGCAAGCGATAGAGCCCTTTCTGACTTGAAACTTCAATCCGCCACCCGCAGCAGGATTTTGCCGATGTGGCTGCCGCTTCCCATCAACCGGCGCGCATCGGCTGCCGCCATGCACCAGCGGCGTGCTACCGGGCGCGATGTGGCCACGCTGGAAGACATTGGCCCAGACGGTGAAGAAGGCCTCGGGGATGGCGGCGGCGATGAGCGTAAACGGAATTGTTCAGGGTGGACTCATTATTTTGGCCACTATCCCTTGTACAACAAGCGCTGGCAGCTCTCATTTCAAGAGCAGAAGGCGCAAAAATCAAATCTGAACCAACTCACCCATGCTGCCGTTCCAACCGTCGTGCCGCAGGCGAAGAACCAACCCTCTGCGCCACGGCCACGCAGACCGCCCATGCTTGAGGTGTATTGCGGTGCAACTCGGCAAAAGGCGCCATGCGAACTCCGACAGGCCCCAAACACCAGCCCAGCAATCCATGGTCGTCCACCTCCAGCAACTGCTGTGCAAGTTGCCGAGGATCAACACCACCATCGGCCAAGAAATCCTGCACGCAAGCCACGTTCAGAGCCAATTTACTGATGTACATAAGATGCCTTTTCGGTACCGCATCGCGAAAAGATCGTAAACACGCTCTTAAGCTCCCCATGCGCTGGGCTTGCGCCCCTGGGCCATTGTCCAACAGCCTGTTGGGCAATGGCGCAATCCCAATGCTCACGTCTTTCCCAGCTTCTTGATGGCGCTCTCGAACTGCTCGATTTCCTTCAGATCATCGGCATCCACCTCCTTGACTTCGACAGATTCTTCAATCTGTGCGAACAGCCGCTCATCGCCCAAATCCAGCGTCTTGAATTCTTCCCTCGGCCAGTTCACTGCTTCTCCTGTGGTCTATGACCCACTATTGGAAATCAGGCAGATGTGTGTAAGGGGATGGGTTGAGGTACGCGTGCCGTAATCAGCTGCCTTCGTAAACCAGCCCGCCGCATAGTCCAGCGACCTCCGGTTTTTCACCCGTATACCAAGGTCAATCTGCGCGCTACCGTGCCAGCAGCGATTCGGGCGGATTCCGTCGATGCCATGGCAGGGGAGATTACAAGCAAAATCGGGCTCAAATGCTTGCTGGGCGCGCGCTGGAAGCTACCAATTGATGAGCAAATGAATGCGCGTCAGGCGCTCACCTCCAGCCGCGCCGGCCCCTGCTGCACGTGGCCGACCACGGCCGCCTGCGCGAAACCTTCGCGCTGGAACACGGCCAGCACCTCCTCCACGCTGTCCGGCGCGCAGGCCACCAGCAGCCCACCGGAGGTCTGCGGGTCGGTGACCAGGCTCTGGGCCATGGCGGGCAGGCCCGGCGCCAGCACCACGCCCGCACCGTAGCCGGCCCAGTTGCGGCCGCTGGCGCCGGTGACGAAGCCCTGGGCAGCCAGTTGCTCCACGCCGGGCAGCAGGGGCACGCGCGCCCAGTCGATGTGCACCGTCACGCCCGCGCCGCGCGCCATCTCCAGCCCATGCCCGGCCAGGCCGAAGCCGGTCACGTCGGTAATGGCGTGCACGCCGGGCAGCGCGGCCAGCAGCGGGCCCGGGGTGTTGAGGCGTGTGGTGCTGTCGATCATCTGGCGGTAGCCCGCCTCGTCCAGTTGCTCCTTCTTCAGCGCGGCGGAGTACACGCCCACACCGAGCGGCTTGCCCAGCACCAGCACGTCGCCGGGCCGCGCGTCGGCGTTGCGGCGCACGCGATCGGGGTGCACCAGCCCCATAGCGACGAGGCCGTAGATCGGTTCGACCGAGTCGATGGTGTGGCCGCCCGCGATGGGGATGCCGGCGGCGCGGCACACGTCCTGCCCGCCGCGCACGATGGCGCCTATCACGTCGAGCGGCAGCACGTTCACTGGCATGGCCACCAGCGCCAGCGCCATGATGGGCTTGCCGCCCATGGCGTACACGTCCGACAGGGCGTTGGTGGCGGCGATGCGGCCGAACTCGTACGGATCGTCCACGATGGGCATGAAGAAGTCGGTAGTCGCCACCAGCGCCTGTTCATCGTTCAGGCGGTAGACGGCGGCGTCGTCCGAGGTCTCGATGCCCACCAGCAGCTCGGGCGGCACGAAGCCGGCCGCGCCGCTGGAGCGCAGGATGTCGGACAGCACGCCCGGGGCGATCTTGCAGCCGCAGCCGCCGCCGTGGGACAGGGAGGTCAGGCGCGGGGAGGGGGTGGTAGCCATGTTCAGGAA
The DNA here is from genome assembly GCA_021496925.1 of Acidovorax sp. YS12. NCBI lineage: Bacteria > Pseudomonadati > Pseudomonadota > Betaproteobacteria > Burkholderiales > Comamonadaceae > Acidovorax > Acidovorax sp. YS12. The sequence goes on from CP053915.1 coordinate 1,996,950, forward strand.
GACTTGCTGATGGTGATGGTGGGGAACTTGCTGGAGAAGTCCTTGCCCTGCTGCGCGATCTTCACTGCCACCGTGCGGGCGATGGTCTTGTAGATACGCGCCACGTCGCCATCGGGCTCGGCGGCCACGGTGGGGCGGCCGCTGTCGGCCTGCTCGCGGATCGACAGGCGCAGCGGCAGCGCACCCAGGTAGTCCATGCCCTGGCTCTGCGCCATCTTCTTGCCGCCGTCCTGGCCGAAGATGTGCTCCACGTGGCCGCAGTGGCTGCACACGTGCACGGCCATGTTCTCGACGATGCCGAGGATGGGCACGCTCACCTTCTGGAACATGGTGATGCCCTTCCTGGCGTCGAGCAGCGCGATGTCCTGCGGCGTGGTGACGATGACCGCGCCCGTGAGCGGCACCTTCTGCGCCATGGTGAGCTGGATGTCGCCAGTGCCGGGGGGCATGTCCACCACGAGGTAGTCCAGGTCGTCCCAGCGCGTCTGCATGATGAGCTGCTCCAGCGCCTGGCTGGCCATGGGGCCGCGCCAGATCATGGCCTGCTCGTCCTTGACGAGGAAGCCGATGGAGTTGATCTGCAGCCCCATGGCGCGCTTGGGCTCCATCAGCTTGCCGTCCAGGCTCTCCACGTCGCCCGAGGTGCCGGTCATCATGGGCTGGCTGGGGCCGTAGATGTCAGCGTCCAGCAGGCCCACGCGCGCACCCTCGGCCGCCAGCGCCAGGGCCAGGTTCACGGCCGTGGTGCTCTTGCCCACGCCGCCCTTGCCCGAGGCGACGGCGATGATGTTCTTCACCCCCGGCAGCAACGGCATGCCACGCTGCACCGCATGGGCCACGACCTTGGTGGCGATGTTGACCGAGACGTTGTCCACGCCCGCCACGCCCTTGGCGGCGCCGATGAACTGGCGGCGCAGCTCGGGCACCAGGCTTTGCGCGGGGTAGCCCAGCTCGACGTCGAAGGCGACGTCGCCGCCGGAGATTTGCACGTTGCGCACCGCGCGCGTGGAGACGAAGTCCTTGCCCGTGTGCGGGTCGCACACGCTGGCGAGCGCCGCCAGCAGGCCTTGTTCAGTGACTGCCATGGTTTCTGGGATCATTCCTGTGGGGAGGGGAGCGCGCTAGTCTAGGCCAAGCCACCCGCCCTTTGCCGCCGCCGGGCCATCGGCCTGCCTGCGGGTTTCTCCACGGCCCGGGCGCGGGCGCACGGCGGCACACTCGGGAGGCCCTGCACCCGCGCGGCCATGCCACTGCCCCACCCACCATGCCCACACCCCCTTCTCCCTCCCGGCCCATGACCGGCCTGCTGCTCGCCGGCGGCGGCGCGCGCGCCGCCTACCAGGTCGGCGTGCTCGAAGCCATCGCGGCGCTGCGGCGCCACTGCGGCGAGGGGCGCGGGCCGAACCCGTTTCCCATCATCACGGGCACCTCGGCGGGCGCCATCAACGGCGCCGCGCTGGCCTGCGGCGCCGACCACTTCGAGCGCGCCGTGCGCCGCATCGCGCGCATGTGGGGCCACATCCGCGCAGGGCAGGTCTACCACGCCGATTCGCTGCACGTGATGCAAAGCGGCGCGCGCTGGCTCACGCTGCTGTCGCTGGGCTGGGCGCTTGCGCGCTGGAAGCGCACGCGCCCGCACTCGCTGCTGAACAACGCGCCGCTGGAGCGGCTGCTGGCGCAGGTGGTGCCGCTGGTGCGCCTGCCACTGCTGATCCGCCAGGGCCACCTGCAGGCGCTGGCCATCACCGCGTCGAGCTACAGCTCGGGCGAGCACGTGACCTACTTCGAGGCCGGGCCGCAGGTGACGAGCTGGACGCGCTCGCAGCGCAAGGCGGCGCGCGAACGCATCACGGCCGAGCACCTGCTGGCCTCGTCGGCCATTCCCTTCATCTTTCCGGCGCAGGCGCTGGCGGTGGACGGGCACACCGAGTACTTTGGCGACGGCTCCATGCGCCAGTCGGCCCCGCTGGCGCCCGCCATCCACCTGGGGGCCGAGCGCCTGCTGGTGGTGGGCACGGGGCGCCTGCACGAGCCGCCGCGCCACGGCCAGCCCGAGCCCAGCTATCCCACGCTGGCGCAGATCGCGGGGCATGCGCTGTCGAACATCTTCCTGGACGCGCTGGGCGTGGACGTGGAGCGCGCCCTGCGCATCAACCACACGCTGTCGCTGATCCCGCCCGAGGCGCGCGCGCACAGCACCCTGCGGCCCGTGGACGTGCTGATGATCGTGCCCTCGCAGCGCATCGACGACATCGCCGCGCGCCACGTCACCGATCTGCCCGTGACCATGCGCACCATGCTGGGCGCGCTGGGCGTGACCTCGCAGGCGGGCGACGTGCGCGGCGCGGCACTGGTGAGCTACCTGCTGTTCGAGCGCGCCTACACCCGCGAACTCATGGACCTGGGCCGCGCCGACACGCTGGCGCGGCGTGCCGAGGTCTGCCGCTTCTTCGGCTGGAACGACCCGGGCACGGCCCTGCCGGCACGCGCCAGCGACGACGACGGCAACAGCGAGGCCGACTGATACGCACGGGCACACACGTTTGTTTGCAATATCTGCTTACACCTGTCGCAAAATACCGCACTGCCATCCGCCAGCCCCCCTGTTCCCCGCAAGCCCCGGCCCCGCGCCGGCGGCGCATCCCTGCATAACGCCGCACAGTGAAACCCCTCGTCCTGGCCCCCGCCGCCCCGAAGAACCGCCTGCGCCCCGCCCTGGCGCTGGCCTGCCTGCTGCACACCCCGGCCTGGGCCGCGGATTCGCTGGAACGCGACGCCGAGATGCTCATGGACCTGTCGCTGCAGGACCTGATCGCCACGCCGCTGATCACCGCCTCGCGCCAGTCCGAGACGCGCGACCAGACGCCCGCGCAGGTCATGGTCGTCACGCGCGCGCAGATCCGCGAGCGGCGCTACAAGAACCTGGCCGACCTGCTCGCGGACCTGCCCGGCGTGGACATCCAGCGCGGCACCAAGTCGTCGCAGTACAACCAGTTCGCGGTGCAGGGCAACGTGGGCCCGAACAAGCTGCTGGTGATGCTCGACGGCGTGCGCATCGGCGCGCCCGCAGGCGGCAACTTCACGGTGGCCGAGAACCTGGGCCTGTACATGGCCAAGCAGGTCGAGGTGCTCTACGGCCCTGCCGCCGCGCTCTACGGCGCCGACGCCGTGGCCGGGGTGGTGAACATCATCACCGAGGCGGGTACCGGCCCGCAGGGCAGCTGGGCCTCGGTGGGCGCGGGGCGCTTCGGCAGCCAGGAAGCCTCGTTCATGGCCGGCATGCGCAATGCCGAGGGCCTGAGCCTGGCCGTGGGCGGGCACTGGCAGCAGTCCGACCGCGCGCCGCTCGACCAGTACTACCCGCGCGAGTTCGCCAAGGTGCCCGCCATGGTCAACGGCACCACGGTGGTGCCCGCCAACGCGCGCGAGGACTACACCGGCGGCGTCGCCAGCCGCAGCCTGTACGCGCGCGCCGACTGGGCCGATCAGCTCACCGTGGGCTTCTACCGCCACCAGTTCACCAGCCTGACCAGCACCGGCGACCCGCCCGCCATGGCGCGCTACCAGGACAGCTCGCAATGGCAGCCCACCACCGACACGGTGTATGCGCGCCTGCGCTTCGCGCCCGCGCCCGACGTGAGCGCACAGCTGCTGATCGACCATGCGCGCCTGGAGGTCGATCCCAAGGCGCGCTACAACAACACCAACAACGCCTACCGCGACGGCTTTTCCTACGAACTGGGCACGCGCACCGGCATCGAGCAGAGCCTGCACTGGCGCCTGAGCGGCACCCAGCAGGTGCAGGCAGGCCTGGGCTACCAGACGTATTCCGCCATCGAGACGGCCTCGCTGCCCGCGCCCTACGACACCGCCAAGCCCGCCGGCGCCCAGGGCCTGTACTACCCCAACACCGGCCTGCCGGTGGTGATCCACAGCGCCGACTTCCACAACGTCTCGGCCTACGTGCAGATGCAGTCGCAGTGGAGCGAGGGCTTTTCCACCACGGCGGGCCTGCGCATCGACCGCCACAGCGCCTACGGCACCACCACCAACCCGCGCCTGGGCGCGGTGTGGAAGCCGCTGGAGCGGCATGTCTTCAAGCTGCTCTACGGCGAGGCCTTCCGCGCGCCCTCGCCCGAGGAAAGCCTGAGCGCTTTCGGCACCTTCAGCGGAGCGCGTGACGGCGAGGGCCGCTACATCGGCACCAATTTCCGCGTGCCCAACTTCGGCCTGCAGCCCGAGAAGGTGCGCTCCCTCAGCGCCGCGTGGGACTGGCGTCCGGCGCCCAGCCTGAACCTGGGCGCGCACCTGTACCACAGCCGCATCACCAGCCTGGTCGTCACCCAGGCGTCGCGCAACGTGAACGCCATTCCCGGTGCCGTCCTGGTCAATCCCGAGACCAAGGGCAACGCCGGGCGCCAGGTGCAGACCGGGCTGGACCTGACGGCGCAGTGGCGCTTCCACGCGGGCGGTGCCTGGGCGGGCGAGCTCTGGGGCAGCGCGAGCTGGATACGCGGGCGCATCGACGAAGGCGACGGCGTGGACTGGGCCATTCCCTACGTGGCCAGCCACAAGTTCAAGCTCGGCGCCACGCTGCGCTGGCAGGACCGCGTGAGCATCACGCCCAAGGTGTACTGGACCGGCGCCGTCACCAATGGCCGCAAGAAGGCCCCCGGCGACCCGCTGCTGCCCGTGGGCGCCTGCACCCAGGCCATGGCGGCGCCAGACCGCTGCACCACGCCCGGCTACACCCTGGTGGACCTGCACCTGGGCTGGCACAAGCTGCTGAACGGCAAGGCCACGCTGTGGCTCGACATCTACAACCTGTTCGACAAACGCTACTACGCCGCTGGCGGCTCGGGCAGCCGCACCTTCTGGGACATGCCGCAGCAGCCGCGCACCTGGATGCTGACGCTGGACTATCCGTTTTGACATGAAGCACCCCCTGAGTCGCCTTCGGCGCCTTCCCCCTCTCTCACGCTTCGCGTGGGAGGGGGACGCAGCCAGCGGCCTGGCAAAGCCAGCTCCGCGGCTGCCTGGCCTGGGCCGCGCCGGTTCCATGGGCCGTGGGTGGCGCGCCAGCGCCATGGGAAACTGACATGGCCAGTCCCGTGCCGATGGCTCTGTCAGCCCTGCTGGCCCTGCTGCTCGTGCTGGCGCCGCTGGCCGCGCGCGCGCAGGCCGCGGCGGGGGCGGTGTCGGAGTACGCCGTCAAGTCCGCGCTGCTGTTCAAGCTGCCGCGCTTCGTCTACCTGCCGCGCTTCGAGGGCGGCACCAGCGTGACCCTGTGCGTGCTCGGGCAGAACCCCTTCGGCGGCGCGCTGGAAAAGCTGGCGCAAACGCCCATCGACGGGCGCGCCGTGCAGGTGCGCAAGCTGGCCTCGGCCGGCGAGGCGGGGGAGTGCGACTTCGTCTTCGTCGCCGCCAGCGAGGCCGCGCGCCTCAAGGCCACGCTGGACAAGCTGGGCGAGCAGCCCGTGGTCACGGTGTCCGACATCGAGGGCTTCGCCAGCGCCGGAGGCATGGTGGAGTTCGCCGTCAACAAGGACGGCGGCGGCTCGCTGGCCGTGCTCATCAACCGCAAGGCGGCGCAGGCGCAGTCCGTCAAGTTCAACGCGCAGTTGCTGCGCCTGGCGAGGATCGTCGAGTGAAGCCGCTGCAACGCCTGCACCCGCGCACCATCCGGGGCAAGCTGGCCTGGTTCTTCACCATCGCCATCGTCGGCGCGGTGGGCGTGCTGTACGTGGCCATGGTGCTGCTGCAGCAGCGGCTGATCCGCAGCGAATGGAGCGAATCGCTAGGCGCGCAGGCACGGCTCATCGCCACCAACAGCCAGGCGGCGTTCGACTTCCAGGACCGCGAGGAAGCCACGCGCCTGCTGGGTGCGGTGGCCGACAACAACCCGGCCATCCTGCGCGCGCGCCTGGTGCAGCGCGGCAAGCGCCAGCCCTTTGCCGAATTCGCCCGCGACGGCGCCGCGCAGCTGGTCATGCCCGAGCCCCCGGCCCAGGGCGCGGGCGTGCATTTCAGCCACGGCCAGCATCTGCTGCCGTGGCCCAGCGGCCACGACAGCCTCGACGGCGCGGACCTGAGCCACGGCCACTACCTGGCCGTGTGGGCCCCCATCCCGGGCAGCGACGGCGGCGCCGCCATCGAACTCGTGGCCTCGCTCGACGCCATGCACGACGCCATCGACCACATGGCGCTGGAAACCGGCGCCAGCCTCCTGGCGCTGCTGGTGGCGCTGCTGTGGCTCTCGGCCCGCGCGGCGCGGCGCATGGCCACGCCGCTGCAGGACCTGAACCAGCTCATGGCGCACATCAGCGACAACCCGGCGCTGGCCGAACGCGCCGACGCGCGCGGCGAGGACGAGCTGGCGCAGCTGGGCCGCAGCCTGAACCAGATGATCGACCGGCTGCAGGCGCGCGACCGCGAGCTGGCGCAGTACCGCCAAGGGCTGGAGCACCTGGTGGAGCAGCGCACGCACGCCCTGCTGGCCGCCACCGAGCAGGCGCACCAGGCCAGCCGCGCCAAGTCGGACTTCCTGGCGCGCATGAGCCACGAGATCCGCACGCCCATGAACGCCATCGTCGGCCTGGGCAAGCTGCTGCTCAAGACCAGCCTGACGGCGCAGCAGCGCGACTACCAGGAGAAGGTGCTGGCGGCGTCGGACATGCTGCTGGGCCTGATCAACGACATCCTCGACTACTCGCGCATCGAGGCCGGCAAGCTGCAGATCGAGGCCATCGCCTTCGACCTGGAGCAGGTGCTGCGCAGCGTCTCCGGCCAGGTGGCGCTGCGCGCACAGGAGCGCGGGCTGGAGCTGCTGTTCCGCATCGCGCCGGACGTGCCGCACCACGTCACCGGCGACCCGCTGCGGCTCGGCCAGGTGCTGGTCAACCTGGCCAACAACGCCGTCAAGTTCACCGAATACGGCGAGATCGTGGTACAGGCGGCGCTGCGCGAGCGCCACGCAGACAAGGCGGTGCTGGAGTTTTCCGTGCGCGACACCGGCATGGGCATACCGCCCGAGCGCCTGGCCGAGCTGTTCTCGCCGTTCACGCAGGTGGACGGCAGCATCACCCGGCGCTTCGGCGGCAGCGGCCTGGGCCTGGCCATCTGCCGCCAGCTCGTGGAGCTGATGGGCGGGCGCATCGAGGTGCAAAGCCAGGTCGGCACGGGCAGCACGTTCTCGTTCACCGTGCCGCTGGGCCTGTCCACGCAGGACGCGGCGGACGGCGCGCCGCGCGATGCGGCGGCGCGCGGCTACTCCAGCCTGCTGCGCGGGCGGCGCGTGCTGGTGATCGACGACAACGCCAGCGCGCGCGAGCTCCTCTGCGCCATGCTGGAGCAGTTCGGCATGCGCGCCGAGGCCGCCGAGGGCGGCGAGCCCGGCATGGAGCGCCTGCTGCACGCGGCGGCGGCAGGCGACCCGTACCAGCTCGTGCTGCTCGACTGGCTCATGCCGGGCATGGACGGCATCGAGACGGCGCGCAGCATCAACGCCGCGCACCTGCCCGATGGCGTGCCCGCCGTGCTCATGGTCACCGCGGGCAGCTACGAAAAGCTCTCGGGCCAGGTGGCCAGCGTGGGGCTGGAGCACATCCTGACCAAGCCGGTGAGCGAGTCGGCGCTGCACGACGCCATGCTCGAAGCCCTGCTGGGCAACGGCGCCGTCGATCTGCCCGCGCACCAGGCGCCGCCGGGCCAGGGCACCGCCACGCACGACTTCGGCGCCATCGCCGGCGCGCGCGTGCTGCTGGTCGATGACGTGGAGCTCAACCGCACCGTGGCCCTGGCCTTCCTCGCCGACACCGGCGTGCAGGTGGACGTGGCCACGCACGGCCGCGAGGCGCTGGAGATGGCGCGCGCCCAGCCCTACGACCTGGTGCTGATGGACATCCAGATGCCCGAGATGGACGGCCTCACGGCCACGCGCGAGATCCGCAAGGAGGCGCGCCTGCGCACGCTGCCCATCGTCGCCATGACCGCCCACGCCATGACCGGCGACCGCGAGCGCAGCCTGGAGGCGGGCATGAACGACCACCTGACCAAACCGATCGACCCCGAGGCGCTCTACGCCGCGCTGCTGCGCTGGATCGCGCCGCGCCGCCAGGGCGGCGCCGCACCCCGCCCCGCGCCGGCGCCCGGCGCGCCCGCGGACGACGCGCCCATCCCGCCGCTGGACGGCATCGACACCGCGCGCGGCCTGGCGCAGAGCCTGGGGCGGCCCGCGCTGTACCGGCGCATCCTGGGCAACTTCACCAAGGAATTCGGTGCCAGCGGCCAGGCCATCGCCGCCGCCCAGGCCGCACAGGACTGGCCGCTGGCGCGCCGCCTGGCGCACTCGCTCAAGTCGGGCGCAGCCACCATCGGCGCCGGGCTGCTGGCGCAGCAGGCCAAGGCGCTGGAGCACGGCTACGCCGAGTCGCAGCCCGCCAGCGCGGCCGACCTGGCCGCCGCCAGCGCCGAACTCCAGCGCGTGTGCGCCCTGCTGGCGCCGCTGCTGCCCGCCGGGGAAACCGCCGCCCCGGCCCCCGGCAGTGCCCCGGCGCAGGACGGTGCCGCGCTGTTCGACCGCCTGCAGGCCCTGCTGGAAAACGACGACGCCGCCGCGCTGCGCGTGATCGAGGCGCTGGCGCAGGCCAGCGTGCCGCACCCCGGCTGGCGCGCGCAACTGACGGCGCTGCGCGAGCTGGTGGAAGACGTGGAATACGAAGACGCGCTGGCCGCCCTGCCCGCGCTGCGCGCCCTCATGGAACGGCCATGAACCCCCAGCTCAACGAATCCACCCTGCTCGTCGTCGACGACGAAAAGCAAAACCGCCTGCTGCTCACCGAGCTGTTCGAGGGCGAGTACAAGATCATCCAGGCCAAGAACGGCCTGCAGGCGCTGGAGCGCGCGCGCAGCCACGCGCCCGACCTGATCCTGCTCGACGTGCTCATGCCCGAGATGGACGGCATGGCCACGATCCGCGCCCTCAAGCGCGAGGACGCCACGCGCAACATCCCGGTAATCTTCATCACCGCGCTCGACTCGCCCACCGACGAAGAGCAGGGCCTGAACCTGGGCGCGGTGGACTACATCGCCAAGCCCTTCCATCCCTCGATCGTGCGCGTGCGCGTGCGCAACCACCTGCAGATCGTGCACCAGCGCCGCCTGCTGGAGCAGCTCGCCGCGCTCGACGGCCTGACCGGCATCCCCAACCGGCGCCGCTTCGACGAGTCCTACGCGCTGGAGTGGCGCCGCTGCCAGCGCACGGGCCAGCCGCTGTCGCTGGTCGTGGCCGACGTGGACCACTTCAAGGCCTACAACGACACCCTGGGCCACGCCGCCGGCGACCGCGTGCTGCAGGAGGTGGCCGCCGTGCTGCGCCAGTGCGCGCGCCGCCCCGGCGACCTGGCCGCGCGCTACGGCGGCGAGGAATTCGTGCTGCTGCTGCCCGAGACCGGCGCGCAGGAGGCGCAGATGCTGGCCGAGGAACTGCGCGCCAGGCTCGAAGCGCGCGCGCTGGCGCACCCGGCCTCGCCCGTGGGCGCCAGCGTGACCCTGAGCATCGGCGGCGCCAGCACCATCCCCACGCAGGCCGAGGCCGACCCTGCCTTCTTCCCCCTGGCCGATGCGGCCCTGTACCAGGCCAAGGCCAGCGGCCGCAACGGCGTGCGCTGGGCGGCGGCCTAAGGCGTCACCCTAAAATCAAAGGTTCGCCGTCTCCTTCCCAGGCTACCTCCCATGTCCCAACGCAAGCTCTTCGTCACCACCGCGCTGCCCTACGCCAACGGCAACTTCCACATCGGCCACATCATGGAATACATCCAGGCCGACACCTGGGTGCGCTACCAGCGGATGCAGGGCCATGCGGTGAACTTCGTCGGCGCCGACGACGCGCACGGCGCGCCGATCATGATCGCCGCCGAGAAGGCCGGCAAGACGCCCCAGCAGTTCGTGGCCGACATCGCCGCCGGGCGGAAGCAGTACCTGGACGGCTTCCACATCGCCTTCGACAACTGGAGCAACACCGACAGCCCGGAGAACCACGAGCTGTCGCAGCAGATCTACCTCGATTTGAAAAAGGCCAGGTTCATCGAAACCCGCACCATCGAGCAGTTCTTCGACCCCGAGAAGAACATGTTCCTGCCCGACCGCTTCATCAAGGGCGAATGCCCGCGCTGCCACGCCAAGGACCAGTACGGCGACAACTGCGAGGTGTGCAGCTCGGTCTACGCCCCCACCGACCTCATCAACCCCTACTCCGCGCTGTCGGGCGCCAAGCCGGTGCTCAAGACCTCGGAGCACTTCTTCTTCAAGCTCTCCGACCCGCGCGCCGTGGAATTCCTCACCGAATGGACGCAGAACGGCGTGCATGTGCAGCCCGAGGTGGCCGGCAAGATCAAGGAATGGTTCGGCACGCGCACCAATCCCGACGGCAGCACCAGCACCGGCCTGGACGACTGGGACATCAGCCGCGACGCGCCGTACTTCGGCATCGAGATCCCCGATGCGCCGGGCAAGTACTTCTACGTCTGGCTCGACGCGCCCGTCGGCTACCTGGCCTCGCTCAAGAACCTGTTGAACCAGCGCGGCGAGGACTACGACACCTACATGGCCGATCCGGCGTTGGAGCAGTACCACTTCATCGGCAAGGACATCATCACCTTCCACACGCTGTTCTGGCCTGCCATGCTCAAGTTCAGCGGCCGCAAGACGCCCACCAGGATCTGCGTGCACGGCTTTCTCACGGTGAACAACGGCGAGAAGATGAGCAAGAGCCGCGGCACGGGCCTGGATCCGCTCAAGTACCTGGCGCTCCAGATGAACCCCGAGTGGCTGCGCTACTACCTGGGCGCCAAGCTCAACGGCAGGAACGAGGACATCGACTTCACGGCCGAGGACTTCATGCTGCGCGTGAACTCGGACCTGATCGGCAAGTACGTCAACATCGCCTCGCGCGCGGCCGGCTTCCTCGCCAAGCGCTTCGGCGGCCAGCTCGGCGCCCCGGGCGCCGACGGCCAGGCGCTGCTGCAGCAGCTGCGCGCGCAGGCCGACGCCATCGCCCAGGCCTACGAGGCGCGCGACACCGCACGCGCCGCACGCGAAGCCATGCTGCTGTGCGACCGCGTGAACGCCTATGTCGATGCCAACAAGCCCTGGGAACTCGCCAAGCAGGAGGGCGAGGATGCGCGCCTGCAGGACGTGTGCAGCACCTGTATCGAGGCCTTCCGCCTGCTCACCATCTACCTCAAGCCCATGCTGCCCGCCGTGGCCGCCCAGGTGGAAGCCTTCCTGCAGGTGCCGCCGCTCGCCTTCGCCGATGCGCAGACCCTGCTCGGCGCGGGCCACGCCATCGGCGCCTACCAGCACCTGATGCAGCGCGTGGACGTGAAGCAGCTCGACGCGCTGTTCGAGCCGCCCGCCGCCCCGGCGGCCGAGGCCGTGCAGCCGGGTGGCGAAGACATCGCCCCCACCATCTCCATCGACGACTTCGCCAAGATCGACCTGCGCATCGCAAAGATCGTGGAATGCAAGCCCGTCGAAGGCTCCACCAAGCTGCTGCAACTGACGCTGGACGTGGGCGAAGGCAAGACGCGCAACGTCTTTTCCGGCATCGCCAGCATGTACCAGCCCGAGCAGTTGCAGGGCAAGCTGACCGTGATGGTCGCCAACCTCGCGCCGCGCAAGATGAAGTTCGGCCTCAGCGAAGGCATGGTGCTGGCCGCCAGCCATGCCGACGAAAAGGCGCACCCCGGTATCTACGTGCTGGAGCCGTTCCCGGGCGCGCAGCCGGGCATGCGCATCCACTGAGCGCGGCAGACGCGGGCCGGGGCCGCGCCCTCTGCGGGGCTCGCTTGAAAATTCAAGCCAAAACTGTCTCCAGCGCTTGCCCATCAAGCGCTGGCAGCTCTCCTTTCAGGAGCATTTACCGCCCCGTCAGCGCCTGCGCATAGCGCCCCGGCGTCAGCGCATGGTGCGCCTTGAAGGCGCGCTGCAGGTGCGCCTGGTCGGCAAAGCCCATGGCGTGCGCCGCTTCGGCCAGTGCCGTGCCCTGGGCCAGCAGGCGGCGTGCGCCGTTCAGGCGCAGGTTCAGCCGGTACACCCCGGGCGTCACGCCCGTCGCTGCCTTGAAGCAGCGGATGAAGCGCGGCGCGCTCATGCCGCAGGCCTGGGCCAGCGCCTGCACGCTGGGCGCGGCTTCGGGCTGCGCATGCAGGCAGCGCAGAGCCGCCGCCACCGCTCCGGCATGGGGCGCATCGACGGCAGGCAGCGCGGGCTCGGCGAAGCGCTGCACGCAGTGCAGCAGCGCCTGGGTGAACATCTCGATACCGGCATCGCCCAGCGGCTGGCACAGCCGGTGCACAGCCTGCGCCGATGCCGCGTCGTGCCGCGCGCGGACGGGAAAGCGCAGCCCCTGCACCCCCAGCTGCGCGCACAGCCAGCCGGCCTGCACGAACAGCATGCGGTACGCCCAAGGCGCGCCATCCTCCGGGTTGCAGGCGTGCCAGACGCCGGGCTCGATCAGCACCACGCTGCCGGCCTCCACCCGCTCGGGGCCGCCGGCATGGTGGAACACCGCCGCCCCCGCATCGACGATGCCGATGGAGTACTCCGCATGCATGTGCAGGCGGTAACAGTGCGGCGCGGCGCGGCTCTCGCGCAGCTCCACCCACGGGGCGGCGGGGTGGCGGTGGAAGGTGGTGGCGGTCATGGCGCTGTCGATCATCCTAGAAACGGTAGTTGAACGCGCTCGCCAGTGCCGCACTCGGCGAGCCAGGCAAGGCGCGACGACGCGGCGGGCTCCTGCCCCCAAGGAGGAGCAACACCGCATGGCGCGGCGAGTGCGTAGCGCAGCTCACCCTGCAGGCGAACGGTGACGGAGCTGCGAAAGCCAGTATCCATACGGCACTCGTGAAGTTTGCAAGCGGTCAACTGCCGTTTCCAGGATCATGCCAGCATGCCCAGCACGCTCGCCACCAGCAGCAGCGCCAGCGCCCGCTGGAACAGCCGCTGCCGCGCGCCCGTGCGCAGCCAGCGCGCCAGCGCCCGGCCCGCCACGGCCCAGCACCCCACGCCCAGCAGGCAGGCTGCCAGCGACACCGCGCAGTACCACGCCAGCGCCGCGCCGCTGCCCTCGCCCTGCGGCAGCACGAACAGGCCCACGCCCGACAGCGCGACCAGCCAGGCCTTGGGGTTCAGCGCCTGCACGGCGGCCCCTTGGGCGAAGGCGCGCCAGGGCCGCACCGCCTGCCCCGCCTGGACCGCGATGGCGCCCGCCGGAGCGCGCGCCAGCTGCCACGCCAGCCACAGCAGATAGGCCGCGCACAGCCACTGCGCCACCGGGGCCACCCCAGGCAGGCCGTCCACCAGCCATTGCGCCCCCTGCCCCATGCACCAGACCACGGCCGCGTAGCTGGCGCTGGCCCCCAGTACGTACAGCAGGGCCACGCGCCGCCGCGCCTGGCTGCCGTGGCGCAGCGCCAGCACGTTGACAGGCCCGGGGGTGATGGCACCCACCAGGGAGAAGCCGGCCATCGCCAGCAGCAGGGAGAACAAGGACGTCATGGCCCGCGCAGTCTGGCGTGCCCTGGCCGTGGTGTATTGAACGCAATTGCACAGCCCCCCTGCGTCCCGCGTTCCCGGAGCACGCCCGGGCGGGCCACGGCTCCACGGAAACAGCTCCTGATTCGATAGCTGTCAGCGCTTGCTGGATAAGCGCTATCCGCGTTTTTCATTCTCATTCCCGTGCAACCGTACCGCTCTGCGACAAGTACCAAAACATTATTTTGGAAAGTTATCAAGAATCATTCGTATTTCTTGCTATGATTCACCCCAGGCTGCAACGCGCACCGTTGCGGCAAGGTTCTCATCGTGGGGTAGTCAATGGGGTGCTCACTCCAGCCCATTGACCACTTTTTTGCCAGCCACTGGTCCGCCACCAGCCACGCACTTTTTCACGATGCCGCCGGCCACGCCTGCCGGTGCATGGGAGCCCCCTTTCGCAAGCCCGCCTGGCAGGGAGCCGCTGCGTCATGCCATACCTTGAAGAAGACATCCATCAGCTGGCGCCGGAACATGGCGTGCTGTTGCGCCGCTACGGCGAATTGCAGCGCCGCTGCACCGAGCACGCCAACGCCCAGGCGCAGGAGATCGTTCGGCTGCAGCAGCAGGTCATGCGCCTGCGGGCCCAGCTCATCCAGCGCGACAGCGCCCTGGCCTGGGAGCGCGAGGACCGCCAGCGGCTGCTGGCCGCCATTGCCGACTGGCCCGAACTGGCGCTGGCCCAGCACCCCGATGCCGGCGCCCACGCCGATGCCGAATGGCTTGAACACAGCCTGCGCTGCGCCGACCTGGTGATCTGCCAGACCGGCTGCGCGAGCCACGGCGCGTTCTGGCGCGTGGAGGACCACTGCAAGCGCACGGGCAAGACCTGCGTGCTGGTGGAGCAGCCCGGCGCGCTGCGCATCGTGCGCGTCCATCCCGCCGGCCAGGCCGAGCCAGAGGCCTGCGCGCCCCTGGACCACAAGGACATGCCATGAACCACGCCCTCCAGACCGGCGCTGCCGCGCACGCCCCCCAGGACGCCGACGACACCCGCGGCACGCCCGAGCACCCCCTGCTGCGCGAATGGAAGCAGCTCACGCGCCAGGGCCTGGCGGCCAGCCGCGCGCACTGCGTGGCGCATGCGCTCACCTGGCACACGCGGGCGCTGGGCGTGGCGCGCCAGTTGCTGGCCCATGCGGAAGACGGCATCGCGGCCGACGACCGGCTCGCCGCCTACGTCGTCGCACACCTGAACCTGGCCGATTGCTACGCCGGCATGGACCAGCCCGCCAGCGCCGCCGAATGCCTGTGCCGCGCGCACCACAAGCTCATGGCGCTGCTGCACAGCGACACCGCGCCGCCATCCCTGCGCATGGCGGCCGCCCGGCAACTGCACCACACCCACGCGGCACTGCACCTGCACCACGGCCCGCAGGGCGGCCCCGCGCCCGCCAGCCCGCTGCTGCACTGATTCCATTCCTCGCAACTCCCGGAGCCCCGCCCATGCCCTACACGCTGCCCCCGATCGCCTACGCCTACGACGCGCTGGAACCCCACATCGACGCGCGGACGATGGAGATCCACCACACCAGGCACCACCAGGCCTACGTGAACAACCTCAACGCGGCGCTCGAAGGCACACCCTACGCCGAGCTGCCGCTCGACGAGCTGGTCGCGCAGGTCGACACCCTGCCCGAGAAGCTGCGCGCGCCCGCGCGCAACAACGGCGGCGGGCACGCCAACCACAGCCTGTTCTGGCGCGTCATGTCGCCCCAGGGCGGCGGCGCGCCGGGCGGCGACCTGGCCCGCGCCATCGAGGCCGACCTGGGCGGCTTCGACGCCTTCAAGGCCGCATTCACCCAGGCGGCGCTCTCGCGCTTCGGCAGCGGCTGGGCCTGGCTCACAGTGAACCCGCAGGGCAAGCTGGCCGTGGAAAGCAGCGCCAACCAGGACAGCCCGCTGATGCGCGGCATCGCCTCGGGCCACACGCCCATCCTGGGGCTGGACGTGTGGGAACACGCCTACTACCTGCAGTACCAGAACCGCCGCCCCGAATACATCGCGGCGTTCTATAACGTCATCGACTGGGCCGAGGTGGCCCGGCGCTACGCAGCCGCACAATCCCGCTAATACTGCAACCCATGCGCCCGCTCCGCCCGCAGACCCTGGCCGGCTTGGCCCTGTGCGCCGCCGGCCTGCCCGCCCTGTGCGCCCTGGCCTGGCAGAGGCTGGACCAGCCCGCGCTGCAAGGCGCGCTGCTCGGCGGCCTCGTCGCCGCGCTGGCCACCGCGCTGGGCACGCTGCCCGTGCTGCTCGCGCAGCGGCCCTCGGAGCGCGTGCAGGACACGCTGTTCGGCTTCGGCGCAGGCGTGATGCTGGCCGCCAGCGCGTTCTCGCTCATCCTGCCGGGACTCGATGCAGCGCGCAGCGCCGCTCTGTTCGGCGGCAGCAACTGGGCCGCGGGCGGCGTGGTGGGCTGCGCCATCCTCATGGGCGCGCTGGTGCTGCTGGCCATGGACCACCTGCTGCCGCACGAGCATTTCATCAAAGGACGCGAGGGCGCCGAGGCCAAGCAGCTGCGCCGCACCTGGCTGTTCGTCTTCGCCATCACGCTGCACAACCTGCCCGAGGGGCTGGCCATCGGCGTCGGCTACGCGGGCAACGAAGGCATGCGCGCGCATGCGCTGGCGATCGGCATCGCCATCCAGGACGTGCCCGAGGGCTTCGTCGTCGCCGCGGCGCTGGTCGCGGCGGGCTACACGCGCGGCCTGGCCATCGCGCTCGGCATCGCCTCGGGCCTGGTCGAGCCGCTGGGCGCGGTGGCCGGCGCCGCCGCCGTCGGCCATTCGGCGCTGCTGCTGCCCTGGGGGCTGGGCTTCGCCGCCGGGGCCATGCTGTTCGTCATCAGCCACGAGATCATTCCCGAATCGCATCGCAAGGGCCACGAATCGTTCGCCACGGCGGGGCTGATGGTGGGGTTCGTGCTCATGATGGTGCTGGACACGGCCCTGGCATGAGGCGCCATGCGCCTTATTTGACAAGGCATATGTAGCCAACTACATTTCAGCCATGTTTGAACTACAAGACCTGCCCAGCTACGACACCCTGGCCGCCTTCGGCGCCGCCTATGGCAACCCCGACGTGGGCGGCCTGCACGCCTGGCTGGCCTGGGCATCGGCCACGGGCGAGATGCTGTCGGCCTTCGACGCCAACCTGGCGAAGAACGGCGGCCTGTCGCAGTCGCAGTTCTTCGTGCTGCTGCTGCTCAAGCGCAACCCCGCCGGCCTGAGCGTGGGCGCGCTGGCGCAGGGCGTGGCCGTTACCTCGCAGACCATGACGCGCACCCTCGACCGCATGGAAGGCGCGGGCCTGTGCCAGCGCGAGGCCGACCCGCAGGACCGCCGCGCGTGGCTGATCCACCTGACGCCCGCGGGCGACGCGCTGCTGGCCCAGGCGCTGCCCGCGCACTACGCCTGGGTGGCGAACCTGATGCAGCACTTCAGCGCCGAGGAACGCGCGCTGCTGCAGCGCCTCACGGGCAAGCTGCGCGAAGCCGGCCTGTCCCGCTAACTCCATCACCGCGACGCATGAATCTCCATTCCCTGCCCCGCCGCCGCCTGTTGGCCCTGCTGCCCGGCACCGCCCTGCTCGCCGCCTGCGGCAAGCGCGCGCCCAAGGCACGGCCCATCGCCACGGGCAGCACCGTGCTGGCCCTCGGCGATTCGCTGACCTCGGGCGTCGGCGCCGATGCCGCCACCGCCTATCCCGCCGAGCTGCAGGCGCTGACGGGCTGGCAGGTGGTGAACGGCGGCGTCTCCGGCGACACCACGGCCCAGGCGCTGGCGCGGCTGCCCGCGCTGCTGGAGGAGCACCGGCCCCAACTCGTCATCGTGGGCATCGGCGGCAACGACTTCCTGCGCCAGATGAGCGCCGCCGCCGCCAAAGACAACATCCGCGCGATCTGCCGCGCCGCCACCGCTGCAGGCGCGCAGGTGATGCTGGTGGCCGTGCCGCAGTTCTCTTTGCTGGCGGCCAGCACCGGGCGGCTCACCGACCACCCGCTCTATGCGGAGTTGGCCGGCGAACTCCAACTGCCGCTGTACGAGGACGGCTGGGCCGAGGTGCTGGGCAACGCCAGCCTGCGCTCCGACCAGGTGCATGCCAACGCCCAGGGCTACCGCCAGTTCGCCGAAGGGCTGGCCAAGCGGCTGCGCCAGGCGGGATTGCTGGCGTAACTCCTGAAACCATAGCTGCCAGCGCTTGATGGGTAAGCGCTACAGGCCATTTTCATCTATTTTTTATCCATTTATGTAGTTAACTACATGAAAGCAATGAACACATCTACGGACTCCCACATTCCTTCCACACCGCTGCGCGCCCTGCTGGCCCTGTGCGCGCTGGCCGTGGTGTCGCAGTTGTATTGGCCGCTGCCCGTGCTGCCGCAGGTGGCGCGCGCCCACGGCCTCGCGCCCGGCGCGGCCGGGATGGTGGTGAGCGTCTTCGGCATGGCCTATGCCGCGGGCTTTCTGCTGTTCGGCCCGCTGTCCGACCGGCTCGGCCGCCGCGCCGTCATGGCCTGGGGGCTGGCCGCGCTGGCGCCCCTGACCGCCGCGCTGGCCTGGGCGCCGTCCAGCGCGCTGCTGCTGGCCGGGCGGGCGCTGCAGGGGCTGGCCGCCGCCGCGTTCGCGCCCGCCGCCATCGCCTACCTGTCCGAACGCGGCACGCCGCGCCAGCGCACCTGGGGCGTGGCGTGGATCAGCACGGCCTTCCTGTCCGCCGGGCTGCTGGGACAGATGTACGGCGGCGCCGTGGCGGGCCGCTGGGGCCTGGGCGCGGCCATGCTGCCACTGGCCGCCGTATACGTCATCACCGCCTGCGCGCTGCTGCGCTCGCCCGCCGATGCGCGCGCCGCCGCCAGCGCACTGCCGTCCCTGCGCGCGTCCATGCAAGCCATGGGCACGCTGCTGGCCGACGCGCGCCTGCGCCGCGCCTATGGCCCGGCGCTGCTGCTCCTGCTCTGCTTCGTGGCCTTCTACCTGCTGCTGGACATGCACGCCGGCGCCGCCCTGCGCGCGCAGGGCATCACGCCGCTGGCGGCACGCGCCGTGGCCCTGCCCGCCTTCCTGGCGCCGCTGGCCGTGGCTGCCGCCATGGCGCGCATCGGTGCGGCGCGTTGGGTCACGCTGGGCCTGGGCACGGCCGCCGCCGGGCTGCTGCTGGCCGCCTGGGCGGGCACCGCCCATCTGCCGGGGCTGCTGGCCGCCAGCGTGGTGTTTGTGCTGGGCGTGGGCACCAGCGTGCCCAGCCTCATCGCCCGCGTGGCGGGCCTGGCTGCCGCGCCGGTGCGCGGCCTGGCCGTGGCGCTCTACACCTTCGTGCTGTTCGTGGGCGCCAGCCTCGGCCCCTGGCTGGCGCAGGCCACGGCGCACTGGCCGCAGGCAGCGGCGCTGGGCCTGCTGGCCGCGCTGCTGGGCGCGGCGGCGCTGTACGCGGCCACACCTGTTTCATCAACCCCTGGAGACCATCCATGAAAGCCCTTCACTCCATCGCCGCCGCACTGGCCTTCGCCACGGCATCGTTCTCATCCACCGCCCAGGAGTCCCTTCCCATGCCCCGTTCCCTCATCCCCGCCAGCCACCACGCCGTCTCCCACCGCGTCGTGCAGGTGGACGGCACGCCCGCCATCCTCACCCGCCACGAGCGCCGCGACGGCCGCAATGCCGGGCTGGAGGGCGAGCACTTCAGCACCGTGACGGCGGCGGACGGCGTGCTCAAGGGCTTCGCCCACATCTCGCTCGACCTGGCAGGAAAGCCCCTGCCCTCGCGCGAGCGCACCGAGGCCATCGCGCGTGCCTTCCTGCAAACCCACGCGAGCGATCTGCTGCTGCGCATGGAGATTCATTGGATCGAGCCGCATGATGAACCCATCCGCGTGCAGCGCGAGGGCCGCACCGAGACCGTGACGCTGACCGGCATGAAGATGAAGGCGCGCAACCTGGCCGACGGGCGCTGGTTCTGGGTCATCGTCTGCAGCGACGAACAACCCATGGTGTTCGAGCGCGACATCGTCTGGATCACCTTCCCCGGCCACCGCAAGACGGAGAAGTGGCTGCACGATGGCTGGCTCAGGGCCCAGGAGCGCCGCGCGGCCTGAGCCCGGCTATCGCATCACCGCCAGCTCAGCCGCGCCGTGCCGCCTCGATGGCCGCGATGTCGATCTTGCCCATCTCCATCATGGCCGCGAAAGCGCGCTGCGCCGCCGCCGGGTCGGGATCGGCGATCGCGTCGGTCAGCGCGCGCGGCGTGATCTGCCAAGACACGCCCCATCGATCCTTGCTACCTGCCGCACGCGCTTTCCTGCCCACCGTTGCCGACGATCGCGTTCCACAGGCGGTCCGTCTCGGCCTGGTCGTCTGTCGCCACCTGGAACGAGAACGCTTCGCTGTGCCGGAACGCCGCGCCGCCGTTCAGGCCGAGGCACGGGATGCCCATGACCGTGAACTCCACGGTCAGCACCTCGCCCTGCTTTCCCGCCGGGTAGTCGCCCGGCGCCTTGTGCACGGCCTGCACCGCGCTGTCGGGAAAGGTCTGCGCATAGAACCGCGCGGCGTCCAGGGCGGTGCCGTCGTACCAGAGGCAGATGGTGTTCTTGGGGGCCATGGCCACGCTCCTGTCCGGGGTCGAAAGTTGGAAGACTGCACGACTTCCCTGGCCACGCTCCCCACGGGGTCTTATCCCGCCTGCCGCTGCACCTCCACCGTGACGTGCGACAGCTCGTGGATGTGCACCAGCAGCGCCTTGTAGTAGGCAGGCTCCTGCGGCTCCCGCGCCATCAGCGCGACGATGGCCGCGAAATGGCCGGGGCCCACCTGCCAGACGTGCAGGTCCGTGATGCGGCTGCTCGTGGGCGCCATCGCCTCGTGGATCTCCTGGCGCACCGCCTGGCCCTCGGCCGCGGCGTCCAGCAGCACGCTGCCGCTGTCCCGCAGCAGCCCCCAGGACCAGCGCACGATCACCAGCGCGCCGACCACGCCCATGGCCGGGTCGGCCCAGAGCCAGCCGCGGCTGCGGCCCAGCAGCAGCGCGGCGATGGCCAGCACGGAGGTCAAGGCGTCGGCCAGCACGTGCAGGTAGGCGGCGCGCAGGTTGTTGTCGCGGGCTTCGCCGTGCGCGTGGTGGTGGACGTGATCGTGGTCATGGTGGTGGTGCCCATGGCCGTGGTGCGCGTGGTCGTCCTTCAGCAGCCACGCACAGGCCAGGTTGACGGCCAGCCCCACTACGGCCACCGCGATCGCCTGGTCGAAGTCGATGCGGATCGGCCGCGCCAGGCGCGCCAGGCTTTCCCAGCCGATCAGCAGCGCGACCAGGGCCAGCACCACTGCGCTGGCAAAGCCCGCCAGATCGCCCAGCTTGCCCGTGCCGAAGGTGAAGCGCGGATCGTCGGCATGCCGCCGCGCGAAGCGGTAGGCCAGCGCCGCGATCAGCATCGCGCCCGCGTGGGTGGACATGTGCCAGCCGTCGGCGACCAGCGCCATCGAGCCATAGATGGTGCCGGCGGCGATCTCGGCCAGCATCATGCCGGCCGTGAGCGCGATGACCAGCCACACCCTGCGCTCGTTGCGCCGGTGGTCGCGGCCCAGGAAGCAATGGCCGTGCTCGGGAGCAAAGGGGCTGTGCGTGTCCATGGGCCGGCTCATTTCATGTAGGTGCGGATGACCTCGATCATTTCCTCGCCGCCCTGGCGCCGCGCCTCGTCGGTCGATGCCGCCAGGACGTGCTCGCGCAGGTGGTCTTCCATCACCTCCGCCGTCAGCCCACCGACCGCGCCGCGCACGGAGGCGATCTGGCGCAGCACCTCGGCACAGGCCGCGTCCGTCTCCAGGGCACGCTCTATGCCTTCGATCTGGCCCTTGATGCGGCGCACGCGGGCGATCAGCTTGGTCTTTTCACGGGAGGTGTGGGACATGGCAAGGCACTGAAAATATAGTCTAGGGGGCTATATTACATGACCCATGCCCCATGGAAAAAGCGCGCCATGCGGACCAAGGCCGGGCAGCGGGTGCATTACCCTTGCATCCCTCGCATCGCCTGACACCCTCATGGACTACCTTCCCCAGCTCCTGACCCTCTCCGGCATCGTCCTGCTCGCCTGCGCCAGCCCGGGGCCGGACTTCGTGGCCGTCACCTCGCAGGCCCTGGGCGGGCGCCGCTCGGGCGTCTTCACCGGCCTGGGCATCACCTGCGCCGTGGCCGTGTGGGCCAGCCTGGCGGTGTTTGGCTTCGGGCTGCTGGTGCAGCAGTTCTTCTGGCTCTACGAGGGCATCCGCCTGGCCGGGGCCGCCTACCTGGTCTACCTGGGCGCGCGCATGCTGATGGCCGCGCTGCGTGGCGGCGCGGGCGCGCAGGACGTCGCGCAGGCGCCCCGCCTCGGCGATGCGCAGGCGTGGCGGCGGGGCTTCCTGGTGGGCATCACCAACCCCAAGACCGCCACGTTCTTCGCCACCCTGTTCGTCACCCTGCTGCCGGTGGGCGCGCCCGCGTGGGTGTACGCGGCGGTGGTCGCGGTGGTGGTGTGCGTCACCGGCACGTGGCTGTGCCTGCTGGCGGCGTTCTTCTCGGTGGGCGCGGTGCGCCGCGCCTATGCGCGCATCCGCCGCCCTGCCGATGCGCTGATGGGCGCGGCACTCGTGGGGCTGGGGGCGCGCCTGGCGGCAAGCCGATAAGGCTGCTTCTTTTTTAATAGCTGCCAGCGCTTGCCCCATAAGCGCCGCGGCCCGAAAACATTTCAGATCCTCAGGGACTTTGATGTACGCATCGACCTTCACCTTCGCCAAGAAGCAGTACGACGACGACTTCCACCGCCTGGACCAGGCCATCGCCGAGGCCGCCAAAGAGATTCCCGGCTACCTGGGCGAGGAGGCGTGGGAGAACGACCGCCTGCTCTCCAACGTCTACTACTGGGACAGCCTGGAGGCGCTGCAGGCCCTGATGCAGCACCCCACGCACCTGCAGGCCAAGGCCCGGCAGGCCGAATGGCTCGATGGCTACCAGGTGGTGATCTCGCAGGTGTTGCGGACCTATGGCGACGGCAGGCTGGGCGGGCTGCCGCTGCCGCTGCCGCTGGCGGCGACGGCCACGCCCTGATCCGCCAACGCTATCTTATTCATAGCTTCTCGCGCTTGTTAAATAAGCGCTACAGGCACTTTTCATTCAAATCCTCATACCCCGCAGCACCCCGGCCAGCGTCTTCACGCCCGCCTCCAGCTCCTGCGGCGCATAGGCCGCGAAGCCCATGAGGAACCCGGCCTCGGCCGGCGCGGCGGCGTACAGAGCCGACAGCCCCTGCAGGTCGATGCCCGCGCGGCGCGCGGCATCGACGGCGGCGCGCTCGGGCACGTCGCACGTGAAGACGCAGGGCATCTGCATGCCGCCCGCGGGCACGCGCGGCTGCACCCAGGCGGCCAGGTGTGCTTGCACCAGCCGCGCCAGCGCGTCGCGCCGCGCGGCGTACAGGCCGCGCATGGCGCGCACGTGGGCGCCGAAGTGCCCGCCTTCGATGAAGCGCGCCAGCGTGAGCTGGGCGATGGGCGCGCTGTGCCCGTCCAGCAGCGTGCGCGCCACCGCCATGGGCGCAACGAGGTGCGGCGGCAACACCAGGTAGCCGATGCGCAGGCCCGGGAACAGCGACTTGCTGAAGGTGCCGATGTAGAGCGTGCGCTCGTGCGCGTCCAGCCCCTGCACGCAGGCCGTGGGCTTGCCGGCGTAGTGGAATTCGCTGTCGTAGTCGTCCTCGATGATCCAGGCCTGGTGCCGGTGCGCCCAGTCCACCACGGCCAGGCGCCGCTCCAGCGCCAGCGTGGCGCCGGTGGGGTACTGGTGCGACGGGGTGAGGTACACGGCGCGCGCCGCCCGCTCCTCCTCCAGGCGCTGCACCAGCATGCCGCCCCCGTCCACCGGCACGGGCACGCAGGCCAGGCCCGCCGCCTCGAACGCCCGGCGCGCGCCGTGGTAGAGCGGGTCTTCCACGCAGATGCGCTCGCCCGCGTCGAGCAGCACCGTGGCGCACAGGGCCAGCGCCTGCTGCGAGCTGGTGAGCACCAGCACGCGCTCGGGCGTGGCGCGCGCGCCGCGCTCCAGGTTCACGTAGTCGGCGATGGCGCGGCGCAGCGGCTCCATGCCCTGCGGCGGGCTGTGCAGCAGGGCGCGCGCGCCGTGCTCCTTGAGCACCTGGCGCTGCAGGCGCTCCCAGGTGGCGAGGGGGAAAGCGCGCGTGTCGGGCAGGCCGGGCGCGAAAGGGCGCGGCGCGAGGAAGTCGCGCACGCCACCGCCCTGGTACAGCGCCTCGCCGCGCTGGCTCAGGCGAGGCGCGCCCGCTGGCGTGGCGGGCCGCCGGGCCTGCGCGCCCAGGCGTTGCGCGCGCGGCGAGACGAAGCTGCCGCTGCCCACGCGCCGCTCGATGAAGCCCTCGGCATGCAGTTGGCCGTAGGCCGCCTCCACCGTGTCGCGCGACACGCCCAGCGACTGCGCCAGCGCGCGCGAGGCGGGCAGGGGTTGGCCGCCGCCCAGCGCGCCTTCCAGGATCAACTGCCGCAACGCGCGCTGCACGCGCACATGCAGCGGCAGCGCGCCATGGGCGGGGTCGCCCAGCCAGGCTTTCACGGATTCGAGTTGGGCATGCTTGAACAATTGGCTGGGTCTTCCTCAAAAAAGTGGATGGTTGCTTCAGGCCATTTTAGGAATACAAAAGCGCTTTCCACTGGCTTTCCCCCTACGGCCCATGCAGCAAGAACACCCCTCCCCACACCCCGCCCCTCTGCGCCCCCGCGATCTGGTCCACCCTATCGTGGCGGGCCTGGTCTCGGTCATCGTCAACTACGGCGGCACGTTCATCCTGGTGTTCCAGGCCGCCAAGGTGGCGGGGCTGAGTCCGGCGCTGACGGCCTCGTGGGTGTGGTCGATCTCCATCGGCGTGGGAGTCACGGGGGTGCTGCTGAGCTGGATGACGCGCGCGCCGGTCATCACCGCCTGGTCCACGCCGGCGGCGGCGTTCCTCGTGACCGCGCTAGCCACCACGCCCTATGCTGAGGCCGTGGGCGCCTACCTGATCTCGGCCGCGGCCTTCGTGGCGCTGGGCCTGTCGGGCTGGTTCGACCGCGTGATCCGCTGGATTCCGCCCGGCGTGGCGGCCGGGCTGCTGGCGGGCATCCTGCTGCAGTTCGGCATCCGGGCGTTCGGCGGCATGGGCATCGACCCGCTGCTGGCCGGGCTGCTGGTGCTGGCCTACGTGCTGCTGCGGCGCGTGGCGGCGCGCTGGGCGGTGGTGGGCATCCTGCTGCTGGGCCTGGGCTTTCTGCTGGCGCAGGGACGAGTGGATCTGTCAGGCCTGCGCCTGCAGCTCGCGGCACCGGTGTTCACGGTGCCCGCGTTCTCGCTCAACGCGCTGCTCAGCGTGGCGCTGCCGCTGTTCCTCATCACGCTCAGCGGCCAGTACATGCCCGGCATGCTGGTGCTGCGCGGCGACGGCTACGCCACCAGCGCCAGCCCCATCGTCGCCGTGACCGGGCTGGGCTCGCTGCTGATGGCGCCGTTCGGCGCGCACGCCTTCAACCTCGCGGCCATCACCGCCGCCATCTGCACCGGGCGCGAGGCGCACGAGGACCCGTCCAAGCGCTGGATCGCCGGCATCGCGGCGGGCGTGTGCTACATCCTCGTGGGCGTGTTCGGCGTCACGCTGGCGGCGGTGTTCATGGCGCTGCCGGCCACCTTCATCACCACGCTGGCGGGGCTGGCGCTGCTGGGCACCATCGGCACCAGCCTGGCCACGGCCCTGGCCGACGCGAAGGCGCGCGAGTCGGCGCTGATCACCTTCCTGGCCGCCGCCGCCAACATCACGCTGCTGGGCATCGGCGGCGCCTTCTGGGGCCTGGTGGTCGGGCTGGCAGCCCACGCGGTGCTGCATGGCCGCCTGCCACGGCCCGCCCTTGCGAGAAAAGGAGCCGTGTCATGACAGCCACCCGCCACGACCAGCACGGCCGCTATCCCCAGGCCGCCACGCTGCAGGACTTTGAGCGCCACCTGGCCTTTGTACAGGCACGCATCGACGCCGCCTGCGCGCGCGTGGGGCGCGACCCGGCCGGCGTGCGCCTGCTGCCCGTGAGCAAGACCCACGAGGCCAGCGTGCGCCTGGCCCACGCGGCGGGCTGCCGCCTGCTGGGCGAGAACAAGCCGCAGGAGGCGTACGGCAAATGGCTCGCCACGCAGGACTTGGCCGATCTGCGCTGGTCGATCATCGGCCACCTGCAGACTAACAAAGCCAAGCTGGTGGCGCGCTTCGCCAGCGAGTTCCAGGCGCTCGACAGCCTGCGCGTGGCCGAGGCGCTGGAGCGCCGCCTGCAGGCCGAGGGCCGCGCGCTCGATGTGTTCGTGCAGGTCAACACCTCGGGCGAGGCCAGCAAGTACGGCCTGCCGCCCGGGGACGTGGCGGCCTTCCTGCGCGCCCTGCCCGCCTTCCCGGCGCTGCGCGTGCGCGGGCTGATGACGCTGGCACTGTTCTCCAGCGAGGCCGGGCGCGTGCGCGAATGCTTCGTGCTGCTGCGCACGCTGCGCGACCGGCTGCGCCAGGAGGCGCCCGCGGGTATCGCTTTGGAGGAGCTGTCGATGGGCATGTCCGGCGACTTCGAGATCGCCATCGAGGAAGGCGCCACCACCGTGCGCGTGGGCCAGGCGATCTTCGGCGCGCGGGCGCTGCCCGACAGCCACTACTGGCCCAATTCCTGCAAGGAAACCACACCATGACCCACACCGCCATCGCCATCCGCCACCTGCATTTCGAAGACCTGGGCACGCTGGAGCCGCTGCTCCAGTCCCGGGGCTACGCCGTGCGCTACGTGGACGCCCCCACCGAAGACCTGCGCGCACCGCACATTGCCGACGCCGATCTGCTGGTCGTGCTGGGCGGCCCCATCGGCGCGTTCGACGAAGCGGCCTACCCCTTCCTCGCCGACGAACTGGCGCTGGTGCGGCAGCGGCTGGGCAGCCAACGGCCACTGCTGGGCATCTGCCTGGGCGCCCAGCTCATCGCCCGCGCGCTTGGCGCCCCGGTGGCGCCCATGGGGGTGAAGGAGATCGGCTTCGCGCCACTGGCGCTGACGGCGGCGGGGCACGATTCCCCGCTGGCCGCGCTGGGCGACGTGCCCGTGCTGCACTGGCATGGCGACCAGTTCGGCATTCCGCCCGGCGCCCAGTGCCTCGCGGGCACCGCCACCTGCCCGCACCAGGGCTTTGCCTTGGGCCCCCAGGTGCTCGGCCTGCAATGCCACCTGGAAGCCGACCCGCGCACCATCGAGCGCTGGCTGGTCGGCCATGCCTGCGAGCTGGCCCAGGCGGGCGTCGACCCGCGCGCCCTGCGCGCCGAGGCCCGGGCGCTGCAGGCGCACCTGCCCGCGGCGGCGGGCGCGGTGTTCACGCGCTGGCTCGACGGCCTGGCCCCCCGGCCATGACGACGCTGCAGCCGCTGCGGCTGGACGTGGTGTCGGTGCAGTCCCAGGTGGTCTATGGCCGCGTGGGCAACAACGCCGCCGTGCCTACGCTGGAGGCGCTGGGCCTCGCGGTGGCCGCCGTGCCCACGGTGCTGCTCAGCAACACGCCGCACTACCCCACACTGCACGGCGGCACGGTGCCGCTCGACTGGTTCGGCGGCTACCTGCGCGACCTGTCGGCGCGCGGCGCGCTGCATGCGCTGCGCGCGCTGGTGGTGGGCTACCTGGGCGATCCGGCACAGGCCGCCGTGCTGGCCGGCTGGGCCCGCGCCCTGCTGGCCGAGCGCGCCGGGCTGCGCATCGTGCTCGACCCGGTGCTGGGCGACCACGACACCGGCCTCTACGCAGCCCCCGGCATGGCCGAGGCCTGCCGCACGCACCTGCTGCCGCTGGCGAGCGGGCTCACGCCCAACGGCTTCGAGCTGGCGCAGCTCACCGGCATGCCCGTGGACAACATGGACGGCGTGGTGGCCGCCGCGCGCACGCTGCTCACCGGCCGCACGCAATGGGTGGCCGTGACCAGCGCCGCACCGGCCACCTGGCCGCCGGACGCCATGCACGTGGTGCTGGTCACCGCCACGCAGGCACAGGCCATCACGCACCCGCGCATCGACGCCGCGCCCAAGGGCACCGGCGACCTGTTCTGCGCCGCGCTCACCGGCCACTGGCTGCAGGGCCTGGCGCTGCCCGAGGCGGCGACGCGCGCCTGCGACCACGTGGTGCGCGCGCTGCAGCGCACGCGGCAGGCGCGCAGCGCCGAACTGCTGCTGCATACATCTCGCATCGATTGGCAGGAGCAGCTGGGCGAGCGCCTGTAAGCGCGGCCGCGGCTCAGCGCGTCGCATTGAAGGCCGCGTGGAAGCTGACGCTGCCCTGCGGCATGGCGGCGGCGGAGAACGCGAGGGCCTGGAAATATTCTGGCGGCACCCCCTCTAGCACCAGTCCCGGCACGGGCCGAAAGCCGAAACGGGCGTAGTAGGCCGGATCGCCCAGCAACACGCAGCCAGCGGCGCCGCCGTCCTTCAACTGGCGCAGCGCCTCCATCACCAGCAAGGCGCCCATGCCCTGGCGCTGCCGATCGGGCGCGACGGACAGGGGCGCCAAGCCGTACCAGCGCGGCGCGCCGCCGGATACCGCCACCGGAGACACGCCCACGTGGCCGACCACCGCGCCCGCGTCCTGCGCTACCAGCGACAGGTGCAGGGCACCGGCCTGGCGCAGGGCGTTCACGATGAACTGCTCGGTGTGCGACGTGTGCGGGGCGGTGCGGAACGCGGCCTCGGTCAGGGCGTGGATGGCGGAGATGTCGGCAGGAAGCTCGGGGCGGATAGTCACGGGCATGGGCTGTGTCTACATGAAGTACGGCTTGTCGCCATCAGTGTGGGGCTTGTTCACGCCCAGGTTGGCGCCCACATGCAGCGCGGGGTTGTCGATGACCTTGGCGATCAGGTCGCCCACGCTCTTGCGCGATACCACGGTGCCCTTGAAGGGTTCACCCTTGGCGGTGGTTTCGTAGTCCACCTCGTCCTCGTCCATCAGCCAGGCCGGGCGCACGATGGTGTAGTCGAGCCCCGAGGCTTCGACGGCATCGGCGGCGCGGCGGTAGGGCTTGAGGTCTTCGCCGATGATGGCCTGGTTCCACTCGCCGAACTTGCCGGGAATCTCGTCGTAGATGCCCAGCGACAGCACGAAGACCAGACGCTTGACGCCCGCGGCCTGCATGGCGGCGATGACGGCCTGGGCCTGCTTGTCCAGGTCTTCGCCGATCAGGTTGGCGTAGACGATGTCCTGGCCGGTCACGGCGGCTTTCAGCAGCTTCTTGTCCAGCACGTTGCCGATGACGACCTGGGCATTCGCGGGCTCGTGGCCCGTGAGCTTCTTGGGGTCGCGCAGCAGCAGGGTCTGGCGCACGTCCGGGGCGTCGGCCAGCGCCTTGACGACCCATTGCGCGATCTGGCCGCTGGCGCCCAGGATGAGGACGTTGCGCATCACAGATGCTCCTTGAAGAACGGCACCACCTGGGCCATGGCGATGGCCACCGGCTCGGGCTGGTCGTACAGGTCGT
Source organism: Acidovorax sp. YS12 (assembly GCA_021496925.1). Lineage (NCBI taxonomy): Bacteria > Pseudomonadati > Pseudomonadota > Betaproteobacteria > Burkholderiales > Comamonadaceae > Acidovorax > Acidovorax sp. YS12. The sequence goes on from CP053915.1 coordinate 2,026,089, forward strand.
AGTGCGACCAGCCTTCGGCCACGACGATGTGCTTGTGCTCCGAAGCGGCGCGGCTGTAGATCTCCCAGCCGTCGCGGTAGGAGCCAAAGCCGCCGGGCTTGTCGCCGATCACCACCATCAGCGGCTGCGTGAGCAGCACTTCCGCGTTGGTGAAGGCGTCCCAGCCCATCGCCGCGCCGCTGAAGGACATGAGCTGGCTGGTCGCGCCATGGGGCTTCTGGCCGCGCGCGGTCTTGTAGTACTCGGTGGCTTCGAGCACGTCGATGTCGGTGATGCCGGCTTGCTGGGCCGCATCAACGGACTCGGGCAGCAGGTTGGCTGCATCGCTCTTTGCCCCTTGCGCCTGGGCGGTGCGCATGCTGGCGATGTTCTTCGCCAGCTCGCGCGGCTTGAACTGGGCGAAGCCCTCGCGGATCAGGCGGCCGTAGTTCACGCCGGTGATGGACACCAGCGCCTTCAGCCGGTGGTCGGTGATGCCCGCATGCACGGTGTACGCACCGCCGCCGCACACGCCGATGGCGCCGATGCGCTCGGCGTCCACGTAGGGCAGCGACTGCAGATAGTCCACGGCGAAGCGGATGTCGGACACGCGGATGGCCGGATCCTCGATGAAGCGCGGGGTGCCGCCGCTGGCGCCCTGGAAGCTCGCGTCATGCACCAGCACCACGAAGCCCTGCTCGGCCAGGCCCTGGGCATAGATGTTGCCCGCGGTCTGCTCCTTGCAGCTGCCGATGGGGTGGGTGCTGACGATGGCGGGGTACTTCTGGCCTGCGTCGAAGCCGGGCGGCAGGTAGATGTCGGCGGCGGTTTGCCAGCCCAGGTTGGGGTAGCTGGCAGTCTGGAGGGTGATGTTGCTCATGATGGAATATTTCAGTGTCTTTGGCCTCCAGCGCTTATGTGGCAATCGCTGGCAGCTATTGATTTGATAGTTTTACAGCTTGGCGTTGAAGAACGGCGCAAGCTGGGACACGGCTTCATCGACGTACTGGGGAACGTCGTACAGCGACATGTGGTTGGCGCCCTCGACCACGTGCAGCGTCTTGTCCTGGCTCGCGGCGCGCGCCAGCAGGTCGTCGCTCATCCACTTGCTGCCCGCCACGCTGCCCGCCACGGCCAGGATGGGCTGGGTCAGGAAGGCTTCTGCCTTGTGGTAGGCGTCGTAGGTGATGATCTGCGTGAGGCTGCGCGCCGTCATGAAGCCAGGGGCGTTAGGGTGCTCGCACCGCGGCGTGTGGTAGTACTCCCAGGCTTCGCGCAGCTCGGCGTTGGGGGCGTCTTCTTCCTTCATCGGGGCCAGCGGCAGCGTGGCCAGTTCGCTCTTGCCGGCGTCGGCGGTGCGGGCGTTGGAGCCGAAGTCGATGTAGCCCACGGCGTCAGCGTCCTTGACGTTGTTGTCCCAGCCGTTGCGGAACATCTGGCCGATGTTCACCGCGCTCACCATGCCCAGCGCCTTGATGCGGCGGTCGTTGATGGCCGCGTTGGCGCTGTAGCCCGCACCCGCGCAGATGCCCATGGCACCGATCCGGTCCGGGTCCACGCAGGGCAGCGTGGTCAGGTAGTCGATCACGGCGCTGACGTCCTCGGTACGGATGTGGGGGTTTTCCAGCTGGCGCGGCAGGCCGGTGCTTTCGCCCTGGTACGAGGCGTCGTAGGCGATGGTGACGAGGCCGTGCTCGGCCAGCTTGCGGGCGTACAGGCCAGCGGTCTGCTCCTTCACGCCGCCGCCGGGATGCGAGACGACGACTGCTGCGTACTTCTTGCGCTCATCGAAGCCGGCGGGGAAGTGGATGACGGCGGCCAGGGTGACGCCTTGGCCGTTGAGGTTCTTGAACGTGACGTTGGGCATGGGTTTCTCCAGCGGTGGTTGGGGTAGGCACACGCGGCGATGTGGCGTGGACAGGACTCCATGCTAGGGATGGGATTGGATTTGATAAACATCCTTTGAAAGACATGAGTGGTTAGATAAACTAAACAAATGCCACTCGAACCCTCTCTCGTTTCCTCCTTGACGTGGTTCGCCCACATTGCCCGCCACCGCAGCTTCACCAGGGCAGCGGCGGAGATGGAGGTCACCCGGGCGGCGCTGTCGCAGCACCTGAAGGGCCTGGAGCAGCAGCTGAACGTGCGGCTGCTCCACCGCACGACGCGGGACATGTCGCTGACCGAGGAAGGGCAGCGCCTGCTGGACGTGCTGCAGCCCGCGCTGACGGCCATCGAGCGGGCGGTGATGGAGCTGGGGGAGGCCCATGAGGAGCCGTCGGGCCTGATCCGCATGAACGCCTCGCGCATCGCCGCCCGGCTGCTGATCGAGCCGCACATGGGCGCGTTCCTGGCGCGCTACCCGAAGCTGCGGCTGGAGCTGGTGATGAACGACGGCTTCTCGAACATCGTGGCCGATGGCATGGACGCCGGCATCCGGCTGGGCGAAAGCCTTCATGATCACATGGTGGCCGTGCCAGTCACGCCTCTCATCGAGATGGCCATCGTCGGATCGCCGGAATACTTCGCGCGGCACGGCGTGCCCGAGGAGCCGGCCGACCTGATGCGGCACAACTGCCTGGCCTACCGCTTCACCTCCAGCGGCACCATCGACCGCTGGTCGTTCACATCGCCTGATGTCGACGGACGAACGGTGCTGTTCGAGCCCAGGGGCAACGCCGTGTTCAACGACGACGAGAACCTGCTGAACGCGGCGGTGCAGGGCGTGGGGCTGATCAAGTACCTGGACATCTGCGTTCGCCAACACCTGGCGGACGGGCGATTGGTACGCGTGCTGGCACCCTGGTGCCGGCCCTTTCCGGGCTTCTACCTCTACGTTCCGTCGCGGGCACAGATGCCGGCCAAGATCCGGGCGCTGATGGATTTCCTGGTCGAACAGCGGGAGCAGCTTGCGCACGCATCCCGCGAAGCCGTCCCGGCAGGACATCGGACCGCCGCTGCGAAACAGAAGCGGCGGTGAGTCCGCCGGCCCCGCCCCCGTAGAATCGCCCCTACGAACAACTCCGCTTGTGCCGCGTGACGGCTGAGAGGGACGCGCCCCGCACCGGGGCGCGCAGCAGCCCGCCCCGAGGCCGCTCCAACGCCCAAGCCGTGTTTGCGTGTTTCGCGTTGCCCGTCCCGGAGCCTCCATGTCCTCTGCCTTCCCCCTCAACCGCTTCGCCCTGGCGCTGCTGCTCGCGCCGCTGGCGGCCGGTGCCCAACTGCGCGTGCAGGACGCCTCCGTGCTCGCCGGCACCTGCGTGAACTGCCACGGCCCCGAGGGCCGCTCCACCGGCGCCATCCCCAGCCTGCGCGGCCACACCGCCGGCTACCTGCTGCAGCGCCTGCGCGCCTTCCGCGCCGGGCAGGCGCCGGACGCCACGGTGATGACGCGCCTCATGAAGGGCTACGACGATGCGCAAGTCGAGGCGCTGGCCCAATGGTTCGCCGACCAGGAGGGCCGCTGATGTCCTGCACCCGACGCACCGTGCTCGCCAGCGCCCTGGCGCTGCCCGCCTTCGTCCATGCCCGCGCCGAGGCCGCCCACGTGGTGGTGGTCGGCGGCGGCTTCGGCGGCGCCACGGCCGCGCGCTACCTGCGCCTGCGCGCGCCGGGCGTGCGCGTGACGCTCGTCGAGCCCGCAGAGCGCTTCCACACCTGCCCGTTCTCCAACCTCTACCTGGCGGGGCTGCGCACCTGGGACAGCATCGGCCACGGCTATGCCGGGCTGCGCGCGGCGGGCGTGGAGGTGGTTCATGCGCGCGCCGAGGACGTGGACGCCGCCGCGCGCACGCTGCGCCTGTCGAACGGCCAGACGCTGCGCTGGGACCGCCTGGTGCTCTCGCCCGGCGTGGACATGCGCTGGAACGCGCTCGAAGGCTACGACGAGGCCGCCGCCGAACGCGCGCCGCACGCCTGGAAGGCCGGCCCGCAGACGCTGCTGCTGCGCCGCCAGCTCGAAGCCATGCCCGACGGCGGGCGCTTCGTGATGGCGATTCCCGACAACCCCTTCCGCTGCCCGCCCGGCCCCTACGAGCGCGCGGCGATGGTGGCGCACTACCTCAAGCGCCACAAGCCGCGCAGCAAGGTGCTGCTGCTCGACGCCAAGGACAGCTTCTCCAAGCAGGCGCTGTTCCAGCAGGGCTGGAAGGCGCTGTACGGCGACATGATCGAGTGGGTCAAGCAGTCCGACGACGGGCAGGTGCTGCGCGTGGACGCGGCCAGGCTGGAGGTGGAAACCGCCTTCGGCACGCGCCACAAGGCCGACGTGCTCAACGTGATCCCGCCGCAGAAGGCCGGCTTTATCGCCGAACGCGCGGGCGTGACCGACGCCAGCGGCTGGGTGCCCGTGAAGGCCGAGAGCTTCGAATCGCGCCGGGTGGCGGGCATCTACGCGCTGGGCGACGCGACCATCGCCGCGCCTATCCCGAAGTCGGGCTTCGCGGCCAACACGCAGGGCAAGGTGGCCGCCGCCGCCATCGCGGCCGACCTGCTGGGGCAGACCGCACCCACGGCCGCCTATGCCAACACCTGCTACAGCCTGATCGGGCCGGGCTACGGCATCTCGGTGGCGGGCGTGTACCGCGCCGAGGGCGGCAAGCTGGTCGAGCCTGCGGGCTCGGGCGGGGTGAGCCCGCTGGATGGCAACGCCGACTACCGCGCGGCGGAAGCGCGCTATGGAGAAGCCTGGTACGCGGCCATCTCCGCCGACATCTGGGATAGATAGATGCACAACCCCCTGTGGCGCTACGCGCCTTCCCCCTTCTCTCGCATCGCTGCGCGCTGCGGGAAGGGGGGCGCCGCCAGCGCGGCGGGGCGGCCCTTGCGCGGCGGCCACTGGCTTGGCCCGCGCCAGTTTCAAAGGCCGCGCGCAACTCGCAGCGCGGTGGAGCACTGACGTGTTGCTCTGGGCCGGATTCCTGCTGGGCTGCGCCTTCGGCGTGGCCGCGCGGCTCGGGCGCTTCTGCCTGCTGCGCGGGCTGCGCGAAGCGCCTGCCCTGCGCGCCTTCGCGCTGGCGCTGGCCGTGGCGCTGCTGGGCTCGCAGGCACTGGCCTGGGCGGGGCTGGCCGACCTGGGCACGGCGCAGGTCGTGCGCGCGCGCTTCTCGCTGCCGGGCGTGTTTGTCGGCGGGCTGCTGTTCGGCGCGGGCATGGCGCTGGCGCGCCAGTGCGGCGCGCGCGCCCTGGTGCTGCTCGCGGGCGGCAACCTGCGCGCGCTGGTCGCCCTGCTGTGCCTGGGCCTGGCCGCGCAGGCCACGCTGACGGGCGTGCTCGCGCCCGTGCGCCAGTGGCTGCAGGGCTGGGGCATGGTGCAGCTCGAACACGCGGCGCTGCCGCAGTGGCTGGCGGCGCAGGGCCTGCCCCCGGGCGCGGCCACGCTGGGCGCTGCCGGCCTGCCCGCGCTGGCGCTGCTGGCCTATGCGCTGCGGCAGGTGCGCGGCAACGGCGTGGCGCTGCTGTGCGCGGCCGCCATCGGCGCGCTGGTGGCGGCAGGCTGGTGGATCACGGCCCAGGTCGGCGTCGATCCATTCGAGCCCGTGCCGCTCACCTCCTTGAGCTTCATCGGCCCGGTGGCCGAGGGGCTGCTCTACCTGCAACTGGCCGTGGGCCGCGAAGCCAGCCTGGGCCCGGCCATCGTGGCAGGCACGCTGGCGGGCGCATGCGCCGCCGCGCTGCTCACGCGCACGGCCCGCTGGGAAGGTTTCGACAGCCCCGCGCGCCTGGCCGCATCGGCAGGCGGCGGGCTGCTGATGGGTCTGGGCGGCGTGCTGGCCGTGGGCTGCTCCATCGGCCAGGGCCTTTCCGGACTTTCCACGCTGGCTTTCGCCAGCCTGCCCGCTTGCGCGGGCATCGTGGCGGGCGCACTGCTCGCCCTCCCCTTTTCCAATCCGTCAACCCAAGGAGACCGCCATGCAACGACGTAGCTTCCTCATCACCCCGCCCGCGCTTGCGCTGGGTGCCGTGGCCGGCCCGGCCCTGGCCGCGCCGGCCGTCATCAGCCCGCAGTCGCGCATCCTGCCGCGCAAGGGCAGCGCGCCACGCATCGTGATCTGCGGCGGCGGCTGGGGCGGCCTGACGGCCGCGCGCTACCTGCGCGAGCTGATCCCGAATTCCGACGTGGTGGTACTGGAGCGCAACCCGACGTTCTGGTCAGGCCCCATGAGCAACAAGTGGCTGGTGGACATCGTGAACACCGATTTCGTGCAGCACGACCTGCTGCGCCCGGCCAACAAATACGGCTACACGCTGCTGCAGACCGAGGTGACGGGCTTCGAGCGCGACAAGAAGCTGGTGCGCACCTCGCACGGCCTGGTCGAGTACGACTACCTGATCCTCTCGGGCGGCATCCGCGATGCGTGGGACGCCTGGTACGGCGACGACCAGCGCGCCATCGAGCACACGCGCCGGCACTTCGCCAGCGCCTACATCCCCAACCAGCAGATGTTCGGGCTCAAGCAGCGCGTGAAGGACTTCAAGGGCGGCACGCTGGTGATGACGCTGCCGCCGCCGCCGCACCGCTGCCCGCCCTCGCCCTATGAGCGTGCCTGCCTGATCGCCTCGCACATCAAGAAGAACAAGATCCCCGGCAAGATCGTCATCCTCGACCCCAAGCCCAAGATCGCGCCCATCGGCGTGGGCTACAAGCAGGCATTCGAGGAGCTGTACCCGGACATCATCACCCACGTGCCCAACGCGCGCGTGCAGGAGGTGGACCCGTTCGCCAAGCGCATCAAGACCACGGCCGGGGAGCTGAAGTTTGACGAGGCCATCCTGATGCCACCGCACCAGGCCGCCGACATGGTGTGGCACGCGGGCCTGATCGGCAAGGACGCAACCACTGGCAAGCCCACCGGCTGGGCCGACATGCACCAGCGCCTGTTCCACGCCAACGGCGACGACAGCGTGTACTTCGTGGGCGACCTGATGGGCGCCATCTCGCCCCAGTTCGGCCACTATCCCAAGAGCGCGCATGTGGCCAACTTCATCGGCCAGATCGTTGCCAAGTACATCGCCCAGCGCGTGGCGGGCCAGGAGATCAAGCCTCTGCTGCCCGACAACCTCTGCTACATGATGGTCAACACCGAGCCGCAGGAGGAAATCTCGGTCAAGTTCGAGTATGAGGTCGATGCCAAGGGCCAGGTCAATCAGACGCAGATCGACATGGACGTACGCTCGGCCGACCTGGTGAAGGAAGACTTCGCCTGGGCGCGCTCCAAGTTCAGCGACTTCCTCGCCATCTGAGCCCATGCAGCGCAGAACCCTGATGGCCGCCAGCGCCGCCGCGCTGGCCTTCCCCGCTCTGGCCCAGCCGCAGAGCAAGACGCCGCTGAGCAATGCGGCCCTGGCGCCGAACCCGGCCGAGTTTCGCAAGGCCATGGCCGATTTCACCCAAGGGCGCAAGCCCCTGGTGGAAGGCCTGCACCTGGACGTGCCCACGCTGGCCGACAACCCGGCCGCCGTGCCGGTGAAGGTCAAGGTGACGCTGCCGATCACCGCGCAGGACTGGTGCGAGGAAATCATCGTGCTGGCCGACCTCAACCCCGCGCCCCTGGCCTGCCGCCTGCAGTTCACGGCGGCGGCCGGTACGGCCGAGGCCGCCGTGCGCGTGCGTCTGTCGCAGTCGCAGACGGTGCACGCGCTGGCGCGCATGAAAAGCGGCAAGCTGCTCGCAGCCAGCCATGCAGTGACAGTGGCCGCCAGCGGCTGCGGCATGTGAGGACGACCCAATGAACCAGAAACCACCCCGCGTCTGGATCAGCAACGCCAGCCCCAAGAAGGGCGAGGTGCTGCGCGTGCGCGCGCAGATCGAACACGTGATGGAAAGCGGTCTGCGCCAAGACGAGGCCGGCAAGATCCGCCCGCGCAACATCGTCACGCGCTTCGAGGCGCACCTGGGCACGGCCCTGCTGTTCGCCTGGGAGCCGGGCATTTCCATCTCGCAGAACCCCTACATCGAGTTCACCTTTCTCGCACGCGAGAGCGGCGAGCTGCGCCTGCACTGGAAGGACGACGCAGGCCAGACGGCGAGCGCCAGCAAAGCTATAGCCGTAGTTTGAACAGGCCACACGTTTTTTGAACCCAAACAGCCTCTAGCCCGAAAAGCTATTGCACTGCCTCTTTTCATAAGCAGATAAAAACAAAACCATGGTCATTCTTTGAGCACAACGCACAGGTGCTTGATTTACTTTTTTAACAATGCGCAACGAGGCCATTCTGAGATAGCCACAATGGCATCCCAAAACATTACTACAGCGCATTTTTGCCATGGCACATTTTTAAAAAAGAAAGCACTCAATGAGATTTAATCCCAAAAAGGCGACCGCCAGCCTATTTTTTACAATATTTATCACAGGATGTGCAATAGCCAACAACACAACTCAAGCCCAAACACGGGAATCACACCAACCTTCACAAACGACTTCTTCGCAGGAAAAGGAAAATTCTTACGAAGGTCCGTTCGGGTTAAAAATGGGGCTTTCCCCCGAAGAGATGAAGTCCATGATTCCCAACATGCGAACAATAAAGGAAGGTAGACTTTTTTACGGCTCCGATAGGGTGCCAACGCCCCACCCAGATTTTCACCTTTACTTCTTTACCTTCTCTAAAAATAGCGGCCTATGCCGAATCGCCGCAGTCAGCAAGCCCATTAAGTCCGGAGATAGCGGATCTGAAGTTAAAATTGAATTTAGAGCAATAGAAAAGCTCCTTGACGAAAAATACAAAAAGGGGGAGAAATTCGATTACACAACATCCAGAAATAAATCACCCGATTTTTGGATGTTTCAGCTATTTAAAAAGAATCGCACCCTTGTAAAATACTGGAGCAAAGAGAGCAAATCAACACTTTTGAATGATCTCTCATCAATCACCCTAACGGCGGAGGCATCAGATTTATCAACAGCCCAATTAATCCTGGAATACATGTTTAAAAATATTTCAGACTGCATAGCCGAGGAAAAAGCCGAGAGCAAAAAAGGCTTATAGAAAGGACTAACGTTGTATCCCGGACGACCATATGACTGCTTGTGGAACAGATCAGGGAGCTTCCGGTAGCACTCCTTCATGACCTGTATCGGTGTCTTGCTGCCCAGTGCTGACTGTGGCAACTGGTGGTTGTACAGAGCCACATACCGCATCAGCGCCTGAACTTGCCGTTGGCAGCGACAATGGACAGGTCGGCGTACTCCAGTCCCGAATGCCGGGCCGGGGTGTACTCCAGCGCCAGCCCACCCAGGTCGTAACGCCCCAGGGTGTCCAGCGCCTGGTGCAGGCTGGCCCGTGTGATGCGGGGCGCCGCGCGGCGCAGGCCCTCGACCAGTACCTTGGCTGCGGCAAAGCCTTCCAGCATGGCCGGGCTCACATCGTCCAGCCCACGCGCCTTGGCCCGTTGCATGGCTTCGCGCACCAGGCCGAAGTTCAGGCTCGACGGCATGACCTGGCTTACCACCACGCCCTTGGCGTCGGCGCCCAGCAGTTTGACGAAGCCTTCCGAGGCATTGTTGGAAAGCGTCAGGTGCTGCCCGCCAATGCCGGCGGCCTTCAGGCTGCGAATGCCCTCGACCACCGCCGTGCCCGAGCCGATGACCAGCACCGCCTGCGGCGCTGCCGCCTTGAGCGTGGGCAGCAGCGGTGCGAAGTCAGGCTTGGCACGGTCGAACTTGGCCACGGCCACGGGTTCCAGGCGGCCCTGCTGTAGCCCCTGGCGCGCGCCCTCCAGGCCGTCGGCGCCAAAGCTGTCGTCCACGTGCACCACTGCCACACGCGTGATGCCCACGGACAGCAGGTGCGCCATGGCATGCCGGGCCTCGCGCTGGTAGGTGGCGCGCACGTGGAAGATGTAGGGCTTAACCGGCTGGTGCAGCACGATGGCGCCCGTGGAGGGGCCCACCATGGGCACGTGGTGCTGCTCTAGCACCGTGTTGATGGCCTCGGTATGCGGTGTGCCCCGGCTCATGAACAGGGCCACCACGCCGCGCTCCTCGATCAGCACGCGGGCATTGGCCTCGGCCTTGCGTACGTCGAAGGCATCGTCCAGCGTGATGACATCGATCTTCTCTCCGGCCACGCCGCCCTTGGCGTTGACGGCATCGAGGTACAGCTGCGCGCCGAGCATCGATTCCTTGACGGTGGCGGCGACCGCGCCGGTCACGCCCACCGTCTGCCCGATGCGAATCTGGGCCGTGGCAGCCTGGGCCACCAGGCCCAGGGCCACCGCCAGCGCCAACCGCCGTGCGTGGCGCCACATGGCTAGAGCATCCCCAGCCAGCGCGGGAACCACAGGCTCAGGCCCGGCCAGTAGGTGACCACGACCAGGAAGCCCAGCATCGCCAGCAGCCAGGGCCATACGGCCACCGTCAGCTCGGTGATGCCCATCTTGGTGATGCCCGAGGCCACGTACAGGTTCAGGCCCACGGGCGGGTGGCACATGCCAACCTCCATGTTCACCACCATGATGATGCCGAAGTGCACCGGGTCGATCCCCAACTTCATCGCCACCGGGAACAGGATGGGCGCGAAGATCAGCATGATCGACGACGGCTCCATGAAGTTGCCCGCCAACAGCAGGATCACGTTCACGGCCAGCAAGAAGGTGATCACCCCCATGCCGTTGCTGAGCATCCAGTCGGCCAGGGCCTGCGGGATGTTCTCGTTGGTCATGATGAAGCTGAACAGCACCGCGTTGGTGATGATGTACAGCAGCATGGCGCTCATGTTGGCCGAGTTCAGCAGCACCTTGGGCACGTCCTTGAGGCTCATGTCCTTGTAGATGAACACGGCCACCACGAAGGCGTACACCGCGCTCATGGCCGCTGCCTCGGTGGGCGTGAACATGCCGGTATAGATACCGCCCATCACCACCACGATCAGGAACAGGCCCCAGGCCGACTTGCGGAATGCCGTCCAGCGCTCGCCCCAGGTGGCCTTGGGCAGGCGCGGGTAGTTGTACTTGCGCGCACGCCACCAGGTCACGCCACCCAGCACCGCCGCCAGCACCAGGCCCGGCACCACGCCGGCCATGAACAGCGCGCCCACCGAGGTGTTGGTGGCCACGGAGTACATCACCATCACGATGGACGGCGGGATCAGGATGCCCAGGGCGCCCGAGGTGGTGATCACCCCCGCGCCGAAGCGGTTGGGAAAGCCTGCCTTGACCATGGCGGGCAGCAGGATCGAGCCGATGGCCACCACCGTGGCAGGGCTGGAGCCCGACACGGCCGCAAACAGCGCGCACGCCAGCACCCCGCCCAGGCCCAGGCCGCCGTGCCAGTGGCCCACCATGGCGGTGGCGAAGTTGATCATGCGCTTGGCCACGCCGCCGTGGGTGAGGAAGTTGCCCGCGAGGATGAAGAACGGGATCGCCATGATCTCGAACTTCTCGATGCCGGTGAACAGCTTCAGCGCCACCGACTCCAGCGGCACATCGGTGAAGCCGAACAGGAAGGTGAGCACCGTCAAGCCGAGCGAGATGGACACCGGCATGCCGGTGAGCATCAGCACGGTGAGGATGAGGAAGATGATGGCGGCATTCATTTCTTGGCCCCTGCGCTGTGGTCGGTTTCGTCGGGATGCAGGTTGTCGCGCATGGCGTAGGGGTTGTAGTCCTGCGCGGGCGCTTCGTCGTCATCGAGGCCATCGACGTGGCCGTGGTCGTGGTGCGGCAGCTCGCCGGTGCGGACGTAGCCCACCAGCACCTGCAGGAAACGGAAGCACATCAGGCTGCTGCCCAGCGGAATGGCGCTGTACACCACCCAGGTCGGCCACTCCAGGTCGGGCGTGGTCGGCCCTTCGATGAGATCCGCCACGTTCAGGCCCAGGGCGTTGAAGATGGCGTAGTGTGCGCCGTTCTCCCACACGAACGTGGCGCCCATGGTGCCGACGATGCCGGTGAACAGCGCGCCCGCGGCCAGGCCGAAGATGATGAACTTGCCGCGCGTGCCAGCGCCCAGGCGGTTGATGAGCACGTCCACGCCGACGTGGATGCCGGTGCGCACGCCATAGGCGGCGCCGAACTTGGCCATCCACACGAACATGATGATGGTCAGCTCCTGCGCCCAGGTCATGTTGATGGACAGCAGCCAGTCCTGCAGGCCCGGGATGTTGTAGCCCGCCATGTAGCGGTGCAGCACCGCGACGAAAACGATGAGCGTGGCAGCGCCCATCAGGAAGGTGATGAGCCACTCTTCCAGGTGATTGAGGAATTTCATGGGAGGTTCTCCGTAGAGATCGGTGCGCCGTGCGGGCGCCCGCCGGGCCGCCCGCGCCAAGCCGGAGCGCTGCGCCGCGCCCCGGCCGGTGTTTCAGTGAATCAGAGCTTGGACGGATCGAAGCCCGTGGCCTTGTACACGTCCTGGATGGTTTCCTTGCCGATGCGGCTGGACATCTTGTCGTGCACCGGCACCAGCGCCTTCTTCAGCGCCAGGCGCTCCTCGGCGGTGGGCGTGTAGATGGCGGTCTTGCCGCTCTTCTTCACGGCTTCCATCGACTGGTCGTTCTCGTCCTGCGCGATCTGGTTGGCATAGGCCGTGGCCTGGCGCATGGCGTCGCTGAGCTGCTCGCGCACGTCGGCGGGCAGGCCATCCCAGAACTTCTTGTTCACGATGACGGCGTAGCCCAGGTAGCCGTGGTTGGTCATGCTGACGTGCTTCTGCACCTCGTGCATCTTCTGCGTGTAGAAATTGGAGGGCGGGTTCTCGGTGCCGTCCACCACGCCGGTCTGCAGCGCCTGGTAGGTTTCGCCGAAGGCGATCACCTGCGGCATGCCGCCCAGGGCGCGGATTTCCTCCTCCAGCACCTTGGAGGACTGGATGCGGTACTTCAGGCCCTTGTAGTCGGCCACGGTCTTGAGCGGCTTGTTGGCCGAGAAGACCTTGAAGCCGTTGTCCCAGTAGGCCAGGCCGGTGATGCCGCGCGGCTCCAGCTTCTTCAGCAGCTTGGCGCCCACGGGGCCAGTCGTCACCTTGTGCAGGTCGTCGCGGTTGTCGAAGATGAAGGGCAGGTCGAACACCTCGAAGTCCTTCACGCCCAGCGGGCCGAACTTGGCCAGCGACGGTGCCAGCATCTGCACCGAGCCGAGCTGCAGGGCCTCCATCTCCTCCTTGTCCTTGTACAGCGCGCTGTTGGCGTACACCTCGACCTTGACCTTGCCCTTGGTCAGCTCATTGGCCTTCTTGGCGAAGAACTCGGCAGCCTTGCCCTTGGGCGTGTCCTGCGCCACGACGTGGCTGAACTTGATCACGGTCTGCGCATGGGCCAGCGTGGCACCGACGGCCAGCAGCGCGCAGGCCAGGACTTTCTTGACGGGAAATTGCATGGAGGTCTCCTCAAGGGTTATGGATCACAACGGCGCGGACTGTAGGCCCGGCCCGCCTCCCGCGTAACTGTGGCGTTCCACAGCTAGGGTTAACCCTTCATCCTGTGATCCACTCTTGTTGCACCTGTTCGAGCCACTGGCGGCCGATGCGCCGCTCCAGCCCCTGGTACACCTCCGCAGTCGCCGCGCGCAGCTGCTGGCGCTGCGCCGCGCTGGGGTCGTGGATGTGGATGCCGCCGCTTTCGCGCAGGGTGGCCAGGGCCTGCTCGTTCTCGCTGCGGGCGATGGCATTGCCCCAGGCCAGCGCTTCCTCCAGCGCTGCGGCGACGAGCTGCCTGTCCGGCCCGGCCAGGTGCGCCCAGAAGCGCTGGTGCACCACCACCGCGTACCCCAGGTAGCCGTGGTGCGTCAGGCTCAGGTGCGTCTGCACCTCGTGCATGCGCTGGGTCCAGAAGTTGGAAATGGGGTTTTCCGTGCCGTCCACCACCCCCATGGCCAGGGCGCGGCGCGTCTCGCCGAAGTCCAGCACCACGGGCCGCGCGCCCAGCGCGCGCATCTGGTGCGCGATCACGCGCGAGCCCTGCACGCGCATGCGCAGCCCGGCGAAGTCGTCCGGTGCCACCAGCGGGCGGTTGGCGCTCATGTGCTTGAAGCCGTTGTCCAGGTAGCCCAGCCCCACCATGCGCTGGCGCGCCAGCCCCGCCAGCAGCGCCTGCCCCAGCCGTCCCTGCATGGCGCGGTACACCTGCGTGCGCGTCTCGAACAGGAACGGCAGGTCGAACAGCTCGAATTCGGGAAAGCCGAGGCGCCCGAACTTGGACAGCGAAGGCGCCAGCATGTCCACCGCCCCGAGCTGCAGCGCCTGCATCTCGTCGGCATCGCCGAACAGCAGCGAGTTGGGGTACACCACCACGTCGATGCGCCCCTGGCTGCGCGCGCGCACCAGCTCGCCGAAGCGCTCCAGCGCCAGCCCCTTGGGCGTTTGCCGCGCCACCACGTGCGACAGGCGGATGGTGATCCTGCCCTGCGCCCCGGCCCGCCGCGCCAGGCCGCCCAGGGCCAGGGCCTGGATGCAGCGGCGGCGGGAGAGCGGGGCGCGGAACATGGCCGTTATTATCAAACCGCCTCCGCCCTGCCCGCTCCGCCGCCCGACCTTGACGCCCCAAGCCCCCGACGACTTCGCGCTGCTGCACGCCAGCACCCGCCCCATGACCGACCGCAGCCGCTGGACCGTGCTGTGGATGATGGGCTTCGCGGTCATCATCGTCAGCGCCGTGGTGGCCCTGGTGTGGTACCTCAACAGCTTCGAGACCGAGGAAGAGGAACGCCGCCGCGGCGCCGACGCGCAGTGGCTGGAGCAGAGCGTGCAGTTCCACTTCCGCCGGCTGGAGGACGACATGGCGCTGCTCGCGCGCCGCGCCGCGCTCGACGGCCCGCAGACCCTGCCCAGCCCGGGCCAGGGCGCCGAGGGCAGCGCGCCCACCGGCCTGCTGTGGCGCGCCCCCGGCGTGGTGCTGGCGCATGGCTGGCGCGCCAGCGCGCCCGGCGCCGCCACGCCCCAGGCCTGGGAGGACGACATGGCCCTGCACGACAGCAACCGCCAGGCGCTGCTGACCCTGCAGGACATCGTGGGCAGCCTGCGCCGCGCCAGCTACGCCGGCCCCATGCGCGACGGCGGCGGCCACCCCACCGACCGCGTCTGGCTGGCGGTGCCGTACTTCGACGGCACGCGCCTGCAGGGCATGCACGTGGCCGCGCTGTCCATGCAGCAGGCGGTGGACGTGCTGCTGCCCGCCTGGTTCCTCGAAAGCCAGACCGTGCGCCTGGTGGTGGACGACGCGGCCCCGCCGCCCGGCGCCAGTGCCCAGGCCCTGGGCCCGTACCGCACGGTGATGAACCTGCCTGGCACCGACCTGATGCTGGAGGTGGTGCCGCAGGGCCCGCAGACCTCGCCCGTGCCGCGCATCTTCTTCGTCGTGGCGCTCCTGTTCCTGCTCGGCATGCTGGCCAGCCTGGCCGCGCTGCGGCGCGACATCGTCAAGCGCCAGCAGGTGCAGCAGCGCCTGCAGGCCGAGGTGGCGCTGCGCTCGGCCATGGAACGCTCGGTGACGATCGGCATGCGCGCCTGGGACATGAAGGGCCGCATCCTGTACGTGAACGACGCCTTCTGCGCCATGGTGGGCTACGCCGCGCACGAGCTGCGCGGCGCCAGCGCCCCGCTGCCCTACTGGCCCGCCGACCAGGCCGACGAGATCGACGTGCTGCACCGCGCCGTGATCCGCCAGGGCACGCGTGCCGAGGGCATCGAGGCGCAGTTCCAGCACCGCGACGGCCACCGCGTGGACGTGCTCATCCACGAGTCGCCCCTGACCGCCGCCGACGGCGCGCAACTGGGCTGGATGAGCTCGGTGCTGGACATCAGCGAACGCAAGCGCGCCCAGCAGCTCGCCGCGCTGCAGCAGGACAGGCTCGAAGCCTCGGGCCGCCTGGTAGCCGTGGGCGAGGTGGCCTCGACCCTGGCGCACGAGCTGAACCAGCCCCTGGGCGCGCTCGCCAGCTTCGCCAACGGACTGCTCAACCGCCTGCGCGCCGGCACCATCGGCCTGGACGAAATGGGGCCCGTGGTGCAGCGCATGGCCCAGCTGGCCGAGCGCGCGGGCGGGGTGATCCAGCGCGTCAACGCCTTCGCGCGCAAGCGCGAGCTCAACCTCACGCGCGTCAACCTCTCGGCCCTGGTGCGCCGCGTCTGCGCCAGCGTGCAGGAGGCCCACGCCACCCCGCTGACGCTGCTGCTGCCCGCGCAGGACCTGTGGGTGCAGGGCGACGCGCTGCTGCTCGAACACCTGGCGCACAACCTGTGCAGCAACGCCCTGGCCTGGGCGCCCCAGGGACGCGAGCCGCCCCAGGTGCAGGTGCGCCTGGCCGCCGCGCCCTGCGCCAACGAGCCCTGCGACGGCCACCACTGCGTGGCCCTGGCCGTGGCCGACAACGGCCCCGGCGTGCCCGAGGAGGCGCGCGCGCGCATCTTCGACGCCTTCTTCAGCACCCAGGCGGGCGGCATGGGCATGGGCCTGGCCATCTGCCGCTCCATCGCCGAAGCCCACCATGGCCGCATCCTGGTGGGACAGGACGCGCAGCTCGGCGGCGCGCTGTTCACCGTGCAACTCCCCCTGACCACCAACCCATGAACGACACCTCCCACCGCATGGACATCCACATCGTGGACGACGACGCCGACGTGCGCGATGGCCTGGCCTGGCTGTTCGACTCGCGCGGCTGGCAAACGCGCGCCTGGGCCAGCGGCACGGCGCTGATCGACGCCGTGCGCGCGCTGCAAGGCCAGCCCTGGGGCACGGCCGTGGTGCTGCTGGACATGCGCATGGAGCCGCTCTCGGGCCCCATGACCTTCGAGCAGCTCAAGGCCCTGGGCTGCCCCTGGCCGGTGCTGTTCCTCACCGGCCACGGCGACGTGGGCAGCGCCGTGGAGGCGGTGAAGAACGGTGCCTGGGACTTCCTCGAAAAACCCTTCCAGGACAACATGCTGGTGGACCGCGTGGAGCAGGCCATGCGCGCCGTGCGCGCGCAGACCGACGCCGAGCGCGAGGCCCAGCGCCTGCGCCAGGCCCTGGCGTCCCTGAGCCCGCGCGAGCGCGAAGTGCTCGACGAACTGATCCGCGGCCACTACAACAAGAACATCGCCGAGCACCTGGGCATCACGGCACGCACCGTGGAGTTCCACCGCGCCAACATCTTCGAGAAGATGGGCGTGGAGTCGGCCATCGAGCTGGCGCACAAGCTCGGGCGCCTCACGCCCATGGGCGGCGGGCGCTGAAAGCTATCGAAAAGAGAGCTGCAAGCGCTTGCCAGCAAAGGGCTGGAGCCATTTTTCCCTCTTATTTCCCACCCCACGCGAGGGATGCCCGCGACCCTGCCTAGAATGGCGGGCCGGCCCCCAGGCCGGCAATCGCGTCTTCAGGGCGGGGCGGAATTCCCCACCGGCGGTAGGCGAAGCAGCGGCACCCGTGCCGCCGGTCTTCGCGAGCCCGCGAGCGCCCCTGGCCAGGCATCGCCCTGGCCGGGGGGTCAGCAGATCTGGCCACACACCAGAGCCGACGGTCACAGTCCGGATGAAAGAAGATGCGCTGCCCGTGCGTGCCCTTTTGGCACAGCCTTGGCATGGCCTTGGCCGTGCGCAGGGGCGCGTGCGGCTGCGTGCCCCGAAAACGTCTTCTCAACCTACTCAAGAGGAGCGTTTGAATGTCTCAAACCCACACCACCACCGCGCACCAGCGCGTCCAGACCGCCCTGCAGGCCGTGCGCCAGGGCGTCCCCATCGTCCTGCTCGACGATGACGACCGCGAGAACGAGGCCGACCTGATCGTGGCCGCCGAACGGCTGACCGAGCAGACCATGGCCCAGCTCATCCGCGACGGCAGCGGCATCGTCTGCCTGTGCATGACCGACGAAGACCTGCGCCGCCTGGAGCTGCCGCCCATGGTGGAGCGCAACGAGAGCGCGCACGGCACGGCCTTCACCGTCTCCATCGAGGCGCGCCACGGCGTCAGCACCGGCGTGAGCGCGCGCGACCGGCTGACCACCGTGCAGGCCGCCGTCCACCCCGAGGCCCGGCCCCAGGACCTGGTGCGCCCCGGCCACGTCTTCCCGCTGCGCGCGCACCCGGGCGGCGTGCTGGCGCGCCAGGGCCACACCGAGGGCACGGTGCACCTGTCCCGCCTGGCCGGGCTGCGCCCCGCCGGGGTGCTGTGCGAACTCATGAACCCGGACGGCACCATGATGCGCGGCGCGCAGGTCACGGCCTACGCCAGCGCGCACGGCCTGCCCGTGCTCACCATCGCCGACCTGGTGGAGTGCAGCGGCGCGTGAACCGCCCTTGTGTGGATTGCGCTGGCGGCTCTCTTTTTTGATCTCTTGCTGTGGATTTGCTTCCCGGGGCCGGGACTCGCCCCGGCGGGCGACTCCCTTTTCTTGCGCGTGCAAGAAAAGGAAGCAAAAGAAGCACGCCCCTGCTGCCCGTATCCCCTTCGCTAAAGCGAAGGGGCAGCCTGCGGTGCTCGGGCGCGGGGCGGTGCCGCGTAACTCACTGCGCGCCTACGGCGCTCCGTTCAAACAGACGCGGCAAGTCAGTTCACGAAGCGCGTGTGTCCTGCGGCACACGCGCCCGCCCCACGCCCTGCGCTCCTCGGTACGGCCAGAAGGGGGTTGAAGACGACACGGGCCATCGCTGCGCTCGGCCCCCAACACGCAGGCGCTGCGCGCCGCGAAGTCCAGGCCGAGCGCAGCGATGGCCCGTGTCGTCTCCACCCCCTTTCAGGCTGCGCCTGGGGCGAGGCGGTGGCGGGGTGGCATGCGCGAAGTCGCGCATGCTTCGTGGTCTGACTCGCTGCGGCTGTTTGAGCGAAGCGCCGCAGGCGCGCAGCGAGTTCCGCAGCGCACCCCGCCAGCGTCTCGCCCCAGGTGTGCCCCGTAGCGCAGCGAAGGGGCCGCAGACTGCGGGGCGCGTTTCTTTGCCTCCTTTCTTGTCGCGCGACAAGAAAGGAGGTCGCCCGCCGGGGCGAGTCCCGGCCCCGGAAAGCAAACCCACCACAAGCATCAAAACAGCCCTAAACCCAATCCCAGCAAGCGCCACAAGCTATCAAAAAACAACCGACACCTTGAA
This sequence comes from Acidovorax sp. YS12, assembly GCA_021496925.1. Classification (NCBI taxonomy): domain Bacteria; kingdom Pseudomonadati; phylum Pseudomonadota; class Betaproteobacteria; order Burkholderiales; family Comamonadaceae; genus Acidovorax; species Acidovorax sp. YS12. The sequence goes on from CP053915.1 coordinate 2,045,057, forward strand.
AGGCACGGTGCCTATGGCGCCCGCCCCGGCGCGGCGCACAGATAGCCCGCGAGCATGTCCACGATGGTCTGCTCGACCTGCGCCATGCCGTGGCGCGGCAAGGGCGTGATGACGGCCGCGTGCACCAGGGATTCCATGGCCTGCAGCACCGCCCAGGTGGCCAGGTCGAGGTCGCGCGGCGCGATCTCGCCGCGGTGCTCCTCCAGCAGCTGCCGGATGCGCCGGAAGATGCCCTGGTCGGCCGGGCTCTGCTCGGTCGGCGCGTCGAAGAACGGAAACTCCTTTTCCAGCACCCGGTGCAGCGCCGGCGCGACCTGGTGCGCCGCCAGCAGCGCGTGGACGATGGCCGCCAGGTGCCCGCGCAGGCCGCGCGGCTGGGCGCCCGCCAGCACCGCCTCGATGGCGGCCTGCATCTGCGCCGCGTGCTGCTCGTGCAGGGCCGTGATCAGCGAATCCTTGTTCGGGAAGTACTGGTAGACCGAGCCCACACTCACCCCGGCGCGCTCGGCCACCAGGTTGGTGTTGGTGCCGGCGTAGCCGCGCTCGGCCAGAACGCGAGCCGTGGCTTCCAGAATGACCTCGACCAGCGCCCGGGAACGGGCCTGGCGCGGGATTCTGCGGGGCTGGGGCAGTGCCTGCATGGGGGATTCCAAAGGCGAGTTTTCAACGTGAGCGATGGCTCATATTCTCGCAGATACCGAGCAAATGCTCATATCTGGAGTCCATCCCATGCCTTCCCATGCGCCACCCGGCGTCAATGTCTTTCTTCGGCTGCTGCCCATCACGCTGGCGGTCTTCATTGGTTTCCTCGCCATCGGCCTGCCGCTGCCGGTGCTGCCCCTGCACGTGCACGACGGGCTGGGCCTGAGCCCCCTGGTGGTGGGCGTGGTCATCGGCGCGCAGTTCGCCGCCGCGCTGCTGTCGCGCGCCTGGGCGGGCCACCTGGCCGACACCCGGGGCGCCAGGCGCGCCGTGGTCACGGGCCTGCTCGTCTCGGCCAGTGCGGGCCTCGCCTACCTGGCGTCGCTGGCTTGCGCCACGCCCGCCGCCTCGGCCGGGGTGCTGCTGCTGGGGCGCGTGCTGCTGGGCTGCGGCGAGAGCCTGGTCGTCACCGGCGCGCTGAGCTGGGGCGTGGGCCTGGCCGGGCCGCAGAACGCGGGCAAGGTGATGGCCTGGGTGGGCATCGCCATGTACGGCGCCTACGCCCTGGGCGCCCCGGCGGGCGTGGCCGTGCATGCGGCCCACGGCTTCGCGGGCATTGCCGCCGCGAGCTGCCTGGCCCCGCTGCTGGCGCTGGGCGCGGTGTGGGGCGTGCGGGCGGTGGCGCCCACGGCGGCGCGGCGCACGCCGTTCTACCGCGTGCTGGGCAGCGTCTGGCTGCCCGGGCTGGGGCTGGCGCTGTCCAGCGTGGGCTTCGGCGTCCTCACCGCCTTCATCGCCCTGCTGTTCGCGGCCAAGGGCTGGGGCAACGCGGGCCTGGCGTTCACGGCGTTCGGCCTGGCCTTCATCGGCGCGCGCCTGGTCTTCGGCCACCTGCCCGACCGGCTGGGCGGCGCGCGCGTCGCGCTCGCCTGCGTGGTCGTCGAGGCCGTGGGGCAGTTGCTGATCTGGGGCGCCGACACGGCCGCCCTGGCCTACCTGGGCGCGGCCCTGACGGGGTTCGGCTACTCGCTGGCGTTTCCCGGCTTCGGCGTGGAGGCGGTGCGCCGCGCGCCGCCGCAGAGCCGGGGCGTGGCCATGGGCGCCTACGTGGCGTTCCTGGACATCGCGCTGGGCATCACCGGCCCGGCCCTGGGCGCGGTGGCCGGCGCCTGGAACGTGGGCGCGGTGTACCTGGCCGGCGCCGTGGCCGTGGGCCTGTCGCTGCTGGTGGCCGTGGGCCTGCTGGCGGCGCCGCTGCCGGGAGGCCGCCATGCGTGACGCGACCCCGCCCCGCACGGCGCGCGCGCTGGCCGAGGTGCTGGCCGCCCGCACGCTCACGCCGCACATGCGGCGCATCACGCTGGGCGGCGCCGAGGTCGCCCGCTTCCTGCAGGCGGACGGCATCGGCGCGCCAGCCGCCTGGGTGAAGGTGTTCCTGCCCTGCGGCACGGGCCGCGCCTACACCCTGCGGCACATCGACCGCGCGGCGGGAACGCTGGACGTGGACTTCGTCCTGCACGGGCACGGCCCGGCATCCGGCCCGGCCTCGGCCTGGGCCGCCCAGGCGCGGGCCGGGGAGCGCGTCGGCATCGCGGGGCCGCGCGGCGGCGGCTTCGCGCTGCCCGCCGACGCCCGCTGGGTGCTGCTCGCCGGGGACGCCACCGCCCTGCCGGCCCTGCAGCGCATCGCCAGCGCGCTGCCCGCGCACGTGCAGGCCAAGGTGTACGCCGAGGTGCCCAAGGCCGCCGACCAGCAGCCCATCGACAGTCCCGCCCGGCTGCGCACGGAATGGTTCACCGAACGCCAGGCCCCGGGCCTGGCCCTGTGCCAGGCGCTGCTGCACCGCCCGCTGCCCCCGGGGCCGGGCTATTTGTGGATGGCGGGGGAGTCGCAGGCCATGCGCACCCTGCGGCAGCACTACCTGCAGGCGCGCGAGATGGAACCCCGGCGCCTGCATGCCCAGGGGTACTGGAAGGCCGGCCAGGCCGACCACCGCGAGGGCTGAGGGCCGACCACCTGACGATCACGCGCGCACCGCGCTCCGGAACGCAGTGGCCAGCGCATCCAGCGCGTCGCGCGGCCGCCCGGCGCGCACCCGCGTGTGCAGCAGCACCGGCAGGCGCGGCAGGGCGGGCAGCCCGAGCCTGCGGCCCACGTCCTCGGCCCCCAGCGGCAGCATGCGCGGCGCCAGCGCGGCCACGCCCAGGCCGGCCATGACGGCGGCGGCCACGGCGGCGATGCCGCCGCCGGTGAACACCTCCGTCCACGGCACGCCCGCCGCGTCGAGCACCTGCCCGGCCAGCGCGCGCACGCCGCAGGGCGCGGCCATCGTGGCCAGCGGCAGCGGCTCGCCCGCGCGCGGCTGCCAGCCCGGCGCGGCGAACCAGCCGAAGGGCTCCTCGGCCAGCAGCTCGCCATCGCCACGGCCCGCGTCCAGGCGCACGATGGCGGCGTCCAGCTCGCGCCGGTCGAAGCGCTGCAGCAGCTCGCCCGACGAAGCGATGCGGATCTCGATCAGCAACTGCGGCGCCTGGGCGTTCATGCGCGCGATGAGCGCGGGCAGCTCCAGCCCCGCCACGTGGTCGCTGATGCCCACGGCCAGGCGCTCGCGCGCCGTGGCACCCGCGGCCAGCGCGCGCGCGTGCGCCTCCAGCAGGGCGCGCGCATGGCCGAGAAAGGCCGCGCCCTGCGCGGAAAGCTGCACGTGGCGCGGCGTGCGCTCGATCAGCCGCACGCCCAGCCGCGCCTCCAGCCGCTTGAGCTTGAGGCTCACGGCCGCCTGCGTGGCGCCCAGGGCGTCGGCGGTGCGGGTGAAGCTGCCCAGTTCGGCGATACGGACGAAGGCCTGGACGGCGTCGAGGTCGAGGGGGCGGTCAATCATTTCAAAAAATTATCTCTGATATTTTTTTTGATAACTTGTTGAAATCATTCTCGCATCCTAAGGTGGCACCCATCGCCCCCCCCCCCCAAAGGAACCACCATGCCCCTCGTTCACATCGCCCTGCGCGCCGGCAAGCCGCCGGCCTACCGGCAAGCGCTCTGCGACGGCGTGTACCACGCGCTGCAGGAGACCTTCGACGTGCCCGAGGACGACCAGTTCATGGCCATCACCGAGCACGAGGCCGCCAACTTCCGCTACGGCGCGGCCTACCTGGGCGTGGCGCGCAGCGACGACTTGGTGTTCATCCAGATCACCGCCAGCGCCACCCGCACGGCGGCGCAGAAGAAGGCGCTGTACCGGCGCATCGCCGAGCGGCTCGGCCAGCAGCCCGGCCTGCGGCCCGAGGACGTGTTCGTGAACCTCGTCGAGGTGGCCCGGGAGAACTGGTCTCTGGGCCTCGGGCAGGCGCAGTACGCCGAGGAATTTCGATAAAAATGGCCACTAGCCCTTTCCCAGCAAGCGCAAGGAGCTCCTGAAAGCAGAGCAACCGCTCAAGGCTCCGCACCCTGCCGCGCACGCCACTGCACCGGCGTGCACCCCGTCCAGCGCTTGAACGCGCGCCAGAACACCGCCGGCTCGGCAAAGCCCAGCGCCTGGCCAATGTCGGCCAGCGCGCGCCCGGGCTGCGCCACGGCCTGCAGCGCGGCCTCGCGCCGCACGGCGTCCCGCAGCGCCGAGAAGCTCAGCTGCTGCGCCCGCATGCGCCGCGCCAGCGTGCGCTCGCTCAGGCCCAGCGCCTGCGCGGCCTCGGCGCGCGTGGGCACGCGGCCGGGCAGCGCGGCGGCGATCCAGGCGCGCAGCTCCTGCGCCAGCGCGCCGCCCTCGTGCAGCACCGCCAGGCGCTGCGCCGCGTACTGGTGGTGCAGGCGCGCCAGTTGCGCGTCGGCCTGGGGCAGGGGCGCGTCGAGCAGCGCGTTGTCCAGCAGCACGCCGCTGAACGCCTGCTCGAACGCCACCGGGCAGCCGAAGGCCTCGCGGTAGCCCGCCAGCGGCCCCACGCGCGGCTGGCTGAACTGCACCTGCAGCGGGCGCACGGCCTGGCCCGTGACCCAGCGCGAGAACGCCACCACCGCCGCCAGCACCGCCTCGATCTGGTGCGGGCTGAACGCCAGCGCGCCCTGGCGCGGGTGGTAGACCACCCAGCCCGCCTGCGCGCCCGCGATCATCTGGAAGCGCCCGCCGTCGCTGATCAGGCGCTGGTACTGCTGCACCACGCCGATCGCCCCGCGCAGGCTGGGCGCGGACTGCAGCAGGTAGCTCACCACGTTGAAGCTGCCCGGCCCCACCAGCGCCCCGGCCTTGAGGCCAAAGCCCGCGTCCTGCGTGCAGTGCGCCGCCGCGCGCCACAGCCGCGTGATGTGGTCGATGGGCCAGCGCTCGCGCGCCAGCTCGGCCGGGGCAATGCCGGCCTGCGCCAGCAGGCGCGCGCGCGGCACCCCGGCGCGCTCGCCCGCCGCGAGCACGGTGTTCACCCAGCTCATCGATACGCTGGCCTGCAAAGTCAAAACAGATGGCCTCCAAAGTCAATGTAAACCCATCATAAGGGCCTATCGTTGCCAGCCAGCGCACCGCCCAGAGTGCGCGCAAGGAGACTGCCGCATGGCAACCCAACATTCCGACGCCGTCGTCCTCGGCGGCGGCCTGGCCGGCATCGTGGCCGCGCTGGAGCTGCTGCGCGCGGGCCAGCGCGTCACGCTGGTGGACCGCGATACGCCCGAACGCTTCGGCGGCCTGGCCCTGTGGGCCTTCGGCGGCATGGCGCTGGTGGGCACACCGCTGCAGGCGAAGATGAAGATCCCCGACACGCCCGAGCGCGCGCTGGCCGACTGGCTGCGCTTTGGCGAACTCGGGCCCGAGGACCATTGGCCCCGCGCCTGGGCGCGCCACTACGTAGAGCACTCGCGCGCCCAGGTGCACGACTGGCTGGTGCAGGAGGGCGTGAAGTTCATGCCCGCCGTGAACTGGGTGGAGCGCGGGCTGCACGGCGACGGCAACAGCCTGCCGCGCTACCACATCGTCTGGGGCACCGCGCGCGAACTCACACGCTGCCTGGTGGCTGCGCTGCGCCGCGCGGGCGAAGGCGGCATGCTCACGCTGCTGCACGGCCACCGCGCCACGGCACTGGAGCGGCAGAACGGCCGCATCGCGGGCGCCATCGCCGTCAACGAGGCCACGGGCGAGGAAGTGCGCCTGCAAGCGCCCGTGGTAGTGCTGGCCATGGGCGGCATCAACGGAGGGCACGAGGAAACGCGCGCCAACTGGCCCCCGGGCAGGCCGCAACCCGCCGCCATGCTCAACGGCGCGCACCCCTTCGCCGACGGCAAGCTGCACCGCCACGCCGCCACGCTGGGCGCGCAGATCACCCACGCGGGCGAGATGTGGAACTACGCGGCGGGCTTTCCGCACCCATTCCCGCATTTCGACGGGCACGGCCTGTCGGCCATTCCGTGCAAGTCGGCGCTGTGGCTGAACCACCGGGGCGAGCGCATCGGCCCCGAGCCGCTGGTGACCGGCTTCGACACGCACTGGCTGTGCCAGCGCGTGGCGCAGCAGGAAAAGCCCTGGACCTGGCACCTGCTCAACTGGCGCATCGCGGCCAAGGAGTTCGCCATCTCCGGCGCCGAGCACAACCAGCGCATCCGCGACAGGCAGTTCCCGCTGTTCCTCAAGGAAACGCTGCTGGGCAACCACCGCCTGGTGCGGCAGATGCAGCGGCAAAGCCCGCATTTCCTGGTGGACGACACGCTGGCCGGGCTGGCCGCGAAGATGAATGCGCTGACCTGCTCGCTCGACGTGGCACCCGAGGCATTGCAGGCCACGGCCGATGCGTTCGACGCCAACTTCGCCCACGGCAGCAAGCTGCACAACGACGACCAGATCCGCCGCATCCTGCACGCGCGCCAGTGGGGGCCGGACAAGCTGCGCACCTGCGCGCCCGCGCCGCTGCAACAACCCGGCGCGGGGCCGTTCATCGCCATCCAGATGCAGCTCATCACGCGCAAGAGCCTGGGCGGGCTGCAAACGGATTTGCAAAGCCGCGTGCTCGACGGCGCGGGCCAGCCCATCGGCGGCCTGTACTGCGTGGGCGAGGCGGCGGGCTTCGGCGGCGGCGGGGCCAATGGCAAGCGCTCGCTGGAGGGCACCTTCCTGCCCGGCTGCATCCTCACGGGCCGGGCGGCGGCGCGCGCCATCGCGGCCGGCGGCTGAGACAACCACGGCGAAAGGAGACGACACCATGCAGGGAGACATCGTTTCGGGCGTGCTGCTGCCGCTCATCCTGGCGTTCATCATGTTCTCGCTCGGCCTGGGGCTTACGCCGGCCGACTTCCGGCGCATCCTGGCGCAGCCGCGCGCGCTGCTGGTGGGCGTGGCCTGCCACTTCGTGCTGCTGCCGCTGGTCTGCTACCTCATGCTCACGCTGCTCGGCATGGGCGGCGTGTTCGCCGTGGGCTTCATGATCCTGGCCGCCTGCCCCACGGGCAGCACGTCGAACCTGCTGACCTACCTGGCGCGCGGCGACGTGGCGCTGGCGCTGAGCTTCACCGCCGTGGCCAGCGTGCTCACCATCTTCACGCTGCCGCTGGTCGTCACCTGGGCGCTGGGCCACTTCCTCGGCGCGGCGCGCGCCGTGGACGTGCCCGTGGGCCTGATGATGGGCCAGGTAGCGCTGGTGCTGGGCGTGCCCGTCAGCCTGGGCATGTGGGTGCGACGGCGCTTTGCCGCCTGGGCGCTGCGTTTCGAGCCGCGCGCCACGAAGGTGGCCACGGTGCTGTTCGTGCTCATCGTGGTGCTGGCCGTGGCCAAGAACTGGGCGCTGCTGGTGGACAACTTCGGCTCGCTCGCGCCCTTCGCCGTGGTGCTCAACCTCAGCATGCTCACGCTGGGCTTCGCCGTGGCCTGGGCCGCGCGGCTGTCCTACCGCCAGTCGGTCACGCTGGGTATCGAGACGGCGGTGCAGAACGCCGCGCTGGCGCTGGTGATCGCCAGCACCGTGCTCAAGGACGACGCCATGGCCATCCCCGGCGCGCTCTACGGCGTGCTGATGTACGCCGGCGGGCTGGTCTTCGCGCTGGCCATGCGGCGCTTCGGCCACGGCCGCGCCACGGAGGCCGCCCATGCTGCCTGACCTGTCCTACCCCGCCTCCACCGAGGACTGGCGCCGCCTGGCCGCCAAGCGCCTGCCGCGCTTCCTGTTCGACTACATCGACGGCGGCGCCAGCGCCGAGCGCACGCTGGCCGCCAACGTGAGCGACCTTGCCGCCCTGCGCCTGCGCCAGCGCGTGCTGGTGGACATGGCCCAGGTGGACACCCGCGCCACCCTGGCGGGCCAGCCCTGCGCAATGCCGCTGGCGCTGGCGCCCATTGGCCTGGCCGGCATGGCCGCGCGCCGGGGCGAGGCACAGGCCGCGCGCGCCGCGCACGCGGCGGGCGTGCCGTTCACGCTCTCCACCGTGGGCATCTGCGCGCTGGATGAAGTGGCCGCCGCCAGCGCGCCGCCCTGGTTCCAGCTCTACATGCTGCGCGACCGCGGCGCCGTGCGCGCGCTGCTGGACGATGCGTGGGCCGCAGGCTGCCGCACGCTGGTCTTCACCGTCGACCTGCCGCTGCCCGGCATGCGCCTGCGCGACATCCGCCACGGCATGGCCGCCAGTGGCGCGCGCCCCGCGCTCATCCGGGCCGCGCAGGTGCTGGCGCGCCCCGGCTGGGTGTGGAACGTGGCGCTGCGCGGCAAGCCGCTGCGCTTTGGCAACCTGACCGCGCAGGTGCCCGGCGCGCGCGACCTGAACGCCTTCAAGGCCTGGGTGGACGCGCAGTTCGACCCCGGCGTGACGTGGAAGGACATCGAATGGCTGCGCGGCCAGTGGCAGGGCCGCCTGCTGCTCAAGGGCATCCTCGACGTGGAGGACGCGCGCGCCGCCGTGGCCGTGGGCGCACAGGGCATCGTCGTCTCCAACCACGGCGGGCGCCAGCTCGATTCCGTGGCCTCGACCGCTTCCAAGCTGCCCGCCATCGCCCAGGCCGTGGGCGCGCAGACCGAGGTGCTGATGGACGGCGGCGTGCGCGGCGGCGTGGACATCTTCAAGGCCCTGGCGCTGGGCGCGCGCGGCGTGCTCGTGGGCCGCCCCTGGGTCTGGGCGCTGGCCGCGCAGGGCGAGGCGGGCGTGCGCACGCTGCTGGCCCAGTGGCAGCGCGAGCTGCTGCTGGCGATGACGCTGGCGGGCGTGACGCGCACCGCCGACATCGGCCCGCGGCACCTCGACACGGATTCATAGCCAAATCAGCCTCTAGCGCTTACAGGACAAGCGCAAGCAGCTATCAAAAAAGGAGAAACCATGAACGGCGCACAAGCCCTGCTCCAGACCCTGGCCGACGCGGGCGTGGAGGTCTGCTTCACCAACCCCGGCACGAGCGAGATGCACTTCGTTGCCGCGCTAGACACCGAGCCGCGCATGCGCGCCGTGCTGGCGCTGTTCGAGGGCGTGGCCACCGGCGCGGCCGACGGCTACGCGCGCATGGCGGGCAAGCCCGCCGCCACGCTCTTGCACCTGGGCTGCGGCCTGGGCAACGGCCTGGCCAACCTGCACAACGCGCGCAAGGGCAAGGTGCCGGTGGTCAACATCGTGGGCGACCACGCCACCTACCACACGCGCTACGACGCGCAGCTCCAGTCCGACATCGAGACCGTGGCGCGCAACGTCTCGCCCGGCTTCGTGCGCACCGCGCAAAGCACCGCCGCGCTGGGCCAGGATGCGGCCGACGCCATCGCCGCCGCGCGCGGCCTGCCGGGGCAGGTGGCCACGCTGATCCTGCCCGCCGACGTGTCCTGGGGCGAGGGTGGCCAGCCCTGCCCGCCGCCGCAGCAGCCCGCGCCCGCCGCCGCCAGCGACGAAGCCGTGCAGGCCGCCGCCCAGGCCATCCGCTCGGGCGAGAAAACCATCGTGCTGCTCGGCGGCCAGGCGCTGCGCGAAGGCGCGCTGCGCACGGCCGCCCGCATTGCCGCCAGCACCGGCGTGCAGTTGCTGGCCGAGGTCTTCCCCACCCGCATGGAGCGCGGCGCGGGCCTGCCCTTCGTCGAGCGCGTGGCCTACCTGGCCGAGCTGGCGGGCGTACAGCTCGCGGGCGCGCGGCACCTGGTGCTGGTGGATGCCAAGCCCCCCGTCTCGTTCTTCGCCTACCCCGGCAAGGCCAGCGACCTGGTGCCCGAGGGCTGCACGGTGCACACCCTGAGCAGCCCCGCGCAGGACGCGGCGGCCAGCCTGGAGAAACTCGCCGCCACGCTGGGCGCCGCCACCGAGCCGCCGCTGGCCCCCGCCCGGCGCCCGGAGCGCCCGCGCGGGCCGCTCACCGCGCCCAAGGTCTGCAAGGCCGTGGGCCACCTGCTGCCCGAGAACGCCATCCTGATCGACGAAGCCATCACCTCCGGCCTGATGCTGGGCACGATGACGGCGGGCTGCCCGCGCCACGACCTGCTGACGCTCACGGGCGGCGCCATCGGCCAGGGCCTGCCCAACGCCGTGGGCGCGGCCATCGCCTGCCCCAGCCGGCCGGTGATCGCGCTGATCGGCGACGGCACGGCCATGTACACCATCCAGGCGCTGTGGAGCATGGCGCGCGAGCACTTGCACGTGGTGTCGGTGATCTTCAACAACGCCAGCTACTCGGTGCTGAACGTGGAGCTGGAGCGCGTGGGTGCCGAAGAGGCTGGCCCCAAGGCGAAATCGCAGCTCGACCTGAAAGGGCCGGTGCTGAATTTCGCGCAACTGGCCCAGGGCATGGGCGTGCACGCGGTGCGCGCCCGCACGGCCGAGGACTTCTGCCAGGCGCTGGAACATGCGCTGGCCCACCCGGGGCCGCACCTGATCGAGGCGCTGGTGCCCGAATCGCTCGCGGGCGCCAAGCGCAAGGTGCTGCCGTGGCTGCTCAAGTCGCTGCCCAGCCTGCCTGCGCCGGTGGCGCGCGCGCTCAAGCGCAAGATCGCGCCATAAGATCGTGAACCAATGGGATGGACGCCCCTACCCTAAACGGCATCAAAGTGCCAAAGTGGAGACGTCAGTTCTCTTCCACTTCAACGAGCAGGAGCGTCCACCATGAAGGTTACAACCATTGGCATCGATCTGGCCAAGAATGTGTTTCAAGTCCACGGCGTTGATGAACACGGTCGGGCAGTGTTCAACAAGCCGCTCAAGCGCAACCAGATAGCGGCATTCTTTGCCAACCTACCCGCCTGTCTGATCGGCATGGAAGCTTGCGCCAGCGCCCATCACTGGGCACGCAAGCTCCAGGGCATGGGCCACACCGTGCGCCTGATGGCCCCGCAGTTCGTCAAGCCCTACGTCAAGACCAACAAGAGTGATGCCGCCGATGCTGCTGCCATCTGCGAAGCTGTTACCCGCCCGAGCATGCGTTTCGTGCCCGTCAAGAACATCGAGCAGCAAAGCGTACTGGCCCTGCACCGGGTGCGACAGGGGTTTGTCCTGGCCCGCACCGCGCAAGCCAATCAAATCCGGGGCCTGCTCGCCGAGTTTGGGCTGGTCATTCCACAGGGCATCGGCCACATCCACCAGCGGGTGCCAGAGCTCATCGAGGATGCTTCCAATGAACTGCTCGGCATGTTCCGCCAGCTCATGAACAAGCTGCTGGAGCACCTCAAGGAGCTTGACCGCCAGGTTCAGGAACTGGAAGCGCAAATCGTCGCCTGGCACCGCCAAAGCGATTTGAGCCGCAGGCTCGAACAGATACCCGGCATTGGCCCCGTGACGGCTTGCGCATTGGTCGCTTCGTTGGGCGATGCCAGGCACTTCAAGGATGGTCGACAAGTGGCTGCCTGGCTGGGCCTTGTGCCACGCCAGCACTCCAGCGGGGGCAAGCAAAACTTGCTGGGCATCAGCAAGCGGGGCGACACCTATTTGCGAACCTTGCTGATTCACGGTGCACGCTCGGTGATCTACCACACGCAGAACAAAGCATCCGACAGTGCGCAATGCCGCTGGGTCAATGGCGTGCTACAGCGGCGCAACAAGAACGTGGCAGCGGTGGCGCTGGCCAACAAGAATGCACGCATCGTGTGGGCCTTGCTCGCGCATGACAGAAGTTACGAGTCAGGCTACACACGGCAAGCAGCCTGAGCAGCCACAGCGCCGCTACGGCAGGAACAACGACGACAGGGAGCAAAACCACCGATTGCTCAAGCAATCATGAAGTGATGGCAAGACAGGTCAGACCGTGGTGGATGCAATCCGATGAGAACGTAGCACTTCGAGTGCGCTGAACCGATAGGAAATCCGCCAGCGAATCCCATCAGGGACCGTGGCTCATGCCACATCAAGTCCGGATATACGGGTGCAATCTTTACCTACTTGACAGCACTGCATGAGGGCTTGGCTTATTCGGGGCGTCCATATACGTTCTCAGAACGTGAACAGGGTCACGCGCCGTCGGGCATCTTCTCCACGCTGCCCGAACGCAGCACGCGCCCGTCGGCGCCGAAGGTCACGGTGAAGACCATTTCGCGGCTCGGCGGGTCGATCCAGTTCCAGTCCCAGTCGGTTTCCTGCTTGAGCGCGAAGGCCATCTGCTTGGCGGGCTTGCCCAGCAGGCGGCGCACGGCCTCCTTGTCCATGCCCGGCTGCACCTTGGCGAACTGGTGCGGCGCCAGCACCTGGCGCAGCGCCGTCATCTTGCCGCCGGGGCCGATGGTGATCATGTAGTTCTGGTGGCCCATGGGCTGGCGGTTGTACTCCAGCGTGCGGCCGCCATCGCTCTCCTGCCAGATGCCATCGGGCTCGCCGAAGCGCTCGCGCACGTCGGCCTCGGTGGAGACGTCTTCCTCCAGTTCGCGGATGCGCTGGGCGTCGCAGCCCGCCAGCGCGAGCAGGGCCAGCGCGCCAGCGCCCAGCAGGCGGGTGATACGGTTCAAGGGCTTCATGGGTGTGTCGCTAAAATCGAGGGTTCTGAGAGGTTCACCGTCCATGTCTATTTTCCGCCGTCCCGACTACCAATCCGAAACCACCCAGTTCATCAACCAGATGAAGACGCAGAAGCCCGAGCTGGATGCCCAGCAGCAGGCCGGCCGCGCGCTGCTGTGGGACAAGAACGTGGACCGCACGCTGTGGGACGACTACCGCGCCGGCCGCGTGGCGCAGAAGTCCTACGTGTACTACGCCTACAGCCAGACCGATCAGCAGTAAAAACAGCCTCCAGGCCAATACTGGCAAGCGCTGGCAGCTATGCAAGCAGTAGCAGGCAGGGGCCCCGGGAGCGACGCCGATGCGCCCCCGCCACCGGCCGCCATGCCCGAGGTGGTCGACCAGGTGGCGCTGGCGCGCCTGTATGGCGAGCCGCTGTTCGCGCTGCCGCAGGACCTGTACATCCCGCCCGATGCGCTGGAGGTGTTCCTCGAAGCCTTCGAGGGCCCGCTGGACCTGCTGCTGTACCTGATCCGCAAGCAGAACTTCAACATCCTCGACATCCCGATGGTCGGCGTCACGCGCCAGTACCTGGCCTACGTCGATGAGATCCGCAGCCGCAACCTGGAGCTGGCGGCCGAGTACCTGCTGATGGCAGCCATGCTCATCGAGATCAAGTCGCGCATGCTGCTGCCGCCGAAGAAGCAGGAAGGCGCCGAGGAAGCCGAGGACCCGCGCGCCGAGCTGGTGCGCCGCCTGCTCGAATACGAGCAGATGAAGCTCGCCGCCCGGCAGCTGGGCAACCTGCCGCAATACGGGCGCGACTTCCTGAAGGCGCAGGTGACCATCGAGCAGAGCCTGGCGCCGCGCTTTCCCGAGGTGCAGCTGAGCGACCTGCAGGACGCCTGGCGCGACATCCTGAAACGCGCCAAGCTGGTGCAGCACCACCGCATCACGCGCGAGGAGCTCTCGGTGCGCGAGTACATGGGCATGGTGCTGCGTGCGCTGCAGGGGCGGCGCTTCGTCGAGTTCGAGGACCTGTTCCAGCCCGAGAAAGGCAGCACCGTGATGGTGGTGACCTTCATCGCGCTGCTGGAGCTGGCCAAGGAAACGCTGATCGAAATCACCCAGGCCGAAGCCTTCGCGCCCATCTACGTGCGTCTGGCCTATACCCCGGCCTGAGAACACTCCTTTTTCGCCTCTCCGCCATGACAACCCAAGACTTTGACGTGCTCATCGTGGGCAGCGGCCTCGCCGGGCTCACCGCCGCGCTGCGGCTCGCTCCCACCCACCGCGTGGCCGTGCTGACCAAGCGCCAGCTGCACGACGGCGCCAGCGGCTGGGCCCAGGGCGGCATCGCCGCCGTGCTGGCCGAGGGCGACAGCTTCGACGCGCACGTGCAGGACACGCTGGTGGCCGGCGCCGGCCTGTGCGACCTGGCGGCCACGCGCTTCGTGGTGGAGAACGCGCCCGACGCCATCCGCTGGCTGCAGGGCCTGGGCGTGCCGTTCTCGCAGGAGGACGGGACGCTGCACCTCACGCGCGAGGGCGGCCACAGCGCGCGGCGCATCGTGCACGCCACCGACGCCACCGGCGCCGCCGTGCAGCGCACGCTGATCGACGTGGTGCGCGAAACGCCCGGCATCACGCTGTTCGAGCACCACACGCTGGTCGACCTGATCACCTCGCGCAAGCTCGGGCTGCCGGGCGCGCCGCGCTGCCTGGGGCTGTACGCACTCGACGAAGCCGCCGACGCGGTCGTCACCTTCCGCGCGCCGCAGACCATCCTGGCCACGGGCGGCGCGGGCAAGGTCTACCTCTACACCACCAACCCCGACACGGCCACGGGCGACGGCATCGCCGCCGCGTGGCGCGCGGGCTGCCGCGTGGCGAACCTGGAGTTCATCCAGTTCCACCCGACCTGCCTGTACCACCCGCACGTCAAGAGCTTCCTCATCACCGAGGCCGTGCGCGGCGAGGGCGGGCTGCTCAAGCTGCCCGCCAGCAAGGGCGGCACGCGCTTCATGCCGCAGCACGACGCGCGCGCCGAGCTGGCGCCGCGCGACGTGGTGGCGCGCGCCATCGACTTCGAGATGAAGAAGCACGGCCTGGACTGCGTGCACCTGGACATCTCGCACCAGAGCCCGCGCTTCCTGCAACTGCACTTCCCCAACATCCTGGCGCGCTGCGCCGAGCTGGGGCTGGACATCACGCGCGAGCCCATCCCCGTGGTGCCGGCGGCCCACTACACCTGCGGCGGCGTGCTCACCGACCTGGCCGGGCGCACCGACCTGCAGGGCCTGTTCGCCATCGGCGAGACCGCCTGCACCGGCCTGCACGGCGCCAACCGCCTGGCCAGCAACTCGCTGGTGGAATGCATGGTGTACGCGCGCGCGGCGGCCCAGGCCATTGCCGAGGTGCCGCGCGCCGCCTTGCCCGCCGTGCCGCCCTGGGACGACAGCCGCGTGACCGACGCCGACGAGTGCGTGGTCATCTCGCACAACTGGGACGAGCTGCGCCGCTTCATGTGGGACTACGTGGGCATCGTGCGCACCGACAAGCGGCTGGAGCGCGCGGCGCACCGCATCGCGCTGCTCACGGGCGAGATCCACGAGTTCTACTCGAACTTCCACGTCAGCCGCGACCTGCTGGAGCTGCGCAACCTGGTGCAGGTGGCCGACCTGATCGTGCGCAGCGCCCAGATGCGCCACGAGAGCCGCGGCCTGCACTACAGCCGCGACTGGCCGGCGCTGGCCGCGCCGGCGGCGCCCACCATCCTCGTGCCCGCGCTGCAGCGCTGAGCACCGCCCACCCACACGCGAAAAAGCCCCGCAAGCATGGCTTGCGGGGCTGACTGAGGCTGGATGCACGCCCGGGCTGCTGGCTTCCCCATCCGAAGGCTGAAACCCGGCGGCGCCGGCTGGCCTCAGAAGTTGTGGCGCAGGCCGATTTCGTAGCCGGTGAGGCTGTTGCCCACGCCAGGCGTCGGGCTCAGCGACGAGCCCAGCTTGCGCGCGGCCTTGTCGTCGTTGCTCAGGCGCGCCACGGCCGCATACAGCTCCGTGCGCTTGGACATCTGGTAGCCATAGCCGATGGCGAAACGCTTGGAATCGTTGTTGTCCACCTTCTTGTCCTTGTACAGGGAGAAGGCGGCACGCAGCTCGCCAGGGCCCACGGGGGCCTTCACGCCGAAGCTGTACAGATCGACGCGCTTGTCGTTGCCGCGCTCGGAGGCGATCAGCACCATGGGGGTGACCACGCCGAAGTTGTACGAAGCGCCCAGGTTGAAGTTCTTGTAGTCCACGGTGTCGGCGGTCGTGCCGCCCTTGACGACGCCGTAGGCCGCGGCCACGTTCAGCGGGCCGTTGGCATAGCCCACGCGCAGGCCGATCGTGCTGGAGAGGCTGGTGCTGCCGGCCTGCTCGCCGAAGCCGTAGGTCACCTGGCCATACACGCCGCCGAGCTTGGGCAGCAGGTAGCTCACGCCGTTGGAGACGCGCTTGGGATTCGAGCCCTCGGGCGTGCCGGTGGCCGAGCCGCTGATCAGGTTGTGGCCGTTGATGGCGCCCATGCCGGTGTCGCCGAAGGCATGGAAGGTTTCCAGGTTCTGGTACGACGGGGTCTTGTCGCGGCCCAGGCGCACTTCGCCAAAGCCACCCATCACGCTGACGGTGGAGCGGCGGTCGAACTTGAAGCCGGAGCCGCCGTCATCGACGTTCAGGCCGCCTTCGAGCCAGAAACCGGCCTTCAGGCCGCCACCCAGGTCTTCCACGCCGCGAAAGCCCAAGCGGCTGCTGGAGTTGCCGCCGTTGGCCAGGCCGGACACGCTCTTGCCGGTGGTGGAGATGCGCGCTACGGAAACGTCGGCCACGCCGAAAAGGGTCACGCTGGAGCTTTGGGCCGAAGCGCCTGCGGCGGTGGCCAGTGCGGCCAGGGCAAGGAGGGTTCGTTTCATGGTATTCAACTGTGGTTATGTGAATGGGAAAAGCCCGAGGGCTGCGTGCATTACACGAACCACCCATGAAACCTTCGTGAAAACCCGTAGCACAGCACCGCATTGGCAAAAAAACCACAATCGTGCCCGCGGCGCTGCCCACCGCGCAGCCCGGGGGGTTGTATAGACTCACAGGTTTTTCACCCGCATCGCCCCCTACGCCCCATGTTCCGCACCCTGCTCAAATCCAAGATCCACCGCGTCAAGACCACGCACTGCGAGCTGCACTACGAGGGCTCGTGCGCCATCGACGAGGACCTGCTCGACGCCGCCAACATCTGCGAGAACGAGCAGGTGCACATCTGGAACGTGGACAACGGCGAGCGCTTCGTCACCTACGCCATCAAGGGCCAGCGCGGCAGCGGCATGATCTCCGTGAACGGCTCGGCCGCGCGCCGCGCCGCCGTGGGCGACCTGCTCATCATCGCGGCCTTCGCCCAGGTGCACGAGGACCAGGTGGCGGCCCACCAGCCGCAGCTCGTGTTCGTGGACGAGCACAACCGCCAGACCGCGCTGCGCCACCACGTGCCCACGCAGCCCTTGTGACGCCGCCCGCCGACGCCCTCGCCGCGCGCAGCCTCGCCAGCGTCTGGCACCCCTGCACGCAGATGAAGCGCCACGAGGCCGAGCCGCCCGTGGCCATCGCGCGCGCGCAGGGGCCGTGGCTCTACGGCACCGACGGCCGGCGCTACCTCGACGGCATCAGCTCCTGGTGGGTCAACCTGTTCGGCCACGGCCACCCGCACATCCAGGCCGCGCTCACCGACCAGCTCGCGCGGCTCGACCACGTGATGCTCGCGGGCTTCACGCACGCGCCCGTGGTGGAACTGTCCGAGCGCCTGGCCGCGCTCACGGGCCTGGGCCATGCGTTCTACGGCAGCGACGGCGCATCCGCCACCGAGATCGCGCTCAAGATGAGCGCGCACTACTGGCGCAACCAGGGCCGCCCGGCCAAGAGCCGCTTCGTGGGCCTGGCCGGCGGCTACCACGGCGAGACCGTGGGCGCGCTCGCGGTGACCGACATCGCCCTGTTCCGCGAGGCCTACGCCCCGCTCGTGCGCCTGGCCGCCACCGCGCCCAGCCCCGACGCGCGCGGCGCCCGGCCCGGCGAATCGGCGCGCGGCGTGGCCCTGCGCGCCGCCGCCGCGCTCGAAGCCTGGCTGGCCGAGCACCACGCCACCACGGCCGCGCTGATCCTCGAGCCCCTGGTGCAGTGCGCCGCCGGCATGGCGATGCATGACGCCGAATACCTGCGCCGGGCGCGCGCGCTGTGCGACCGCTACGAGGTGCACCTCGTGGCCGACGAGATCGCCGTGGGCTTCGGCCGCACGGGCAGCATGTTCGCGCACCAGCAGGCGGGCATCCGGCCCGACTTCCTCTGCCTGTCCAAGGGCCTCACGGGCGGCACGCTGCCGCTGTCGGCCGTGCTGACCACCGACGTGGTCTACGCTGCCTTCTACGACGACGACGTGGCGCGCGGCTTCCTGCACTCGCACTCCTACACCGGCAACCCGCTGGCCTGCCGCGCGGCGCTGGCCACGCTGGAGCTGTTCGAGCAGACCGATGCGCTGGCGCGCAACGTGCAGCGCGCGCAGGCCATCGACGCGGCC
The DNA here is from genome assembly GCA_021496925.1 of Acidovorax sp. YS12. NCBI lineage: Bacteria > Pseudomonadati > Pseudomonadota > Betaproteobacteria > Burkholderiales > Comamonadaceae > Acidovorax > Acidovorax sp. YS12. The sequence goes on from CP053915.1 coordinate 2,063,150, forward strand.
TGCGCGCCGCTCACCGCGCACCCGCGCGTGCGCCACGCGCGCCGCCAGGGCATGGTCTGGGCCTGGGACGTGGACACACAGCTCCCCGACTTCGCGCGCCGCTACCACCGCCACGCCATGGCGCGCGGCCTGCTGCTGCGCCCCATCGGCACCACCCTCTACGCCATGCCGCCCTACGTGCTCGACGACGAGGCGGTGCAGCACCTCGCCCACAACGCCCTGGCCGCGCTCGACGCCACGCTGGCCGAGGAAGCCGGCGCGGCCGCCCCCACCGAGGAGCGCCTGCCATGACCCTGGGCGTGTTCGTCACCGGCACCGACACGGGCGTGGGCAAGAGCTTGGCCTCGGCCGCGCTCCTGCACGCGCTCGCGCGCCACCACGCGCGCGTGGTCGGCATGAAGCCCGTGGCCGCGGGCGCCGGGCTGCACGGCGGCCAGCTCGCCAACGAAGACGCCGTGCTGCTGCGCGCCGCCTCCACCGTGGCCGTGCCGCCCGAGCTCGACAACCCCGTGCTGCTGCCCGAGCCGCTCTCGCCGCACATCGCGGCGGCGCGCGCTGGAACGGCCATTTCCATTCCCGCCATCGTGCAGAGCTACCGCCAGCTCGCCGCGCGCGCCGACGCCGTGGTGGTCGAGGGCGCCGGGGGCTTGCACGTGCCGCTGTCCGACACCGAGACCGGCGCCGACCTGGCCCAGGCCCTGGGCCTGCCCATGGTGCTGGTCGTGGGCCTGCGCCTGGGCTGCCTGAACCATGCCGCGCTCACGCTGGATGCCATCCGCGCGCGCGGCCTCGCGCTCGCGGGCTGGGTGGCCAACCGCATCGATCCGCACATGCTGGCGCCCGAGGACAACATCGCCTGGCTGCGCCAGCGCCTGGGCGTGCCGCTGCTGGCCGAACTGCCGCACCAGCCCCGGCCCGACGCGCGCGCCCTGGCCGCGCTCTACCAATTGCCCGCCGACTGGACATGACCACTGCTCCCTCTTGGATCGACGAATTCCCCGCGCGCATCGCCGCGCTGGACGATGCCCACCTGCGCCGCAGGCGCCGCGCCGTGGTGCCCGCCGAGGGCGCCCACCTCACCGTGGACGGCGTGCCCATGCTGGCCTTCTGCAGCAACGACTACCTGGGCCTCGCGGCACACCCCGCGCTGGCCGAGGCGGCCCGCGCGGCCACGCACGAATTCGGCGTGGGCTCGGGCAGCTCGCCGCTGGTCAGCGGCCACAGCACGGCCAACGCCGCGCTGGAGGACGACCTCGCGCGCTTCGTGCAGCTGCCGCGCGCGCTCTACTTCTACGCGGGCTACGCGACCAACATCGGCATCGTGCCCGCGCTCGTGGGCGAGGGCGACGCGCTGTTCTCCGACGCGCTCAACCACGCCTGCCTGATCGACGGCGCGCGCCTGTCGCGCGCCACGGTGCACCGCTACGCGCATGCGGACCTCGCGGCGCTGGGCGGCCTGCTCGCGGCCAGCCCCGCGCGGCGCAAGCTCGTCATCACCGACGCCGTGTTCAGCATGGACGGCGACGTGGCCGACGTGCGCGCGCTGCTGGCCCTGTGCGAACGGCACGACGCGCTGCTCTTGATCGACGACGCCCACGGTTTCGGCGTGCTCGGCCCCGAGGGGCGCGGCACGCTGGCCGAGGCGGGCCTCACCGGCGCGAACGCCTCGCCGCGCGTGCTCTACATGGCCACGCTGGGCAAGGCCGCGGGCGTGGCGGGTGCCTTCGTCGCCGGGCCCGGCGCGCTCGTCGAATGGCTGGTGCAGAAGACGCGCAGCTACATCTTCGCCACGGCAGCGCCCGCGCTGCTCGCGCGGGCGCTGCAGGCCAGCCTGCGCGTGATCGCCGCCGAGGGCTGGCGGCGCGAGCAGCTCGCGGCGCGCATCGCCCAGTTGCGCACCGGCCTGGCGCCGCTGCTGCAAGGCACGCACTGGCGGCTGGGCGACTCGCGCACGGCCGTGCAGGCCCTGGTCATCGGCGCCAACGACGAGGCCCTGGCCGTGATGGACGGCCTGCGCGCGCGCGGCCTGTGGGTGCCCGCCATCCGCCCGCCCACGGTGCCCGAGGGCACGGCACGGCTGCGCATCGCGCTGTCGGCCGCGCACACCGAGGCCGACGTGCAGCGCCTGCTGCAGGCGCTGGCCGCGCTGCGCCCGGCGCACGCCTGATTTGTTCCACCCGGAGGTTTTCCATGCCCCACCTGACCGTCGAATATTCCCGCAACCTCGCCGGCTTCCCCGAAGCCCAGGCGCTCACCGAGCTCAACGCCGCCGTCTGCGCCAGCCCCGAAGTGGCCGACGAGGCCGACCTCAAGACCCGCATCGTGCCCGTGCCGCAGTTCGCGGTCGGCACCGCGCCCGCGAACCGCGCCTTCGTGCACGCGCAGCTGCGCCTGCTCTCGGGCCGCAGCGACGCGGTGAAGAAGGAACTGTCGGACGCCATCGCCGCCGTGCTGCGCCGCCTCACCCCGCAGCCAGCCGGCATGCTGGTGCAGCTCAGCGTCGAGATCGCCGACATGGACCGGGGCAGCTACTACAAGGGCCGCCTGTAAACCCCGCGGCTTCCACCACGGCCCCGCGCACGCGCTGCGCGCAGTGCCTGCGCCCGCCGCGCGCCTGCCTGTGCGCGCTGATACGGCCGGTGCACAGCCCCGTGCAGCTGCTGGTGCTGCAGCACCCCGCCGAGGTGCTGGAGGCCAAGGGCACGGCGCGCCTGCTGCACCTGTGCCTGCCGGGCAGCCGGCTGGAAGTGGGCGAGCGGTTCGACCCCGCGCAACTGGCCGCCTGGCTGCACGCGCCCTGGCGCGCGGGCGATGCGCCGCGCCACGGCGTGCTGCTGTACCCGCCGACACCCCACGGCGGTTCCCTGGGCCTCGCGGCCAGCGCGCCCTGGCCCTGCCCCACGCCCGCGCCGCACGCGCTGCGGCTCATCGTGCTCGACGGCACCTGGCGCAAGAGCCGCAAGATGCTCTACGCCAACCCCGCCCTGCAGACGCTGCCACGCCTGGCGCTGGCGCACCCGCCGCCCTCGCGCTACGGCGAACTGCGCAAGGCCCAGGCCGCGCACCAGCGCAGCACGCTGGAAGCCACGGCCTGCGCGCTGGCGCAGCTCGATCCCGCCGGCCCGGCGCCGCACGCGCTGTGGCAGGCTTTCGAGGGCCTGCTGGCGCAGCAGGCCGCGCTGCGGCAGCCATTCGCCCGTAACACGGCCTGAGCGGTGTATCAGGGTTTTTGCCGTAACTCCTGTAGCTCTTTTTCCAGGCCCTGCAGCTCAGCCTCCAGCGCTTGCGTGCGTTCGTTGCAGGCTTCCTCGGCCGCTTCCATTTCACCGGCGGCCTCCTGCGCCTCCAGCCTGCCCGCCACCGTGCGCCGCCGTTCGGCCAGCGTCTGGCGTTCGGCCAGGGCCGCCCGTTCGCGCGCGCACTGGGCACGGTGTTCTTCGAGGTCGGCCTGCGCGTTGGCCACGCCACTGGTTTCCAGCGCGGTGCGGCGCTGCCAGCGTTCGCCGAAAACGCCCTCCTTCTTCGCGGCAGGCGCGCGCTTGGCGGGGGCGGAGGCGGAGGCGGGCACGGCGGGCCCCGTGGGGAGCTTGACCTCGATCTCCTCCCCCTGCCCCGGGCAACGGGCGTCCTGGAAGGTGACCTTGCCATCGGCGCCCTGGCATTTGTAGATGGCCCAGGCTGGCGTGGCCGGGAGCAGCGCGGCGGCCGCCACGGCGGCCATGGCCCATGTCGTCTTGCGCATCGACTTCCTTTCCTTCGCGCAGGCCCGCCGCAGCAGGCGCCATGCGCTCATGTTTCGATAGCTGCTTGCGCTTTCCCGGTAAGGCCTGGAGGCCGATTTGACTGCTAATTTCCGTACAGGAAAGGTCAGCGCCCGCCCGCGGGCCGCAGCAGCGCCATGTACTGGCGGTACTTGGCATTGTCGGGGTTGATCTCGTTCACGCGCTCGAGCAGGCCCATGATTTCGGCCAGCAGGGCGTCGGAGCGCCCCTCGGCGCGCATCTGCCCGATCAGCAGGCCGCACAGGTTCATCATCATCACCTCGCTGTGCGGCAGGTTCTGCAGCGCGATGCGCAGCAGCCGCGCGCCTTCGGCAAACTGGCCCTGGCGCCCCAGCAGCACGCCCTGGTTGTTGATGCTGATGGCTTCCTCGCGCGACTCGGCGATGAGCGTGCGCCCCTCCTCGCCCATCTGCGCCTGCTCGAACAGCTCCTGCACCTGGCCGGAGAGCTGCGCATCCTCGTGGTGCGACTTGACCAGGTTGCGCATCAGCGCGCAGGCCTGCTCCTTGCGCCCCTGGGCCAGCATGCTATGGGCCACTTCCATGGCGGTCTGCGGGCTGGCCTTGTCGGCGTGGCTGGCCAGCAGCGCCTCGACCTGCGCCATGGCGGCCTGCGCCTCTTCGGCCTGCCCCGCCTTGTGGTGCACGGCGCTTTGCACGGCGGCGGCCTGGATGGCGATGTTGACGCCGTCCTTGCTGTCCTTGAACACCTCGTTGGTGCGCTTGAGCAGCTTCAGCGCCTCCTCCGGGCTGTCGTTGTCGGACAGCACGCGCGCCAGCGCCACGTAGGCCGCGGGGTGCTTGTTGGAGGAGAACTCGCTGATCTGGATGGTTTTCTCGAACGCGCCCTGCGCCACGTCGAGCGCGCCGTTGCGCCAGGCGGTCTCGCCCAGCGCCCGCTGGCGGTAGGCCGAGTTGGGCGAGAGCTTCACGGCGGCCTGCAGCACCTGCTGGGCCTGGGGCTTGTCGCCCATGGCGTCGAAGGTCTTGGCGAGCCAGTCGGCGGCCTCGATGAACATGCGGTTTTCCTCCAGCACCTGGCGGAACTGGCTGCGCGCCATCTCGTACTGGCCCTGGTGGAAGTACACCTTGCCCAGGCCGGTGCGCGCCCAGGGCACGCTGCGCGCGGCCAGCACCGACTCGAACAGGGTCTTGGCGCCGTCGTAGTCGCCCAGCTTGAGCAGCAGGTCGCTCTTGATGCGCAGGATCTCGGGGGCCTTGCCGCCCTCGCCCGCCAGCAGCTGGTTGCAGCGCGCCAGCGCCGTGGCGTAGTCGCGCCCGCGCAGCGCCTCCTCCACGCCGCGCAGGGCCTGCTTCTTGACGATGAGGCGCTCCAGGCGGCCTTCGAGGATGTTCTGGTTGATCGGCTTGAGCAGGTATTCGTCGGGCTTGGCCTCGGCCGCGCCCATGATCATCTCGGCGGTTTTCTCCGCCGTGACCATGACCCAGATGGTGGACACGCCGATGTAGTCGTGCAGCCGCGCCTCGTCCAGCACCTGCTGGCCGTTCAGGCCGATGCCAAGGTTGAAGTCGCAGATCACCACGTCGTAGCGGTTGGTGCGCAGGTGGTTGAGCGCGTCGCGGCCGCTGGCGGCGGTGTCCACGCGCGTCACGCCCATGGAGCGCACCAGGTCGCGCAGGATGGTGCGCATGCCCTGGTAGTCGTCCACGACCAGCACCTTGGCCTTCGTCAATGCAGCAGATGGCATGTTGTTTGTTCTTTCCTACGGCAGCCGCACGACGAAGCAGCCGCCGCCCCAGGCGCCGCCGTTCTCGATGATGAGCATGCCCTGGCGGCCGCCGTTGCGGTGCACGCGCGCCACCTGGGCCGAGAAGTAAAAGCCCAGCCCGGTGCTGCCGGTGCGGAAGTTCACCCCGGCGGCGCTGGCGTTCACGCGCTCGTCGCGCAGCATGTGCGCCGGGTAGCCCTGGCCGTTGTCCTCCACGCGCAGCTCCAGGCACCCGCCGTCGATGCGCGCGGCGATGCGGATTTTGTCGCGCGTGTAGTGGAAGGCGTTGTTCAGCGCGTTCAGCAGCACCCCGGCCATCAGGTCGCGGTCCAGGTACCAGTAGCAGCCGGCGTCGCAATCGACCTCCACCCCGATGTCCTTGAACGCCATGACCGGCCGGTACATCGCCAGCGCGTCCTCGACCAGCTCGGCGACCGGGCACTCGGCGATATCGACCGGGTAGATGGCCTTGTCCAGCTTGTACAGGCTCAGCAGCTGGATGAGGTTGGCATTCATCCGGTTGGCCTGGTAGATCACGCCCCCCAGGTCGGTGTAGTCCTGCATGTCGCCGTGGGCCTTGCACTGCGCGGCGATTTTCTCCAACGCGCTGATCTGCACGTTCAGCGAGTTCTTCATGTCGTGGATGGACGAGGCCATCAAATCGGTGAAACTGATGTCATCTTGTGCCATGGAGCATCTTCCGTCGGGCCTGCGTTGTGCGCGTCCTTTATCGTGCCATGCCGGGGCGGCGTTGCGCGCCACGCGCGGCCAGGGCAACGACTCCTTTTTTCATAGCTGCCAGCGCTTGCCAGGCAAGGGCTGGAGGTTGTTTCCGATTGTATCCCGGGCACGGGCGGGCGCGCCCGTGGTGCGGCGGCGGCGCTACACCAGCCGCGCGTCCAGCCAGCCGCGCAGGCTGTTGACGAAGGCCCACTGCCGCACGCGCGGCACGTCCTGCAGCCGCAGCAGCCCTTCCTGCACGCGCCCCTGGCGCAGCGCCACGGCACGGCCCACGCCCGGCAGCAGGCCGCAGTCCAGCGGCGGCGTGATCCAGCGCCCGTCGAGCAGCGCGGCAATGTTGCCGAAGGTGGTCTCGGTGATCTCGCCCGCCGCGTTGTGCAGGATGGTGTCGAACACGCCCGACCCGGCGGCGGGCGCGAACGCCGCGTAGTGCGCGCGCCGCGTGGTCTTGTGGCGCACCCATTCGCCATGCGCCTGCACCAGCGGCCGCGCGGCCAGCGCCAGCCGCACGGGCTGCGGCGTGGCGGCCAGGGCGAAGGCCTCGGCGCGCGGCGCGCCGCGCGCGTCCAGCAGCAGGCGCACGCGCCAGGGCCCGCCGGGGTACGCCTCGGCCAGCGCACGCAGGCAGCCCTGCACGGCAGCCTCCTCGAACGGATAGCCGAAGTGCGCGGCCGACGCGCGCATGCGCGCCAGGTGGTCGGCCAGGTGGCGGTAGGCGCCGCCCTCCAGCGCCAGGGTTTCCAGGATCTCGAACGGCGCGCTGGCGCGCTCCACGAAGGCGCGCTTGGCCTCCCATTCGCGCCACTCCGCGTCGCTGCGCGCGCCCCAGACGATGCCGCTGCCGATGCCGCAACGCGCCTGCGCACCCTGCAATTCGATGGTGCGGATCGGCACGTTGAACGTGGCCGCGATGGCACCGGTGCCGTGCTGCGGCGCCGGGCGCAGCAGGCCCAGCGCGCCGCAGTACACGCCGCGCGGCCCGCCCTCCAGCGCGTGGATGGCGCGCATGGCCTGCACCTTGGGCGCGCCGGTGACCGAGCCGCAGGGGAACAGCGCGGCCAGCACGTCCACCAGCCGCGTGCCGGCACGGGTGCGCGCCTGCACGTCCGACGTCATCTGCCACACCGTGGGCAGTTGCTCGGCATGGAACAGGCGCGGCACGCACACGCTGTGCGGCGCGGCGATGCGCGACAGGTCGTTGCGCAGCAGGTCCACGATCATCACGTTCTCGGCCCGCTCCTTGGGGCTGGCGCGCAGCTGCGCGGCCTGCGCCGCGTCCTGCGCGGGCGTGGCGCCGCGCGCGGCCGTGCCTTTCATGGGGCGCGCGAGGATCTCGCCCTGCCCGTCGGGCCCCGCCTGCCAGTCGAAGAACAGCTCGGGCGACACCGACAGCACCTGCGTGCCATCGCCCGCGTCCACATGCGCCGCGTAGCCCTCGGGCTGCGCGCGCTGCAGCGCGGCGAACAGCGCGGCGGCATCGCCCTCGAAGCGCCCATGCAGCGGCGCCGTGAAGTTGACCTGGTAATACGCCCCGGAGGCGATGCCCTGCTGAATGTGCGCCAGCGCCTGCTCAAACGCCGCCAGCGCGGGCTGGCCGTGCCAGTCGATCACGGCAGCGCCCTCTTCCCGCGCCGGCGGCCATGCCCCGGGCGCATCGTGCACCGCGAACCATGCCAGCGCAGCGCCCTCTTTCGGTGCATGCACCACCAGGGCCGGGTCGAACGCCGGAGCGGCCTCGTAGCACAGCCAGCCCAGCACCCAGGCGCCGGCGCGCGCCGCCGCCTCGGCGGCCTCGACCACCGGGCGGACCTCGTGCAGGGCATGGGCGGCCAGCACCCGGCGCGGGGCGCCGAAGGCATGGCGCAACCGTTGCGCGCCAGCATCACGCGGATCAGAAAAATCAATGAATGAAATCACGTCAGAACGGAGCAGGATTTGTGCACTTGTTCGCACATAGGAACGCCAGTCAACGCCCCCTGTCTGGGCCGCGATTCTGGCACCGTTTTTGCTTCGAGCCTCTCATAGTGTTTCCATCATTGCCAAGCGCAGCGATGCCGCTATACAACCCTGGTTCCTATTGATATCTCTGAGGAGTTCTGAATGACGATTTCGCGCAAGTTGTTTATCGCCGCCGTGGTGGCAGGCATGGGTTCGGCAGCCATGGCCCAGGAGCAGGTCGTCAAGATCGGCCACATCGGCCCCGTCTCCGGCCCCCAGGCCCACTTCGGCAAGGACAATGAAAACGGCGTGCGCATGGCCATCGAAGACCTGAACGCCAAGGGCCTGGAAATCGGCGGCAAGAAGGTCAAGTTCCAGCTGGTGGCCGAAGACGATGCCGCCGATCCCAAGCAGGGCACGGCCGCTTCGCAGAAGCTGTGCGACGACAAGGTCGCCGGCGCCGCCACGTTCCTGAACTCGGGCGTGGCCATCCCCTCCTCCAAGGTGTTCCACGACTGCGGCATCCCCATGATCACGGGCGCCGCCACCAACCCCGAGCTGACCAAGCCGGGCTGGAACACGACCTACCGCGTCATCGCCAACGACAACGCCCTGGGCGCCGCCCTGGCCGACTACGTGGCCAAGATCGCCAAGCTCAAGACCGTGGCCGTGGTCGACGACCGCACCGCTTACGGCCAGGGCCTGGCCAGCGTGTTCAAGAGGGAAGCCGAGAAGCAGGGCGTGAAGGTGGTGGCCAGCGAGTTCACCAACGACAAGGCCACCGACTTCATGGCCATCCTGACCTCGATCAAGGCCAAGAAGCCCGACGCCATCTTCTACGGCGGCATGTACGGCCAGGCCGGCCCGATGCTGCGCCAGATGGCCCAGCTGGGCATGAACGAAGCCAAGCTGCTGGGCGGCGACGGCATCTGCGTGCCCGAGCTGGCCAAGGTGGCGGCCGGCGCCAAGCCGCTGGAGAACGTGGTCTGCGCCGACGGCGGCGCCTCGCTGGCCAAGATGCCCGGCGGCAGCGACTGGAAGAAGCGCTACGACACCAAGTTCCCCGGCCAGTTCCAGGTCTACAGCCCGTACTTCTACGACGCCACCATGCTGCTGGCCGACGCCATGAAGCGCGCCAACTCGTGGGACCCGAAGGTGTACATCCCCTTCCTGCAGAAGTCCGACTACGCCGGCGTGACCTCGCGCATCCAGTTCGAGGCCAACGGCGAGATGAAGAACCCCAGCTACACGCTGAGCCAGTTCATCAACGGCACCAAGACGCCGATGGAACAGAAGTAATCCACGCAGGTCCCATGCAAAAAGCCCGCTTCGGCGGGCTTTTTGCATGGGCGGAAGCCGAATGGTCATGGCAGGCCGCCGATGAAGTTGCGCTTGGGCTTGTAGCGCGTACGCAGCTCGGCCAGCCATGCGGTCTGTTGCGCCGAGGGCAGGCGCTCCAGGATCTCGCGCACCAGTTCCAAGGGCTTGGCATAGGGAGACGTTGCGCTTTCCATGGCCTGCGCGAACACGCGCCGCAGCAGTTGCGCGGCATCGGCGTGATGGCGCCGGGGCAGCTTGCGCGCCAGGGTTTCCAGCGTCGCGGCCGCGCAGCGCACGCCGCTTTGCTGCACCAGGGCCAGAGCCTCTTCCAGATCCCGGTCGGCCAGCAGCCAGGCGGTGCGCAGGCTCACGTCGCGCTCCATGGCACCCGCCTGCTGGCCGTAGGGATTTTTGCGCCGCGCCTGCAGCGCATCGGCTTCGCGCTGCTCGGCCCAGGCGAACAGTTCGGCGCGGTAGGCGGCGCGGTCACGCCCGGCACGCCCGGCGGCTTTCAATACGGACTGGTAGACGTCCGGCGAGGCGTTGGCCGCCAGGCGGCGGCGCCAGATAGCCAGGGCTTCCTCGTCCCAGCCGTCGCGCTCGTAGCAGCGCAGCAGGTCGTCCTCGCTGCGCCAGTCCTGCGGATGGCGTTTGGCCGCCGCCTGCGCCCACTGGAAGGCCTCGCGGTACCAGCCCTGGGCTTCGCACAGGGCCACGAGGTCATGGAATTCGCCCGGGTCGGCGGCGCTGGCGGCCATGGCATCGCGCAGCGCGCGCGGGTCGCCCTGGGCCGCGATGCTGGCGAGGTAGCGGCCGCGCAGCTGGCTGCGCTGGTAGTCATAGCGGCCCGTGGCCGGGTGGCTGCGCTGCCAGCCGTCCCACTCCTCGCGCACGCGCTCGGTGTAGCGGGCCAGCACGGCGGGGCCGGCCGCAGCCAGGATGGCTTTTTCGTCCCACAGGCCCCAGGGGTCTTCGGCCATGAGCGTGAACCAGCGCTCCACCCACGCGGCGGGCGGCGGCGCGGCATGCAGGGCCTGCGTCAGCAGGGCGATCAGGTCCTGCATCAGCCCGCCCAGCTCGCCGTTGGAATCGTCGGCGTGTTCGGCCACCTTGTACAGGCAGCGCAGCGCGTGCTCGCACAGGGCGCGCAACTCGGCCGGGTCGCGCTGCAGCCAGGGCTGCAGCAGGGGCAGCACCCGGCCCGCGCGGCGCATGTAGGTGGGCATCTCGTGCCAGTCGAGGTAGCCGCTGCGCTGGCGCAGCAGGTCGCCGATGGCGCCGCGCAAGGCCTTGGTGTCGCTGCCCGCGCTGTGCTCGGCCTGCCAGGCCTTGAGGTCGGCCATCAGGGCGCGGTCGTTCCCGGCCCAGGCCCAGAGGCGTTCGGCCAGGGCCTCGGCAGGCTGCGCCCGCACGAAGGCGTGCAGCGCATCGCGGTTGCTGGCCTGGGTGCGGGCCCGCTTGGCCGCGGCGGCCACCTTGCGGGCGGCCTGCGCGTGCGGCGCGGAGGCCTCGCCACCCAGCGCAGCGCGCCAAGCCAGGCACAGCGCCACCTGGTGCTTGCAGAAGTTGCCGTCCTGCGCGTGGGGGCAGTCGCACGCCCCGTCCAGATCGTCCTCATCGTCGATCCACACGCGCACCTGGTAGGCGTGGGTGCCCTGTACCACGGCCGCCAGCGCTGCCTGCTCGCCGGGCACGGGCTCGGCGTCTTCCAGGGCTTGGATGGCGCCGCTGGCGGCATAGGCCTGGCCGCGCGCGAAGACGGCGGCGCCGCCGAGTTGCCGCAATGCGGTATCGGATAGCAAGGGGAGCAAGAAAGCAGCCATGGGAATTTGAGCCAAATCGGCCTCCTGCGCTTATCCAGAAAGCGCTAGCAGCTATGAAAAAATGAGCAACCGCCCCTGGTCGTCAGGAAGCCAGGTGGTTGCAGGTGCGCTCAAGGATATCCATGACGAACTGCACATCCTTCTTGTTCAGCGGCTTGAGCATGCGGGCGATCTCGTTGGCGCCCGATTGGGTGGAGCCGCTGACGCGGGGGATGAAGGCTTCGACGGGGCAGTTCAGCGCATTGGACAGTTCCACCAGCCGGGGGATGGTCAGCATCACCACGCCGCGCTCCATGCGCGAGACGGCTTCCGGGCCTACGTCCAGCAACTCAGACAACTGGTCTTGCGACAGCCCGGCCTGCAACCGGCGGGCGCGGATGGCTGCGCCCACTTCCATTGCAATGCTGCGCTCAAAGTCGTCCTTCATTGGGTTGCTCCATGTCAACCCCGTAGGTTGATAGCAACCTCTATTGACATGAAGAACAAAAAAGGTGGAAATTCCACAAAAAGCAACCCATAAAGTCAGAATCCATTCCCTAAAACTAGCGATAGCACACAAATTGCCGTTCTGCCACCCCGCATTTGCGGGATAGCGCATGCGCCATTTGGCTTGCTCAAATGCATCAGACAGCTTCAACCCAACCAAACCGCCAGGAGACGCCCATGCCTGCATACACAACACAATCGGCCCAGGCCGAACTGGCCTACCCTGGCCCCCTGGCCCAAGCCGCCCAAGGCGATGGGGTCAAGCGTCTTCAGGAATGGCTCGCCCTGTCGGGACGTGGACTGGTGCTGGACGGCGACTTCGGCCCGGCTACGGCCCGTGCGCTCGCAGCCTTCCAGGCAGACAACGGCCTGTTTCCATCTGCCACCCTGGATGAAGGCACCTGGAATGCGCTGACGGCCCCCATGCAAAACGCCCTGGACGCCCAGCCGGACCCCGGCGTACCTTATGACATTGCCGTGTGGCAGGTGGCACGCGCTCACATGCGCCAAGGCGCCGCCGAGGTAGGCGGGGACAACCGGGGGCCGTGGGTGCGGCTCTATGCCCGTGGGACGGAAGGCAAGGAAGTCCAATGGTGTGCGTACTTCGTCACCTTCATCCTGAAGCAGACCGCCACGGCGCGGGGCTCCAGCGCTCCACTGCGGGGCTCCAGTTCCTGCGACACCCTGGCCAGGCAGGCGCAGGATGCGGGCCGGTTCGTCGAAGGCTCGCACCCGGATGCCAAGGGCAACGCGCCCAAATTGCAGCACGTCTCGATCTTTCTGGAGCGGAAATCCCCCATCGACTGGGTTCACACGGGATTTGCCTACGCCTTTCAGGCAGGCACCTTTCAGACCATCGAGGGAAATTACGGGGACAAGGTTGGCGAAGGCGGCGAAAGGGGCATCAAGACCCGGTCGCTGAACGGAAAATACGACTTCATCACAATAAATTGATGACACATATTAAAAGTATTTTCCCAATAACTCATCAACAGCCATCGTGAAATTCAGAAGATCATTTATCGTCGCCTTCATTTTAATGTCAACGCACGGCCTGGTTCTTTCCCAGAGAGTCGTTCGAGGCATTTGCGATGGCCACCCTGGTTGCCCAAAATCAGGCACAGCCAATCAACAAAACAATACCAATAGCAACTCCTCTGCGGAAAGAGCGCAACAAGTGCTCAAGGCCATTGGCGCTATCGGTGCGGCAATCGGGCGTTCCGAAGAAGCTGCCGCAGAAAATGAGCGAAACAACGCTCCACGCCAGCAATTGACCAATAGCGATCCTCAATCCGATGCCTGCCCCGCCAGCATCATGGCTGGAGGCGGCCCTTTTGATTTGGCTGGCGCCATTGCCCAGGCAGGGTCGGCAAGGGCGTTACTGGCCCGTACAGAACAGGCACTGCGGGAAATGTCAACGCAGGACTGCGCCACCTATCCCAATGCGGAAGTGTGCAGAGTCACCAAGGCAGTGACCAGGGATGTCAATGCTGCGCTCAAGAAGTGCATTACCGCAGGCGCAAACAACGCAACAGGAGAAAATGCAAGCGAACAACCTAATACCCATGAGGAATGCGAGAACCGCCATCGGGGCGGCGGACAATTTACAGAATATTTAGCCTGCGTGCAAAGAGTGGCCAGGCAAATCATGAACGATGCAGATGCAGCCTTCAATGCAATCCAGTCCCAGCCCAATGTCGTGGCCGCTGAAAGCAACCCTTGGGCACCTGCTCCATTCACGCCACCAGACCCCAAGCGCGACTACAGCGGGCAATCTTGCTCGTATTTCACCAAACCAGCACGCGAAGGGGATCATCGCCTCAATTATTATGCCGATGATTCATTCGTATGCTATGGCACCACCATGTACAAATGCGTGGCCCGTCACTGGCAGAGCAAAGGGCCATGCTCCGCATACCAGGATTCTGGCCAATTCCGCGCAGAAAAGCTCGAGTCATCAACCTTGAACACAAAGGTGTATGAAGAATGAAGCTCACGCCACAATGGATCTTGGTGATTGCCTTGGCGTCAGTGGCCAGCATTTGTTCCGCCCAAGAAAAAACCCCAAGGATTGCACCTAAAAAATCGGGTACGCCAGCCCCCAGCGCACCACAGAGACTTTCAAGTAAAGAAATTTTCTCCCGCGCATTTCAAGCATTGCAATCCAATGATCCGGCAACAGCAGCGGATTTATTTCGTGCCGGTCTTGAAAGCGATCCAAACGATGAAAATGCCTGGCTCTATCTTTTCAAGGCGCAGATGCTATTGGGAGATGCAAGTGGTGCTGAATTATCAAAAGCCAAGGCATTAAGCCTTGGCATGCCCGGTGCCAAATTTGAATCCGCCAAGTCTGCGAAGATTTCAATACCACAACTACCGACAGCCCCCTTCAATATAATTAGCCTGCCAGAAGAGGTAAGACAAAGAATTGAAGAAGACCCGGCTTACCGCCTACCCACTCCCCCCGGAGGATTCGATGCAGACGCACAGTCAGACTTTTCAATCCTCGATGACAGTGGATCAAGTGAATTGGGTGGGTCAAAAGAAATTTTCGCCCTGGGCGGATTGGTATACATTGCAGGTTATAGCGGGACATACAAAATAATTACCAAAATAACTATAAATGGAGAATTATTTCAAAACAAGAAGGGGAACAAATTTGGAATAAAGACCAGCACAATCACAATACCTCCGCCCCAAATCAACACAGCTCTTAATTCATACATCCGCGAAGATAAAATATTTTTATGCGAAGCAATTCGTGAAATACCAAGAATAAAGATTGGCTCAATTTACAACAACCTTACCCTGTCAACAGAACAAACAAATCTGATGATGTACAAATGCTCTACAACTCAGGGAAAAACAGAAAGCGACCTAAAAACACTTGATGCAGCCAACACGAACCTCATCAAATTCTCTTTTGCAACAAAGGCGGAATATATGTTTTATATTCCATCAAAAAAACTATTAATAAGAAATATCAAAGAAGATCAATTGCACCACTACCAATAAAAAGCAGGTCAATCATGTCAAATACCATAGGATTCATCAGCGGCGTACAGATCAACGAAGACGACGATGGCCGCGTCTGGTATCGATCCGGCGCATCCATCGACGCAGACGGTGCCAATGGCCAAAACGGGCAGCCCGTCGCCTACAACGACACGGACACGGGCACTGATCACCTCGCCAACGGCGGCATGCGGCTGGTGGCCGGGCGTGTGGTGCGCACCGGAGATTCCGCCATTGCCATCCTGGGGCCGGACGGCCAGCCCAGGGTGTTTGCGGGCGGGTTGATTGCCTCGAAGACGTGGTACAGGCACCCGGGCATGTCGGCGGACGACCCGGCAGCCTATGTGGATGCGGAGACCGTTCCCTATGTGGTGGTGCCGCCCCTCATCGTCAAGGAAACCGTTGGTGTGGTGCGCGGTTGCAAGGCGCGCGTGACCTACAAGGGCCGCACCGTGGATTGCGTGGTGGCGGACAAGGGGCCGAGCGCGCGCATTGGCGAAATCAGCATTGCAGCGGCCCGCGCCTTGGGGATTCCCCACAGCCCCAAGAACGGCGGCATCGAGGGCAAACTGGTCGACTACGAGCTATGGCCTGGGCAGGCTGCCGAGGGGTTTGTATTGCAACCGGCGTGAGCGAGGCTTCGCGCGTGCGCAGCGACGGGCCGCAGCATGTGACCGTGCATGGGCGGGATGAAGTCGTCGTGATCGCGGCGGAGAATTTCCGGCGGCTGCAAGGGGGGCGCACGGGCCAGGCGCTGGTCGATGTGCTGCAAGCCTCGCCCTGCCGGGATGTGGAGTTTGTCTTGGCTCCATCCGTGGCCGCGCCTGTGCAGGACGTGGAACTGTTGTGACGAAGGGCTCTTTGGAGCCAAATAAGCCACCAGCGCCCGTCCACCAAGCGCCAGCAGCTATCAAATCCGAAGCATCTCCATCACACCGCCCCGATATTCGGCACCAGCGCCCCCGGCGCCTGCCCGTTCCTGAGCGCCGCCGTGAACGCCAGCATGCGGTCGATGGGCTGGCGCGCACGCGGGATCAGGGCCGGATCGACGTGGATGGCGTTCGCCCCCGTCTCCAGCACCCGCGCCACGTCGGCCAGGCCGTTCATCGCCATCCAGGGGCAGTGGGCGCAGCTCTTGCAGGTGGCGCTGTTGCCAGCGGTGGGGGCTTCGTAGAAGGTCTTGCCGGGGTTGAGCGTGCGCAGCTTGTGCATCATGCCGTTGTCGGTGGCGACGATGAATTCCTGCGCATCCATCTCACGCGCCGCCTTGAGGATGGCGCTGGTGGAGCCCACGGCGTCGGCCAGGGCCACGACTTCGGCGGGGCTTTCGGGGTGGACGAGCACCTTGGCGTGGGGGTGCTCCTGCTTGAGCGCCTCCAGCTCGTAGGCCTTGAATTCGTCGTGCACGATGCAGGCGCCGTTCCAGAACACCATGTCGGCGCCGGTTTCGCGCTGGATGTAGGCGCCCAGGTGGCGGTCCGGCGCCCACAGGATCTTGTGGCCCGCGTTCTTCAGGGCGCTGACGATGTCGAGGGCGCAGCTCGACGTGACGAGCCAGTCGGCGCGCGCCTTCACCGCCGCGCTCGTGTTGGCATAGACGACCACGGTGCGATCCGGGTGCTGGTCGCAGAAGGCTGAAAACTCTTCGACGGGGCAGCCGAGGTCAAGCGAGCAGGTGGCGTCCAGGTCGGGCATGAGCACGGTTTTTTCCGGGCTCAGAATTTTCGCCGTTTCGCCCATGAAGCGCACGCCGCTCACCACCAGCGTCTGCGCGCCATGGTCGCGGCCGAAGCGGGCCATCTCCAGCGAGTCGCTGACGATGCCGCCGGTTTCCTCGGCCAGATCCTGCAGGTCCGGGTGCACGTAGTAGTGCGAGACCATCACCGCGTTCTTTTCCTTGAGCAGGCGGCGGATGCGGGCCTTGAGTTCGGCGCGCTCCGCCTGCGAGGGCTCGGGCGGCACGCGCGCCCAGGCGTGCTTCGTGGAGCAGACGGCGCCTTCCGCATCCGCCAGGGGCTGCTCGTACTCCACTTCCTTGAGGGCAATCGTGGGGGTCATGGTGTGCTTCTAGATATCTTGCAGGCGCATCGAGAAATCGGTGGCCTTCACGTCCTTGGTCAGCGTGCCGATGGAGATGCGGTCCACGCCGGTTTCGGCCAGCGCGCGCAGGCCGTCGAGCGTCACGCCGCCCGAGATTTCCAGGATCGCCCGGCCGGCGTTGATGCGCACCGCTTCGCGCAGCATGGGCAGGGGCATGTTGTCCAGCAGCACCATCGTGGCGCCCGCCGCCAGCGCCTCGGCCAGTTGCTCCAGCGTTTCCACCTCGATCTCGATGAACGCGGCCTGCGCGGCTACGGCCTGCGCCGCCTGCAGCACCGCCGTCACGCCGCCCGCGGCGGCGATGTGGTTCTCCTTGATGAGCACGGCGTCGTGCAGGCCGATGCGGTGGTTGGTGCCGCCACCCACGCGCACCGCGTACTTCTGCGCCAGGCGCAGGCCGGGCAGGGTCTTGCGCGTATCGACGATGCGCGCGCGCGTGCCCGCCACTGCGTCCACGTAGGTGCGCGTCTTGGTGGCCACGGCCGACAGCAGTTGCAGGAAGTTCAGCGCCGTGCGCTCGGCGCTGAGCAGCGCGCGCGCGCTGCCTTCGATCTCCAGCACCACCTGGCCGGGCGCGCAGCGCTGGCCCTCGGCCACCTGCCAGGCGAGCTGCACGCCGGGGTCGAGCGCGCGCAGCGCGGCCTCGGCCCAGGGCGCGCCGCAGATCACGGCGTCCTCGCGCGCCAGGATGCGCGCGCGCGCGCGGCGCTGCGCGGGCACCAGGGCGGCGGTCAGGTCGCCAGGGCCCACGTCTTCTTGCAGGGCGCGGCGCACGTCCTCGCGCGCCAGCGCCACCAGGGCTTCGGGAGTCATCGGGGTGTCACAGTCCTTGTTCATGGGGCGCCAAGCATAGCGGCATCGCCATGCCAACAGGGGCGAATGCTATAAAGCCCGGCCGCCAGCCTGCCAGGAAGGACGGGGCCACAGGGAGGAATCCGCATGGAACAAGCCACGGTTGCGCCGCCATGGGCGCAGGCCGCAGAACACGCCATCGCCGCGGGGCAATGGCACGGCGCCTGGTGCGCGCTGCTCGACGCCGCCCTGCCCGCGGCGCTGGCGGCGCAGCAGGCGGTGCTGGCGCGCCTCGACGCCTGGGACGCCCTGCCCACGCAGGCCCCGGCCGCACAGCGCGCCAGCCTGCTGCGCGCCACCCTGGCCGCCTTGGAGGCTGCCCACGCCGCCCATGCCGCCAGCGCGGCGCATGGCGCGCACGCACACGCACCAGACGCGCCGGCCGGGCAGGCCTGGCGGGTGCAGGGCACGCAGTTGGTGAAGCGCTACCGCAGCGGCGGCTTCACGCTCGGCCCGGTGGACGTGGACGTGGCGCCCGGCCGCATCCTCGGCCTGGTGGGCGAGAACGGCAACGGCAAGACCACGCTGCTGCGCCTGCTCGCGGCCGACCTGGCGCCCGACGCCGGCCAGCTCGACTGGGGCACGCCGGCGCACGACCCGTACGCGCTGCGCGCGCGGCTGGCCTACATTCCGCAGCGCCCGCACCCCTGGGGCGGGCGGCTCATGGACCACCTGCAGTTCGCCGCGCGCAGCCACGGCGTGGCGGGCGAGGCCAACCATTGCCTGGTGGAACTGGTGATCGCGCGGCTGTCGCTGCGCGCCTTTCGCGGCCACGCGTGGAAGCAGTTGTCCTCGGGCTACAAGATGCGCTTCGAGCTGGCACGCGCGCTGCTCACCCAGCCGCGCGTGCTGCTGCTGGACGAGCCGCTGGCCAACCTCGACATCAACGCGCAGCAGACGCTGCTGACCGACCTGCAGTCGCTCGCGCGCTCGCCCTGGCGGCCCATGGCGCTGGTGCTCAGTTCGCAGCAGCTCTACGAGGTGGAGAAGGTGGCCGACGCCGTGCTGTTCCTCGACCGGGGCCAGCCGCGCAGCGTGCAGGATCGCTTCGCGCAGATGGGCGGCTGCGCCGTCGAGTTCGAGACCGCCTGGCCCGTGCCCGCGCTCGCCGCGTGGCTCGGCCAGTTGCCCGCGCACACGCACCAGGTCAACGGCCAGACGCACATCGTGAGCTTCCACGGCGCCACCAGCGCCGCCGGTTTCCTGCGCGCCGCCGTCGATGCCGAAATGCCGCTGGGCTATTTCCGCGACATCACCGCCTCCACCCGCCGCCTCTTCGTCAAATGATGAGCACCCCCCTGGGCCGCTGCGCGGCTTCCCCCCGCTCTCGCAGCGCTGTGCGCTGCGGGCAGGGGGACGCAGCCCTCGCTGCGGGGCGGCCCTTGCGCGGCTGCCCACGCTGGGGCCGCGCCAGTTTCATGCGCCGTAGGTAGCGCATCACGTTATGGAGACTTGATATGACCGCTGCCTGGGACCGCTGGTTTCTGATGCGCTGCCCGCTGCTGTGGCAACTGCGCCTGCACTGGTACCTTCCGCTGGCGCTGCTGTGGTGCCTGCTGATGTTTGGCGGCTGGATCGGCTGGATGGGCCAGCCCGCGCGCTGGCTGGGCAGCAGCGCCAGCGAGGTGGCGCGCTGGCGCACGCCCGAGCAGCAGGCGCTGGAGGCGGGCACTGTCATCGCCTGGATCGTCGCCTTCGGCCTGGCGCTGTGGTGGCTGTGGCGCGTGCGCATCCACAACCGCTGGCGCGAATACGCGCCGGCATCGCGCCTGGGCCTGTGGCAGGAGTACCTGTGGGGCGCCCTGTTCTTCGGCCTGCTGCTGGCCCCCGGGCTGCTGCTGGGCACGGCCTACAGCCAGCGCGTGCAGCGCCTGTGGCAAGGCCACGACATCGTCGCGCAGCAGCAGGCCGCGCGCTACGTGCGCCTGTGGGAGCTGCTGCTGGCGCCCGGCAACGCCGCCCGGCTGGCCGAATGGGCGGATGCCGCGCAAACCACCCCAGCCATCCCGCAAGCCGTGCGGCCGGCGCAGGACGATGAGGACGGTGAGGGCGATGAAGACGCCGAAGATGCGCCGTGCCAAGCCACCCGGGCAGCCGGCCCGGGCTGCACCGCCGATCCGCAGCAGGCCCTGCGCTGGCTGGCGCAGGGCGACGCCGAGGCCATCGGCGCGCAACTGGCGCAGTACGGCGCCGCCCTGGGCGCCTGGGGCTACACCGCCGCGCAGCCCGCGCAGGAGCAGGCCCAGGCGCTCATCGGCGCGTACCAGGCGGCCCTGCAGTCGCCCCTGGCCCGAGAATGGCAGGCCTACAAGGCCCGCAACCCCGCGCCCCCGCCGCCCCCGGAGCGCGCCCGGCTGGTGCGCGAATGCCAGGACACCGACTCGCACGACCCGCGCGCCTGCTTTCCCAGCGACCTGGCACGCACCCCCGCGCAGTGGAGCGAGAACCTGCGCGAGACCATGGCAAGCTACCGCAGCCACACCCCGCCGCGCTTCGCGCGGTGGACGCACCCGCGCCACGGCACGGCCCTGCCCAGCCTCGTGGAGCACCACCTGCAAGGCGCGAAAACCTCCGATGCCACGCGGCGCAGCCTGCACGCCCGCCTGCTCAACGCCGCCAGCGCCGGCTTCTTCGTGGCGCTGGCGCTGGTCGCCGCGCGGCTGCTGTCGCTGCGCCAGATCGCCGCCCTGTGCGCGGGCCTGACGCTGTCCGCCCCCCTGCTGGTGCTGCTGGGCATGCTGGGCCTGGCCGACAGCGTCACCCTGCCGCTCGTGCCCGCCGCGCTGCTGGCCCTGGCCGGGGTGCGCATCGTGCTGCTGCGCCGGCCCTGGGGCGGCTCCACGCTGCTCGGGCTGGGCATGGCGCTGGCGCTGCCCGGCTTCGCCAGCCTGTGGCACCAGGCCGCCCAGGCCCTGCCTGCCGGCCCCGGGAGCGCGAAATACTGGCTCGCGCTGCTGCTGGGCGCGCCCGCCCTGGCCGCCAGCACCGCCGTGCTGGTCGCCGCGATCTCGCCGCTGGGGCGCCGCTGGCGCGCCCTGCCGGAGCGTTGATGCTCCTGAAAAAGGAGCTGCTTGCGCTTGCCGTGCGGTCACTCCAGCATGGTTTTGTCCCATAAACGAAAGACAGCAAGCGCCAGCAGCTATCAAAACCATAGCAACACCCAGTTGCCAGGGTGTTTCGGCCCGCCGCCGCATCTGGCATAGACTCGCCCCCAATTCCACAACCCCCGACCGGAGCGCACCATGACCAGCCCCGCCGCCACCCCGGGCACGCCCTACGGCACCCTGCCCCCCGCCTCGCCGCTACCCCAGCGCCGCCCCATCAGCCTGCCGCGCCTGGCGCAGATGCGCGCGGCGGGCGAGAAGATCGCCATGCTCACCGCCTACGACGCCACCTTCGCCGCCGTGGCCGACGCGGCGGGCGTGGAGTGCATCCTGGTGGGCGACTCGCTCGGCATGGTCTGCCAGGGCCTGCCCAGCACCGTGGGCGTGTCGCTGGAGACCATGGCCTACCACACCGCCAGCGTGGCGCGCGGCCTGCACCGCGTGCAGGGCACGGCCTGGCTGGTGGCCGACCTGCCCTACGGCAGCTACCACGAGTCGCCCGAGCAGGCGCTGCGCAGCGCCTGCCAGCTCATGCAGGCCGGCGCGCACATGGTCAAGCTCGAAGGCGGCGGCTGGACCGCGCCCACCGTGCGCTTCCTGGTCGAGCGCGGCATTCCCGTATGCGCCCACCTGGGCCTGACGCCGCAGACCGTGCACGCCCTGGGCGGCTACCGCGTGCAGGCCAAGGACGACGTGGCCGCCGCCGAACTGCGCCGCCACGCGCTGGAGCTGCAGGCCGCCGGCGCCAGCATGCTGGTGCTGGAGATGGTGCCCGCGCTGCTGGCCGGCACGCTCACGGCCGAGCTGGCGCACTGCCACACCATCGGCATCGGCGCGGGCAGCGGCACCGCCGGGCAGGTGCTGGTGCTGCACGACATGCTGGGCATGAACCTGGGCAAAATGCCGCGCTTCGTGCACAACTTCATGCAGGACGCGGGCAGCGTCAAGGGTGCCATGCAGGCCTACGTGCAGGCCGTGAAGAACGGCAGCTTTCCCGACAACCAGCTCCACGCCTGGTGAATCCAGCCATGCAAATCGTCCACACCATCACCGACCTGCGCGCCGCCCTGGCCGCCCACCCTGGCGCGGGCCACCCCGCCTTCGTGCCCACCATGGGCAACCTGCACGACGGCCACCTGGCCCTGGTGCGCCAGGCCAAGCCGCTGGGCCGCGTCATGGTGGCCAGCATCTTCGTCAACCGGCTGCAGTTCCTGCCGCACGAGGACTTCGACAGCTACCCGCGCACCCTGCAGGCCGACGCCGACAAGCTGCGCGCCGCGGGCTGCGACGTGCTGTTCGCGCCGTCGGAAAAAGACCTGTACCCGCAGCCGCAGACCTTCAAGGTGCAGCCCGACCCGCAACTGGCCGACCTGCTGGAGGGGCACTTCCGCCCCGGCTTCTTCACCGGCGTGTGCACCGTGGTGATGAAGCTGCTGGCCTGCGTGTTCAGCGGCGGCCCGGGCACGGCCGTGTTCGGGCGCAAGGACTACCAGCAGCTGCTGGTGATCCGCCGCATGGTGGAGCAGTTCGCGCTGCCCATCGACATCGTGGCCGGCGACACCTGCCGCGCCGCCGACGGCCTGGCGCTGAGTTCGCGCAACGGCTACCTGGGCGACACCGAGCGCGTCCAGGCCGTGCAGCTGAGCCAGGCGCTGCGCGCGCTGGCCGACGCGGCGCTGCAACCCGGCGCCAGCCTGCCCGCGCTGGAGGCCCAGGCCCTGGAGCGCCTGCGCGCGCAGGGCTGGCAGCCCGACTACCTCACCGTGCGCCAGCGCGCCGACCTGCAACCGCCCGCCGGGGCCGCGCAGCCGGGCCAGCTCGTGGCGCTGGGCGCGGCGCGGCTGGGGGGGACGCGGCTGATCGACAACCTGGAGTTTTGATGTGCATTTCGGGGGGGAGCGCTTATCTGGCTTGCGCGGGTAGCTCTCTTTTTTGATCTTTTGCTGGGAGTTTGCTTCCCGGGGCCGGGACTCGCCCCGGCGGGCGACTCCCTTTTCTTGCGCGTGCAAGAAAAGGAAGCAAAAGAAGCACGCCCCTGCTGTCCGTATCCCCTGCGCTTCGCTCCGGGGCAGCCTGCGGTGCTCGGGCGCGGGGCGGTGCCGCGTAACTCACTGCGCGCTGCGCACTTCGCTCAAACAGACGCGGCAAGTCAGTTCACGAAGCGCGTGTGTCCTTCGGCACACGCGCCCGCCCCACGCCCTGCGCTCCTCGGTACGGCCAGAAGGGGGGTGGAGACGACACGGGCCATCGCTACGCTCGGCCTGGCGCGCGCGGCGCGCAGCGCCTGCGTGTTGGGGGCCGAGCGCAGCGATGGCCCGTGTCGTCTCCACCCCCTTTCAGGCTGCGCCTGGAGCGAGGCGCTGGCGGGGTGGCATGCGCGAAGTCGCGCATGCTTCGTGAACTGACTCGCTGCGGTTGTTTGAGCGAAGCGCCGCAGGCGCGCAGCGAGTTCCGCAGCGCACTCCGCCAGCGTCTCGCCCCAGGTGTGCCCCCACGCGCAGCGTGGGGGTCGCAGACTGCGGGGCGCGTTTCTTTGGGTACTTTCTTGCCGCGCGGCAAGAAAGTACCTCGCCCGCCGGGGCGAGTCCCGGCCTCTCCCCTGAAACCCCCAGCAAAAGATCAAAAAAGAGAGCTACCCGCGCAAGCCAGACAAGGAAAAACCCCCGATTCCCCCATCGAATCCAACTACCGCACCATCCACCGCATCAGCCTGTCGAAGGCCGCGCCATAAGGCGGCTTCATCAGGCCGATGCCCGCCAGGCGCGACTGCGCGAACACCGGCCGGTAGTGCGAGAAGCTGCGAAAGCCGTCCTCGCCGTGGTACGCGCCCATGCCGCTGGCGCCCACGCCGCCGAAGGGCAGATCGTCCTGCGCCACGTGCAGCAGCGTGTCGTTCAGCGTCACGCCGCCGCTGCGCGTGCGCGCCAGCACCTGGTCGATGGCGGCCTGGCCGCGCTCGAACACGTACAGCGCCAGGGGACGCGGGCGGGCGTTGATGAAGTCGATCGCTTCGTCCAGGCTGCGGTAGCCCAGCACGGGCAGCAGCGGGCCGAAGATTTCGTGCTGCATCACCGCCAGCGCTGGCGCGGGGTTGAGCAGGATGCGCGGCGTCATGCGGCGCAGGCCGGGGTCGTCCGGCGCGTCGGCCAGGGGCAGCGCCTGCACGCCCGCCGCCTCGGCCTCGGCCAGCCAGTCGGCCAGGCGCAGGTACTGGCGCGCGTTGATGATGCGGGTGTAGTCGCGGTTGTGCGCCAGGTCCGGGTACAGGCGCCGGGCCACGGCCTGGGCGGCGCGCGCGAAGGCGGCCTCCTGCCCGGCGGGCAGCAGCACGTAGTCGGGCGCGATGCAGGTTTGCCCGGCGTTGAGCAGCTTGCCCACCAGCACGCGCTCGGCGGCGTGCGCCAGGTCCGCGCCGGGGCCGATGACCACGGGCGATTTGCCGCCCAGCTCCAGCGTCAGCGGCGTGAGGTGGGCGCTGGCCGCGCGCATGACCGCGTGGCCCACGGCGGTGGAGCCGGTGAAGACCAGGTGGTCGAAGGGCAGCGCGACGAACGCCTGGGCGGCTTCGGCGTCGCCCCCGACCACGCGCACCTCGTCGGCGGGGAAGGTTTCGGCCAGCAGCCGCGCCAGCAGCGCGCCGAAGGCGGGCGCGTGCTCTGACGTCTTGAGCAGCGCGCGGTTGCCCGCCGCCAGCGCGCCGGTCAGCGGCCCCGCGCTGAGCATGAGCGGGTAGTTCCACGGCGCGACGATGCCGACCACGCCCAGCGGCTGCGGCAGCAGGCGGCTGCGCCCGGGCTTCAGCCACAGGCCGGTGGCGCGGCGGCGCGGGCGCATCCAGCGCGGGCCGTGGGCCAGTGCGTGGTCGATGCCCGAGATCACGGGGAACAGCTCGGCCAGCTCGGTCTCCTGGCGCGGGCGCTGGCCGAAGTCGGCGGCGATGGCCGCGCAGATCGCGTCACGCTCGCGCAGCAGCAGGGCGCGCAGCGCGCGCAGGCGCCGGGCGCGTGCGGGCCAGTCCCATGCGGGCTGGGCGCGGCTGGCGGCGCGCAGGGTCTCGAACAGCGGCACGAGGGTGCCGTGGATGTCGTGGATGTCGTGGGTATTGGCGTTCATGGTCAGAAGCGCTTGGCGATGCTGAGGATGAGCTTGGTGGTGTCCATGCGCCGGGCGGTGCCGCCCTCGTCCACGGCGACGAAGGGCGCGCGGTCGCGCACCTTGGCGCCGGCCACCTCGGCGCCGAAGACGACGCCCCAGCGCGTGTGCTCCAGCCCCAGCCGGTAGTCCATCGTGTCCATGCCGCGGAAGTTGCGCACCTTCTGCCAGCCCAGGTGGCCGATGAGCTTGGTGCTGCCGTTGAGCGGGTAGGCCAGGTCGAGGTCGAGCAACTGCGTGCCCCGGCTGTGGCGCATGCCCTGGCCGTAGCAGTCCAGCGCCGCCGCCATGTCGCTGGCCAGGTAGCTGGGGCAGATGGTGGAGGTGTTGGCCCCGCGGAAGTCCCGGCTCACCACGTGCAGGTAGCGCGCGGTGAGGTAGCCCCAGCCCAGCTCGCCCACGAGGTAGCTGGTGTGAAAGCTGGTGTCGGCCACGCCGGTGGGCTCGAAGTTTTCATCGAAGCCGGTGGGCGCGCCGCGCACCCTGGCCCGGGGGAACCATTCGCGCGCGGCGGCCACGCCATAGTGCAGCGCGCTGGGATCGCCGCCGCGCCATCCCAGGGCCAGCATGGGGTTGAGGCGGTTGCTTTCGGGGTAGTTCACGCGGCTGACGCTGCCGAGCTGGAACTGGCCGATCAGGCCGGACTCGTGCGCAAACTCCACCGTCAGCTCCGCGCCGGGCCGGCCGAAGGTGTCGGAGACGCCGCGCGTCTTGCGGTCGCTGGAGAGCTTGAGCGTGGTGTCGATGCTGTAGCTGGCGATCTCGGGCTCGTCGGCGGCGGGGGCCTGGGCATGGGCCAGGGCGCAGGCGCCCGCGAGCGCGGCCAGGACCAGCAGGTGCTGGGTGCTTTTCATGGGGGTCTCCTCGGGGCGGGTCAGCGGGGCGCGCAGGGCTGGGCGGGTGCGGCGGTGCGGGTCATTTCCTCGGTCTCGCCCAGCACCTCGACGCCGACGTAGGCGCGCAGGGCCAGCATGGCGCCCTGGGCGCGCAGCACGCCCTTGTAGTTCTTCTTGCTGCGCGGGTCATGCACCCAGCCGTCGCGCCAGGCCTCGCCGTCCCAGCGCTTGAGCTTGGCGATGCGCACGCCGCAGGCGTCGGCCGGCGTGCCCGCGTCCTTGTCCCAGACGATCTGGCCGCACAGCGCGCCAGGCGCGTCGGCGCATTCCTTGAATTCGATGATGGCGGCCTGGTCGGCGCTGAGCCAGGTGCCGTGGGCGTCCTTTGCGGTGGCCGCGTGTGTGGGCAGGGCCACGTACGCGGCCAGGCAAGCCGCCAGGGTGAGGGGATATCGCATGGTGTCTCCTTGTTGTGTATTGGTATATGGAAAGGTTGGGGGAACGGATTCAGGGCATGGGCTGCAGCACGGGCCAGTGCTCGACCACCTCGCCGCCCGCGACGACGACGATGTCGCCGAACTGCTGCAGCAGCGCCTCGCTCTTGTGCGGGCGCAGGAACACCGTGTCGCCGGGCGCGAGGTTCTGCAGGCCCGAGCCGACCAGAACCTGCTGGTTGGGCGACTGCCCGTACAGGCCGCTGGTGGCCAGGCCCTCGGGCGACACCGGGTCGGCACGCCACTGGCCGCCGTACAGGAACACGCCATGGCGCTGGTTGCGGTCCCACGCCTTGGCGAGCCCGCCCAGCCACTCGACCCCCATGGGCAGCTCGAAGGCGCCGCTCTTGAGCACGGGCGTGGCGATGAAGCAGGCGCCCTCGCACCCGGCCAGGTGCGGCAGGTCGAATTCGGTGGGCTTGACGAAGGCCGAGCCGATGCTGACCTCATTGGCCGCGCCACGGCCGTCATGCAAGTGGAAAGTGGGGGAGCCGGCGGCATTCCAGGTCAGCGCATCGGCCTGGGCCTGAAGCGGGGGCAGCGCGGCCAGGGCCTGCGCCTTGTAGTCCGTGTAGACCTTTTTGGCGTGCGCTTCGGCGCGGCTGCGCGCGCCGGGCAGGTCGGGGATGGCGCTGACGTGCGGGTCGTAGCCCATCATGCCGCTGAACTGCAGCAGCGGCTCCTCGCGCAGCAGCCCCAGGGCCGCGCCCAGGGCCTCGGCGCTGGCGAAGCCGCCCCGGTGCAGGCCTACGTCGATCTCCAGGTTGACGCGCAGCGGCTGGCCCAGCGCGCGCGCCAGCTGGCGGTATTCGGCCAGGCGCGCGGGTGTGTCGACCAGCCATTGCAGCTGGCGGCCCGGGTCGAACGCGCCGCGCACATGCTGCTGGTAGAACGCCTGCGCCGCGCCCACCGGCAGGGGCTTGCCCAGCAGCAGGTCGTGGCTGGGCATGTCGGCGGCCAGGCGCAGCAGGTAAGGCAGGTTGAAGACCATCTGCCGCGTTGTCCCGGCCTCGCGCGTGATCTGCTCCAGCAGCGGCAGCGAAGGCAGCGACTTGGCCACCACGCGCAGCGGCATGCCCTGCGCCTTCAGCACCAGCACCTGGCGCAGATTGGCGTGCAGGCGGTCGCGGTCGATCACCAGCACGGGAGTCGTGGCGTCGGTGGCACGGTCGGAGCGACGCAGGGCGCGCGCCAGGGCGCTGAAATAGGCCCCGTGTGGCGCGCCGCTCACGCCGGGGCGCAGCGCCAGCGCGGCAGCGCCAGCGCCGATTCCAGCCAGCAGCAGGCGGCGCTTCATGCCGCCACCCCGAACAGTTGGCGCAGGTGCGGATTCAGAAAGCGCCCCTGCGGATCCAGCTCCTGGCGCAGCGCCAGGAAGTCCTTGAAGCGCGGGTACAGCGCGGCCAGCTCCGCCGCGCCCTGATCGTGCAGCTTGCCCCAGTGCGGGCGGCCGCCGTGGCGGCGGAAGATGGGGCCGATCTCGCTGAGCAGGTAACCGTGCGCCTCGTCCGCCGCCGCGTGCACGGCAATGGAGCAGCTCGCGCGCTGGTGGAAGGGGCTGAGCCAGGCGTCGTCGGCGGCGACGTAGCGGAATTCGAGCGGGAAGAAGACCTCGTTGCGCTTTTCCAGCGCGGCGATGACCTCCTTCACGCAGGCTACGCCCGCCTCGGCGGGCACGTGGTATTCGGACTCGTTGAAGCGCGTGGGCCGCTGCGTGGCCAGCAGGCGCCAGGCGCGGTTGCGCGCGTCCTCGGTTTGGTGCGGGTCGATCAGCCAGCCCGCCACCTTGCGCCGTAGCGCGGGCGAGAAGCCCAGCCAGTCGCGCAGGCGGCGCAGGTCGCGCAGGATGTCCTCGTCCGCCGCCTGGGCGGTGAGCACCGTGCCGCTGGTGTCCACGTCGTGCGTAATGCCCGCCGCGTAGCCGGTGAAAGGCAGGTAGTAGAACTCGAAGTTGCGGTGCTTGCGCGCCAGCTCGGGCGCGCGCTCCAGCAGTTGCATGGCGGGCTCCAGCCACACGCGGCGGTGCAGGTCGTAGGCCGGCACCACGCGCACCTGGGCCTGGGTGATGACGCCCAGGCTGCCCAGCGACACGCGCGCCGCCGCCAGCAGCGCGGGGTTCTTCGCCGCGCTGCATTCGAGGACATCGCCGCGCGCCGTGACCAGGCGCAGCGCCTGCACCTCGGCGTGCAGCGCGGGCAGCTCGCGCCCCGTGCCGTGCGTGCCGGTGCTGATGGCCCCGGCGTAGCTCTGCACGTCGATGTCGGGCAGGTTGGGCAGCGCCAGGCCCAGCGCGTCGAGCTGGCGCGAGGCCACGGCCAGGCGCGTGCCGCCCTGGACCAGGGCCGTGCCCTCTGCGGGCCCGCGCGCCACGCCCGAGAGGCGGTCGAGCGACACCAGCCACTGGTCGGTCGGCACCAGCGGCACGAACGAGTGGCCCGCGCCCACGCAGCGCAGCGCGGTGCCGGCGGGCGCGTCGCGCACGGCCTGGGCCAGTTCGGCCTCATCGGCGGGCACGAAGCGGCGCCGGGGCTGGCATTGCTGCAGGCCCGACCAGTTCTGCCAGCGCGCGGGCGGAGTCTGCGGCGCGGCGGCTGGCGCAGTGGAGGGGGCGGGTGCGGACGCCTTGGAAGCCGCCTGGGCGCGTGCCAGGCCGGGCAGCAGGGCTGTGCCCAGGGCGGCGCCAGCGCCTGCGCGCAGCAGCGCGCGGCGCGCACGCAGGGAATCGAGAGGGTGGGTCATGGGAAGCAGCGGAAGAAGAGTGAAAAGCGAAGAGCGGGCGGAAGGAATCACGAGGCCATGAACTGGATCAGCGCGCGCAGTTCATCTGCCGTGCAGTCGGCGCACTGGCCGCGCGGCGGCATGCCGCCCAGGCCCTGTTCGGCATGGCGCACCAGGGTGTCCATGCCCTGCTTCAGACGCGGCTGCCAGGCGGGCGCGAAGCCCGTCAGCGGCGCCTGGGCCGCGCTCTGCGCGTGGCAGACCATGCACGAGCGCTCGTACTTCTCGGCCAGGGCCGCATCGTGCGGACGCATCTGCGCGGCACGGGCCTCCTCGGCGGCGCCAGGGGTTTCGGGCGCGCCGCAGGCGGCCAGCGCCAGGGCCAGCAAGGCGAGCGCGCAGCGGCGCGCAGGGAACACAGGGAGTGGAACAGCAGGGAACATGGCACGGCGGATTTGTTAAGAACAATGATCTTAAAAAAAACATTGTTTTTAAACAGGGTTTCCACCTGCGTGTTTGCTCGCTTGGCAGGCCGCATATCCAGGGGTATTCGCGCGCACTGAGAAAACGCATTGCACAATCGGCGGCATGACACGACCTCCCCCGCCCGCGCCGGACAAGGCCCCTCCCGCCGCGCCGCGCGCGCGCCGCCGCGACAAGGAACTGCAGGCGCGCCGGCGCGACCTGCTGGCCGCCGCGCGCAAGCTGCTGCGCAAGGGCGGCGCGCAGGCGGTGACGATGCGCACCGTGGCCGATCTGGTGGGGGTCTCCACCACGGTGGTGTACGCGCTCTTTCCCGACAAGGCGGCGCTGATCGCGCAGGCCGTGGACGACGACCTCAAGCGCTTCTCGCGCCACCTGCAGCAGGCGCTGGCGCAGGCCAGCGACGCGCGCGACGCGCTGCGCCAGGTGGCGCGCGCGTACGCTGCCTTCGGCGTGGCGCACCCGCAGGCCTACCGGCTGATGTTCATGGAAGCCCGGCCCGCCTCGCCGGTGGAGGATTCATCGATCGAATTCGGCAACCCGAGCGAGGACGCCTACGCCCTGGCGCGCACGCTGGCCGATGGCCTGCTGCGCGAGGCGGGCGGCCCGCCGCCCGTGCAGGCCGACATCGACACCACGGCCCAACTGGTGTGGGAGGCGCTGCACGGCGTGACCTCGCTGCGCATCACGCTGGGCGACGACCCGTGGTTCGCGCGCCTGCCGCTGGAGCAGCACATCGACCGCATGGTAGACATCTTCGCGGCGGGGGTGCAGGGCCGCAGCCGTTGATCGGAGGCATGGGCGCCAAACGCCAGACGCCCAGTGGAAATGGCCTCCAGCGCTTTTCCAGCAAGCGCTGTCAGCTATCAAAACAGAAGTACCTTGGCCGTATCAGTTTTCCATGGCGCTGGCGCGCCACCCGCAGCCCATGAAACCGGCGTGGCCCAGGCCAGGCAGCCGCGGAGCTGGCTTTGCCAGGCCGCTGGCTGCGTCCCCCTCCCACGCGCAGCGTGAGAGAGGGGGAAGGCGCCGAAGGTGACTCAGGGGGTGTTTCACTTCAGCGCGCCGGGAAACCGGGCTCGCGGATGGTGATGGTGGGCTTGCCCGGCGGGAGGATGAAGGTGTCGATGAGCACCACGTCCTCGCTGCCCAGGTTGGCCGCGGCCATGAGCACGTTCGGCGGCATGTAGTAGCACGTGCCCGCGGGCCACTTGTGCGGCGCATGGCCTTCCATGAAGCCGGTGATTTCGCCCGTGAGCACGCAGGTATGGCCGCCGTATTCATGCACGTGGATGCCGACGCGCGTGCCGGCCTTGCGGACGCCTTTTTCCACCACGATGCGCTGGCCGTTGACGTCGATGGTGTCGAGCATGGTCGCCGCGTCCACCAGCCGCGCCATGCGGCCCGGCACGGGCTGGCCGTTGATGGTGGTGACGTCCTGCGCCTGCGGCGCGGGGGCCGTGGCGCAGCCGCCCAGCGCGGCAGCGCAGGCCAGCAGCAGGGCCAGGGTGGCGGTCGGAGGGGAGGAAAGGCGCGGCATGGGAGGCTTTCTCGGGGTTGAAAGCCCTGGATTCTAGGGACGCCGAGCCCTATTCCCCGCGCGGATCGCGCGCCATCAGGCGCTGCAGCGCGGCCGGCGCCTGCAGGCGGCCGTCGAGCAGTTCCACCACGGTCTCGGCCAGCGGCATTTCCACCCCCAGCCCGCGCGCACGCGCCACCACGGTGCGTGCGCAATAGACGCCCTCGGCCACGTGGCCCAGCGATTCGACGGCCTGCGCCAACGTGTGGCCCTGGGCCAGCAGCAGGCCCACGCGGCGGTTGCGCGACAGGTCGCCCGTGGCCGTCAGCACCAGGTCGCCCAGGCCGGACAGGCCCATGAAGGTGTCGGCACGCGCGCCCAGCGCCAGGCCCAGGCGCGTCATCTCGGCCAAGCCGCGCGTGATGAGGGCGGCACGCGCGTTCAGGCCCAGCTGCAGCCCGTCGCACAGGCCGGTGGCAATGGCCAGCACGTTCTTCACCGCGCCACCCACTTCGACGCCAGCGATGTCGTCATTGGCATAGACGCGCAGGTGCGGACTGTGGAAGGCCTGCACCAGCAACTGGCGCACCTCGGCGTGCTCGCTGGCCGCGACCAGGGCCGTGGGCTGGCCGCGCGCCACTTCGAGCGCGAAGCTCGGCCCGCTGAGCACCCCGGCGCGCAGTTGCGGCGCCACCTGGGCGCGGATTTCGTGCGCCAGCAGGCCCCAGGGCTGGCCCTCGGCCTGGGCCTCGAAGCCCTTGCACAGCCAGGCCACGGGCACCCGGCAGTCGCGCACCTCGGCCAGCAGCGTGCGCAGCGCAGCCATGGGCGTGCCCAGCACGACAAGTTCGGCGTCGCCGAGCAGCGCGGCCAAGCCGCCGCTGGCGATGCGCAGGGACGCGGGGAAGGGCACGCCCGCGAGGTAGCGCGCGTTCTCGCGCGCGGCCTGCATGGCGGTGGCCTGGGCGGCGTCGCGCGCCCACAGGGCCACGGTGTGCCCGGCGGGGTGGGCGGCGGCGCTCATGGCCATGGCCGTGCCCCATGCGCCTGCGCCAATGACTACTATTTTCATAGCTGGCAGCGCTTTTCTGGTACAGGCTGGAGCACTAAAGCATGCCCAAACCCGCGATAGCGCGCAGGCTTACTGCGCCGTGGCGTTGGCGGCTTCGGCCTGGGCGGCCTGCTGCTGCTCGTACATGGCCTGGAAGTTGATTTCGGCCAGGTGCACGGGCGGGAAGCCGGCGCGCGTGATGGTGTCGGCCACGTTGCCGCGCAGGTAGGGGTAGACGATCTGCGGGCAGGCCACGCCGATGATGGCACCCATCTGCTCCTCGGGGATGTTGCGGATCTCGAAGATGCCGGCCTGCTTGGCCTCGACCAGGAACACGGTCTTGTCCTCGATCTTGGTCTGCACCGTGGCCAGTACGCAGACTTCGAAAATGCCCTCGGCCACGGGAGTGGCTTCCACGCCGAGCTGGATGTCCACGCTCGGCTGCGCCTGCTCCAGCAGGATGGCGGGCGAGTTCGGCTGCTCCAGGGACAGATCCTTCAGGTACACGCGCTGGATCTGGAACACGGGGTTTTCTTGGTCGGCCATGGTTGGGTCTTGCAACTACGTTGGAATAAAACAAAGCCCGCCGGGGAGAGGCTCCCGCAGCGGGCACTTCGCGGCATGCATTATGCATGCCGCCCCCATCAGAACGTGTGAATGAATCCGGCGTGGCCGAGCAGCGCGCCAAAACGCGGCCCATCAAGGCGCAAAGCACAGCCATAGCGCGGGCTATGGCGCGCATTTACAACGCAGAGGGGGCGTGTTTTGGCGTGATGAGCGGGCATGGCGGATTCGTTCACACGTTCTCAGCCCTGCAGCAAGGGCGCCAGGCCGCCGCGCGCGTCGAGCGCCACGAGGTCGTCGTGGCCGCCGACGTGGGTGTCGCCAATGAAGATCTGCGGCACGGTGCGCCGGCCGGTGGTCTCCATCATGTGCTGGCGCTGCGCCGGGTCGGTATCGACGCGGATCTCCTCAATCTGCTCCACGCCCTTGGCCTTGAGCAGTTGCTTGGCGCGGATGCAGTAGGGGCACACGGCGGTGGTGTACATCTTCACGGTGGGCATGGGTCAGCCTTTCTCCACGGGCAGGTTGGCTTCGCGCCAGGCGGCCAGGCCGCCCGACAGGGCCTGGGCGTTGTCGTAGCCCAGCTTCTTGGCCACGGCCACGGCACGCTGCGCGCGCACGCCGCGCGCGCACACCATGACCACGGGCACGGCCTTGTTCTTGACCACGCTGGGCAGGCGCTCTTCGAGCTGTGCCAGCGGCACGTTCTTGGCGCCGCCGACGTGGCCTGCGGCGTATTCCTCGGGGCCGCACACGTCGATGACCACGGCCTTCTCGCGGTTGATGAGCTGCACCGCGTTGGCGGCCGTCAGCCCGCCCGGGCCGCCGCCCATCAGCACGGGTGCCAGCAGCATGCCGCCCGAAACCAGGGCCAGAAGGATGAGATACCAGTTCTCGATGATGAAATTCACGTCAATCCTTGGGATGCGAAACCCCGCAATTCTAGAATGTCGGGTTTTGACCAGCTCTTCCTAGGGAATCCATGCACAAGCTCGTCCTGATCCGCCACGGCGAATCCACCTGGAACCTCGAAAACCGCTTCACCGGCTGGACCGACGTGGATCTGACGCCCACCGGCGTCTCGCAGGCCATGTCGGCGGGCAAGCTGCTCAAGGCCGAGGGCTACGAGTTCGATCTGGCCTACACCAGCGTGCTCAAGCGCGCCATCCACACGCTGTGGTACGCGCTGGACGAGATGGACCGCACCTGGCTGCCGGTGGTCAAGAGCTGGCGCCTGAACGAGCGCCACTACGGCGGCCTGCAGGGCCTGAACAAGGCCGACATGGCCAAGCAGTACGGCGACGAGCAGGTGCTGGTGTGGCGCCGCAGCTACGACACGCCCCCGCCGGCCCTGGAGCCCACCGATCCGCGCAGCGAGCGCGGCGACCGCCGCTACGCTGGCCTGGCGCCCGCGCAGATTCCGCTGACCGAGTGCCTCAAGGACACGGTGGCGCGCGTCATCCCGTTCTGGAACGACACCATCGCCCCTTCGATCCGCAGCGGCCAGCGCGTGGTGATCGCGGCGCACGGCAACTCCATCCGCGCGCTGGTGAAGTACCTGGACGGCATTGCCGACGACGCCATCGTGGGCGTGAACATCCCCAACGGCATCCCGCTGGTGTACGAGCTGGACGACGACCTCAAGCCCATTCGCCACTACTACCTGGGCGACGCCGAGGCCGCCGCCAAGGCCGCTGCCGCCGTGGCCTCGCAAGGCAAGGCATAGGGAACTCAACCAAGGGAACCCGGAAGGGCGCGCCCCTTCCAAGAGGTATATTGAACCGCTACGGGCGAGCAAGGTAAGCGTATGGGCCAGAAACTGAAAATTGCAGGGTGGGTGTCGATCGGCGTGGTCGCCGGGGCGCTGACCACGGTGTCTTTGCAGACCGTGGCGCGCGGCGCCATGACGCCGCTGCCGCTGGAGGAAATCCAGCAGCTCTCCGCCGTGTTCGGCCTCATCAAGACCGATTACGTGGAGCCGGTGGACGACAAGAAGCTCATCACCGATGCCATCTCGGGCATGGTGTCGAGCCTGGATCCGCACTCGCAGTACTTCGACAAGAAGTCGTTCAAGGAATTCCGCGAGGGCACGACGGGCCGCTTCGTCGGCGTGGGCATCGAGATCACGCAGGAAGACGGGCTCATCAAGATCGTCTCGCCCATCGAAGGCTCGCCCGCCTACCGCGCCGGCCTCAAGACCGGCGACCTGATCACCAAGATCGACGACACCGCCGTGCGCGGCCTGTCGCTCAACGACTCCGTCAAGCGCATGCGCGGCGAGCCCAACACCAAGGTGACGCTGACCATCTTCCGCAAGGACGAGAACCGCACCTTCCCGGTGACGATCACGCGCGAGGAAATCAAGACGCAGTCGGTCAAGGGCAAGGTGATCGAGCCCGGCTACGCCTGGATCCGCCTGTCGCAGTTCCAGGAACGCACGGTGGACGACTTCGTGCGCAAGGTCGAGGAGGTCTACAAGCAGGAGCCGCGCCTCAAGGGCCTGGTGCTCGACCTGCGCAACGACCCGGGCGGCCTGCTCGACGCCGCCGTGGCCATCTCGGCCGCCTTCCTGCCCGAGAACGTCACGGTGGTCTCCACCAACGGCCAGCTCGCCGACAGCAAGGCTACCTACAAGGCCTCGCCCGAGTTCTACGCCCGCCGCGGCCAGGGCGACCCGCTCAAGCGCCTGCCTGCCGCCATCAAGACCGTGCCGCTGGTGGTGCTGGTCAACGAGGGCTCGGCCTCGGCCAGCGAAATCGTGGCCGGCGCGCTGCAGGACCACAAGCGCGCGACGCTGATGGGCAGCCAGACCTTCGGCAAGGGCTCGGTGCAGACGGTGCGCCCGCTGGGGCCGGACACCGGCATCAAGATCACCACGGCGCGCTACTACACGCCCAATGGCCGCTCCATCCAGGCCAAGGGCATCGTGCCCGACGTGATGGTGGACGAAACCGCCGAGGGCGACCTGTACGCCGCGCTGCGCATGCGCGAGGCCGACCTGGACAAGCACCTGGGCAACGGCCAGGGCGAGGAACAGAAGGACGAAGCCCGCGAAAAAGCCCGCGAGGAAGCGCGCAAGCGCCTGGAGGAAGAGACCAAGAAGAACCCGTCGGAGCGCAAGCTGCCCGAGCTGGGTTCGGAAAAGGACTTCCAGCTCACCCAGGCGCTGAACAAGCTCAAGGGCCAGGCCGTGCTGGTCAGCAAGACCCTGACCGAGCGCAAGGAAGAGAAGAAGGACGAGAAGAAAGAGGACTGAGCCATCCTCCTGCGTTCTTTCCCCGGGGCCGGGCCTTGCAGCCCGGCCTTTTTCCATTCAGCCACGCCATGAACGACGACCAACTGCTGCGCTACTCGCGCCACATCCTGCTCGATGAGATCGGCATCGAGGGGCAGGAGCGCATCCTGGCGGCCCACGCGCTGGTGATCGGCGCGGGCGGCCTGGGCTCGCCCGTGGCGCTGCTGCTCGGCGCCGCGGGCGTGGGACGCCTCACGCTGGTGGACGACGACGCGGTGGACCTGACCAACCTGCAGCGCCAGATCGCGCACACCACGGCGCGCGTGGGCCAGCCCAAGGTGGCCTCGGCGGCCGAGGCAGTGCATGCCATCAACCCAGGCGTACAGGTCGATGCCGTGCAGGCGCGTGCGGACACCGCCCTGCTCGACCGCCTGGTGCCCGGCGCCACGGTGGTGCTGGACTGCACCGACAACTACGCCACGCGCCACGCCATCAACGCCGCCTGTGTGCGCCACCGCGTGCCGCTGGTGGCGGGCGCGGCCATCCGCTTCGACGGGCAGCTCACGGTAGTGGACCCGCGCGACGCGCAGTCGCCCTGCTACGCCTGCCTGTTCCCGCCCGACGCGGCCTTCGAGGAAGTGCAATGCGCCACCATGGGCGTATTCGCCCCCATGGTCGGCATCATCGGTGCCATGCAGGCGGCCGAGGCGCTCAAGCTGGTGGCCGGCGTGGGCCAGTCCGTCGCCGGGCGGCTGCTGATGCTCGACGGCCGCAGCATGGAATGGAACACCCTGCGCAGCCAGCGCCATGCCGGCTGCCCGGTGTGCGGCACATCCGCCACGTAGGACAGTACCTACACCAGCGGCGTACCACCGCTGGCAGCCCCGCGGCCCCTGGCGCCCTATAGTCGAACCATGGGCACGCGGCCCCTCGCGGTGCCCCTGGACTGGCCCCACCGTGAAACTGCGCACCTACCTCGTCGAAGACAACGCCACCATCCGCGAAAACCTCATCGGTACGCTGGAGGAGCTGGCGTCCATCCAGGCCGTGGGCATGGCGGAAACGGAGGCCGACGGCAAGGCCTGGCTCACCAGCCACCCCGGCCATTGGGATCTGGCCATCGTCGACCTCTTCCTGCGCCAGGGCAGCGGCCTGGGGGTGCTCGCCGCCTGCAGGGAGCGCCAGGCACACCAGAAGATCGTGGTGCTGAGCAACTACGCCACGCCGGACATCCGCGCCCGCTGCGCCCAGTTGGGCGTGGACGCGGTGTTCGACAAATCGAACGAGATCGACGCCCTGCTCGATTACTGCATCGCGCGCAGCCAGGACGCGGATCTCAGTCAATGAGGCGGTTCTTCAGCGCGTAGTAGGTCAGGTCGCTGTTCGACCCCAGGCCCATCTTCTCCATCAGGCGCGTCCGGTAGGTGCTCACGGTCTTCACGCTCAGCGACAGGGACTTGGCGACATCGCCCGCGGTCTCGCCGCGCGCCAGCTTCAGGAACACCTGGAACTCGCGCTCGGACAGTTGCTCGTGTGGCGGCGTGTCGTCCTTGCGGTGCAGCTGCTGCGCCAGCAGTTCGGCCACGGCGGGCGTGAGGTACCTGCGCCCCAGCGCGATGGTGCGGATGGCCTCGACGATCTCGGCCGGGTCGCACTCCTTGTTCAGATACCCGCTCGCGCCCTGGCGGATAAGGTTGATCGCGTAGTGTTCCTCGGGGTAGCCACTGAGGATCAGGATGCCCATGTCGGGGGCCTTGGCACGCAGCATGGCCATGGCGTCCAGGCCGCTCTGGCCGGGCATGGACAGGTCCATCACCAGCACGTCGATGGCGTGCAGGCGCACCAGGTCGATGGCCTCGCGCCCGTTCGCTGCCTCGCCCGCAACACAAAGGTCGACGTGCTCGGCGAAGAACTGGCGCAAGCCCGAGCGCACGATGGCGTGGTCATCCACAATGCCGATATTGATCATGAGAATGGTCTTTCCCGAAGCCGCCCTGCATGCCGCACGGCGGTGCGCGGCCAGCCAGCCCGACCGCCGCATTATCCCGAATAACCGCGCCCCCGACTTGGAAGGAATCGCCCATGCGCTGGTCCCAGATCCGCAAGATGGCCTTGAGCCTGCCCGTGGCGCTGCTGACCGCGCTGCTGCTGGTCGGCATCAACGAAACCAGCTACCAGCGCTCGCGCCAGGCAGTGGACGAGATGGCGCAGACCCAGCACACCCGCGCCGCGCTGAACCGTCTGCTGCAGAACATGCTGGACGCCGAAACCGGCGTGCGCGGTTTCCTTCTGACCGGCGAGGAGCGCTACCTGGCGCCCTACGAAGGCGCGGTCGCCACGCTGCACAGCAACCTGGACGCGCTGCGCAGCAGCTTCGCAGACTCGCCCGAGGATCGAGAAGATTTCAGCCAGCTCGCACAGCAGATCGGGCGCAAGCTCTCCGAGATGGCGCTGAGCCTGGACCTGCGCCGCCAGGGCAACGAGGATGCCTGGCGCTTCGTCATCTTCACCGACGTGGGCAAGGAGAACATGGACGCCATCCGCACCCACGCGCTCGCGCTGATCGAGCGTGCCGACGGGCGCGCCGCGCAGAACCAGGCGCACATCCTGCACTCGCTGCTGCTCGCGCGCCTGGGCGTCGCCGCCATGGCAGCCATCGGCCTGCTGGCGTTCTACATGTACCTGCGCCAGGCCAGGGCGCTGCAGACCGCGCTGCAGCGCGAGCAGGAGAGCCTGGAGCGCGAGCGCGACCGCCTCGAAGGCCTGGTACGCGAGCGCACGGCCTCGCTGGCCGAGCTGGCCACGCACCTGCAGCAGGTGCGCGAGGACGAGCGCGGCCACCTGGCGCGCGAGCTGCATGACGAACTGGGCGCCCTGCTCACGGCCGCCAAGCTCGACGTGGCGCGGCTCAAGTCGCGCATCGACACCACGCCGCCGGAGGTGTCCGAACGCCTGCGCCACCTCACGGAGACGCTCAACGGCGTCATCGCCCTGAAGCGCCGGATCATCGAAAACCTGCGCCCCTCCTCGCTGGCCAACCTCGGGCTTACCGCATCGCTGGAGATCCTCACGCGGGAATTCGCACAGCACAGCGGCATCGCGGTGGAGGCCGAACTGCAGGAAGTGGACCTGTCGCCCGCGCTGCAGCTCACCGTGTACCGCATCGTGCAGGAATCGCTCACCAACATCGGCAAGTACGCCCAGGCGCGCCACGCCACCGTGCGCGTGCAGCGCCACGCCGCCCATGTCGCCGTGGAAATACGGGACGACGGCACGGGCTTCGCGCCCGGGGCGGTGCCGGCCAAATCGCACGGGCTCGCGGGCATGCGCCACCGGGTGGAAGCGGCGGGCGGGCGCTTCGCGGTGCGCTCCCAGCCCGGCCAGGGCACGGTCGTCTCGGCCGACATTCCCTGGGGCGCCTGACGCCGCAGGCCGCGCGCGTCGGCCCTGTCCTACACCCCGCACCGCGTTCCCGCCGACACGCCAAGCCGCGCGCCGCTGGCACGCGCCGCGCACAGCGCGGCCTACAGTCATCCCATGCCCTGGCACCCCGTGCTGCCAGCCCGCCGGCACCGCCGGCTGAACGCGAGGAGATGAAACCATGCTGCACTACGCCGTCGTCTTTCTGGTCATCGCCCTGGTCGCGGCCCTCTTCGGCTTTGGCGGCATTGCCGCCGGGGCCGTGGAGATCGCCAAGATTCTGTTCTTCGTTTTCGTGGTCATGGCCGTCGTGGCCTTCGTGATCGGCCTCGTCAAGAAACGCTGACCGGCACCGCCACCACTGACCATCCCTCACCGAAAGGAGCCTTCATGCACCACAACACTGCAACGCACAAAACCGCCAACACCGCCCGCCACTGGGCCGAGGACACCCTGGAGAGCGCCGAAGGCGCCGTACAGACCACGCGCAAGCTGGCCAACGCCTCGCTGGACAAGGCCGAAAGCCGCATGCGCCGGCTGCGCCAGGAGATCGACCCGGGCGTCAACAACCTGGCCCAGCGTGCCCAGGAGCTGGCCACGCGCGGTATCCAGTACTGCGCCGAAACCACCGACCGCGCCCGCCGCCGCATCGGCCACGCCGCCGACGCCACGGGCCGCTACGTGGCCGAGCAGCCAGGCAAATCGCTGCTGCTGGCCGCCGTGGCCGGCGCCGCCCTGGCCACGGCCATCGGGTACGCGGCGCGCGCACGCAGACGCTGAAGTTGGTTGACAATTGCTTGCGTTCGCGCGGCCCATGCGCGCCGCTTGTGCCGCGCACCGCAGGCATCATGATGCGGATACTTGCCGATCGGGGGGGTGCAACCGGCTGGCAGGCCCTCCCCCACAGCACTCGCTTTACCAACCCATCGAGGAGAAACCCATGAAATACCTTCGCGCCCTTGCTTTCGCCGCTCTCGCCGGCACCACCATCGTCACCGCCACGGGCTGCGCCGTGGCGCGCGACCAGCAGACCGTGGGTGCCTACGTGGACGACGCTGCCATCACCACTGCCGTGAAAGCCAAGCTGGTGGAAGACAAGACGGTGTCCGCCGGCGCCATCAGCGTCGAGACCCTGAACGGCACCGTGCAACTGTCGGGCTTCGCCAAGACCCAGGCCGAGAAGAACCAGGCCGAGAGCATTGCCCGCAACACCAAGCACGTGCGCGACGTGCGCAACAGCATCGTCGTGCGCCCCTGAGCACGCCCGCCCGCTGCGGGCGGCAGGCCACAGTAGGTGCCCCTTCGGGCACCTTTTTTTTGCCCCCACTCACTGTGGCACGGCCCCTTGGGCCCTCGCCTGTGCGGGCGTCAACAACATGAGCCGCGCCACCAGGGCCACCAAGTCCTGCTGGCGCTGCGTTCCCGTCTTGGCGAGCAGCGCGCGCATCTGGGTACGCACGGTCGAGATGCGCGAGCCGCGCGCATCGGCGAAGTCCTGCGGCGTCTGCCCGCGCATCAGCGCCAGCAACAGCGCGGACTCCGACGGACTCAGGCGATAGGCCTGGCGCGCCAGGGCCACGGCAGCCCCGCTGTCCATGCTCCGCTCCATGACCACCCAGGCCACTCCGGGCGCGTGGTGCGGCAGTCCCAGGACCGCCATATCACCCACTGGCAAGGCCACCAGTAGCACCCCACCCCGCAGTTCCACGCAACCCGACCGCCCCGCCAGCGACTGCCGAAACAGCATCTGCAACGCCAGCGGCACATGGGCCTGGAGCACTCCTCCCCGCAGCAAGGCGCGCAGCGGGCCGCGCTCGGGCAGTTCGCACAATGCGCGCACCCGGGCATTGGCATGCAGCGGGCGGCCCGCCGTGTCGAAGAACAGCAGCCCCATCGGCCACTGTTCCATCAAGGACTCCAGGCGGCACGTGCGCACGCGCAAAGCCACCGCCTCGCGATGCACGAAGGCCGCGCGCTGCACCGTGCCGAATTCGGCCTGGAAGCGCTGAACTTCCCCCGGCGCGAACCCCTCGTCATCGCCCTGGCGGTAGATGGACATGAACAGGTTGCCCACTGGGTGCGGTACGCCCGCCGTGCCACCGAACATGCGCGTGCCGATGCCATATTCGCGCAGGAAGTCGCTGTAGATCTCCGTGCGGCGAAAGCCGCGCGTGGCCCGCGCAGGCGCGTCGGTGGCCACCCAGGTGCCCTGCACGCCCACGGCGGCGATGCGGGCCACTGCGTCGTCCCACAGCGGGTCCTGCAGGCGGTAGTGGGTGGCATAGCGCTGCGCCGCCTCGGGCGTGACGCCCATGGCCAGCAACGCGGGGACGCCTTCGCTGGCGGGAGTCTGCAGCCACCAGTCCACCTCGGGGTGGGCGGCGAATTCTGCCCCCCACCGGGCCAACTGGTCGAGCCCGCTGGCCAGGAACGCCCCGCCCAACAGGTCGGCGCGAAAGCTTGCGGCGTAGCGGGCCAGGGCATCGCCAAAGCGAGCCTCGTCGGCCATAGCGCCCAACAGGTCGCCAAGGGCAGGGTGCACGGGGCGTCCTTTCGTTGCCAGCCCAAAAGCGGCGGATGGTAGGGCGCGGCGCGGCGGGCGTCATCGTTCAGGTGAATGACGTTGCGCCCAGGCGTCAGCAGGCGGCAATCTTCGTTCAGGTGGAGGATGGGCGCAAAGGCCAGGGGTTTCTACAGTGCCGCCACGCAGCGCTGCCCACCGGTAGCTCGCGGTGTCTCCCACCCTTTTCCTCCTGCGCATACCCATGAAACGCTTCCACTCCCTCGTCATCGCAGCGGCCCTCGGGGCTGCTGGTGCGGCCCAGGCCGCCATTCCGGCCGCCCAGCGGCAGTACCTGATCGACCTGTACAACCACACCAACGGCCCCGCGTGGACTTTCCGCACCAACTGGCTGGGGCCAGTGGGCAGCGAGTGCACGTGGATCGGGGTGACCTGCAACGACCCGAGCAACGCCGATCCGGCCAACTTCATCCGGTACCTTTCGCTGGCGAGCAACAACCTGACCGACCCCGTGGGCGCAGCGCTGCCCGACTGGTCCGCGCTGACGGGCATCCGGGGCATCAACCTGAGCAGCAACAACCTGGCGGGAACGGTGCCGCCGATTGCGCCCCTGGCGCAGTTGCGCACTTTCACGATCGACCACAACGACCTGCAAGGCGTGCCGCCCGACCCCTCCGGGCTGGTCCACCTGACGACCTATGCCATCGCGTCCAACCAGTTCACCGGGCCGCTGCCGGTGCTCGCGAACCTGCCCGCGCTAGAGATGTTCCACGCCAACCACAACCAGCTGACAGGCGGCATCGCATCGCTGGCAGGCACACCGGCGCTGCGCCAATGGCTGGTCAACGACAACCAGCTCTCCGGCCCCATTCCGCCACTGCCCGGCACGCTGGAGATCATCCAGGCGCAGAACAACCAGTTCTCCGGCCCCATACCTGCCGCGCCCGGGGCGCTGGTGGCAGGCAGTTCCATGCTGTGCCCAAACCACATCACGCCCTCCATCAACGCGGCCTGGGACAAAGCCTCCACCGTCACTCCCTGGTACACAGGCTGTGGCCCCCTGCCTCCCGGCCCAGGCCCCGGCGCGGGCAATCCGGCCCCCATCCCGACGCTGGGCGAATGGGCACTTATCTTGTTGTCCACCGCTGCCGCCGCACTGGGCTTCGCAGCGCTGCGCCGCAGGAAAATCTAAGTCTTTTTGGCCCCTGGCGCTTACCCAGTAAGCGCCAAATGCTATCAAATCAGAAGCGAATCCATCCAACGTGCCCCAGCCCGGCCACCTCTCCAACGCCCTGTTCGACACCACCCAGTGCCTGAACTGCGCCGCCCCGCTCACCGGCCCCTTCTGCGCGCAGTGCGGGCAGAAGAAGGCGGGCCGCATGGGCGGCAGCACGGTGCGCAAGGAGGCGTGGGCGCGGTTCCGCTGGTTCGAGTGGGCGGCCATCCGCAACGCGCTGCGCGTGCTGCCGCAGCCGGGCACGGTGGCGCGCGAGTACGTGCGCGGGCAGCGCAAAGACCATCCGCACCCGCTTACGCTGCTGTTCTTGTGCATCGGCTTTTTGCTGATCGTGCTGGCGCGCACGGACTATCTGCAGCCCGAGTTCCCCAGCGAGGCGGCGGCGCGCATGTATGCGCTGGTCAAGGGCTATTCCAAGTGGTCGTTCTCGCTGGGCGTGGCGGCAGCGTTCGCCAGCGCGTGGGCCGTGTTCCGCCGGCGGCTGGGCTACAACGCGGCGGAGGTATTGGCGCTGGCGCTGTACTGCCAGGCGGTGTTCATCGCGCTGCAGATGGCCAACCAGCTGCCGCTGGTGCTGGCGCATTCGCCCGAACTGCTCAAGTGGCACAAGCAATGGTCGCCCTGGTACATGACGGCGCTGCAGGCGCTGGTGTTCATGCTGGCCTTGAAGCAGTTCTACCTGCTGGACGTGCG
The DNA here is from genome assembly GCA_021496925.1 of Acidovorax sp. YS12. Lineage (NCBI taxonomy): Bacteria > Pseudomonadati > Pseudomonadota > Betaproteobacteria > Burkholderiales > Comamonadaceae > Acidovorax > Acidovorax sp. YS12. Next base: position 2,106,963 of record CP053915.1, read on the forward strand.
GCGCGACGGGTGGAAGCTGCTGGCGGCGGGCGCGCTGTTCGCCGTGCTCAAGTGGCAGGCCACCGCCCTGTATGCGCGCGGCGTGGTGGAGTTCGTGCTGTGGCAGATGGGCCTGTGATGTGTGCAAAAAGCCCAACACATCATTCACCTGAATGATGTTGCGGCGAGCGCGCGCCTCCTACCATCCGGCGCAACCAAGAACACACAACGCAAGCAAGCACCGCATGGACCACCTGGGAATCCCCCGCCTGGACACCCTGATCGCCGAGAGCCTGGAAGCCCTGGGCGACCCCGGCATGGCGCCGCGCCTGCTGCGCCGCCTGGGCGAAGCGCTGGGGAGTCACAAGCTGGTGCTGTTCTGCCCCCTGCCCGGCGACGGCGACCCGCTGGCCGCGCACCAGTGGGGCATGCCCGACGACTTCCTGGAGCGCTACGCCCGCCTCATCCAGGGCAACGACGCCTGGAGCGAAGCGCTGGAGCGCCAGCACGGCGAGGCCCTGGCGCGCGGCGGCTCGCTGAGCCAGCAGCTCATCGCCACGGGCGCGCTGAAGAAGACCGGCTTCTACGCCGACTACCTGCGCCCGCTGGGCATCGACGCCATGGTCAACAGCATCGTCGAAAGCTCGCCCGACGGCGGCCTGCACGTGCTGGCCATGTACAACGACCTGGGCCAACCGGAATTCACGCCCGCCCAGTTCGCGCAGCTGCGCGCCGTGACGCCCTGGGTGCGCAGCCTCATGCGCGCCCAGCGCCGCCTGCGCCAGGCCGAGCGGCACAGCCAGGCGCTGGAGCGCACGCTGGACCAGCTGCCCCTGGGCCTGATGCACGTGAGCCCGCAGGGCACCGTGCGCTACCTGAACGGCCATGCGCGCGACTGGCTGGGCGTGGAGGACGAATGCCGCATCCTGCTGCGCCACGCCACGGGCTGGCACGCGCGCCAGCCGCTGCAACTGGGCCAAGTCCACCCCGCGCTGCCGCCCCTGCTCACGGCGGCCTGGAGCGCCCGCACGCCCGTCTCGGCCCGGCTGCACACGCCGCGCCACCAGGCCATGGTGGCGCTGGCGGCGCCGCTGCGCGGCCAGGAACTCGCCCAGTTCGTGCTGGTGCCCGAGACGCTGCAAGAAGCCCGGGCCGCCATGCGCGTGTGCAGCGCGCTCTACGGCCTGACGCCCGCCGAGGCGGCCCTGCTGCCCCTGCTGCTGCAGGGCATGACGCCGCGCGAGATGGCCACCAACCAGGGCGTGAAGATGCCCACGGTGCGCACCCAGCTCGCCAGCCTGTACGCCAAGACGGGCACGCGCGGGCAGGCCGAACTGGCGCAGCGCGTGCTGCGCGTGGCGGCCTTGGTCCACCCCTGAATTTCCAAATCCCCCAACCCGAGGAGCCTGCTTTGATGATGATCAAGCACCACAACGTTCGTCCCGTCGCCTTCGCCTGCGCCGCCCTGATCGGCCTGGCCGGCGCGGGCATTGCCATGGCGCAGAAAACGGCGCAAACGCCCAAGCCCACCAAGGCCCAACTGGTGGCCGAACTGGCCGCCACGCTGCAGGCCTGCTCGTACGACGGCAGCCCCGTGGCCTTCTCGCCGCCCGATCTATCGAAGGGCGGCAGCAGCGGCAAGCAGGTGGTGGCCGAGATCATGAAATACACCGGCCTGCCCGCCAACTTCGTCGTCGTGGAAGGCCAGGTGCCCAACGCCGCCGCCGTCATCATGGCCGGGCCGGACAAGGTGCCGCGCCGCGTGATCGCCTACAACCCGGCGTTCATGGGCGACGTGATCCGCGCCACCAAGGCCAACAACTGGGCGCCCGTGAGCATCATGGCGCACGAGATCGGGCACCACCTCTCGGGCCACACCATCGTGCCCGGCGGCAGCCAGCCGCCCATCGAGCTGGAGTCGGACAAGTTCAGCGGCTTCGTGCTCTACAAGATGGGCGCGCCGCTGGCCGACGCGCAGCGCGCCATCGCCACGCTGATCCCCGAAGCCGACGGCGAGACCCACCCAGGCCGCAAGAAGCGCCTGGCGGCCATCGCCAACGGCTGGACGGAGGCGTGCGAACTGCAGGGCGGCGGCGCGGCCTGCCAGGGCGGCGGCAAGCCCGTGGCGGCAGCGCCCGCGCCAGTTGCCGCGCCCGCAGCGGCCCCGGCCCCTGCCGCCGTGGCCCAAGTCCTGCCCAAGGCCGAGGCCAGTGCCCTGCCATCCAAGGGCGGCGCGTTCATCTATGACGAGTTCGGCATCCTCGACCCCGCCATCCGCGCACAATTTGAAAAGCAGATGCGCGACCATGCCGAGAAGACCGGCGTGGAGATCGTCACCCTGCTCGTCAAGGACCTGGACGGCAAGACCGCCGAGGAATACGCCTACGACATGCTGCGCCAGCTGCGCGTGGGCAAGCTGGACGTGGGCAACGGCGCCGTGCTGGTGGCCGCGCCCGAGCAGGGCCAGGCAGCGGCCGTGCTGGGCGCGGGCGTGGCGCTGGAGATGGCCGGCCACGACAAGGCCAAGCAGCTGGCCGACTGGATCAAGATGGCCTGGCCGCAGTGCAAGCGCAAGAACGCCTGCGGCGGCTGGACCGAGAACCTGATGCTGGCCGCCGACCACCTGCGCCGCGACACCAGCCATGCCGACTGGACGATTGCCTACACCTCGCTGGGCGAGCTGCAAAAGGCCGACGCCGCCGAAAGCGGCAAGTCCGTGAAGCCGCAGGACAGCAAGACCTGGCGCCGCATCACCCGCCTGTCGGGCACGGTGGAAAGCCTGAGCCCGCCCACCGGCGTCAAGAGCGCCTGGGTGAACGAGGCCAAGGTCAAGAACGGCAAGAAGGCCGTGTTGCTGAGGAGCAGCGAGGGCCTGACGACCATGCTCTACGTGGACCCGCGCACCGAGGCGCTGATGCCCGGCGGCAAGCTGCAGCAGGGCAAGACCTACACCGTCATCGCGCGCTCGGACTTCCTGTCGTGGAACCCCAAGGACACGCAGTCGCTGGACCTGCTGAGCTATACGGTGGCGGAATGAACGCACGCCACCTCTTGCTGGCCCTGTGCCTGCTGCCCGCGCTGCATGCCCACGCCGCCGAGCACTTCTGCGGTCAGGGCAAGCCCCATCCCATCGACCAGGCCCTGGCCCGGGCCGCCGAGCGCAGCAGCGGCGTGACGATGGATCTGGCCGACGCGCAAGGCGCCGCCTGGGCCGCGTGGGACAAGGAGCTCAACCGCCTCTACGCCGCGCTGCAGAAGGCCACCGGCCCCGAGCGCCGCGAGACCCTGCGCGCCGCGCAGCGCGCCTGGCTGGCCTACGACAAGGCCCAGGCCCTGTGGGATGCCGCCCTGCACGCCGACGAGGGCACGTCCGCCGCGCTGAACACCGGCGGCGCCTCGCTGGCTCGCCGCCGCGCGCGGGTGTGCGACCTGCAGAGCGCATTGGACGGGCTGCAGCCGTGATGCGCCGCGCCCTGCTCGCCCTGGCCGGCGCATGGCTCACGCTGCGCGTCCACGCAGCCCAGGAGATCCGCCTGCGCATCCGCAACGCCAGCGCCGAACCCTTCGAGCATGCCTGGCAGGGCTGGCCCCAGCGCGGCACCGATGTGGACCTGGGGCCGCTGGCCCCCGGCGAAACCAGCCGCTGGCATCGCCTGCCCGCCGTGCTGCCGCACTACCGCAAGACCCGCGTGCAACTGGCCCGCCGCCAGGTCACGGGCGTGCTGCAAGGCCAGGTGCTCCTGCCGGGCAGCTACACCTTCGTGTGCACGCTGGAGGGCGGGGGCTTGCGCGTGGTGGCGGTCCGGGAGCCAGCACGCTCCCAGCAATAGCTTCGAGCGCTTGGCCCCCTACCGCTTACCCTGCTGCGGGTGCTTGTCCTTCAGTCCTTGCAGCACAGCGGGCGACACCAGCGCCTGCACGTCGCCGCCCAGCGTGTGGATCTCGCGCACGAAACTGCTGGAGAGGTGCGCGAACTGGTCGCTGGGCGTGAGGAAGACGGTTTCCACGTCGGGCATCAGGTGGCGGTTCATGCCGGCCAGTTGCCGCTCGTAGTCGAAGTCGGTCACGCTGCGCACGCCGCGCACCATGGCCCTGGCGCCGTGGGCGCGCACGAAGTCGCGCACCAGCCCGTCGAAGCTTTCCACGCGCACCTGGGGCCACGGCTTGACCACCTCGCGCACCAGGGCCATGCGCTCGTCCAGGCTGAACATCGTCTTCTTGTGGTGGCCCGCGGCCACGGCCACGATGACCTCATCGAACAGCTGGGTGGCGCGCTGCACCAGGTCTTCATGGCCCAGCGTGATGGGGTCGAAGGTGCCGGGATAGATGGCGATGACGTGGGGCATGGCAATCTCTTTTCAGAACAAAAAACGGCTCCAGGCCTTATGTAGAAAGCGCTGGCAGCTATCAAACCAATAGTTCAAGCAACACGGCGCAGCAGGTGCGCGTGCACCGCGCCGGCCTTCAGGTAGCGGTGCGCGCGCAGGCCGCAGGCGGCCAGCGCGGCATCGTCCCAGGCGGCCGGGGCCTCCAGGTAGACGTAGCCGTCGGCCGCCAGCGCCTGCGCGGCGGCCTGCAGCGCCGGGGCGAACAGCGCCAGGGCGTCGAATGGCGGATCGAGCAGCACCAGGTGCAGGCTGCCCGCCGGCGCCTGGCGCAGCGCGGCCAGGCCGTCGCCGCGCTGCACGCGCACCTGCGCGGCCTGCAGGCGCTGCTGGTGCTGCTGCAGCGCGGCGGCCAGCGCGGCCTCCTGCTCCACCAGCAGCACCGCCGCCGCGCCGCGCGAGGCGGCCTCCAGCCCGAGTGCGCCAGTGCCCGCGAAGGCGTCGAGGCAATGCCAGCCGGTCAGGTCCTGGCCGAGCCAGTTGAACAGGGTTTCGCGCACGCGGTCGGGCGTGGGACGCAGGCCGGGGCGGTCGGGCACCTTCAGGCGCGTGCGCTTCCACTGGCCGCCGATGATGCGCACCTCGCCCGCGCCCCGGGGCGCGGCGCCGGTGCGCGCAGCGGCGGGCCGGCTCAAGGCTGGCCCCCGACGACCACGGTGGCCATGCGCCCGGGCTGCAGGTGGCGCTGCAGGGCGGCGCGCACGTCGGCCACGGTGAGGGCCTGCACGCGCTGCGTCCAGTGCTCCAGGTAGTCCAGCGGCAGGCCGTTCCAGGCGATGTTGCTGACGTTGCCCAGCAGCTTGCGGTTGCTGTCGATGCGCAGCGCGAAGCCGCCGATCAGGTTGTCCTTGGCGGCCTGGAGTTCGGCCTCGGTCGGGCCGTCCTGCACGTAGCGCGCCAGGGTCTGCTGCGCCACCTGCAGGGCCTGGTTGGCCTGGTCGGGGCGGGTCTGCAGGGCGACGACGAAGCCGCCCACGTTCAGGCCGGGCGAGAAGTCGCTGTACACGCTGTAGCTCAGGCCGCGCTTTTCACGCACCTCTTCGGTCAGGCGCGACACCAGCCCGCCGCCGCCGAGGATGTGGTTGCCCACCAGCAGGGCGAGGAAGTCGGGGTCGCGCCGCGCGATGCCGGGCTGCCCAATGAGCACCTGCGCCTGCGCGGCGGGAAAGGCGATGCGCTGCGCCTCGGGCTGCGCCAGCGGCGGCGCGTCGGGCACGGCGGGCAGCGGGGCGCAGTCCGCCGGGTCGCGCGCGGGCAGCAGCGCCAGCAGCGCGCGCACCAGCGCCTGCGCCTGGGCGCGGTCGAGCGCGCCGACGATGCTCACGCGCGCGCGGCAGGCGGCGACGGCACGGGCGTGGAAGGCCTGCAGGTCGGCCACGCCGATGCGCGCCAGGGTGTCCTCGCTGGGGCGCTGGCCGTAGGGGTGGCTGCCGTACAGCGCGGTGGCAAAGGCCTTGGCCGCCACCGGGCCGGGGCGGGTGTACGACTCCTTGATGGCGGCGCTCCAGCGCGCGCGCTCGCTCTCCCACACGGGCTCGGGCCAGCTCGGCTGGGCGATCTGGCGCGCCGCCAGGCGCGCGGCGCGCTGCAGCAGCGCGGGGTCGGTGAGCGAGCGCAGCGCGTAGCTGTAGCCGTCGCGGTCAGCCTGCGCGCCGAAGCTCGCGCCCAGGTCGGCCCAGGCCTCGCCCAGGGCGTTCTCGTCGAGCGCCGGGGCATCGGCCTGCGCCTGCACGCCCTTGGCGCTCATCAGCGCGGCGGCCTGCGCCAGCCCGGCCTGCGCGGGCGGGTCACGGCGGCTGCCGGCGTCGAAGGCGATCTGCACGTCCACCATCGGAATGCCCGGGCTGTTGACCAGCCAGACCTGCGCGCCGCTGGGCTCGCGCCAGTGCTCGATGGGCAGCAGCGCCCACGCGGATTGCGAGGAAAAAAGCCATCCAACGCATACCAGCAAAGCGCTGGCAGCTCTCTTTTTAATAGCTTGCATGGTGTTCTTCAGTGCAGTCGTGCGCCAGGGGCAGGGGCGGGGCGGGGTTGCTTGCCGTCGAGCGGCTGGGGCCGCAGCGTGGCCACGGTGAGGGCGTCATCGCCGAAGTAGCGCGCCGCCACGTCCTGCACCTGCTGCGGCGTGACGCTGCGCAGCTGGGCCAGCAGGCGGTCCTCGGCGTCCAGCGGCATGCCCAGCACCCAGTAGCTGCCGAGCTGCTGCGCCTGGTTCATGACCGAGTCGCGCTCGTAGATGTTCGAGGCCATCCACTGCGTCTTCACGCGCTCCAGCTCGGCGGGCTCCACGCTGTCCCGGGCGATGCGCGCCACCTGCGCGCGCAGGGCCTGCTCCACGGCCTCGGCGCTCTGCCCCGCGGCCGGCACGCCGGTGAGCAGGAACAGGCCGGGCCCGCGCCCCAGCACCGAGGCGCCGCTGTTGGCGCTGTCGGCCACGCGGCCAGCGCCCTGGGTCAGCGCGCGCTCCAGGCGCGCGCCGTCGTAGCCGCTGAGCACGGCCGAGAGCACCAGCAGCGCCAGGGCGTCGCGGTCCTGCGCGGCCATGCCCTCATCGACGCGGGCGATGCGCGGCACGTGGAAGGCCAGCGCCACGTAGGCCTGCTCGGCCGGCGCCTTGACCTCGACGCGCCGGATGCCGCGCTGCGCGGGCTCGGGACGCGGCTTGCGCACCGGCAGGGCGCGCGCCGGAATGCTGCCGTAGGTCTTCTCGGCCCAGGCGCGCACCTGCGCCGCCTGCACGTCGCCGGCCACCACCACCACGGCGTTGCCGGGCACGTACCACTGGCGGTGGAACGCGCGCACGTCATCGGGCGTCAGCGCGTCGAGGTCGCCCATCCAGCCGATGACGGGGCGGTGGTACGGGAAGGCGACGTAGCTGGCCGCGTAGAGCTGCTCCATCAGCAGGGCGCGCGGGTTGTCCTCGGTGCGCATGCGGCGCTCTTCCTTGATGACCTCGATCTCTTTCGTGAACTCGGCATCGGGCCACTGGTTGTGGGCGAAGCGGTCGGCTTCGAGCCGCATCACGTCCTGCAGGCGCGATGCGGGAATCTGCTGGTAGTAGCCGGTGTAGTCCCAGCTGGTGAAGGCGTTCTCCTGCCCGCCCAGCGCGGCCACGCGGCGCGAGAACTCGCCGGGCTGCAGGCGCCTGGAGCCCTTGAACATCATGTGCTCCAGCGCGTGCGCCACGCCCGAGGTGCCGTCCACCTCGTCCATGGCGCCCACGCGCACCCAGACCATGTGCACCGCCGTGGGCGCGCGCCGGTCGGGCTGCACGATGAGCTGCATGCCGTTCTTCAGCGTGAACTGCTGCGCGACGCCGGAGGCGGCCGCTGGAGTGGGGGGAACGGGGGCGGGGGCCTGCGCCAGCACGGGCGGGCTGGCCAGGCAGGCGGCCAGGGCGGCGGGGGCCAGGAGGGTCAATGCGCGTTTCATAGAATGCAGGATTCTAAGAACTCGCCAATGTTCAGCTTTTTCAAGAAAAAACCCGCGGTCCCCACGCCCCCGCCGCCCGCTGACGCCCCGGCCACGGCGGCGCCCGCCCCTGCTGCTGCCGCGACCCCTGCCCCGGATCTGCCGCCCGGCGCACCCGAACCCGCGCCCAAGCCCGAGGCCGCCGGTGCGCGCCAGGGCTGGATGGAGCGCCTGCGCACGGGCCTGCGCAAGACTGGCGGCAGCATCGCCACCGTCTTCACCGGCACCAAGATCGACGAAGCGCTGTACGAGGAACTCGAAGACGCGCTGCTGATGGCCGACACCGGCGTGCGCGCCACGCAGCACCTGCTGGCCGACCTCAAGCGCCGCGTCAAGGAGGCCAAGGCCACCGAGCCCGCCGCCGTCAAGGCGCTGCTGGCCGACGCGCTGGCCGACCTGCTGCGCCCGCTGGAAAAGCCCCTGGTGATCGGCGCGCAGGCGCCCACCGTGATCATGGTGGCGGGCGTCAACGGCGCGGGCAAGACCACCTCCATCGGCAAGCTCACGCGGCACCTGGCCGACCATGGCCAGAGCGTGCTGCTGGCGGCGGCCGACACCTTCCGCGCGGCGGCGCGCGAGCAGCTCGGCGTGTGGGCCACGCGCAATACGGTGGAGATCGTCAGCCAGGACGGCGGCGACCCGGCCGCCGTGAGCTTCGACGCCGTGTCGGCCGGCAAGGCGCGCGGCAAGGACGTGGTGCTGGTCGATACCGCCGGGCGCCTGCCCACGCAACTGCACCTGATGGAAGAGCTGAAAAAGATCAAGCGCGTGGTGGCCAAGGCCGACGCCTCGGCGCCGCACGAGGTGCTGCTGGTGATCGACGGCAACACCGGCCAGAACGCTCTGGCGCAAGTGCGCGCGTTCGACGACGCGCTGCAGCTCACCGGCCTGGTCGTCACCAAGCTCGACGGCACGGCCAAGGGCGGCGTGCTGGCCGCCATCGCGCAGGAGCGGCCCGTGCCCGTGTACTTCATCGGCGTGGGCGAGAAGGTGGAAGACCTCGAAACCTTCAACGCGCGCGAATTCGCCCAGGCGCTGCTGGCCTGACCGCACCGGCACACGGGCCGCCACCCCAAGGTTTACGTGCCCATGCATTTCATTGATGATGCGGCGCTGCTGAACACGCTCCAAGCGATCCGATGCTCCTCGAACTGGTTCAAGGCGTAGCCCTGCTGCTCGCGCTGTGCTTTCTGTACAGCGTGAACATCCGCCTGCTGCGGCGCCGGCCGGCGCTGCAGCAGTTGCTGTCGGGGCTGCTCTTCGGCGCCATCTGCACCGTGGGCATGCTCAAGCCGCTGCACCTGGCGCCCGGCGTCATCATCGACGCGCGCTCGGTCGTCCTGAGCATGGCGGCCCTGTTCGGCGGCCCCTGGGCGGCCGCCGTGGCCACGGCCATGGCCGCCGCCATGCGCCTGGCGCTGGGTGGCGCGGGCGTAGGCATCGGCCTGCTGGTGATCGTCTGGTGCAGCGCCGCCGGCCTGGCGTACCGCCATGCGCTGCGGCGCGGCCGGGTGCATGCGCGCCCGCTGGCGCTGCTGGCCTTCGGGCTGCTGCTGCACCTGTCGGTGCTGGGCATGTTCCAGGGGCTGGAGCCGGCGGCCGTGGCGCGCGTCAACAGCCAGTTGGCCCTGCCCTACCTGCTGGTGTTCGGCCCGGCCACCATGTTCCTGGGCTGGCTGCTGCAGGACGTGCAGCGGCGCCTGCACACCGAATCGGCCCTGGCCGACAGCGTGGCACGGCTGCGGGCCATCACGCAGTCGATCCCCGACCCGGTGCTGGTAATCGACGACCAGGGCCGCTACCTCGAAATACTGACCCCGGACGACGCCCAGCTGATCGCCCCCGTGGCTGAGCTGCTGGGCCGGCGCATCGCCGACGTGCTGCCCCCCGACCTGGCGGAACGCTTCATGCGGCAGATCCACGACTGCCTGCGCACGGGCAAGCCCGCGAGTTTCGTCTACCAGCTCCAGACCCTGGGCGGCCCGCGCCACTTCGAGGGCCGCTGCCAGCCCCTGGCCACGCTGGTCCATGGCCGCCAGGCCGTCGTGCTCCTGGCCCACGACCGCACCGAGTACGTGCAGGCCGAGGCGGCGCTGCACGAATCGGAGCAGCGCCTGCGCACCCTGCTGCGCGACATCCCCTCGATCTCGGTGCAGGGCTACCTGGCCGATGGCACGGTCACCTACTGGAACAAGGCCTCCGAGCAGCTGTACGGCTACCAGGCTGGCGAGGCGCTGGGGCAAAGCATCTTCGACCTCATCGTGCCGCCCGCCGCGCAGGCCAACGCACGCCGCGACGTGGCGCAGATGTTCGCCACCGGCATGCCCACGCCGGCCGGCGAGCTGCACCTGCGGCACAAGAACGGCGCCGGGGTGGACGTGTTCTCCAGCCACGCCTACGTGCATGTGCCGGGCCGCCCGCCGGAGCTGTTCTGCATCGACGTGGACATCTCCGGCCGCAAGGCCGCCGAGGAACGCGCGCGCTACCTGGCGCTGTACGACGCGCTCACCGGCCTGCCCAACCGCCGCCTGCTGCGCGACCGGCTGGAGCAGGTGCTGTCGGGCAACGCCCGCACCAGCCAGTGCGCCGCCGTGCTGCAGCTCGACCTGGACCACTTCAAGACGCTCAACGACAGCCAGGGCCACGTGGCGGGCGACCAGTTGCTGGTGGAGGTGGCGCGGCGCCTGCAGGCCAGCGTGCAGGCCGACGACACCGTGGCCCGGCTGGGCGGGGACGAATTCGTGGTGCTGCTGCACAACCTGGGCACCGACCCCTTCCAGGCCGCCGCCCAGGTGCGCGCGCTGGGCGACAAGATCCTGCAGCGGCTGCGCCAGCCCTGCCAGCTCGGCGCCCAGGAGCACCACCCTACCGCCAGCATGGGCGCCACCATGGTCCACGCCGCGCCCTGCTCGGCCGAGGAACTGCTCAAGCAGGCCGACCTGGCCCTGTACCGCGCCAAGGAGGAAGGCCGCAACACGCTGCGCTTCTTCGACCCCGTGATGCAGGCCGCCGTGAACCAGCGCCTGCAGTTGCAGGCCGAACTGCACAAGGCGCTGCGCCAGGGCGAGCTGGCCCTGTTCTACCAGCCGCAGGTCGATGCGCAGGGCCGCATCGCTGGGGCCGAGGCGCTGCTGCGCTGGCACCACCCCGAGAAAGGCCTGGTGGCACCGGGCCTGTTCATCCCGCTGGCCGAGGAAACCGGGCAGATCCTGGCGCTGGGCCGCTGGGTGCTGGAGACGGCGCTGCGCCAGCAAGGGCAGTGGCGCCAGGACCCGGCGCTGGCGGCACTGAACCTGTCGATCAACGTCAGTGCGCGCCAGTTCCGCCAGGCCGAGTTCGTGGCCGAGCTGCGCGAGCTGCTGCTGGCCAGCGGCGCCGATCCCCGGCGCATCAAGCTGGAGCTGACCGAAAGCCTGCTGCTGCAGGACGTGGACCAAGTCATCGCCATCATGCAGGCGCTGCGCGGCCTGGGGCTGGGGCTGTCGCTGGACGACTTCGGCACCGGCTACTCCAGCCTGGGCTACCTCAAACGGCTGCCGCTGGACCAGGTGAAGATCGACCAGGGCTTCGTGCGCGGCATGCTGCAGGACGAAAAGGACGCCGCCATCGCCCACAGCATCATCGCGCTGGCGCACCGGCTCGGCCTGGGCGTGGTGGCCGAAGGCGTGGAGACCGAGGCGCACCACCGCTTCCTGCTGGCCCAGGGCTGCCGCGACTTCCAGGGCTATTTCTTCGGGCGGCCCGAGCCGCTGGCCGATTTCGAGCGGCGGGCGAAGGCAGCCCACAGCGCCTGACTCAACTTTCCGCGCAGGCTGCCGATAGAGAAGAAATCGGTCAATGGAGCCCTGCCATGAAAATCGCCGCATCCACGCTGCAAGCGCAAGCCCAGCACAGCGCCACCAGCACCCACACGCAAAGCGAGCGGCTCGAACTGCGGGCGGGCGGCACCACCGTCAGCAGCGCCAGCACCCGCAGCAGCACGCAAACCAGCCTGGGCGCCAGCGCCCAGGCGCAGGTGCAGACCCAGGCACAGGACACGCCGCCAGCGGGCGTGACCGTGGCTGCGAGCCTGCTCGCTGCGGCCCGGCGCGCCGCGCAGCAGGCGCCCGCCACGGCCACTGAGCGGTCCGGGCGCGCCGAGGACTTCGAGAACCTGACCCCGCACCTGACCATGGTGCGCGACCTGATCGCGCGCATGACCGGCGTGCAGGCCCAGAGCGTGCGGCTGTCGGTGTCCAGCGAGCCGATCGCCGCAGCCGCCGCCAGCGCAGCGAACACGGGCGCGAACACCAGCTTCGCGCTGCGCTACGAGCAGCACGAGGTGCTGGAGGAAACCGAATCCACCCAGTACGCGGCCGAGGGCGTGGTGCGCACGGCCGACGGGCAGGAAATCCGCTTCAACCTGCAGCTCAGCATGCAGCGCAGCTACCGCGAGGAGTCGCACCTGCAACTGCGCATGGGCAGCGACGCGCAGGCCATCGACCCGCTGGTCATCAACTTCGACGGCACGGCGGCCGAGCTGCAGAGCGTGCGCTTCGCCTTCGACCTGAACGGCGACGGCCAGACCGAGCAGGTGCCGCTGCTGTCGGGCAACCGCGGCTACCTGGCGCTGGACCGCAACGGCAACCAGCGCATCGACAGCGGCCTGGAACTGTTCGGCCCCGCCACCGGCAACGGCTACACCGAACTGGCGCGCCACGACGACGATGGCAACGGCTGGATCGACGAGAACGACGCCGTGTTCTCCCAGTTGAAGGTCTGGGTGCCCGAGGCCGAAGGGCCGGGGCGGCTGATGTCGCTCAAGGAAGCGGGCGTGGGCGCGCTCTCGCTGGCCGCCACGCAAACGCCGTTCGCGCTGCGCACCAGCGGCAACGACCCGCTGGGCACGGTGCGCAGCACCAGCGCCTACCTGCGCGAGGACGGCAGCGCCGGCACCATGCAGCAGATCGACCTGGCGGTTTGAAGCCAAATCGGCCTCAAACCATTGCTGGACAAGCGCTAGAAGCTATCAAAACGGGAGTATTCGGCGCCAGCTACGGCAGCGCCACTTCGCCCCGCACCCAGGCGGCATAGGCGGCGCTGGCCTGCACCGGCTGCGCCAGCAACTGCGGCAGATCGTAGGGGTGCCGGGCCTGCAGCCAGTCCAGCAGGGCGGGCACGGCGGCCTGCGTGGTCTTGAAGGTCACGCGCCATTCGGCGTCTTCGTGCAGTGCGCCCTGCCAGCGGTAGTGCGCGGTGATGGCCTCGACCTGCGCGCAGGCCGCCAGCCGCGCCTGCACGGCTTGGGTGGCAAGCTGCCGGGCGTCGGCCGGCGTGGCGACGGTGGTCGTGACCACGGCGATGGTGTGTTCAGTCATGGCGCGGCGGCCCGGGCATGCGCGCGCCGTGCAGCGGCACCAGCAGCGCCAGCGCCAGGCCCAGGGCCGCGTGGCCCCAGCCGATGGGCGCGCGCAGGTGCTCGGGCGCGAAGTAGTACAGCAGGTAGCCGCTCAGCGCCCCCAGGCCGCCCAGCGCGCACAGCGCCAGGCCGGTGCGGCGCTGTGCCGCCTTGTGCAGGCGCAGGCGCGCGTTGCGCGTGGTCATGCGCCAGCCCTGGGGGATGTGCGCGGCGGCCAGCACGCCGGCCATGAACAGGCCTGCGAAGGCCGCGGCGCCATGCAGGCGCATGAGCCAGGGCTCCAGCGGGTGCGGCAGTTGATCGGCCCCCGCGCCCCAAAGGTAGTGCACGGCCAGCCACAGCGCGCCGCTGGCGGCCAGCGCGCCGGTGCTGGCGTACAGGGCGCGGTATTGCCAGGGTTTGAGGGCGTTCATGCGGGTGCATTGTCGCAGTGCAGCCAGGCCTGCGCGCCGTAGTGCGCCAGCACGGGGTGGCGCGCGTCGCCGCTGGTGGCCACCACCTTGGTCAGCGCGTCGGCCCACAAACACAGCGGTGCGGCCACGCTGGCGTGGGCCTGCACGCCGCGCCCGCCCGCCCACGCCTGGCTGCGCCGCCCGGCACCCAGGTGGCTGGTGGCGAAGGCGCCGTCGCCCAGGCGGGCGAAGGGGCGCAGGCCGCCCGTGGCTTCGTCGCGCAGCAGCACCGGCACTTCGATGGCGCCGAAGGCGCGCAGGTCGCCACCGGCGTTGACCCAGCCGCTGGCGCAGCCGCCGCGCTGCAGCGCCTGCACGGCGCAGTCCACGGCGTAGCCCTTGGCGATGCCGCCCAGGTCGAACGCGGCCATGGCGGCGCGCTTGTGCAGGCGCCGCCCGGCGCAGTGCCAGCCGTGCGGCGCGCGGCCCTGGGTGATGTCGAACAGCCCACCGCTGGCGGCCTGCAGCGCGGCGGCGGCCTGCAGCACGTCGGCGGTCTCCGGGGCGATGGCCAGGCTCCGGCCCACGGGCAGCGCGGCGAAGCGCGCCACGTCGCTGCCGGCCACGAAGCGCGACATGCGCTCCTGCACGCGCTGCACGGCGGCGAAGGCGGCCTCGACCGCCGCGCCCGCGCTGCCTTGCGGCACGCCGATCTCGACCAGCGTGCCGAGCAAGGGGCGTGCACGGCGTTGCATTTCAGGCATCAAAAACGGCTCTAGCCCTTTCTGGGTAAGCGCGAGCAGCTATTGTTTTGATAATTCAACCGAGCTTGCCGGCACGGCGCAGCGCGTCGAGCCAAAGCAGGTTGCGCCGCACGCCGTCGGTGACGTGGGTGCAGCTCAGGGTGGCACCGCTGATGTTGGCGATGTCGTCGCCCACGCGCAGCGGCGCGTCCGCCGTTTTGCCCACGAACTGCTTGCGCCAGGCGGGCAGGCGGATCTCGTGGCCGTGGCTCTCGCGGTACGACAGCACCTCGACCTGGCGCACGCGCCCGTCGCCGTCCACGCCCAGGGCGTAGGTGATGCGCTCGAACTTGCCGACCACATCGTCCACCACCACGTAACCCAGCAGGGCACCGCCCTGGCGCGCCAGGCGCACCTGCAGGCGCGGCGCCAGCGGCGGCCTGGCGCCGGCGGCGGCCAGTTGCTGCGCCAGCGCGGCGTCGAGCGGCAGTTCGCGCGGCTCGAAGGCATCGGCCTGCGAGAACATGAGCTTTTGCGCCTGCTCGGCGCTCATGTAGTCCACGGCCAGCGCCCCGGCGGGCGCGAGCGCCACCAGGGCGGTGCCGCCGCACAGCGTCAGGCGCATCAGAAGCTCCAGCCCAGGCCCAGGTTCACGCGGTGGGCCGCGGTGTTGACCTTGAAGCGCTGGTAGTCGGCCTTGAGCACGACCGAGGGCGTGATCCAGAAGTTGGCGCCGATGGTGGTGACCTGCTCGGTATCCGCCGCCGCGGGCGTCAGGCCCGGGCCCAGGTCGGCGAAGGCGCGCGCGGTGTTGAAGCGCTCCAGCCGCACGAAGGGGCTGAAGGCGTAGTCGCCTTGCTGCCAGAGCTTGTAGGCGCCCTGCACATACCAGCCGTCGAAGGACTTGGGAATCAGCGTCGGGTTGCCCACCAGCGGCAGGTTCAGCTCGGCGGTGTTCGAGATGCTGCCGCGCGCGTACAGGGCCGACAGGTCCCAGCGCCCCGGCGTCCAGCGCGCATGCACGTCGCCCAGCGTGACGCGCGCACGCGCGAAGCCGGGCTGGCCGTGGGTGGCGTTGCCGCTGAACAGCGACGCGCCCAGCAGCAGCCCCGGCACGCCGCGCCAGTTGGCCGCGCCGAAGAACGCCAGGTTGCGCGCCTTGGCCTGCGCGCCTTCCTGGTGCGTGGCGCCCAGCGGCGACTCGGCGCCTTCGGTGGAGGCGGCGTCCCACTTGGTCAGGTCGAAGCCGGTGCTGATGCCGCCTTGCAGCGTCAGGCCGTTGTCGAAGCTGGCGACGAGCTGCGCGCCGGCCTCGCGCCAGGTGGTGGGGATGATGGCGGTCTCGACGAAGTTGCGCTCCACGCCGTAGAAGGCCGTGGGCTCGTGGGTTTCGTTCAGCAGGCCCACGGGCATGAGGAACAGGCCGCCGCGCGCCGCCAGCGTGGGGGTGAGCTGGTGTTCGACATAGGCCTGCTCCAGCGCCACCTCGCCCACGTCGCCCGACGAGGCCACGGCGTGCTCCACCTCCAGCTCGCCGACGATCTTGGTGCGCTCGTTGATGCGGTGCTGCAGCCCGAGCACGAAGCGGCGCAGGTCGACCTGCGACTTGTCGGTGGCCTTGGTGGGGCGGTTGTAGTTGACCTCGCCATAGCCCGTGAGCACGGTGGCGGGCTGGGCCGGCGCGGCGGCCACGGCGGGTGCCGCACCGCCCCAGCCGCCCTGCCCCGCCGGCGCCGCCTGTGCCGCCTGCGCGGCGGGCTGGCCTTGCGCGGCCTGCGGCGCCTGCCGGGCCTGCAACTGCGCGAGCTGCGCCTTCACGTCGGCCAGCTCGGCGGCGAGTTTTTCGAGCTTTTGCGCCAGCTCCGCCTGGGTGGCGGCCGGCGCCTGCTGCGCCCATGCAGGCAAGGCGGACAAGGCCAGGGACAGGCCCAGGGCCCGGGTGGCCAGTGCGGCGCCGCTGCGTTGGAAGAGGGAAGTCATAGGGAGGAACGAAACGGAGGTGGATGGAAACGCGGGGAAGAAGCGAAAAAAGCCAGGCGGTCAGGGCTGGTAGCCGTCGGTCAGCGTCTTGAGGAAGGCGACCACGTCGTCCACCTCCTCGTCGCTCAGCGCGGGCGCGTCGCCGGGCTGGCGGTCGTAGGGCACCTCGGTCACGTTCACGTTGGCCTGGTAGCGCGCGGGCAGGTCGTCGAACTTGCGCACGCTGCCGTCGGCGTTCACCGGGTACCACTTCTCGGGGTTGGTGTCGCGCTGCACGTAGAAGGTGACGGCGTCCTTCAGCGTCTTGAAGTAGCCGTTGTGGAAGAGCGCCTGGCGCAGCGCCACGTTGCGCAGCGTGGGCACCTTGAACAGGCCGCACAGGTCGCCGCGCGCGGCCAGGTCGCCGCCCGCGCGCGCACACAGGCCGAGGTCGAAGAACACCGGGTCGGCGTTCTGCCCCAGCTCGGGGTTGCGCGGCACGCCCAGGCTGTCGTAGGTGAAATCGGTGAACAGCGGCATGCTGCCGTCGGCGCCGCGCCCCGAGGGGTGGCAGGCGTTGCAGTTGCCCTTGGCGGGGTTGTTGAACAGCGCCAGGCCGCGCAGCTCCTGCGCGTCCAGCCGTGCCTTGCCGAGCAGGAAGGCGTCGTACTTGCTCGAATACGGCCGGAACGACACGTCCTCCAGCTGGTACTGCTGCAGCGCCAGCGTCAGGCGCTGGTAGGCGGCTTCGGTGTCGGCCAGGATGGCGGTGCCGAATACCTGGCGGAACTCGCCCGCATAGCTGGCGGCGGCCAGGCGGCGCACCACCTCATCCTTGCTGCCGTTGGCCATCTCCACCGGATTCAGGAAGGGCTGGCCAGCCTGGTCCTGCAGCGAGGTGGCGCGCCCATCCCAGAAGAAGCCGCCCGTGGGCGTGCCATCGGTGTCGAAGAAGAAGGCCTTGTTGCCCGCCAGGTAGCGGATGGTGGGCGACTGGCGCCCGCCCTGCAGGTCGAGGTGTGGCCCGCCCAGTTGCGCCGCCAGGCCGTTGGGCTGCGCGTGGCCGAAGGCCGCCTCGTGGCAACTGGCGCAGGACTGGCGGCCCGATGCCGAGAGCGTGGGGTCATGGAAGATCTTCTGCCCCAGCGCAGCGACGGGCGAGAGCCCGGTGTCCACTGGAATGTCGGCCGGCCCAGCCGAAGTGCCGCCGCCACCGCAGGCCGACAGCCCCACGGCCACCGCCGCGGCCCACACGGCCGCCCATCCGGCGCGCACGCGCCGCCCCCCGATTGGAGTGGAAAACATAGAAACGCAAAGGTTAATAAAACTTGTTCTCGATTTTATCGACCGGGTTTCTTGCAGCTATCGACGTGCACTGAGCGTTGTACTAGCCACCTAGCAAAATCAAACACTTAGAGCGACATGGGGTGCACATCTTTGTACTGATTTTTCGCTGAGTGTTGTACTTTCCTGACATCTTTTCACTGAGTTTTGTATTTTTTGCGGAAGACCGCCCAAGCGCCCCATTCGCCACGATGTCTGCTTGCTTGTACCGCTGCCGGTCACTATGAGCGCATAGGATCAGCGCACAAAAACGGACAGCAGACTCTGAAAGGCGGCCGTCACCCCCGAACCTCTATGACTGCTGCACATCCGGATCCTGCCCACAGCTTGGAACACGCGACACCTGGCCGTCGCCATCTTCAGCAGGCTCACGCTCTCTTACAGCCAGCGCCGCACCTGCTGGCAATAGGTATCGAACGAAGCCCCAAATCGCGCGTGCAGCGCGTCTTCCTCCGGTCGTATCTGGAAGTGCTGCAGGTAGGCCATAAAGAGCGGCACGAGGAGCAATGCCGACATCTTGCCCAGCCACACGGCAAGGGCCAACAGCAGCAATGCGAAGCCCAGGTACATGGGATTGCGTGTCAGTCGATAGACCCCGCGCACCACCAGCGCTGTCGAGGCCACGGGGGTGGTCGGATTCACCGTGGTGTTTGCCTGCCGAAATGCCAGAACGCCAGCCATACAAAGCGCGCCGCCGGCCATAGCCAGCGCGCAGGCCACGATCCACGCGCCGGGAATCATGGTCGATACGATACCGGGCAAAAGCCACATGGCAGCGGCAAACAGAGCGGCGAGCGCCACGGGTGGCACACGCAGAGACAACCAAGAGGAATGGTTCCGCGACGGGGATTGAGAAGGCATGTGAGGGTCGGTGCCGAATGTGGTTGGCACACTTTAAAGATTGAAGTTACTTCAAAGTCAACGCACAGGTGAAGGTATCGCCGTGGCTCGCCTTGACCTTCTCCAGCCATGGGCCACCAATTTCTCTCCCAGCCTGGGGATCCTGGCGGCAAGCAGCGCCTGCTACCATGCTGCACTGCAACATAGCTTGCGCCATTGAGACCATGGACCTCGACGACCCTTACCACGAACTTGGCCTGGCACCGGGCTCCAGCGATGCCGAGGTAAAGGTTGCGTGGCGCCGCCTGTCCGCACGCTGGCACCCGGATCGCAACAGCAGCCCGCATGCCCTGCGAAAGATTCAGCGCATCAATCGGGCACTGGAAATGATCCGCAACGCCCGGGACGAACCGGCGGCGGAAACCGAGGACCCCGCCCCCGATGCGGAAAAATCCACCGTCGAGCACGCCATCAGCCTCACGCTCGAGGAGGTGGTGACCGGTTGTGTCAGGGACATTCGGGGCGAGGTGGTCGAAGACTGCGCCGAGTGCAGCGGCAGTGGCCTGCAGCTCCAGGCGACCCGGTGCAGTAAATGCGGTGGCACCGGCCACATCCGGCAGCCTCTCTGGTTCGCCTGGGTCGCGTCCACGGTCGAATGCACAGCCTGCCAGGGGCAGGGGAAGACGCGCCAAAGCTGTGCTGCCTGCGCGGCCAGCGGCAGGGCACCGGCGCGCAAGTACCGCTGCCGGGTGCCGGTCGCGCCTGGCGCGCGCGCTGGCGACCTGCTCGATATCACAGCCTGGGTGCAAGGCCGTCAGCGCCAGCACGCGCTGGCGCTGCGCGTGCGCGTGGAGCTGCAGCCGCACGCGTTCTTCACGGCTGAAGCCGATGGGACCTTGAAGTGCGAACTGCCCGTCGATGGTTTTGCATGGATGGCCAATCGCTGGATCCAGGTTCCAACCCCCCGCGGGCTGCAACAGATGAAGCTGCGGCGGGGCCACCTGAACTACCGCATCAAAAACGCCGGCCTTCCGTGGACGGGCGAGGCAGAGGCTGGGGACTGCATCGTCACCGTCGTGCCAATGTTTCCGCAGGAGTTCAGCCAGGAGCAAGAGGCAGCGATTGACCGGCTGGTGGCCAGCAACACCGGGACGGCCGGCACGTCGGCCGGTGATCGCATGGCGGCATGGACCCGGTTGGTGGACAACTGGCAGGATCGGCGCAGATGAGATCCCCGATGACCATCAGCATGGCGGACTGATGATGGCAGCCCTTGAAGTTTTGCTTAAAATTTGAGCAAAATACCGCTCGCAAAACTGAGTAAACAAAGAAAACTCCATTCAAATTCATAGAGTTATCGACGTTACAGCATGTGCCAGAAGCAATGTCGATGTGCATTGAGCGTTGTATTAGCCAGCCAGCAAAATCAACCAGATAAAACAACCTGAGATGCACATCTTTGTACTGATTTTTCGCTGAGTGTTGTATTTCTCGCGGAAGACCGCCAAACGCCCCGACATCACTCCGCAAGACCCTAAACCCCAGCGGTTGCCCGGTCCGGGCGACCAGGCCTCAGGCATCCTTGCTCCTTACGTTCCGGCCTGCCACTGGCAATCTGGTGGCTTGCGGCGGTGCCACCGAACTGTCCAACCCGGCAGTCCGGCGCCATCGGCCAAGCAGCGCATGCCATAGCACCCTGCCATGATGCGCGCATTGTTTTCACTCTAGAGAAAGACTTCATCATGGCATTGCCACCAAACAAGCAACGCAGCCGCCGCCTTCGCAAGAAGATGCATCTGGACGAATTCCAGGAGTTTGGCTTTGAGTACGAGCTCAGCCTGAAGGAAGACCTGACAACCGGGCAGGAAGATGCCCTGATGGACCGCTTCGTGACCGAGTTGCTGGCTCCACGTTTCCTGGCCGCTGCAGGCTGGGTGCTCGAAGGCTTTGTGACCACCTACCATCGCGGTAGCGCCACTGACGAAGACCGTGCAGCCACCCTGGCCTGGTTCCGGGCCCAGCCCGAAGTGAATGAAGCCAGCGTGAGCGAACTCAAGGATGCCTGGTACGTCGAAGATTGAATGCCTTGGCACTGCGGAAACCGCAAGTTGCGTATTCCAACGATCCTGGACAGCGAGTCCTGGAACGTGAACGCCTGAACGGCATGTCCACTCAGTTGGCTCCAATCGGCCAGGAGTTGCCGGTCACCACCGTCGCCTAGTGGACTGCTTCAGGCGGGTTGCGACCACTGAGCTTTGGCAAGCCTGTGACCGCTGCCGCCGATACCAGACACTGCCCCGCGATCTGGCCAGACGTCCGCTGTACGCGGCAAACCGGATAACGGCAGCTTTCGTAAGCTGCGAACTGGTGTTGCCGACCCTGAGCCGCCATCCAGCTAAAAGCGCCAAAGCCGTCATTCAGCATGATGGAAAGTTCAATCCGAAGAACCGCGAGTCAGATCAACGGCTTGCAGGTTGTTCAGGGCGGACTAATAAATGAACAAGAGCTTCAAAAAACTCGCCTAGTCCCAATGCTGTTCAGTTAGCGTGCTCCGCGCCCCTGCCTGCATCGCGGGCGGGGGCATGGCGTTGATCCGCTATCCCGCCACCGGGAATCGGCGCAGGCTGCCATGCACCGGCACCAGCGAGGCCAGCGCCTTTCCCTCGTACTCGAAAGCCACCTGGCGCAGCGGCACGCCGTACAGGCGCAGCAGATGGGCCTCGGTCAGCACCTCGTCCACCGGCCCGCAGGCGTAGTCGCGCTCACTGAACATCAGCAGGGCGTCGTCCGCCACGGCATGGGCATGGTGCGGGTGGTGCGTGGTGAACAGCACCGTCAGCCCCTCATCGCGCAGCTTGGCAATCCACTCCAGCACGATGCCCTGGTTCTTCAGGTCGAGGGCCGAAGTGGGTTCGTCGAGAATCAGGATGTCGGCCTCGGCTACCAGCGCCCTTGCGAAAATCACCAACTGCCGCTGACCGCCGGACATTTCGTGGAACGGGCGATGGGCAGCATGTGCCATGCCGAAACGCTCCAACGCTTGCAAGGCCGCCTCCTCGTCGGCTGGCACCGGCTGGGTGAACAGGCCAATCTTGCGAGCCCGGCCCATGAGCACCATGTCCAGTGCGGAGTAGTCGAAGCTGACTTGGAATAATTGAGGCACGAAGGCGATCCGCCCATGTACCTGGATCTCCCCCTCGCTAGGCTGCAAGGCCCCGAGCAGAATCTTGAGCAGCGTAGTCTTACCCCGTCCATTGGGGCCGAGCAAGGCAAAGACCCTGCCCCTGGTCACTGCCGCCCGATAGCCGCGGAAAATCCAGCGCTCAGGCAGGTAGGCATGTCCGAGACCGTCGAACGCGAGTGCCGTATTGTTCATTGATCGCTCCATCCCTTGGTCTGGGTCTTCCAGAAAAGGAAGCAGATGAAAGGCGTCCCCACCAGGGCCGACAGCACGCCGACCGGAAGCTCGCCGCGCACGATAGTGCGAGTCACATCGTCCAGGCCCAGTACGAACAATCCTCCTAGCAGGGCCGAGGCTGGCAGCAGGCGCCGATGGTCCGGTCCCACCAGCATGCGGGCCAGGTGGGGCACCACTAGGCCGACCCAGCCGATCACCCCGGCTACGGACACCTGGGCGGCCACGATCAGCGATACCACGGCAATCACCAGCCAGCGCAGCCAGCGGACGTCAACACCCAATGAGGCGGCATCCAGATCGCCCAGGGAAAGCAGGTTGATACGCCAACGCAGCAGCATCAGCACCGCGCCGCCGCCCAACGTGGGGATGGCGATCATGAAGACTTTCTGTGCATCGACACCGATGAAGCTGCCCAACAACCAATAGACCATGCCGGGCAGCTTCACATCCGGAGCGACAAACTGCACCAGACCCACCAAGGCGATGAAGAACGCGCCGATGAACACGCCGGCCAGAATCAAGGCCATGCCATTGCCACCATTACGCGCCAGTCTGGCAAGGGTGAAAGTGAGTCCCATGGCCAACAAACCGCCAACGAAAGCCAAGCCGACAACGCCGGTTGGTGGCCACCCGAACAGCATGGCCAATACGCCGCCAAAGGCCGCGCCGGAGGTGACGCCTACCAGATCCGGTCCGACCAGTGGATTGCGCATGACGCCTTGCAAGGCCGCACCGGCCATGCCCAAGCCCATGCCTGCCAAGGTGGCGACCAGCACGCGCGGCAGGCGAACGGTTTGAATCACCGTCAGTTCTTTGATGTTCCAGGACGGGTCATCGGGCAACGGTCCTGGCCAGGCCAGATGAGCAACGATGGTCACAGCTTGATCGAAAGGCATGGGATAGGCGCCCAGCAGCAACGAGCCGACGATGGCTAGCAGCACCGCCACTCCCAACAGGTAGGGCATGCAGCGTCCGCCCGGCATCGGAGGGTGTTTGGCAACGAGTGGTGCCACGGATATGGTCAGGCCGGAGTCGGTCATTGGGGGGCGCTCTGTTTGTGGACTGAAAAGGCATCGCGGGCGAAGCGCCCATACCCGGCGGAGCCGAGGTTGGCGTCCAGATGTAGGTCGGCATCGATTTCGGCGTCACTCATGCTGTAGCCGAAACGGGAAACATAGGCGTCCCGCAACAGTTCGCGCACTTTGGGTTGCAAGCGGTCGGGATGCGTGATTTCTGCCATCCAGCGCACGGAGATGGGCTGGTAGGTCAAGCCCAGCAAACCACCGCCCCTCGCACCAAGCATGCGGTAGACGCGTTTGGCCCGAACCGCTTTCAAGCCGCGCCACAATGGGTTGGCCATGAATTCCTGTGGACTGGCGCCACCGCCAGCCATGAGGAAGATGAAGTCCGGATCCATAGCCAGGATGCGTTCTGCATCCTGGCGCTGCCCGGTCAATCCGACGGTGGCATTCCGCACCTGTGCGGGCGGCAGATAGTATTGGTAGTCGTTGTTGAATGATTTGACGTAGTATGGGCTCGACGTCCCCATGATGAGCACACAGGGCTGCCGTGCTTCGGGCACAGCACCGAGTTCTGCTGCCAATTCCCGATAGGCCTGGCGATTCTGCTCAATCAATGCTTCTGCACGCTCGGGGTGACCTGAAACCTCAGCTACCATGCGGGCCGCCGCCCGCAGGAAATCGTCCCAGTTCCCATTTCCTTGCGTGGAAAACAGCAGGGTCGGAATTCCGATTTGGCGGGTCAACCGGGCAGGGCCATGGCGATTCCCGAAGAAGACGCCAGCATCGAGCGCCAGCAAACCCTCCACGCCGGCATCGGGTCCTTTCTGATACGCCATTATCCCGCTATCCCACAGGCTGTCCTGCTTGAGCACCTGCGGGAAAATCCGGCTCCAGATGCGCTTTGCAAAGTCACCTCGCTCCCGTGCCGTACCCGCTCTCGCTAGCGCCTCAGGAGCGACAGTGGCTTCCAGAAACGCATCGGTATAGAAACCAGGGCCCCAAGTCATCACCGCACCTTGAAAAGGCTGGCCGATGCGCACGGGCGCGCCGCTGCCGTCGATCACGGTGTGACTCCGGGCTGGAGCCGGAAATTGCGGCGATGGCCGTGTTAACGCCAAGACGATCAGGCCAATACTGGCGAACGGGATGAACCAAGCCAACTCGCGCAATATGCCGAACGAGGCAGTCCATCGAAAAATGCGGGTGAGCGGGAAAGGCATCCCGGGAGAAGCGGGCTCCATTGACATACGGGATCAGAACTGCATGGTCGCCGAGAAACTGACCATTCTCGGATCGCCGATCATGTTGCCCATGAAATAGCGTTTGTCGGTAATGTTGCTGATGTTCAGCCGCAGGGTCAGCGGGCGTTGCGCGAGGCCGGTCCGGTAGCGTAGCCCCATGTCATAGATGGTTACGCTTGGCATCCTGTCGGTGTTTGCGGCGTCGTAATAGTATTTCCCCGTGTAAAAAGCGCCACCAGTCCATGTCAGTCCCGGCATTGCCTGGATAGCGTATTCCGCGATGAGCTTAGCCATCTTGTTGGGCACGACTGTCGGCGTTTTTCCTTCCATGGCCGGATTGTTGGTGTTCTTCTTTTGCTTGGCGCTCAACCAGGTCGCTCCACCGTATATCCGCAGACCCGGCAGCACCTTGCCACTGGCCGTCAATTCGAGTCCCTGGTGAATTTGACGACCGTCCTGCACGTAGGTGAGAGAGGCCGGATCGACGTATTGGTTCGCCTTGTCAATTTTGAACACGGCTGCGGTCAGCAAGGTTCCGCCCAATGTTGTCTTGGCGCCGAGTTCATATTGCTTGTCTCGCATGGGTGCGAGGATTTGCCCGGCATTGCTGACGGGCTGACCGTTGTATAGCGCGGGCGCCACGCCACCTTGTTCCAGTGCATCCAGGTACGTCACATACGTCGTGACATTGGGCACCGGCTTGAACAGCAGGGAAACCGTCGGTGTGGTCGCGAACTTCTTGTAGACAGCAGTGGCGGCGCCGGTCGTCCTGTCGTAAGTAGTAGTGTCGATGAGCGTGCGGTTGATGCCCAGCAGCAGGGACCATTGCTTGGTGAGTTGAATGTCGTCACCGATGATCACATTGGTCGTCGCCGACTCGTAGGAATTGACTACGGGTCTGGTGTCAACGGCATAGACCGGCTTCGCGACCTGTATAGGGTCGAGCAGATCGTAAATGCCGGGCATGTTTATGGCGATGCTCCCATTGGGATGCGCTTTAATCAACTGCCCAGCGTAGGAAAATCCAACTGTCAAATTGTGGGCCACAGATCCTGTATTGAATCCAGAATCAAGATAAGCATAACCAGATTTTCTTATTAGATCAGAATCGAAGATATGGTAAATGCTCATGGTTTTGGTTTTATCAACCCAATTGTTCGTAGTGTTATTGTTGAGCCGATCTGTCATGCCTGACTGGTACAGCAGCGCTGAACGAAACCTCGAGCTTTCGGAAACATCCCATATAACCTTGCCGATCAACTGGTTGTTCTCGAAGGTGTCGTAACCCCATTCCTGTCCATACAGCTTCGAAGGATCAATTTGTTTAGGGTCGATGGAGGACATCAGTATTCCGCTGGCTGGGGTTGGACCGAAACCAACCTGCATGCCATCCTGTTTTCCATAAGTTCTGGATGCATTGAGCTCAAGCTTCAGCCTGTTACTGACCCGGTAGTCCAGAGCCCCGCTGACGAGGTACCGGTCGATTTTTTGGCCTGAGACGAAGGTTTCACCACCTTCATTCACCAAATTCAGCCGATAGCCCAGGCTGCCGTCCTCGTTGATGGGCCCACCAAGGTCAGCATGGGTGTAGCAGTTGGACTTTTCCCTACAGCCGACCGTGATATCCAACAGGCGCTGGGCTGGCGCCCGCTTAGCAACCAAATTGACGTTACCAGAAGGCGAGCCCAGGCCGTACATGAACCCTGTGGCCCCGGTGATGACTTCGATCCGCTCTATGTCCTCAGTGCCGAAGAAATTCGACCCGCCAATGGGCAAGCCCTCCAGACTTCGATTGGGGGCAAAAAACCCCCGCATGTTGATGTTCTCTGCAATGCGGGATGCCGGGATGTATATCTGCGTATATGGGTTATATCTAAATGTGTCACGAAGCAGAGTCGTCTGGGTGTTTTCGATCAGTTCCTTCGGCATGACGTTGAGTGAATAAGGGGTATCCTGCAGCAGACGTTCCCCCCAGGGGCCGACGTTTAGGGCGCGCTCCACGCTGTAGCCCATTTCCGCTGCCCCCTCCTGGGGAGTGCCCATCACCGTGACTTCCTTCAACGTCGGCACAACCACCCCGATGATTACCTTGTCCCCCACGAAGCTCGCGCTCAGCCCGCTGCCCTGC
This sequence comes from Acidovorax sp. YS12, assembly GCA_021496925.1. Classification (NCBI taxonomy): domain Bacteria; kingdom Pseudomonadati; phylum Pseudomonadota; class Betaproteobacteria; order Burkholderiales; family Comamonadaceae; genus Acidovorax; species Acidovorax sp. YS12. Next base: position 2,133,283 of record CP053915.1, read on the forward strand.
AGCAGCTTGCGCAAGGCATCGGCGGGCTCCAGCGTGCCGTGCACGGCTGGCGCGGCGTTGCCGCCGATGGACAGCCCCGATTGGCGCGAAAGCTGCTGGATCGAGGTGCTCAGCGGCTGGGCTGGCAGATCGATGGCCAGGGGCGCAGCCTGGGCCCATGCGGCCACCAGCGAAAGCATGGCCGCCGCAATGGGGCGGATAGGAGAGATGAAGCGTGAGAAAGGCATGGCGGGTTCCAGTCAAGAGATACAGATGTGCTCACCTGTACTTGACGGTACAGCGCCTGAAACTACTCAAAAATTCTTTAGTCCGACCCGAAAAACCTGCGAACCGTTGATCTGACCCGTAGTTCTGCTGCTTGAAGGGCGCAGTCTTTGCAAGACGAGCAGATCAACATGCGCCCCCCGCTGGTACGCCTGGCGGGGTTGATGGACTGGGGGCAGATTGAGCGGCACTTCGCCAACCACGTCACCTCGGCCGTGGCCGCCCGGCCTTGGCGCCGCGCCTGGCCGCCGGCTTGCTGGATCGATTTGCGCCGGTGGCGGCAATGCAGCGACTGCGGTCCTTGGCGTGCGGCCGTGGCGTTCCCCGTTTCAACGACATCGTGATCTTTGAGGCGGTTTTCGAGGAGCTGTGCGGCCGACCGGTTCCGGAAGTACAACTGACGTTGTCCTGAGCTGACAGGCGAGGACCGGCCGAATGGCTGTTGACGATCCGCGAACTGCCGAAGCCGCCCCGGAGCGGGCTATCGATTTCATGCGGCTCACCGAGCATACTCCACAGATCATCTCGCAGGAGTGAGGAAGGCTGTCAGGTTTCATGGTTTACATGTGCCAATATCAACATATAAGATAAGGCGTCGCGCGCAACACTTGGGCATTGTTGCATTTTTTGAGAAAATGAATGATGAGAATGTCCCGCACCGTCCAGCTTATGCTGCACGTATTGTAGGATGCACTGCGTTAGAACTCACGGGGAGAGAATCGCATGGACATTAAAGACACGATCGCATCGGCTGGTCGCAACCTGCATACGATCATCATCACTGCCAGAGAAGATGATGGAAGCATCGAGACACGTGAAGCGGAGCCCTACAGCTATCGCATGACTGGTGGGACGGAAAAGTTCTTCTGCTATGACATCGTCAAAGGCGGCACAAGAAACTTCCACGTACACAAGATCATTTCCGTAAAAGAAACCAGCAATTCATTCACGCCGCGCTGGAAGGTTGAGGTGTGAGTTCGAACAGTTCATTCAGGCCAACGCCGCTTCGCGGCGCGGCCTAATTCAGGCGATGGCCCTCAAGTTCCCGAGAACTATGCCCGAGCCAGAGAAGCATTCAGTTCGAAATGGCGTAGTTGCCACGGTTGTTGGCGGCATTGCCCTAGGGCGTGTCATCAAATGAGCCAAACGACAGCGGCGGCCAGATGAATGGCGCCCAGGAAGGCCGCAGCAGTCTTGTCGTAGCGAGAGGCAATGGCGCGGTATTGCTTCAGGCGTGCAAAGAAGTGCTCGATCAGGTGACGCGCCTTGTACAGATGCCGGTCGTACTCGCGCTGTTGTTTGCGCGTGCGGATGCTGGGAATGACTACGGCTTTGCCTGCTTGGAGCAGTGGATCGAGCACCCGCTGCTGTGCGTCATACGCCTTGTCGGCGATGACCATGCGTGCATCGATATTGCGCAGCAGGACATCCGCGCCGTTCAGATCCGAGGCCTGCCCCCGGCATGAGCATGAAGCCCGTGGGATTGCCCAGTGCATCCACCGTGGCGTGGATCTTGGTGCTCAAGCCCCCTCGGCTGCGCCCTATGGCTTGTGCCGAGCCCCCCCTTTGGCGCCGCTGCTGTGCTGGTGCGCGCGCACGATGGTCGAGTCGATCATGGCGTATTCGTTGTCCGCATCCTGCGGCCAGAGCTTCGAAGAGGCGTTGCCACACACCGCGCCGACTCCAGCGCATATGGCGCAGATGCACCACGCGGAAATCACCGAAGCGCTCGGGCAGGTCACGCCAGGCAATACCGGCGCGGTAGCGATAGAGCACGGCATCGACGAACAGCCGGTTGTTCTTGGCGGGGGCACCAACGTGTCCAGCCCTGCCGGGCAGCAGGTCTTTGATTTGGCTCCATTGGCGATCTGTCAGGGCGTATCTGCGACTCATGCTCCTGATAATGGAGCATCTATCGAATTCGATGACACGCCCTAGCCGGTTTGGGGGAACTGTGGCCACCTCTGAAGGAGGCGGGCCTTTGGGTTTGGGCGCAGGTCGCGTCATTCTTTGCCCTGTTCGGGGCGACGTATGCAACGCCGGGGTGGGCTCTAAGCATCCTCGGTCTGCTGGCGCTTATTCCGGTAGTCCGCTTCCTCGTTGGCTTATGGTCTTCTGGAACTGCAGAATCCTTGCATCTTCAGTATGTTGAAGACTTGATATTCGGTGCCAAATGGCGTTGGACTTGGTTCGGGAACGAAATCTCTAGAATTTGGTGTTTCTGCCCGCGATGCGATGCCGAACTCGTCTACGACGATACGGAAGTCCATGCCTTCTACGACTCGCTTCATTTGCGAGCACTGCAACAACCTCGAAGTGGCTCGGGTTCCAGGCAACAAGAACTACGCGCTCGAAGGAGTTCGTCGAGAGGTTCGCAGGAGAATACGAACCGGTCATCTCAGTGGCGCTGCCGTTAAGGGTTGACAGGTCGCTCGACGCGGACACGCAGCGGCATTGCGCCGCGAGTCGTGCTGGTCTACCGACAACTTGGCAACTGGTACCCTGGTTCAGTGCATTCTGCCGAATGGTCCGCCAAGCGGCAGTTTGAGGTGGTGCGTGCCACATGGACAACGGCGGTCAACTCGGGTCAAGAGAGTCTGGATCTTTGAGTTCGGCGAACTTCGCGGCCATCGTCGGGTTGCCGCGGGTGAGTCGTTTGATCGTCAAGTCCTCGGCCTTGTCGTTGGCGAGGCGGAGATTATTTGCCGATTTGTGGAGGGCTTCCTTCGTCTTCTCAAGGTCTTTGATCGCTTCGTCGATCCGCTTAATAGCCTCGACAAAGCCCTCGGATGCAAGCCGCCAGTTCCGGCCGAAAGCCGTCTTGAAGTCGTCGATCTGCTTCTCGAAGTTCGTGATGTCGATGTTCTGCGCCTTCACCAGTGCGAGCTCGGTCTTGTACTTCAACGAGTTCTGTGCGGCGTTGCGCAGCAGCGTGATGATAGGTATGAAGAACTGTGGCCGAACTACGTACATCTTCGGGTAGCGATGAGAAACATCGACGATCCCAGTATTGTAGAGCTCGCTGTCGGGTTCCAGGAGAGAAACGAGAACCGCGTATTCACAGCTCTTCTCGGTGCGATCCTTGTCGAGCTCCTTCAGGAAATCCTCGTTCTTCTTCTTGGTCGCGGTCTCGTCGTTCTCATTCTTCATCTCGAACATGATCGAGACAATCTCGGTGCCACCCTCGTCCGAATCGCGGAAGATGAAGTCGCCTTTGCTGCCGTGCCGTGCGTCGTTGTCCTTCTCGAAATACGCACGTGGAAATGCCGTGGCCCTGATGCGGTTGAACTCTATCTCGCAGTGCTGCTCCAGGGTTTCGCCGACCATCTTTGTTGACAGTCGCGCCTTCAAGTCCCGGAGCCGCTCGATCGTATCATCGCGATCCTTGATCTGCGTCTCATAGCGGTCCTTCAGGGATTTCTCTGAAAGTTGCTTTTCAAGCACCGCCCGCTCCAAACCACTCTTCAACTCATCGCGCTCCTTCTCGACTAGGCCAACGGCTTGGGCAACGGCGAGCTTCTGTGCAACTTCGTTGGTGTCGAGCCTCCCCTTGAGTGCCTGAATTTCCTTGTCTTTCGCGGCGGCGGCACTTTGTAGCTCGTTCAGGAGTTTTGCCTCCGCCAGCTGCGCTGCGGTTTGCTTTTCATACCTGGCTTGCTGCAGCTCATTTGCAAGCGCGTCACGCTCCTTCTCTATGGTACTAAGAGACTCGGTCACCGCGAGCCTTTGCGCAACCCTCGCCGCGTCGAGCTTCGCCATCAGGTCTTGAATCTCGGCATCCTTGGCTGCTGTGACCTTTTGCATTTCGCCAGCAACCTTCGTCTGTGCGAGCTCAACAGCAGTTCGCTTTTCCTGTTCGGCTAGTTCAAGCCGTTCGTGCAACTGCTTCTCGAACTCTCGGTCACGAACCTGCTTCAGGATGTCCGCGTAGCCGGCTTCGTCAATCTTGAACGCTTTCCCGCAGTGCGGGCAGATGATTTCATGCATGGTTACGCTTCCCCCGCCTTCATCAAAATCTGCTTGAGCATCTCTGGGACGGGTCCTTTCGCCTCAAGTGTCGCAGTCCGATACGCGTATTGATTTTTCGCTAACTGGATTCCAGCCGCAGCTTCAATCTCCGCACAAGACGCGGCCCACTCCGGCCAGTTGGACACTAGGTAGCTTTCGAGGTGGTCGCTCATCGTCGCCAAGCGATCACCGATTTGTTCTGATGGGAAGTCAACTTCTGTCTCGCCCAGGTACTTCAGGAGCCGCCGGTTCTCTGTCGAGAACTTCGTTCTCTCGCCGTCTATAACGGTCTGCTGCTTGCCCGCTGTCTTCGCCCGCATCTCGAAGCCACCGTCTCCGTCGAAGACGACGTAGGTCGGAATTCCAAGGCTGGTGAGGATGGCATGAGCAAGTGGGATTCCGCCTTTACCACCAGCAGGAACTATTGACAGTCCTTGTGATTCGAGCCTCCCTACGGCATCCCGATCACCGATTCCGTAGAACACGGCGGTCTCTGTGTCTCCCTCGACCAGTAGTGCACGCGCGGCGAAAAGCGCGACAGCGAGCCGACCAGTAACCACTCCATCCAGTTGGCGAGCAACCTGATCAGCATCAACCGTCCCACTGAGCTTGGCCTTCACATCTGCGACCGTTGCGAAATGGACGTTAACCACGGGTTGCTCGTCAGCAGATCTGGTTAGCCGACGGACTTGGTCAAAGTTGCGAGCCTCAAGGAAGTAGGGGCTGTGAGTCGCATATGTCACTTGAATTCGCTTCCCGGTGTCCTCCGCGAGAGACCGGAGTACCTTTGCAAAAGCCTGGGCCTGGATCGGGTGTTGAAAGAGTTCCGGCTCTTCGATCGCCAGACAGATGACACCCTCCGCCGAGGCTGCACCCGACTGCGCCAAGAGCTGGAGTGCCGAAATCAGAATCGTGCGCTGAAAGCCATGCCCTTGTCGCTCCACAGCGGTCTCTGTTGAGCCATCCAGCACGCTCACGTCGAAGGTCGTGCGAGATGCCTTGAGCTCCACCTGGGCCGGTGACACAGTGACAGCACGCCCCGGAGAGTAAGTCTTTACGATCTCGTTGAGTTGGGTAGTCATGGCATCGAGTTGCGCCTTGAACTTCTCCTCGTAGACCTGCTGTTGCTTGGCGCGCGACTCTTCGACGATCTTGGCGATCTCGCCATCAGCGGCCGTGCGATCAACCGAACGCTCAAGGATTCGCCCGATGATGCTCGCTTTGCCGTCGATCGACTCCTCGCTAGCGCGAAGGTCGGCAGTGACGAGAACAAAGTCGAAGAGACCGCTCATCTTTCCACCACTGTTGAAGCCGAAGAAGTTGGTCTGCAGCGCTTCTTGAGCATCGACAAGCTGATCGGTGTGTGCAGACTCCCAAGCCGTCATCGCCTGCTCGACCGCCGTCCCGGTATTGGCAGCAGGGAGATTCAGCCCCGCTCGGGTGGTGCGAAGCGCTGCGTACAGCTCCTTCTTTGCGGTTGCACTGCTTGCTGCCTTGATCTCATTGAAGTCCGGAAAGCCCTTTGCATTTGCCGAAAGCACCTCGGCACCGTCGGGCGACCGAATCTTCCATACTGTGAACGTGGTAACGCCGTTCGGTGCGTACTTACCAAGTGCTTCGCGGTCCTTGTCGGTCAGATCGGTGAAGGTAACTTGAACCTCTACCTTCTCGGTAGTCGCACCGAACGAACAATCCTTCTCCGTAATAGAACCGGGCTTGCCATTGAAGAACCAGTCAAGCGCACGAAGCACGGTTGACTTGCCGGCGCCGTTCGGCCCGATGAAGGTCGTAACGGAATCGAAAGGAATCGTCACGTCTTTCAGAGTGCGGAAGTTCTTGATTCGAACTGACTGAATCTTCATTGCTGTTAAGTCCTCCCTTGATGGACCGCTCGTACTCGGAAAGGGGGCTGCTCGGGTTATCCGATGGTCCCCGCCGCCGCGGTCAATCGCCAGCTTAATCTGCGCGCAAACAAACTGCGCTTCGCAACCGCGAGCATTGTGCATGACCTACGAGGGGGAGCACACCACCGTCGTTGCTTAGTCTCGCGTCCGACTGTGCCAGCGAGTTACCGAACGTCTGCAATCTCGGCCTGCGTCAGGCCGCTCCGAGTCGGATTTGGCTGGTTGTCGAGAGCAGAAAGAGTCGTTCGAGGGCCATCGCGTCGGCGGCATTGACCGAGTGACGGGTCAGGAAGGTGCAGCAGTCATCCGTCTTATTGACCTTTTTGTGACAGGTTTCGGTCTCGGCGGTCACTCAAAGTGCCGACCCGAAAGGCAGCTCCCAGCCTAAAGCAGCCACACCTTCGGATCTTTGTCGTGATCGCGCATTCTGGCGCCAAAGCGGCCCCTCGAACAGGCTTCGGCTAAAGCAGGCAGCCTCTAGCCAAGTCCGATCCCAAAAGGGGAGGATAGACACCTACCTCACCTGCCTCCTACGCTCCAAGGCATGGCTTCCACTTTCTGAATGAACAGAGTGAGCCAACCCAGCTCCATGTCCTCCAGAACTAAGGCAGCTAGCGGTATAGCTGCTCCTGAAGATCTGCTTAAAATTTAAGCAAAACACCGCTCGCAAAACTGAGCGACCGAAGAAAAATCCATTTTAATTCATAGAGTTATCGACGCCACAGCATGTACCAGAAGTACAAAACTCAAAGAAAAAAGTACAAAACTCAGTGGAAATCGACAGCGGAAATCGACAAGTGAAAAGAGTACAAGACTCACCGCGCCTCGACATCAACCCTTGGGGAACTTTGGTCTTAGCACTCTCTCACACAGAGTGCTAACATGGCCCGTCTGGAAGAAAGGAATCGTGCAATGGCCGCTGTCTCCGCTCCCGCCGCGACCGCCCTGGCGCCTGCCAATCCCTGGGCGCTGGTGCCCCCGCTGGGCAACCTCGACGCCTACATCTCGGCCGTCAACCGGCTGCCACTGCTCACCCCCGAGGAGGAGCAGGACTACGCGCGCCGCCTCAAGGAGCACAACGACCTGGACGCGGCCGGGCGCCTGGTGATGTCGCACCTGCGCCTGGTGGTGTCGATCTCGCGCCAGTACCTGGGCTACGGCCTGCCGCAGGGCGACCTGATCCAGGAAGGCAACGTGGGGCTGATGAAGGCCGTCAAGCGCTTCGACCCCGACCAGGGCGTGCGCCTGGTGAGCTACGCCATGCACTGGATCAAGGCCGAGATCCACGAATACATCCTGAAGAACTGGCGCATGGTCAAGGTGGCCACCACCAAGGCGCAGCGCAAGCTGTTCTTCAACCTGCGCTCGATGAAGCAGGGCTTCAAGGCCGAGGCGCTGGACGCCGGCGCGCACCGCGAGAGCCTGTCGGAGCACGAGATCGACCTGGTGGCCGAGCAGCTCAACGTCAAGCGCGAGGAAGTCATCGAGATGGAAACGCGCCTGGCCGGCGGCGACGTGCTGCTGGACCCGAGCCCCTCGGACGACGGCGAGCAGGCCTACGGCCCCATCGCCTACCTGTCGGACAAGGCGCACGAGCCGACGGCGATGATCGAGTCGCGCCAGCGCGACATGCTGGCCACCGACGGCATCGCCCAGGCGCTGGCCGGCCTGGACGAGCGCAGCCGCCACATCGTGCAGGAGCGCTGGCTGAAGGTGAACGATGACGGCTCCGGCGGCATGACGCTGCACGAGCTGGCCGCCGTGTACGGCGTGAGCGCCGAGCGCATCCGCCAGATCGAGGTGGCCGCGATGAAGAAGATGAAAAAGTCGCTGGCCGAGTACGCCTGACGCGACCCTGCCCGCTTCCGCCAAGGCGCACCGCCCGTTCGAGCCGTGCGCCTCGTTTTTTTACGGCGTCTCGCGCAGCAGCGTGCGCACGTCCTCGGCCAGTGCCTGCGGGCCGCTGCCGTAGCGGTGGTACACGCGCAGCCGCCCGGCCGGGTCGTAGACGTAGCTGCCGGCCGAGTGGTCCATGGTGTAGCTGGTGGGCGTCTTGCCCTCGACGCGCTTGTAGTAGACCTTGAAGTCCTTGGCCACCGCAGCGAGCTGCTCGGGCGAGCCGCGCAGCGCCAGGAAGCTCGGGTCGAAGCTGCCCATGTAGGACTTGAGCATTTCGGCGGTGTCGCGCTCGGGGTCCACGGTGACGAAAATGCCCTGCAGCCGCTCCCCCTCGGCGCCCAGCAGTTGCTTGGCCTCCACCAGTTCCTGCAGCGAGGTGGGGCATACGTCGGGGCACTGCGTGTAGCCGAAGAACACCACCACGGCCTTGCCGCGGAAGTCCTGGAGGCTGCGCATCTGGCCGTTGTGGTCGGGCAGCGGCAGGTCGCGGGCGTAGTCCGCGCCCGTCACGTCCACGCCGCGGAACTGCGCCTTCTTTTCCGAACATGCAGCCAAAATGGCTGCAGCGCCCATGGATAAAGCGCTACCAGCTATCAATCTAAGAGCATCGCGTTTGAGCATGCCACTCCACATCACAGAACGTAGTGATCCACCAGCAGTGCCGCGAACAGCAGGCTCAGGTGGATCAGGGAAAAACGGAAGGTCTTGCGCGCCAGCGTATCGGAGTACCTGCGCCACAGCGCGAAGCCGTAGCCGCAGAAGCCCAGGCCCAGGAGCACCGCCGCAGCAAGGTAGATCCACGAGCTCATACCATACACAAAAGGCATGAGGCAGCCCGCGAACAGGATCAAGGTATAGAGAAAGACCTGCAGGCGCGTGAATTCGTTCCCGTGCGTCACCGGCAGCATGGGCAGGCCGGACTTGCGGTAGTCCTCCACGCGGTACAGCGCCAGGGCCCAGAAATGCGGCGGCGTCCACAGGAAGATGATGAGGAACAGGATCAGCGCCTCGGGCCCCACGTCCCCCGTCATGGCAGACCAGCCGAGCACCGGCGGCATGGCCCCGGAGGCGCCGCCGATGACGATGTTCTGCGGCGTCAGCGGCTTGAGCACCAGGGTGTAGACCACCGCGTAGCCAACGAAGGTGGCCAGCGTGAGCCACATGGTCAGCGGGTTCACCGCCCAGTACAGCAGGGCCGAGCCGGCCACGCACAGCAGGCTGGAGAACGCCAGCGCCTGCAGGCTCGTCAGCTCGCCCCGCGCCGTGGGGCGCCAGGCGGTGCGCTTCATGCGCGCGTCGATGCCGCGCTCCACCAGGCAGTTGAACGCCGCCGCCGCCCCGGCCACCAGCCAGATGCCCAGGCTGGCCAGCGCCATCAGCCCCCACTGGGCGCCCGAGGGCATGCCGGGCACGGCCAGCACCATGCCGATGAAGGCGCAGAAGACGATGAGCTGCACCACGCGCGGCTTGGTCAGCACGTAGAACTGGGACAGCCGCGAAGGCAGCGACTGGGAGGCAACGGCACTCATGCAGGAACTCGGTTCGCGCCCGCAGGCGCAAGGGAAACGGGGGCCGCGCGGCTGGCGCACAGCGTCCAGGCCAGCACCAGGGCCAGGGCCGCGGCGCCCCCGGTATGCAGCACGGCGGCCAGCAGCGGCCAGCCGAGCACGACGTTGGACAGCCCGGTGGCGAGCTGCAGCAGCGCCAGGCCGGCCAGCCAGCGCCGCTGCGGCCGCAGCGCGGGCACGCGCCCCAGCCGCCAGGCCAGCAGCAGCAGCGCCGCCAGCACGGCATAGGCGGCCAGCCGGTGCGCGTAGTGGATGGCCGTGAGCGCGGCGAACGGCAGATGGCTGCCATCGGGCAGCAGGCCCAGCGGGCGCCACAGCACGAAGGCCTCGTGCCACGCCATCTCGGGCCACCAGCTGCCCTGGCACTGCGGGAAGCTGCTGCAGGCCAGCACCGCGTAGTTGGTGCTGACCCAGCCGCCCAGCGCGATCTGCCCGGCCAGCAGAGCAGCGCACAGCCACAGCGCCGCGCGCAGGCCGCACGCCACCGGCACGGGTGCCACGCCCTGAACACGTTGCGCCTGGCGCACGGCCTGCACGCACAGCAGCACCAGCAGCACCACGCCACCGAGCAGGTGCAGGGTGACGATGGCGGGAAACAGCTTCATGGTCACGGTGAGCGCGCCAAAGGCGCCCTGCAGGCACACCCACACCAGGGTGGCCGTGGCCCACCAGGGGCTGGGCGCATCCGGCCCGCCGCGCTTGCGCTGGCGCCAGGCACCCACGGTGAGCGCGATGATGAGCACGCCCACCGCCGTGGCCAGGTAGCGGTGCACCATCTCCACCCAGGCCTTGCCGTGCGTGACCGGGCCGGACGGCAGGGCCTGCTGGGCGGCGGCGATCTGCGGCTGGGCGCCAACCGGGCTGGCGTGGCCATAGCAGCCGGGCCAGTCGGGGCAGCCCAGGCCCGAGTCGGTCAAGCGCGTGAAGGCGCCGAACAGCACCAGGTCGAAGGTGAGGAACAGCGTGAGCAGGGCCAGCGCCTGCCAGCGCCGCACTGGCGCATCGTGCGGCGCATGGTGGCGGCTGCGCCAGTGCACCCAGGCCAGCGGCGCGAGCGCGATGGCCGCGCCCAGCAGCATCAGGCGCGCCAGCGGCGCCAGGTCGTACAGCGGCGGGGTGTCCATCAGCGCCCCGGCGGGTCCCACGAGGCCGAGGCGCGCAGCAGGCGGTCAAGGTCGCGCCGCGCACGCACGGCGTCCTTGGCGTCCATGCGCGCGGGAAAGCGCAGCATCCAGTGCCCTTGCGGATCGACCACGTACAGGTGCTCGGCCAGCGCATGGCCCGACGCCGGGGCCAGCCAGCGCGCCAGCGCGGCGCCGTCCACGCGCAGCACGCGGGCGGGCTGCAAGGCGGGCCCGATGGCGGCAGGAATGGGCGCGCCGTCGGTGACAAGCCAGACCCAGTCCACCCGCTCCTTGTCCTTGCCCAGGCTCTCGCGCAACTGGCGCTGCAGGTACAGGTTGCCCTGGCACTGCGCATCGCAGGCGCCACCCGCCACGCTCACGAGCAGCCATTGCCCCTGCAGCGCCGCCAGGGGCTGCGTGCTGCCGTCGAGCGCCTGCGCGGCCATGGCGGGCATGGGGCGCTGCGGCTGCACCAGCTCGCCGTAGTTGCGCCGCCCTTCGGGCCGCACCACGTAGTAGGCAAAGTAGGAGGCAATCACGGGCGCGGCGCAGGCCAGCAGCACGCCGAGCATCTTCCAGCGGCCCTGGCGCGCGCGCTGCGCCGCCAGGGCTTCCTCGACCACGGGCAGGCTGTGCACGGTCAGCCCCAGGGGCTGCAAGCCGCTGCGCGCGCCAGCGTCAAGTGCGTCGGACGAATTGGAACCAGACATAAAGCAGTGCCATCAGGCCGCAAAGCCCGAACCATTGGAATGCGTAGCCGTAGTGCTTGTGCACGCCCGGCCCCACGGACGGCCAGTCGCGCAGCAGCCCTTCGCTGGGCGCGCCCGTCTGCACGACGGTCCAGGGTGCCAGGTCCAGCCCGGTGCGGGCGCGGAAGGCGTCGAGGTCGAGATTCTGCCGGATGGGCGAAGACCCTGGCTCAGCCGCGGCGGGCGCGAAGTCGTACAGGCGCGAAGGCGCGGCGGCCACGCGCCCGGCGATGCGCACCAGGCCTGTGGGCGTTTCCACCGGCGCCAGGCGCGTGCGCTCCTGGAAGTCGCGCGCAATCCAGCCGCGCTGGACCAGCACCACGCCGGGGCCGGGCTCGAGCCGCAGCGGCGTGAGCACGTAGAAGCCGGGCCGCCCCTGCATCTGCCGGTTGTCCAGGTACACCGTGTGTTCTGCCTGCCAGCGGCCCTGCAGGTGCACGGCGCGATGCAGGCGATCGGGCGGCGCCAGCGCCTCGATGGCGGGCGCGCCATCGGCGGCGTCCTGCCGCGCCCGCGCGTCCATGGCCGCTTGCAGCGCCTCCTTCTGCGCGGCCCGGTCGAGCTGCCAGAACCCCAGGGACGCCGTGGCCAGCACCCCCGCCAGGGCAGCGGCCGTGACCAGAGCAAAGCGCCAGCGCGGAGAGACGGTGCGAAGCATGTGGCCAGATACTAGCAAAAATGGCCTCCAGCGCTTACCAGACAAGCGCTGACAGCTATCAAAAGAGGAGTTTCAGAACCAGTACACCAGCAGGTACAGCCCCAGCCACACCACATCGACGAAGTGCCAGTACCACACGGCGCCCTCGAAGCCGAAGTGGCGCTGCGCGGTGAAGTGGCCGCTGTGCAGGCGCAGGGTGATGAACAGCAGCATCAGCATGCCTAGGAAGACGTGGAAGCCGTGGAAGCCGGTGAGCATGAAGAAGGTGGAGCCGAAGACGCCCGAGCTGAGCTTGAGGTTCAGTTCGGTGTAGAGGTGGTGGTACTCGTAGGCTTGCAGCACCAGAAACGCGGCCCCGAGCAGCACGGTGACCCACATGAGGCCGATGGTGCGCGCGCGCTGGCCCAGCCGCAGCGCGTGGTGGGCGATGGTGAGCGTGACGCCCGAGGTCAGCAGCAGCGCCGTGTTGATGGTCGGCAGCCACAGCGGCCCCACGGTCTGGAACGGCTCGACGATGCCTGCGGGCGACGCCGTGACGCCCACGCCGCTGCTCGGCCAGACCGCCTTGAAATCCGGCCACAGCAGCGCGTTGTCAAGATTGGCGAGCTGCGGCACCGAGTGCGCGCGCGCCCACCACAGGGCGGTGAAGAAGGCGCCGAAGAACATGACCTCGGAGAAGATGAACCAGCTCATGCTCCAGCGGTACGACAGGTCGATGCGCCGGCCGTACAGCCCGCCCTCGCTCTCGCGCGCGGCGTCGCGCATCCACTGGTACAGCACGAACAGCCACCAGGCCAGCCCCAGGCCCAGCGAATACGCGCCCCAACCATGGCCGTTGATCCACATGGTGGCGCCGAGGATGACGAAGAACAGGCCGCCCGCCGCCATGATGGGGTGGCGGGAGTCGGCGGGCACGTAGTAGTGCGGCGTTGCGCCGGGGGTGCTTGCACTCATGTCTGCGCTCCTCTCATGTCCATTCAAACGATCCACTTCACCAACGCGATCAGCCCGGCCACGAACAGCAGCAGGGCCACCAGGCCGACCAGCACGATGTGCAGCGGGTGCAGCTTCTCGATGTCCTGCTGGTAGGCGCTGTGCTGGCGCAGGCCGATGAGCGACCAGGCCACCGCCTGCACCGTGCGCAGGAACGAGCCCTTGCGTGGCGGCGGCGCGTTCATGACCCGGCCTCCGCGCCCGGCAAGGACACCGCCGCCTGCGGCGCGGGCAACGCGCGCCCGCCCACCTCGAAGAAGGTGTAGGACAGGGTGATGGTCTTGACGTCGTGCGAGATGCGCGGATCGACCACGAAGGTCACCGGCCACTGGCGCTTCTCGCCCGGGTCGAGCTGGTACTGGTTGAAGCAGAAGCACTCCAGCTTGTTGAAGTACGCCGCCGCCTGGCGTGGCGCGTAGCTGGGCACGGCCTGGGCGGCCATGCGGCGGTCCTGCACGTTCTGGAACTCGTACACCACGGTGGCGAGCTCCCCCGGGTGCACCTGCAAGGCCGGCTGCGCGGGCTTGAAGACCCAGGGGCCGTGCGCATTGGCGTCGAACTCGACGGTGATGGTGCGGCTGGTATCCACCTGGGTATTGGCGGGCTGCGCCGTGGCGTTGCCGGGCACCTGGCGCTCCGACAGGGCCAGGATGTTGATGCCCGTGGCCTCGCAGATGCGCTGGTACAGCGGCACCAGCCCGTAGCCGAAGGCGAACATGCCCAGCGCCACCACGCCCAGCTTGGCCAGCATCGCCCTGTTTTCGCGTGGCATGCCCATGGTGCGCTCCTAGCTGCCCCAGGCCATCCTGGCGATGAAACCCAGGAAGAAGACCAGGGCCACGCTCGCCAGGATCAGGGCCAGCCGCAGGTTGCTCTTTTCCATGAGGGACCTCCTTTCAGCCGATCACGCGCGTGGCGCTGGCATCAAGCCTGGGCGGGGTGACGAAGGTGTGCGCGGGCGCGGGCGATGGCACTTCCCACTCCAGCCCCTCGGCGCCCTCCCACGGGCTTTGCGGCGCCTTCGGCCCGCGCCCGCGCATGGCGGGCAGGATGATGGCGAGGAAGAAATACACCTGCATCAGCCCGAAGCCCAGGCCACCAATGGAAGCCACCATGTTGAAGTCGGCAAACTGCATGGGGTAGTCGGCATAGCGGCGCGGCATGCCCGCCAGCCCCAGGAAGTGCATGGGGAAGAAAGTGACGTTGAAGGTGATGAGCGAGCCCCAGAAATGGATGCGCCCGCGCGTCTCGCTGTACATCACGCCCGTCCACTTCGGCAGCCAGTAGTAGGCGCCCGAGAACAGCGCGAACAGCGAACCCGCCACCAGCACGTAGTGGAAATGCGCCACCACGTAGTAGGTGTCCTGCAGTTGGATGTCCAGCGGCGCCATGGCCAGGATCAGCCCGGTGAAGCCGCCGATGGAGAACACGAAGATGAAGCCCACGGCGAACAGCATGGGCGTCTCGAACGTCATCGAGCCGCGCCACATGGTGGCCACCCAGTTGAACACCTTCACGCCCGTGGGCACGGAGATCAGCATGGTGGCGTACATGAAGAACAGTTGCCCCGTCACCGGCATGCCGGTGGTGAACATGTGGTGCGCCCAGACGATGAACGACAGGATGGCGATGGACGAGGTGGCGTACACCATGGAGGCGTAGCCGAACAGCTTCTTGCGGCTGAACACCGGCACCACCTGGCTGATGATGCCGAAGGCCGGCAGGATCATGATGTACACCTCGGGGTGGCCGAAGAACCAGAAGATGTGCTGGTACATCACCGGGTCGCCCCCGCCCGCGGCGCTGAAGAAGCTGGTGCCGAAGTGGCGGTCGGTCAGCGTCATGGTGATGGCGCCCGCCAGCACCGGCATGACGGCGATCAGCAGGTAGGCGGTGATGAGCCAGGTCCAGCAGAACATGGGCATCTTCATCAGCGTCATGCCCGGCGCGCGCATGTTCAGGATGGTGACGATGATGTTGATCGCCCCCATGATGGAGCTGGCCCCGAGGATGTGCAGCGAGAAGATGGCCGCGTCCATCGACGGGCCCATCTGCAGCGACAGCGGCGCGTACAGCGTCCAGCCCGCCGCTGGCGCGCCGCCGGGCAGGAAGAACGAGCCCACCAGCAGCAGCGCCGCCGGCACCATGAGCCAGAAGCTGAAGTTGTTCATGCGCGCGAACGCCATGTCGGACGCGCCGATCTGCAGCGGAATCATCCAGTTCGCGAAGCCCACGAAGGCCGGCATGATGGCCCCGAACACCATGATGATGCCGTGCATGGTGGTGAGCTGGTTGAACATCTCGGGGTTGACGATCTGCAGCCCCGGCTGGAACAGCTCGGCGCGGATCAGCATGGCCAGCACGCCGCCCACCATCAGCATGGTGAAGGCGAACAGCATGTACAGCGTGCCGATGTCCTTGTGGTTGGTGGCGTAGAGCCAGCGGCGCCAGCCCGTGGGCGCAGGGTGGTGCGCGTCCGCGTGGCCATGGGTGTCCAGAACTGCGCTCATCTTCGGCTCCTCGCTCTTATTTCGCCCGCTGGGCCACGACCTCGGCGGGCTGCACCAGCTGGCCCGTGCGGTTGGACCAGGCATTCTTGGTGTATGTGACCACGGCCGCCAGGTCGGTGTCGCTCAGTGTTTTCCACGACGGCATGGCGCCATTGGCCGCGCCGCGCAGCACCACCTGCAGCTGCCTGGCATGGTCCTCATCACGCACGATGGCCGAGCCGTCCAGCGGCTTGATGGCGCCCGCGCCCTTGCCATTGGCCTGGTGGCAGGCGGCGCAATTGGCGGCGTACACCTTCTCGCCGCGCGGCAGGATGTCGGCCAGCGTCCAGACCTTGGCCGGGTCGTCCTGCTTGGCGGCGGCCTTTTTCTTCTCCTCGGCCACCCAGGCCGAATAGTCCTGCGCCGACAGCACGCGCACGTGGATGGGCATGTACGCATGCTCCTTGCCGCACAGCTCGGCGCACTGGCCGTAGTAGTCGCCCACGCGCTCGGCGCGGAACCAGGTGTCGCGCACGAAGCCGGGAATGGCATCCTGCTTGATGCCGAAGGCCGGCACCATGAAGGAGTGGATCACATCGTTGGCCGTGGTGATCACGCGCACTTTCTTGTCCACCGGCACCACCAGCGGGTAGTCCACCTTCAGCAGATAGTCCGCGGGCGCGTTCGCCACGTTGCCACTGCTCGACATGGCGCGGTGGCTGCTGTCGAGCGTCGAGATATAGGCCAGCCCCTCGCCCTCGCCGCGCAGGTAGTCGTAGCCCCACTTCCACTGGTAGCCGGTGACCTTCACGGTCAGGTCGGCGTTCGTCGTGTCCTTCTGCGCCACCAGCACCTTGGTGGCGGGCAGCGCCATCAGGATGATGATGAGAAAGGGCACGATGGTCCAGGCCAGCTCCACCACCACCGACTCGTGGAAATTCGCCGCCTGGGCGCCGCGCGACTTGCGGTGCTTCCAGATCGAGTAGAACATCACCGCGAACACGGCGACGAAGATCAGCGTGCAGATGACCAGCATCATCCAGTGCAGGAAGTGCTGCTCCTGCGCGATGCGCGTCACGGGTGGATGGAGGTTCAACTGGCGCACTGCAGGGCCGCCCGGCAGGTCCTGCACGGCATGTGCGACGCTGCTGGCCCAGGAGCCTGCCAGCAGCAGCCCAGTCGCCAGCATGTTGGAGATGGTGCTCATATGTCCCCCGCCGGATAGCCCCTGCCCACATGCCACGGCGCCATGCCGGGAGAAGCTGCGTACGTTATATGAAAATTGTAGCGCCCATTGCGCTACATCATTGACAAGGGGAAATACTCGGTTTTCATTACCCCAGAATAGGGTTAAGGCGCAGGTGACTTGATGGACGACGCGCGCTAGGTGCGCTCGCGCAGCATGGCGCGCATGTCCTGCAGCGAAATGGCGCTGCTCGCCTCCACGCGCACCCGGGGCGCGGGCTTGAAGGCGTGGCCGTAGACGACCTCGAAGGTGAGCGCGATCTGCCCGTCGTGCCGCGGGCTCGCCAGGCGCTGCGCCATGGCCTGCTCCAGCCGCGCGCGCCAGCCCCGGCCGCGCAACCCGGCGAAACGCTGCGGGTGCAGGTTCACCCCCAGCTCACGCAGCTCCTGCAGCGCCCGCTGCGGCGTGGCGAACGTCAGCGTGATGCGCTCCATGTCCACCACCGGCTCGGCAAACCCGCCCTGCACCAGCATGTCGCCCCAGTCGTGCATGTCGGTCAGCGCATGGCCCGCGGGCGGCCAGCCCAGGTCGCGGTACAGCGCATGCAGCTCGCGCACGGTGTCCGGCCCCAGGCAGGAGAACATGAGGAAGCCATCCACGGCGATGGCGCGGTGCCACTGGGCGATCAGCGCCTGCGGATCGGCCGCCGTGTGCAGCGCCATGTTGGACCAGAGCATCTGCACGCTGGCCGCATCGGGCAGGCCGAAGCGCGCCGCCGCCGTGCGCCAGCGCGCCCACCACCGGGCACCCAGGGCCTCGCGCGCCGCGGCCTCGCGCGCCGGGTGTTCGTACACGGCGCACGCCGCCTGCGGGTAGCGCTGCGCCACCAGGGCATGGCTTTCCAGTCCGCCGCGCACCGGCTCCCAGTGGCACCAGGCGGCGGGCGCCTGGCGGATCCACTGCAGCCGCTCCTGCATGCGGCGCGCCACCTCCTCATGCAGCCAGGGCGACGCCGCGGGCGCCACGGACTGCCAGCGCGCGGCGGCCACGGGATCGATGGTGGGAGGAAGCTGCTCGGACATGGGGAGCTGGCGAGTATATTGAGCCGATGCCCCACCCATGGCTGCAAGGGATTTCGCAGGCCCTGCGCACAGTGCCCAGCCAGTGCGCCGTTTGCCACGCCTGGCCCGCGCAGCGCCTGTGCGACGACTGCGTGCGGCGCTTCGCCCGCCAGCGCCCGCGCTGCCGCACCTGCGCCCTGGCCGTTCCCGAAGGCGTGGCGCACTGCGGCGCCTGCCTGCGCCACCCCAACGGGCTGGACGCCTGCCACGCCGCCGTGGACTACGGCTACCCATGGTCCGGCGTGCTCCAGGCGTTCAAGTTCCATGGCGACCCGGGCTGGGCCGGCACCCTGGCGACCCTGCTGCGCAGCACGCCCTGGGTCGAGCCCGCGCTGGAGGCCGCCGAACTGGTGCTGCCCATCCCCCTGGCACCGCAGCGCCTGCGCACGCGCGGCTTCAACCAGGCCCTGCTGCTGGCACAGGCGCTCGCGCCCGCGCGGGTGCAGGCCGGCCTGCTGCTGCGCCTGCACGACACCCCGGCCCAGAGCGGCCTGGACCGCGCCCGGCGCCTGCGCAACCTGGCGCGCGCCTTCGCCGTGGAGCCGCTGCGCGCCGCGCAGCTGGCCGGGCGGCAGGTGCTGCTGGTCGATGACGTGATGACCACCGGCGCCACGCTGCAGGCCGCCGCCGCCGTGCTGCGCCAGGCCGGCGCGGCGCGCGTTGCCGCGCTGGTGCTGGCGCGCACCCCGCAGGATTGACACCACGGCGCGGCCGCACAATACGCGCCATGTTCCACATCGTCCTGGTCGAACCCGAAATCCCGCCGAACACCGGCAACGTCATCCGGCTGGCCGCCAACACGGGCTGCGCCCTGCACCTGGTCGAGCCCCTGGGCTTTTCAATGGAAGACCGCCTGCTGCGCCGCGCCGGGCTGGACTACCACGAGACCGCGCGCGTGCTGCGCCATGCCGACTGGCCCGGCTTCCTGCACGACGCACGGCCCGACCCGGCGCGCATGTTCGCCATGACCACACACGGCGCGCAGCCGGTGCACGCCACGGCCTTCCGGCCCGGCGACTGGCTGATCTTCGGCGCCGAGACACGCGGCCTGGCGCCCGCGCTGCGCGAGACCTTCGCGCCCGGCCAGCGCCTGCGCCTGCCGATGGTGGCGGGCCAGCGCAGCCTGAACCTGTCCAACGCCGTGGCGGTGACGGTGTTCGAGGCCTGGCGGCAGAACGGCTTCGCCATGCCAGATCAAGCGTAAAAAACGCCTCCAGCCCTTTGCTGGCAAGCGCCAGCAGCTATCGAATCAGGAGTTAATCCGGCATCAGGCCCGCGCACCGTAGCTGCGCGCCAGCGATTCGGCCACGCAGGCGGGCTTGTCGGCGCCCTCGCGCTCCACGGTCACCAGCCAAGTCATCTGCAGGCCTTCGGGCTCCAGGGCTTCGGCGGCCTGCAGCGTCAGGCGCGCGCGCAGGCGGCTGCCCACGGGCACGGGGGCGGTGAAGCGCACGCGGTTGAGGCCGTAGTTGACGCCCATGCGCGCGCCCTCGATGGCGAAGGCGGACTCGAAGAAGCGCGGGATCAGCGACAGCGTGAGGAAGCCGTGCGCGATGGGCGCGCCGAACGGGCCGGAGCGCGCGCGCTCGGGATCGACGTGGATCCACTGGTGGTCGCCCGTGGCCTGGGCGAACTGGTTGACCTGCTCCTGCGTGATGGTGATCCAGTCGGTCACGGCCACTTCCTGGCCTACGCTGGCAATGACTTCGGAATATGTCTGGAAGGTTTTCATGCCTTCAATGTAGCGGCGCCCCAGGCGCCGGGCATGTCGGCCGCGTGACATCCAGGCCCCCGCACAAACCCGCATGGACGCGCTATCCTTGCGATAGCCGGCGACGTTACGTCCTAGGCGTCGAGCCAGGCGGTGATGCCCTGCCACTGCTCCAGGTCGCGCGCCACGCGGCCCGGCGCCAGGTCGAACAGCGTCAGGCCATGCGCGGCCAGGTGCACGTAGTTCTGCGTCGGGCGCAGCGTGCCGAGCACGGGCAGGCCCTGCTCCTCCATGAACTGCTGCAGCTTCTCGGCGGCCAGGGTGCGCCGGTCCACGCGCATGCCCACCAGGCCCACCTGCAGCGCGTGGCCCTTGCGCTGGGTGGCCAGTTCGTCGAGGAAGCTGCGCGTCGAGAAGATGTCGAACACGCTGGGCTGCAGGGGCACCACGAGCTTGTCGGCGATCTTCAGCAGGTCGCCCATGCGCCAGCCGTTGAGCCCGCCGGGCGTGTCGATGACGACGTGCGTGGTGCCGCGCGGCGGCTTGGCGATGAAGTCGCTGTGGATGTCCCAGGTGCCGATGGCGCGCACGTTCTCGGGCCGCAGCGACAGCCACAGGCGCGAGGACTGCTGGCGGTCGGCGTCGCCGAGCATCACCGCATGCCCCTGGCTGGCCCAGTAGCCAGCGATGTTCGTCGCCAGCGTGGACTTGCCCACGCCGCCTTTGGGATTGGCCACCACGACCACCGGCATATCGACCTCCTTTGGAATTCACCTGTTCATGGCCAAAACGGCCTCCAGCGCACGCGCAGCAAGCGCCAGGCGCTATCAAGATTCAAGCATGTTCGCCGCCGCGCTTGACGAAGAACAGCCCCGCGCCCACAGCCATGAGCAGGCCGCCGAACACGCGGTTCTGCGTGCGCACGGCCTGGGCGCTGCGCAGCAGGCGGCGCATGGCGCTGGCCCCTGCGGCGTAGCCGTGCATCACTACCACATCCACGCTCAGCATGGTGGCGGCCATCACCAGCAGTTGCAGCCACAGCGGGCGCGCCTCGGTCATGAACTGCGGCAGCACGGCCACCATGAAGATGATGCCCTTGGGGTTGGTGGCATTGGTCAGGAAGCCGGTGAGGCAGCGCTTTTGCCACGACCCGGCCGGCTCGGCCTGCTCGCCCAGCAGCGGCGCGGCGCCGCCGGCGCGCCATTGCATCCAGCCCAGGTAGATGAGGTAGCACGCGCCCAGCACCTTGACGAGGGAGAACGCCGTCTCCGACGCCAGCAGCAGCGAGCCCACGCCCGCCCCGGCCACCAGCAGGATGAGCAGCAGCCCGAGCTGCAGCCCCAGGATGGTGGCGCTGGTGCGGCGCACGCCGAACGACAGGCCGTGGCTCATGGACAGCACCGCGCCCGACCCCGGCGAAATGGCGATCAGGCAACAGGCGGCGAAGAAGGCGATCCAGGTATGCAGGTCCATGGCAAAACGCAGCGCCGGGCAGGCGAAGAATGGGCAAGGGCAGGATGGTATGCCAAAAGCGCCCCTGGCGCCCACGGATCAGGCGCCAGCAGCTATTCAAACGATAGCGCCGCAGTCAACCAATGGGCCCCGCGGCACGTTGCATGGGGGCCGGTGCCACAATGCCACCGCCTCTCTCTCCCGCACTCCCCATGGCCCACGCACCGACCTGGCTCACCTATGGTTTCCTGTACCTGACCGCGGCCGTGCTGGCCGTGCCCATTGCGCGGGCGCTGGGCCTGGGCGCCATCATCGGCTACCTCGCGGCAGGCATCGCCATCGGGCCGTGGGGGCTGGGGCTGGTGAGCGACGTGCAGAGCATTCTCGAATTCTCCGAGTTCGGCGTGGTGCTGATGCTGTTCCTGGTGGGGCTGGAGCTGCAGCCGCAGCGCCTGTGGAGCCTGCACCGCCCCATCCTCGGGCTGGGCAGCGCCCAGCTCGCGGGCTGCGCCGCCGTGCTGTACGGCGCCGGGTGGCTGGCGGGCCTGCCCTGGCGCGAGAGCCTGGTGGGGGCGCTGGGCCTGGCGCTGTCGTCCACGGCCATCGCGCTGCAGGTGCTGGCCGAACGCGGGCAGATGCGCTCGGGCAGCGGCCAGGCCACGTTCTCCATCCTGCTGTTCCAGGACATCGCCGCCATCCCCATCCTGGCGCTGCTGCCGCTGCTGGGCGGCGTGGCGGGCGCCGCCGGCACGCACCCCGAGGCCGGCCACGCGCTGCTGCAGGCCCTCAAGACCGTGGGCGTGGTGGGCGCCATCGTGCTCGGCGGGCACCTGCTGCTGCGCCCGGTGCTGCGCTGGATCGCGCAAAGCCGCACGCCCGAGATCTTCACCGCCGCGGCGCTGCTGCTGGTGGTGGGCATCGCCATGCTGATGGTGCAGGTCGGCCTGTCGATGGCGCTGGGCGCCTTCCTGGCCGGCGTGCTGCTGGCCGACAGCGAGTACCGGCGCGAGCTGGAGAGCGACATCGAGCCCTTCAAGGGCCTGCTGCTCGGCCTGTTCTTCATGGCCGTGGGCATGTCGATCGACTTCGGCGCGCTGCTGCGCGCGCCGGGACTGATGGCGCTGCTGGTGCTGGGCTTCCTGGCGCTGAAGGCGGTGGTGATCTACGCGCTGGCCTGGGGCGCGGGCATCACGCGCCAGGAGCGGCCCATTTTCACGCTGCTGCTGGCGCAGGGGGGCGAGTTCGCCTTCGTGGTGTTCCAGACCGCCGCCACCGAACAGGTGCTCACCCGCGCCACGGCCTCGCTGCTGACGGGCGCGGTGGCGCTGTCCATGCTGCTGTCGCCGCTGCTGCTGGTGCTGCTCGACCGCGTGCTGCTGCGCCGCTTCGCCGCGCAGCCCGCCGCGAGCGCGGAGCCCGAGCTGTCCGAGCCGCAGGAGGCGCCGGTCATCATCGCCGGCTTCGGGCGCTACGGGCAGATCGTGGCGCGCGTGCTGCTGGCCCAGGGCATTCCCACCACGGTGCTGGACCACAGCGTGGAAATGCTGGAAGCCGCGCGCACCTTCGGCTACCGCGTGCACTACGGCGACGCCACGCGGCTGAACCTGCTGCGCATCGCGGGCGCGCAGCAGGCGCGCATCCTGGTGGTGGCGGTGGATGCGCCCGAGCAGTCGCTGAAGATCGTGCAGATGGCGCGCAAGCATTTCCCGCACCTCACCATCGTGGCGCGGGCGCGCGACATCACGCACTGGAACCAGTTGCGCGACCTGGGCGTGGCGCACATCGAGCGCGAGCTGTTCGAGTCCAGCCTGTGCAGCGCGCGCAGCGTGCTCGAAAGCATGGGCCTGGACCATGACGAGGCGCAGCGCGTGACGCAGCGCTTTCGCAGCCACAACACCGCGCTCATCGAGCGCATGTACCCGTACCACGGAAACCGCGAGAAGTTCATCGCCGTGGCCCGGCAGGGCCGCCAGCAGCTCGTCGAGCAGATGGCCAAGGAGCGCCAGGAGCAGCAGGCGCCGCCACCCTCCTGACGGCACCGCCCGCGTGCTACGCTGGGCGCCCTATGTTCAACCCCACCCAAGCCGACGTGCGGCGTTTTTTCTGCGCCGTGCACGCCAAGGCCCAGGCCGACCAGCCGATGGAAGCCATCGAGACCCTGGCCAGCCTGTGGATCGCCGAGCACCCCGAATACCACGCCGAGCTGTCCGACCTGGATGCGGCGCTGGCGCGCGACTACGACGCCGAGCCCGGGCGCACCAACCCCTTCCTGCACCTGTCGATGCACCTGTCCATCAGCGAGCAGTGCAGCATCGACCAGCCGCGCGGCATCCGCCAGGCGGTGGAGCTGCTGTCGCGGCGGCTCGGCGCGCTGCACGACGCGCACCACGCCGCCATGGAATGCCTGGGCCAGATGCTGTGGGAGAGCCAGCGCTCGGGCCGCCCGCCCGATGGCGATGCCTACGTGGCCGCCGTGCAGCGCCGCGCCACGCGCGACTGACCACGGCGCACAGCGCTACCCCCACCCGGGCGCCGCCACGGCCCGGCCGCGCTCCCGCGGCGGGCCCGCGCCGTCGTGCGGCACCACCAGCACGTCGCAGCGTGCGCCCCGCAGCAGGCGCCGCGCCACAGCGCCCCGCAGGGCCTCGGCCAGGACGCCACGGCGGCGGTGGCCCAGCACGATCAGGTCGGCCCCCGCGCGCTCCTGCTGCACCACCAGCTGGCGCGCCAGGTCCTGCGCGCCCACGCGCAGGTCCACGCGGTTGCGCCGCGCCTCGAAGGCGTCGGACAGGCGCACGCGCCGCTGCTCCTGGCTGCGGTAGGCCAGCGTGGCATCGCAGGGCTCGCGCACCGGGCAGGCGTGGAACAGCTCCACGCGCGCCGACGCCTCCAGCGCCCCGGCATAGCGCAGCAGCGCGGGCACGGCGGGGGCGGCATCCAGCGCCACCAGCACATGGCCGTACGCGCCCTGCGCGGGCTGCTGCACCACCAGCACCGGGCAGGGCGCGCGGCGCAGCAGCCGCGCCAGCACGCAGGGCCGCCACCAGGCATGCCAGCCTGGCTGCATGCGCCGGTCGAGCACCAGCAGGTCGGCCTGCGCGGCGGCCTGCAGCGCGTCGGCAGCCACGCCCCGGCCCGCGCCGTGCAAGGCCGTGACCGGCAGGCCATGGCGGCGGCCGAGCTGGCGCGCGCGCTGCTCCAGCCGCGCCTGCGGATCGGCGAAGCGCGGGTCATGGTGCTGCGCGGCGTACAAAAGGTGCAGGCGTGCCTGGTGCGCCGCCGCCAGCTGGGCGGCGCGGTCCACGGCATGTTCGGCGGCGGTGGAAAAATCAGTCAGGGCGACAACGGTGTGCAGGCGCATCGGGAATGGTCTCCGGGCAGGGCAAGGGGAAGCGGCACCACAGGGGTGCCGGGGCGCGCGTCACCCCCACAAGATGCCGGGCGGCAAAGGCCACGGCCCAGCCCGGCGGCGGCTGGGTGACGCTCAGCCGCAGGAGACGGCGAGGAGCGGCCGCCGGGCGCAGGGATGCGCCGCCGGTGACGCCGGCGCCAAGACCCCGATCCGGCGCAGGACGCGCGCGCTGCGGGCCGCGGCGGAAGCCAGCCGCGCCATACGCACGCAAGGGGTGGAGACCATGAAACGCATGGAGCGAACTGTAAGCCCGTACTCACTTTTTGGCCACAATACCGCACCGGGCCGTGCCGGATTGCCGCCGCGCCGCGCCACGCCGCACCGCGTCAGCGAAAGCGCGGCTCGGGCACCGTACGCAGGCCGCCGTCGAGCGCGCCCATGTAGCCGGCCAGCGCCTGGAGTTCGGCGTTCGAGAACTGCTGCGCCACGCCCGCCATGATGCCGTTGCTGCGGCCGATGAGGGTGGCCCGGCCCTCGCCCTTGTACGCCTTGAGCGCGACGAACAGGTAGTCCGCGTGCTGGCCCGCGAGCTTGGGGTAGGCCGGGTCCAGCGGCTGGGCGAAGTTGGCGCCGTGGCAGGCCACGCAGCCGCCCTTTTGCAGCAGCGCCGCCACATCGGGCGTGGGTGCGGGCGCCGGCTGCGGCGCGGCGGCACTGGCGGCGCCGCTTTGCTGGTAGTACGCGGCCAGGTCGGCGATGTCCTGGTCCGACAGCGACTCGGCCACGCCGCGCATGGTGGGATGCTTGCGCTCGCCCTTCTTGTAGGCGTGCAGCGCGGCGGCGATGTAGCCCGCGCCCTGGCCGGAGATCATGGGCACCTGGTGCACCTGCGGGAAGGTCGCGCGGTAGCCCGGTATGCCGTGGCAGCCGATGCACTGGGCGTTTTTCCGCGCGCCCGCGCCGGGGTCGCCTTGAATCTCTGCCGCGTGAAGAGCGCCCGTCGCCCATGCGACCGACAAGCCAGCGAGGATGGTCCAGGTTTTGGTCATTTTGCGCGCACAATCAGGTGGATCGGTTGCCCTGGCAAAAACCGTCGGCAATTGCCAAAGACGCTTGTCAAGCACTTTTATCAATATTCCACCCGTTGCGCAATCCATGAAATTCCAAGGTTCCCAGAATTACGTTGCCACCCAGGATTTGATGCTGGCCGTGAACGCGGCCATCAAGCTGCAGCGCCCGTTGCTGGTCAAGGGCGAGCCCGGCACGGGCAAGACCATGCTGGCCGAGGAGGTGGCGCAGGCGCTGGGCATGCCGCTCTTGCAGTGGCACATCAAGTCCACCACCAAGGCGCAGCAGGGCCTGTACGAGTACGACGCGGTGAGCCGCCTGCGCGATTCGCAACTGGGCGACGAGAAGGTCAAGGACATCCAGAACTACATCGTCAAGGGCGTGCTGTGGCAGGCGTTCACGGCCGACAGGCCGGTGGCGCTGCTGATCGACGAGATCGACAAGGCCGACATCGAATTCCCCAACGACCTGCTGCGCGAACTCGACCGCATGGAGTTCTACTGCTACGAGACGCACGAGATGATCCGCGCCAAGCACCGCCCGCTGGTGTTCATCACCTCGAACAACGAGAAGGAGCTGCCCGACGCCTTCCTGCGCCGCTGCTTCTTCCACTACATCAAGTTCCCCGAGGCCGAGACGATGAAGAAAATCGTCGACGTGCACTTCCCCACGCTCAAGAGCGAGCTGCTCACCGTGGCGATGAAGAACTTCTACGACATCCGCAACCTGCCGGGCCTGAAGAAGAAGCCCTCGACCAGCGAACTCATCGACTGGCTCAAGCTGCTCCTGGCCGAGGAGATCCCGCTCGAAGCGCTGCAGAGCGCCGACAACAAGGTGGCCGTGCCGCCGCTGGTGGGCGCGCTGCTGAAGAACGAGCAGGACGTGAGCCTGTTCGAGAAGCTGGTGTTCATGAACCAGCGCAACCGCTGAGAACATGCGAAAGAACCTGCCATGACAAGCACCCGGCAACTGCTGCTGGAGGGCGTGACCGACGCCGCGGGCTTCCTGGGCGGCGCCCTGGCGGGCTACGGCATCGGCCGCATGCTGGGGCTGGACATCTTCGCCGAAGGCTACGACGGCGCCAGCATCACGGGCATCCTGCTCGTGGGCCTGGGCTGCGGCCTGGGGCGGCACCTGGCGCGCCGTGCGCGCGCGGCATTTACCACCAACGACAAGGAGTCTTGAGCATGGCTTTCGTGGAACCCGTCACCCTGCGCGCCAACGGCGTGCGCCTGGAGCCGCTGGCGCCCGGACACGAGGCGGGCCTGGCCGCCGCCGCCGCCGATGGCGCGCTGTGGCGCCTGCGCATCACCTCGGTGCCCGCGCCGCAGGAAACGCGCGCCTACATCGAGACCGCGCTGCAGATGCGCGCCGAGGGCCACCGCTTTGCCTTTGCCGTGGTGGAGGACGCCACGGACCGCGTGCTCGGCTCCACGAGCTTCCACGACATCCTGCCCGCCGTGCGCCGCGTGGAGATCGGCTACACCTGGTACGCGCTGGGCTCACAGCGCACGCACGTGAACACCACGGCCAAGCTGCTGATGATGGGCCACGCCTTCGACACGCTGGGCTGCCACGTGGTGGGCTGGCGCACCGACAACTTCAACTTCGCCAGCCAGCGCGCCATCGAGCGCCTGGGCGCCAGGAAGGACGGCGTGATCCGCGGCCACGCGCTGCGCCGCGACGGCACCATCCGCGACACCGTGATGTACAGCATGCGCAGCGGCGAATGGCCCGAGGCGCGCGCCCAGTTGCTATACCTTCAGGAGCTTGCAGCGCTTGCTGGATAAGCCCTGGAGGCCAAAAACATGCATAAACCATGCTGATCGACTTTTTCTACACCCTGCGCGCGGCCAGGCTGCCGGTCTCGGTCAAGGAGTTCCTCTCGCTGCTCGAAGCCCTGCAGGCGGGCGTGGTCGGCCCCCACTCCGACGACGCCTGGAGCCTGGACGACTTCTACTACCTCGCGCGCACCGCGCTGGTGAAGGACGAGAAGCACTTCGACAAGTTCGACCGCGCCTTCGCCGCCTACTTCAAGGGCGTGGAGCTGGTGACCGACTTCACCAAGGAAGTCCCGGCCGACTGGCTGCGCAAGATGCTGGAGCGCGAGCTGACGCCCGAGCAGAAGGCCGCCATCGAGAAGATGGGCTGGGACGAGCTGATGGAGACGCTCAAGAAGCGCCTGGAGGAGCAGAAGGGCCGCCACGAGGGCGGCAACAAGTGGATCGGCACCGGCGGCACCAGCCCCTTCGGCCACGGCGGCTACAACCCGCAGGGCGTGCGCATCGGCGGCGCCAGCAAGAACCGCAGCGCCGTCAAGGTGTGGGAGCAGCGCGCCTACCGCGACTACGACGACACCCAGGAGCTGGGCACGCGCAACATCAAGGTGGCGCTGCGCCGCCTGCGCAAGTTCGCGCGCGAGGGCAACGCGCTGGAGCTGGACCTGCCGGACACCATCCGCAGCACGGCCGCCAACGCCGGCTGGCTCGACATCAAGATGGTGCCCGAGCGCCACAACAACGTGAAGGTACTGCTGCTCATGGACGTGGGCGGCACCATGGACGACCACATCCAGCGCGTGGAGGAGCTGTTCTCCGCCGTCAAGAGCGAGTTCAAGCACCTGGAGTTCTACTACTTCCACAACTGCGTGTACGACTTCATGTGGAAGAACAACCGCCGCCGCTTCGCCGAGAAGTTCCCGACCTGGGACATCATCCGCAAGTACAACAAGGACTACAAGCTGATCTTCGTCGGCGACGCGACCATGAGCCCCTACGAGATCCTGCAGCCCGGCGGCAGCGTGGAATACAACAACGAGGAGCCCGGCGCCGAGTGGCTGCAGCGCCTCACGCACGCCTTCCCCAAGTTCGCCTGGATCAACCCCGAGCCGCAGGGCGTGTGGCAGTACCGCCAGAGCATCGGCATCATCCAGCAGCTCATGGGCCAGCGCATGTACCCTTTGTCACTCAAGGGCCTCGAAGAAACCATGCGGCTTTTGTCAAAATAGCGCCCATGCCACGTTCGCGCCCAACGCCGACCTTCCGGTCGGCGTTGCATTTTTTGCTTCGCCCCCTGCTCCCGCTGCTGGCTGCCAGCCTGTTCCTCTGCGGCTGCAGCCTGCTGCCCAGCGCCCCGCAGGAGGAGGCTCCCGCAGCCGCCCCCGCCCCCGACGCCCCGGCCTTCGCGCTGCAGGTGCAGGCGCCCGACGGCCTGCGCGAGCTGCTGGAGCAGCACATGGAGCTGCGCCGCTACACCCACCTGGGCGACCTGCAGCCGAGCGAACTCTCGCGCCTGCTGGTGGCCGCCGACGCCGACGTGCGCGCGCTGCTGGGCACCCAGGGCTACTTCAGCCCCGACATCACCATCGAAAGCCGGGCCGCGCCCGAGGGCTCGGCCGCCCCGCGCACCGTGCACGTGGCGGTGGAGCCCGGCCCGCAGACCACGGTGGCCAGCGCGCACATCGGCTTCACCGGCAGCGGCGCGCAGGCCGGCGAGTTCAGCCGGCGCCAGTCGCGCGTGGAGCGCAACTGGCCGCTGCAGCCCGGCCAGACCTTCACCCAGAATGCCTGGGACAACGCCAAGACCCAGGGCCTGCGCCGCCTGCAGGAGCGCGACTACCCCACGGCCCGGCTGGCCGACAGCCGCGCCGACATCGACCCCGACACCGCCCAGGCGGCGCTGGACGTGACCTACGACACCGGCCCGGCCTACCGCTTCGGCCCGCTGCAGCTGCGCGGCAGCGAGCGCTACGACCCCGACGGCGCGCGCCGCATCGCCCGGCTGCCCACGGGCGCCGGCTACTCCGAGGCCGAGCTGCTCGACGCCCAGCAGCGCCTGGCCAGCAGCGGCTACTACGACACCGTGTTCCTCACGCTCGACACCGAGAACGGCCCGCCCGAGGCCACGCCCGTCATCGCCCAGGTGAGCGAGGCCAAGCTGCACAAGCTGGTGTTCGGCGCCGGCATCTCCACCGACAGCGGCGCGCGCCTGTCGGCCAACCACATCCACAACCGCCTGCCCTGGCTCGGCTGGCGCGCCACCACCAAGGCCTCGCTGGACCGCGAAACCCAGTCGCTCGACAGCGAATGGGTCTCGCTGCCCGACGACGACAGCTGGCGCTGGTTCGGCGCCGGCCAGGTCAAGCGCGAAGTCATGGGCAGCTACGACGTCAACAGCGTGCAGCTGCGCGGCGGCACGAGCCAGACCCTGGGCCACATCGACCGCAACTACTACCTGCAGTACGACAGCGCCACGCCCCACGGCATCGACGCGCCCGACTCCAGCGGCGCGCTGAGCGCCAACTTCGGCTGGACCGCGCGCTACTTCAACAACAACAACAGCCCCACGCGCGGCTACGGCCTGGGCCTGGAGCTGGGCGTGGGCACCACGCTGCGCGGCCAGCGCGAGCCCTTCGTGCGCACACGGGTGCGCTGGCAGTCGTTCATTGCGCTGGGCAAGGTGCCGGTGGGCGCGGGCACCGATAGCGGCGCCGTGCAGCGCAACGCCCGCCTGGCCCTGCGCGCCGAGGGCGGCGCGGTGCTGGCCCGCGCCGACGCGGCCGTGCCCGCCAGCCAGCTGTTCATCACCGGCGGCGACACCACGGTGCGCGGCTACGGCTACCGCGCCATCGGCGCGGCCACCAGCAGCGGCACGCTCTACGGAGGGCGCTACATGGGCGTGGCCAGCGCCGAGTGGCAGCGCCCCATCGCCATCCGGGGCGACCTGACGCACTGGGAGAGCGCCGTGTTCATCGACGCCGGCGCCGTGACCGACGACCTGGGCAGCATCCAGGCCAAGGTCGGCGTGGGCGCGGGCCTGCGCTGGAACAGCCCCGTGGGCCCGCTGCAGACCGACTTGGCCTGGGGCGTGCAGGACAAGCGCCTGCGCCTGCACCTGCGCCTGGGCTTCAGTTTTTAAGAAAAATCGGCCTCCAACGCTTATGCAGCAAGCGCAAGCAGCTCCTTTTTTTGAAGCATGACGACAGCGCCTCCTTCTCCCGTCCCCCGCCCGCGCGCACGGCGCATCGCCCGCGTCCTGGCCTGGCTGGCGGGCAGCCTGCTCGGCCTAGCGCTGCTCGCGCTGGGCGGCGCCTGGTGGTGGCTCGGCACCGCCGATTCGCTCGCCACGGCGCTGCAGCGCGCGGCGCAGTACCTGCCCGCAGGCCAGCAGCTGGAGAGCCGCGAGGTCACCGGCTCGCTGCGCGCGGGCGGGCGCATCGGCTGGCTGCGCTGGAGCAGCCCCACGCTCGCCGTCGAGGTGCGCGACGCCACGCTGGGCTGGCGCCTGCGCCCGCTGCTGCAGCGCACGCTGCAGCTGGGCGAGCTCTCGGCCGCCAGCGTGCAGCTCACGCCCCTGGGCCCGCCCAGCACCGAGCCGCCGCAGCCGCTGGCCGGGCTGGAACTGCCGCTGCGCATCACCCTGCCCGCCCTGCGCATCGACGAACTGACCTGGGCCGCCGCCACGCCCGTGGTGCTGCGCCACATCGAGGCCAGCTACCGCTACGACGGCCGCCAGCACCACGCCACGCTGGCGCGGCTGGAACTGGCGCAGGGCCGCTACAGCGCCAGCGCCACGCTGGACGGCGCCGCGCCCATGCAGTTCGGCGCCACGCTGCAAGGCCAGATCGACACCACGCCCCCCGGCCACACCGGCGAGGCGCTACGCATCGCGGCCCAAGCCGCCATCCAGGGGCGGCTGGACGGCGCCGATGCGCTGCTGCACGTCCAGGCCGAATTGCAGCCCGATGCCAGCGCCGCCCCGCTGGCGGACGTGCGCGCCCGCGTGCTGGCCAGCGTCGCGCCCTGGGCGGCGCAGCCGCTGCGCAAGGCCGAAGGCCGCCTGGCCAACGTGAACCTGGCCGCGCTGTGGCCCCAGGCCCCCGCCACGCAGCTCACCGGGGACTTCGGCGCCGGGCAGGACAGCGACGGCTGGTATGCCGGCGCACAGATCACCAACGGCCAGCCCGGCCCCTGGGACACCCAGCGCCTGCCGCTGGCCGCGCTCGACGCGCAGGCGCGCTTCGACGGCACGCACTGGCGCCTTTCCACCGCCGAGGCCCGCCTGGGCGACGGCAGCATCACCCTGCAAGGCCGCTACACGCCCGCCACCCAGGCGCTCGAAGGCCAGGCCGAGGTGCGCGGCCTGCGCCCCGGCGACCTCTACAGCACCCTGGACCGCCAGCCCGTGCAAGGCCGCCTGAGCGCGCGCCAGGGCAGCGACGCCGCCGTGCAATTCCACATCGACCTGCGGGGCGAGAAGGCCACGCACAGCGCCCAGGCCCTGCGCATCGACCAGGTGCGCGCCGAAGGCCGCTGGCAAGCCCCCGTGCTGCAGCTGCAGCAACTGCAGGTGCAGGCCCTGCAGGCCCAGGCCGAGGGCCGCAACCTGCGCATCGACACCGCCGCGCGCGCCTTCGACGGCACCCTGCAGCTCACCGTGCCCGGCGCCAGCGCCCAGGTGCAGGGCCGCCTCGGGCCGCGCGCCGGCACGGGCGAGGCGCGCGTGCAGCTCGACACGCCGCAGCGCACGCGCGACTGGCTGGCCGCCCTGCCCGGCCTGGGCACGCTGCTGCCCGGCGCGCGCCTGCAAGGCCAGGCCCGCCTGGACGCACGCTGGAGCGGCGGCTGGGAGGGCCTGCAGCGCCAGTTGCACAGCGCCGGCCTGGTCGCCACGCCGCCCGAGGCGGGCGCCCCCGGCGCCTTCACCCTGCAGGCCGAACTGGCCGCCCCGCAGCTCACGCTGGCCCAGCCCGCCAGCGCCGGACAGGCCGCCGTCGACCTGCAACTGCACGACCTGCGCGCCCAACTCTCCGGCTCGCTGCCCCAGCTGCAAGCCAGCCTCGATGGCCGCTTGCGCAGCGGCGCGCAGCAACTGCAGCTGCACGCCCGCGCCCAGGGCGGGCACCAGGGCGCGGGCGCCTGGGGCCTGCAGCTGAGCGAATTCCAGGCCCAGGCGCGCGACGGCGCCCGGCCCGGCCCCTGGGCTGTGCAACTGGCCCAGCCGCTGGCGCTGACGCTGCGCCAGCACCCGCGCAACGGCCTGGCGCTGGAAGCCTCGGCCGGGCAGGCCCGGATCACCGGCCCGCTGCCCGGCCAGGCCCAGCTGGAGTGGCAGGCCGCGCAGTGGAGCCAGTCCCCCCAGGGCGCCATGCGCCTGCAGACACGTGGCGCGCTGCACGGCCTGCCGCTGGCCTGGGCCGACGCCTTCGACACGCGCCAGCCCGCGCTGCTGGAGCGCACGGGCCTGGCCGGCAACGTGGTGCTCGAAGGCAGCTGGGACGTGGAGGCCCTGGACACCCTGCGCGCCCGCGCCACGCTGCGCCGCGCCAGCGGCGAGCTGCGCCTGCTGGCCATCGACAGCGCCGGCACCACCACCGTGCGCAGCAGCGGCAACGCGCCCGCCACGCTGGGCAAGCAGCCCGGCGCCCCGGCCGGCCTGCAGGCGGCGCAGGTGGAGCTGGAGCTCCAGGGCGAGCGCCTGCGCGCCGCCGTGCTGTGGGACAGCGCGCGCGCCGGGCGCCTGCAGGCCGAGGGCAGCAGCACCCTGCAGATCCCCGCCGGGCGCTGGAACGAGGCGCGCTGGCCCGAGAACGCACCGCTGGCTGCCAGCGTGAAGGCCCAGTTGCCCGAGCTGGGCGTGTGGTCGGCCATTGCGCCGCCCGGCTGGCGCGTGCAGGGCACGCTGGACGCCAACGTGCAACTGTCGGGCACGCGCGCCGATCCGCGCTGGCACGGGCAGTTGGGGGCCGAGCAGTTCGCGCTGCGCTCGGTCATCGACGGCGTGGACCTGAAAGACGGCCGCCTGCGCGCCACGCTCGATGGCACGCAGCTCACCATCGACGAGCTGCGCGTGGCCGGCGGCAAGGGCAACGCCGCGCGCATCCTGGGGCGCAGCGGCAACCGCACCGAGGCGCCGCAGGACGGCGGCCTGCTCACCGCCAGCGGCGTGGTGCGCTGGCGCCCGCCCGCCGCCGGCGCCAGCGCCGCCGAGGGCATCAGCATGGACCTGCGCGCCCAGGCCGAGCGCCTGCAGGTGCAGGTGCGCGCGGACCGGCAGGTCAGCATCTCAGGCCCGCTGCAGGCACGGCTGGCGCAGGGCCAGTTCACGCTACGCGGCCAGCTCACCACCGACCGCGCCGCCATCCTCCTGCCCGACAGCAGCGCCCCGCGCCTGGGCAACGACGTGGTGGTGCGCAGCCGCGCGCGCCGGGACGACGCAACCACCGCCCCGGACGGGGGCCCCAGCGTACAGGCGGCGCGGCCGCCCGACATCGCCGTCACCCTAAACCTGGGCGACGACTTCGCCCTGCAGGGCCAGGGCATCACCACGCGGCTGACCGGCACGCTGGAGATCCGAGCCAGCGCCGCCACCGGCGGCCAGCCGCGCGTGACCGGCGAAATCCGCACCGACGAAGGCCGCTACCGCGCCTGGGGCCAGGCGCTGGACGTGGAGAACGGCCTGGTGCGCTTCAACGGACCCTACGACAACCCGGCGCTCGACATCCTGGCCATCCGCCCCAATATCTCGGTGCGCGCGGGCGTGCAGGTCACCGGCTCGGCCCAGGCGCCGCGCGTGCGCCTGTATGCCGACCCGGACCTGCCCGACGCCGAAAAACTCTCCTGGGTGGTGCTGGGCCACAGCGCTGCCAGCGGCGGCAGCGAAGCCGCCCTGCTGCAGCAGGCCGCGCTCGCCGTGCTGGGCCGCCAGGGCGGGGGCACGGGCGGCCTCTCGCGCAGCCTGGGGCTGGACGAAATCGGCATCAAGGGCCCGCGCCAGGGCGAGGACGCCAGCGCCGCCGCGCTGACCCTGGGCAAGCGCATTTCGTCGGCGCTGTACGTGACCTACGAACACAGCCTCTCGGGCACGCTCGGCACGCTGTACCTGTTCTACGACCTGTCGCGCCGCCTCACGCTGCGCGGGCAAACGGGCCTGGTAAGCGCGCTCGATCTGGTCTATACGGTGCGCTACGACTGATGGTCAAAACAGGCCGCAGGGCAATCTGGACAAGCGCGAGCAGCTATTGGAAGCAGAGCAATTGGCGCATCCTGCCAAACCCTTACAATGCTCGGCCTGCCTCCCCGTAGTTCAATGGATAGAACGAGTGCCTCCTAAGCGCTAGATACAGGTTCGATTCCTGTCGGGGGGACCACATTGAAGGCCGCACAGTTCCAAGAACGTGCGGCCTTTTTCTTTTTGGCGCGGTGCCTTGGCCCTGGGGCGATGCACCCTAAAACCTGCGCGCGCAAAAATTCAGCTAAGCGTTCGGTTCCCGGCCAGTCCCCATGCCGGCAAGCACTTGCAGCAAATTCGATCCGCCAGAAGCACTCCGGCGCTTCTGGGCAAAGACAACCTCAGTAGCGCCCACCGCCCCGGTAGCCGTCTCGGTTTGCGCCACCACCGCCAAAACTCGGCCGAGGCTCCATCGGGCGAGCGATGTTGACCGTCAATGCGCGTCCATCGATCGTCCTGCCATGGGCACCATCAATCGCAGACTTGGCCTGCGCTTCAGTGTCCATCTCGACAAAGCCGAAACCCTTGGAGCGCCCGGTCTCCCGGTCGGTCATGACCTTTGCGCTGGTCACCGAACCGAACTGAGAGAAAAATTGAATCAACGATTCATTGGTCACGGAATAGGCAAGGTTGCCCACATAAAGCTTGTTGTTCATCATGTACTTTCTGGAGTTGGATAACTGCACCCCGGGGGCTACAGCCAGGTATGGGAAAGGGGAGGGGGTAATAGGACGCTCAGCGGCGGCGGCGCTGGGCGGCATTGGCGCCGCCAGAGCGGCTCTCGATATGCCGGAACGTGATGCGCCCTTTGTTGAGGTCGTATGGAGACATTTCCAATGTCACACGATCTCCGGCGAGAACCCTGATGCGGTGCTTGCGCATCTTTCCGCCAGCGTAGGCAACAAGCTGGTGGCCGTTTTCAAGCGTCACGCGGTAACGGGTGTCGGGAAGCACTTCATCGACCTTCCCTTGCATTTCAATCAGGTCTTCTTTGGACACGAATCTCCTTAGATGGTGTTGAGGGTCGAAAAATCAGCCCAGTTGGTTCTGCAGCACCATGCTGCGCCCCTCGGCCAGGGCGTATTGCGCCGCCTGCTTGTGGCTGGCAAAACACGGGATGAACTTGAAGATCCGGTCATATACACCGCGGCGAATGGAAACCGAAGCAGCAAACATACCGTGCTCCATGGGCTTGGCGAGCGGCGTGACAACGTAGTTGCCAACGCGCTCGGCGCTTTGTTTTTTATGCATTGGAGAGTGGATGGCATGCGATCAGCGCAAACCATCGGGAATGGGTGAAAGAGCCCTACGGCAATGGCTGTAGGAGTAGAGCAAACCCGGGAATGGAGGTGACGGACTTGCGGAAAGCTCGCCGTGGTACTGTGGGAGTGACTGCCGATGCACTTCGGGGTTGAAGTGGGGGGCTACATGATGGCCGATACGACCCAGGTATTGTCAGACAAGCATTGCAGAGGCGGGCATGAGGCAATGCGTGGGTATATTATACGCGTGCTACGGCAAAATTTCAACCGAGTCAATAAAGACGCCCTCACGGTTGAACGCCTTCAGCAACACTGCACGAAACGTCCATGCAAGTCGGACCAACCGGACCAGCAGACGCCTGCAGCGTCAACGCCGCGCGCAGCCCCCCTAGATGCGACGCGTCTTCCAGCGTCAGCGCCGCGCCATGCCGCCGGGCAATGGCCTGCACGATGGCCAGGCCCAGGCCGCTGCCCTGCGTGCCCTGGACGGACTCCGGCGCACGGTAAAAGCGATCCAGTACGCGCGCCCGCTCGGCGGCGGGAATGCCCGGGCCGCTGTCCTCCACCCACAGCTCCACACCGCCCGGCACGGCGCGCCATCCGGCATCGACGCGCCCGCCCGCGGGGGTGTATTTGACCGCGTTGTCCAGCAGGTTGCGCAGCAGGATGCGCAAGGCCTCGGGCAGCCCCGCCGCCCAAGCCGCGGCGCCATCGGCGGCGCACGCGGGCGCCAAGCCCAGGTCGATGCCACGCGCCTGCGCCCCCGGCGCCGCATCGGCCAGCGCCTGGCGCACCAGCGCGTCGCAGTCCACCGGCACCAGGGCCGGCCCGGCGGCGGCGCTGGCCTCCTGCCGCGCCAGCACCAGCAGTTGCTCGACCAGGCGCGTGGCACGGTCCAGGCCGGCATCCAGGCGCGCCACGGCCTGCTGGCGCGCGGCGTCGTCGGGCGCGCGGCGCAGGCCCTGCACCTGCAGCTTGAGCGCGGCCAGCGGGGAACGCAGTTCATGCGCAGCATCGGCCACGAAATGCTGCTGCGCCTCGAAGGCGCTGCGCACGCGCGCCAGCAGCAGGTTCAGCTCCCGCACCAGGGGCTGCACTTCGTCGGGCAGGTGCGTCTCGCTGACCGCGCCCAGGTCGTCGGCCTGGCGCCGCGCGATCTGGCGGCGCACCCGCTCCACGGGTGCCAGCAGATGGCGCACCGTCCACCACACCCACAGCGCCAGCAGCGGCGCCATCACGGCCAGCGGCAGCAGCGAACGCAGCGCCAGGGCCCGCGCCATGGCCCTGCGCGCGGCCATGTCATGCGCCACCTGGATGACCTGCGCCCGCGTCTGCAGCGAAAAAACGCGGTAGGTGGCGCCGCGCACCTGCACGTTGGTGAAGCCCAGCACCGCCAGTTGCGGCAGTGCCGTCCCCACGGCGGACTCGAAGATGCGCAGGCCTTCGTTCGTCCATACCTGCACGATGAATTCGTCGTTCTGGTACTCGGCGCGCGGGCCGCCACCCCAGGCCTGGGCGTCGGGCGGCAGGCCGGCGCGCAAGGCAAACGCGGTTTGCTGCATCTGGTGGTCGAACAGCGCATCGGCCTCGGCCAGGGCGCTGCGGTATGCCAGCGTGGCCTGCGCCAGTGCGGTGCACAGCACAGCCGTGAAAAGCAGCGCCAGCAGCCGCCAGCGCAGCGAGGTCGGCCAGCGCGGCGGCTTCATCGCGGCACCATGTAGCCCAGGCCGCGCACATTGAGCACCAGGTGCGCCCCCAGCTTCTTGCGCAGGCCGTGGATGTAGACCTCCACGGCGTTGCTGCTGATCTCGCCGCCCCAGCCGTAGAGCTTGTCTTCCAGTTGCTGGCGCGACAGCACGGAGCCGGGGCGGGCGATCAGCGCCTCCAGCACCGCCCACTCGCGCGCCGACAGCGCCACGGGCCGGCCCTGCACCCGCACCTCGCGCGTGGCCGGCGTGACGGACACGCCCTGGTGTTCGTACACCGGCTCGGCGCGCCCGGCGGCACGGCGCAGCAGCGCTCGGATACGCGCCAGCAGCTCCTCCAGGTCATAGGGCTTGAGCACATAGTCGTCGGCCCCGGCGTCGAGCCCCTGCACGCGCTGGGCCACGCCGTCGCGCGCCGTGGCGATCAGGACCGGCGTGCGGTCCTTGCGTGCCCGCAGGGCGCGCAGCACCGCCAGGCCATCACGGCGCGGCAGGCCCAGGTCGAGCAGCACGAGATCGTAGGCCTGGGTGCTCAGAGCGGCGTCCGCCATGTCGCCATCGGTGGCCCAGTCCACGGCGTAGCGTTCGGCGCGCAGCAGATCGCGCACGGCTTCGCCGATCATCGGGTCGTCTTCCACGAGCAGCAGGCGCATGGCGGGAGCATAGCGCCCTCGCCATGGCCCGGCGCCTCAGAGCCTGGGAGTTTTTTGGCCTTGCCCGAAAGGTGCGTCAAAACACCCCGGATCTAGGCGCAAAGCACAGCCATAGCTCGGGCTATGGCGCGCATTTGCAACGACGAGCCGGGGTGCTTTGGCGCGCAAGGCGGGCATGGACAAAAGACTCTCAGGCTCTCAGTAGCCGTAGCGGGGTACGCAGCGCACGTCGCTGTTCGCCGCGGCCATGCCGAGGCACGAAACGTTGCTGCGCCATTGCGACTGAAGCGCGGCGGCCTGCGGATTCACAGGGGCAGGCGCCCCGCCCCTCTGCGGATAGGAGGGCGCGGCGGCCGGAGCGCGCCGCTGCAAGGTCTCGGCCCTGCGCTGCTGCACCGCCTCGGCATGGCGGGGTTGAACCGCCTCGGCGTAGCGCGGTTGCACCGATTCCGCGTAGCGCGGCTGTACCGCCTCCGCATAGCGCGGCTGCACGGCTTCGGCCTGGCGCGGCTGGATGCCTTGCGCGGCAAGGCCATGGCAGAGCGCCGCCAGGCCCAGTGCCAGCGCGGGCCGGATGAAGTGGTTTGGTTTGTGCATGGATCAATCCTCCATTGGCTGGGCTAGTCCAGCGAATAACTCTCCGTCGGCCCTTGGGGCGTTTGCCGCACCAGCCATTTCACTTCCGCGGCCGTTCCCATGCGCGGGCGGTAGGCCAGGTAGAAATCGGCCTGACTACCTCCGTCATAGACGGGTTGCTCCAGGGTCACCATGCCCCAGAAGGAGAAGGCGTAGCTCTGGGGATCATTGCCAATACCCGGGGCTGAACGCACGGCCGCTGGCGGGGTGACCTGTTTCAGTTGGCCCTTGCGCGTGAAGACCCCGCCTCCCTTGCTTCCCGCGCGGAAGATATTGCTGGCATAGCTGCCATCCGCCGCCAGGTCCAGGTAGCCGAAATTGTTTCCCCCAATATGGATAGGGTATGTGCCCGCCGACGGCAGCACCGCCTGCGTGGTGCCACCGCCCCCGGCGGGTGGCTGCGCCGGGGGACTGTCGCTGCTGCCACCGCCGCCGCAGGCCGCCAGCACCAGCGCAAGGCCGGTGGCGGCAATGAAGGAAATTCTGCGCATGTCCGCTCCTGTGTATGTGTTGAGACGCAGGCAGTATCTGGCTGCCCCCACCGGCGCGGCATGGGACAAAGGTACTATTCGACATGGTCGCATCGAGATGTAACATGCCTTTCCCCACAGGAACCGAGGCCCCCTGCCATGGACATCGAGTGTGTGAGCCAACTGCTTTTCGCCTTGTACCAAGGTTCCCGCGAACAGCCGATGGACACTTTTCAGCAATGGGCGCTGAACGCCGTGCGCGCCATCGTGCCTTTCGATGCAGCAGCGTGGATTTCGGGCACCCTGGCTGAAGGCCAACACCAGTTTCACAGCGTGAAGTTCATTGACGTATCTCCCCAGGTGCTGACTGCCTATGAACAATGCGAAGGCCGCCTGGAATTCACCCAGCAGGTCTTCGCCACGCCGGGCCGCACCTTGGCTTGCGCCACCGCCGGGCTGGCACCGCCGCTGGCGGCTCTTTGCGCGCAGTACCGCATTGCCCATATCCTGGCCACCGTGCAATACAACCCGATCAGCCGCCTCAGCGAACTGATTTCGCTGTACCGCAGCGATGCGCAACAGCCCTTTTCCGAACCAGAGCGGCTGTTGCAGCAATCCCTGGTTCCGCACCTGTGCGAGACATGGCGCGTCAACCGCATGCTGCATGCATGGCGCCTGGCGCGCCCCACGCTGGCCCAGGAAATGCAGGCCGCCGTGTGCGACCGCCATGGGGTGCTGCAAGCGTCCTCGCCGCGCTTCGTCGAGCACCTGCTGCGCGAATGGCCCGCGTGGCGCGGGCCGCAACTACCGCCCGAACTGCAGGCGCAATTGCGCCACGGCAAGGGCCGCTACGTGGGCGCGCGCACCACCACCCACAGCACCCAGGCGGACGGCTGGTGGCTGCTGCACATGCGCCCGCGCTGCGCGGCCGACCAGCTCACGGCACGCGAGCGCGAAATCGCCACCCACTTCGCCCAGGGACGCACGCGCAAGGAGATCGCCAAGCACCTGGCGCTGTCGCCATCGACGGTGCGCAACCACCTGGCCGCCACCTACCAGAAGCTGGATATCAGCAGCAAGGCACAGTTGGCTTCCTGTCTGCAACCCTAATACGGATTTGCCTTCAACCGTCTAACGTCGTTGGTTCGCCTTGCCGTGCTACAGCACTGTCTGCGGCTTCCCGCCTCGTTATACGGTTGAATGCAAACCCGTATAAAAGCGCTCACCCCAGGCGCACGGGCACGAAGATCTTGTCGCCATCGCGCGCGATCAGCAGCGCCACCGACTTGCCGGACCTGGCCATGGCCGCGCGCACCTGGGCCATGCCCTGCACCGGCGTGCCGTTGATGGCCAGCAGCACGTCGCCGCCCTGCACCCCGGCCAGCGCCGCCGGGCCGCGCGCGTCCTCGATCAACAGGCCCTTGTCCACGCCAGCGGCGCGGGCCTCCTCCGGGGCCAGCGGGCGCAACGACAGCCCCAGTTGGCCCTTGCCCACAGCCCCTTCGACCTGGGCGACCTGGGCTGCCTTGTCGCTGGCGTTCCCGAGCGTGGCGGCCAGCGTCTGGGCCTGGCCCTGGCGCCAGATACCAACCTGCACCTTTTGCCCGGGCGCCGCCTGCCCCACGATCGCAGGCAAATCGCCCGACGCCACTACGGGCTGGCCATCCACGCTGCGGATCACGTCGCCCACCTGCAGGCCCGCCTGGTCGGCCGGGCCGCCGCGCTCCACGCTGGCCACCAGCGCCCCCTCGGGGCGGGGCAGCTTGAACGAGTCCGCCAGGGCCTGGTTCACCTCCTGCACGGCGACGCCAAGGCGGGCATGGCTGGCCTGGCCAGTGGTGCGGATCTGCTGCCCCACCTTGGACGCCACCTCGATCGGTATGGCGAACGACAGCCCCTGGAACCCGCCGGAGCGGGAGTAGATCTGGGCGTTGATGCCCACCACTTCGCCACGCGCATTGAACAGCGGGCCGCCCGAGTTGCCGGGGTTGACGGCCGCGTCGGTCTGGATGAAGGGCACGTAGCTGTCGTCGGGCAGCGAGCGCCCCTTGGCGCTGACCACCCCGGCCGTCACCGTGTTCTCAAAACCGAAAGGCGAGCCGATGGCCAGCACCCACTCGCCCACCTGCAGGTCGCGCGAGCTGCCCAGCTTCACCGTGGGCAGGTTCTGCGCGTCGATCTTCAGGACGGCGATGTCCGTCTTCGGGTCGGCGCCGAGCACCTGGGCCTGGAACTCGCGCCGGTCGGTCAGCTTGACGGTGACGCTGCTGGCGCCCTTGACCACGTGGGCATTGGTCAGGACGATGCCGCTCGGGTCGATGATGAACCCGGAGCCCTGCCCGCGCATGGGCAGGGCGCGCGCGCCAGGCGCGCCCATGCCGGGCATGCCGAAGCGGCGGAAGAATTCATAGAAAGGGTCGTCAGGGTCGATGCCGCGCGGGCGCTGCGCGGCGGCGCCGTCATCCTCCTCGGCATCGGATGCCTTGCGCATGCCGCTAACGCTGATGTTGACCACCGCCGCGCCATAGCGCGCCGTGATCTGCGAGAAATCCGGCAGGGAGGCGGGAGCCAATGCAGGCGCGGGCGCAGGCGCAACCGCCGCTGGCATGCCGGCCTGCGCGCGCACCTCCCGGGCAGTGATGAGGCCCGCGCCCGTGGCGCCCAAGGCCCCCGCGGCCACCAGGGCCACGACCAGCCGCCGGGGGGAAGAAAGAAGAGTGTTCATGGTGTGCCTTTCCAAAACCGTTGTGCCGATGGAAAGGCAGTGTGGGCGCGAGAACTTAGGTGGCGCTTAAGAGTTCCAGCACCCGCTCCGGCGGCCGGCACAGGCGCGCGCCCCGGGGCGTCACGACGATGGGCCGGTTCAGCAGTTCCGGGTGGCGCGCCACTGCTTCGAGCAGATGCGCGTCGCCATGCCGCGGGTTGCCCAGGTCGAGCGCCTGGTACGCCGCCTCCTTGGTACGCAGCAGTTCGCGCACCGGCACCCCCAGGCGCGCGACCAGCGCCGTGAGCTGCGCCACGTCCAGCGGTTCCTTGATGTAGTCGATGACGATGGGCTCCAGGCCGCGCTCGCGCAGCAAGGCCAGGGCGCCGCGCGAATTGCTGCAGCGGGCGTTATGGTAGATGGTGATGTCGCTCATGCGCGCAGTGTATGCAGCCACCCAAGCGACCGCAGGCGCGGGGCCATCAAGGCCCACGCGCGCGCAGCGTGCGGCTCAGCAGGATCACCGGCACCAGCCCCACGGCAACCAGCGCCAGCGAGGGCAGCGCGGCCTCGCCCAAACGCTCGTCCCGCGCCAGCTGGTACGCCACCACGGCCAGGGTATCGCTGTTGAAGGGGCGCAGCACGATGGTGGCGGGCAGCTCCTTCATCACATCCACGAACACCAGCAGCAGCGCGGCGGCCGTGGAGCGGCGCAGCAGCGGCCAGTGCACGCGCCGCAGCAGCCCCCAGCCCCCCGTGCCCAGCATGCGCGCCGCGTCGTCGAAGCTGGCCGGAATGCGCGCATAGCCGCTTTGCACCGATTGCAGCGCCACGGCGCAAAAGCGCACCAGGTACGCCCAGACGATGCCCACCGCGGTGGTGGTGACCAGCGCGCCGATCCCCCACTGCGGCATGGCTGCCTGCAGCCAGCCCACGGGAAGCAGCAGGCCCACGACGATCACCGCGCCCGGCACGGCGTAGCCCGCGCTGGCCAGGCGCACCACGGCGCGGGTGGTGCGGTCGGCGCGCCGGCGCACGGCAAAGGCCAGCGCCAGGGCCAGGGCCACGGCCAGCACGGCGGTGATGGCCCCCAGGCGCACGCTGTTGGCCGCCCATTCGACGAAGCGGTCCCACGGCAGTACCGACCAGTCAGCCGCCAGCGGGCGCAGCATGAAGGCCACGGGGGCCACGAAACCCATCAGCACCGGCAGAAGGCACACCGCCCAGGCCCCCGCGCAGCGCCAGCCTGCCAGGCGCTGCGGCTGCGCCTCGGCGGAACCCGCGCGTCCCGTGGAACTGGTGGCGAAGCGCATGCGCCGCTGCGCGCGCTGCTCCAGCCACAGCAGCGCCAGCACCAGGGCCAGCAGCATGGAGGCCAGCTGGGCGGCGGCCAGGCGGTTGTCCATGGACAGCCAGGCCTTGTAGATGCCCGTGGTGAAGGTCTGGATGCCGAAGTAGCTGACCACGCCGAAGTCGGCCAGCGTCTCCATCAGCACCAGCGCCACGCCCGCCGCCACCGCCGGGCGCGCCAGCGGCAGCGCCACCGTGCGCACACGCCGGGACAGCGGCGCGCCCATGAGCCGCGCGGCCTCCATCAGGTGCGCGGCGCGCTCGCCCAGGGCGGTGCGCGCCAGCAGGTACACATAGGGGTAGAGCGCGAAGATGAACACCCACACCGCGCCGCCGAGGCTGCGCACCTCGGGCAGCACGCGCCCCTCCAGGCCGAAGCCCGCGCGCAGCCAGGTTTGCAGCGGACCGCTGAACTGCAGGAAGTCGGTGTAGGCATAGGCCGTGACGTAGGCCGGCATGGCCAGGGGCAGCAGCAGCAGCCACTCCATCTGGCGGCGCCCAGGAAAGTCGAACAGCGTCACGGCCGCGGCCGTGGCCATGCCCACGCCGGCGGCCCCCAGGGCCACCCACAGGCCCAGCCACAGCGTCGTCCAGAAATACCCCGGCAGCACGGTGGACGCCATCTCGCGCAGGATGGCGAGGGCCTGCGCCCCGCCCTGGCCCCAGGGCAGCCAGGCGCCCAGCAGCGCCAGCACGGGCAGCGACAGCGCGAGCGCGAGCAGCAGCAGCGGAAGGGAGCGCAAGGCGGAAGAGGGGCGGCGCAAGGCGGGTCCGTCGGTGGAAAAAAGGATGCATGGGCCCGCCAGAGCGTCGCCGGCCACCACTGCAAACGGGAATTCTAAGCATTTGCCCCACCCTACAATCGCGGCATGTTCCTGACCGTTTCGCAACTCGCGGTGCACTATGCGGGCCGCGCGCAGCCCGCCGT
This sequence comes from Acidovorax sp. YS12, assembly GCA_021496925.1. Taxonomy (NCBI): domain Bacteria; kingdom Pseudomonadati; phylum Pseudomonadota; class Betaproteobacteria; order Burkholderiales; family Comamonadaceae; genus Acidovorax; species Acidovorax sp. YS12. The sequence goes on from CP053915.1 coordinate 2,177,547, forward strand.
GGATGGCGTGAGCCTGGGCCTGGCCGCTGGCGAGATCGGGGTGCTGATCGGCCCCTCGGGCTGTGGCAAGACCACGCTGCTGCGCGCCGTGGCCGGGCTGGAGCCGGTGAGCGGCGGCGAGATCCGGCTCTCGGGCCAGGTGGTGAGCCAGGCCGGGCGCAGCGTAGCGCCGGAGGAGCGGCGCATTGGCATGGTGTTCCAGGACTACGCGCTGTTCCCGCACCTGAGCGTGGGGCGCAACGTGGCCTTCGGCATCCACCAATGGCCCGCGCCGGACAGGGCCGCGCGCGTGGCCGAGGTGCTGCGCCTGGTGGGGCTGGAGGGCAGCGAGGCGCGCTTTCCGCACGCGCTCTCGGGCGGGCAGCAGCAGCGCGTGGCGCTGGCGCGGGCGCTGGCGCCGCGCCCGCAGCTCATGCTGCTGGACGAGCCGTTCTCCAACCTCGACGTGGACCTGCGCGAGCGCCTGGCGCACGAGGTGCGCGGCATCCTCAAGGCCGCCGGCGCCACCGCGCTGTTCGTGACGCACGACCAGCTGGAGGCGTTCGCCATCGGCGACCGCATCGGCGTGATGCAGGGCGGGCAACTGCACCAGTGGGACGACGCCTACGCGCTCTACCACCGCCCGGCCACGCGCTTCGTGGCCGACTTCATAGGGCATGGCGTGTTCGCCCCGGCGCAATTGCTGCAACAGGGCAGCGGCGGCGTGGTGGCCCGCACGCCACTGGGCGATCTGGCCGACCTGGAGGAATGCCCGCTGCCGTCGAGCTACCCCGGCGGCCTGTGCGACGTGCTGCTGCGCGCCGACGACATCGTGCACGACGACACCGCCCCCGTGCAGGCGCAGATCGTGCGCAAGGCATTCCGGGGTTCCGAGTTTCTCTACACGCTGCGCTTGGCCGACGGCCTGACCGTGATGGCCCACGTGCCCAGCCACCACGACCACGCCGTGGGCGAGTGGATCGGCATCCGCCCGCAAGTGGACCATGTGGTGACCTTCCCGCGCGCGGGTTGATTCACGGTCTTTTTGGCCTCCAGCCCTTGCTGGGCAAGCGCTGGGAGCTATCTTTTCAAGAGCAATCCGCCTGGCGCAGCGCATCCACGACGCCGTGCAGGTGCGTGCTCCAGGCGCGCCGCTCGCGCCCCTGCGCGCGCTCGGGTGGGCCGAAGTGCACCACGGCGGTGATGGCGGGCGCCGAGAGCGTGCGCCATATCGAGCCGACCAGGGTTTCGTCGCCGATGTAGCTGGGCGCGAAGCTCGTGGCGCCCGTGGCGCGGTCGATGAAGCGCAGCCCCACGGGCTGCACCGGCGCATCGGCCGCCAGCGCCGCCTGCAGCAGGTTGGCGTGGAACGGCAGCAGCGTGCGCCCGTCGCCCGTGGTGCCCTCGGGGAACACGGCCAGCACCTCGCCCTGCTGCAGCGCCGCCTGCATGCGCTTGACCATGCGCAGCGCGTCGCGCGGCGATTCGCGCTGGATGTAGAGCGTGCCCCCGGCCGTGGCCAGGGTGCCGACGAGGGGCCACGCCTGCACGTCGGACTTGGAGACGAAGCGGCAGTAGCGCGCCGCGTGCAGCACCGGGATGTCGAGCCACGAGATGTGGTTGGCCACCAGCAGCGCCGGCCCCTGCCGCACCGGCGCGCCCTGCACCTGCAGCGTGATGCCGGCGCGCGCCAGCAGCCCCAGCGACCAGGCCTGCACCCGGGCCTGCTGCTGCTCGGGCGACAGGCGCGGAAAGTGCCAGGTGACCACCCACAGCCCGTGCAGCAGGTGCGCCAGCATGCGCAGCGTGCGCCCCAGGGCGCGCAGAAGTTGCATGCGCGGGCTTAGCGCTCGAAGGCGACGTGCCCGCCGACCAGCGTGGCGCGCACGCGCGCGGGCAGCTCGTAGCCCGCGAAGGGCGTGTGCTTGCCCTGGCTGGCCAGCGCGTCGGGGCGCACGGTCCAGGCGGCCTGCGGATCGACGATGCACAGGTCGCCCACGCCGCCCTCGACGATCTGGCCCACGCTGGCCTGCAGCGTGCCCAGCGCATTGCCCAGCACGCGCGCAGGCTCGCTGGTGACGACGGCGAGCGCGCGCGCCAGCGGCACGCCGTGATCCTGCGACCACTTGAAGGCCAGGGCCAGCAGCAGCTCCAGCCCGGTGGCGCCGGGTTCGGCCTCGGCGAACGGCAGCGCCTTGGCGTCTTCATCGACCGGGGTGTGGTCGGACACCAGCGCATCGACGGTGCCGTCGCGCAGCGCCTGCGAGAGCGCATCGCGGTCGCGCTGCTGGCGCAGCGGCGGCGTCAGGCGCGCGCGGCTGTCGAAGTAGCCGATGTCGTTTTCCGTCAGGTGCAGCGAATTGATGCTGACGTCGCAGGTCACCGGCAGGCCGGCGGCCTTGGCCTGGCGCACCAGCTCCACCCCGGCCGCGCTGGAGAGGCGGCACAGGTGCACGCGCGCCTGGGTGCTCTTGAGCAGCTCGAAGATGGTGTGCAGCGCAATCGTCTCGGCCGCCACCGGCACGCCGGACAGGCCCATGCGCGTGGCCAGCGCGCCGCTGGCGGCCACGCCCCGGCCCAGGTGCAGCTCCTGCGGGCGCAGCCACACGGTGTAGCCGAAGGTGGCGGCGTACTGCAGCGCGCGCTGCAGCGTCTGTGTGCTGGCCAGCGGCACGTCGGCCTGGCCGAAGCCGACGCAGCCGGACTCGGTCAGCTCGGCCATCTCGGTCAGCACCTCGCCGCCCAGTCCGCGCGTGAGCGCGCCCAGCGGGAACAGGCGCGCCTGGTGCAGCTTCTCGGCGCGGAACTTGAGCATCTGCACCAGGCCAGGTTCGTCGAGCACGGGGTCGGTGTCGGGGGGGCAGACCAGACTGGTGACGCCGCCGGCGACGGCGGCGGCCATTTCCGATTCGAGCATGCGCTCGTGCTCGTGCCCCGGCTCGCGCATGCGCGCGGCCAGGTCCACCAGGCCGGGCAGCACGATGCAGCCCGTGGCGTCGATCACGCGCGCGGGCGCGAAATCCCGGGGCTCACGGTCCACGGCGATGATGCGCCCGGCGGCAATGGCCACGCTGCACACCTTGTCGAGCCCGCTGGCGGGGTCGATGACCCGGCCGTTTGCTATCAGTATTTTCATGGTTTCAAGCCAAATTGGCCGCTAGCCCTTACCAGTCAAGCGCAAGCAGCTATGAAAACAGGAGCTTTTCAAGCCTCGTTGCCAGCGACGATGGACATCACCGCCATGCGCACCGCGATGCCGAAGGTGACCTGCGGCAGGATCACGGCCTGCGGGCCATCGACCACGGCGGAGTCGATCTCCACGCCGCGGTTGATCGGGCCCGGGTGCATGACGATGGCGTCGGGCCGGGCCAGGCGCAGCTTCTCGGGCGTCAGGCCGAAGCTCTTGAAATACTCCTGGCTCGACGGCAGCAGCGCACCGCTCATGCGCTCGTTCTGCAGGCGCAGCGTGATGACCACGTCGCAGCCCTGGATGCCTTCCTCCAGCGTATGGAACACGCGCACGCCCATGTGCGACAGGTCGGCCGGCACCAGCGTGCGCGGGCCCACCACGCGCACCTCGGCGCAGCCCAGGGTGGTGAGCGCGTGGATGTCGGAGCGCGCCACGCGCGAGTGCAGCACGTCGCCCACGATGGCCACCGTCAGGTTGGAAAAATCCTTCTTGTAGTGGCGGATGGTGTACATGTCGAGCAGCCCCTGCGTGGGGTGGGCGTGCCGCCCGTCGCCCGCGTTCACCACGTGCACGTGCGGCGCCACGTGCTGCGCGATCAGGTAGGGCGCGCCCGATTCGCTGTGGCGCACGACGAAGATGTCGGCGGCCATGGCGGAGAGGTTGTCGATGGTGTCGAGCAGCGTCTCGCCCTTGGCGGTGGAACTGCGCGCGATGTCGAGGTTGAACACGTCGGCCGACAGGCGCTTGGCCGCGATCTCGAACGTGGTGCGCGTGCGCGTGCTGTTCTCGAAGAACAGGTTGAACACGCTCTTGCCGCGCAGCAGCGGCACCTTCTTGACCTCGCGGTCGTTGACCGAAACGAAGTTGTCGGCGGTGTTCAGGATGTGCGTGAGGATGTCGCGCGGCAGGCCCTCGGTGGAGAGCAGGTGGATCAGCTCGCCGTTCTTGTTCAGCTGGGGATTGCGCTTGTACAGCACGGTCAGGCCTCCATGGCGTTGACTTGGAACTGGAAGGTGCCGTCGGCCGCGCGCGCCAGCGCCAGCGACTGGCTGCCCGGCAAGGCCACGCGGGCGGCGGCGAAGTCGGCCTGCACGGGCAGTTGGCGCCCGCCCCGGTCCACGAGCACGGCCAGGCGCACGCTGGCGGGGCGGCCGTAGTCGAACAATTCGTTGATGACCGCGCGCACCGTGCGCCCGGTGTAGAGCACGTCGTCGAGCACCAGCACGTCGGCGCCGTTGACGTCGAAGGCGATCTGCGTCTGCGCGCTCGCCGCCAGGCCGCGCTGGGCGAAGTCGTCGCGGTGCAGGGCCGACGACAGCACGCTGGGCGCGCCCGCCAGCCCCAGGTCGCGCTGCAGGCGCTCGACCAGCCAGACGCCGCCCGAGGCAATGCCCGCCAGGCGCGTGTCCGGCCCCATGAGCGCACGCACGCCGCGCAGCAGCTCGCGGTACAGGGCCTCGGCGTCGAGCACCAGGCTGCCAGCCTGGGCCACGGGGGGCGAACTCGGGGGAACACTCATGCAAGACTCCTCAAAAACTGTTCCAGGATGATGCAGGCCGAAGCGGCGTCGGCATCGCGCGCGCCGCCCGCCAGGGCCTCGGTGGTGCTGTAGCGCTCGTCCACCTCGTACACCGGCAGGTCGAAGCGCGCATGCAGCTGGCGGCCGAATTTGCGCGCCCGCGCGGTGTTCTCGTGCGGCGCACCGTCAGGGTGGTAGGGCACGCCCACCACCAGCGCGTGCGGCTGCCACTCGCGGATGCGCTCGCCCGCCAACTGCAGGCGGGCGTCCTTGGCGTCGGTGCGGATGGTGGCCAAGGGGCTGGCCTGGCCCAGCAGGCGCGAGCCTACGGCGACCCCGGTGCGCTTGAGGCCGAAATCGAAAGCGAGAAAGGACTGGAACTGCGCGGGGACGGCTGCGGCGGGGACGGCGGCAGACGGGCTGGCACCGCTCATGCGTGGCCCGCCTCGGGCGAGAGCATCCACGCCTGCAGGCCCAGCAGGGCCAGGGCACGGTCGTAGCGCTGGTCCACGGGGGTATCGAAGATCACCGCGCGGTCGGCGCCGACGGTGAGCCAGCTGTTCTCCGCCAGTTCCGATTCGAGCTGGCCCTCGCCCCAGGCGGCGTAGCCCAGGGTGACGAACACGCGACGCGGCCCTGCGCCTTCGGCCAGGGCTTCGAGCACGTCCTTGGAGGTGGTCATCTCCAGGCCGCCGGGGATCGTCATGGTCGAGGCGTAGATCGACTCCTCGGCCTCTTCGGTGCCCCCGGCGCCTTGCGTGATCGGGTCATGGAGCACGAAGCCGCGCTCGGTCTGCACCGGCCCGCCCTGGTACACGGGCTGGTCCGTGAGGTCGGCACGGCCGAGGGACAGATCAACCTTGTCGAACAGCTTCTTCAGGCTGATGTCGGTGGGCTTGTTGATGATCAGGCCCAGCGCGCCGCGCTCGCTGTGCTCGCACAGGTACACCACGCTGCGCGCGAACGAAGCATCCTCCAGGCCCGGCATGGCGATGAGGAAGTGGTTCGTCAGGTTGATGGGCGCGGAATCGGCGGACATGGCGCGATTTTAGCGGCGATCCACGCACCGCCGCCCGGCCCGCAAGGGGCCGGGCCGGACTGGCAAAACCAGCCCTAGACCGCCGCCAGTGCGGCCGCCTTGGCGGCGTAGTGCTTGACGAGGCCGAGCAGCTCCTCGTCGGAGTAGGGCTTGCCCAGGTAGTGGTTGACGCCCAGCTCCAGCGCATGCTCGCGGTGCTTCTCGGCGATGCGCGAGGTGATCATGATGATCGGCAGGTCGTGCAGCGCGGCGTCGCCCCGGATGTTGCGCGCCAGGTCGAAGCCGTCCATGCGCGGCATTTCGATGTCCGACAGCACCACCGTCGGGCGTTCCTCCTGCAGCCGCTCCAGCGCCTGCAGGCCATCGGCCGCCAGGGCCACGCGGTAGCCTTCGCGCTGCAGCAGGCGCTGCGTGACGCGGCGCACCGTGATCGAATCGTCGACCACCAGCACCAGCGGCACCTGGCTGGCTGCGGGCGTGCTCTGCGGCGCGGCTTTTTGCGGCTGCTCCGCTGCCCCTGCCGCGGCGGGCGCCTCGGCTGCGGCCTCGAGCGCCGCGGGCATCAGCTTGCCCTGCTGGCGGATGGTTTCGCCATACACGTTGGCCAGCGCCACCGGGTTGTACACCAGCACCACGGCGCCGGACGCCAGTACCGACATCCCCGCCAGGCCCGGCAGGCGCGACAGCTGGGGCCCGAGGTTCTTCACCACGATTTCCTGGTTGCCCAGGACTTCGTCCACGTGCATCGCCAGGCGCTGCGAGGCGCTGCGCAGAACCACCACGGGGCGGGTCTTGCCAGCGGATTCCAGGCTGCGGGCCGAAGACTGCAGCAGCGCGCCCGACCAGAAGAAGGGCAGCATCTCGCCGCCCTCGCGGAACTGGCCCGAACGGTAGGCCTGCTCCAGCTCGGACAGCGGCGTGCGGCGCACGATTTCCACCAGATTGGCCGGAATACCGATCGACAGGTCGCCCGAGCGCAGCATCACCACCTGGGTGACGGCGGTGGTCAGCGGCAGCACCATGCGGAACGACGACCCCTGGCCGCTGGTCGTGGTGGTTTCGATGCGTCCGCCCAGGGCGTTGACCTCGGAGCGCACGACGTCCATGCCGACGCCACGGCCGGACAGCCCCGTGACCTCGGTGGCAGTGGAGAAACCCTGCATGAAGATGAGCTGCGCGGCCTCGGTCTCGCTGAGCTGGGCATCGGGCGCGATCAGCCCCTGGGACACGGCCTTGGCACGGATGCGCTCGATGTTCAGACCCGCGCCGTCGTCGCGGAACTCGACCGAGACGTCGTTGCCTTCGTGGCGCAGCCCCACCGTGATGGTGCCCGTGGCGGGCTTGCCGCGGGCCGTGCGTTCCTCGGGCATCTCGATGCCATGGGAGACGCAGTTGCGCAGCAGGTGCTCGAACGCGGGCGTCATGCGGTCGAGAACGCTGCGGTCCAGTTCGATGGTGCCGCCCGCGATGTCGAGCTTGATCTGCTTGCCCAGCTCCTTGGACGACTGGCGCACCACGGCGTACAGGCGCTCGGCGATGCTCTCGAACTCGACCATGCGCGTGCGCAGCAGGTCGCGCTGCAGCTCGCGGGCCTGGCGGCCCTGGGCGATCAGGTCGTCTTCGGCACCTTCCAGCGCACGCTGCAGGTTGCGCTGCACGGTGGCCACGTCGTTCACCGACTCGGCCATCATGCGCGTGAGTTCCTGCACGCGCGTGAAGCGGTCGAACTCCAGCGGGTCGAAGCCCGCCGTGCTGTCCTTGGACAAGGCCAGACGCGACTGCATCTGCGACTCCGCCTGCACCTCGATGTCGCGCAGTTGCTGGCGCAGCCGCTCCAGGTTGCCTGACAGATCGTCCAGCGAGCCCTTGACCTGCTTCATGCGCACGTCCAGGCGCGAACGCGCGATCAGCACCTCGCCGGCCTGGTTGACCAGCCGGTCGAGCAGTTGGGCGCGCACGCGCACCGACTGGCCCGAAGCGGTGCGCTGCGCCGCAGGCTGCGCCGCCGCAGCCATGCGGATCGGTGCCGCCAGGGGCATGGCCTGCGATGCCGCAGCCGCTGGCGCATCGGCCACCGCCACGGGTTCCGGCGCCGAAGGCTCCGGTTCGGAGGGCTGCACGGCAGGCTCGGGCTCCTGGGCACCCACGACACGCAGCACCTCGAAACTGGCCTGCAGGCTGTCAAGACCGGCCAGCAGGGGCTCGATCTTGTCGGTACTCAGATCCTCGGTTCCGATCTGCTCGACCGCCGTCTCCAGGCGGTGCGCCATTTCCCCCAGGCGCATGGCACCGGCGAGCCGCGAACTGCCCTTGAGCGTATGCAATGCGCGCAGCACCACGCTGCGCGATCCCATGTCCTGCGGGTGGCCGGCCCACTGGCGCAGCGCCGCGCCGAGCGCAGGGAAGAGTTCGGTCGCTTCTTCCTCGAAGATCGGAAACAGATCGGGGTCGATGACGTCGAAAACGTCGATGTCGTCGTCCAGGTCGCTGCCACGCTCCACCGCCTGGGCGATCGCATCGTCCAAACGCCGGTCCGCATCCAGCGAGGACAGGGAAGACGGCGCAAGACGCGCTCCTTGATCGACACCCTCTTCAGCCGGCGCCACATCGTCCATGGCATACGCGGCAGCCAGGGACTCCAGCGGCGCCATGCCGCTGCTGATCTCGGTGTTCAGGATGTCCCGCAGCGCCTCCATGAGCTGCGGCTGCGGCGTTTTCAGGAAACCTGCGGCGAACTGGTGCAGCAGCCTGCAGATGTCCTCTGCCGTGGCGACAAAAACCTGCGCCTGTTCAGGCAAGCCATGCGGCTGCAACTGCACATGCTGCAGCGCGTGCTCCAGCAAGCGGGCCATCTCCGACAACGCGGTGAAGCCCACGGTAGCGGAGCTGCCCGCCAGCGAATGGGCCAGCGCCACGGCCTGGTCGGGCACGGGCTGGTGCAACTCGTGGGACCAGCCCCGCAAGCAAGCCTCCAGGCGGCGCGACCATTCATCCGCCTCGCCCAGATAGACGTTGTACAGCGCCACGCCGATGCGCAGGGAGCCAATGGCCTTCACCGAGTCGTCCGCCAGAGCGGACGGCTCGGTGGCTGCCGGCTCCGGCACTGGAGCAACCACATCCTCCTGCAACGATTCCGGCTGCGCCGATTCGGCGGCCAGCATGGGCTCCACAAGCGCATCCACTGTCGATGCAATGTCCTCCACTTGTGCAGTGGGAGCGTCCTCTGCCCCGGTGCCGACGCCGGGCTGCGCCACCGCCACGCCATCGTCCGCGACGACCGGTTCCTCCAGAACGAAGTCCTGCGGCCAATCCACGGATACCGGGGGCTGTGCCTCCACGGCCACAGGCAGCTCCTGCATCTCTGCCGGCAGGTCTATGGCGGGTATCTCGACCACGGCCTGCGGCTCCTCGGCGGCAGGAACTGTTTCCGGCCCGGCCGCAGAGAACACCGAGAAATCAATGTCTTCCGTGACATCGGGAAGAACGATGTCAATCGAAGGCTCTGTGGGCACCTCCGGAAGATGTGGAGAAACCTCCGTGGGCGCGAAATCCAGTTCAGGCAAGAGATCGAGCAGCTCCGTTGCCGCCTCTGGCGCCGGGACCTCAGCCGCTGCAGTCACTTCGCCGTCTTCGGTAGCGGGAGCCATCTCCTGCGGCCCGGCATCGGTCAAAGACACCTCCGGCAGCTCCGGCACGAACTCCGGTTCCGGCACAGGCTCCGAGGGCGCCACCTCCGTGGCATCCGGCGCCCCCAGGGCCGTGCCAACTGCATCTGCATCTGCATTTGCCAAGGCCGGCAGCGCCAGCGGCAGACGCTCACCACGCAAACGCATGGCATCCGCAGCCGCGCGGAAGGGCTCGGGCTGCCACGCGTCGGCGTGGCCCTGGGCGATGGCCTCGACCCACTCGCCAAAGGCGCGCAACGCTTCTACAGCCAGGGCCTGCATGGGCGCAGGCATGGGCTTTTGCTCGGCAAGCCAGGCGTTGAGCATCTGCTCCATGGCCCAGCCTGCTTCGCCAAAATCCGTCAACCCCACCATGCGGGAGCTGCCCTTGAGGGTGTGGAATGCACGGCGCAGCGTGGTTTGCTCGCTCAAGTCGCCTGGCGCCTGTTCCAGCGCTGCCAGCGCGGCCAGCCCCGTGGTCACCACCTCACGCGCTTCTTCAAGGAAGATGTCGAGCAATTCGTCGTCTTCTTCCTGCTGCGACGCCGGCATGGGCGCTGGCGCCGGCACGGGCTCCGCGGCCACAGGGACGGCTGGCTCGGGGGCTGCCGCAACCGGCTCGGGCTGCAGTTGGATGAGTGCATCTTGCAGTTCTGGCGCCGGTGCAGGCTCCAGCACGGGCTCTGGCTGTACCTGCACTGGCGCGACGGATGCAGGCGCAGGCGCAGGAGCTGTGCGGGGCACCACCTCGGGCAGGGGAAGTTCGGCACGCCCCTCGAGTTTTTGCGCCACGTCCTCCAGGCTGTCCCCAGCACGTGCACGGGTGCGCCCCATGAGCACACGCAGTTCTCCCTGCTCTTCGTCATAAACGAACAGCTTGCGCGCCATGGCGCGCTGGTAGCCCAGCATGTCGATCAGGAAGCCCAGGGCGCCGAGGCTGCTGCCCAGCTTCTCGAAGACCGGCTGGCGCTCCTCTTGCGGTACCTCGTTGATCAGCAGGCGCTCAACCGTTTCACGCATCCGCGCCACGGCAAGCGAGGCCTGGTCCAGCCCCAGCACGGAAAGCACGCCGCGCATCTGCGCCAGTTGCCCGGGGACCGTCGAGAGCACGGACAGTTCCTCCGGCGCGCGGAAGAACTGGTCGAGACACTTTTCCGCTTCGGCCAGCGTCGCACGCAACTCGTCGACGACGCTCCCCATGGTCTGGCGGTCGCTGACCCGGCGGTACAGCTCCTCCATCCACGGCTCCAGCGGTGCGGGCTCGGCGCCTGCCAGCACCTGCTCGAGACGCTCCGCCAGGCGGCTGGCACGCTCCACCATGCTGGTGTCGCTGGCATCCAGGTCTTCGAACGTGGCTTGCAGATACAGGACGGAAGTTGCGACTTCCATGGCCAATGCGGCGGCCGGCGGCTCACCCGAGCGCACGGTGGCTTCCAGGGTGCGCGTCAGGGCACGCGCCAGGCTGTCACTGCCCGGCAGCAGCTTGTTCAACGAATCGCACACCAGGCTGAACTGATCCGCGGCCGGCTTGAGCTTGACACGGTCCCCGCCGGCCAAGGCCGACCAGGTTTCGGTGGCCGCGGCGATGCGCTTGCGCGCCTGCGCCAGCAATGCCGGATCGAAGCGCCCAAAGCGGGCCGTTTCGTAATCGACGGGGCGAAAGCGATTCAGTTGAAAGGTTTCGCGTACGGCCGACAGCGGCGACACACCCTCGACCGGCGCAGGCTGGGCCTGTGCACAAAAGAACAGCAAGTCCTGCACCAGCCGATCCGGCAAGGCCTGTTCACCCTTGGCAAAAGCCGCGTACTGCAGCAGGACCCGCGAAGCCACACGTTTGACGTAGACGTCAGAGGGCAGCAGGCGCTGGGCCATGGCCTCGAAAAAGGCCGCACTGATCCGCCAGAAGGTTCGCACGGCGGGATGCGTCTGCGCCGCGACGAATCCCAGGCAGGTATCGCGCATCGCCGCCGCCGCGGCAGGGTCTGCCGACTTGACGATGCGCAGCACCGCGCTATCGAGGCGCGCACGCGCCTCCGGGCCATAGGGCAGCGGCGCTGCATTGACCTGAAACGCCGGCTCATGCAGGCGCCGCTCGGCCGGCCAAAGGTCGGCAGGATGGACTCGCTCGGCACCCGCCAGTGCCTGGACGTCCCGGTACTGGGGAAACAGTGCAACGGGTGAAACCGGCTTGCCGGCCAGGACACTTTCCAGATACTCGATCAGCGCGAAACTGGCCCGCTCGATGACGGCGGCGGCATCGTCGCTGCATTGCTCGGGCCGCTGCACGTACTTCTGCACAACGGCTTCCATGGCGCGCAACAGCAGCGTTGGTGTACCCATGCCCACCATCTCCAGGGCTCCGCATGCCTGGTGCAGTTGCTGGCGCGCGATGCGCAGGGGGCCGGCATCGAGCGACGCCAGATCGGACTCTCGCGCCAGTTCCGCGTCGCGCACGAAACGACGCATCGCCTTGGCCGCACCGTCGAGCGACTTGCGCAGTTCATCGAGCACCCAGGCCAAGGGCCCCAGGTCTTGCTCGCCGTGCGCCCATTCGACGCCTGCTGCGTTTGCTGCCTCAATAGATGACATGGATCCGTCCCTGGCGGCCTACCGCAGATCGGCCGTCCCTTTTGGTTGATGCTCGCGCCCGCGTCAGGCGATCTTGAAACGTGCCACCGACTGACGCAATTCCTCGGCCATGTGCGACAACTCGCGCACCTGCTGCGCCGTGGTGCGGGTCCCCTCACCGGTTTGCTCGGTCACCGCGAAAATGTGCTGGATGTTGTCCGCCACTTCGTTGGCCAGTTCGGCTTCACGCGAGGTCGAGGACGAGATCTGTTCGATCAGCTCGGCAAGGCGCCGGGACACGCGGTCAATCTCGGTCAGGGCCGTGCCAGCGGTATCGGACAGGCGCGCCCCTTCCACCACGCCCTGCGTGGAACGCTCCATGGCGGCCACGGCATCCTGGGTGTCGGTCTGAATTGCCTTCACCAGCGCCGAGATCTGACGCGTGGCGTCCGCAGAGCGCTCAGCGAGGCGCTGCACTTCTTCCGCCACCACCGAGAAGCCACGGCCCGCTTCACCCGCCGACGCCGCCTGGATGGCGGCGTTCAGGGCCAGCACGTTGGTCTGTTCGGTAATGTCGGAAATCAGCTCGGTGATTTCACCGATTTCCTGCGACGACTCGCCCAGGCGCTTGATACGCTTGGAGGTGTCCTGAATCTGGTCACGGATGGCGTTCATGCCGCCGATGGCGTTCTGCACGGCCTCAAGGCCGGAATCCGCGGCTTGCAGCGACTGGCGCGCCACCGAGGCAGACTCCTGCGCCTGCGAGGAAACCTCGTTGATGCGAGAGGCCATGTCGAGCACCGAACGGCCGGTTTCACGGATCTCGCGCAGTTGCTCGGTCGAGGCCGCCAACAGCTCGGTAGACGTGCTGTCCACCTGCGCCGTGGTCTGGGCCACGCGGGTCGCCGTGTTTTGCACGCTCCCCACCAGCAGGCGCAGTTCCTCCACCGTGTAGTTCACCGAGTCGGCAATGGCGCCAGTGATGTCCTCGGTCACGGTGGCTTCTTGCGTCAAGTCCCCCTCGGCGACCGACTGCAGTTCGTTCATCAAACGCAGAATGGCGGCCTGGTTGGCGTCGTTGACGCGCTTGGCCTCCTGCTCCTGGCGGCGTGCTTCGCGCTGCTGCTGCTCGGCTGCGACCTGCCGCGTACGGCTGTCAAGCAGCTGAACCCGGGAAATACCAAAGCCGCACAACAGCACGAACAGGCCCGCCAGAACCAGCGCGGCAAGCTGCCCTGCCCCCAGGCCGGACTGGGCCGACAGCTTCGTCTGCAGGTCTTCGAGCTGACGGCGCAGCGGCTCGCTGTCGGCAATGATCGCCGTCTGCGCTTCGCGCGCCGAAACAAGGCCCTGCAGGTTGCCCAGGATGGCGCTGGCCTGGGTACGCGTCTGCTCATAGAGCTGGATCAGCGCCTCCAGTTGCTCACGTGTCTGGGCGTCCTTGGAAGCGGGCAGGCGCAACTCGGCACTGCCGTCGAGCAGGCCCTGTGCAACCTCCTTGAAGGAGTTCAAGTCCTTGCCGAGCAGGAACACCGCTTCGGGGCTCACGCCCTCCGTGGTCTGGAACTCGTTGGCCGACTTGCCGATACGCTGCGTCAACATCACCAGTTGGCCCGCCGCAGAAACCTCCGCAGGGGAGGCGTTGTGCTGCAGCTTGAGGGACGAAACGGTCTCCGCGATTTCCAGCAGGTCGGCCGACTGGCGGTTGATAGTGCGCAGCGCATCACCCACCTGGGTCAGGATCTTCTGCTGTCCCATCACCATGCCGGCGTTGCGCTCGGCACGCTCCACCAGGGGATTGACCGCCTCCATGTCGGTTTTGAAGGATTCACCCAGCGCCTGTACCCCCAGGTCGCCGTCGCCAATCGTGAGCGCGCGCACGTTGCGCGCCAGCACGCCCGAACTGTCCGCCACTTCCGGGAAGGCCTGCGGACTGCCCACCAAGGCCTGCGACACGGACTTCGCCAGACGCTGCGACTGCATCAGGGACTGGCCAGTCGCCGTCAGTTGGCGGCCGGAGCGCTCGGCCTGCTGCAGCACCCACCCCGCGATCAGTGCCAGCACCACGGCTCCCACGCCCGCCAGGGCAAAAAGACGGCGCTGGTGCTGCGCCGCCGTGGCGCTGCCCAGCACCGGCAGGGTCACCAGATCCTCGTCGGCGGCTGCCGCCTCGCCAAGCCGCGAGGCGTCAGGCTCGCCCTGGACGCTGTTCATGGCATCGGCCTGGTAAGCCTCGCGCAGCGGGGAGTTGTCCAGCACCATCGCCGCGTCCAGGGGGTCTGCCCCCTCCGGAACTTCTGGCGCAGCGGCTTTGCGGTTGAACAACTTCCCGAATTGATTGACGAAAGACATGGTTCTCTGCCTTGCACAGAAAAAACTCAAGCACCGATACCCAGGAAGGCGGGGTGCTGCGAGAGGGTTTGCAGATTCAGCTCTTGCCAGCGCTGGCCCTGGCTGTCAACGTAGATGGAGCCGTAGTAAGAAGGCGCGCCCTGCGGCGCAGGCTCGGAGGAGACGAAGGCATCCAGCCCGCGCAAACCCGACAGGCGATCGACCAGCAGCGCGGCATTGACCTCAAGCGCGCCATTGAACGCCAGCAGGCTGGTTTCGCTCAGGCCCTGCTCGGAACGCGCGCTGGACTGCCCCAGTAGCGCCGCGAGATCGACGACGCCCACCAGCGTCCCCCGCAGGTTGGCGACACCCAGGAACCACTTCTGTGTATAGGGCACGGGCTGAACGCCCGGCCATGCAAAAATTTCACCCGATTGCCCCAATGGCATCAGGTAACGCTGGCCCGCGGATTCGACCGCCAGCCAGGATGAAACCGACACACCCTCGCCTGCTGCCTGCAGGCGGCCAGCGAGCCGGGTCTGGAGTTCTCTGAGAGCTTCGCGATTGGCCATGGACGACGGCTGGGAGCCTTCAGTTCAGCGCGTCGATCTTGGCCTGCAGCTCCGCCGGATCCACCGGTTTCGTGATGTAGCCGCGCGCCCCCTGGCGCATACCCCACACACGGTCGGTTTCCTGGTTCTTGCTCGTGCACATGATGATGGGAACGTCGGCGTACTGCGGGTCACGCGAAATGGCGCGCGTGAGCTGGAACCCGTTCTGGCCGGGCATGACCACGTCCATGAGAATCAGGTCGGGCTTTTCCTCGGCAAGGCGGCGGAAGGCTTCGTCGGCGTTTTCCGCCGTGCGCACCTGCATGCCTTTCTTTTGCAGCAAATCGGTCAGAAACATCAACTCGGTCTTCGAATCGTCAACGACCAGGACTTTCTGAATGGGCATTACTTCACTCCTTGCTGGGAACTGCCAAATTGCTGCACGGCCTGCAGCAACTGGTCTTTGGTAAATGGTTTGGTCAAATATTCCTGGCAGCCGACCATGCGGCCGCGCGCCTTGTCAAAGACGCCATCCTTCGAGGACAGCATGACCACGGGCGTATTGGCAAAGCGCGCGTTGCGCTTGATGATGGCGCAGGTCTGGTAGCCATCGAGCTTGGGCATGAGGATGTCGCAGAAGATCAGCTGGGGCTGGTAATCATTGACCTTGGCCAGGGCGTCGAAGCCATCGTCGGCCAGCAAGACCTCGTGGCCGCCCTGCTTGAGAAAAATCTCGGCACTGCGGCGGATCGTATTGCTGTCGTCCACCACGAGAACCTTGAAGGAAGTGCCGGTCGTAGTCAATTCTTGGAGCTCCTGACAGAGAAAAACACACAGCGCAGGCTACATCCGTTTTCAGGCCTGAACTTCTTCAAAATCTTCATGACGCGCACCGCACTCGGGACAACCCGCATGCGTGAACGACGGCCCCCAGAGGGTGCTGGGGGCTATGCCGTGCTCCGGGGAACCTTTTGCCTCGTCATATATCCATCCACAGATCACGCACATCCAGGTTGCAGGTTCCGTCACAGCTTAATGGGCCTTCACATAGAATGCAACGATTGTAGCTAGTGATAAACCTGGGCTGCGGCTTTGGCGCTCCCCCCGGTCGCCAGGATGCCAACCTCCTCCACTCCACTCCCCCCGACGACCGACGACGAAGCCAGCGACGCCCTTCCCGCCTGCGTTCTGGTGTTCAACGCCAGCGACCCCAGTGGCGCCGGCGGGCTCACGGGCGACATCACCAGCATCGCCGCCGTCGGCGGCCATCCGGTGGCCGTGGTCACCGGCGCCTACGCGCGTGACACCGCCGAGGTGTTCGAGCATTTCTGCTTCGACGACGAGGCTGTCGCCGAGCAGGCGCGCGCCGTGCTGGAGGACCTTCCCGTCCAGGCCATCAAGGTTGGCTTCGCCGGCAGCCCCGAGAACCTGAGCGCCATCGCGGAAATCGCCACCGATTACGCCGAGGTGCCGCTGATCGCCTACATGCCCAACCTGTCGTGGTGGCATGACGACCGCGTCGACCAGTACCACGATGCTTTCAGAGAGTTACTTCTACCCCAGGCGTCGGTGTTGGTCGGCAACCACAGCACGCTGTGGCGCTGGCTGCTGCCCGAGTGGAGCGGCACGCGCAGCCCCTCGGCACGCGACATCGCCAAGGCGGCGGCCGAGCATGGCGTGCCCTATGTGCTGGTGACCGGCATTCCCGCCCCCGAACAGCATCTGGAGAACGTGCTGGCCTCGGCCCAGACGGTGCTGGGCAGCGGCAAGTTCGAGCTGTTCGACGCCACCTTCGCCGGCGCGGGCGACACGCTCTCGGCCACCCTCGCGGCGCTGATCGCCAATGGCAGCGACCTGGGCGAGGCCACGAGCGAGGCGCTGGCCTACCTCGACCGCTGCCTGGACCACGGCTTCCGCCCCGGCATGGGCCACGTGCTGCCCGACCGCATGTTCTGGGCCGAAAGCACCGACGAAGACGACAACGCCACCTCCTTCGAAGATACGCAGCCCCTGGAAGGCTTCGTGATGCCACCCCATGACACCCAGCACTGACCTCAATCTCTCCCTGTTCGAACGCGCCAAGGCGCTGATTCCCGGCGGCGTCAACTCGCCCGTGCGCGCCTTCCGCGCCGTGGGCGGCACGCCGCGCTTCGTGCAGCGCGCGCAAGGCGCCCACTTCTGGGACGCCAACGGCACGCGCTACATCGACTACATCGGCTCCTGGGGCCCGATGATCCTGGGCCACGGCCACCCGGCCGTACTGGAGGCCGTGCAGAAGGCGGCGCTGGAAGGCTTCAGTTTCGGCGCACCCACCGAGCGCGAGGTGGAACTGGCCGAGGAGATCATCCGCCACGTGCCGTCGATGGAGATGATCCGCCTCGTCAGCTCCGGCACCGAGGCCGGCATGAGCGCCATCCGCCTGGCGCGCGGCGCCACGGGGCGCAGCAAGATCATCAAGTTCAACGGCTGCTACCACGGCCACGCCGACTCGCTGCTGGTCAAGGCCGGCTCGGGCCTCGCCACCTTCGGCCACGCCACCAGCGCGGGCGTGCCGCCCGAGGTAGTGCGCGACACGCTGGTGCTCGAATACAACGACGTGGCCCAGCTGGAAGAAGCCTTCGCCCTGCACGGCAAGGACGTCGCCTGCGTGATCATGGAGCCCATCGCCGGCAACATGAACTTCGTGCGCGCCACCACGGCCTTCATGCGCCGCGCGCGCGCGCTGTGCACGCAGCACGGCGCGCTGCTGGTCATCGACGAGGTGATGACGGGCTTCCGCGTGGCGCTGGGCAGCGCGCAGGGCCTGTACGCGCAGCAGATCCCCGGTTTCGCGCCCGACCTCACCGTGCTCGGCAAGGTCATCGGCGGCGGCATGCCGCTGGCGGCCTTCGGCGGCCCGCGCGCCATCATGGAGCAGCTCGCGCCGCTGGGCCCGGTGTACCAGGCCGGCACGCTGTCGGGCAACCCGGTGGCCACGGCCTGCGGCCTGGCCACGCTGCGCGAAATCGCCAAGCCCGGCTTCTACGAGCAACTGGCCGCGCGCACGCGCGCGCTGATCGACGGGCTGGCGGGCGCGGCCAAGGCCGAAGGCGTGGATTTCTGCGCCGATAGCGAGGGCGGCATGTTCGGCTTCTTCCTGCTGCCGCAACTGCCGCAGAACTACCCCGAGGTACTCAAGACCGACGGCGCGCGCTTCAACCAGCTCTTCCACGGCCTGCTGGAGCGCGGCGTGTACATCGCACCCGCGCTGTACGAGGCGGGCTTCGTGAGCGCCGCCCACACCGCGCAGGACATCGACGCCACCGTCGCTGCCGCGCGCGAGGTGTTCAAGACGCTCTCGAAATAAGAGCTGCCAGCGCTTGCCACGCAAGCGCTGCAGCCCTTTTTCCCCACTCATAGCCCCGGGGCGGCCAGGCCTTTCACAAGGCTGTCATGCCGGGGCGCGACGCTGGTGCGATTTGACCGCCCAGGAGAAGCGCCCCATGACCCAACGCCCCCACCCCCTGCACAACGCCTTCCGCGACACCGCCCCCGCGCCGCGCGACGAAGGGCGCCGCCGCTTCGTGCGCCAGCTGGCCTGGGGCGCCGGCGCGGCCGCTGCCCTGCCCCTGGCCGCCTGTGGCGGTGGCGGCGATGGCGGTGACTCCACGCCGGACGTGCGCTTTGCCCACGGCGTGGCCAGCGGCGACCCGCTGGCCGACCGCGTGATGCTATGGACGCGCGTGACGCCGCCCACGGGCCACCAGGCCGACATTCCCGTGCAATGGGAACTGGCCAGCGACGCCGCCTTCGCCACCATCGTGGCGCGCGGCGACGCCACGGCCGCCGCCGCCAGGGACTTCACCGTGAAGGTGGACGCCACCGGGCTCAAGCCCGCCACGGCCTACCACTTCCGCTTCCGCGCCTACGCCGCCACCTCGCCGGTGGCGCGCACGCGCACGCTGCCCACGGGCGCGGTGGCGCAGGTCAGGCTGGCGGTGTTCTCGTGCGCCAACTACCCGGCCGGCTACTTCAACGTCTACGCCGACGCGGCACGCCGCAACGACCTCGACGCCACGGTGCACCTGGGCGACTACATCTACGAATACAGCCAGGGCGGCTACGCATCCGGCAACGCGGCGGCGCTGGGCCGCCTGTCGCAGCCCGCCAACGAGATCCTCTCGCTGGCCGACTACCGCCAGCGCCACGCCCAGTACAAGAGCGACCCTGACCTGCAGGCCCTGCACGCCGCCGCGCCCATGATCGCCGTGTGGGACGACCACGAGATCGCCAACGACACCTGGAGCGGCGGCGCCGAGAACCACCAGGCCAGCGAAGGCAGCTTCGCCGCGCGCAAAGCCGCCGCCATGCAGGCCTACCACGAGTGGATGCCCACGCGCACCGCCACGCCCGAGCAGATCTACCGCAGCTTCGCCTTCGGCGACCTCGTGGCGCTGCACATGCTCGACACGCGCGTGATCGGGCGCGACGAGCAGCTCGACTACACCGACTTCTTCACGCCCGCCGGGGTGGATGCCGCCAGCTTCACCGCCGCCGTGGGCAACCCGGCGCGCCAGCTCATGGGCGCGGCGCAAACGCAGTGGCTGCAGCAGCAGATGGCCGCCTCCGCCGCCACCTGGCAGGTGCTGGGCCAGCAGGTGCTGATGGGGCGCATGAACATTCCGGCGCCCATCCTCATCGAAACCCTGCAGCCCGGCGCGGGCGTGTCGGTATCGCAGTACGCCGCACTCGTGGCCAAGGCCCAGGCGGCCCCTGCCACGCTCACGGCGGCAGAAAAGGCCGTCCTGGCGCAACCCGCCATTCCCTACAACCTCGACGCCTGGGACGGCTACCAGGCCGCGCGCGAGACGGTGCTCGGCATGGCACGCGCGCTGGACAAGAACCTCGTGGTGCTCGCCGGCGACACGCACAACGCCTGGGCCAGCGAGCTGCAGGACATGAACGGCAACGCCGTGGGCGTGGAGTTCGCCACTTCGTCGGTCAGCTCGCCCGGCTTCGAGGAATACCTGCCGAACGAGAACCCCGCGATGCTCGCGGGCGCGCTGCAACAGCTCATCGCGCCGCTCAAGTACTGCGACACGTCGCGCCGCGGCTACATGGTGGTGACGGCCACGCCCACGGCCTGCCGCGCCGACTGGGTGTACGTGAGCACCATCACCTCGCGCACCTACACCGCCAGCACCGACCGCTCGCTGCAGGTGCAGGCCGGCGCGGCGGGGCGCGGGCGCATCGTGGCGGCTTGATGCTTCCCATTTGATAGCTGCTTGCGCTTGCCATACAAGGACTTCGGATAGTTTTCCTTTTGAAACCGTTGTATGGCAAGCGCTGGCAGCTATTGTTTTTGCACGTTGTCCGCAGGCGAGCGCTCATAGGCGGGCCAGCCGTCCAGCCACAGCGTATCGCCCAGGCGCCACGCGCCCTCGGCGCGGCCAGCGCTCTGCCAGCCGCCCGCGCTCCAGCGCCAGCGCTCGCCGGTGCCGTCGGCGTGCAGGTCGGAGGCCAGCGGCGGCCCCAGCATCCAGGCCGCGTATTCCGCGCCCCAGGCCTGCGCCAGCGCCTGCTCCACCTCCATGCCGCCGCGCACCGCTGCCAGCAGGGCGGCCAGCGCATCGGCATCCACCTGCTGCACTGCGTGCAGCGCGGCCAGCGGCGCGTGGTGTTGCGCCCAGCCGCCGTAGGGCGCGAGCGCCAGCGGGCCGACGGGTGCGGTGCTGGCGGCCAGCGCCTGCGTGGCTTCGGCCGAGGCGCGGGTCATCAGGCCCTGCACAGCGGGCGCGGCGTCGGTGGCGGCCACGCACAGCAGGCCGATGGCGCCGGGCAGGCCGTGGGCCAGCCACTGCCCGCCCGGGCCCTGGCGCAGCGCGGCGGCGTCGGCCACGTGGCGCGCGGCCAGCGCGCGGGCGATGGCGGCGCGGCGCTTGGTGCGGCCGACACCGGCGTCGGCCACGTCCCAGTGCGGGCCTTCGGGCAGCCAGAGCAGGCCGCCGGCCAGCAGCGGCTCGCCGAGTTCGCGCGGGGTCTGGGCGATGGTGTCCACGGCGATCGATGTGCCGAGGCGCCGCGCCACGCAGGCCTGCATGTCCTGCACGTCGCGCGCCACGGCCTGCGCGGTGGCGGCGCGCGTGGCGTCGTGCAGCACCTGCAGGCCGCCGACCGTGCTGGCGTGCAGGCGCGGGGCACGCAGGGCGGCGAAGTCCAGCGCGCCCGTGGTGCGGCCTTCGTGCACCTCCTCGCCATCGATGGCGATGCGCCAGCGCCAGTCGCCCGGCGGGGCCACGCCCTGCGCCACCACCGACGATTGCCAGGCGGGCAGTTGCACCTCGGCGGGCAGTCCTGCAACCATGCGTTCGGCGGGCACGCGCAGCAGGCGGGCGGCGTCGAAACCCAGGCGCGGCAGCACGTCCGGCGCGCGCAGCCACACGCCAGCGGGCGTGAGCCACGGCGTTTCGCCTTCGGCCGTCCAGCCGCGTGGAGCGACGGTGAAGGACAGCCGCACTTCGCAGCCCGCAGCGCAGTCGCCCAGGGGCACGGCGATGTGGTCGTGGCCCGATTCGGCGACCACCGGCGCGCCGTCCACCTGCGCGGCGTGCAGCGTGAAATCCGGCGGCAGTTCGGCATGCAGCCAGCCGTGCGGCGCCTGCACGCCGTGCAGCAGCCAGTCGCCCTGCACGGTGCGTGTGACAGGGTGCACGCGCAGTTGCACTTCGCCGCCGGCCGTGGCGAAGGCGGCCTGCTCACCGGCGCCGCCCTGCAGCCAACGGCGCTCCCACTGCGCGTCGTCGGCGCGCTGCTGCGCGGGCGATTGCCAGCCACCCTCTTCCACCAGTTGCGCATGCAGCAGCGCACCCGTGGCGGCCGTGCCTGCCAGTCCCACGGCCAGCGCCGCGCCCGCCGGGCCGCGCAGGCGCTGCGCGGCCTCGGCCAGGCGCACGCGCCAGCGCGCATCGGTGCCGCGTGGCACAGCCAAGGCCGCCAGCGCGGCGAACAACAGCGTCAGCGCCAGCTTCCAGGCATCGCCCGCGAGCATGGGCCCGATCCATGGCCCCCAGCCCGTGGCAGCGGAAATCGTCGCGGGCAGGGGCAGCCCGATTTGGTACGGCGGATAGTCGACCAGCGCAGCTTCGTGGTTCACGACGAGCACGAAAGCCAGCAGCATGGCCGCCGCATGCGCCACGCCCGCACGGCGCACCAGCGCATGCACCAGCAGCACCAGCACGGCCACTTCCATGAGCGCGGGCCAATGGCGCAGCGCCTGCATGGCGACGGGCTGCCAGAGGCTGAACGCCTGCGGCGCGGCAATGGCCGTGACGATCAGGCTGGACAGGGCCACCAGTTGCACCAGCACGAAGGCCACGGCGCCGACGGCGATGCAGCACGCCGCGAAGCGCAGCGCCACGGGCATGGGTGCGGCGTCGGCCATTTCGGCGAAGCCGCCGCGCTCGTCGCGCCGCGCCATGCCGCCCGCCAGCGCCGCCATGACGAAGATGGCGATGAGGAAGGTGAACTTGAACATCAGCGGCCCCAGCAGTTCGGGGCTGGGCGCCATCGGCCCTTCGGCATGGCCGACGACATGCGCGAACGCGCTGGCCACGCACATCGCCACGAACAGCGCGCCACCGAGCCACGCGGCCCGGCTGCGCAGCACCTGGGCGGCCTGCCAGCGTGCCTCCTGCCACAGGGCGCGCCACCAGGAGGTGGGCCGGGCAGCCGCCGGCATGGCCGCCGCGCGCGGGGCTGGGTTGCCCGGCTGGCGCGCGGGTTTGACGACGGCGGGCGCCTCCAGCACCAGCCGCTCGCGCCGCACGCGCGGCAGCGCCCAGGCCAGCCACAGCACGGGTGCCAGGCCCCACAGCACGCGGTTGAGCGCAAAGCCCGGCGTGACGGCGATGAGCGCGCCGCGCTTTTCCTGCGGCGTCCAGTCGAGTACCTGGCGCTCGGCCTCGCCGAAGCCCGAGGGGTCGATCAGCGCCACGAGGAAATCGCTGATGTGCCCTTCCTTGATGACGACCATGGCCGTCATCCACGCCACGCACAGCAGCGCCGCCACGGCGAACGGCCCGGCCATGCCGCGCGTGCGCAGCGCGGCCAGCAGGTACAGCGCGCCGCAGCCGGCCGACAGCGGCACGATGTAAATGAGCCAGCTCCAGGCCAGGGCCGCCCAGGGCGTGGGGCCCATGCTGCCCGCGGGCACCAGGCCCGCCGCCTCCAGCAGCGGCGCGGCCACGAAGCCCACGGCCTGCGACGCGCCCAGCAGCAGCGCCACGCCCCAGGCGCCCAGCCAGCGCCCGGCGAGCAGCGCCGCCAGCGGCACGGGCGCTGCCAGCACCACCTCGTGCAACTGCGCCTGCCGCTCGCGCGCCACGCACTGGCCGAACACCCAGGCCCAGGCGAAGAACAGGAAGAAGGACATGCCCGGCGTCATCAGATAGACCAGCATGGGCGCGTTGCGCGGCACGTCGGCCGCATTCATGTCGCGCATGTAGCCCGCGTCGGACAGCACCAGCAGCAGGTAGGCGGTGAGGCCGGTGAAGATCAGCGGCGCGATGCCGCCCGCCAGGCCCGCGCGGAATTCGGCGGCGGCTTCGCGCGCCAATACGTGGGGGGCGCGCATCAGGCGGCCTCGGCTTGGTGGGCCATGCCTGCGCTGGCCAGGGCAAGGTAGTAGGCATCTTCCAGGCCGGGTGTGCGCGGCGCGAAGGCGTCACCGGGCCGCTCGCCGTGCACCACCGCGCGCGTGCCCTGCGGCGCGGCGGCCAGGTGCAGCGGCCCCGCGGGCAGCGGCGCGCCGTGCGGCACCACGCTTTCCCACAGGCGCCCCGCCAGCGGCGCGGCCAGGTCGGCGGGCGTGCCTTCGGCCACCACGCGCCCGCCCGCCAGGATGGCCAGGCGCGCGCAAAGGTTCTGCACGTCTTCGACGATGTGCGTGGACAGCAGCACCACCGCGCCCTGCGCCACGTCGGCCAGCACGCGGTGGAAGCGGTTGCGCTCGGCCGGGTCGAGCCCGGCGGTGGGTTCATCGACCACCAGCAGGCGCGGCGAGCCGATCAGCGCCAGCGCGATGCCGAAGCGCCGCAGCATGCCGCCCGAGTAGGTGGCGACGGCGCGGCCTGCGGCATCGGCCAGGTTCACCTGGTCGAGCAGCGCATCGACCTCGGCGCGGCGCGCGCGCGCATCGGTGCGGCCCTTGAGCCAGGCGAAGCGCTCCAGCAGGCTGCGCGCGCTGACGCCAGGGTAGGCGCCGATCTGCTGCGGCAGGTAGCCCAGGCGCTGGCGCAGGTGGTGCGGGTCGGCGAGCACGTCCACGCCGTCGAGCAGGATGCTGCCCGCGTCGGGCCGCTGCAGCGTGGCGAGGGTGCGCATCAGCGTGCTCTTGCCCGCGCCGTTGGGACCGAGCAGGCCGTAGAGGCCGGGCGGCACGCGCAGATCCACGCCCTGCAACGCGGGCACGCCGCCCGCGTAGGTCTTGGCGAGGCCGCGCACTTCAAGGCCGGTGAATGCAGTCATGGTGAATAAACTCCCTTTTTGATAGCTGCTAGCGCTTGCCCAGCAAGCGCTAGAGGCCGATTTGGCTTGTATTCCCGGCACCGCCCAGCCGCACGTGCGCCATGGCCGGCACCAGGGCGCGCAGGCCCGGCAGCCGCCCCAGCGCGGGCATGAGCGCGGCGGGGAAGCTGCGAAAGCGCCGGTACGGCACCACGCGCACGTCCTCCAGCGTGGGCAGCCATGCGCGCAGCCGCGCGGGCAGCGCGGCGGGCGCGATGCCCCAGGGCATAGGCGGGACGCGGTAGTGCGGCGTGCGCCACAGGCCGCGCTCGCCGGTGGTCTTGCGCGAGAACCATTCGGGGATGGTGTCGAACATCAGCTCGCTGCCGGGCAGGCGCCGGGCGATGGTTTGCAGCAGGCCGCGCACTTCGTCCTCGCCGAAGTACATCAGCAACCCCTGCGCGGTGACGAAGACGCCGCGCACGGGCTCGACGGCATCGATCCAGCCCGTGTCGAGCGCGCTGCAGCGCAGGTGGCGGCAGCGCGGCGCGGGCGGCAGGAAGCGCTCGCGCACGTCGATGGACTCGGGCACATCCACGCACAGCCACTGCACCCGGCCGTCATCGATGCGCTGGAACTGCGTCTCCAGCCCGCAGCCCAGCTCCACCACCGTGCCGCCGCGGTGGCGCAGCATCCAGCCGCGCACCACTTCGTCGAACTGCAGCGAGCGCACGGCGTGCGAGGCGTCGGGCCGGCCGAAGCTGCGCCGGTAGTCGTAGGCGATGGCGCGGTAGATGCGCTCGGCCTCGGGGTCGCGCAGCAGGGCGTCCGGGCGCAGCGATTCGCTGGCGCGGTTGTGCAGCGTCCACAGCATGGTCTCGGGCACGCCGCCGAGGTCGACGCCGCTCATACCGCCTCGAAGCCGAGCATCATTCCGCCGTCCTCGTGTTCGAGGTTGTGGCAGTGCACCATGTACGGGTGCGGCATGGCCGCCGCGTGATCGAAGCGCACCAGCACGTCCACGTGGCCGGGCTCGCCGCGGACGTTGGCCGCGCCCGGGATGTTCACCGTGTCCTTCCAGCCCTGCAGGTGCGCGGGCACCGCGCCGCCGTTGATGGCGAGGATGCGGAACTGCGTGCCGTGCACGTGGAACGGGTGCGGATAGGTGTCGCCCGTGCGCAGCGTGAGCCGCCATCGCTCGTAGGTGCCGCGCGGCACGCTGAAGCCGGCCGTGTCCAGGCTGAACGATTCCATCGGCGCGCCGTCCACCTCGATCTGGTTGATGTGCGCGAGCGTGTGGTCGTCGAAGACCGAATCCTCCTCGTTCCACGCGAAGTCGAAGGGCCAGATCTCCGGCAGCGGGCCGGTGGGGTCGGGGTCGATGGGGAAGTGCCCCATCAACTGGAAGGTGATGTGGCGCTCGCGCGCGCCCTGCGGCGCCTGCGCCTCGGGCAGCTCGGCCAGCAGAGGCGGCAGCAGGCCGTTCTTCGCGGGCAGGGTCGGGTGGATGGTGAGCAGCGTGCGGTCCACGTCGAACGGCGCGGCGTTGGCGCCGTACTGTTCGTCGTAGCGTGCCATGACCAGCTCGATGGGCTGGCCGGCGGAGCCATCGACCAGGATCTCGAAGCGCTCGGCCGCCGCCAGCACCAGCTCCGTCACCGGCACGGGCGCGGCCAGCAGGCCGCCGTCGCTGGCGATCACCTGGAACGCGGCGTGGTTGCCCAGCCGCAGCTTGAGCACGCGCGCGTTGCAGGCGTTGAGCAAACGCAGCCGCACCCAGCCGCGCGGCGCGTAGTGCGTGGGCTGCTCCACGCCGTTGACGAACATATGCTGGCCGAACCAGCCCAGGCCCACAGTGTTGTGGTTGAGCTTGTAGGTGATCCTGCCGTCGGCGTTCAGGTACTTGTCCTGCAGCACCAGGGGCACGTCGTCCTCGCCCCAGGTGTGGGGCAGGCCCAGCGCGGCGCTGGCGTCGTCCTCTACGACCAGCAGGCCGCCGACGCCCATCGCGGTCTGGAAGCCGGTGCGCATGTGCGGGTGGGCGTGGTACCAGAGCGTGGCCGCCGGCTGGCTGACGGCGGCCTTCACCGCGTAGCCCTTGCCCGGCCCGACGGCGGAGGCCGGGCCGCCGTCGTTGCCGCCATCGACCAGCAGGCCGTGCCAGTGCAGCACGGAGTCTTCGTCCAGCGCGTTCTCCACGCGTACGTTGAACTGCGCGCCGCTTTTCACCAGCAGCGCCGGGCCGAGCAGCGCGCCGTTGATGCCGAAGGTGTCGGACTTCTTGCCCGCGAGGAATTCGTACTGGCCCTTCTGGATCTTCAGCGTGACGGGCGTGGCCGCGTCGGCGCGCACCAGCGCGGGGATGGGCAGCGTGCCCTTCGGTGGCGGCTCGCCGCCGCCGCTGCCGCCGCAGGCCTTGAGCAGCAGGGTGGAGCCGCCGACCAGCGGCAGGCTGGCGGAGTATTGGAGGAGTTGGCGTCGTTTCATGGTCTTGCTCCGGCGAGATGGGATGAAGGGAATGGGGGCGGCGGGGCCAGGTTGTCGGCGAAGTCGCGCTCGTAGCCGGGCCAGGCGTCGAGCCACAAGGCGCCGTCGGCGCTTTCGGCCAGCGCCCAGCCCTGGTCGAAGGCCGTGAGGCGCTTCCAGCCGCCCTGCTGCCAGCGCCAGCGCTCGCCCTCCAGCCGCCCGCCCGCGCCGGTGCGCAGGTCGGTGGCCAGCGGCATGCTCAATGCCAGCGTGGCGCGCGGCGTGCCCAGCGCGGCGGAGAGCGCGTACTGGATGCGCACGCCGCCGCCCAATTCGGCCAGCAGGGTCTGGATTTGTGCAGTGCTCAGGCGGCGCACGGAGTCGAGCGCGGCCAGCGGCGCGTAGTCGCGCACCCAGCCATCGAAGGCGGCGAAGGCCACGGCGCCCACTTCGCCCGCCTGCGCCTGCAAGGCTTGCGTGGCCTGGGCCGAGGCGCGCTGCAGCAGCGCCTGCGCCACGGCGGGCGCCTCCTGTTCGGTAGCACACAGCAGCCCGACGGCGCCCGGCAGGCCGCTGGCCAGCCACTGCGCGCCGCGCGTCTGGCGCAGCCGGCCGGCGTCGGCCACGTGGCGCAGCGCGATGGCGCGCGCCATCTCGGCGCGGCGCAGCGCCGGGTCGTCCCGCAGCGCCTGCGGCAGCCACAGCGTGCCCGCCGACAGGCGTGCCGGCGCTGGCTCGGGCGCGTAGGCCACGGCTTCTACGCGCGGCGCATCGCCCATGCGCGCGGCCACGCAGGCGTGCATGGCCTGGGCCTCGGCAGCCAGCGCGTCGGCGCCTTCATGGGAAGTGGAGAGCACGAAGTCCAGCGCGCCGCCGGTCTGGCCGTTGGAAACGGTGGTGGACGCGCCCTGCCGCACGCGCGCCTGCCAGCGCCATGCGCCCGCCGGGGCCACGCCCGCGAGCGCCACGGCGGCCAGGTGGTCGGGCAAGGTCACGAAGCCGGGCAGGCCGTGGCGCGCGCGCTCGGCCGGGTGGCGCAGCACGCGGTCGCCATCCAGCCCCAGGCGCGGCAGCAGGCGCTCGGCGGGCAACCAGCGGCCCGGCGCGCCGGTCTCGGTGACGAAGTCGAGCGCCACGTCGCACGCCTGGCGTGCGCAGGCATCGAGCGCGATGGCGATGTGGCCGCCGCGCGCCTCGGTGGCCAGCGATGCCTGCCGGGCACGCGCGGCGCGCAGCGTAAACCCGGGCGGCGCCTGCAGGTGCAGCCAGCCCCACGGCGCCTGCACGCCGTGCAGCGTCCAGGTGCCCTGGGCACGGCCGGTGGCGGCGTCGATGGCGATGTCCAGCACGCCGCCTGCCACGCGCAGCGCGTGCTCGGCGGCATCGTCGACGAAGCGCGAGGTCTGCCCCGGCTCGGTGGTGCAGACGTTCGGGTCGAGCGGCGTGATCCAGCGCTTTTCCCAATCGGCGCGCGCCTGAGAGTCACCGCCAGGCACGGCCACGCGCCACGCCGCCGCGCCGCCCGCCAGCGCGGCGAGGGTCAAGCCAAGCCAGATCGAGCGCCGCATCAGAAGTAGTACGCGAAGCCCACGCCCACGGTGCGCCCACGCATGGGCAGGCCCATGACCGCGTCCGGCCCGCCCTCGACCATGGCCGGGTAGTAGTAGCCGAAGGAATCGTAGCGCTTGTCGGTCAGGTTCTTGACCCACAGGTACAGCTCGGTCTTGCCGCCCGAGACGCCAGTGCGCAGGTCGATCTGGTGGTAGCCGGGCAGCGTGAAGTTGTTCTGCGGATCGCCCGCGCGGCTGCTGGCGAAGCGGGCGGCGATGCGCGCGCTCCACGCGGGCGACTGCCAGCCGATGAACCCACCCAGGGGCATGCGGTACTGCACGCCGATGCTGCCGCTCCACTTCGGGCTGTCGGGCACGCGGTTGCCGGCCGCCGCGCCCGAGGTGCTGGTGGCGGCGACGCCGGTGATCTTGGCATCGGTATAGGCCAGGGCCGCGTCCAGCGTCAGGCCAGTGGCAGGCTTCCAGAAGCCCGAGAGCTCCAGCCCCCGGCTGCGCGTATCCGCGTTCTCGGCATACATGCCGAAGTTCACGGTGTCGAAGAACAGCAGGTGGTCGCCCTTGCCGCGCGACTCGAACAGCGCGGCATTCAGGCCAAAGCGGCCGTCGGCGCTTTCGTGCTTGGCGCCGATCTCCACGGCATTGACGCGCGCGGCAGCGTAGGGCGTGTCCTTGCCGCCCTGGGTGACGTTGGTGCCCCAGTCGTTATAGCCGCCGCTCTTGTAGCCGCGCGAGGCCATCGCGTAGAGGTTGGTCTGCGCATCCAGCGCCCAGCTCAGGCCCAGGCGCCCGGTGGTGTAGTGGTCGCGCAGCGTATCGTCGTCCTCCGCGTAGCGAATGGGGCTGTCGTTGCCCGGCACGGCCTGCCAGCTCGCGCGCTGGCGCTTGCGGTCCCAGGTGTGGCGCAGGCCGGCGGTCAGCTTCAGGCGCTCAGCCACGGGGAAGGTGGCCTCGCCGAAGACGGCGCTGCTGGTGCTTTCCAGCCGGCGCAGCATGGTGCCGTTGGTGTAGCTGCCGGGATAGAAGTGGTCGAAGGCGCCGAACGGCATGTCCACGTCGCGCTGGTGGCGCAGCCAGTTCAGGCCGGCCACCCAGAACACGCTGTCGCCAGGCTTGGAGGACAGGCGCAGCTCCTGCGAGGCCGTCTCCTCGCCGTTGCGCATGACGAAGTAGCCGCCGTTGTCCGGCGCCATGCCGATCAGTTGCCGGTAGCTGTTGCCCTCGTAGGGGATGTTCATCATCCAGGTGTCGGCCTTGACGTAGCCCGTGACCGAGGTCAGCAGCGCGAAGCCCAGGTCGTGCTCCAGCGTGGCGCCCACGCGGTCCACGCTGCGGTGGTCGCCGATCCAGTCGATGGTGCTCCGGTCCAGCACCGGCGGGTCGCCATACGGGCGCAGGGCATAGACGTTGGGGTGGCCGCGCAGGCTGTCGTGCTGAGCCGTCAGCGTGAGCCGCGTCGTGGCGAGCGGCTGCCACAGAAGCGTGCCGCGCACGCCAGTGTCCCGGGGCTGGCTGATGGGCCCGCCGGTGTGGTAGTCGTGCACCCAGTGGTCGCTGGCCAAACCGCGCATCGCCAGGCGGGCGCTGAGGGTCTCGCTCAGGGGGCCGCTGACCGCGCCCTCGGCCATGCGCTGCTGGCCAGTGCCCAGTTCCGAGCGCACGTAGCCCTCGAAGTGCCGCGTGGGCTTGGCGGTGATGACGTTGATGGCGCCAGCCTCGCTGTTGTTGCCCAGCAGCGTGCCCTGCGGGCCCTTGAGCACTTCGATGCGCTCCAGATCGAAGCCCATGGACGAGATGTTGCCAATCATCAACGGCTGGCCATCGACCGCCAGGCCCACCGAGGCATCCTCGCCGCTGACTTTCTGCAGCGCGCCCACGCCGCGGATGCGCACGTTGGCGTTCCACGAGTCGCCGCCGTTGGAGTTCATCTCGACGCCGGGGATCTGCCACAGCGCCTCATCCACCGAGCGCAGCCCGCGCTCCTCCATGTCCTGGCCGCTGACGACGTTGACGGTGAAAGGCACCTCGCGGGCCGCTTCGTCGGCCAGGCGGGCGCGCACCACGACGGGTTCGAGGGTCTTCGGCGCGTCCGCACTGGCGGTGCGCGCCTCCTCGGCAGGCTGGGCCGCCGCCGCCAGCGCCACCCACAGGGCGGCGAACGCAGTGGGGCGCAAGGGCAGGAACGGACGGCGGCGCGGGAGCTTAGACATGGCTTTCCGATGGATACGAAAAAGAATGCGTCCAAGTGTTATTCAGTCACTCGCGGCGGCCTGCTCCTTTCGGGAAATAGTGTGCTCCAGGGCGGAAATTCAGGCCACGGCCGAGGGCGGCGTGCCGTGCGCCTCGCGGAACGCCTTGGCGAACTTGCCCGCGTGCGCGTAGCCGCACAGCGCGGCCACCTGCTGGATGCTGTGGCGTTGCCCGGCCAGCAGCTCGCGCGCGTGCGCCATGCGCAGCTGGCGCAGGTAGGCGGCAACGCCCATGCCCGTGCGCTCGCGGAACAGGCTCTTCAGGTAGCACTCGTTGATGCCCGCGCGCCGCGCCAGTTGCGCGATGGTGTGCGGCTGCTGCCATTCCGTGTGCAGGATATCCAGCGCCTCGTCGAGCGCCGCCCGCCAGCGCTGCGATACCTGCCGCAGCGCCGGCAGGCGCGCGCCGGGGCCGGCGGCCATGAGCTTGAGCAGCAGCTCCAGGCTGAGCGATTCCAGCTCCAGCCGCGCCAGCGTGGAGGCCCCGGCGCGCACCGCCAGCATCCTGCGCGCCATGGCACGCAGCATGGCGCCCGTGGCCTGCGAAGGCAGCAGGACGGCGTGGCTGTCGCGCCGGCCGATCCAGGCCAGATCCATGCCGTCCTCATGCAGCGCGCGCGCCAGCTCGCGCGGAATGTCCACCGACACGCCCGACA
Source organism: Acidovorax sp. YS12 (assembly GCA_021496925.1). Classification (NCBI taxonomy): domain Bacteria; kingdom Pseudomonadati; phylum Pseudomonadota; class Betaproteobacteria; order Burkholderiales; family Comamonadaceae; genus Acidovorax; species Acidovorax sp. YS12. The sequence continues at coordinate 2,208,811 of CP053915.1, forward strand.
GCAGCATGCCTGCTGGCGCGCGGTTGTGGAACACGCCGGGGCTGCCGTTGCGCAGGAAGATGCTGCCCGGCTCGCACACGGTATCGCCCTGCCCGGCCAGGCGGAAGATCGACTGTCCATCCGCGATCAGGCCCAGGTTCAGGGTGTCGGGGCATTGGGTGTAGTCGCTCTCCAGCGGCGTCGCCAGCTGCCAGTACATGCGCCCGGTCATGATGCCGCTGCCGAACTCGTGCATGTCGGTCCAGCCCTGGCCATAGACCGGCGCGATCTCGTAGCTGAGCTGGCGCGCTCCCGGGCGCTGCGCCGCGCGGGCGGCATTGGCGCGGAAGCAATCGGAGTGCTTTTCGTAGAAGCTGCTGTAGCGCTCGAAGGGCGGCTGGCGCGAACCGTGCGGCGTGGTGTGCATGGAATCCCCCTGGACGATGGTGTGGCTGCGTCCACGGCACCAGGGCCGTGGCGGTGGTTCATCGCAGGGGTGGGCCGCAAGGCCCCGCTGTCTTGTTCTTGGAAGGCCGTATTCTACGGAGCCGCCGCGGGCGCCCCGGCCCGGGCCAGCCCCGCGCGGGTCAGTGGCGGAAGTGGCGCACGCCCGTGAACACCATGGCCACGCCGCGCTCGTTGGCCGCGTCGATCACTTCCTGGTCGCGCATCGAGCCGCCGGGCTGCGCCACGCAGGTGGCGCCCGCATCGACCACCACGTCCAGGCCATCGCGGAACGGGAAGAAGGCGTCGCTGGCCACCACGGTGTTCTTCAGGCTCAGGCCCGCGGCCTCGGCCTTGATGCTGGCGATGCGCGCGGAGTCGAGGCGGCTCATCTGGCCCGCGCCCACGCCCATGGTCATGCCGCCCTTGCAGAACACGATGGCGTTGCTCTTGACGTACTTGGCCACCTTCCAGGCGAACAGCAGGTCCTGCATCTCTTCCTGCGTGGGCTGCTTGACGGTGACGACGTGCACGTCGGGCAGTTGCAGCTCGTAGTTGTCGGCGGTCTGCAGCAGCAGGCCCGAGCCGACGCGCTTGGCGTCCATGGCGTTGCGGCCCTGCTTCCAGGGCGTGTCGCCGCCGGGCGGCAGGGCAATTTTCATGAGGCGCACGTTGGCCTTGGCCTTGAACACTTCGAGCGCCTCGGGCGTGAAGTCGGGCGCCATCAGCACCTCGACGAACTGCTTGGCGATCTGCTGCGCGGCCGCGCCGTCAACGGCACGGTTCAGCGCGATGATGCCGCCGAAGGCGCTGGTGGGGTCGGTCTGGAAGGCCTTGTTGTACGCCTCCAGCGCATTCGTGCCCACGGCCACGCCGCAGGGGTTGGCGTGCTTGACGATGACGCAGGCGGGCAGCTTGAAGCTCTTGACGCACTCCCAGGCCGCATCGGCGTCGGCGATGTTGTTGTAGCTCAGCTCCTTGCCCTGCAGTTGCACGCCAGTGACGATGGAGCCGGGCGCGGGGTACAGGTCGCGGTACAGCGCGGCCTGCTGGTGGCTGTTCTCGCCGTAGCGCAGGTCCTGGATCTTGGTGAAGATGCCGTTGCTCTGCGCCGGAAACAGGGTGCGCGCGGGCACATAGGTTTCGGACAGTTTCTCGGCCTCGAACTGGAGGGAGGACAGGTAGTCGCTGATGGCGCCGTCGTACTGCGCGATGCGGTTGAACGCCGCCACCGACAACGCGAAGCGCAGCTTGTCGGAGAGCTTGCCGCCGCGTTGCAGTTCGGCCAGCACGGCCTCGTACTGGTCGGCCGAGGTGATGACGCCCACATCTTTCCAGTTCTTCGCGGCGCTGCGCACCATGGCGGGGCCGCCGATGTCGATGTTCTCGATGGCATCGGCCAGCGTGCAGCCGGCCTTGGCCACGGTGGCCTCGAACGGGTAGAGGTTCACCACCAGCAGGTCGATGGTGTCGATGCCGTGCTCCTTCAAGGCCGCCATGTGCGCGGGCAGGTCGCGGCGCGCCAGCAGGCCGCCGTGCACCTTGGGGTGCAGCGTCTTCACGCGGCCATCGAGCATCTCGGGGAACTGCGTGACCTCGGCCACCTCCGTGACGGGCAAGCCCTCCTTGGCCAGCAGCTGGGCGGTGCCGCCCGTGGACAGCAGGCGGATGCCCAGGGCGTGCAGCGCGCGAGCGAACTCGACGATGCCGGTTTTGTCGGAGACGGAGATCAGTGCATTCATGGCGGTGGTGGCTTCTGGTTTCAAATAAAATCGCGCTCCAGCGCCCGCCCAGCAAGCGCCAGAAGCTATCAAACAAATAGCATCAAAGCAGGTTGTGCAGCGTCAGCTTCTTGCGCAGCGTGTTGCGGTTCAGGCCCAGCCACTCGGCCGCGCGCGACTGGTTGTTGTCGGCCTGGCGCATCACCACTTCGAGCAGCGGTTTTTCGACCAGGCGCACCAGCATGTCGTACATGCCATCGGGCGTCTCGCCGTCCAGGTCCTGGAAGTAGCGCAGCAGGCTTTCGCGCACGCATTCTTCGACGTTGATGTGGTTGGCGCTCATGCGCAGAGTCCCTCTTGTTCTTCGTGAAGCGCTGCGGCCGCCGTGGCCGGCAGCCGGTCCATGCGCTGCCCCAGGCCGGCAAAGTAGGCCTGCACGGCCTGCCACTGGGCGCCGCAGTCTTCGATGGTGTTGATGTGCTGGCGCAAGGCCTCGCCGCCCGGCAGGGCGCGCACGTACCAGGCGATGTGCTTGCGCGCGCTGCGCACGCCCGTGGCTTCGCCATAGAGCTGGTAGTGGTCCTGCAGGTGATCGAGCAGCAGGCGCTGCACCTCGGCCACCAGCGGCGGCGCCAGGTGCTCGCCCGTGGCCAGGAAGTGGCCGATCTCGCGGAAGATCCAGGGCCGCCCCTGCGCGGCACGGCCCACCATCAGCGCGTCGGCGCCGGTGGCGGCCAGCACCGCGCGGGCCTTTTCCGGGCTGGTGATGTCGCCGTTGGCCACCACCGGCACGCGCACAGCGGCCTTCACGGCGGCGATGGTGTCGTACTCGGCCTCGCCCCGGTAGCCCTGCTCGCGCGTGCGGCCATGTACGGTGAGCATCTGGATGCCCACGGCCTCGAAGCGGCGCGCCAGTGGCACGGCGTTCTTGTGCTGCTGGCACCAGCCGGTGCGCATCTTCAGCGTGACGGGCACGTTGCGCGGCGCGCAGGCGGCCACCACGGCCTCGGCGATCTGCACCGCCAGGGCCTCGTTCTGCATCAGGGCGGAGCCGGCCCACTTGTTGCAGACCTTCTTGGCCGGGCAACCCATGTTGATGTCGATGATCTCGGCACCGCGGTCCACGTTGTAGAGCGCGGCCTCGGCCATCATGGCGGCGTCGGTGCCGGCGATCTGCACGGCGATGGGGCCGCTCTCGCCCTCGTGGTTGGCACGGCGCGAGGTCTTGAGGCTGGCCCACAGGTCCTTGCGCGAGGTGACCATCTCGCTGACCGCGTAGCCCGCGCCGAGCTGCTTGCACAACTGGCGGAACGGCCGGTCCGTCACGCCCGCCATGGGGGCGACGAACAGGCGGTTCGCCAACGGGATATGGCCAATGTGCAGGGCGGGCATGTGGGGCGGGCAGGCAGGGGAGGCGGGATTGTACCTGCCCAAAATTTCAGCAACTGAAATCGGCGCGCCGCAGGCCGCGAGCGCCGCGCGCGGCCGCTTCACCGCACCGGCAGATCGAAATAGCGGTCGGGGTAGGGTTCGTCGCGCAGCGTGAAGTGCCACCACTCCTCGGGCAGATTGCGCCAGCCGTGGCGCTCCATCAGCGCACGCAGCCAGCGGCGGTTGCGCTGCACGTCGGGGGACTGGTCGGCGTCGTCGGTGTGCGAGTGCGCGTCGAACAGGTCGAACGGCGTGCCCATGTCCACCTCGGCGCCATCGGCCAGCGGCCCGAGCAGCACCTGGCGCGCGCGCAGTCCGTCGGCCACCACCAGCGTCAGGTCCACCGTGCTGCCCCGGCTGTGCCCCGAACGCGCGGCGATGTAGCCACGCTGGAACAGCTCCTCCTTCGGCACGCGCGGGTAGTAGGCGGGCTTGGTGCGCTGGTCGGCCAGGTCGTTGCCCCAGCGCACGAAATCGTCCACGGCCTGCTGCGGGCGGTAGCAGTCGAACACCTTGAGCCGCAGCCCCAGGGGCTCCAGCTCCTGCTGCACGGCCCGCAAGGCCTGCGCGGCGGGCCGCGCGAGCCAGCAGGCCGGCGCCGCATAGCCGGCGACGGGGCGGCCCATGAAGTTGTCCACCCCGTGGTAGCGCATGTCCTGCTGCACCCCCGGGGCCACGGCGGAGAGCGGCACCAGATCGGGCGCCTCGGGACCGCGCGTCGCGCAGCCCGCCAAGGCCAGCGCCAGCACGGCAGCGGCGGCGCGCGGCAGGGCCCGGGTTGCAAAGGGGGGGTTGCGCATGGTTCGCCTCCTGTGTGTTGTGATGCCAGCGCGCACCATACAAGAAGAAACGCCGCCGCGCCCCTAAACTTGCGCCCCTATGGAACTGTGGATGCACCAACTGCTGCACTGGCTGGCCCTGCCGCAATTCGGGCTGGGCACGGTGTTCGTGGTGTCGTTCATTTCGGCCACGCTGCTGCCGCTGGGCTCCGAGCCGGCCGTGTTCGGGCTCATCAAGCTCAACCCCGGGCTGTTCTGGCCCGCCATCCTGGTGGCCACCGCGGGCAACACGCTGGGCGGCGCCGTGAGCTGGTGGATGGGCCTGGGCACGCACAAGGTGGTGGACCGCGCCGCCGGCCACCCGACGGAGCTGCGCGCCCTGGCCTGGCTGCGCCGCTTCGGCCCCAGGGCCTGCCTGCTGAGCTGGCTGCCCCTCGTGGGCGATCCGCTGTGCGCCGTGGCCGGCTGGCTCAGGCTGCCCTTCTGGCCCTGCGTGGCCTACATGGCCGTGGGCAAGTTCCTGCGTTACCTGGTGATGACGACGGCGCTGCTGTATGTGTGGCCGGGTGCGGTGGCGTAGCGAATTTGATAGCTACCAGCGCTTGGCTGGCAAGGGCTGGAGGGCTTTTTGCCCCCAAACGTGCAGCAGCCGGATGGTGAATGAATGGTAGGCCGTGCTGGGCTCGAACCAGCGACCAAAGGATTCAAGTTTGCGCGGGTTTCCCCGCTCCTTGGACTATCTCACCGCCCACAGCCGGACTGTTGGGGCGCCGGGCGCTCGCGGGACGCTTATCGGAGGGGCTCCTCACGTCCTAGTCTCTGCACCTTCCCGCCTACCGGTCTTGCGACCTGCCCTTCGGCGGGCTTGGCTCAAGGTTGCCGTGGCTTGCGCTGTAGGGTTCCTTGAATTCACCCGGTTTTCCGATGGGGCTCTCGCCCCATGGTCACCATTTTGATGAGTCCTCTGCTCTAACCAACTGAGCTAACGGCCCATTCATACCAAAGCTGCGGATTGTACGTGCAAGGGAACCTCTGCACGAATCGCCGCGCCGCGTGCATCTGCGGGCTCGGGCGGTCTGCCGCGTTGCAAATCCTCGCCATAGCTACCGCTATGGCTGTGGTTTGCGCCTTGCAGCCCATCCCGATCCGCAGCGCACGCTTGCCGCGCGATACATGCAGAAGTTCCCTAGCGCCTGTGGCTCAGGGCATTGGTGACCAGCTTGGACGTGATATCGACGATCTCGATCATCCGGTCGTAGGGCATGCGCGTGGGCCCGATGACGCCCAGCGTGCCGACGACCTGGCCATCCACCTCGTAGGGCGCGCTGACGACCGAGAGGTCCTCGAACGGAACCACCTGGCTCTCGCCGCCGATGAAAATGCGCACGCCCTCGGCCTGGCTCGACACATCGAGCAGGCGCAGCAACTGCGTCTTCTGCTCGAACAGGTCGAACGCGCGCCGCAGGTTGTGCATGTCGCCCGCGAAATCGCTCACCGACAGCAGGTTGCGCTCACCCGAGATCACCACCTCGTCCTGCGCCTGCGACAAGGCCTCGGAGCCCACGCTGACGGCCGCCTGCATGAGCGCCGCCACTTCGCCGCGCAGGCGCTCGACCTCCGTCTTGAGCCGCTCGCGCACCTGCTCCATGGCCAGCCCGGCGTAGTGCGCGTTCAGGACGTTGGCGGCTTCCACCAACTGGCCCGGCGCGTAGTCCACATCCGTGAAGATGACGCGGTTCTGCACGTCGCCCTCGGGCGAGACGATGATGACCAGCAGGCGCCGCTCGGACAGCCGCAGGAACTCGATGTGCCGGAACACCGAGGTGCGCCTGGGCGCCATGACCACGCCGACGAACTGCGAAAGGCTCGACAGCAGCTGCGCCGCGTTCGCGATCACTTTCTGCGGCTGCTCGGGCGCCAGTTCGGGCGCGACCAGCTGGTTGCGCTGCACCGTCAGCATGGTGTCGACGAACAGCCGGTAGCCCCGGGCCGTGGGCACGCGCCCGGCGGAGGTGTGCGGGCTGACGATCAGCCCCAGATCCTCCAGATCGGCCATCACGTTGCGGATGGTGGCGGGCGACAGCTCCAGGCCGGACGCCTTGGACAGCGTGCGGGAGCCGACCGGCTGCCCATCGGCGATGTAGCGTTCCACAAGCGCTTTGAGCAACAACTTGGCGCGGTCATCCAGCATGTAATGATTTTAATGATGTAATTTCAGCATGATGCCCCGCTTCCACCATGTTGCCCTGATTGGGAAATACCAGACCACCGTGTCTGGCACCGCGGCCAGCAGCTCGCGCGATGTGATGGAGGAAATCGCCCATTTCCTGGAACGCCAGGGCTGCGAGGTTTCGCTGGAAGCCGAAACCGCCGCCAACACCGGCATGGCCCACTACAACGTGCTGGACGCCGACGCCATCGGCGCACGCTGCGACCTGGGCCTGGTCGTCGGCGGCGACGGCACCATGCTGGGCATCGGCCGCCGCCTGGCCCGGCACGGCACCCCGCTGATCGGCATCAACCAGGGCCGCCTGGGCTTCGTCACCGACATCCCGCTGGGCGACTACCAGGCCACCCTCACCCCCATGCTGCAGGGCCAGTACGAGGAGGATTCGCGCCCGCTGATGCAGGCGCGCGTGATCCGCGACGGCGACTGCGTGTTCGAGGCCCTGGCCATGAACGACGTGGTGGTGGCCCGTGGCGCAACGGCCGCGATGGTGGAGCTGCGCGTCGAGGTCGATGGCCACTTCGTGGCGAACCAGCGTGCCGATGGCCTCATCGTGGCCTCGCCCACCGGCTCGACGGCCTACTCCCTCTCGGCGGGCGGCCCCATGCTGCACCCCTCCGTGGGCGGCTGGGTGCTGGTGCCGATCGCGCCGCACACGCTGTCGAACCGCCCCATCGTGCTGCCGGACAGCACGGAGATCGCCATCGAGCTGGTGGGGGGCCGCGACATCAGCGCCAACTTCGACATGCAGTCGCTGACCTCGCTGCTGCACGGCGACCGCATCCTGGTGCGGCGCTCGGCGCACTGCGTGCGCTTCCTGCATCCGCGCGGGTGGAACTACTTCGCCACCCTGCGCAAGAAGCTGCGCTGGAACGAAGGGGGATCCTGACCATGGCCCTGCGGCGGATTGCGTTGCGTGACTTCGTGATCGTGCAGGCCCTGGACATCGACCTGCACGCGGGCTTCACGGTGCTGACCGGCGAAACGGGCGCGGGCAAGTCGATCCTGATCGACGCGCTGCAGCTGGCCCTGGGCGCGCGCGCCGACACCGGCGTGGTGCGCGAGGGCGCGCGCCAGGCCGACATCTGCGCCGAATTCGACAGCCCCGGCCACCTGGCGGCATGGCTCGAAGAAGGCGGCTACGAGCAAGGCGACACGCTCCTGCTGCGCCGCGTGATCGACACCCAGGGCAAGAGCCGCGCGTGGATCAACGGCAGCCCCGCCACGGCCACGCAGCTGCGCGCGCTGGGCGAGCACCTGCTCGACATCCATGGGCAGCACGCCTGGCAAAGCCTGACGCGCCCCGAGTCCGTGCGCGCGCTGCTGGACGCCTACGCGGGCGCCGCCACCCACAAAGTCCGCCAATGCTGGTCCGCATGGCGCGCAGCGCAGCAGGCCCTGGCGCAGGCGCGCGCCCAGCAAGGCACGCTGCAGCGCGAACGCGAGCGCCTGCAGTGGCAGATCGGCGAGGTCGAGAAACTCGCGCCCGGCCGCGACGAATGGGAGGAGCTCAACACCCGGCACACGCGGCTGTCGCACGCGCGCGCGCTGGCGGACGCCGCGCAGGAGGCCCTGACGCTGCTGGAGAACGACCACATCGGGGTGCTCGGCAACCTGGGCCGGGCCCACCACCAAATGGCGCAGCATGCGCACATCGACCGGGAATTCCAGGGCATCGCCGAGACGCTCGCCTCCAGCCTGGCGCAGGTCGAGGACGCGCGCCATTCCCTGCACGGCTACGCGCGCCGCACCGAACTGGACCCGCGGCAGCTGGAGGAACTGGACACCCGGCTCGCCCAGTGGCTGGGGCTGGCCCGGCGCTACAAGCGCCCCCCGCAGGAACTGCCCCTGCTGCTGCAGGGCTGGCAGCAGGAACTGCAGCAACTGGACACGGCGGCCGACCTGGAGCAGCTCGAGGCGCAGGAGCAGGCCCGCGCCCAGGCCTACGACGCCGAGGCCCGGCAGCTTTCCAGGCGCCGCGCCAAGGCCGCGCCCCTGCTGTCGCGTGCCATCACCCAGGCCATGCAGGGGCTGGGCATGGCCGGCGGCGTCTTCGCGGTGCAGGTGGAGCGCGCTGCGGAGCCCGCGCCCCACGGCCACGACCAGGTGGGGTTTCTCGTTGCCGGGCACCCCGGCATGACGCCCCGCCCCATCGGCAAGGTCGCCTCGGGCGGCGAGCTGTCGCGCATCTCGCTGGCCATTGCCGTCACCACCAGCCAGTTGGGCGAAGCGCCAACGCTGATCTTCGACGAAGTGGATTCCGGCGTCGGCGGCGCCGTGGCCGAGACCGTGGGACGGCTCATGCAGCAGCTCGGCAGGGACCGGCAGGTGCTGGCCGTGACGCATTTGCCGCAGGTGGCCGCCTGCGCGGACCACCACCTGGTCGTCGCCAAGCAGCGCAGCGCGGCGGGCACTGCCAGCACCGTCACCCCGGTGGAACAGGAAGACCGTGTCCGCGAGGTGGCGCGCATGCTGGGCGGCGAGCGGCTGTCCGGCACCACGCTGGCGCATGCGCGCGAAATGCTCCTGTCCTCCGACACCAACCCGCCGAGGTGATCGCCATGGCCCTTGAAATCGTCCTTCTCACCGGCATGTCGGGCTCGGGCAAATCCGTGGCGCTGCATGCCCTCGAGGATGCCGGCTACTACTGCGTGGACAACCTGCCGCCGGAGCTGCTGTCGCCCTTCGTCGCGCTGGAACACCAGCACCACGGCAACCGCGTCGCCATCGCCATCGACGCGCGCAGCGCCACCGGCCTGCCGCAGTTGCCGCAGCAGATCGCCCAGCTGCGCGGCCAGGGCGTGGTCATCACGCCGCTGTTCCTCGATGCCTCCACCGGCACCCTGGTACGGCGCTTCTCGGAAACCCGGCGGCGCCACCCTCTCACAAAGGACCACGCGCAGTCGGAACGCAAGGCCCTGGTGCAGACCATCGAACTCGAGCGCGAACTGCTGGCCGGCCTGCGCGAGCAGGCGCACGTCATCGACACCAGCACGCTGCGCGCCCCGCAGCTCCAGAGCACCATCAAGAGTCTGGTGGCCACGCAGGCCGGGCAGCTCACCCTGGTGTTCCAGTCCTTCGCGTTCAAGCGCGGGATTCCCATGGATGCGGACTACGTGTTCGACGTGCGGATGCTGCCGAACCCGCACTACGAACCGGCCTTGCGCGCGCTGACGGGGCAGGACGCGCCCGTGGCCGGCTTCCTGCGGCAGCAGCCCGAGGTGCTGCGCATGCAGGAAGACATCGCGCTGTTCCTCGACCGCTGGCTCGACGCGCTGGCGCAGAACCACCGCAGCTACGTCACGGTGGCCATCGGGTGCACGGGCGGCCAGCACCGCTCGGTGTACCTGGTCGAACAGCTGGCGCAGCGCTTCGGGCCGCAATGGACGACGCTGCGCAGGCACCGCGAGCTGGACTGAGCAAAATATGAGGCAAATTGGCCTCCATCCCTTATCCAGCAAGCGCTAGCAGCTATCAAAAAAGAAGCTGAAGATCACAACCCTTCGAGCAGCTTGCGCACGGGCGCGGGCAGGCCCAGCGCCGGCCAGTCCGCGGGCCCGTACCACCCGCCTTGCGCCGGCGGCGTGTCCGTGTCACCAGGCACCAGCACGGGGTGCAGGTGCAGGTCCATGTGCGTCAGCACATGCAGAAATGCGGGCAGGTGGCGCACCCCCGGCCTGCCCTCGGCCCACGCCAGCGCCGCGGCGCTGTCGAACACCGGCGGGCAATACAGGCCCGCCCAGATGCCGGTCATGGGACGGCGCTCCAGCCAGATGGCGCCCGCGGCGTTGCGGCGCAGCAGCAGCCACCATGACTGCGCGCTGCGCCGCAGCTTGCGGGTGCGCACGGGGTACTTTTCCGGGTCGCCGGCGCGCCGCGCGGCGCACACCTCGTCCAGGGGGCAGAGGCCGCAGCGCGGCTTGCGCGGCAGGCACCAGCCGGCGCCCAGGTCCATCAGCCCCTGGGTGTAGCGCGGCATGGCGTCGTCCAGATCGTCCACGGGCAGCAGATCCTGCGCATGCGCCCACAGCAGGCGCTCGTTGCGCGCCGCTGCGAGGTCTTCGCCGAAGGCCAGCACGCGCGTGAGCACGCGGCGCACATTGGCATCCAGGATCGGCACGCGCTGCGAGAAGCAGAACGCCGCGATGGCCCCGGCCGTCGAGCGCCCGATGCCCGGCAGCGTGGCCAGCGCCTCGGCCGTTGCCGGAAACACCCCGCCATGCACGGCCACGACCTGCTGGGCGCAGCGGTGCAGGTTGCGCGCGCGGCTGTAGTAGCCCAGGCCGCTCCACAGCGCCAGCACGTCGTCTAGCGGCGCGGCGGCCAGGGCCGCCACGTCGGGAAAGCGCTGGAGGAAGCGCGGGTAGTAGTCCAGCACCGTGCTCACCTGCGTCTGCTGCAGCATGATCTCGGACAGCCACACGCGGTAGGGGTCGCGCGTTTGCTGCCAGGGCAGGTGGTGGCGCCCATGGGCGGCCTGCCACCGCACCACGCGCGTGGCGATGTCCATCACGGGGCCGGTCATCAGGCGGCGGGCTCTTGCGCGTTCGCCGCGGGCACCGCCAGCAGGCGCTGGGTGAACTCCGCCAGACGCTGCTCCAGCTGGCGCAATGCGTCTTCCGACGCCTCGATTTCACCCAGGCGTTCGTCCAGGCCGCTGGCGGCGTGCTGGATGCGGTCCACCGCCTCGATGCGCCGCGCAAAGCTGCGCTTGCGCTCGCGCAGCTGGGCGTCCAGCTGCGCCGTGGCCGACTTGCTCCACAGCTCCAGGTCGTTGGCAACCGAATCGAACACCGTGCGCAGCCGCATGGACAGCGCGCGCACCAGGCGCTGGGAGAACTCCGGCTGCGCCAGCTTCAGCGCATTGCCCATGCCGAGGTACTGCACATGGCCCTGCTCAATCTTGGCGATGTCCTGCAAGAAGCCGTCCAGCGCGGGCACGTCGGCCACCTGCAAGGAGAAGCCGAACTCCGCGTTGAGCTGCCGGAACGTGCCATCGAGCATGGCCTGGATCTCCGTTCCCGAAGCCTGCGCCTTGGCGATGATCGTGCGCAGGCGCGCGAAGGTTTCCTCGTACACCTTGCGCACGCCCAGCTTGATGCCGCGCTGCTGCAGGGTCTGCGCCAGATCGGCCAGCTCGGCCTTCAGCGCGCGGGCGCCCAGCTGGTGGAACAGGTCGCGCAGCAGCTTGAGGTGCACCGCGCGCACCGCCTGGATCTTCGCCGCGCTGGCGTCGAATTCATGCTGCTCCTGCTCGATGCGGCCGCGCATGGCCCCGATCACCGAGGCGTTCTTGCCGCGCAGGCTGCGCAGCTCCAGCATCTGCTCGTCCAGGTCGCGCCGGCGCACGTTGATCACGCGCTCGGTTTCCGCGCGCAGCCCGGCCACCCCGGTGGCCACGGCCGTGCGCAGAATCGCCTGCCGCTGCCCCATGATGCCCTGCGCCAGCGCCTCTTCCAGCTCTGGCAGGCCGCTGGATTCGAGCAGCAGGTCGTTGCAGGTGATCTTGGCCACCAGGCCCTTCTGCGCCGAAATGGGCACCACCCGCTCGCGCGGCATGGCCAGCATCTCCGCCACCGTGGCGCACTGGCGTTCGAGCTGGGCCTGCACCTGCTCCGCGGAGTTCAGCGCGTCCCACAGGGTGTCGATCTTGTTGAGCACGACCCAGCGGCCTTCGGCCTGCCCTTCGGGCGCGGCCAGGTGCTCGCGCCATATCGACAGGTCGGAACGGGTCACGCCGGTGTCCGCCGCCAGGATGAACACCACGGCATGCGCCTGCGGGATCAGGCTCACGGTCAGTTCCGGCTCGGCGCCGACCGCATTGAGCCCCGGCGTATCGAGGATGACCAGCCCCTGCTTGAGCAGGGGGTGCGGCATGTTGATCAGCGCATGGCGCCACATCGGCACCTCGACCATGCCCTGCGCATCGGCCATGGGGTTTTCCTCGGGCAGCTCGTCGTGCCAGAACCCCAGGGCGCGGGCTTCCTCCTGGGTCACCCGGCGCACCTCGGAGACCTTCTCCAGCGCCTTGCCGACCTGGTCGGCATCGTTCACGTCGAGCGCCAATTGCACCCAGTGCTCGGGGCGCAGGCGCCATTCCGCCAGCCCCTGCGCCTGCAGGCGCGTCTCGATCGGCAAAAGGCGCAGGCAGGGCGCAATCTCGGGGTCGTAGCCCAGCTCCGTCGGGCACATGGTAGTGCGCCCCGCGCTGGCCGGCATGATGCGTCGGCCATAGTCGGCGAAGAAGATGGCGTTGATCAGTTCGGACTTGCCGCGGGAGAACTCCGCGACGAAGGCCACCATCACCTTGTCGCTGCGCACCTGGGCTTCGAGGCGCTGCAGCCGTTCCTCCACGGCGGCATCCATCAGGTCGTTGGCCCGCATCCATTCCGACAGTTGCTTGAGCTGCTGCGCAAACGCACGCCGCCACGCGCCGTGCTGATCGAATTGCTCGTTGAATGAGGGTCCCACTGTGTTCCTGGAGTTAGACGTCCAGGCCAAGGCTGGAGCCGCCAAAATATAGCATCGCCCATGGGCTGCCGGCGCAGCAGCTATGGACGCTGGCAGCGCGGACAAAAAAAGCTGCTGCGCTGCCCCTGCTTGAGGCCGTGGATCGCGCCGCCGCATGCCAGGCAGGGTTCCCCCGCCCGCCCGTACACCCGCGCGGCCAGCTGGAAATGCCCCGGATTGCCAGACGCGCTGGAAAAATTCCGCAGCGTGGAGCCTCCTTGCTCCACCGCCAGCGCCAGCACGTCCCGGATCGCCTGGTGGAGCCGGCGCATGCGCACATCACCAATCGCCGCCGCGGCCACCGTGGGCCGGATGCCCGCGAGGAACAGCACCTCCGACGCATAGATATTGCCCACGCCGACAACCACCTTGCCGCCCAGCAGCACCTGCTTGACGGGCGCGCGGCTGGCCCGCAGCCCGGCGCGCAAGGCCTCGAAGGTGAAGGCGTCGGACAGCGGCTCCAGCCCCAGCCCGCCCAGCAGCTTTTGCGCCACGGCGGCGTCCTCCGATTCGGCGAACACTACGGCGCCGAAGCGGCGCGGGTCGTTCAAGCGCAGGACACCCTGGCTGGTGACCAGATCGAAGTGGTCATGCCTGCCTGCGGGCGGCAGGCCGGGCGCGAAGCGCAGGCTCCCCGACATGCCCAGGTGCACCAGCAGCAGCCCCGCGCTCAGGTCGACCAGCAGGTACTTGCCGCGGCGGCGCACGCCCCGCACCCGCTGCCCCACGAGGTGCGCGGGACTGCAGCCCAACGGCCAGCGCAACGGCTTGCCCGGCACGGCCGCCATGATTTGCGCACCGGTGATCTCCGACGCGAAACTGCGGCGCGTCACTTCGACTTCTGGCAACTCGGGCATGGCGATGGCTTGGGAAAAATGCGGCGGGGCTTGGATTATTATGGGTCGATGCTGCATTTTCTTCGCATCCGGCATCTGTCCTGGGCCCTGTCCCTCTTTCCGCTGGCCGGCTGGGCACAGCCCGCCAGCCCCCCGCCAGCCAGGGCTGCCGGGCTCCCGCAGGCGGTCAGCGAGGCCCTGAACGCCGAGCTGTTCTACGAAGTGCTGCTGGGCGAACTCTCCACGGGTGCCGGAGACCCCGGCACGGGATACGCGCTGATGCTGGAGGCCGCCCGCCGCAGCAACGACAGCGCCCTGTACCGCCGCGCGGTGGAAATCGCCCTGCAGGCGCGCTCCGGAGACTCGGCCCTGGCTGCGGTACGCACCTGGAAAAACGCGCAGCCCCAGTCACGCGACGCCAATCGCTTCCAGTTGCAGATCCTGGTGGCCCTGAACCGCACCGGCGACACGGCGGAGCCGCTGCGCCAGGAACTGGCGCAGACGCCCACGCCGAGCAAGGCCGCCGCACTGCAGTCGATACCGCAGTTCTACGCCAGAACCAGCGACAAGGCCCTGGCGGCATCAGTCGTGGAGCAAGCCCTGCAAGACGAGCTGAACGACCCGGCGCTGAGCTCCATCGCCTGGAGCACCGTGGGCCGCATGCGCCTGGCCGCCAACGACCCCACGGGCGCACTGGCCGCGGCGCAGAAGGCGCAGGCGCTGTCGCCCTCGGCCGACAACCTCGCCCTGCTGGCGCTGGAGCTGGTGGCCGAAGGCGTCAGCGCCGCCGAACCCATCGTGACCCGCTACTTCGAGGGACACACTGCGCCGGAGATGCGCCTGGCCTATGCCCGTTCGCTGATAGGCCAGCAGCGCTACGCCGAGGCCGCGGTGCAGCTGGACATCCTGACCAAGGACAAGCCGGACCTGCCCGATCCCTGGCTGCTGCAAGCCACGCTGCAGGTGCAGGACAACCGCCTGGACGAGGCGCAGGCCTCCTTGCAGCGCTTCACCGCCCTGGCCGAACAACTGCCGCATGAAGAAGCGCGCCAGGCTGGCCTGACCCAGGCCTATTTGCTGCACGCCCAGATCGCCGAGAAGCGCCAGCGGTTCGACGAAGCCGAGGCCTGGCTGGCACGCATCGACAACAGCGACGAACTCTTCAGCGCCCAGGTGCGGCGCGCCTCGCTGCTGGCGCGCCAGGGGCGCCTGTCGCACGCGCGCGCCCTGATCCAGAGCCTGCCCGCCGCGACCCCCGAGGACGAGCGCATGAAGCTCTCCGCCGAAGTGCAACTGCTGCGCAACGCCCAGCAATACCAGGATGCCTATGAGCTGCAAGGCCGGCTGGTGGCGCTGGCCCCGCAGGACAACGACCTGCTCTACGACCAGGCCATGCTGGCCGAGAAGGCCGGCCACCAGGACATGATGGAACAGCTGCTGCGCAAGATCATCGCGCGCCAGCCTGACTACCACCACGCCTACAACGCGCTGGGCTACGTCCTGGCGGATCGCGGCGTGCAACTGGAAGAGGCCAGGCAACTGATCGAGAAAGCCCTGGAATACGCCCCCGGCGACCCCTACATCACCGACAGCCTGGGCTGGGTGCAATTCCGCCTGGGAAACCTGCCGCAGGCCCTGCAACTGCTGGAGACAGCCTACAAGAAGCGGCCCGACGCGGAGATCGCCGCCCACCTGGGCGAAGTGCTGTGGGCCCTGCAACGGCAGGACGACGCACGCAGCATCTGGCGTGAAGGGCTGCGACAGAGCGCCGACAACGAGGTCTTGCAAGGCACGCTGCGGCGCCTCGGGGTCCAGCCTTGAGATGGCTCGCCTGCTGCGCCGTGGCGCTGCTGGTACTGGCCGGCTGCGCCCAGCCGCCCCGGCTGCCCGCCAGCACCCAGGACACCTGGAGCGGCCGCCTGGCGCTGCAGGTGGAAGACCCGTCCGCGCAGTCCTTCAGTGCCAGCTTCGACCTGCGCGGCAGCCCCGAAACCGGCGAGCTGTCCCTCTACAGCCCTTTCGGGTCGATGCTGGCCCGCCTGACGTGGGCGCGCGACATGGCCCGGCTGGAGCAGGACGGCGCGGTGCGCCAATCCCCCTCGCTGGAAGACTTGCTGCAGGAACTCACCGGCAGCCGCCTGCCCGTGGCCGCGTTGTTCGACTGGCTGCAAGGGCGCGCCGCCGCTGCCGAAGGCTGGCACGCCGACCTCGGCGCGGCAAGCCAGGGGCGGGTCGTGGCCCAGCGGCTGCAGCCGCTGCCGCGCGCCACGCTGCGCATCGTTCTCGACCGTTGACCCCATGCAAGCGCTTTACGACCTGCCGGCCCCGGCCAAGCTCAACCTTTTCCTGCACATCACGGGACGGCGCGCCGATGGCTACCACCTGATGCAATCGGTCTTCATGCTCATCGACTGGTGCGACACGCTGCACATCGAGCACAGGGCCGATGGCCGCATCACCCGCGAAGACCTGGGCACAGGCCCCGCCCTGCCGGCGGAGGACCTGATCGTGCGCGCGGCGCGCGCCTTGCAGGCCGCCACGGGCTGCAAGGCGGGCGCCCACATCGGCGTGGCCAAGCGCATTCCCGCCCAGGCGGGCATGGGCGGCGGCTCCTCCGATGCCGCCACCACCCTGCTGGCCTTGAACAGGCTCTGGAACCTGCGGCTCGGCACGGCCCAGCTCCAGGCCATCGGCGTCCGGCTGGGCGCCGACGTGCCGTTCTTCCTGCGCGGCGCGAACGCCTGGGTCGAAGGAATCGGTGACATAATCTCGCCGCTCGAAACACCGCATGGGCTGCCGTCCAGCAGGTTTCTTGTGGTCAAGCCCGAGGCAGGCCTGGATACGAAAACCATTTTTTCGCATCCGGATCTGAAACGCGATTCGGACAGTGCTACAATAGCGAGCTTTGCTGCAGATCACTATGGCTTCGGCCAAAACGTCTTGCAGACCGTAGCACAAGCCCTGTGCCCGGAGATTGGCCAAGCCATCGCATGGCTGGCATCGAAGGGACTGCGGGGCAAGATGACCGGGTCTGGAAGCGCAGTGTTCGCACAAATGCCGCATGCGGTGGATTTGTCCGATGCAGACAGCAAATGGCAAGTCAAAGTATGCGATAATTTGAGGCTTCATCCTTTGGCAGGATGGGCGTCAGATTGAAAGTTTTCGGTGGGCCGTCGCCAGACGGTCAACCAGTGTAGGGGAGTCGCCAAGTTGGTTAAGGCACCGGATTTTGATTCCGGCATGCGAGGGTTCGAGTCCTTCCTCCCCTGCCAAATACCTTTGCGGTCACGCAACATCTCAACGGCGCAGACGAGACGCTCATGCAAGCCACCAATCCCGATTTTCTGGTCTTCACCGGCAACGCAAATCCTGGCTTGGCGGCCGAGATCGCTGCCTATCTGGGCTCGTCCCTGGGCGCCGCTGACGTCGGCCGCTTTTCCGACGGCGAAGTCACCGTCGAGATCAAGCAGAACGTGCGCACGCGCGACGTGTTCGTCGTCCAGTCCACCTGCGCGCCGACCAACGACAACCTGATGGAACTGCTGATCATGGTCGATGCGCTCAAGCGCGCCTCGGCCGAACGCATCAGCGCCGTCATCCCCTACTTTGGCTACGCGCGCCAGGACCGCCGCCCGCGCTCCACGCGCGTGCCGATCTCGGCCAAGGTGGTGGCCAACATGCTGCAGGCCGTGGGCGTGAACCGCGTGCTGACCATGGACCTGCACGCCGACCAGATCCAGGGCTTCTTCGACATTCCCGTGGACAACATCTACGCCTCGCCCGTGCTGCTGGGCGACCTGACGCAGAAGAACTACGAAGACCTGATCGTCGTCAGCCCCGACGTCGGCGGCGTGGTGCGCGCACGCGCGCTGGCCAAGCAGCTCGGCTGCGACCTGGCCATCATCGACAAGCGCCGCCCCAAGGCCAACGTATCGGAAGTCATGCACGTCATCGGCGACATCGAGGGCCGCAACTGCGTGATCATGGACGACATGATCGACACCGCCGGCACGCTGGTGAAGGCCGCCGAGGTGCTCAAGCAGCGCGGTGCCAAGAAGGTCTACGCCTACTGCACGCACCCGATCTTCTCGGGCCCGGCCATCGAGCGCATCGCGCAGGGCTCGGCGCTCGACGAGGTCGTGGTCACCAACACGATTCCCCTGTCCGACACGGCCAAGGGCTGCGGCAAGATCCGCCAGCTCTCCGTGGCGCCGCTGATCGGCGAGACGATCCAGCGCATCGCCTCGGGCGAATCGGTCATGAGTTTGTTCTCGGAATAAGCGCCCCTCCAGGCGCTGTTGCGGGTTCACCGCCCGGGCTTGCTGCCGTGAAGGCGGCAGGCCCTTTTTGTCAAACGGGGACCGGCTGGTCGCGGCCGCCCCAACCAGGAGTTACACCATGAAATTCGTCGCTTTTGAGCGCGCCAAGCAGGGTACGGGTGCGAGCCGCCGTCTGCGCAATGCCGGCAAGACCACCGGCATCGTCTACGGCGGCACCGCCGAGCCCCAGGCCATCGAGCTAGACCACAACGCCCTGTGGCACGCCCTGAAGAAGGAAGCCTTCCACTCCAGCATCCTGGAGATGGAAGTGGCCGGCCAGACCAGCAAGGTCGTTCTGCGCGACGTGCAGTACCACCCCTTCAAGCAGCTCGTGCTGCACGTGGACTTCCAGCGCGTGGACGACAAGACCAAGATCCACCTGAAGGTGCCGCTGCACTTCGAAGGCGCCGAAGGCTCGCAGGCCGTCAAGGTCGAAGGCTGCACGGTCACGCCGCTGCTGCACGAACTGGACGTGGTGTGCATGCCCTCGCAACTGCCCGAGTTCATCACCGTGGACCTGAGCCAGCTGAACTCCAAGTCCACCCTGGGCCTGCAGGCGATCAAGCTGCCCAACGGCGTGAAGGCCGTGGTGCGTGGCTCCAACAAGAACCCTGCGCTGATCTCGATCAAGCTGCCCGAGGTGGTGGTCGAGGCTGCTGCCGCTGCCGCCCCCGCAGCGGCTCCGGCCAAGAAGGGCAAGAAGTAATCTCTGCCCCCGCGCGGCTGCCGGCCACCACGGCCCGGCAGCCCGCACCCGCCAGCGGCCCACCTCGTGTGGGCCGTTTGCTTTGGGAAAATGCCACACCATGATCAAACTGTTTGTCGGACTGGGCAACCCGGGCCCCGAGTACGAGGCCACGCGCCACAACGCGGGCTTCTGGTGGATCGACGCGCTGGCGCGCGAGCTGGGCGCCACCCTGGTGCCCGAGCGCGGCTACTGGGGCCTGGTGGCGCGCACCAGCGTGCAGGGCGAGAGCCGCTGGCTGCTGCAGCCGCAGACGTTCATGAACCTCTCGGGCAAGTCGGTGGCGGCCCTGGCGCGCTTCTTCAAGATCCAGCCGCACGAGATCCTGGTGGCGCACGACGAACTGGACTTCGCCCCCGGCCAGGTCAAGCTCAAGCGCGGCGGCAGCCACGGCGGGCACAACGGCCTGCGCGACATCCACGCCCAGCTCGGCTCGCCCGACTACTGGCGCCTGCGCATCGGCATCGGCCACCCGGGCGCGAAGGCCGAGGTGGTGCACTGGGTGCTGAAGAAGCCAGCCCCCGACCAGCGCGCCCTGATCGAGGACAGCATCGTCCATTCGCTGCAAGCCAAGGACGCGCTACTGGCGGGCGACATGGAAAAAGCCACGCTGCAGATCCACACCACCAAGCCACCGCGCCCCAAGCCACCACGCCCCGCCGGGCAGGATTGAATATTCTTTTGATAGCTGCCAGCGCTTGCCCCATAAGGGCTGGAGGCCAAAAAGACTAAAAAATCACCCTGGCACGCGCTGCAGCCGGTGGAACTTCTGCCACAGCGTCTCGCGGCTTTCCGTGTGCTGCGGATCGACGGGAATGCAGGCCACGGGGCAGATCTGCACGCACTGCGGCTCGTCGAAATGGCCGACGCACTCCGTGCACTTGTGCGGGTCGATGTCGTAGTGCGGCTCGCCCAGGGAGATGGCGTCGTTCGGGCACTCGGGCTCGCACACATCGCAGTTGATGCACTCGTCGGTAATCATCAGCGCCATGGGGTCTCCTGGCACGGGCTCTCGGGCTTCATAGGGGCGCCATTATCCCGCCGTGCCGGCGCCACCGGCCCGGGCATGGTTTTGCCGCTATCCTCGGGCCGCGCCATCCGCCCCGCCCTGCTTGCCCCATGTCCCGGTTCTTCCTGCAACGCCTTGCCACCTTCGCCGCCACGCTGGCGGTGGCGTCGCTCGTGGTCTTCGGCGTGCTCGAAGTGCTGCCCGGCAACGCCGCGCAGACCCTGCTCGGGCCCGACGCCGACCCCGAGGCCGTGGCCGCGCTGGCGGCCCAGCTCGGGCTCGACCAGCCGGCCTGGCAGCGCTACCTGCAGTGGGTGCGCGGCCTGCTCACCGGCGCGCTGGGCGACAGCCACGCCTACGGCAGCCCGGTGGCCGAGCTGATCCTGGAGCGCCTGCAGCTCACCGTGCCGCTGGCCGTGCTGGCCATGCTGCTGGCGGCCGCGCTGGCGCTGGGCGCGGGACTGTACGCCGCCGCGCACCACCGGCGTCCCGGCGACTGGGGCCTGATGGGCCTGGCGCAGATCGGCATCGCCCTGCCCAACTTCTGGTTCGCCATCCTGCTCATCCTGCTGTTCGCGGTGAAGCTGCAATGGTTCCCGGCCGGGGGCTTTCCCGGCTGGCGCGCCGGGGACGGCGGCGGCCTGGGGCCGGCGCTGCACGCGCTGGTGCTGCCGGCGCTGTCGCTGGCCGTGGTGCAGGGCGCGATCCTGGCGCGCGTCACGCGCTCGGCCGTGCTCGACGTGCTGCGCGAGGACTTCGTGCGCACGGCGCGCGCCAAGGGCCTGTCGCCGCGCGCCACGCTGTGGCGCCATGTGCTGCGCAACGCGCTGGTGCCCGTGGTCACCGTCATGGGGCTGCAGTTCGCCAGCCTGCTGGCGGGCACCATCGTGGTGGAGAACGTGTTCTACCTGCCGGGCCTGGGCCGCCTGGTCTTCCAGTCCATCGCCAACCGCGACCTGGCCGTGGTGCGCAACTGCGTCATGCTGCTGGCCGCGCTGGTAGTGGCGGTGAACTTCATCGTCGATGTGCTGACCGCGCTCATCGACCCGCGCATCGCCGAACGGCATGACTGAGCGCGCCACACCCGCCCGCTGGCTACGGCGCCTGCGCGGCCAGCCCTCGCTGCTGCTCGGCGGCCTGCTCACGCTGGCGCTGCTGGCCACGGCCGCCGTGTCGCTGCTGTGGACGCCGCCCGGCGCCTACGCCATCGCCATGGACGCGGCGCTCCAGCCCCCTTCCGCCGCGCACTGGCTGGGCACCGACGCCTACGGGCGCGACGTGGCGGCGTTGCTGCTGGCCGGCGCGCGCAGCACGCTCACCGTCGGCGCCGTGGCGGTGGGCATCGGCCTGGGCGCGGGCGTGGCCCTGGGGCTGCTGGCCGCGGCCCTGCGCGGCTGGGTGGACGAGCTGGTGATGCGGCTGGCGGACTTCACCTTCGCCTTTCCCGCCATCCTCTCGGCCATCATGCTGACGGCAGTCTTCGGGCCGGGCATGGTGAACGCCATCATCGCCATCGGCATCTTCAACGTCCCGACCTTCGCGCGCGTCACGCGCGCCGCGGCGCAGGGCGTGTGGGCGCGCGACTACGTGCGCGCCGCCCGCGCCTGCGGCAAGGGCCGCTGGCGCATCACCTGGGACCATGTGCTGCCCAACATCGCCCCGCTGCTGACCGTGCAGGCCACCATCCAGTTCGCGCTGGCCATCCTGGCCGAGGCGGCGCTGTCGTACCTGGGCCTGGGCACGCAGCCGCCAGAGCCCTCGTGGGGCCGCATGCTCAGCGAGGCGCAGACGCTGATGTACCAGGCGCCGCTGCTGGCGGTGTGGCCCGGCGCCGCCATTGCCCTGGCCGTGCTCGGGCTGAACCTGCTGGGCGACGGCCTGCGCGACCTGCTGGATCCGCGCCTGGAACGCTGACGCATGGTGTAAAAAGACGGCCCGGCGCCGCACGCGGCGCCCTCCGAGACCCCGCAGAAAGAACAACGCATGAAGTGGAACCGCCGCTCCCTCCTGGCTGGCAGCACGCTGGCCGCCGCAGCCGCCACCACCGGCCTCGCGCCGCTGGGCGCCTGGGCCCAGGGCAGGAAAGACACGCTGACGCTGGCCCTGGTGCTGGAGCCCCCGGGGCTGGACCCGACGGCGAGCGCGGCCTCGTCCATCGCCGAGGTGGTGCTCTACAACGTGTTCGAGACCCTCACCAAGATCAACCCCGACGGCAGCGTCTCGCCCCTGCTGGCCGAGAGCTGGGAAGTCTCGCCCGACCTCAAGACCTACACCTTCCGGCTGCGCCGCGGCGTGGCCTTCCACAACGGCGCGCCGTGCAATGCCGCCGCAGTGAAGTTCTCCTTCGAGCGCGCCGGCGGCGACAAGAGCACCAACAAGGACAAACGCACCTTCGCCAACCTGCGCGCCCAGGTGGTGGACGAGCACACCGTGGTGCTCATCAACCAGGACATCGAACCCGACCTGCTGTTCCTGCTCGGCCAGGCCACGGCCATCATCGTCGAGCCCAAGAGCGCCGCCACCAACGCCGCCAGGCCCGTGGGCACCGGCCCCTACCGGCTCGACCACTGGGCCAAGGGCAGCGCGGTCACGCTGGCGCGCTGGGACGGCTACCGCAACCCCGGCGGCGCGCGCATCCGCCGCGCCACCTTCCGCTTCATTCCCGACCCGGCGGCGCAGGTGGCGGCGCTGCTGGCGGGCGACGTGGACGCCTTCCCGCGCGTGACGCCGCGCGGCATCGAGCAGTTCAAGGCGCATCCGCGCTTCCAGGTCATCGTCAGCGGCTCGCGCGCCAAGACCATCCTGGCCATGAACAACGCGCGCAAGCCGCTGCAGGACGTGCGCGTGCGCCGCGCCATCGCCGCCGCCATCGACCGCAAGACCGTCATCCAGGCGGCGGCCGACGGCCTGGGCGTGCCCATCGGCAGCCACTACGTGCCGGGCGCCTTCGGCTACGTGGACACCACCGGCATCAACCCCTACGACCTGGACAAGGCGAAAAAGCTCATCGCCGAGGCCGGCGTCAAGACCCCGCTGCACCTCACCATGACGCTGCCGCCCGCGCCCTACGCGCGCCAGGGCGGCGAGGTCATCGCCGCCGAGCTGGCCAAGATCGGCGTCACCGTGAAGCTGCAGAACGTGGAATGGGCGCAATGGCTCAGCGGCACCTACGGCGCCCGGAACTACGACCTGACGCTGATCTCGCACGTCGAGCCGTTCGACCTGGGCAACTTCGCCAAGCCGGGCTACTACTGGGGCTACCAGTCGGAGCGCTTCAACGCGCTGTTCGAGAAGATCCAGAACACCGCGCGCCCGGCCGACCGCGCCCGCCTGCTGGGCGACGCCCAGCGCCTGCTGGCCGAGGACTGCGTGCACGCCTTCCTGTACCAGCCGCAATGGGTCACCGTCGCGGCCAAGAACCTGCGCGGGCTGTGGAAGGACATGCCGGTGTTCGTCAACGACCTGTCGGCGCTGTCGTGGGGGTGAGGCGCGGCACCGGCTCCGCTATACCTTTAATAGCTTGTAGCGCTTTCCACTCTTGGATTTCAGGTAGAAAACAGCCCCAAACTGCTGCCTGACAAGCGCCACCAGCTATCAACAAAATAGCACCGCTAGCGCTGCACCGTCGCCAGCCGCACCGCCAGCCCGAGGAACACCAGCCCGGCCAGCCGGTTGAGCACCCGCTGCGCGCGCGCCGAGCGCTGCAGCAGCGTGCCGAAGGCGCCCGAGAAACAGGCGATGGCCCCGAACACCAGCAGCGTGGCGAGCATGAACACGCAGCCCAGCACCATGATCTGCTGCGCCACGCCGCCGCGCGCGGGGTCGGCGAACTGCGGCAGGAAGGCCAGGAAGAACACCAGCACCTTGGGGTTCGTCAGGTTCATCACCACGCCGCGCCCCACCATGCGCCAGGCACTGTAGCCCGGCCCGCCCTCGGCCGGGGCCGCTGCGCCGCCGCCCACCGGGGCGCGCAGCGCGCCCCAGGCCAGCCAGGCCAGGTAGGCCGCGCCCACGAACTTGAGCAGCGTGAACGCCAGCGCCGACGCGGCGAACACCGCCGCCAGCCCCAGCGCCACCGCCGTGGTGTGCACCACCAGGCCGCAGCACAGGCCCAGCACCACGCACATGCCGGCGCGCCAGCCGCGCTGCGCGGACTGCATGAGCACGAAGAGGTTGTCCGGCCCGGGAGAGAGGCCCAGCAGGACGGAGACGCCAAAAAAGGCAACCAGGGTTTCGATCGAGGGCATGGAGGACGGCAAGCAGGCAACAGGGCAAAGCGGCATTGTCACCGCATGGGAATCACGTACACCCGTTTGCGCGGCTGGCACCCGGGGCCGTCGAAGGGGCCGCCGTCGCGCTCCCAGCCCTCGCCCGGCGAGACCTGGGCGCAGGTGCGCGCGCCGTCGATCTTGCTGCGCCACCAGTACCAGGGCGCGGGCGCGGCCTGCGCCGCGCCCCAGGCCACGAGCGCCAGCAGCGCCAACGCGCGGGCCAGGGGAAAACGGCGAAGGAGAGGACCGGGGAAAGGTGTCATGGCAGCATCTTCGCATCCACCGCGCGCAGGAAGGCCTCCACCGCCTCGGTATAGGGGCCATCACGCCCCAGGCTGGCGTTGATCTCGCCGTGCGAGAGGTCCTGCCCCAGCACCTGCACGCGCATGCCCAGGGCCCGAGCCTGCGCCGCGAAACCCTCGGCCTGGGCGCACGCCGCGCGGCGCCGCGTGGAGCACACGGCCAGCAGCGGCGCGCCCGCCTGGCGCAGCTGCTGCACGGGCGACACCAGCGCCCACTGCGCCGGGTCGCTGCCGAAGGCAGCGTCGTACAGGCGCAGGTGCGGCCGGTGCATGGCCTCGGCCACGTCGTACACGGCGCTGTCGAGCGCCACGGTGGCGCGCACCGGCCTGGCGCCCTGCGCCTGCCACAGCGCGGGCGCGGCGGCGAGCAGCGCCACCAGGTGCGCCCCGGCCGAATGCCCCATGGCCACGAAGCGCCCGGGCTGCGCGCCCCACTGCGGCGCCAGGCGCTGCGCCTGGGCCAGCGCACGCGCCACGTCGCGCGCCTGCTCCAGCGGCGCGGCCTCGGGCAGCATGCGGTAGTTGACCGACACCAGCACCACGCCCTGCGGCACCCAGCGCGCCACCTTGTTATGCACCACGCTGGCGTGGGCCTTGTCGCCCACGCGCCAGGCCCCGCCGTGCACCATGAACAGCACGGGCGCATCGTGCGCATGCGGCGGCAAGTACACGTCCATGCGCTGGCGCGGGTGCGGGCCGTAGGGCTGGTCGCGCAGCACGCGCACCGACGCGGGCAGGGGCGCGACCGCCACGGCGGCGTCCATGCCATCGTCGCCGTCCAGGGCCGCGCCCAGCGGCCCGGCCTGCGCCACGCCACAGATTGCAACGAGCAGGGCCCAGGCGGCCCCGCGGGTCAAGAAGGAAATGGATGCCATACCCGTGCGGTGGAGTAAGGAAGATGGCGCATTCTGCGGCGCGCCGGTGGCGCTACCCTGCCGCCTTGCACAGCGCAATACCCTTTTCCGGCTAGGCACCTCCCCGATACAGGGAATTTGCGCGCCGATCAACCCTACTTAGCATGGGGCCATGATGAAAACCACGATGACTCCCTTCTCCTGGCTCGCGGGCCTGGCCGCCGTGCTGGGCGCCGGCGCCGCCCTGGCGGCCGACGCCCCCGCCACCGTGCAGCTCGCGGGCCGCCCCGTGCCGGACGTGGCCGCGCTGCCGCCCGGCCACTACAAGGACCTGGTGCAGTACGGCCACGAGCTGACCACGCGCACCTTCGCCCACATCGGCCCCGAGGTGGGCGACGTGCGCAAGCGCTTCGCCGGCAACAACCTGGCCTGCGCCTCGTGCCACCAGCAGGCCGCCACCAAGCCCTTCGCCATGCCGTGGACGGGCGTCGCCGCCACGTTCCCGCAGTACCGCGGGCGCGAGGACGACGTCAGCACCGTCGAGGAGCGCGTCAACGGCTGCATGGAGCGCAGCATGAGCGGCAAGGCGCTGCCGCTCGATTCGCGCGAGATGAAGGCCTTCGTCACCTACATCTCGTTCCTGTCGCGCGGCATCCCGGTGGGCGCCAACGTCGAGGGCGCGGGCATGGTGCAGAGCAAGATGCCCAACCGCCGCGCCAACCTGGAGGCCGGCGCCAAGGTGTACGAGGCCAAGTGCGCCGTGTGCCACGGCCCGGACGGCCAGGGCGTGCGCGCGGGCAAGCCCGGCGACGCGCAGGGCTACGTGTTTCCGCCGCTGTGGGGCCCGGACACCTTCAACAACGGCGCGGGCATGAACCGCCTGGCCATGGCCACGCGCTTCGTCAAGCACAACATGCCGCAGGGCACGAACTTCGACGCGCCGCAGCTCAGCGACGACGAGGCCTACGACGTGTCGGCCTACATGCTGTCCAAGCCCCGGCCCGAGAAGGCCAACCTGGAGGCCGACTTCCCCGCGCGCTGGAACAAGCCGGTGGACTCCGCCTTCCCGCCCTACATGCTGGGCGCGCCGGCGGACCAGCACCGCTTCGGCCCGTTCCCGCCGCTGGCCGAGAAGCAGCGCCAGATGGCCGACAAGATCAAGGCCGAGGTGGCCGCCGAACGCGCCAAGGCGCAGGCCAGGTAACAGCCCTGCGGGGAGCCGCTCTCGAAACAGGAGCTGCCAGCGCTTGACTGGTCTTGCGTTGAGGATTGAATTCCTTCAAAAGCAAGGCGAATCAAGCGCTGGCAGCTCTCTTTTTCGCAGCACTCACCGCCCATGCCAAGGCAGCAGCCAGCGCTCCAGCCAGCGCAGCAGCGCGTCGAGCAGCAGCGCGATGGCGCCGATGACGAAGATGCCCATGACCACGATGTCGGTGCGCAGGAAGTTGGAGGCGTTGAGCACCATCTGCCCCAGCCCCTGCGTGGCGGCCACCATCTCGGCGGCGACCAGCGTGGTCCAGGCGAAGCCCATGGCGATGCGCAGGCCCACCAGGATGTCGGGCAGCGCCGCGGGCACGATGGCGTGGCGCAGCAGCTGCCAGCGCGTGGCGCCGAGCGAGCGCAGCGCGTTCACCTGCTCGGCGCTGGCGTTGCGCGTGCCGGCGCGTGCCGCCAGCGCCATGGGGGCGAAGCAGGCCAGGTAGATGAGCAGCCACTTCGCCGCTTCGTCGATGCCCAGCCAGATCACCACCAGCGGCAGGTAGGCCAGCGGCGGCAGCGGGCGGTAGAACTCCAGCAGCGGGTCGAACACGGCCTGCGCCCAGCGGTTCACACCCATGGCGATGCCCACCGGCACCGCCGTGGCCACGGCCAGCGCGAACGCGCCGAACACGCGCAGGCAGCTCCACTGCGCATGCACCCACAGCGCGTCGCCGCCCTGGATGTCGCCGCGCCAGGCCTGGGCGAAGGCGTTCAGCGCGGCCTCGGGCGCGGGCAGGAAAAGCGGCGGCACCCACTGCAGCGCGGTGGCCAGCCACCACAGCGCCAGCCAGCCGGCCACGCACAGCAGGCTCCACAGGCGCGGCGTGCGCGGGCGGTGCGCGCGGAACGGCGCCACGGCCGGCAGCTCCGCGGGCGGCTGCGCGGTTTCCGGGGCGGGTTCGTGCGGGATGGCGCCATCCATGGCAAGAAATCGGCCTCTGGCCCTTATGGGGTAAGCGCTAACAGCTCTCATTTTGATAGTCAATGATGCGGATTCACGCGGGAACCAGCGAGGCTTCGGAGATGGCGGCCATGAGCTGCTCGCGCATGGCGATGAAGGCGGGCAGCGACTTGACGGCGCGCGCCGGCGCGCCCGCCAGGTAGCGGCGCCCGAAATCGACCGCCAGGCTCTCGGTGATGCGCCCGGGGCGCGGGCTCATGACGATGATGCGCGAGGCCAGGAACAGCGCCTCCTCCACGTCGTGGGTGATGAAGAACACCGTGCGCCGTGTGGCGCGCGGCGCGGCCCACAGGCGCAGCACCAGTTCCTGCAGCGCCTCGCGCGTGAACACGTCGAGCGCGCCCATGGGCTCGTCCATCAGCAGCAGGTCGGCGTCGCCCGCCAGCGCGCGCGCGATGCCCACGCGCTGCTGCATGCCGCCCGAGAGCTGCCACGGGTAGGCCTGGGCGCGCTCGGCCAGGCCCACGCGGGCGAGCTGCTCCAGCGCGATGCGCTGGCGCTCGGCGCGCCCCAGGCCGCGCAGACGCAGGCCCAGGGCCACGTTGTCCAGCACGTTGAGCCAGGGCATGAGGGCGTGCTTCTGGAACACCACGCCGCGCTCGGCGCCCGCGTCCCGCACGGGCGCGCCGTTCCAGGCGATGTGCCCGGCCGACGGCGCGGTGAAGCCGGCGATGGTGTTCAGCAGCGTGGTCTTGCCGCAGCCCGAGGCGCCCACGGCGACGACGAACTCGCCCGGGGCGATGTCCAGGTCCACGCCGTGCAGCGCCAGGGCGCGGTGGCCGGCCGGCGCGCCCTCGTAGCGCACCGACAGGCCGCGCACCATCAGGCCCTGCGTGCCCTCACTGGCCTGCGGCATGGCGCACCCAGGTGTCGTTCACGCCCGCCGCGTAGTCGGGCAGCACCTGCTGCACCGCGCCCTGCGCCTGCAGGAACTGCGCCGTGGCCGCGAGCGACTGCGCCACCACCGACTGCCTGCCGCCGCCGAGCCAGCGCGCGCTGGCCTGCTCGGCCGGGGGAATGAAGGCGTAGAGCGCGAGGCTGCCCGGCACGCTGGCGGCCTCGGCGCCGGACCACTTGGCGATGGCCTTGACCTCGGCGGAGTCGGCCGTCCAGGCGCCGGGGTTGCGCGTGTAGCGCTGGTCGGCCTCGGCCAGCACCTTGACGAAGCGCGTGAGGAACTCGCCGTGCGCCTGCGCGAAGTCGGTGCGCACGGCCAGCGCGTCGAACGTGGCCTTGCCGGTCTGCGCGGCAATCTCGCCCGAGGTGGTCAGCACCTGGCCGCCCTGCTTGAGCTTGGCCAGCACCGGGTCCCAGACGAAGGCGGCGTCGATGTCGCCGCGCTCCCAGGCGGCCAGGATCTCGGGCGGGCGCAGGTTGAGGATCTTCACGTCCCTGGCCTGCACGCCCGCCGCCTGCAGCGCCACCAGGGCATGGAAGTGGCTGGTGGAGACGTAGGGGATACCGATCTTCTTGCCCTTGAGGTCGGCCAGCTGGCGCGCGCCGCTGCCGTTGCGCGCCACCAGCGCCTCGGCGTGGTGGATGTTGTCGGCCACCCAGAACACCTGGATCGGCACGCCCTGCGACAGCGCGGCGGCGAACGGCGCCGAGCCGGCCTCGCCGATCTGGATGGCGCCGCTGGCCAGCGCGCGCGTCACCTCGGCGCCGCTGCCAAGCTTGCGGTACGCCACCTTGTAGCCGGTGGCCTTTTCCACCGCCTGGGTCTCCTGCGCGTAGCGCCAGGGCAGCACCATGTCCTGGTAGCCGATGACCACCTCCTTGGGCGCGCCCTGCGCCTGGGCCAGCGGCAGGCCCGCGCCCCACAAGGCGGCAGCGGCGGCCAGGGCCAGAGTGAAACGGCGTGAGCAGGAAAGGCGGCGAAGGGTCTGCATGGTTCTTCTGAAAGCAAGGGAAAAAGAGGCTTTCAGTCTAGGAACAAGCGCGCCGCTTGCATGCGCCCGATTCGCATGAGCACATGCGCAAAACGCGCAACGCAGCGCCGCCGGCTTCACGGCGGGCCGTCGTCCTCCAGCTCCTGCGGCGCGGCCCGCAGGATGAGCCGCGCCAGGTCGGCCGCGTGGCCCGAGCCGGTTTTCTTGGTGATGCCCTGGCGGTGCACGTGCACGGTGTGGTCGCTGATGTCGAGGCGCCGCGCCACCTCCTTGTTGCTGTGGCCCAGCGCCAGCAGCCGCGCCACGTCGCGCTCGCGCGGCGTCAGGCGCTGCAGCACCGCCAGCGCCTGCGCCTGGCGCGCCTGGCGCTGCTGAGCCTGCACGCTGGCGGCCACGGCGCGGTTGAGCGCATCGAGCAGCGCCTGTTCGCGGAAGGGCTTCTGCAGGAAGTCCACCGCGCCGCCGCGCAGCGCCTGCACCGCCTGGTCCACGTCCCCGTGTCCGGTCATGAACACGATGGGCATGTCCGGCCGGTCCTGCAGGCGGCGCTGCAGCTCCAGCCCGCTCATGCGCGGCATGCGGATGTCGAGCAGCAGGCAGGTGCCCTGCGGCACGGGGGCGGGCGCGGCCAGGGCGAAGGCCTCGGCCGAAGGGTGGCCCACGGCGTCGAAGCCCAGGCCTTCGACCATGAACAGCAGCGAGCGCAGGAAGTGCGCGTCGTCGTCCACCACGTGGATGCGGGGCGGGGGGGCGGCCGTCATGCGTCGGGCTCCCCGGTTCCTTCGGCGGCTGCGCCGGCCAGCGGCAGCAGCAGCGCCATGCGCATGCCGCCGCCCTCGGCAGGCGGCACGGGCCGCGCGTGCAGCGCGCCGCCGTGCGCTTCGGCAATGCCGCGGCTGATCGACAGGCCCAGGCCCAGGCCGCCGGGCTTGGTGGTGTGAAACGGGGTGAACAGCAGCGCCTGCGCCTCGGGCACCAGCGGCGGACCGTGGTCGCGCACCGCGAGGCAGAGGCAACCGTCCTCGCTGCCGATCTCGACCACGATGGGCAGCGCCTCCTGGCCCGCGGCGCGGTGCACGTCGCGCGCGTTCTGCAGCAGGTTCAGCAGCACCTGCAGCAGTTGCTGGGCGTCGCCGCACACGCGCAGCTTCCCGGCGCCGGGGGCGCAGGCCACGCGCACCGCCTGCGGCTGCCCGCCCGCGAGCAGCGCCAGCGCCTGCTCGACCAGCGCGCGCGGCGCGATGGCGGCACGCTCGGGCACGCGCTTGCGCGCCAGCGCACGCACGCCGCCGATGACGCGCGCGGCGCGCTCGCTCTCGTGCGCGATGTCCTGCAGCGCGCGCTCCAGGTCCTGCGGCGCCAGGCTGCCGCGCGCGGCGCGCCGGCGAAGCGCCGCCGCGTAGTTGGCGATGGTGGCCAGCGGATGGTTCAGCTCGTGCGCCAGCATGGCCGACAGCTCGCCCAGGATGGACAGGCGCGAGAGGTGCCCCAGCGCCTCCTGGTGCTGCGCGTTCTGGCGCGCCAGGCGCTCGCGCTCGTGCAGGCTGTGCGTCAGCTCGGCGGTGCGGCGCTTTACCAGCACCTCCACGCGCAGCAGGTAGGCGCCGCCCGCCAGCGCCAGCGCCAGCAGGGCCGCGGCCACACTCCAGTAGCGGCGCAGCAGCGCCTGCAGGCGCGTTTCGCGCAGGAACATGTAGGGCTCGACCTGCAGCACGCGCAGCACATCGTGCACGCGCTGGTAGTCGGCCGGCACGGTCCACACGCTGCCCGTGGCGTCACCGCCGCCGGGCTGGGCCAGCAGCGCCAGCAGCACCTGGCGCGACAGCTCGGGCGGCGTGCCCGGCAGCGCCGCGAAGGCCCAGCCCGGGTACAGCGGGGTGGACGTGCGGCAGCCGGGCAGCCCCGCCGCCGCCGTATCCTGCGGCGGCGCGGCGGGCACCACGCGCAGCGCGCCCGCAGGCACCGTGCCCTGGCGCTCCCACTGCTCCAGCACGCAGGTGCGCAGAATGCCGGCGTCGGCCTCGCCCGCGAGCACGGCCTGCGCCACGCGCTGCATGGGAAAGCCGGTGAACACCGGCGCCAGCCCGCCCGCCTCGGGGTCGATGCCCTGGCGCAGCCACTCCACGGCGGCCAGCTGGTAGCCGCCAAAGGCCTCCTCGGCCACGGCGGCCACGCGCCAGCCGCGCATCTGCCCCAGGCCCGCGGGCTGCACCGGCGCATCGGCGCGCACCACCACCGCCGAGCCCACGGCGTGCGCCGGGTCGCCCTGCGCCGCCGACTGCGTGGCGATGCGCGAGGCGCCGTGGCGCGCCTCCAGCGTCACGTAGTGGCCGGGGTTGGTGACCACGAAGTCGAGCTCGCCCTGGGCCACGGCGTCTTCCAGCGCCGCCGGGTCGAGCGCCTGCAGGCGCACCGGCACGCCGCCCAGAGCCTGCTCCAGCGTAGCGACCAGGGGCTGCCACAGGCGCCGCGTGTCCTCGCCCTCCAGCACCGAGAGCGCGCCGATGCGCACCTCGGCCCGGCCGCCCGGCAGGCCGCCGCCCTGCGCGGGCAGCGCGGCGGCGCACGCCAGCCACGCCAGCGCCCGCAGCAGCCCCCGCTGGCGCCGCGCACGAATATCCCCTTTTTTCATGCGGAAATTATAGAAAGCGCCCCGTCCCCGCAGGCCGCCTCTGGGATTGCCCCAGGAAACAAGCCAAAACGGCAGCAAACCCTTACACAGAAAGCGCAAGCAGCTATGAAATCAGAAGCGAGTGGCTACCCCAGCGCGAGCGCCACCACCCCCGCCGCGATGAGCACCGCCCCTGCCAGCCGGGCCAGGCGGTCGCCCTCGTTCAGCAAATGCCCGCCGATCAGCGCCGCGAACAGCATCGACACCTCGCGCGCGGGCGCGACGTGCGACATTGGCGCCTCGCGCATGGCGTACAGCACCAGCACGTAGGCCACCGGGCTCACCACCGCCACCAGCAGCGCGAAGCGCCACTGCACCGCCCACAGGCTGCGCGCCGTGGGCAGATCCCGCAGCACGGCGGGCGCCAGCACCGCCACGCGCACGAAGTTGCCCATGTAGTCCACCAGGATGGGCGACATCAGCAGCACCTTGACGGCGTAGCCGTCCACCACGGTGTAGGCGGCGATGAAGGCGCCCGTGAGCAGGCCGTAGGCCATGCCGGCGTGCACCCGGGAACGCGCGGCCGGGTCGTGCGTGGCGCGCAGCAGCGCCGGCCCGCCGGCGATCAGGAACACGCCGCCCACCACGCCCGCGATGCCCAGCCCGCCGAGCCAGGACAGCCGCTCGCCCAGCAGCGTGATGGCGACGAACGACGACAGCAGCGGCCCCGAGCCGCGCGCCAGCGGGTAGACCACGGTGAGATCGGCGCGGCGGTAGCCGCGCAGCAGGATCACGTAGTACAGCACGTGCAGCAGGCCGCTGGCGACGATGAAGGCCCACTCGCGCACGCCCCACAGCGGCACGGCATCGCGCCCCAGCCACCAGCCCAGGGGCGCCCACACCACCATCATCAGCGCCGAGGTGAAGAAGGCGAAGCGCGCATCGCCCCCGGCCTTCTTGGCGGCGATGTTCCAGCCGGCATGGATGAGGCCGGCCAGGAGGATGAGGGCGAAGGCGTCGAGGGCCATGGCACAAAGCAAAGGCCGCAGCGGCGCGGGGCCGGCTGCGGCTGCGGGGCGTGTTCAGCGAAGGGGGGCGGATCAGGCCCGGCCGATGACGCTGGCCGTGGCCATGAGTTCTTCGAGCAGCGCGAACGACACCTTGCCCGATGCGGCGTAGGGGTCGAACTCGGGGCGCTCGGAGTACTTGAGCACGATGGAGTGGTTGAGCTTGGCCAGGTTGACCTGGCCCATGGTCCAGCCGCCGAAGCGGCGCTCGCAGATTTCCTCGAAGGCCAGCAGTTCCACGTCCTTGTGGCGCGCGTCGCGCTGGATGTGGCCGTACAGCTCGCTCACGGCCGCGCGGCCGCCCTCGATGGCCTGCAGGAAGATGCCGCCGCCGTAGCACAGCACGCCGGTGATGCCGCTGGCCGGGTTGTGCAGGCGCGACTGGGTAAGGATGGCTTCGATGGCCGCGGGCGACGTATCGACGGCGCGGCTGACGTAGAGCAGGCGAACCAGCATGGCTTTCAGGTCCTTCCGGGAATGAGCGACAGGAACTCGCGGCGCAGCGTCGGGTTGGTGAGGAACACGCCGCGCATCACGGAATTGATCATCTTGCTGTCCATCTCGCGCACGCCGCGCCAGGACATGCAGAAGTGGCTCGCCTCCATGACCACGGCCAGGCCGTCGGGCTGGGTCTTTTCCATGATCAGGTCGGCCAGTTGCACCACCGCCTCCTCCTGGATCTGCGGGCGGCCCATGACCCAGTCCACCAGGCGCGCGTACTTGGACAGGCCGATGACGTTGGTGTGCTCGTTGGGCAGCACGCCGATCCAGATCTTGCCGATGACGGGGCAGAAATGGTGGCTGCAGGCGCTGCGCACGGTGATCGGGCCGACGATCATCAGCTCGTTCAGGTGCTCGGCGTTCGGGAACTCGGTGATCGACGGGGCGTTCACGTAGCGGCCCTTGAACACCTCGCCCAGGTACATCTTGGCCACGCGCCGCGCCGTGCTCTGCGTGTTGTGGTCGCCCTCGGTGTCGATGACCATGCTGTCGAGCACGCCCTGCATCTTGGCCTCGACCTCGTCGAGCAGCGCCTCCAGCTCGCCGGGGTTGATGAACTCGGCGATGTTGTCGTTGGCATGAAAGCGCTTGCGCGCCGCCTGCAGGCGCTCGCGGATCTTGACGGAGACGGGGACGCCTTCGTCCGGCGCCGGGGAGGGAGGATCAAAAGACATGGCGGCATGGTACCAGCGAATGCCAGACCTGGTTTTTTAGGCGTTTTAGGGCACAAACGCCCATGCAGAAAGCGCCGCAAGCTACGAAATAAGGAGCAAAACACATCCACCCGGGGCCCGCACGCGCCCCCTGTGTATGCTGTCGCGCCACAACAATGCACACGAAGGAAAGTGCGCCATGCGCGACCAAGAGGGAGAAGCAGGAGAAGCAGCCGCCAGGGCGCCACGCCACCGTTTCTGGCAATCGCTGGGGGCTGGCTTGCTGCTGCTGGCCTGTATCTGTGTGGGCCTGGCCCTGTGGAGCAGCCAGCGCCAGGCAGCCATCCAGGGCCCGTGGGGCTTGGCCGTGCTGCCGGGAAACCAGGTCTGGCTGAGCGTGAACGATGCGCTTTGGCGGCTCGACGCACAAGGGCGGCGCCAGCAGATCGTCCCAGCGGCACAGGCAGGGCTTGCGGGCAACGCGGGCATTCTGGCGGCGCACCCCGAGGGGCATCTGGTGGCCTGGTCGCGGCACAGTCCCGTGCTGCATGTGCTGTCCGCCGCCGACGCGCGCCCCCTGCGCACCATCACGCCCGCCTGGCCCGCGGCGCTGCAGCGCCATGGGGACAACGCCATCCGCTTCGCATTCGCGCCCGACGGACGCGTGGCCATTGCCACGGGCGGCGGCCACGCCGTGGCCCTGTTCGGGCCGCAAGGCCAGCACCTGGGCACCACGCCACTGGACACGTACCGCTTCACCAACGGGCTGTGGTGGGAGGACGGGCACTGGTGGACCACGGATACCAACCGCCCCGCCCTGGTGCGCCTGGACGGCGCGCACATGGCGCCCGGGCAACGCATCGAACTGCTGGAGCAGCAGGCGCACTGGCGCTTTCTGGAAGAGGCCATCGCGGCCTACCGCCCGCCGGGCGCCACCGAGACCCCCGCGGGCACCACCGTGCGGCTGGACGGCGGCATGCAGGCTGGCCATGTCGTCGATGTCTGGCCCGATGGCCGGCAAACCGCCTACCCCCTGCCGCCCGGGCAATCGGCGCTGGAGCCGCGCGCATTGGCGCGCCTGAACACCGATTTGCTGGTCGTGGACGGCGCCAGCTTCCGCATCCTCCGGTACGGGCCGGATCGCCAATGGCTGGGCGAATGGGGCGATGGCGCCGTGCGCGACGCGCTGCAGGCACAGCATGCGGCCGTGGGCGGATGGCGGGCCGGGTACTACGTGGGCCTGGCGGGCGCCGTGCTGTGGTTCGCGCTCGGGCTGGCCTGTGCGCTGCGCGCCCAGAAGATCCAGGCCCAGGCGCAGTTGCGCGCGCACCGGCCCGACCTGGCGCAGCGCCCCCGCGACACCCTGGGCATTGCAGGCCAGGCGCTCCCCTCCACATGGCGGCAGGCCCGCCTGCTCCTGCGGCTGAATGCGCCCTTCCTGCCCTGGATACTGCTCGCCTGGCTGCTGCCGCACGCCTTGCGCGACCTGTTTCCGCTCCTGCTGGCCGGCCGTCCGGCGCGCGTTGCGCTGGCCGTGCTGCTGCCCGTGCTGATGCTCCCAATCCTGGTGTGGCTGCTGCGTGACGCTGCGCAGCGCAGCCAGACGGAGCCCGCATTCGAGCCCCTGGGCAACCTGCGTGCCCTGCGGCTGCTGGCCCGGCCCGGCCTGTTCTGGCCCCATAGCCAGGCCGGCGAGATGCCACGCGAGACGGTGATGCTGGGGCTGCGCTGGGTGGTGCTGACGAACCAGCGCCTGCTGGTCTTCAAGGCCAATGCGCGCGATGCGCGGCTGAGCCTGGCCTGCCCGCGGGGCGCAATCCGCAAGGCCCAGGCCGTCGCGCTGCGGCACGGGCCGCGCTGGTACCACCGGCTGCAAGGCTGGCTCGTTCCTGGCGCTGCGTACCTGCGGCTGGCGCTTGCCGATGGCCGCACGGTCGAAGGGATCGCCTCGTGCGCCCAGACCGCGCACCGCCTCGCCGCCCTGGTGCGCAACGCGCCTGCGCCCTCGGCCCCGCCAGCCCCGCAGCACGCCGCCCCTGCGGACCGGCGGCGCGCCCTCCGGGACACCCTGGCTTCACTCGCCCTCCCCGGAATAGGGCAATACCTCCAGCGCAGGCGCGGCACAGCGCTGCTGCTTTTCACCATCTGGGGAGCGCTCCTGCTGCCTTCCGCCTATGTCGCATGGGCGGCCTGGTGGCCCGCCAAGGACGTGTCTTCGACCGTGCGCCTGCAGTTGGCCCTCACGCTGCTGACCACCCACCTGCTGGCAGCGTGGGATGCGTGGCGGCTGGCGCCTGCGGCGAAGAGCGGTCAATAGCGGTTGCCCGTCACCCAGAGCGCGGCCCGCATGAGCGCGTGGGCCACCTGGTCGAGCATGCGCTCGCGCCAGGGGCGCTGCTCGAACTGCTGCGCGTCCACCCGCCGCCCCGCCGTGTGCATGGCCTGGCGCAGGCGCTGGCGCAGTTCGCTGGCGAAGGCCTTGTCACGCACCACCACGTTGGCCTCGCGCGCCAGCAGCAGCGACAGCGGGTCGAGGTTGCTCGACCCCACCGTGGCCCAGGGGCGGCGCCCGTGGGCATCGATCACGGCCACCTTGGCGTGCAGGAAGCTGGGCTCGTACTCGTGGATCTCGACCCCGGCGCGCAGCAGCGCGCCGTACACCGGGCGCGCCGCGTGGTACTGCATGAAGTATTCGTAGCGCCCCTGCAGCAGCAGTTGCACGCGCACGCCGCGCCGCGCCGCCAGCACCAGCGCGCGGCGCAGCTTGCCGCCGGGCAGGAAGTAGGCGTTGGCGATGATGATCTCGTGCTGCGCGCTGGCGATGGCGCGGCGGTAGGCCTGCTCGATGCGGCCGCGGTTGCGCAGGTTGTCGCGCAACAGCAGCGCAGCGCGCATGCCCAGGCCGCGCTGGCGGAGCGGCGCGCCGACGCCAGCCTCGCGCAACGCGTGCACGGCTTCGGGCAGGTGGTACTGGCGCGCATCGCGCACCGCCTGGATGCGCCACCACAGCTGCTCCATGGTGGCCTGCGCCTGCGCCACCAGGGCGCCTTCGGCGCGCACGGCGAAGTCGAAGCGCGGCGCCTGCAGCGTGCCGAAGTGCGGGTCGTGGTAGTCGTCGAGCACGTTGATGCCGCCGCAGAACAGCACCTGCCCGTCGACCACGCACAGCTTGCGGTGCAGGCGCCGCCAGCGCATGGGCAGCAGCAGCCCCAGCGGCCCGAGCGGCGAGTACACGCGCACCTGTACGCCAGCCGTGCGCAGGCGCTCGTACCACGGCGCGGGCAAACGGCCTGTGCCCACGCCATCGACCACCAGGTTGGTGCGCACGCCGCGCCGGGCGGCGCGCATCAGGGCCTCGGCCACCTCGGCGCCGGAGCCGGTGGTGTCGAAGATGTAGGTCTCGAACAGCACCGAGTGGCGCGCGCCGTCCATGGACTGGGCCAGGGCCGGGAACAGCTCGGCCGCGCCCTGCAGCAACTGGACGCGGTGGCCGGCTCGGAACTGGGGTGCGGTGCGCTTCACACTTACCAACGGAATTCGGCGATCAGTGGCAGGTGGTCGGACATGCGCCACCAGATACGCCCGCGCGGCGCGTGCAGGCCCAGCGGAGTCAGGCCGCGCACGTAGACGTGGTCGAGCTGGGTGATGGGCAGCCGCGCGGGGTAGGTGAAGGCGCGGTGCTCCTCGTACTCGTGCAGGCCGAAGCCGCGCAGCATGTGCTGGATGCGCGAGCCCCAGTCGTTGAAATCCCCCGCCACCACCAGCGGAGCGCGCAGCGGCACTTCGCGCTCGATGAAGCGCTGCAGCTGGTGGATCTGGCGCACGCGGCTGCCCGGCACCAGGCCCAGGTGCACCACGATGACGTGCACCGGGCGGCCCTGGAACATCACCTCGACGTGCAGCAGGCCGCGCTGCTCGAAGCGGTGGTCCGACATGTCCTCGTGCTGGTGCCCGAGCACGGGCCAGCGCGTGAGCAGCGCGTTGCCATGCTCGCCGTGGCGCGTGTAGGCGTTGGTGCGGTACACGGCTGCGTAGCCCTCGGGGGCCAGGTACTCGGCCTGGGGCACGGCAGGCCAGCGGTCGAAGTAGTGCTGCTCCTTGTGGTTGAGGCGGCGCACTTCCTGCAGGCAGACGATGTCGGCGTCGAGCTGCTCCACCGCCAGCCCGAGGTTGTGGATCTCCAGCCGCCGCGCCGGCCCCAGGCCCTGCACGCCCTTGTGGATGTTGTAGGTGGCCACGCGCAGGATGTCGGAAGACGCGGGGCGCTGGAGCGCGAGTGCAGGGGTCATGGCGTGGTCATTCGTGGCAGCAGCAAAATCGCCTCGGCGTTGGAGGGCGAGGTGCAGCGGTCGGCCGCCTCGCGCCAGTCCAGCCAAGCATATGCCGTGTGTTCGCGGGGATTCAAGGCCACGGCCTGCCGCGCGGGTACCTGCAGGCCGAAGACCCGCTCGGTGTTGTGCCACACGCCGGGCGCGTAGCGGTGCTGCCACTGGGGATAGATGGTGTAGACGTTCTCCAGCCGCCAGTCGCGCAGCACGCAGCCCGGGGCCTGCGCGTCGATGCCGGTTTCCTCGCGCACCTCGCGCGCCGCCGTGGCGGCATAGGACTCGTGCGGCGCATCCTTGCTGCCGGTGACCGACTGCCAGAACGGCTCGGCCGAATCGGCGCGGCGGATCAGCAGCACGTCGAGCGCTGGGGTATGCACCACCACCAGCACCGATTGCGGGATCTTGTACATGGCGTGGTGCCCGGGCGCATCAACGGCTGGCGGCGCGGGTGGGCACGGGCGGCGGCAGTGCCTTGGCCTGCAGCACGCGCGCCTGGGCCACGAGCTGGTTGTGCGCGTCCAGGAAGGCGGCGGCGATCACCTTGCCCTCGTTGGTGTTGCTCCACCCGGCGCCGGCGCCCCCGCCCAGGCGGCCCAGCACCAGCCCGCCCACGCCCAGGTCGGTGGTGCGCGCGGCACCCGTGGCGGCCGCCACCTGTTCGGTGGTTTCGTTGTCGGACAGCAGCAGCGCGGTCTGCGCTTCCTTGAACTTGACCTGCTCGACCAGGCCCGCCAGCCCGGCGATGTCGCGCAGCACGGGAACCATGGCGATCACCCCGGCCAGGCCACGCCCGGCATCCTGCTCGCTGAAGGTGAGGCTGGGCGTGAGGGTGTACTGCGCCTCGTAGCCCTTGCCCTTGGCCACCGTGGACTGGGGGCGCAAGATGCCCGCGTCCTTCAGGTCCTGCTCCTGCACCGTGCCACGCAGGCCTGCGCCGCGGTCCACCACACGAAAGCAGCCGCTTTGCTGCGCCAGCAGCTTGATCAGCGGCACCGGCGAGGCGGGCAGATGGTAGCCGCTGCCCACGGTGTAGCCGTTCGGGTTCTCGGCCAGCGCCACGGTGGCCACGGGCGCATCGCAGCGCTGCAGCTCGCGGGCCGCGTTGCGGGCGCCTTCAGGCCCGGCCGAGCCGCTGACCACGGAGCCGCCCTGGCCCAGCTCGGTTTTCTTCTCGCCGCAGGCGGCGAGCAGCAGCACGCACAGTGCGCTGGGCACGCAGGCCCTCAGCCACGCCATGCGCCGCTCCATGCCGGGACGGCCCAAGGCCGCCATGTGAAAAGCTGTTGGTTCATCACGCATCCCCAGAAAACAAAGGGCGCCACCAGGGCGCCCTTTGATTGTGCATGCAAGGCTCCGCCTTACGCTGCAGCCACCGGGTTGCGCAGACGGATATGCAGCTCGCGCAGCTGCTTTTCGTCCACGGGCGAAGGCGCCTGGGTCAGCAGATCCTGCGCGCGCTGGGTCTTGGGGAAGGCGATCACGTCGCGGATCGACTCGGCGCCGGTCATCAGCGTGATGAGGCGGTCCAGGCCGAAGGCCAGGCCGCCGTGCGGGGGCGCGCCGTACTGCAGCGCATCGAGCAGGTAGCCGAACTTGGCGCGCTGGTCTTCCGGGCCGATGTTCAGGGCGGCGAACACCTTGGCCTGCACGTCGGCGCGGTGGATACGCACCGAGCCGCCGCCCAGCTCCCAGCCGTTGAGCACCATGTCGTAGGCCTTGGCGATGCACTTGCCGGGATCGGTGTCCATGAGGTCCTCATGGCCGTCCTTCGGCGACGTGAAGGGATGGTGCACGGCCACCCAGCGGTCTTCTTCCTCGTCGTGCTCGAACATGGGGAAGTCCACCACCCACAGCGGCGCCCAGCGGTTCTCGAACAGGCCGCTCTTCTTGCCGAATTCGCTGTGGCCGATCTTCAGGCGCAGCGCGCCGATGGAATCGTTGACGATCTTTTCCTTGTCGGCGCCGAAGAAGAGCAGGTCGCCGTCCTGCGCGCCGGTGCGCTTGAGGATCTCGGCGATGGCCGCGTCATGCAGGTTCTTGACGATGGGCGACTGCAGGCCATCGCGGCCCTTGGCGGCTTCGTTGACCTTGATCCAGGCCAGGCCCTTGGCGCCGTAGATCTTGACGAACTCGGTGTACTGGTCGATCTCGCCACGGCTGATGGCGCCGCCGCCCGGCACGCGCAGGGCCACCACGCGGCCACCCTTGGTGGTGGCGGGGGCGGAGAACACCTTGAAGTCCACGTCCTTCATCACCTCGGTCAGCTCGGTGAACTCGAGCTTCACGCGCAGGTCGGGCTTGTCGGAGCCGAAGCGGAACGCCGCGTCCTGGTAGGTCATGATGGGGAATTCGCCCAGGTCCACGTCCAGCTGCTGCTTGAACACCTCGGTGATCATGCGCTGGAAGATGGCGCGGATTTCCTCTTCGTTCAGGAACGAGGTCTCGCAGTCGATCTGCGTGAACTCGGGCTGGCGGTCGGCGCGCAGGTCTTCGTCGCGGAAGCACTTGGTGATCTGGTAGTAGCGGTCGTAGCCGGCCACCATCAGCATCTGCTTGTAGAGCTGGGGCGACTGCGGCAGCGCGAAGAACTGGCCGTCGTGCACGCGGCTGGGCACGAGGTAGTCGCGCGCGCCCTCGGGCGTGCTCTTGCCCAGCATGGGCGTCTCGATGTCGATGAAGCCTTCCTTGTCGAGGAAGTTGCGCACCTGGATCGCCGTCTTGTAGCGCAGCATCATGTTGCGCTGCATGTGCGGGCGGCGCAGATCCATCACGCGGTGCGTGAGGCGCGTGGTCTCGGACAGGTTCTCGTCGTCCATCTGGAACGGCGGAGTGACGGAGGCGTTGAGCACCACCAGCTCATGGCACAGCACTTCGATCTGGCCGCTCTTGAGCTTGTCGTTGGTGGTGCCGGCAGGGCGCGCGCGCACCAGTCCCTTGACTTGCACACAGAACTCGCCCCGCACGTCTTCGGCCACCTTGAACATCTCGGGGCGGTCCGGGTCGCACACGACCTGCACGTAGCCTTCGCGGTCGCGCAGGTCGATGAAGATGACACCACCGTGGTCGCGGCGGCGGTTCACCCAGCCGCACAGGGTAACGGTTTGGCCCATCAGGGCTTCGGTCACGAGACCGCAGTAGTGGGAGCGCATGGCCATGTGGAGTCTTCCTGCGCCCAGGAGGGGCGCGACGTTTGTTATCTGGAGTGGGCGAGTGCGGCGGGCTCGGGCGGAGCCACCACACCCATGGAGACGATGTATTTGAGCGCGGCGTCGATGCTCATGTCGAGTTCGATGCAATCGCTCTTGCGCAGGATCACGAAATAGCCGCCGGTGGGGTTGGGCGTGGTGGGCACGTACACGCTCACGTACTCATCGCGCAGGTAGGCCGCCACCTCGCCCGAGGGCGAGCCGGTGATGAACGCCAC
Organism: Acidovorax sp. YS12; assembly: GCA_021496925.1. NCBI lineage: Bacteria > Pseudomonadati > Pseudomonadota > Betaproteobacteria > Burkholderiales > Comamonadaceae > Acidovorax > Acidovorax sp. YS12. Next base: position 2,250,932 of record CP053915.1, read on the forward strand.
GGTCCACACGCCCTCGCGCGGCCACTGCACCAGCACCGCCGTGCGGAAGGCATTGCCGCTCTCCGAGAACAGCGTGTCGGACACCTGCTTGACGCTGGAGTAGATCGAGCGCACCACGGGAATGCGGCTGACCAGCCCGTCGCCCCACGCCACCAGCTTGCGCCCGGCGAAATTGCTGGCCAGCGCGCCCACGGAGAGCAGGATGAGCAGCGTCAGCAGGACGCCGAAGCCGGGAATGTGGAAGCCCAGCAGTTTGTCCGGATGCCAGGCCTCGGGCAGGATGGCCAACGTCTGGTCCAGCGTGCCGACGATCCAGTTCAGCACCCAGGCGGTGATGACGCCGGGCACGATGACCAGCAAACCGGTGAATAACCACTTGCGCAGGGCAGCCATGCCTATCCTTCAGGAGGTCAATCTGCCTTCGAGGCAGCGGGGCAGGATGCGCAGGCGGCCGGTGCTGCCGCGGGCGCCGCGGCCTCCTCGCTCTTGGCGCCTGTCGCGGGGGCACTGCTGCCGCTGCCGCCACGGAAGTCCGTGACGTACCAGCCCGAGCCCTTGAGCTGGAAGCCGGCGGCCGTGATCTGCTTGGAGAACGCCTCGGCGCCGCAGGCGGGACACTGCGTCAGCGGAGCGTCGGAGATTTTTTGCAGCACATCCTTGGCATGGCCACAGGCGCCGCATTTGTAGGCATAGATAGGCATACGGGAGGAAACGGTGCTTGGGAAAAACCCTCGATTATAGGATGCGCCTCGTTTTCTGCAGGGCGTGCCCTGTCACTCCACGCCCGCGATGGCGTGGTGGCTGGCGGGCCGATGGTGCACCCATTGCGGCACCAGGGACCCGGCCACCATGCCCACCACGGCGGCGAGAACGCCCGCCAGTTGCTGCGGAAAAGCTTCATGCAGCGCCGGTGTGCCCATGAAGAGCACCCACACGCCAATGCCGAGCACCGTGGCACACAGCGCACCCTGCGTGGTGGCGCGCTTCCAGTACAGGCCGAAGACCAGCGGCACGAACGCACCGACCAGCGGCACCTGGTAGGCGCCGGAGACCAGCTCGAAAATCGGCGTGCCCTCCATCTTGATGGAATAGGCCAGCACGGCGATGGCGAACACCAGGACGCTGATGCGCATGATGCGCAGGTTTTCCAGGTCGCTGATGTACTCGGGGCGGAACTGGCGCCAGATGTTCTCGGTGAACGTGACGCTGGGCGCGAGCAGCGTGGCCGACGCGCACGACTTGATGGCCGACAGCAGCGCGCCGAAGAACAGCACCTGCATGACCACGGGCATCTTGTCCATCACCAGCGTGGGGAGCACCTTCTGCGGGTCGTCCTCCAGCAGTGCCGCCGTCTGCTCCGGCATGATGAGCAGCGCGCTGGCCACCAGGAACATGGGCACGAAGGCGAACAGGATGTAGGCCGTACCGCCGATCACCGTGCCATGGGTGGCCGCCTTTTCCGTGTTGGCCGACATCACGCGCTGGAACACGTCCTGCTGCGGAATGGAGCCCAGCATCATGGTGATGGCCGCACCGAAGAAGAAGATCATCTCGTGCCAGGTGGGTTCGGGCCAGAAGCGGAACATGTCGCGGCTCACGGCCAGGTCGATCACCTTGCTAGCACCGCCCGCCATATCAGCTGCGAAGACCGCCAGCACCACCAGCCCGACCACCAGGATGATCATCTGGATGAAATCGGTCACCGCCACCGACCACATCCCGCCCCAGAGCGTGTACACCAGGATCGAGAGCACGCCGATCGTCATGCCCCAGGGAATGCTGATCAGCCCGCCCGACAGCAGGTTGAACACCAGCCCCAGCGCCGTGACCTGGGCCGAGACCCAGCCCAGGTAGCTGAGCATGATGATGAGCGAGCAGATCACCTCGACTGCACGGCCGTAGCGCTCGCGGTAGTAGTCGCTGATGGTCAGCAGCGTCATGCGGTAGAGCTTGGCGGCGAAGAACACGCCCACCAGCACCAGGCACAGGCCGGCGCCGAACGGATCCTCCACCACTGCGTTGAGCCCGCCCTTGATGAACTTCGCCGGCACCCCGAGCACGATCTCCGAGCCGAACCACGTGGCGAACGTGGTGGTGATGATCATGTACATCGGCAGGTGGCGGCCGGCGATGGCGAAGTCGGCCGAATTCTGCACCCGTCTGGCGGCCCACAGGCCGATGCCGATGGTGACGAACAGGTAGGCAATCACCATGATGAGCAACACGCTGGTACTCCTTGCGAGGTCAGGATGGAGGTTGGGGGATGGAGGCCGGAGTCAGAAGACGTAGAAACGCAGGTAGAGCTGCAGCCCCAGCAGCCCGAGCACGAAGCCCACGCCGCCGTACATCAGGGCCTGCAGCAGCCGGTTGGTGCGCTGCTGTGCCTGCAGCAGTTCGCGCAGCAATTGCGGCTGCGCCTGCGGCTCCTGGCGCAAATAGCCGTGCAGCAGGCGCGGCAGCTCGGGCAGCAGCTTGGCGTAGTGCGGCGCCTGGTCGCGCAGCTCGCGCAGCAGGCGCTGGGGGCCGAGCTGGTCGAGCATCCACTTTTCCAGGAACGGTTTGGCCGTGCTCCACAGGTCCAGGTCGGGGTCGAGCTGGCGGCCCAGGCCCTCGATGTTGAGCAGGGTCTTCTGCAGCAGCACCAGCTGCGGCTGGATCTCCACGTTGAAGCGGCGCGACGTCTGGAACAGGCGCATCAGCACCATGCCGAGCGAGATTTCCTTGAGCGGCCGGTCGAAATACGGCTCGCACACCGTGCGCACGGCCGCCTCCAGTTCGTTGACGCGCGTTTCGGGCGGCACCCAGCCGCTCTCGATGTGCAGCTCCGCCACGCGCTTGTAGTCGCGGCGGAAGAAGGCCGTGAAGTTCTGCGCCAGGTACTCCTTGTCGACCTCGGTCAACGTGCCGACGATGCCGAAGTCCAGCGAGATGTAGCGCCCGAACGTCATGGCGTCGAGGCTCACCTGGATGTTGCCCGGGTGCATGTCGGCGTGGAAGAAGCCGTCGCGGAAGACCTGGGTGAAGAAGATCGTGACGCCGTCGCGCGCCAGCTTGGGGATGTCCACGCCCGCCTCGCGCAGGCGCCCGACCTGGCTGATCGGCACGCCGCGCATGCGCTCCATCACCATGACCTCGGTGTGGCAGAAGTCCCAGAACACCTCGGGCACCAGCACCAGGTCCAGCCCCTCCATGTTGCGGCGCAACTGCGCGGCGTTGGCGGCCTCGCGCATCAGGTCGAGTTCGTCGTGCAGGTAGGTGTCGAACTCGGCCACGACCTCGCGCGGCTTCAGGCGCTTGCCGTCGGCCGAAAGGCTCTCCAGCCAGCCCGCCATCATGCGCATCAGCGCCAGGTCTTTCTCGATCACCGGCAGCATGCCGGGGCGCAGCACCTTCACGGCCACGTCGCGCTGCACGCCGTTGCGGTCGCGGACGACGGCGAAGTGCACCTGCGCGATCGACGCGCTGGCCACAGGCTCACGCTCGAACGTAATGAAGACCTCGCCCAGCGGCTTGCGGAAGGCGCGCTCGATCGTCGCCACCGCAATCTGCGGATCGAACGGCGGCACGCGATCCTGCAGCAGCGCCAGCTCGTCGGCGATGTCGGGCGGCATCAGGTCGCGCCGGGTGGAAAGCACCTGCCCGAACTTGACGAAGATGGGCCCCAGCCGCTCCAGCGCCTCGCGCAGGCGCTGGCCGCGCGGTGCCTCCAGGTTGCGGCCGACCGACACCAGGCGCGCCAGCAAGCGCAGCCAGGGATGCTCGAAGCTGGACAGCACCAGCTCATCCAGCCCATAGCGCAGCACCACCCACACGATGGTGGCGCCACGGAAGACACGGCTCATGACGGCGTCCGGTCAGGGGGTTGCGGGCCCGCGCGCACGCCCGTGAACTGGGAGACGAAGGCGCCCAGCGCCTGGGCCACGCGGCGCGCGCCCTGGGTGATGGCGTGGGCGGGCGCATCCCCCACCAGGCGCGCCAGGTCTTCCTCCAGATCCCAGCGCACATGGTCCACGAGCCAGTTGATCTCGCCCGCCAGCTGCACGTCGCCCTGGATGCGGATGGTGGGCCTGTCGCCGCGCAGCGCCGTTTGCGCCAGCGCCAGCGGGGAGGTTTCCGTCACGACGATCTGCAGATCGGGCTGCGCGCCCGGCGCCGCCACATTGAACAGCCCGGCCGGCGTGACCTGCAAGGCCATGGAGAACTGGCGCCACTGCACACGCGCGACCCGGCCGGACTGGCCGAGCAGCCGGCCCATGGCCTCGCGCTCCTGCATCAAGACATGGTTCAAGAGCAACACGACGCGCTGCTGCACCTCATGCACCATCCACTGCGGCGGCTGCGGCCCCGCCGCGATGCGTTGGACGAGGTTTTCCAGAAATGAAAAAGGGGACTGTGTTGCCATAGCCCCCGATTATTCCCCAGGACGGTATCGCCCTGGTTTTTGTGGCACCCGTGTTACTGCAGCGCCTGCAGGCCCGCCACCAGCCAGCCGCTGCTGCCGCTCTTCGGCTTGGTCATGTTCCAGACTTCACGGAAGGGGCTCAGGCCGGCGCCCTGCTCCTCGCGGATCATGCCGGAGAACTCGACGCTGGCCATGTAGTCGCCGCCGAGATCCTCGATGCCCAGGAGCTGGGCGTCGATCACGTCGACATCGGTGCGGTTCGGGGCGTCGCCGCGGTGCTGGTCGCGCTCGGAGAGCTGGGCGCGCACTTCCGTCAGCAGTTCGTCAGTCATCATGGAGCGCAGCGTGGAGAGGTCGCCACGGTCCCAGGCGCTTTGCAGCGTGACGAAATTGCGCTTGGCGGCGGCCAGAAAGCCCTCGGTGTCGAAGCCCTGCGGAATGCCCCAGTTCTGCGAACCGGCCAGCGCCGAACCGATGACCACGCCGCCCGCGGCAGCACTCGCCATTTGCGGGCGCGCGGTCTCGAACGCCGCGCCCTGGCTCTCCCACGGACGGGCCGAGGCGTCGTTGCCGACCTTCTCGGGGTTGTACTGGCGCGCCACGGGCGCATCCACCGGCGCGCCCGCGCCCTGGAACGCGAACGGCGCGCCGCCCGCGCCAGCGGGCTTGCGCGAGCGCATGACCATGCCGATGACGGCGAACGCCGCCAGGGCCAGCAGGGCGATCAGCAGGATGTTGCCGAACGCCGCGCCCAGGCCGAGCGAATGGGCCAGCCAGGCCAGGCCCAGGCCGGCGGCCAGGCCGCCGAGCATGGCGCCCCAAGGCTTCTTGGGCGCGGCGGCCGCAGGGCTGGCAGCGGGCGCCGCAGGCTTGGCGGCGTTTTGCGCGGCCGCGTTCTGCGCGGGTGCCGCAGGCGCTGCGGGCGGCGTGCCGGCTTCGCGCTGGGTGACATTACTGGACTGCTTGCCCATGGACTTGCCGCCGCCCATGCGGCGGGCGTCGGCATCCATATGGGCCATTGCCAGCAAGGCGACCAGAACCATAGACCACAAGTTTTTCATGTCGATTTCCGCTTTCTATAAAGAGTCGAGGGGTATTCAGCCGTTCAGCACTTGATGCCCACATGCAGGGCGACAACGCCGCCCGTCATGTTGTGGTAATCCACGTGCCCAAAACCATTGTGTTGCATGAGCGTTTTTAGTTCCTCCTGGCCCGGGTGCATGCGGATGGATTCGGCCAGGTAGCGGTAGCTGGCATCGTCGCCCGCCACCAGCCTGCCCAGCCGGGGCAGCACGTTGAAGGAATACCAGTCGTAGGCCTTTTCCAGCGGCTTGGCGACTTTCGAGAACTCCAGCACCAGCAGGCGCCCGCCAGGCTTGAGCACGCGGCACATCTCGGCGATGGCACGGTCCTTGTGCGTCATGTTGCGCAGGCCGAAGGCGACGCTGACCAGGTCGAAGTGGCCCGTGGGAAAAGGCAGCTTCTCGGCATCGCACACCAGGGTGGGCAGCAGCACGCCCTTGTCGATCAGGCGGTCGCGCCCCACGCGCAGCATGGCTTCGTTGATGTCGGTGTGCACCACGCGGCCGGTGGCGCCGACCTTCCTGGAGAACGCCAGCGACAGGTCGCCCGTGCCGCCCGCGATGTCGAGCACCTGGTCGCCCTCGCGCAGGTTGGCCACCATGACGGTGTAGGCCTTCCAGGCGCGGTGCAGGCCGCCGGACATCAGGTCGTTCATCACGTCGTACTTGGACGCGACGGAGTCGAACACGCCGCGCACGCGGCGTGCCTTGTCCTGTTCATCGACGGTTTCAAAACCGAAATGCGTGCTGCTCATGGGAAGAATCCTAGGGGCGTACCGGCCCCGCGTACAGCGACAACCCCGCACCTTCATGGGGCATCGTCGCCAAATGGAGAAAAAACGGCGTTTGGCAGCCCTCAGTGGCTACCGCAGCCCCCGCCCTTTTGCGGCCGGGGGGCCATCGGCGCGTCGCGGTCGGCGCCCGCGTCCTGCAGGCGCTGCAGGTAGCGCTGCCAGAGCTGCGCCTGGTCGCGCCCGAGTTCGTGCAGATAGGCCCAGGTGAAGATGCCGCTGTCGTGGCCGTCGGAAAACACCGGCTTGACGGCGTAGTGGCCCACGGGCTCCAGGCCCACCAGCGTGACGTCGCGCTTGCCGGTCTGCAGCACCTCCTGCCCCGGGCCGTGGCCCTGCACCTCGGCCGAGGGCGAATACACGCGCAGCAGCTCGAACGGAATGCGGTAGGCCTCGCCACCGGCGAACACGACTTCGAGCACGCGCGACTGCGCGTGCACGGTCAGCGCTTCAGGTACGGGCGCACTGGAATCGGCCATGGCGTCACCTCGAATATTTCAAGTAAAAACAGGCTCCAGCGCTTATCCAGCAAGCGCAAGCAGCTATGAATTGGATAGTGCATCAGCCAGCGCGGCGTCCAGCGCGGGCAGGCGCGCGGCCAGCGCTGCCTCCTGCGCCGCGTCGCGCGCGCGCTGCGGCGCGGCCCAGACGGGCGCGGGAAAGTGGCTGTCCCAGGCGAAGCGCGCGATCACGTGCCAGTGCAGGTGCGGCACCACGTTGCCGAGCGCGGCCAGGTTGACCTTGGCGGGCGCAAGCTGCGCGCGCAGCACCTGCTCGACACGGGCCACGGCCTCCATGCAGTGGGCCCGCTCGGCAGGCGACAGGTCGGAGAACTCCGCCACATGCGCGTTCCAGACCACGCGGTAGAAAGCCGGAAAGCCGGCTTCGTCGGCACGGATCAGGCGCAGCGTGCCGCCGCGCCAGACCAGCGTGCCGCCGTCCGTCTCGCACAGGGCGCAGGTCATACCAAGACTCTTTCGATGCCGCCCGCGTTGGCGCGCCGCACGTACTCGGGCAGCCAGTCCGCGCCGAGGATCTGGCGCGCCATCTCGATGACGATGTAGTCGGCTTCGAGCAGGCCGGTGGACAGGTCGTCCTGGTAGCGCGAGATGCCCTGCAGGCAGCTCGGGCAGCTGGTCAGGATCTTGATGTTGTCCTGCGCGCCCACGGCACCGCTGGCGCGCAGTTGCGCCTCGCCCTTGCGGATTTCCTCGGTCTTGCGAAAGCGCACCTGCGTGGAGATGTCCGGCCGCGTCACGCCCAGCGTGCCCGACTCGCCGCAGCAGCGGTCGCTCTTGAGCACCTTGTCGCCCACCAGCGCGCGCACGGTCTTCATCGAATCGCCCTGCTTCATGGGGTTGTGGCAGGGCTCGTGGTACAGGTAGCCGCCCTGCCCCTCGGGCAGCTTGATGCCCTTTTCCAGCAGGAATTCGTGGATGTCCACGATGCGGCTGCCCGGGAAGATCTTGTCGAACTCGTAGCCCTGCAACTGGTCGAAGCAGGTGCCGCAGCTCACCACCACGGTCTTGATGTCCAGGTAGTTCAGCGTATTGGCCACGCGGTGGAACAGCACGCGGTTGTCGGTGATCATCTTCTCGGCCTTGTCCTGCAAGCCGCTGCCGCGCTGCGGGTAGCCGCAGCACAGGTAGCCCGGCGGCAGCACGGTCTGCACGCCCGCGTGCCACAGCATGGCCTGCGTCGCCAGGCCCACTTGCGAGAACAGCCGCTCCGAGCCGCAGCCGGGGAAGTAGAACACCGCCTCGCTGTCGGCCGTGGTGGCGGCCGGGTCGCGGATGATGGGCACGTAGTCCTTGTTCTCGATGTCGAGCAGCGCGCGCGCCGTCCTGGTCGGCAGGCCGCCGGGCAGCTTCTTGTTGACGAAGTGGATCACCTGCTCCTTGAGCGGCGCCGTGCCCACGGTGGCGGGCGGGCGCGCGGTCTGCGGGCGGCTCATGCTGCGCAGCGCGTCCACGGCCAGGCGCTGGGCCTTGAAGCCGACGTTCACCATGCCCGCGCGCAGCAGGTTGATGGTGTCGGGGCTGGTGGCGTTGAGCATGGCCATGGCCAGCTTGTTGCCAGGGCGCAGGCTCTTCTTGCCCATCTTCACCAGCAGGCTGCGCATGGCCATGGTGACGTCGCCGAAGTCGATCTTCACCGGGCACGGCGTGTAGCACTTGTGGCAGACGGTGCAATGGTCCGACACGTCCTCGAACTCCTGCCAGTGCTGGATGGACACGCCCCGGCGCGTCTGCTCCTCGTACAGGAACGCCTCGGCCAGCAGCGAGGTGGCCAGGATCTTGTTGCGCGGCGAGTACAGCAGGTTGGCGCGCGGCACGTGCGTGGAGCACACCGGCTTGCACTTGCCGCAGCGCAGGCAGTCCTTGACGCTGGCGACGATGCTGCCGATGTCGCTCTGGCGCATGATGAGCGACTCGTAGCCCATCAGGCCAAAGCTCGGCGTGTAGGCGTTGGTCAGGTCGGCAAAGCGCAGCGAGCGGCGCGCGGGAGTCTTGGCCAGATCGGCCTCCAGCGCCCGTCCATCCTGCGCTGGCAGCTCCTGATTTCGCAGCAGCTTGCCGTCGTTGAAGCGCCCTTGCGGATCCACCCGGCGCTTGTACGCGGCGAACGGCGCCAGTTCTTCGTCGGTCAGGAATTCCAGCTTGGTGATGCCGATGCCGTGCTCGCCCGAGATCACGCCGCCCAGGCCGCGCGCCAGCACCATGATGCGCGCCACGGCCTCGTGCGCGGTTTGCAGCATGTCGTAGTTGTCGCTGTGCACGGGGATGTTGGTGTGCACGTTGCCGTCGCCCGCGTGCATGTGCAGCGCCACCCACACGCGGCCTTTCAGCACGCGCTGCTGCACCTCGCCCAGCGCCCGCATCAGCGGCTCGAAGTCGCTGCCGGTGAAGATATTGCGCAGCGGGTCGCGGATCTGCGCCTTCCAGCTCGCGCGCAGGCGGTGGTCCTGGAGCTGCGGGAACAGCTCCTCCACGCGCCGCAGCCAATCCTGCCAGAGCGCGCGCGTCTCGCGCACCTGGGCCAGGGCCAGGGCCAGCTTTTCCTCCAGCAGCTCGGGCGACGGCGGCTCGCCGCCCGCCTCGGGCTTGCCCAGCGGCAGCTCGCCGCGCGTGAGGAAATCCTCCAGCGCGTCGGCCAGCGCGATCTTGTTGCGCAGGCTCAGTTCGATGTTGATGCGCTCGATGCCGTCGGTGTACTCCGCCATGCGTGGCAGCGGGATCACCACGTCCTCGTTGATCTTGAAGGCATTGGTGTGGCGGCTGATGGCTGCGGTCTTCTTGCGGTCGGCCCAGAACTTCTTGCGCGCTTCGGCGCTCACGGCCGTGAAGCCCTCGCCCGAGCGCGAGTTGGCGATGCGCACCACCTCGGCGGCGGCGCGGGCCACGGCGTCGGGGTCGTCGCCCACGATGTCGCCCACCAGCAGCATCTTGGGCAGACCGCCGCGCTTGCTCTTGGTGGTGTAGCCCACGGCGCGCAGGTAGCGGTCGTCCAGGTGCTCCAGGCCCGCCAGCAACACGCCCGAGCGCTTCTGCTCGGCGAACATGAAGTCCTTGATCTCGACGATGCTGGGCACCGCCTCCTTGGCCGAGCCGAAGAACTCCAGGCACACGGTGCGCGTGTGCTCGGGCATGCGGTGCACGATCCAGCGCGCGCTGGTGATGAGGCCGTCGGTGCCCTCCTTCTGCACGCCGGGCAGGCCGGAGAGGAACTTGTCCGTCACGTCCTTGCCCAGCCCTTCCTTGCGGAAGGTCTTGCCGGGAATGTCCAGGCGCTCGGTGCGCAGCGGCGTCTTGCCGTCGGCCTCGAAGTACGCCAGCTCGAAGCTCGCCACCTCGGCGTCGTGGATCTTGCCCAGGTTGTGGCCCACACGCGTGACTTCGAGCCACTGCGCATCGGGCGTGACCATGCGCCAGCTCGCCAGGTTGTCCAGCGCTGTGCCCCACAGCACGGCCTTCTTGCCGCCCGCGTTCATGGCGATGTTGCCGCCGATGCAGCTGGCCTCGGCGCTGGTCGGATCGACGGCGAAGACGAAGCCCGCGCTCTCCGCCGCGTCGGACACGCGCTGCGTTACCACGCCAGCCTCGGTCCACACCGTCGCCACCTCGCGCTCCAGGCCGGGCAGGCGGCGCATTTCCACGCCGCCCATGGCTTCGAGCTTCTCGGTGTTGATGACGGCGCTGCGCCAGGTCAGCGGAATCGCGCCGCCGGTGTAGCCCGTGCCGCCGCCGCGCGGGATGATGGTCAGCTCCATCTCGATGCAGGCCTTGACGAGCTGCGCCATCTCGGCCTCGGAGTCGGGCGTGAGCACGACGAAGGGGAACTCCACGCGCCAGTCGGTGGCGTCGGTCACGTGGCTGACGCGCGACAGGCCGTCGAACTTGATGTTGTCCTTGGCCGTGTGGCGCGCCAGGCGCCGGGCGACGCGCTTGCGCATCTCGCCCACCTCGGCCAGCGTGGCGTCGAACTCGGCGATGGCGCGGCGCGCCGCGTCCACCAGCAGGCCGACGCGGCGGTCGCGCTCGGGGTCTTCCTGGGGCAGACGGCGCTTCTCGATCTCGGCGATGCGGTGGCGCATGGCATCCACCAGCAGCCGGCGCCGCGCGGGCGTGTGGATCAGGTCGTCCTGCAGGTACGGGTTGCGCTGCACCGCCCAGATGTCGCCCAGCACCTCGTACAGCATGCGTGCCGAGCGGCCGGTGCGGCGCTCGCGGCGCAGCTGGTCGAGCACGTCCCAGGCCGGAGCGCCAAGCAGGCGGATGACGATTTCCCGGTCGGAAAACGAGGTGTAGTTGTACGGAATCTCGCGCAAGCGCACGGGCTCGGCGCCCTGGGCCTGCTGCAGGGCTGCCAGCTCTATCGGAACATTCATGGGGTCAACCTGGGATGGGCGCGCGGCGCGCCCTCGTGCCTCGGGGGTGCGATTTTAAGGGCGCGGCCATGCGGCGGTGGCCGCGCCTAGGGACAGCACACTAGCCCCCCGGCCATGTGGCCCGCCCCCTCCCCATGGCGGCGGGCGCGGCCCGCAGCGCGCATGCGCGCTCGCCCCATACGATGGAAAATCGCCTCCAGCGCTTACCAGCCAAGCGCTGGCAGCTATCAAATAAGGAGCTTTCAGCCCCCTCTTTCGCGGCCGAAGCCGCGAAAGCGCCCGCTCAAGCGCCGCGCCTGCGCAGCGCCCCCAGGCTGAACAGCCCCAGCACACCCGCCAGCAGCGCCAGCGCCCACTCGCCCAGGGTCGGGATGGCCGTTGCGCCACCGGGCGCGGCGGCTGGCACAGCCACGCCGCCCAGCGCCTCGATCACGCTGTCGTCCACGAGGTCGTCGTCGCCCGCGCCGCCGTCCAGGAACGTCAGCGTCACGGTGTTGCCGCTGATGACCGCGCCGGGGAACGGGAACCAGTGCGGCTGCGGGTCGTCCGCCGTCTTGCCGTACCGGTAATAGACCGCGCCCGGCGGCAGCGGCTGCGGGTAGGTCAGCACCACGGTGGCGGCGCTGCCCTTGGCGCCCAGCTCCAGCCGCAGGCGCACCAGGCCGTGCGGCAGCGTCACGCCCGGGGGCGGCGGGGTGCCGGTGCTGGCGGTGGTCTGCGTGCTGGCATGGGTGATCTGCCAGCCGTTGGTGGTGGGCGGCGCCAGGGTGATGGGCTGGCCCGCCTGCGGCCCTTCGGGTACGGGCAGGACCGTGGGCGCAAGCTTGAACGTGGCGCTGACGGTGCAGGCGGCCGTGACCGCGCCGGTAGTGAAGGTGCTGCCCGACAGGCTGCCGCCGCAACTGCTCGTGACGGCGTCCACCACATAGCCCGCGGCGGGCGTGACGGTGAAGCTGGCCGTGGCGCCATAGGCCACGGTCTGCGCCGCGCCGATGCCGCCGTTCGCCCCCGCGCTGGGCGTGACGGTGTAGCCGCGCGGCGCCTGGCAGGCGGTGGCGGTGTCGGCGGTGCAGCTCCAGCCCCAGGAGGTGGTGCCGCCCGCCACGGCGCTGGCCGTGCCCGTGTTGCACAGGGCGGAAGCGGGGGCGCTGGCCAGCAGCGGGGTGCCACCCGTGTTGTGGGCGCTGCCGCAGGCGCCGGCCACCGGCACGGCGGCGGTGGTGAAGGGCACCTTCTGCGCCGGCGCGCTCAACGGGCCGGAGGCGTCGGCCACCAGGTAGAAGTCGTAGTCCGTTTCAGGGCTCAGGCCGCTGATGGGGAAGCCGGCCGGGGTATCGGCCTGCATGGCGCCGCTGCCCAGGGCCACGGGCGTCACGCCGCCGTAGGGGGCCTGCGCCTTCACCTGCGCGGGCGTGGGCGGGGTGCTGCCGCGCGGCACCACCAGCCAGTACCCGGTGGCATCGCGGTTGCTGGTGCCCTTCATGGCGGCGCTGGTGGTCGTGGGTGTGCCCGAGAGGGCGACGGCGCTCAGGACGGGCAGCGCGGCAAAAGACGGGCCGCCGCGCACGAGGCGGACGTAGGCGGGGGTGCTGCGGGCGCTCTGCACGATCGCGCCCGTCACGATTTGCACGTCCCACACGATGGTCGGCACCATGCCGGCAGCAGGCGAACTCGAGTGGACATACCCGCCCTGCGGGTCTCCCGGAAAAGCCACATCATTGATGGCGGGGGAGCCCCGGCATTCCTCGACCAGGCTGAGCAGTTCCTTGATATTGGGCAGGCGCCAGTCGTTGTGGCCAGCAAAGTTGTGGCTTGCGGCAAGGGCCAGCGCTTCATTCCAGGTAAAGTTTTTTTGGCTGGGGGCGCCAGTGCAGCCAGCACCGTTGTTTTCAAAGCCTTCGAGGCACTGCTTCCACGTCAGCCCGGTGCGGGTGTCGGTCACGGTGCCATCGCCATGCACGGTATAGATGGCGTCGGGGTTGCTGGGGACGAAGTTGGGGGAGCACGTGACGGCCTGCGCCCAGGCGGGCAGCAGGCACAGCCCGGCCCAGGCAAGATGCATGCGGTTCATGGGGTAATTCCTGTGGGAAAAGGGGCGTGAAGGGGCGGGGTCGGTGGGGTTTGCGCGGAAGGCGGCCAAAGTCACGGCCCCGAGCGCACCAGCCGGACGAGAAGACCGAATTCATCTCCGCTGGCGTCGACCAAACCGTTGCGGAAATCGATGGACCACGCGCTGTTCACGGCGTAGCGCTTACCCGTCCAATAAAGGGTCGGAGGGTTGGAGACCGCAGGCACGGTGTTGGGGAAAAACACCGGGTCGATGATTGGGTTGAAGCGCCCCAGGTCGGCAATGCCGTACAGCTCCTTGACAGTGGGCATGCGCCAGTCGGAGACGCCACACAGGCCCGCTGCGTTCACGTCCTGCACAAATTTCTCGGTGTCGCAGCGGTTCGTTGCCGAGCCGAGGCAGGCGGCCCCGCTGCTGGTGCTGCTGCCGGCGCCAGACGTACCTGGGCTGCCGCCATTGGTGGTGGCGTCGGTGCTGTACCAGTAATAGGCGTGGCCCGCATAACGCAGGTGGCTGGGGTCATCGACCTTGACCTCCCAGACCAGGCCCGTGACGTTGTCCTTGGTGCAGGCCCATTCATCGTTGCCTGCACCCAGGGTGGGGTTGGCGGGGCAGGTGCCCTGGCCCGCCAGTTGGCCGCTGTTGCAGACCTTGCTGAAGTCGAAGCCGTTGGCGATGCCGTTGTTGGGGGCGCTGGCGCCCACCTTGGTGAGCGTGCCATCGGCGGCGGCCTTGTCGCGCCCGTAGTGGCAGTCCTGCCCGGCGGGATCGTTGGGGTCGCAGGTCGTGGCAATGGTGTTGGAGGCGTTGCCGCTCCCGGTGATGCCGGTGTCGTTGAGGGGCTGGGTCTGTGCCTGCGCCGGCGGCAGGCCCGCCAGGAGCAGGGCGGTCAAGGAAGGGATCAGAAAACGCATGGTGCGTGCCTTTGGTCGCAATCGAAAGGCGCGCACGGTAACAAGTCGAAACCCGCGAAGATTGCACTGGATTGCAGCGCCCGCCCGGCCCTCAAGACACTCCGGTCGCAAGCAGCCGCTCCAACGCCCCAAGGCAATGCCAACAAGCGGCAGAAGCTATTAAAAACGAAGCAAAACGGCGGTGCGCACATGCCGCTGTGCGCGGTGCCGGCCCTCGCGCCGGGTCAGGCGCAAGGGCCGGTTCTCCGGCGCCGCCTCAGCAGCCGCGCCTGCGCAGCGCGCCCAGGCTGAACAACCCCAGCACACCCGCCAGCAAAGCCAGCGCCCATTCGCCCAGGGTCGGAATGGCCCGGGTGTCGGCGGGCACGGGCGCTCCCAGCAGCGCGAAGCCGCCCGGGTCGGTGATGGTGCCGCCCACGGTGTCGCTGTCGCCCAGGCCGTTGTCGGTCAGCGTCAGCGTGGCGCTCAGGCCATCGGGGGCGAGCACGGCCTTCTGTGCGGGCAGTTGGTACCAGTGCGGCTGGGTGCAGGCGTTGCCCCGGCAGCCGTTGTAGCCGTCGGGCGTGGGGCCGTACTTCATGTAAACCGCGCCCTGGGGCACGGGGCTGGTGAAATGCAGCGTCACGGTGGCATCGCTGCCCGGGGCCCCGCTGTCCAGGTTCAGCGCCAGCACGCCGGCGGGGAAGCTCGTGCCTTGCGGGGCGGCCGCGGGAGGCGTGGCGCTGAAGCTCGCGCTATTCACCTGCCAGCCATTGGTGGGGGCGGAGACGGAGCCCTTGCCGCCGCCCGCGTTGGCCCAGGGAGCCTGGCAACTGGCCGGGGTACCGCCGTTCTCGCCCTGGCACTGCCAGGTGTACTGGCCGCTGGCACTGGAGGCGGCGCCGGGCGTGCCCGCGCTGCACAGGTTGGCGGCAGGGGCCGTGGCCTGGGCCTGGCCGGCCGCCGCGCCGCAGGCGCCGTCGACCGGGGCAGCGATGGTGACCGGGGTTTGCAGCTGCGGCGCGGCGTCGTAGTTCGCGTTGCCCGCCTGGTCTGCCGCGATGGTGCAGGTACCGCCGGCCAACATGGTGACGGTGTTCTGCGCCACGGTGCAGACCGCCGGGCTCTGGCTGGTGAAGGTGACCGGGTTGCCGGAGCCGCCGCCCGTGGCCTGCACGGTGAACTGGCCGCCCTGCGCATACACCACGGACGCGGGCGTGGTGGCGAAGCCGGTGATGGCTTGCGCGGCCTTGTTCACGGTGTGGTTCAGGCTGCCGCTGGCGCTGTGGTTGGCCGCGTCGCCCGCGTAGCTGGCGGTGATGGCGTGTGCGCCCACCGCCAGCGCGGGGGCGGCGCAGGTGTAGGGCGCGGCGGGCGCGGTGCACAGCACGGCAGCGCCGTCCTTGAACGTGACCGCGCCCGTGGGGCTGCTCGCGCCCGCCAGCGTGGCGGTGAAGGTCACGCCCTGGCCCCAGGTGCTGGGGCTGGCGGGGGAGGCAGAGAGGCCGAGCGTGGGAGCACCTCTCGGCGTGACCGCGTTGGTGACGGCGGGGTCGGAGAACTGGCCCGCCGAGCCGTTTTTCGCCACCACGCGGAAGGTGTAGCTGGTGCCGTTGGTCAGGCCAGTGACGGTGCAGCTGGACGCGGCCCCGTCGTTGGCGGTGCAGGATTTGGTAGGGGCTTCGACGGCGGTGGCGGTGTAGCTGTCCACCGCGACGCCGTAGGGGTCTGTCCACACAGGCGTCCAGCTCACCTGCGCCGTGGTGTTGCCCGCCGTGGCGGTGACGCTGGCCGGCTGGGGCGGCTTGCCGGCCAGCACGGTGATGGAGAGGGGCTTCTGGGCCGACGCGCAGCCGCTGTTGTCCGAAGCCGTCACGCCGAAATTGAACGTGCCGGTGGCCGTGGGGGTGCCGGAGATGGCGCCGCCGGACGACAGCGCCAGGCCGGGCGGCAAGGCCCCTGCCGTGATGGCGAAGGAGGGCGCGCCCAGCGCGCCCGTCTGCGACAGCGTGGCACCGCCGTACGCCTCGCCAGCCGCCCCGCTGCCCGGCGTGCCGCTGACCGTGAGGGTGGGGCAGACGTAGGGCGTGTACGCCACGTCGTCGAGGCCGATGTAGTCGCTGTTGGTTCCATCGGGTCCGCCGTTGGTCACGAAGTAACGGTAAGCGATGCGGCCGGACGTGGGAGCAGGCAAGCCGGCAACCGTAATCGTGTACTGGGTCCACGTCTGCGGGTAAACGCCCGCTTGCAAGGCGGGGTTGATATCCAACAAAAGCGTTGTGAAGTCGCCCAGGGCGGTGGCACCGGATCCCACGTTCGTGCTCGCGCCATTGGTACTCAATCGGATCTGTAGACGATCAGGGTAGTCGGTCTGGCCGCTGCCAATCGTGGGTTTTCGCGTGTAGAACGTCAGTACGTCGCCATTGCGCAGTGTCCGGTTCGGCATGAGCAGCCAGTTGCTGATGGTGTTGTTGCCGGTGGTGTTTGCGCTGTTGGCCGCGATGTAGGCATTGGCCGCGCCGCTGCGGGCGGGAAATGTAGTGACGTCGACGAGGCCCTGATACCAATTCGGCATGAGGCCGACCGGATTGCTGTTGTTCTGCATGACCCAGCCCTTGCCCGCCAGGGTGGTGACGTCATCGAAGCCCTCGGTGATGGCCTGTGCCCGGGCCACGCCCGGCAATGCGGCGGCGGCTGCCAGCAGCAGGGCCGCCGAGGCGCGCACGGCAGGCGCGTGGATGGATGTGTTCATGGTGTGCCCTTTCCCGTCTCAAGAAGGCGGGCACGGTAACAAACCGCAACCAGCGAAGATTGCACTGGATTACAGTGCCTGGCAGCCGTGCGGATGTTTTAGGTCAAATCAGGCTCAAACCCTTTGCTGGAAAGCGCTGGAAGCTATGAATAGCGAAGCATGCGCCACGCCCCTGCGCCCGGTTTCAGGCGTCGCGCGGCGCCAGCCGCAGCGGCAGGGTCAGCCGGTAGCCCTTGCCGCGCTGGCCGGTGATGGGGTTGCCCGCGCCCGGCGGGTCTTGCAGCTTGTGCCGCAGCCGGCTGATGAGCACGGCCAGGTTTTCGGCCGTCAGCGGGGCGCCCATGTGCCGGCCCAGGGTGTAGAGCAGGCGTTCGCTGTCCATTTCCTGCTGCGGCGCCAGGGCCAGGGTTTCCAGCAGTTGGGCCTCGCGCGCGGTCAGCGCCCAGGCGTGGCCGTCGGGCGCACGCAGTTGCTGCTGCCGGGGCAGCAGCTGGTAGCACGGGCTGGGCTGGGGGCGCTGCACGCGGCGCAGCAGGTTGGCGATGACGGCTTCCAGCTCGACGACGTTGGTGGGCTTGGTGAGGTACACGTCGCCGCCCGCGCGGTAGCCCGTGGAGCGGTCCGAGGGGCGGGTGCGGGCCGTGAGCAGGACGATGCCCAGCTCGGGGTGGGTCGTGCGCAGGCGCTGCGCGATGCTGAAGCCGTCTTCGCCGGGCAGGTTGACGTCCAGCACCGCCACGTCGATGGGGTGCCGCGCGATCAACTGGTTCAGGGCCTCGCCCGAGTCGGCCTCCAGCACGCGCCACTGCGGGCGCTGCAGGTAGTCGCGCATTTCTTCGCGCAGGTCGTCGTGGTCTTCCACCAGGACGACGGTCAGGGGTTCAGGCATAGCTCGAAAACGATGTGGTGGGGGTCGGGCACATGGCGCACGCTGGCATGCATCAGCCGCGCCACCTGGGCCACCCAGTACAGGCCCAGGCCGGTGCCGCTGCAAAAGAGCGCGCCAGGCGCGCGGTAGTACTTCTGGAACAGTTGCGCCGGGTCGGGCCAGCCGCCCCGGCCCGGCGCGTTGCGCACGGTGATACGGGCGCTGGCCGCGCTGGCCGCCAGCTGCAGCGTGACGGGGCGGTCCGGGTCGCCGTAGCGCAGGGCATTGTCCAGCAGGTTGCGCACCATCAGGCGCAGCAGCACGCCATCGACGTGCGCCCGCACCCCGGCTTGCAGCTCCAGCCGCAGCCGCTCGGCCTGCGGCGCCTGCCCGGCGCATTCGGCCAGCAGCGCGGCGAGGTCTTCCGTCCGGGCCTGCACCGTGAGGGCGCCCTGCTCCAGGTGGTCCACGGCCACGCAGCGCTCCAGGATGGTGTCGATGTTGTCCACGGCCCGCTGCATCTTGGCCAGGCGCGCGGCGCGGTCTTCGGGCGGGGCGTGGGGGTCGCGCTGCAGGTGCTGGGTGGCCACCCGCAGCAGGGACAGGGGGTTTTTCAGCTCGTGCAGCACCATGCCGAGGAAGCTGCTGGTTTCCGCGTGGCGCTGTTTCTCGTAGTGCAGCGCCAGATCGGTGGCGTGCTTCTGCTGCGCCACGGCGGCCTGGCGCTGGAATTCGAGCTGCGTGTGCCGGGCCATGATGGCCAGGGTCATCAGCATGGTGAAGAAATTGCTGGGCAGGGTCGGGTACAGCGACAGGGTGGACGGTATGGTGAAAGGCACGATGGCGGGCAGCAGCCACAGCAGCAGGTAGACCACGAGGCAGATGCCGAAGGTCTTGAACAGCACCCGCAGCGCCCGGTCCTCGATGGACACGAACCAGACTACCACCCCGCCCCACAGCGAGATGCACAGCATGCCCAGGTTGTTCAGCGCCATCGCCTTGGCGCCGTGCCCCAGGCCGATCAGCAGCAACTGCGCAGGCAGCAGCGCCATGCAGGCCGTGTAGGCCCAGGTACACCAGGGCGGGACGTGGAACAGGCGCAGCATCTCCCGGAACAGCAGGCAGGCCAGCGTGAAGTGAATGCTGTTGGTGCAGAAAATGGCCAGGTCGAGCACGCCTTGCGACTGGGGCAGCACATACTTCGCGAACAGCCCCATCTGCAAGCCCACCATCACGAAGGTGGCGAAATCGAACCCCGCGGTAATCAGCCACAGGGACTGGCCCGTGGCGCGCCAGCCCAGCAGGGAGATGCACAGCACCACGACGCTGAAGCCGATGTACAGGCCAACGAGCACGTGGGTCTGGATGTCGAATTCGCGGCTTTCCGGCGCCGAGATGACCGTGAAATGCGCAATCGCCGAATCGCTGCGCACCCGGACATACACCGTGGAGCCCTCCCCCGGCGGGCTGTGCAGCAGCACGCTGAACGCCAGCTCGCCACGCTCGCGCGCCTGGTAGGCATGGCTGCTGCCCAGGCGCTGCACCGCCCAGGCGCCATCCTGCGCGCGCTGGAATACCTGGATGTCCTGCAAGAGGCCGGGCTGTACCCGCACGACCCAGTCACCCGCGGGCGGCGGCGGCACCTGCAAGCGCACCCAGAAAGGGGTGCCCTTGTTGCGCAGCGGCAAAAGGCCGGTGAAGGGCTGCCAGCCCTGGGCGTGCTGGATGTCGTCGATCGACAGCGCGCCGCCCGGGTCTTCCAGGTAGCTGCGCTGCTGCACCAGGTCCAGCGCGGCGTGCGCTGGCAGCGCCAGCCCGGCCCACGCCAGCAGCGCGCAGCACAGCCGCCGGACCAAGACGCGGAGGGGATGAAGCCTGGGGGCGGGCGCGAGGGGGAGTGGAAGCATTGCCATGGATTTTCATGGCAACGCCTGCGCCCCATCTAGAACAGCACGCGGCAGCGGATGGTGCCGTCCACCTGCGAGAGTTTTTCCAGCGCCAGTTCGGAGGACTGCGCGTCCAGGTCGATGACCACGTAGCCCAGCTTGTCGTCGGTCTGCAGGTACTGGCCGGCAATGTTGACGCGCAGTTCCGCGAACACCTGGTTGATGGCCGAGAGCACGCCCGGCTGGTTGTGGTGCACGTGCAGGATGCGGTGCTTGCCCGGGTGCGCGGGCAGCGCCACCTCGGGGAAGTTGACCGAGGTGATGCTGGTGCCGTTGTCGCTGTACTTCACCAGCTTTTCCGCCACTTCCAGGCCGATGTTGGCCTGCGCCTCCTGCGTGGAGCCGCCGATGTGCGGCGTCAGGATCACGTTGTCCAGGCCGCGCAGCGGGGAGGTGAATTCGTCCTTGTTGCTCTTGGGTTCGACGGGGAACACGTCCACCGCCGCACCCGCCAGGCGGCCTTCGCGCAGCGCCTGGGCCAGCGGGTCGATCTCGACCACGGTGCCGCGCGAGGCGTTGATGAGGATGGCGCCGGGCTTCATCGCGGCGATTTCGGCGGCGCCGATCATCCACTGCGTCGAAGGCAGCTCGGGCACGTGCAGGCTCACGATGTCGCTTTGCTCCAGCAGCGCGTGCAGCCCCGCCGCCTGGCGCGCGTTGCCCAGCGGCAGCTTGCCCACCACGTCGTGGAAGACGACCTGCATGCCCAGCGCCTCGGCCAGCACCGACAGCTGCGAGCCGATGGCGCCGTAGCCGACGATGCCCAGCGTCTTGCCCCGGGTCTCGTAGGCGCTGTCGGCGCTCTTGAGCCAGCCGCCGCGGTGCGCGGCGGCATTGCGCGCGGGCACGCCGCGCAGCAGCAGGATGGCTTCGGCCAGCACCAGCTCGGCCACCGAGCGCGTGTTGGAGTACGGCGCGTTGAACACCGCGATGCCGCGCTCGCGCGCCGCCTGCAGGTCCGCCTGGTTGGTGCCGATGCAGAAGCACCCGATGGCCACCAGCTTGTGCGCATGCGCCAGCACCTCGGCCGTGAGCTGGGTGCGCGAACGCACGCCGATGAAGTGCGCATCGGCGATCTTGCGCTGCAGCGCCTCGCCCTCCAGCGCGCCGGGCAAGGCCTCGATCTGGGAATAGCCCGCCGCGCGCAGCACCTCCTGGGCACTGGGGTGAATGCCTTCGAGCAACAGGAAACGGATCTTGCTTTTGTCCAGGGATGTCTTGTGCAGCATGGGAGGGCCTTTGGCGGAAAGTGACAGGGGACAAGCATGCTGCATCGCACAAAACCTTAGCGAATGCACCGCTATTGGGCAAGCGCCGCGCCATTCGTCACAATGCGCCCCTGACGGCAGGCTGACGACGGGTTTCCCCCGGTTGTGACCCAGGGGAGGCTTGTGCGACAACGACACCGTTCTGTCATCGGCGCCCCCTACCCTGGGTCGTTTGGTGGCCCTTGCCATCCCAACAGGAGTCTTTCATGCAATTCAAGCAACTGGCCTTGGCCGCAGCCATCGCCGCCACTGCGGCGGCTGCGCAAGCGCAGACCGAAATTCAATGGTGGCATTCGATGACCGCCGTGAACAACGAGTGGGTCAACGACCTGGCCAGGCAGTTCAACGAAAGCCAGAAGGACTACAAGGTGGTGCCCACGTTCAAGGGCTCCTACCCCGAGAGCATGACGGCCGCCATCGCCTCGTTCCGCGCGGGCAACTCGCCGCACATCCTGCAGGTGTTCGAGGTCGGCACGGCCACCATGATGGCCAGCAAGGGCGCCACCGTGCCCGTGGGCAAGGTGATGCAGGACGCCGGCCTGGCGTTCGACCCCAGCGTATACGTGCCGGCCGTGGCCGCCTACTACACGGCGCCCAACGGCCAGATGCTGAGCTTCCCGTTCAACAGCTCCACCACCATCTTCTATTACAACAAGGACGCCTTCAGGAAGGCCGGCCTGAACCCCGACAAGGCCCCCGCCACCTAGCCCGAGGTGTTCGAGGCGGCCAAGAAGCTCAAGGCCAGCGGCCACAGTTGTCCCATGACGCTGGCCTGGAACGGGTGGACGCAGCTCGAATCGTTCTCGGCCTGGCACAACGTCGAGTACGCGACGCACCAGAACGGCCTGGACAAGGAAGGCTACAAGGCGCGCCTGAAGGTCAACTCGCCGCTGCACCTGCGCCACATCGAGAACCTGGCGCAGGCCGCGAAGAACGGCGAGTACGTCTACAAGGGCCGCAACGCCGACGCCGAAGGCTCGTTCGTCTCGGGCGAGTGCGCGATGATCCAGACCTCCTCCGGCTTCTATGGCAACGTGGCGAAGAACGCCAAGTTCACCTACGGCCTGGCTCCCCTGCCCTACTACCCGGACGTGAAGGGCGCGCCGCAGAACACCGTGATCGGCGGCGGCTCCCTGTGGGTCATGGCGGGCAAGAAGCCCGAGGAATACAAGGGCGTGGCCCGGTTCTTCGACTTCCTGTCGCAGACCAAGGTGCAGGCCGCCAGCCACCAGCGCACCGGCTACCTGCCCATCACCATGGGCGCCTACGAGCTGACCGACAAATCGGGCTTCTACCAGCAACGCCCCGGCACCGACGTGGCCGTGACGCAGATGATCCGCAAGGTGACCGACAAGTCGCGCGGCATCCGCCTGGGCAACTACCTGCAGATCCGCACCATCGAAGACGAGGAGCTGGAACTGGTCTGGGCCGGCAAGAAGACGCCCCAGGAAGCGCTGGACGCCATCGTCAAGCGCGGCAACGAGCTGCTCGCGCGCTTCGAGCAGGCCAACAAGGGCAAGTAAGCGGCCTTCCGCCTCGGCCTCCGCCGCCCACGGGCGCGGAGGCTTTTTGCCGTTTCTGGAACGACCTTCATGGAAAAACGTGTCCTCTTCCGCTCCCGCTGGCTGCCCTGGGCGCTGCTGCTGCCCCAGTTGGCCATCGTGGGCGTGTTCTTCTTCTGGCCCGCGAGCCAGGCCATCCTGCAGTCGGTGCAGATGGAGGATGCCTTCGGCATGAGCCGCGAGTTCGTCGGCCTGGAGAATTTCCGGCGCCTGTGGGACGACGCGGCCTACCTGGATTCGTTCAAGATCACCGCGCTGTTCTCGGTGCTGGTGGCGGGCGTGGGCATCGTGCTGGCGCTGGTGCTGGCGATCTTCGCCGACCGCATCACGCGCGGCGCGCTGGTCTACAAGACGCTGCTCATCATGCCGTACGCCGTGGCGCCGGTCATCGCCGGGGTGCTGTGGATGTTCATCTTCTCGCCCTCGATCGGCGTGCTGGCCTACGGGCTGGGCAAGCTGGGCTACACCTGGAACCACCTGATGAACGACAACCAGGCCATGGCGCTGATCGTCATCGCCTCGGTGTGGAAGCAGATCTCGTACAACTTCCTGTTCTTCCTGGCGGGCCTGCAGTCGATCCCCAAGTCGCTGATCGAGGCCGCCTCGATCGACGGCGCCGGCCCGTGGCGGCGCTTCTGGAGCATCCAGCTTCCGCTGCTCTCGCCCACCACCTTCTTCCTCCTGGTCATCAACATCGTCTACGCCTTCTTCGACACCTTCGGCATCGTCGATGCCACCACGCACGGCGGACCGGGGCAATCCACCTCCATCCTGGTCTACAAGGTGTACCAGGACGGCTTCAAGGCGCTCGACCTGGGCGGCTCGGCCGCGCAGTCGGTGGTGCTGATGGTGATCGTCATCGCGCTCACCGTGGTGCAGTTCCGCTACGTCGAAAAGAAAGTGCAGTACTGAAATGACCCCCACGCTCATCGCTTCGCGTATCGCCGCCCCCCGAGGGGGCGAGTCAGTGCCTTCGGGCGGCCGGGCGGCACTGCCATGATCGACCGCCGCCCCTGGCTCACTCTCCTGTCGCACGCCGTCATGGTCCTCGGCGTGGCCGTGGTGGCCTTTCCGCTCTACCTGGCCTTCGTGGCCTCCACCCACACGCCGGACGCCATCGTGCAGGTGCCCATGCCGCTGCTGCCCGGCAGCCACATGTGGGAAAGCTACAAGGCCGCGCTGTTCGGCGCGGGCAAGCTCGGCTCCAACACCACGGCGGCGCACATGATGTGGGTCAGCTTCGTGGTGGCCATGGTCATCACCGTGGGCAAGATCGCCATCTCGCTGCTGTCGGCCTTCGCCATCGTGTACTTCCGCTTCCCGTTCAAGATGCTGTGCTTCTGGGCCATCTTCCTGACGCTCATGCTGCCGGTGGAAGTGCGCATCCTGCCCACCTATAAGGTGGTGGCCGACCTGGGCCTGCTCAACAGCTATGCGGGCCTGACGCTGCCGCTCATCGCCTCGGCCACGGCCACCTTCCTGTTCCGCCAGTTCTTCCTCACCGTGCCCGACGAGCTGGTGGAGGCCGCGCGCATCGACGGCGCCGGCCCCATGCGCTTCTTTCTCGACATCCTGGTGCCGCTGTCGCGCACCTCGATCGCCGCGCTGTTCGTGATCCAGTTCATCTACGGCTGGAACCAGTACCTGTGGCCGCTCTTGATGACCACCACCGAGGACATGTACCCCATCGTCATCGGCATCAAGAGCATGGTGGCCACGGGCGGCGATGCCGCCATCGACTGGAACGTCGCCATGGCCACGGCCATCCTCGCCATGCTGCCGCCCACGGCCGTGGTGATCCTGATGCAGAAGTGGTTCGTCAAGGGCCTGGTCGACACCGAAAAATAAGCATCAAAACCGGCTCCAGCCCTTGCCCATCAAGCGCTGGCAGCTATCAAACCGATTGCAAACATGGCATCCATCTCCCTGCGCAACATCGTCAAGCGCTACGGCCACGGGCCGAAGGCCCACCCGGTGATCCACGGCGTGAACGCCGAGATCGCGGATGGCGAATTCATCGTGCTGGTCGGCCCCTCGGGCTGCGGCAAATCCACGCTGCTGCGCATGATCGCCGGGCTGGAGGAAATCACCGGCGGCGAGCTGCGCATCGGCGACCGCGTGGTGAACGGCCTGGAGCCGGCCAAGCGCAACATCGCCATGGTGTTCCAGAACTACGCGCTGTACCCGCACATGAGCAACTACGAGAACATGGCCTACGGCCTCAAGCTCGCCAAGGTGCCCAAGGACGAAATCCGCCGCCGCGTGGACAAGGCCGCCAGGATCCTCGAACTCTCGCACCTGTTGGAGCGCAAGCCGCGCGAGCTCTCGGGCGGCCAGCGCCAGCGCGTGGCCATGGGCCGCGCCATCGTGCGCGAGCCCCAGGTGTTCCTGTTCGACGAGCCGCTGTCCAACCTCGACGCCAAGCTGCGCGGCCAGACCCGCATCGAGATCCAGAAACTGCACGCCGAGCTGGGCATCACCAGCCTGTTCGTCACGCACGACCAGGTCGAGGCCATGACGCTGGCGCAGCGCATGATCGTCATGAACGCCGGCAACGTCGAGCAGTTCGGCACGCCCGAGGAGGTCTACCACCAGCCCGCCTCCACCTTCGTCGCCAGCTTCATCGGCTCGCCGCCCATGAACCTGCTCAAGCATGCGCCCGGCGGCCAGGCCGGGCGCATCCTGGGCGTGCGGCCCGAGCACATCGACCTGGCGCCCGGCGACGGTAGCGGCGGCTGGGAATTCACCGTCGAAACCGTCGAGCTGCTCGGCGCCGAGCGCCTGCTCTACGGCAAGGTGGGCGGCGAGGACGTGACCGTGCGCGTCGAGGAAGGACGCCCCTACCCCAAGCCCGGCGAAACCACGCGCATCGCCGCGCGCGCCGACCGCCTGCACTGGTTCGACCAGGCGACAGGCCATAGGATCACGGCATGAACACGTCCCTCCCCGCCTGGCCCTACCCCCGCTGGATCGCCCACCGCGGCGCCGGCAAGCTCGCGCCCGAGAACACCCTGGCCGCCTTCCGCCTGGGCGCGCGGCACGGCTGGCGCATGTTCGAGTGCGACGCCAAGCTCAGCAGCGACGGCGTGCCCTTCCTGCTGCACGACGCCACGCTGGAGCGCACCACCAGCGGCCAGGGCACCGCGGGCGACCTGCCCTGGGGGGCGCTGGCCCGGCTCGACGCAGGCGCCTGGCATTCGCGCGCCTACGCGGGCGAGCCCCTGCCCACGCTGGAAAACGTGGTGCGCTGGTGCCTCGCCAATGGCCTGGACCTGAACGTGGAGATCAAGCCCACCCCGGGCACCGAAGACGCCACGGGCCGCGCCGTGGCCGTGCTGCTGGCGCGGCTGTGGCCCGCCGCCCGCACCGCGCCGCTGCTGACCTCGTTCCAGCCCGCCGCGCTGGAAGGCGCGCGCGCCGCCGCGCCGGCGCTGCCGCGCGGCCTGCTGGTGGACCGCCTGGCGCCGGATGGCGGCGACGTGCAAGCCGCCCTGGCCCTGGGCTGCCAGGCCATGGTGCTGAACCACGCACTGTGGGACGCCGCGCTGGTCGCGCACGTGCACGGCACGGGCCTGCGCTGCCTGAGCTACACGGTGAACGACGAAGCGGCGGCGCAGCGCCTGGCCGGCCTGGGCACCGACGGGGTCATCACCGACCGGGTGGATCTGTTCTGCCCCGCAGGCTGAGAAAGCGCCAATTCAGCGCCAGCCACGCTGCAGCAGCCACTGGCAGCTCGCGCACACCAGCACCAGCGCGGCGTAGGTGAGCATCCGGCCGTCGCGCCCCAGCCACCACAGGCCGGCCAGCAGCACGGCGCAGCCCACTACGCTATTGATAGCTGCTTGCGCATACCAGGCAAGGGCCGAGGCCCCTTTGGGCCCAAAGAAACGCCCACCCAGCGCCAGCAGCAGCGCCAGGAACAGCGCGGGCGCGGCGAAGTTGAACAGGTGGCCGAGGAAGGCGAAGAAGTCCACGAGCGTGACGTAAATCAAGACATATGCAGTACCCATTTCCCGGGGCACCGCAGGGGCAGCGGCGAATTTTATAATCCGCCCCCATGGCAGTCTGGGCCCTCGGCATCAACCATACGACCGCGCCGCTTGATCTGCGCGGCCGTTTTGCGTTCGCGCTTGACCAGATCGCGCCCACGCTGCAGGGCCTGCGCCAGGCCTTGACCGAAGGCACGCGCCACCCGGCGGTCGAGACCGCCATCATTTCCACCTGCAACCGCACCGAGATCTACTGCGCCGCCACGCAGCCCGCGCTGGACCACACCCTGGGCTGGCTGGCGCACACGGGCGGCGTGAATGCGTCGGTGCTGCGCTCGCACTCCTACACCCTACAGGACGGACTGGCCGCGCGCCACGCCTTCCGCGTGGCCAGCGGGCTCGACTCCATGGTGCTGGGCGAGGCGCAGATCCTCGGCCAGATGAAGGACGCCGTGCGCGCTGCCGAAGGCGCGGGCGCGCTGGGCACCACGCTGAACCAGCTGTTCCAGCGCAGCTTCGCCGTGGCCAAGGAGGTGCGCACCAGCACCGACATCGGCGCGCACAGCATCAGCATGGCCGCCGCCGCCGTGCGCCTGGCGGGCCAGCTGTTCGAGGACCTGGGCCAGATCCGCGTGCTCTTCGTCGGCGCGGGCGAGATGATCGAGCTGTGCGCCACGCACTTTGCGGCCAAGACGCCGAAGCACATCGCCATCGCCAACCGCACGCTGGAGCGCGGCGAGAAGCTGGCCACGCGCTTCGGCGGCGAGGCCATGCGCATGGCCGACCTGCCCGAGCGCCTGCACGAGTTCGACGCGGTGGTGAGCTGCACCGCCAGCAGCCTGCCCATCATCGGCCTGGGCGCCGTGGAGAGCGCGCTGAAGAAGCGCCGCCACCGCCCCATCTTCATGGTCGACCTGGCCGTGCCGCGCGACATCGAGCCCGAGGTGCAGCAGCTCGAAGACGTGTACCTGTACACCGTGGACGATTTGGCCAGCGTGGTGCAGAAGGCCCACGCCAACCGCCAGGCCGCCGTGGCCCAGGCCGAGGCCATCATCGACGCCGGCGTGCAGAGTTTTCTGCACTGGGTCGAGCTGCGCAGCCCAGCCCAGGGCGGTGCCGGCGGCACCGGCGGCGTGGTGCCGCTGATCCAGCAGCTCAACGCCCAGGCCGACGAATGGCGCGCGCTCGAGATCGCCCGCGCCAAGAAGCGGCTGGCCAAGGGCGAGGACATCGACAGCGTGCTCGAAGCCCTGTCGCGCGGCCTCACGCAGAAGATGCTGCACGGCACCATGGCCGAGCTGCGCGCGGGCGACGCCGAATCGCGCACGCAAACGGCGCAGACCGTCTCGCGCCTGTTCCTGCGCTCGCAGAGCAAGAGCAGCCTGTAGCGGCGCTGCACGCGCCCGCCTTCCGTTTTTCAAGCCTTTTCGGCCTCCAGCGCTTGCCAGGCAAGCGCCATCAGCTACCAAGGTGGTAGCAAAACCCCTCCGATTCCCATGAAATCCTTTCTCCGCAGCCAGTTGGAACGCTACGCGCAGCGCCTCGAAGAGCTGGACTTCCTGCTCTCGCGCGAAGACATCATGGCCGACATGGCGCAGTACCGCGCCATCTCGCGCGAGCACGCCGACGTGACCGCCGTGGCCGGGCGCTACGCACGCTACCGCCAGCGCGAGGCCGATCTGGCGGGCGCGCGCGAGATGCTCGAAGACCCCGACATGGCCGAGATGGCGCAGGAGGAAGTCGCCGCCGCCGAGGCCGAGCTGCTGCAATTGGAAGACGAATTGCAGCGCCTGCTTTTGCCGAAGGACCCCGACGACGCGCGCAACGCCTTCGTCGAAATCCGCGCCGGTACGGGTGGCGACGAATCGGCCCTGTTCGCCGGCGACCTGGCGCGCATGTACACGCGCTACGCGGCCACGCAGGGCTGGAAAATCGAGGTCATGAGCGCCAACGAGAGCGAGATCGGCGGCTACAAGGAAGTGGTGCTGCGCGTGGAAGGCGACCACGTGTACGGCGCGCTGCGCTTCGAGTCGGGCGGCCACCGCGTGCAGCGCGTGCCCGCCACCGAGACGCAGGGCCGCATCCACACCAGCGCCTGCACCGTGGCCGTGATGCCCGAGCCCGACGAGACACAGGCCGTCACGCTGAACCCGGCGGACCTGCGCATCGACACCTTCCGCGCCAGCGGCGCGGGCGGCCAGCACATCAACAAGACCGACTCCGCCGTGCGCGTGGTGCACATTCCCACCGGCATCGTCGCCGAATGCCAGGACGGGCGCAGCCAGCACAGCAACAAGGCCAAGGCGCTGCAGGTGCTGCAGGCGCGCATTCAAGAGAAAGAGCGCAGCGAGCGCGCCGCCAAGGAAGCCGCGCTGCGCAAGGGCCTCATCGGCTCGGGCGACCGCAGCGACCGCATCCGCACCTACAACTTCCCGCAAGGGCGGCTCACCGACCACCGCATCAACCTCACGCTGTACAAGCTGCTGGCCATCATGGAGGGCGACCTGGGCGAAGTGCTGCAGGCCCTGCAGCACGCGCGCGAGGCCGAGCTGCTGGCCGAGCTGGAAACCTCGATTTGAAAGAAAAAGGCCTCCAACCCTTGCCAGGCAAGCGCTACCAGCTCCTGAAACCATAGTGAATACCCCTCTGCACAACGCCTTGCAGCACGCCCAGCAGCACCTGGGTCTGGCGCGCATCGACGCGCAAATGCTGCTGCTGCACAGCCTGGGCCGCGACCCGCACGACCGCGCCTGGCTGCTGGCGCACGACGGCGATGCGCTGCCCGCCGGCACGCTGGCCGCCTACCAGGCCCTGTGCCAGCGCCGCGCCGCGGGCGAGCCCGTGGCCTACCTGACGGGGCGCAAGGCCTTCTATGGCCTGCCGCTGGCCGTGGATGCGCGCGTGCTCGACCCGCGCCCCGACACCGAGACCCTGGTGGACTGGGCGCTGGAGCTGCTCGCGCCGTGCGCCGCGCCGCGCATCGCCGACCTGGGCACCGGCAGCGGCGCCATCGCCCTGGCCCTGCAAAGCCAGCGCCCCGACGCCCAGGTGCTGGCCGTGGACGCCAGCGCCGGCGCGCTGGCCGTGGCGCAGGCCAACGCCGCGCGGCTGGGCCTGCCGGTGCGCTTCGTGCGCAGCCACTGGCTCGACGGCGTGGCCGGGCCGTTCGACGCCATCGTCTCCAACCCGCCCTACATCCGGGCGGACGACCCGCACCTGGCCGCGCTCACGCACGAGCCGCTGTCGGCCCTGGCCAGCGGCGCCGACGGGCTGGACGACATCCGCGCCATCACCGCCCAGGCGCCCGCGCGCCTGGCGCCCGGCGGCTGGCTGCTGCTGGAACACGGCTGGGACCAGGCTGAGGCGGTGCAGGCGCTGCTGCGCGCGGCGGGCTTTGCCGCCGTGGCCAGCCGCCACGACCTGGCGGGCATCGCCCGCTGCACCGGCGGGCGCCGGGACGGCTAGGACGTGTTCAGGGGGGCCGCACCAAAGCCCTTTGGCGCGAAAGATGCACCAAGGGTGAAATAATCGCCCCCACCGCCGCGCGCACCCACACGTCCCCCGCGCGCGGCCCGTTTTCAGGAGTATCCATGGACAACGCTACCCGCGAACGCATCGACCAACTGGTCAAAACCAACGACAT
The DNA here is from genome assembly GCA_021496925.1 of Acidovorax sp. YS12. Taxonomy (NCBI): domain Bacteria; kingdom Pseudomonadati; phylum Pseudomonadota; class Betaproteobacteria; order Burkholderiales; family Comamonadaceae; genus Acidovorax; species Acidovorax sp. YS12. Next base: position 2,281,084 of record CP053915.1, read on the forward strand.
CCTGCTGTTCATGAAGGGAACGGCCAGCTTCCCCATGTGCGGCTTCTCGGGCCGCGCGGTGCAGATCCTCAAGGCCTGCGGCGTCGATGCCAAGGACATCGGCGCCGTGAACGTGCTGGAGGACGACGCCATCCGCCAGGGCATCAAGGACTACAGCAGCTGGCCCACGATCCCGCAGCTCTACGTGAAGGGCGAATTCATCGGCGGCTCGGACATCATGATGGAGATGTACGAATCGGGCGAGCTGCAGCAACTGCTGGGCGCGCAGGGCTGATCGCCCCCCGCGCCATGCTTCCGGGCCGCCTTCGGGCGGCTTTTTCGTTCCACATGGCCCCTGGCTACACTGTCACGCATGAGTCTGCTCGAAAGCTTTCTGACCATCGTCCTGCTGATCGCCGCCAGCGCGTTCTTCTCGATCGCCGAGATTTCGCTGGCCGCATCGCGCAAGCTGCGGCTGCGCCAGATGGTGGACGAAGGCGACGCGCGCGCCGGGCTGGTGATGCGCACGCAGGAGCAGCCGGGCGAGTATTTCACCGTGGTGCAGATCGGGGTGAACGCCGTGGCCATCCTGGGCGGCGTGGTGGGCGAAGGCGCGCTCACGCCGTATTTCTCCGGCTGGCTTGCGCCCTGGCTGGCGCCCGAGACGGCGGCCACGGTGGGCTTTCTCGCCTCGTTCGTCCTCATCACCTCGCTGTTCATCCTGCTGGCCGACCTGCTGCCCAAGCGCCTGTCGATGGCCGAGCCGGAGCGGCTGGCGGTTCTGGTGAGCCACCCCATGCAGTGGCTCACGGCGCTGTTCAAGCCGCTGGTGTGGCTGTTCAACTGGCTGGCCAACCGCCTGGCGGCGCTGCTGGGCCTGCCCACGGTGCGCGACGACCGCGTCACGTCGGACGACATCCTGGCCCTGATGGAGGCCGGCGCCCGCGCCGGCGTGCTGGCCGCGCGCGAGCAGCAGGTGATCACCAACGTGTTCGAGCTGGATTCGCGCACCGTGGCATCGGCCATGACGCAGCGCGACCGCATCGCCTACTTCCTGCGCGACGATCCGGACACGGTGATCCGCGTGCGCATCGCCGCCGAGCCGTTCTCCACCTACCCGGTGTGCGACGGCGACATCGACCACGTGGTGGGCTATGTGGATGCCAAGGACCTGTTCCAGCGCGTGCTGAACAACCAGGCGCTTTCGCTGGCCGACGACAGCCTGCTGCGCAAGGTGCTGATCGTGCCCGACCGGCTCACGCTGGCCGAGGTGCTGGAGCAGTTTCAGCAAGTGCACGAGGATTTCGCCGTGATCGTGAACGAATACAGCCTGGTGGTGGGCGTGGTCACGCTCAATGACGTGATGAGCACGGTGATGGGCGGCCTGGTGGGCCCGACGGACGAGGAACAGATCGTGCGCCGCGACGAGAACTCGTGGCTGATCGACGGCGTGACGCCCATCGAGGATGTGCTGCACGCGCTGCAGCTCGATGCGCTGCCGCACGCCGAGGAGTACGAGACCCTGGCCGGCTTCCTGATGGTGATGCTGCGCCGCGTGCCCCGGCGCACTGACAGCGTGACCTTCGGCGGCTACAAATTCGAGGTGCTGGACGTGGACAGCTACCGCATCGACCAGGTGATGGTGTCGCGCCTGCCCCTGGAGGCGGTGTCCCCTCAGAAGGTGTGAATGAATCCGGCGTGCCCGAGCGGGCCGCACAAACGTGCGCCATCAAGGCGCAAAGCGCAGCCATAGCGCGGGCTATGGCGAGCATTTGCAACGCCGAGGGCGTGCGTTTTTGCGGGATGAGCGGGCATGGCGGATTCGTTCACACCTTCTCAGCCGTTTGAGCGCAGTTCCGCCGTCTGCAGCGGCGGCGGAAAGACCCAGTTGCGCTGGGCGCCGAACACCGCGTCCGGGTAGGGCGACTTGCCCCGGCTGCCGTTGTAGCGCCCCAGGGCCATGAACAGGTCGCCACGTTCGCGCTCGATGTAGTGGCGCAGGATGACGCAGCCGAAGCGCAGGTTGGTCTGCATGTGGAACAGCTTGCCGGCATCGCCGTCGCCGATCACGCGCGTCCAGAACGGCATGACCTGCATGTAGCCGCGCGCGCCCACGCTGGAGACGGCGTACTTGCGGAACGCGCTCTCCACCTGGATCAGCCCGAGCACCAGCGACACGTCGAGCCCCGCGCGCTTGGCCTCGTACCACGCGGTCTGCAGGAAGTCGCGGCGCACCTCCCAGTCGGGCTTGCGGCGGCGCAGGCGGTCGCTCATGGTGCCGAGCCAGCGCAGGTAGTGTAGGCGCGCCTCGGTGGTGAAGAAGTCGGGCTCCGGCGGCGCCTGGTTGGCCACAGCGGAACTGAGTGCGGTGCGCACCGAATCCACCAGCGGCTCCTCCAGTTGCCCCCCCGCGTGGGCGGTGCCAGGCAGCGCCAGCCACGAGGCCGGGCCGGCCACGCCCCAGGCGGCGCAGCGCACCAGGCAGTGACGGCGGGATACAGAAGTGCTCATGGCCGTGCTCATGCCGACAGCCGGCCCCTCACATGGGCCGCGATGTCGCCCACCGCCACCTTGGTGGCGGCGGCGTCGCGCCGGTGCTGGTATTCGACCACGCCATCCTTCAGGCTCTTGTCGCCGATGGTGACGCGGTGGGGCACGCCGATCAGTTCCCAATCGGCGAACATGGCGCCGGGGCGCTCGCCGCGGTCGTCCAGGATCACGTCCACGCCCGCCGCGAGCAGGTCGGCGTAGAGCTGCTCGGCCGTGGCCTTCACGGCCTCGCTGCGGTCCATGCCGACCGGGCAGACGACCACGGTGAAGGGGGCGATGGCGTCGGGCCAGATGATGCCGCGCTCATCGTGGTTCTGCTCGATGGCGGCGGCAGGCAGGCGGGTGATGCCGATGCCGTAGCAGCCCATCTCGAAGAACGCCGGCTTGCCGTCCTCGCCGAGGAAGGTGGCGTTCATGGCCTTGGAATACTTGGTGCCGAGGTAGAACACGTGGCCCACCTCGATGCCGCGCTCGATGGCCAGTTCGCCCGCACCGTCGGGCGACTTGTCGCCCGCCACGACGTTGCGCAGGTCGGCCACGGTGTCGGGCTCGGGCAGGTCGCGCGCCCAGTTCACGCCGGTGATGTGGTAATCGGCCTCGTTGGCGCCGCAAATCCAGTCGGCCATCACGGCCACTTCGCGGTCGGCAATCACCTTCACCGGCTTCTTCAGGCCCATGGGGCCCAGGTAGCCCGGCTTGCAGCCGAAATGGTCTTCGATCTCGGCCAGAGTGGCGAAGCGGAAGCCCTTGTCCAGCCCAGGCACCTTGGAGACCTTGATCTCGTTCATGTCATGGTCGCCGCGCAACAGCAGCAGCCAGACCTGCGAGCCCACGATGTCGCCGGCGTCGTTCAGCGTGTCGGTAGCCAGCACCAGCGACTTCACGGTGGTGGACAACGGTACGCCAAGCAACTGCGCCACGTCGGCGCAGGTGGCCTTGCCCGGGGTGGGCGTCCTGGCCATGGGCGCCGAGGCACCCGGGCGCGGGGCGGCGGGCGCGAGCGCCTCGGCCTTTTCCATGTTGGCGGCGTAGTCGCTTTGCGGGCAGTAGACGATGGCGTCCTCGCCGGTCGCGGCGATGACCTGGAATTCCTCGCTCAGGTCGCCGCCGATGGCGCCGCTGTCGGCGGCCACGGCACGGTAGCGCAGGCCGAAGCGGTCGAAGATGCGGCGGTAGGCTGCCGCCATGACCTGGTAGCTGGCCTTGGCGCTGGCCGGGTCGCGGTCGAAGGAATAGGCATCCTTCATGATGAACTCGCGCCCGCGCATCAGGCCGAAGCGTGGACGGCGCTCGTCGCGGAACTTGGTCTGGATCTGGTACAGGTTCTTGGGCAGTTGCTTGTAGCTGCGCAGTTCCTGGCGGGCGATGTCGGTGACCACTTCCTCGCTGGTCGGCTGGATCACGAAATCGCGGTCATGGCGGTCCTTGATGCGCAGCAGCTCGGGGCCCATCTTCTCGAAGCGCCCCGTCTCCTGCCACAGCTCCGCCGGCTGCACCACGGGCATGGCGCACTCCACCGCGCCCGCGCGGTTCATTTCCTCGCGCACGATGGCCTCGACCTTGCGGATGACGCGCAGTCCCATCGGCATGTAGTTATAGATGCCGGCCCCCAGCTTCTTGATGAGCCCGGCCCGCATCATGAGCTTGTGGCTGGCCACCTCGGCGTCCGCCGGGGCTTCCTTGAGGGTCGAGATGAAGAATTGGGAGGCTTTCATGGATGGGCAATCGGGCTATTCGGGCAAGTACCCTTGGCAGGTACAGGGCAGCAGGCATAATGGCTGCAGTTTAAAAATTGGGGTTAGATTATGCTTGACCGGGACGGCTTCAGGCCCAACGTCGGCATCATCCTGCTCAACCACAGGAACCAGGTGTTCTGGGGCAAGCGCATACGCACCCACAGCTGGCAGTTTCCGCAGGGCGGCATCGACCGGGGCGAATCCCCCGAGCAGGCCATGTTCCGCGAGCTGCACGAGGAGGTGGGGCTCCATCCCCACCATGTACGCGTGGTGGCCCGCACCCGGGATTGGTTGCGCTACGAGGTGCCTGACCGGTATATCCGCCGCGACGCGCGCGGCCATTACAAAGGCCAGAAACAAATCTGGTACCTGCTGCAGCTGGTGGGGCACGACTGGGATCTGAACCTGCGCGCCACCGACCACCCCGAATTCGATGCGTGGCGCTGGAACGACTACTGGGTGCCGCTGGACGTGGTGGTCGAGTTCAAGCGCGGGGTCTACGAGATGGCGTTGACCGAGCTGGCGCGCTTCCTTCCACGCCAGGACCAGCGCAACCGGTATCTGCGCAGCGGCATGCGCACCAGGGAACAGCAACCGCCCCACGCTGCGCACAGCCTGCAACGTCCCTCCGGCATGGAGCTGCCGCCGGGAGCGAGCTTCGATCCCGATCCCCAGGCCAGCGAAGCACCTGCCTGCCCTGCCCCTCCCGCCAATTAAGAAAGCCCGCTGCAGCGGGCTTTTTTTCATGCGGGGTCAGCGCCCCACCAGCACCAGGTTGTCGCGGTGCACCATTTCAGGTTCTGCCGCATAGCCCAGCAGTTGCTCGAACGCACTGGACGGCTTGCGGCACAGCAGGCGTGCCTCGGCGCTGGCGTAGTTGGCCAGGCCCCGGGCAATTTCCCGCCCATCCGCATCCCGGATGGCGATCACGTCGCCGCGCGAGAATTCGCCCTCGACCAGGGTCATGCCGATGGGCAGCAGGCTCTTGCCTTCGCCGCACAGCTTGGCGGCGGCGCCGGCATCGACCACGACGGCACCGCGCAGCTGCAGGTGATCCACCATCCACTGCTTGCGCGCCTGGGTCTTGGCGGTTTGGGCCACCAGCAGTGTGCCAATGGCCTCGCCCTGTGCCAGACGCACCAGGACGTCCGGTTCGCGCCCCCAGGCGATCACCGTGGAGGCACCCGAGCCCGCGGCGCGCTTGGCCGCCACGATCTTGGTGATCATGCCACCCTTGCCGATGCTGGAGCCCGCGCCACCGGCCATGGCCTCCAGCGCCGGATCGCCCGCACGCGCCTCATGCACGAACTGCGCGGATGGGTCCTTGCGCGGGTCGGCGGTATAGAGGCCCTTCTGGTCGGTGAGGATGACGAGCACGTCGGCCTCGACCAGATTGGCCACCAGCGCGCCCAGGGTGTCGTTGTCGCCAAACTTGATTTCGTCGTTGACGACGGTGTCGTTCTCGTTGATGACCGGCAGCACGCCGAGTTGCAGCAGCGTCAGCAGCGTGGAGCGCGCGTTCAAGTAGCGCTCGCGGTCGGCCAGGTCGGCGTGGGTGAGCAGCACCTGCGCGCTGCGCAGCCCCTGCTCGCGCAGCTTGGTCTCGTACATCTGCGCCAGGCCCATCTGCCCCACGGCGGCGGCGGCCTGCAGCTCATGCACTTCGCTGGGCCGGGCACTCCAGCCCAGGCGCTTCATGCCCTCGGCAATGGCACCACTGGACACCATGATGACCTCGCGCCGCCCCGCGCCGTCGCCCTGCACCAGCGCCGCCAGCTGGCGGCACCACTGCGCAATGGCCGATTCGTCAAGCCCCCGGCCTTCGTTGGTCACCAGGCTGGAGCCCACCTTCACCACGATGCGGCGGGCATCGCGCAACACACTGGAATTCATTTTTGGTCTTTTTGGGCTCTAGCGCTTACCCAGAAAGCGCCAGAAGCTATCAAACAATGAGCAAAATCACTGGGGTGCATCGTCCACGAAGCGGGGATCGACCTCCACCACGCCATGCTCGGCCTGCTGCTGGTCGTGCACATGCTGGTAGATCGCCTTGATCAACGGCTCGCAGCCTTCGCGCGTGAGCGCGGAGATCTCGAACACCGGCCCCTTCCACTTGAAGCGCTTGACGAAATCCTTGACCTTCGCCGCGCGCTCATCGGCGGGCACCATGTCGAGCTTGTTGAGTACGAGCCAGCGCGGCTTGTCGTGGAGCTGCGCATCATATTTTTTCAGCTCGCCCACGATGGCCTTGGCCTGCGCCACCGGATCCACCGCGTCGTCAAAGGGCGCCAGGTCCACGATGTGCAGCAGCAAGCGCGTGCGCTGCAGGTGGCGCAGGAACTGGTGGCCCAGGCCCGCGCCCTCGGAGGCGCCCTCGATCAGGCCCGGAATATCGGCCACCACGAAGCTCTGCTCCGGCCCCACGCGCACCACGCCCAGGTTCGGGTGCAGGGTCGTAAAGGGGTAGTCGGCAATCTTCGGCCGCGCGTTCGACACGGCTGCGATGAAGGTGGACTTGCCCGCATTGGGCATGCCCAGCAGCCCGACGTCGGCCAGCACCTTGAGTTCCAGCTTCAGGTTCTTGCGCTCGCCCGGCCAGCCTGGCGTCTTCTGACGCGGTGCGCGGTTGATGGCGCTCTTGAAACGCAGGTTGCCAAAACCGCCGTCCCCGCCCTTGGCGATCGTGATGCACTCTCCGGGCGTCAGCAGCTCATAAAGCACCTGCCCCGTCTGCGCATCGGTGATGATGGTGCCGACGGGCATCTTCAGGGTGATGTCGTCACCAGCAGCACCGAACATGTCGGAGCCCATGCCGTGCTCGCCGCGCTTGGCCTCGTGGCGGCGCGAATAGCGGTAGTCCACCAGGGTGTTCAGATTGAGATCGGCCACCGCATAGACATGGCCGCCACGCCCACCATCACCGCCATTGGGGCCGCCGAACTCCTTGTACTTCTCGTGCCGGAACGACACGCAGCCGTTGCCACCATCGCCTGCGGCGATGTCAATATAGGCTTCATCGACGAATTTCATGGGGTATCCAGTTTAGACAAAACAGCCGCCCTGCCCTGAAAAGCACAAAGCCCCGCAAGGCGGGGCTTCGCAACAGCTTGCAGTGACAGGGCCTCAGGCGGCCGGGGTCACGTTCACCGTATGCTTGCTCAGCGCACCCTTGGTGCCGAACGACACATGGCCGTCCACCAGGGCGAACAGGGTATGGTCCTTGCCCACGCCCACGTTGAAGCCGGGGTGGAACTTGGTGCCGCGCTGGCGCACGATGATCGAGCCGGCGCTGATCAGCTCACCGCCGAAGGCCTTCACGCCGAGCATCTTGGGCTTGGAATCGCGCCCGTTTCGCGTAGAGCCGCCGCCTTTTTTCTGTGCCATGACTCAGACTCCGATTAAGCAGTGATCGCACCGATTTGCAGCTCGGTGAACTGCTGGCGGTGGCCTTGGCGTTTCTGATAATGCTTACGGCGACGCATCTTGAAAATGCGCACCTTGTCGTGCTTGCCGTGGGCCACGACGGTGGCTTTCACGGTGGCGCCGGACACCAGGGGCGTGCCCACCTTCAGTTCAGCGCCGTTGCCGACAGCCAGAACCTGGTCGATCACGATCTCCTGGCCAACGTCCGCAGCAATCTGTTCTACCTTGATTTTTTCGCCGGAAGCAACGCGATACTGCTTGCCGCCGGTTTTTATGACCGCGTACATGGATAACCTCTTGGATTGGAGAGTTCTGCAGACGGATTTCCGCAGAGCCGAGTATTGTAGCACGGACACCAATTTGCACCATCGCCTGCCCTGTGCACGGCTGCCCTTCCTATAATCCCGGGCACACCGCGTGCCTCCATCTTCCCGCGAGCGCTTCCCATCTTGACCTCGACCCCCAACCCCGCCATTTCGCCCCTCGCCCTCATCGCCGACGATATGCGCGCGGTCGATCGCGTCATTGCCCAGCGTCTCACCACCAGCGTGCCGCTGATCGGGCAAATATCGCACTACATCATCGCCGCTGGCGGCAAGCGCCTGCGCCCGGCATTGCTGCTGCTGGTGTGCGGCGCGCTGGGCTACCGCGGAGAACAACGCTTCAATCTCGCCGCCGTCGTGGAGCTGATCCACACCGCCACCCTGCTGCACGACGATGTCGTGGACGAATCCACAATGCGGCGCGGCCGTGCCACCGCCAACGAAAGCTTCGGAAACCCCGCCAGCGTGCTGGTGGGAGACTTCCTGCACACGCGCTCGTTCCAGATGATGGTCGAAGCAGGCAGCATGCGCATTATGGAAATCCTGTCGGAAGCGACCAACGTGATCGCCGAAGGGGAAGTACAACAGCTCATCAACATGCATGACGCATCCCTGGATGAAGCGGGCTACCTGCGCGTCATCCGGTCCAAGACCGCCAAACTGTTTGAAGCCAGCGCCCAATTGGGCGCCATTCTTGCAAGCAGCTCGCCTACCGTCGAGGCGGCCTGCGCCACCTACGGGCAGGCCCTGGGCACCGCATTCCAGATCATCGACGATGTACTGGACTACGACGGCGAAGCGGTAGAAATGGGCAAGAACATCGGCGACGATCTGCGCGAAGGCAAATCCACCCTGCCATTGATCGCCGCCATGCAGCGCGGCACACCGGAGCAGGCAGCCACGGTGCGCCATGCCATAGAGCAAGGCTCCACCGAGTCCTTGGAAGCAATTGTTGCCATCGTCAAGGAAACGGGCGCACTGGAGGTCGCACGCACAGCCGCCCATGCGGAAGCACAGCGCGCCATCGCGGCATTGGATTGCATTCCACGCAATATGCACTCTGCAAGTTTGCTACAATTAGCGGCTCAGCTGTTGTCGCGCCGAACTTGAAGCACAACGGCAGAGCACCATCGGGGTGTAGCTTAGCCTGGTAGAGCGCTACGTTCGGGACGTAGAGGCCGGAGGTTCGAATCCTCTCACCCCGACCAGACATCGAAAGCCCAGTCGCCGCCAAGGCGGCTGGGCTTTTTGCATTGCCCTGCCAGCAGCGCCTTCCACAAGGCCGCAACAGCTACAAGTTATGTAGCAATTCCACGCATTTGCACGCTGTACATGCACCCACGCTATCGGCGATGATAGGATCGTTTGTCACCTCTAAACGTTTTCGGTTACATGGCAGCTGTTGATACCGCACAAAAAGACGCTCCGGCCGTCGCTCTCCCTGGCCTGGGGCGGGCATTGATGTCTGCGGGCAAGTTGACGCAAAAAGCCGCCGAGGACATTTATAAGAAGTCGCAAACCGGCAAAACAAGCTTCATTGCCGAACTCACCGGCTCAGGCACCGTCTCCGCCGCGGACGTTGCCTACACCATGGCCACCATGTTTGGCGCACCATTGCTGGATCTGGGGGCCTTTGACCCAGCGCGCCTGCCCAAAGATCTGCTGGACGCCAAAATCTGCCAGGCCTATCGGGTGCTGCCGCTGAGCAAGCGCAACAACCGCCTGATCGTCGCCACCGCAGACCCTACCGACCAAGAAGCGGCAGAAAAGATCAAGTTCACCACGCAAATGGGCGTGGACTGGATCGTTGCCGAATACGACAAACTCTCAAAGCTCGTAGAAACAGCCTCAAAGAGTGTCAGTGAATCCATGGAGTCGCTGACCAGTGGTGGCGACTTCGAATTCGGCGACATTAACGTCGAAGAGTCCACGGAATCCAACGAGGCAGAAACCTCCGACGTGGAGGACGCCCCGGTCGTCAAGTTCCTGCACAAGATGCTGATCGATGCATTCAACATGCGCGCATCGGATTTGCATTTTGAGCCTTACGAACACACTTATCGCGTGCGCTTTCGCGTGGACGGCGAATTGCGGGAGATCGCTTCGCCCCCCATCGCCATCAAGGACAAACTCGCTTCGCGCATCAAGGTGATCTCGCGCCTGGACATCTCGGAAAAGCGCATCCCCCAAGACGGCCGCATGAAACTCAAGGTCGGCCCGGACCGGGTGATCGATTTCCGCGTCAGCACCCTGCCCACATTGTTCGGGGAAAAGATCGTGATCCGTATCCTGGATCCGAGCAGTGCCAGGCTGGGCATCGATGCGCTGGGCTATGAGCCTGAAGAGAAAGAGCGCTTGCTGCATGCCATTGGACGGCCCTACGGCATGATTCTGGTCACCGGCCCGACGGGCTCGGGCAAAACGGTGTCGCTTTACACCTGCCTGAACCTGCTGAACAAACCCGGGGTGAACATCGCGACGGCAGAAGATCCATCGGAAATCAACATGCCCGGCGTCAACCAGGTCAACGTCAATGAAAAGGCGGGCCTGACCTTTGCAGCGGCACTCAAGTCATTTCTGCGCCAGGATCCAGACATCATCATGGTCGGCGAAATCCGTGACCTTGAAACGGCGGACATCGCGATCAAGGCCGCCCAGACCGGCCACTTGGTGCTGTCGACGCTGCACACAAACGATGCACCCACCACGCTGACCCGCATGCGGAACATGGGCATCGCCCCCTTCAACATTGCCTCCAGCGTGATCCTCATCACTGCGCAGCGCCTTGCCCGCAGGCTGTGCGCCCAATGCAAGGCACCGGCCGATATTCCGCACGAAGCCCTGATCGAGGCCGGATACAGCGACAGCGAAATCGACGGCAGCTGGGTTACCTACCGGCCCGTGGGCTGCTCGGCCTGTAACAACGGCTACAAGGGGCGGGTCGGTATCTACCAGGTCATGCCGATTTCCGAGGAGATGCAGCGCATCATCCTGCAGGACGGCAGTGCGCTCGAAATTGCCGAGCAGGCCAAGCGCGAAGGAGTGCGCTCCCTGCGGGCATCCGGACTGCACAAGGCCAAGATGGGGCTGACCTCGCTTGAAGAAGTGCTGGCTGTCACCAACGAATAAGAAATAGCAGCAACCACAGGGAACCACGAGGGAGCACCATGGCAACCGCCGCATCCAAGGACATCAAGGATTTCGTCTTCGAATGGGAAGGCAAGGACCGCCACGGCAAAGTCGTGCGCGGCGAGGTCCGCGCCGTTGGTGAAAACCAGGTGCAGGCCACCTTGCGGCGCCAAGGGGTTTTGCCCACCAAGATAAAGAAACGGCGCATGCGCGCGGGCAAGAAGATCAAGCCCAAGGACATTGCGCTGTTCACCCGCCAGATGGCCACGATGATGAAGGCGGGCGTGCCTTTGCTGCAGGCTTTCGACATCGTGGGGCGCGGAAATGCCAATGCCAGCGTCACCAAGCTGCTCAACGATATCCGTTCGGATGTGGAAACCGGAACCTCGCTGAACGCAGCCTTCCGCAAATACCCGATGTACTTCAACAGTCTCTACTGCAACCTGGTCGAGGCCGGTGAAGCCGCCGGTATCCTCGAAACGCTGCTCGACCGGCTGGCGGCCTACATGGAAAAGACCGAAGCCATCAAGGCCAAGATCAAATCGGCGCTGATGTACCCGATCTCGGTGATCATCGTGGCGTTCGTCGTGGTCACCGTGATCATGATCTTCGTGATCCCAGCGTTCAAGGAAGTGTTCACCTCATTTGGTGCCGATCTGCCAGCGCCCACGCTTTTCGTGATGGGCATGAGCGAGATTTTCGTGAAGTGGTGGTGGCTGATCTTCGGCGTCATCGGCGGCGGCGGCTATTTCTTCATGCAGGCCTGGAAGCGCAGCGAGAAAATGCAAATTGCCATGGATCGGTGGCTGCTGCGCATTCCCATCTTTGGCCCGCTGATCAACAAGGCCGCCGTGGCGCGCTGGACGCGCACGCTCTCGACGATGTTCGCTGCAGGTGTTCCCCTGGTCGAAGCACTTGACTCCGTCGGCGGTGCCGCTGGCAATGCGGTCTATGCCATAGCCACGGACAAGATCCAGCAGGAAGTCTCCACCGGCACCAGCCTGACTGCAGCCATGGGCAACGCCAACGTCTTCCCCACCATGGTGCTGCAAATGTGCGCCATCGGCGAGGAGTCCGGCTCCATCGACCACATGCTGGGCAAGGCAGCGGATTTCTACGAGGAAGAAGTCGATGACATGGTGGCAGGCCTGTCCAGCCTGCTGGAGCCCATCATCATCGTGTTCCTGGGCGGTCTGATCGGCGGCATCGTGGTATCCATGTACCTGCCCATCTTCAAACTCGGCCAAGTGGTCTGATGGCGTTCGATCCCTGGGCCAGCGCCGCGTTGGCTGGCGTATTCGGTCTGCTCATCGGCAGTTTTCTGAACGTCGTCATCCACCGGCTGCCCAAAATGCTGGAGCAGCAATGGGCCGCCGAATATGCCCACTATGCGGCCGAAGGCGCCGAAGTGCCCGAGGCGAAAGCGCCCGCCATTAGCCTGTCGCACCCCCGCTCGGCCTGCCCCCATTGTGGCCACACCATCCGGTGGTACCAGAACATCCCCGTCCTCAGCTACCTGGCCTTGCGCGGGCGCTGCGCGGGTTGCAGCATGCGCATCAGCCTGCGCTACCCGTTGGTCGAGCTGACCACGGCGGCACTGTTCGCTTTTTGCGCCTGGCGCTGGGGCATCACGCCCACGGGCGCGGCCTGGTGCCTGTTCTGCGCGCTCATCGTGGCCTTGGCGGGGATCGACTGGGACACGACCTTGCTGCCCGACGATCTCACCCTGCCCCTGCTGTGGGCCGGGCTGCTGGCATCGGCCCTGCAATGGACCGACGTGCCGCTGTTCTCCGCCGTCATGGGCGCGGCGGCCGGTTACCTGTCGCTCTGGTCGGTCTATTGGGGCTTCAAACTGGCAACCGGCAAGGAAGGCATGGGCTACGGCGATTTCAAGCTCTTCGCCGCCCTGGGCGCCTGGTTCGGCTGGCAGGCGCTGGTGCCCATCATCCTGATGGCCTCGGTCATCGGCGCCATCGTCGGCATCGCCATGAAGCTGACCAGCGGGCTGCGCGAGGGCGGCTATGTTCCCTTCGGCCCCTTTCTGGCCGGAGCAGGGCTCACGGCCCTGGTTTTCGGACCGCAAGCCGTGATGCAGCATCTTCTGGGCTGGCTGGGACTGTGACTGGCCCCGTTTCCATGGTGCGGTTGGGCGTGACGGGCGGCATCGGCAGCGGCAAGAGCACGCTGGCTGACATGCTCGCACAACGCGGCGCCGCCTGGATCGACGCCGACCGGATCGCCCGTGGCGTGACGGCCCCTGGCGGTGCTGCCATCCCCGCCATCCGGCAGACCTTCGGCGACGCGCTGATCGGCGCCAGCGGCGCCCTGGATCGTGCGCGCATGCGTGCGCTGGTCTTTGCCCAGCCCGCCGCACGCCAGCAGCTCGAAGCCATCGTCCACCCCCTGGTCGGCCAGCAGACCGCGGCCCAGGCCACCGCTGCCGCCGCGCAGGGCGTGCGCCTGGCGGTGTTCGACATCCCCCTGCTCGCGGAATCTGGCCACTGGCCGGCACGGCTCAACGCCGTGGCCGTGGTCGATTGCACGCCGGAAACCCAGCTCCAGCGCACCATGGCGCGCAGTGGGCTGGACCGTGCCACCGTGCAAGGCATCATGGCCTCGCAGGCATCGCGCGCGCAGCGCCGTGCCGTGGCCGACATCGTGGTCTGCAACGACGTGCCATCGCTGCAGGAACTGCAAGCCCAGGCAGACCGGATCGCCGCATGGTTCGGGCTATGATTCTTTTCTTGAGTGCCTCCAGGAATCCGGCAGCGTGATCCTTTACGAATACCCTTTCAACGAACGGCTGCGAACCTACTTGCGCCTGGAGCAGCTGTTTCGCCGCCTGGGCGAACTGGTCTCCCGCACGCACCCGCTCGACCACCACTTCGCGCTGGTCACCCTGTTCGAGATCATGGACGTGGCGGCGCGCGCCGACCTCAAGGCCGACGTGCTCAAGGACCTGGAGCGCCAGAAGCACCTGCTCGACAGCTACCGGGGCAATCCATCGATCTCCGAATCGGCGCTCAACGCCATCATCGCCCAGCTCGACCGCTGCTTCACCGCCCTGAGCAACCAGAGCGGCAAGGCCGGCCAGGCGCTGACCGACAACGAATGGCTGATGGGCATCCGCAGCCGCCTAGGCATTCCCGGCGGCACCTGCGGCTTCGACCTGCCCGGCTACCACGCCTGGCAGCACAGCGACCCGACCTATCGCCAGCGCGCCCTGGAAACCTGGGCCAGCACCATGGCCCCGCTGGCCGAGTCGATCTACCTGCTGCTGAAAATGCTGCGCGATGCCGGCGTGCCGCAGCGCGTGGCGGCCGAGCGCGGCCAGTTCCAGCAAAGCCTGCCGCAAGGCCGCACCTTCCAGTTGCTGCGCCTGCGCATCGACCCGTCCCTGGGCCTGGTGCCCGAGATCAGCGGCAACCGGCTGCTCGTTTCGGTGCGCCTGATGCGCATGGACGGCGATGGCCGCCTGCAGTCCTGCCAGGATGACGCGGCCTTTGAACTGACGCTGTGCGCCTGAGCGCCATGGACAACACGCCAGCCCGCACTGTCCCCTGCCCCACCTGCGGCGGCGACAGCGTTTTCAGCCCGGCCAACCGCTTCCGGCCGTTCTGCAGCGCGCGCTGCAGGCAGATCGACCTGGGCGCCTGGGCCACGGAAGAGTTCCGCGTGCCCTCGGAAGCGCCGCCTGAGGACGCCGCCTACGGCGACCCCAGGCGCGAAGACGGCTGATTTCAAGCCAAATCAGCCTCCAGGGCACATGCAGCAAGCGCCAGCAGCTCTCAACTCGATAGCATTTCAGGATCGAATACCTGGCCGCGTTCCTCGGCCAGCCAGCGCAGCACCTCGTACGCGCCGGGCAGCACGGGCCGCACGTCCAGCGGGAACTGCTGCCACGCCATCTGCTGGCCCTCGCGCATCTCGAAGTCGCCCTCCCACGCCTGCACCTTGCACCAGTGCAGGCGCACCAGGGCATGCGGGTAGTCGTACTCGGTGACCTTCCAGGCCTGCACCGCGCCAATGGTGACGCCCAGTTCCTCGATGAGCTCGCGGCGCAGCGCCTGCTCCACGTTCTCGCCCGGCTCGATCTTGCCGCCCGGGAACTCCCAGTAGCCCGCATACGCCTTGCCCGGCGGGCGCGTGGACAGCAGCATGGCGCCGTCGCCGCGCAGCAGGATGCCGACGGCCACCTCGGTGTGCTTGCGTGCCGGCGTCATGCGTCCTGCCGTCCTGCGAAGTCACGCGCAAACTGGTAGGCCACGCGGCCGCTGCGCGAGCCGCGCTCCAGCGCCCAGACCAGCGCCTCGGGCCGCGCCGCGGCGATCGCCGATTCCGCCACGCCCAGCGCCGCCAGCCACTGCGCCACGATGGCCAAGTATTCCTCCTGGCTGAACGGGTAGAAGCTCACCCACAGGCCGAAGCGCTCGGACAGCGAGATCTTTTCCTCGACCACCTCGCCGGGGTGGATCTCGCCATCGGCCGAAGTGGTGTAGCTCAGGTTGTCCTTCATCTGCTCGGGCAGCAGGTGGCGGCGGTTGCTGGTGGCATAGACCAGCACATTGGGCGTGCTCGCGGCCACCGTGCCGTCGAGGATGGACTTGAGCGCCTTGTAGCCGCCCTCGCCTTCCTCGAAGCTCAGGTCGTCGCAGTAGACGATGAATTTCTCGGGCCGCCCGGCCACCACCTCGACGATGTCGGGCAGGTCCGTCAGGTCGGCCTTGTCCACCTCGATCAGGCGCAGGCCCTGCGGCGCATAGGCATGCAGGCAGGCGCGGATCAGCGAGGACTTGCCCGTGCCGCGCGCGCCGGTCAGCAGCATGTTGTTGGCGGTGCGGCCCTGCACGAACTGCGCGGTGTTGCGCTGGACTTTTTCCTTTTGCGCGTCGATTTCCTTCAGGTCTTCCAGGCGCATCGGCGCCACCTGGCGCACCGGCTCCAGCACGCCATGGCCGCTGCTGCGCTTGCGGTAGCGCCAGGCCACGGCGGCCGACCAGTCGGGCGCGCCCAGGGGCTGCGGCAGCACCGATTCGATGCGCGCCATCAACTGCTCGGCGCGGGCCACGAGTCGTTCAAATTTTTCGTTCATTTTGGCCTCCAGCCCTTGCTGGTCAAGCGCAAGCAGCTATCAAAAACAAAGCAAACAAGGAGCTGTTCAAGAGCGGTAGTCGGCGTTGATGCTCACGTAGTCGTGGCTCAGATCGCAGGTCCACACGGTGTCCTGCGCCTCGCCGCGGCCCAGCCCGACGCGCACGGTGATTTCGCTTTGCCGCATCACGCGCTGGCCATCTTCCTCGCGGTACGCGGGGTTGCGCCCGCCCTGCGTGGCAACGTGCACGTCGTCCAGGTGCAGTTCGATGCGCGTCTGGTCCAGGTCGTCGATGCCGGCGTAGCCCACGGCCGCGAGGATGCGGCCCAGGTTCGGGTCGCTGGCGTAGAACGCCGTCTTGACCAGCGGCGAATGCGCGATGGCATAGGCCACCTGGCGGCATTCGGCAGCGGTCTTGCCGCCTTCCACGCGCACGGTGATGAACTTGGTCGCGCCCTCGCCGTCGCGCACGATGGCCTGGGCGAGCTGGCGCGCAACGCCGAGCAGCGCGGCCTGCAGCGCGCGGCCCTCGCTGCTGTCGAGCGCCGTGATGGGCGCATGCCCGGCCTGGTGCGTGGCCATGAGCACGAAGGAGTCGTTGGTCGAGGTGTCGCCGTCGATGGTGACGCGGTTGAACGAGCCATCGGCCAGCGTGCGCACCAGCGGCTGCAGCAGTTCGGGGGCGATGGCCGCGTCGGTGGCCAGAAAGCCCAGCATGGTCGCCATGTTCGGGCGGATCATGCCCGCGCCCTTGCTGATGCCGGTGATGCGCACCGTGGCGCCGCCGATCACCACCTGCGTGCTGTAGGCCTTGGGCAAGGTGTCGGTGGTCATGATGCCCTCGGCGGCGCGCGCCCAATGGCCGGGCTGGGCGTCGGCGAGGGCGGCGGGCAAGCCCGCCTCGATACGCTCCACGGGCAGCGGCTCCATGATGACGCCAGTGGAGAACGGCAGCACCTGCTGCGGCGCCAGGCCCAGGCGGCCCGCCAGTGCGACGCAGGTGGCGCGCGCGCGCGCCAGGCCGTCGGCGCCCGTGCCCGCGTTGGCGTTGCCGGTATTGACCACCATGGCGCGGATGCCCTGGCCCGCCGCCAGGTGCTCGCGGCAGACCTGCACCGGCGCGGCACAGAAGCGGTTCTGCGTGAACACGCCGGCCACGCTCGTGCCCTCGTCGAGCAGGAACACGGTCAGGTCTTTGCGGTCGGCCTTGCGCACACCGGCTTCGGCAACGCCGATGCGCACGCCGGGCACGGCATGCAGGTCTGCGGCTTGGGGGCTGGAGAGGTTCACGGGCATGGGTGTTCCTGGAAAGGGGTGGGAAAAGGGGCACAAAAGCAAACACGGGCCGCAGCCCGTGTCGTGCAGCGCTACGCCATCAGGTCAATTTGCCGTGGCATTGCTTGTACTTCTTACCGCTGCCGCACGGGCAGGGGTCGTTGCGGCCCACGCGCACGCCCGCGGGCACGACGGAAGCCACGGTGCTCGGATCGACGGTGGATTCGGCTTCGCCGCTCTCGGTCGGCGCGGTGTAGGTGACGTTGGTGATGGCCTCGGCGCGGCTCTCGAAGGCTTCGGTGGCCTGGCCGATCTGTGCGGGCGACTGCACCTGCACGGTGAGCAGGATGCGCGTGACCTCGTTCTTCACCTGGTCCAGCAACTGGCGGAACAGCTCGAAGGCCTCGCGCTTGTATTCCTGCTTAGGCTGCTTCTGCGCGTAGCCGCGCAGGTGGATGCCCTGGCGCAGGTAGTCCAGCGCGGACAGGTGGTCGCGCCAGTTGCTGTCGAAGCTCTGCAGCAGCACGGCGCGCTCGAACTGCATGAAGTTCTCGCGCCCCACCAGCTCGAGCTTGGCATCAAACAAGGCCTTGGCGGCCTGCAGCACTTTTTCGAGGATTTCGTCGTCGGTGATGCTCTCCGAGCCCGCCACTTCCTGCTGCAGAGCCAGATCGAGCTGCCACTCGCCCGCCAGCGCCTTTTCCAGGCCCGGCAGGTCCCACTGCTCCTCGACCGAATCGGCGGGCACGTACTGGCGCACCACATCGGCCAGGCAATCGTCGCGCATGGCGGCGATCATGTCGGACAGGTCGGTGGCGTCGAGGATCTCGTTGCGCTGCTGGTAGATGACCTTGCGCTGGTCGTTGGCCACGTCGTCGTATTCCAGCAATTGCTTGCGGATGTCGAAGTTGCGCGCCTCGACCTTGCGCTGCGCGCTCTCGATGCTGCGCGTGACGATGCCGGCCTCGATGGCTTCGCCGTCGGGCATCTTCAGGCGGTCCATGATGGCGCGCACGCGGTCACCCGCGAAGATACGCATGAGCTGGTCGTCCAGGCCCAGGTAGAAGCGCGAGGAGCCGGGGTCGCCCTGGCGGCCCGAGCGGCCACGCAGCTGGTTGTCGATGCGGCGCGACTCGTGGCGCTCGGTGGCGATGATGCGCAGGCCGCCCAGCGCCATGACCTTCTCGTTGTCGAGCTTCCACTGCGCGCGCAGCTCCTCGATACGCTTGGCGCGGTCTGCTTCTGACAGCGATGCGTCCGCCTCGATCGCCGCCACGGCCTTCTCGACGTTGCCGCCGAGCACGATGTCGGTGCCGCGGCCCGCCATGTTGGTAGCGATGGTGATCATGCCGGGCCGGCCGGCCTGGGCCACGATGTCGGCCTCGCGCGCGTGCTGCTTGGCATTGAGCACCTGGTGCGGCAGCCCGGCCTTGTTCAGCAGTTCGTCGATGATCTCGGAGTTCTCGATCGATGTCGTCCCCACCAGCACCGGCTGGCCGCGCTCGTGGCATTCGCGGATGTCGGCAATCGCGGCCTCGTACTTCTCGCGCGTGGTCTTGTACACGCGGTCGAGCTGGTCCTGGCGCTTGCTCGGGCGGTTCGGCGGAATGATGACGGTTTCCAGGCCGTAGATTTCCTGGAACTCGTAGGCCTCGGTGTCGGCCGTGCCGGTCATGCCGCCGAGCTTGGCGTAAAGGCGGAAGTAGTTCTGGAAGGTGATGGACGCCAGGGTCTGGTTCTCGGCCTGGATGTTCACGCCCTCCTTGGCCTCGACGGCCTGGTGCAGGCCTTCGCTCCAGCGGCGGCCAGCCATCAGGCGGCCCGTGAATTCGTCGACGATGACGATCTCGCCGTTCTGCACCACGTAGTGCTGGTCGCGGTGGTACAGGTGGTGCGCGCGCAGCCCCGCGTACAGGTGGTGCACGAGCGTGATGTTGGCCGGGTCGTAGAGCGACGCCCCTTCGGAGATCAAGCCGGCCTGCGCCAGGATGCGCTCGGCGTTCTCGTGGCCCTGCTCGGTCAGGAAGACCTGGTGCGATTTTTCGTCGAGTGTGAAGTCGCCGGGCTTGGTCACGCCCTCGCCCGTGCGCGGGTCGGCCTCGCCCTCCTGGCGCGTGAGCAGGGGCACGACCTTGTTGATCGCCAGGTACATGGCCGTGTGGTCCTCGGCCTGCCCGCTGATGATCAGCGGGGTGCGCGCTTCGTCGATCAGGATGGAGTCCACCTCATCCACGATGGCGTAGTTCAGCCCGCGCTGCACGCGGTCGCGCACCTCGTAGACCATGTTGTCGCGCAGATAGTCGAAGCCGTACTCGTTGTTCGTGCCGTAGGTGATGTCGGCGCCGTAGGCGGCCTGCTTTTCCTCGCGCGGCATCTGCGGCAGGTTGATACCGACCGTGAGCCCCAGGAAGTTGTACAGCCGCCCCATCCACTGGGCGTCGCGGCCGGCCAGGTAGTCGTTCACCGTGACCACGTGCACGCCCTGGCCCGACAAGGCGTTGAGGTACACCGGCAGCGTGGCCGTCAGGGTCTTGCCTTCGCCCGTGCGCATCTCGGCGATCTTGCCGTGGTGCAGCGCCATGCCGCCGATGAGCTGCACATCGAAGTGGCGCATCTTCATCACGCGCTTGGAGCCTTCGCGCACCACGGAGAACGCCTCGGGCAGCAGCGCATCGAGCGATTCGCCCTTGGCCACGCGGTCCTTGAACTCCTGGGTCTTGGCACGCAACTGCTCGTCGTTCAGCTTCTCGTACTCCGGCTCCATGGCATTGATGCGCGCCACTGTCTTGCGGTATTGCTTGAGAAGCCGGTCGTTGCGGCTGCCGAAAATTTTGGTGAGAAAGTTGGTGGCCATGCGAGCAAGAGCCGCCGCCGCCGCATCGCGCCGGAACAACGACCCAAAATCCCTAAAAAATGTGGAATTCAATTGGGGCCGCTATCCGGCAATGCAAGCCTGCCCATCTGGCAGCGGGACCCAAACCGGGAATTCTACTGTGCGCCCCATGCCCGCCTTCCTGCTGCAGGCCAGGGGCAGGTCAAGGTCCGGGATAATTCGCCTGTTCCCTGCCTTCACCGCCATGCACCGACGCCACCACGCCATCACCCTGCAGCAAGCCACCGAGGAATCGCCCGCGCTGGCCCAACTGGTGGCGCTCACGCGCGACTCCAGCGCGCGCCTGCAGGCCATCCAGGCGCTGCTCCCGCCCGCGCTGCGCGGCGCCATCCAGGCCGGGCCGATCGAAGGCCAGGGCTGGTGCCTGCTGGTCAAGGGCAATGCGGCCGCCGCCAAGCTGCGCCAGCTGACGCCGGCCTTGGCGGCGCATTTGCGCAGCAAGGGCTGGGATGTGCAGACGATCCGCCTCAAGGTCCAGTAGCTGAAACGGTGGCCTTGGCATTGCGGCAGGCGGCATCCGTGAGGGGCGTGACGGCATCTCCATGGGCTGGTGGGAGAGGTACCGTCAATAAAGTACCGGATGCAAGCGGCTGTGATGCACTTCGGCGGACTCCGCAGAGCGCGCCACAGAGGGGAAAAAGAAAAAGGCCGCACGTTCATGGAACTGTGCGGCCTTCAATATGGTGCCGGTTGTCGGATTCGAACTGACGACCTACCGCTTACAAGGCGGGTGCTCTACCAACTGAGCTAAACCGGCGAAAGCGCGGATTCTATACCGGCCGGAACCCAAGAATCCAGCCAGGCGCCATCGGCCTCGACTTACTTGATACGCTTGAGCGCGGGCCGCCCGCCACCGCCCGCCGGTGGCACCGGGCGCGGCTCCTCGTCATCGCCATCCGCCGCATCGGCCACAGCCAACTGCACCACCCGTTCCTCGACAGGAGCCGGAATGGAAGGCTCCACCTGCGGCAGCAATGCCGGCACGCCCTCGGGCACATCTTCAGGAGGAGGAAAGGCCATGCCCTGGCCGTTCTCGCGCGCATAGATGGCGACGACACGACTGACAGGCACGATGATTTCCCGCGGCTGCCCGCCAAAACGCGCCTTGAACTCGATGTAGTCGTTACCCAGCTGCAATGCGCTCGTGGCGTCGTAGCTGACGTTGAGCACGATCTCCCCATCCTTGACGTACTCCCGCGGCACCTGCACCGAGGCGTCCACGCGCACCACGACATAGGGGGTGAATCCATTGTCGGTGCACCACTCATAGAGGGCGCGGATCAGATAGGGGCGCGTCGAAGCGGTGTCCTGGGTATGCATGGCGTCAAGAGTCGATGGCGAAACGAGAAAGCGCTTACTTGCGCATGACCTTTTCGGACGGTGTGAGCGCCTCGATGTACGCCGGGCGGGAAAAGATGCGTTCGGCATACTTGAGCAGCGGCGCGGCGTTCTTCGACAGCTCGATGCCGTAGTAATCCAGGCGCCACAGCAGCGGGGCGATGGCCACGTCGAGCATCGAGAAGTTCTCGCCCAGCATGTACTTGTTCTTGAGGAACACGGGCGCCAGCTGCGTCAGACGGTCACGGATGTGGGCCCGTGCCTTCTCGAGCGCCTTTTCGTTGCCCTTGGTCGCACGCGACTCCAGGGCGCTCACGTGCACGAACAGTTCCTTCTCGAAGTTGAGCAGGAACAGGCGCACGCGCGCGCGATCCACCGGGTCGCCGGGCATCAGTTGCGGATGCGGGAAGCGCTCGTCGATGTATTCGTTGATGATGTTCGACTCGTACAGGATCAGGTCGCGCTCGACCAGGATGGGCACCTGGCCGTAGGGGTTCATCACGCTGATGTCTTCCGGCTTGTTGTACAGATCCACGTCGCGGATCTCGAAGTCCATGCCCTTCTCGAACAGCACGAAGCGGCAGCGGTGGGAGAAGGGGCAGGTCGTTCCCGAGTAAAGCACCATCATGGTGAAAGGCTCCTAAAAATCAAAAAGAGTGGGATGCGCGAAGCACCCACTCTGCAAAGATGACGCCCCGGCCCGCGCCTGCGAGCCGGGGTACGCCCTATGGTGTTATTTGACGTCTTTCCAGAAGGCCGCGTTGAGTCGCCACGCAATGACCGTGAACAGCGCCAGGTATAGCAGCACCCACACGCCCAGGCTCTTGCGCTTGTCCTGCGCGGGCTCGCCCATCCACTGCAGGTAGTTCACCAGGTCGCCGACGGCCTGGTCGTACTGCTGCTGCGTCATGGCGCCGGGGGTCAGTTGCTCCCAGCCCTTGAAGACATGGCTCTTCTGGCCGTGGCTCTCGACCTCTTCGAAGACGGCGCGGCGCTCGCCCTGCAGCTGCCACAGCGCGTGCGGCATGCCCACGCTGGGGAAGGCCAGGTTGTTCCAGCCCGTGGCCTTGGCATCGTCGCGGTAGAAGGTGCGCAGGAAGGTGTACAGGTAGTCGGCACCCGTGCCGTTGTGGCCCGCGCGCGAACGCGCGATCACGGTCAGGTCGGGCGGGTTGGCACCGAACCATTCGGAAGCCTGCTTGGGATCAATGGCCGCCTTCATGGTCTCGCCGATCTTGTCGGTGGTGAACAGAAGGTTGTCCTTGATCTCCTGGTCCGTGAGGCCGATGTCCTTCAGGCGGTTGAAGCGCATGAACGCCGCCGAGTGGCAGCTCAGGCAGTAGTTGACGAACAGCTTGGCGCCGTTTTGCAGCGACGCCTTGTCGGTGGTGTTCACGGGCGCCTTGTCCCAGGCGATGCCGCCCTCGGAGGCTTGCGCCCCGGTAGCGATACCCAATGCTGCGATCAGCGAAAAAAGCACTTTTTTCATTGTTGTTCTCTCCGGCTCAGTGGGGCTTGAAGGTCACGCGATCAGGCACGGGCTTGGGCGTGCCCAGACGGGTCCACCAGGGCATCAGCAGGAAGAAGCCGAAGTAGAACAGCGTGCCGACCTGCGAAACGCGCTCGCCCACCGGCGACGGCGGCTGCACGCCCAGATAGGCCAGGATCACGAACACGACCACGAACACGGCATACAGCCACGTGTGCCAGCCCGGACGGTAGCGGATCGAACGCGCCGGGCTCTGGTCGAGCCAAGGCAGGAAGAACAGGATGATCACGGCACCACCCATCACGACCACGCCCCAGAACTTGGCGTCGATCGACAGCATCAGCGCGATGACCACGGCGGCAGCGACCACGATGCCGCCCTTGATGAAGCCGGGCAGCTTGGCCTTGAGCACGCCAAAGCCGGCGCCCAGCACCACGCAGGCGATCAGGGCGTACATCATCTCGCTGGTGATGGCACGCAGCATGGAATAGAACGGCGTGAAGTACCACACCGGAGCGATGTGGTTGGGCGTCTTCAGCGGGTCGGCCGGGATGAAATTGTTGTACTCCAGGAAGTAGCCACCCAGCTCGGGCGCGAAGAACACCACGGCCGAGAAGATGAACAGGAACACACCGACGCCGAAGATGTCATGCACCGTGTAGTACGGGTGGAAGGGGATGCCGTCCAGCGGATGGCCCTTGGCGTCCACCGGCTTGCCGGAGCCCTTGATCTCGATGCCGTCGGGGTTGTTGGAGCCCACGTCGTGCAGGGCCAGCAAGTGGGCCACGACCAGGCCGATCAGGACCAGCGGCACGGCGATCACGTGGAAGCTGAAGAAGCGGTTCAGCGTCGCGTCGCCCACCACGTAGTCGCCGCGGATCAGCAGCGCCAGGTCAGGACCGACGAAGGGGATGGCCGAGAACAGGTTCACGATCACCTGCGCGCCCCAGTACGACATCTGGCCCCAGGGCAGCAGGTAGCCCATGAAGGCTTCGGCCATGAGCGCCAGGAAGATGGCGCAGCCGAAGATCCACACCAGCTCGCGCGGCTTGCGGTACGAGCCGTAGAGCAGGCCGCGGAACATGTGCAGGTACACGACCACGAAGAACGCCGAGGCGCCCGTGGAGTGCATGTAGCGGATCAGCCAGCCCCAGGGCACGTCGCGCATGATGTACTCGACCGACTCGAACGCCTTGGCGGCGTCGGGCTTGTAGTGCATCACGAGGAAGATGCCGGTGACGATCTGGATCACCAGCACCAGCAGCGCCAGCGAGCCGAAGATGTACCAGAAGTTGAAGTTCTTCGGAGCGTAGTACTCCGACATGTGCACCTTGTAGGCATCGAAGGCCGTCGGGAAACGGTTCTCGAACCAGTTGGTGAGTTTCGCGCCCGCCGAGGCGTTGGGCGAGAGTTCCTTGAATTCGCGGTAAGCAGCCATGTGTACTGTCTCCCTCAGGCCTTCTTGTCTTCACCGATCAGGAGCTTGGTCTCCGACAGGTACATGTGCGGCGGCACTTCGAGGTTGTCGGGCGCGGGCTTGTTCTTGAACACGCGGCCGGCCATGTCGAAGGTGGAGCCGTGGCAGGGGCACAGGAAGCCGCCCCTCCAGTCGTCGGGCAGCGAAGGCTGCGGGCCAGCGACGAACTTGTCGGACGGCGAGCAGCCCAGGTGGGAGCAGATGCCCACGGCCACCAGCACCTCGGGCTTGATGGAGCGCCACTCGTTGCGCGCGTACTCGGGCGTGAGCTCCGCCGGGTTGCGCTTGGATGCAGGATCGGCCAGCTGGCCATCGAGCTTGGGCAGCTCGGCCAGTTGCTCCGGCGTGCGCTTGACGATCCACACCGGCTTGCCGCGCCACTCCACGGTGATCTTCTCGCCGGGCTTGAGGCTGGAGATGTCGACCTCGACGGCCGCACCTGCCGCCTTGGCCTTCTCAGAGGGCTGGAACGTACTCACAAAGGGGACGGCAGCAGCCACGCCGCCCACCGCGCCAGCGCAGCCGGACGCGATCAGCCACGTCCGTTTGCCGGAGTCGATCGGAGTTTCACTCATGGGGGGATCCTCGGTATGCAACGCTATTAGGGTCAACCACAAATTGTAGCGGAGTGATAATCGCGGCCGGGGGGCTGTCGCGTGCCAAGGCGCTGCCCTATGTCAAGCAATAGGGCGGTTTTTCAAGTCCGCCACCACCGGAGCGCGCTGCAATGAGCATGTTGAAAGAATTCAGGGAGTTCGCCGTCAAGGGCAACGTCATCGACCTCGCCGTGGGCGTGATCATCGGCGGCGCGTTCGGCAAGATCGTCGATTCGGTCGTCGCCGACCTCATCATGCCGCTGGTCGGCCTGGTCTTCGGCAAGCTCGATTTCTCCAACCTCTTCGTCGTGCTGGGCACGGTGCCCGAAGGCACGGCGCGCACGCTGGACGCGCTGAAGAAGGCCGGCGTGCCAGTGTTCGCCTACGGCAGCTTCATCACCGTGGCGGTCAACTTCCTGATCCTGGCCTTCATCATCTTCATGATGATCAAGCAGATCAACCGCCTCAAGCGCGAAGCGCCCGCCGCCGAGCCCGCGCCCGAACCCGCGACGCCGGAAGACATCGTGCTGCTGCGCGAGATCCGCGACAGCCTCAAGCGCTGAAAGACACCGGCCCGCACAGCGCCCGTGGCATCCGCGCCACGGGCGTTTTGTTTTGCTTCACGCGGCCAGCGCGCGCGCCATGCGCACGGCCTCGATCAGGCTGGCCGCGTCGGCCACGCCGCGCCCCGCGATGTCAAAGGCCGTGCCATGGTCGGGGCTGGTGCGCACCAGCGGCAGGCCCAGGGTGACGTTCACGCCCTTGTCCACGCCCAGGTACTTGACCGGGATCAGCCCCTGGTCGTGGTACATCGCCACCACCACGTCGAACTCGCCCGGGCGCGCGCTGGTGGCGCGCGCGCGCATGAACACCGTGTCCGGCGCGTAGGGGCCGTGCACGTCGAGCCCCTCGGCGCGCGCCTGCGCCATGGCGGGCGCGATCACCTCGATCTCCTCGCGGCCGAACAGCCCGCCCTCGCCCGCGTGCGGGTTCAGCCCGGCCACCGCGATGCGCGGCGCGCGGCCCAGGCTGCGCACCAGCGCGGCATGGGTGATGCGCAGGGTCTGCAGCACGTTGCCGAAGGTCACCGCCGCCAGCGCATCGCGCAGCGACACGTGGATGCTGACCAGCACGGTGCGCAGTTCGTCGCTGGCCAGCATCATGCGCACCGGCATGCCGGCCAGCGGCACGCCCGCGTGCTGCGCCGCCTCGGCCTGGAGCAGCTCGGTGTGGCCGGGAAAATCCACGCCCGCCGCCGCCAGCGCCTCCTTGTGCAGCGGCGCCGTCACCAGCGCCGCCAGCTCGCCGCGCAGCGCCGCGCGCGCCGCCCATTGCACGCAATGCGCGGCAGCGCGCCCCGCCTCGGCGCTGACCTGGCCCCAGGGCTGCGGCCCGGGCAGGCCGGGCAGCGCCAGCACCGGCAGGCAGCGCGGCGGCATGTCCCACGCCGCGCGCGGGTGCGCCAGCAGCGCCACGGGCAAGGGCGGGCGGCCCGGCCCCTCGATGCACGCGGCAGCGCGGCACAGCGTGGCCAGCTCGCCCGCCACGAAGCAGCCGCGCAGCAGGTCTGGCGCGTCGCGGAACGCCTGGGCGATGATTTCCGGCCCGATGCCGGCGCTGTCGCCCTGGGTGATGGCGATGGGTTTTTCCGCGTGCGTGGAATTCATGGTCAGAAGTGGCTCAAATGCCCGCCAGTCAAGCGCTGGCAGCTATCAAAAAAGTATCAAGCCGGGTTGGCGATGTCGATGAACTGGTGCGCCAGCCCATGCAGCGCCGCCATGTGCGCGGCCACGGCGGGCGCGCCGTAGCGCTCGGTGGCGTGGTGCCCGGCGGCGATGAAGGCCACGCCGGTCTCGCGCGCCAGGTGGGCCTGCGGCTCGGAGATTTCGCCGGTGATGAAGGCATCGGCCCCGGCGGCGATGGCGGCCTCGAAGAAACCCTGCGCGCCGCCCGTGCACCAGGCCACGCGGCGGATGGCGCGCGCGCCCTCGCCCGGCGCCAGCGTGGCCGCGCGCCCCAGCGCACGCTCCACATGGGCAGCCAGCGCCTGGGCATCGGCGAACGCCGCCGGGGCCACGCAGCCCAGTTCCTGTTCGCCAAAGCGCTGGTCGGCCTGCCAGCCGAGCACGCGCCCGAGCTGCGCGTTGTTGCCCAGTTCCGGGTGGGCGTCGAGCGGCAGGTGGTAGGCGAACAGGCTGATGTCGTGCGCCAGCAGCAGGCGCAGGCGCTCCTTCATCCAGCCGACGACGCGCCCGTCCTGGCCGCGCCAGAACAGGCCGTGGTGCACGAACAGGGCATCGGCGCGCGCGGCAATGGCGGCCTCGATCAAGGCGCGGCTGGCCGTGACGCCGCTGACGATGCGCTGGATGCCGTCCTTGCCCTCGACCTGCAGGCCGTTCGGGCCGTAGTCCTTGAAGCGCTCGGGCTGCAGCAGCCCGTCCAGGCCGCGCAGCAGTTCGTTTCGGGAAATGCTCATGCGCCGATTGTCTCAGCCTGCGCCGGGCGCGGGGATACCGCACAATGCCGGTTTCACTGCCTCCCAAAAGAATCCATGAAGCGCTTCTGGCTGCTGTTCTCGCAGGCCGTGACCGTGCTGGTCGCGGCCTATTTCGTCGTCGCCACGCTGCAGCCCGATTGGCTGCGACGCGGCCAGCGCGTGTCCAGCGCCGGCATCACGCTGCTGGAGGCGGCGCCGCAGCCCGAGGGCGCGACCGCGCCGGGCAGCTTCAGCACGGCCGCGCGCAAGGCCGCCCCGGCGGTGGTGAGCATCAACACCAGCAAGGCCGTGCGCCACCCGCGCAGCAACGACCCGTGGTTCCAGTTCTTCTTCGGCGACCCCGGCCCGCAGGCGCAGGTGGGCCTGGGCAGCGGCGTGATCATCAGCCCCGACGGCTACATCCTGACCAACAACCACGTGGTCGAGGGCGCCGACGAAATCGAGGTCACGCTCACCGACAGCCGCCGCGCCCAGGCGCGCGTGATCGGCACCGATCCGGAGACGGACCTGGCGATCCTCAAGATCGAACTCGACAAGCTGCCCGTGATCGTGCTGGGCAACTCCGACCAGCTCGCCGTGGGCGACCAGGTGCTGGCCATCGGCAACCCGTTCGGCGTGGGGCAGACGGTGACCAGCGGCATCGTCTCGGCGCTCGGGCGCAGCCAGCTCGGCATCAACACCTTCGAGAACTTCATCCAGACCGACGCGGCCATCAACCCCGGCAACTCCGGCGGCGCGCTGGTGGACGTGCTGGGCAACCTGCAGGGCATCAACACCGCCATCTACTCGCGCTCGGGCGGCAGCATGGGCATCGGCTTCGCCATTCCCGTGTCCACGGCGCGCATGGTGCTCGACGGCATCGTGCGCGACGGCCACGTCACGCGCGGCTGGATCGGTGTGGAGCCGAACGAGCTCTCGCCCGAGCTGGCCGAGACCTTCGGCGTGAAGGCCTCCGAGGGCGTCATCATCACCGGCGTGCTGCAGGGCGGCCCCGCCGCCGAGGCGGGCCTGCGGCCGGGCGACGTGATCGTGCAGGTGGCAGGCCACCCGGTGCGCAACGTGTCGGAGCTGCTCACGGCGGTGGCGGCGCTCAAGCCCGGGCAGCCCGTGCCCTTCATGCTGCAGCGCGGCGACGGCCCGGTGGAGCTGCAGGTGTCGCCCGGCGTGCGCCCGGCCCAGCGCGCGGCGCGGCGTTAATTTTCGCCAAGCGCTATCAAAAAAGAAGCTGCCAGCGCTTGCCACACAAGCGCTGGCAGCCTTTTTGATGCCTGCTCAGGATTCCTCGGCTTCTTCCGGTGCCTTGGACACCTTGAGGAACCAGCCCGCGCCGAGAATGCCCACCTCGTACAGCAGGCACATTGGAATCGCCAGCGCGAGCTGCGAGATCACGTCGGGCGGCGTGACCACGGCGGCGATGACGAAGGCCACGACGATGAAGTAGCCGCGAAAGCTCTTGAGCTTGTCGACCTCGACGATGCCGAAGCGCACCAGCAGCATCACCACGATGGGCACCTGGAACGCCATGCCGAACGCCAGGTACAGCGACAGGATGGATTCGACGTACGAGGCGATGTCCGGCGTGGCCGCCACGCTCGCCGGCGTGAAGCCCTGGATGAAGCCAAACATCTTGTCGAGCACGAAGAACTGCACGAAGGCGATGCCGACGTAGGCCAGCAGGCTGCCGAAGAGGATCAGCGGCAGCGCGAACTTCTTCTCGTGGCTGTACAGGCCGGGCGCGACGAAGGCCCAGAGCTGGTAGATGATCCACGGCAGCACGGCCAGCACGGCCACCAGCATCAGCACCTTGAGCGGCACGAAGAACGGCGTGAACACCCCCACGGCGATCAGCTTGGCGTCGGGCGGCATGTGGGCGCGGATGGGCTGGGCGATGAAGTCGATCAGCCCGTTCGGGCCGGGCCAGATGGCGAGCACGATCAGCGCCACGGCCACGCCGTAGAGGCAGTACAGCAGGCGGTCGCGCAGCTCCATGAGGTGCTGCACGAAGGGCTGCTCGGTGCCCGCGAGCTCGTCGTCTTGGGAAGGGTTCTCGGACATGGGAGGGGTGTTTTCAGGGGCGGGCGCAACCTGGCTTGCGCTGCGGCCCCGGGCCGCGCGGCGGCCGGATCAATGGAATTTCTTGGGCCGGTAGCGCGCCACGCGCGCCGCGCCCGACAGAACCTTGGTGCGCACGCCGGCGCGTGCCTTGTACCACTGCGGCGTGGCGCCGCGCTTGAGGCGCCAGTTCTTGCCGGGGTGCTTGTAGGCCGGCGCGGGCGGCGTGTCCTCGAATGCGGAAGACGCACCATCGGCGGAGGACACAGCACCCGTGGCCTCGTTCCAGTCCTTCTCGAACGCGCGCGCCTCGGTCTGGATGGACTGCTCGACGTTGCGCGCCGCGCCCTCGACCTCGTCCTTCATCTTGCGCAGTTCGTCCAGCTCCATGCTGCGGTTCACTTCGGCCTTGACGTCGGCCACATAGCGCTGCGCCTTGCCCAGCAAGGTGCCGACGGTGCGCGCCACGCGCGGCAGCTTCTCGGGGCCGATGACGATCAGCGCCACGGCGCCGACCAGCGCCATCTTGGACAGGCCAATGTCGATCATGGCGTGGGTCAGCTCTTTTGTTTGGCTTCCACGTCGATGGTGGTCTTGTCAGCGGCCTGCTGGTTGGCCACCTGCCCCGCGGGCTTGCCTGCGGCCTCCTCGGTGGCACCGCCGTCCTTCATGCCGTCCTTGAAGCCCTTGACTGCGCCGCCCAGGTCGGAGCCGATGTTCTTGAGCTTCTTGGTGCCGAACACCATGACGACGATCAGCAGCACGATCAGCCAGTGCCAGATGGAAAACGAGCCCATGAAATTCTCCTAACGAATCCGTTCATTGTAGAGGGCGGACATGGCACCGCCCGCGCATACCCGGACGGGCGTGCGGGGCGTGAACCTCACCCCTTGAGCCAGGGGCGCGGGCCGCCCATCACGTGGATGTGCAGGTGGTGGATCTCCTGGCCGCCCTCGTCGCCCGTGTTCACCACGATGCGGAAACCGCCCTGCGGGTAGGGGCCGCAGCCCTGCTCCAGCGCCAGCCTGGGCGCCAGGGCCATCATGCGGCCGAGCAGTGCCTCGTGCGCGTCGCCCACCTGGGCCATGGAGGGCACGTGGTGCTTGGGCACCATGAGGAAATGGACCGGCGCCCAGGGGTGGATGTCGTGGAACGCGAAGACGTCGTCGTCTTCGTAGACCTTCTTCGAAGGGATCTGGCCCGCGATGATCTTGCAGAAAAGGCAGTTCGGATCGTGCATGGGGTGGAGAAGCGAGATCAGGGAATGTCGGCGATGTTGATGGTCGGGCGCAGGCCCACGTCAGAGGCATGCGCGCCCAGCCAGCGCTCGCCCTCGGCGCGGCCGAGCGCGAACAGCTGGCGCACGAAGGCCAGGTCGGCGCGCGTCTTGCTGGCGGCGCCGAAGCCCTCCAGCAGCGCGCCGCCGTCGATGCGGTGCAGGCGCACGTCCTTGTAGCGCCGGGGGTCGAGCCGCCCTTCGGCCAGCAGCCGGCGCACAAACTCGATGGCGCGCATCTCCGCCAGCAGGCTGGCGTTGAAGGTCACCTCGTTGGTGCGCTCCATGATGTCCTGCGCCGTCTCCGGCAGCGCGCGGTGCTCGATCGGGTTGATCTGCACCAGCAGGATGTCGGCGCACTCGGTGTGGTAGATCAGCGGGTGCAGGGCCGGGTTGCCCGAGTAGCCGCCGTCCCAGTAGTGCTCGCCGTCGATCTGCACCGCCTTGAACAGCAGCGGCAGGCAGGCCGACGCCATCACCGCGTCGACCGACAGGCGCGGCCCCGAGAAGATCTCGCCGCGCCCCGTGCGTACGTTGGTGGCGCACACGAACACCCGGGGGCCGCGCGCGCCGCGCACGTGGCACAGCGCGTCGAAATCCACCTCGCGCTCCAGCAGGCGGCGCAGCGGGTTGATGTCGAGCGGATTGGTCTGGTAGGGCGACAGCCACTGCGCCATGAGGCCGAGCACCGGGTTGTTCTGCAGCGGCACGCCCCACAGCAGGCTGCCCAGCGTGCCCACGCCCTCCCACAGCCGCGCCAGGGTCTGGCGCGCCAGCACGCAGCCGGCCGCGTGCGCGTCGCGCGCGTCCTGGTGCTGCAGCGCGGCCTGGGCAAAGCCATGGGCCACGGCCACGGCGTTCATGGCGCCCGCGCTGGTGCCGCTGATGCCTTCGAGCGCGAAGCGCCCGTCTTCGAGCAGCGCATCCAGCACGCCCCAGGTCAGCGCGCCGTGCGAGCCCCCGCCCTGCAGGGCCAGGTTCAGGGGCGCCAGCGGGGCCGCCGCGCGGGTGGTGTCGTCAGGCATGGACCGGGCGGTCCTGGTTCATGGCCACCATGCCGCGCACGATGCGGTACAGGAACCAGATGGAGATCAGCCCCCAGGCGATCCAGCCCGGGACGAAGAACAGCAGCCACAGCGGCGCGGTCACCAGGTACAGCACCCCGGCCCACAGCACGGTGCGGATGCGCCAGGAGAAGTGCGAGCCCTGCCAAGTGCCCTCGGCGTCGCCGCGCTTCACCAGGTCGAGCACCAGCGCGATGATGAGCAGCGCCGCGCTGGGCTGCGCGCCGGGCACGACGGCGGCCACGGCCACGATGAGGTGCAGCACGTAGCTGACCCAGCCCCAGGCCTTCAGGCCCTCGGCCTTTTCCTCGCTGGTCTGCACGTCGATGATGTCGCTCATGGAGAACCCTCCTCGGTGGCACGCGCAACCGCCTTGCGCAAGGCTTTTTCCTCGATGCCGCTGGTGCCTTCGCGGCGCTCCAGCTCGGCGATCACGTCGGCGGGCGCCAGGCCGTAGTGGGCCAGCGCCACCATGGAATGGAACCACAGGTCGGCCACCTCGTACAGCAGCTTGGACTTGTCCGCGCCATGGTCCACGTCCTTGGCGGCCATGACGACCTCGGTCGCCTCCTCGCCGATCTTCTTGAGGAAGGCGTCCGGCCCCTTGTGCAGCAGGCGCGCGACGTAGCTCTTGTCGGGGTCGCCAGCCTTGCGGCTTTCGATGACGGCGGCCAGGCGCGCGAGCGCGTCTTGCGGCGCGGGGGCCAGGGAATCGTTGGAACGCATGGGTCTTACTTGTAGATGGATTCAGGGTCTTTCAAGACCGGATCGACGGCCTGCCACGCGCCGTCCTTCAGCACGCTGAAAAAGCAGCTGTGGCGCCCCGTGTGGCAGGCGATGCCGGGCGCGTGGCCGAGTTGCGTGACCTTGAGCAGCACCACGTCGCTGTCGCAGTCGAGGCGGATCTCGTGCACGGTCTGCACGTGGCCCGACTCCTCGCCCTTGAACCACAGCTTGCCGCGCGAGCGGCTGAAGTACACGGCGCGGCCCAGCTCGGCCGTCCTGGCCAGGGCCTCGCGGTTCATCCAGGCGAACATCAGCACGTCGCCCGTGCCCTGCTCCTGCGCGATCACGGGCACCAGGCCCTGCGCATCCCATTTCACTTGATCCAACCAGTTCATGCTCTTGAATATGTAGCTGCTTGCGCGCTCTGGACAAGCGCTGGAGGCCTATTTTGCTTAGAACGTGTTCACGATCTTAAAGCCGCACCGGAATGCCGCGCTCGGCCATGCGCTGCTTGGCCTGGCCCACGGTGTATTCGCCGTAGTGGAAGATGCTGGCAGCCAGCACGGCGTCGGCGCCGCCCTGCTGCACGCCGTCGGCTAAATCGTCCAGGTTGCCCACGCCGCCCGAGGCGATCACGGGCACCTGCACGGCGTCGCTCACGGCGCGCGTGAGCTGCAGGTCGAAGCCGCTCTTGGTGCCGTCGCGGTCCATGCTGGTGAGCAGGATCTCGCCCGCGCCGCGCCGCGCCATCTCCATGGCCCACTGCACGGCGTCCAGGCCGGTGTTCTTGCGCCCGCCGTGGCTGTACACGTCCCAGCCCGGGCCGCGCTGCGCCAGGTCGTCGCCCTGGCGGCGCTTGGCGTCGATGGCCACGACGATGCACTGCGCGCCGTACTTGCCCGAGGCCTGGTCGATCACCTCGGGGTTGGCGATGGCGGCGGAGTTGAAGCTGGTCTTGTCGGCGCCGGCGTTGAGCAGGCGGCGCACGTCTTCCACGGTGCGCACGCCGCCGCCCACGGTGAGCGGAATGAACACCTGGCTGGCCACGGCCTCGATGATCGGCAGGATCAGGTCGCGCCCGTCGCTGGTGGCGGTGATGTCGAGGAAGGTGAGTTCGTCGGCGCCCTGCGCGTTGTAGCGCGCGGCGATCTCTACGGGGTCGCCCGCGTCGCGCAGCTCGACGAAGTTGACGCCCTTGACGACGCGGCCGCCGGTCACGTCAAGGCAGGGAATGATGCGTTTGGCAAGCATGCGCCGGCACTCTGGAGGTTGGGAACAAGGTGCGCAAGATACCACGGGCCGCCGCGCCTTGCGCTACCAAAAAAGTAGCTGGGTGCGCTTGGTATTCCTCGATTTCCAACGTGATTGATGGAAAAAACAAGGCCCATCAAGCGCTGCCAGCTATCAATAAAGGAGCATCGGCCAGCCTGCGCGCCTCGCCGTCCTGCCAGCGCCAGGCATCGCGGCACATGGCATCGACGCCCCGGCGCGCGCGCCAGCCCAGCAGGCGCCCAGCCAGCGCGGGGTCGGCCCAGCAGGCCGCCACGTCGCCGGGGCGGCGCGCCACGATGCGGTAGGGCACCGGGCGCCCGCTGGCCTGCTCGAAGCCGCGCACCATCTCCAGCACCGACACCGGCTGGCCCGTGCCCAGGTTCACCGTGAGCAGGCCCGGGTGCTGGCGCAGGTAGCGCAGCGCCGCCACGTGGCCCTCGGCCAGGTCGCAGACGTGGATGTAGTCGCGCACCCCGGTGCCGTCCACCGTGGGGTAATCGCCGCCGTACACGCTCAGCACCTCGCGCTGGCCCGCGGCCACCTGTGCCACGTAGGGCAGGAGGTTGTTGGGAATGCCCTGCGGGTCCTCACCGATGAGGCCGCTCTCGTGCGCGCCCACCGGGTTGAAGTAGCGCAGCCGCGCGATGCGCCACAGGCCCGGCTCGGCCGCCGCCACGTCAGCCAGCACCTGCTCCATCATCAGCTTGCTCCAGCCGTAGGGGTTGGTGGCCGAGAGCGGGAAGTCCTCGCGGATCGGCAGGCTGGCCGGGTCGCCATAGACCGTGGCCGACGACGAGAACACCATGCTGCGCACGCCCGCGTCGCGCATGGCCTGCAGCAGCGCCACCGTGCCGGCCACGTTGTTGCCGTAGTACATCAGCGGCTCGCGCACCGACTCGCCCACGGCCTTGAACGCCGCCAGGTGCACCACCGCCGAGATGGCGTGGCGCGCGAACAGCTGTTGCAGCAGGGCCACATCGCGCACATCGCCCTCGACGAAGGCAGGCGCCTGGCCCGTAATGCGCGCCACCCGCTCCAGCACCGAGGGCCGGCTGTTGCTGAAGTTGTCCACCACCAGGTACGGCTCGCCCGCCTGGGCCAGGGCCACGCAGAGGTGTGAACCGATATAGCCGCAGCCACCCGTCACAAGAATCACACAGCACCTCTTTCTTCTGCACCGCCGTGACAAACCACGGCAGGAAATTCAACTATTGTTAACAAATGAATGATTTGAAAAATCTATTAACATCTTAATAGAATCCCCGCACGCCCCAGCCTCCAGGACCTCTCTTGCCCGCCACTGAATCTAACGCAATGACGACTCTCGCCATGGCGCGGCACCTTGGGCGGCGCCTGGCGCAAGGCCTCGTGCGCCTGCTGGCGTGCTGGCTGCTGCCCGCGGCCCTGCATGCCGCCACGCCCGCCGTCGCGCTGTACTACGGCCAGGAGCTGCCGCTGTCCGACTTCCGCGCGTTCGACATCGTGGTCGTCGAGCCGGACCACGCCGCCAGCGGCACCGGCGACGCCCGCGCCCAGCTCGCGCCCACGCGCTTCTACGCCTACGTCTCGGTGACGGAGGTGCTGCCCTCGCGCGCGCACTACGCCGGGATTCCGCCGGCCTGGAAATTCGCGCGCAACAAGGACTGGCAGTCCGACGTGATCGACCAGAGCGTGGCCGCCTGGCCCGATTTCTTCGCCAGCCGCGTGGTCGCCCCGCTGTGGGAGCGCGGCTACCGGGGCTTCTTCCTCGACACCCTGGATTCCTACCGCCTGGCGGCACAGTTCGACGAACAGGCCCAGCAGGAAGGCCTGGTGCGCGTGATCGAGACCCTGCACGGGCGCTTTCCCGGCATCCGGCTCATCCTGAACCGGGGCTTCGACATCGTGCCCCGCGTGCGCGACAAGATCGAGATGGTGGCAGCCGAGTCGCTGTACCGCGGCTGGAACGCCCGCACCCGGCGCTATGAGGAAGTCGCGCCCCAGGACCGCGCATGGCTGCAGGCGCAGCTGCGCACCATCCAGCAGCGCGACGGCCTGCCCGTGCTGGCCATCGACTACGCGCCGCCGCACGACCGGGCGCTGGCGCGCGCCACGGCCGCGCGCATCGCCGCCGACGGCTTCATTCCCTGGGTCAGCGACGCGGCCCTGTCCACCATCGGCATCGGCAGCATCGAGCCCGTGCCGCGCCGCGTGCTGGTGGTCTACAACGGCGCCGAGACACCCTCGCTCAACTACGCCCTGGCGCACCGCTTCCTGCAGATGCCGCTGAACCACCTCGGCTACGTGGTGGATTTCGCCGACATCCGCGATGGCGCGCCGCCCGCCGCCGGCCGGGACCGCTACGCCGGGGTGGTGACCTGGTTCACCGGCTACGTCCAGGAAGACCGCGTGGCACCGCTGGCGCGCTGGCTGCAGGCGCGGCTGGACGAGCAGATGCCCCTGCTCGTGCTGGGCGACTTCGGCTTTCTGCTCACGCAGTCGCTGTCGGAACGCCTGGGCATCCAGCCCGTGCGGGTGAGCGGGCTGCAGCGCATCGCGCGCAAGAGCCCGCTGCTCGGCTTCGAGGCCGACCCCGAGCCGCTGGACGGCCCGCGCTTCGTCTGGAGCACCCCGGACGCGCCGCCGGGCGACGCCGCGGAGCTGCTGGTCGAGGTGCGCGACGAACGCGGCCAGGCGTTCATCGGCGGCGCGCTCATGCCCTGGGGCGGCTTCCTGGCCAACCCCTTCGTGACCGCCGAGGTGCCCGGCACCGAGTTCTCGCACTGGGTGGCCGATCCCTTCACGCTGCTGCAGCGCAGCCTGGGCCTGCCCGCGCTGCCCGTGCCCGACGCGACCACCGAGAACGGGCGCCGCCTGCTGTTCGCCCACGTGGACGGCGACGGCTTCGCCTCGCGCGCCGAACTGGCCGGCAGCCCGCTGGCCGCCGACGTGATGCGGCGCGAAATCATCGAGAAGTACCGCATTCCGCACGCCGTCTCCGTCATCGAGGCGGAAACCGCGCCGCACGGCCTGTACCCGGAGCTCAGCCCGCAGCTCGAAGACGTGGCGCGCAAGCTCTTCCGGCTGCCGCACGTGGAGATCGCCAGCCACACCTTCTCGCACCCGTTCCTGTGGGACACCAAGGTGCGCCACGGCGTCTTCGGCGACAAGTCGGAGGCAGCCGAGGGCCTGCGCATCCCGGGCTACACCATGGACCTGCGGCGCGAGATCATCGGGTCGAGCCAGTACATCAACGAGCGGCTGGCGCCGCCCGACAAGAAGGTGCGCATCCTGTTATGGTCGGGCGATACCGCGCCCAATGCCGAGGCGCTGGAGATCACCGAGCGCGCCGGGCTGCTGAACATGAACGGCGGAGACACGTCGATCACCGACAACGTGCCCACGCTGACCGAGGTCGGCCCCCTGGGCATCACGAAGAACGGCTTCCTGCAGGTGTACGCCCCGATCACCAACGAGAACATCTACACCGCGCTGTGGAAAGGCCCCTTCTACGGCTACCAGCGGGTGCTGCAGACCTTCGCGCTGACCGAATCGCCGCGCCGCCTCAAGCCGGTGGACATCTACTACCACACGTACTCGGCCAGCAAGCGCGCCGGGCTGAACGCGCTGCACAAGGTCTACGGCTGGGCCGTGGCGCAGCCGCTGCACCCGGTCTTCCCCTCGGAGTACATCCACAAGGTGCAGGACTGGCACGGCATGGCCATCGCGCGCGACGGCGCGGGCTGGCGCATCCGCGGCAATGGCGCATTGCGCACCGTGCGCGTTCCCGCGGCGCTCGGCACGCCACTGCCCGCCGCGAGCCGGGGCGTGGCCGGCTGGCATGAAGGCCCCGCAGGCTCCAGCGAAGGCAGCTACGTGCACCTCACGGGCGGCGACGCCTGGCTGCGCACCGGCACGGCCGCGCAGCCCGCCGTGCGCCCTTCGCTGTACGAGGCCAATGCGCGCCTGACCGCCTGGCAGGCCGAGGGCGCTTCGGTGCGCTTCTCGCTGCAAGGCCATGCGCCGCTGGAATTCAGCCTGCGCGACGCCGACGCCTGCCAGGTGCGCGCCGATGGCCGCGCGCTCAGCCCCCTTTCTTCGTCCCGCGCCTCCGGCCCCGCCGCGCGCGCCTACCGGCTTTCCCATGCTGCAGCAGACATCCAGGTTCAATGCACAGTCCGCTGAGCGGCCGGTCCTGGCCCCGGCCTGGCTGATCGCGCTGCTGGCCGGACTGATCGGCGGCGCGCTCTGGCTGCTGTACCCGCGCCAGGACCTGGAGCGGCGCCTGGCCACGGCCACGGCGGGCACCGACATCGCGCTGTCGGTGGTGTACCTGCAGAACCTGCTGCGCAGCGACCCGGCGAACATGCACCTGCACCTGCTGCTGGCGCGCCAGCACCTGCTGCTGGGGGAACTGCCCGAGGCACGCGAGGAACTGCAGCGCGTGCGCGGCAGCGCCGACCCGCAGATCCAGCGCGAGCTGGCATGGCTGGACTGGGAGCTCGACTACGCCGCGTACATCGCCCTCGCCGCCGATGGCGAGGAACGCGCCCGGCTGCGCCCCGCGATGAAGCAGAAACTGCAGGCGCTGCGCCAATACGACTGGCCCGCGGACCGGCTGGCGCGCCTGGGCCAGTGGGGCGCGCAATTCCACGACCCGGCCTTCGCGCAGCAAAGCGCGCGCGAGCTGGCGGCGCGGCAGGCCGACCCGGACGAAGCCGCGCGCCTGTACGAGCAGGCCGCGCGCGAGGCCCTGGGCGTCTCTGACTACGAAACCTGCGCGCAGCTCTACATCCTGGCGCGGCGCGTCACCACCGACCCGCAGCACGCCAAGGCCTACTTCCTCGCCGCCCTGGCCGCGCTGCAGTCCGGCAACCGGCTGGCCGACGCGGTGGCCCTGGGCGAGCAGGAGATCGGCGCGCTCGCCGACGACCCGCAGGTGCTGCTGCGCATGACCGAGCTGGCCCGCGCCGCGGCGCGCCCGGACGTGGCCGACCGCTACGTGCGCAAGCTCCTGCGCATGGCCCTGCTGCGGCCTGCCGAAGACGCACCGCCCCCCGTGCTGGCAGCAGCCCGCCCGTTCATGCAGCCCGCCGCGCTGCGCGCGCCGGCGCCGCGCCCGGCCCCGGTTTTCGACGACGGCGCGCACTGGCTGCTGCCGCCGGGCGCCATCGCCAGCGCGCCCCTGGGGCCATGGCGCATGATGCGCGCGGCCGATGGCGCGGCGGCGCAGCCCCGCGCGCCCGGCCTGCCCTTCGACGACAAGGTCTACAGCCTGGCCTACGAGGTCTTCCTGGAAAACCGCAAGCAGGACGACGCCTGGGCCATCGCGCGCGCCGCCGTGCGGCAGCGGCCGCAGGACATCGCCTGGCGCGAGCGCCTGGCACGGGTGTCGGAATGGACCGAGCGCGCCGACGTGGCCCTGGAGAACTGGCTCGCCATCGCGCGCCAGACGCAGCGCCCCGATGCCTGGCAGGCCGTGCTGCGCATCGCACCCGGACAGTTCGACGACGCGGCGCTGGCCCAGGCCCTGCTGTACCAGTTGCGCAGCCGCCCGTCGGACATGCGCCTGGTGCGCGAGCTGGTCGATGCCTACGAACGCCTGGGCGAGCCCCAGCCCGCCATCGACTACCTGCAGGCGCACGGCCAGGGCGCCGAGGCGCAGGAACTGCTCGCCCAACTGGCCGAACGCGCCGGGCAGCCCGCGCTGGCCCTGCAGGAATGGCGCAAGCTGCTCGCCCAGCCCGGCACGCTGACGCCCCAGCGCGCCATGCAGGCCGCCGTGCTGGCCCTGCTGCTGCGCCAGCCCCAGCTCGGGCTGCCCTGGCTCGAAGCCGCGCGCCACGGCGACATGCCGCAGACGCACGCCCAGGACTACTGGCGCATGACCGGCCAGCTGGCCGAGAGCCGCCAGCGCCAGGCCCTGGCCGTGGAGGCGTACCGCAAGCTCATCGCGCTGCCCGAGGCGGAGCCCTCGGACTTCGAGGCGCTGGTGCGCCTGCTGCGCGACGACTACCCGCTGGAGGCGGCGCGCATCAGCGAAATGGCGTGGCAGCGCTATGCCCGGCCCGAATACCTGGTGGACGCGCTCACCTTCCACGTCAGCCGCAGCCGCTGGGCCGACACCGCCCGCCTGGTGCGCGACGTGGACGCCCCCACGGCCGCGCAGCGGGAGGCCGCCGCCGCGCTGCTGGCCACGCCGGAATACCTGCGCCTGGCCGGCACCTACTACCAGAACACCGGCGCCACGGGCCGTGCGCGCGCCTACTTCGAGAACGGCCTGCGCGCCGCGCCCAGCTCCACCGACATGCGCAGCGCCCTGCTCTGGCTGTTCATCGACAGCAACGACGCCGCGGCGCTGCGCCAGTTGCTCGCCACGCACGAGGCGCGCTGGAGCGCCGACCCGGAGCTGCACGACTCCCTGGCCGCCGCCTACCAGGCGCTGTCCCTGCCCCAGACGGCCCTGGACCGCTACCTGACGCCGCAGGTGCACGCGCACCAGAGCGACTTCCTGTGGCTCATGAACTATGCCGACGCGCTGGACCAGAACCAGCAGGCCGACCAGGCGTGGCGCCTGCGCCGCCACCTCCTGATGCAGCAGCGGCAGCAGATGCACGCGGCCTCGGCCGCCGAGGCGCGCCAGCGCTGGCTGACCGAGGAGGGGCTGGACACCACGCGGCGCATCGCGCGCGCGCGCCTGCTCATGACGCAGCGGCCCGGCGACCCGGCGCTGGCCATCCTGCGCGAGCTGCTGCGCCTGGACCAGGACGCGGAGGCCAGCCTGTCGAACGCGGCGGCGGAAACCGCCATCGGCTGGCTGCAGGACGCCGGCGAATACACGGCGGAGCGTGGCTACCTGTGGCACCAGTACGCGCGCACCCACGGCCTGCGCGCCAACCGCCCGCTGTGGGCCGACATCACCGTGGCCCTGGCCGAGGACGACAAGGCCGCCACGGGCCAGCTGCTGCAGGAATTCGACGAGCGCCTGCCGCGCTACGACCGCGTGAACGCCGCCGCCGCCGTGCACGACGTGCGCCTGGCCCAGACCGCGGCCTTCGAGACGCAGCACGACCAGCACGACGATGCCCCGCTGCACCTGCAGCTGACCGAGAACCTGCTGGCC
Source organism: Acidovorax sp. YS12 (assembly GCA_021496925.1). Classification (NCBI taxonomy): domain Bacteria; kingdom Pseudomonadati; phylum Pseudomonadota; class Betaproteobacteria; order Burkholderiales; family Comamonadaceae; genus Acidovorax; species Acidovorax sp. YS12. The sequence continues at coordinate 2,322,373 of CP053915.1, forward strand.
TTCAGCGACCAGGCAGGCGCCAGCACGCAGTACAGCCAGCTCGGCGGCATGGACGAAGCGCGCAACGCCGCGCTGCTGCACCTGGCGGTCAGCCCCCGGCTGTCACTCGACATGGAGCTGGCCAGCATCCGCCGCCTGCGCACGGCGCCGAACCTGCTGCGCAACGTGCCCGACGAGGAAGTGGCGCAGGTGCTGCTGCGCTGGCGCCACACCGACGGCGAGACCCAACTGCGCGCCGCCGCGCGGCACGGCTACGCCACCACCTACCCGCGGCTGCTGGCCCACGAGCAGCGCCTGGACAACCGGCTGACCCTGGGCGGCGAAGTCGGCACCCAGCAGCCCAGCGAGGAAAGCCTGGCGCTGCGCATCGGCGGCATGAAGGACCGCGCCGCCGCGAACCTGCGCTACCAGGCCACGCGCCAGGACCAGTTCACGCTCATGCACTGGGCCGAGCGCTACATGCTGCAGACCGGCGCCGTGGTGGGCACCGGGCGCCACAGTTCGCTCCAGTACAGCCACACCTACCGGCAGGACGCGCCCGGGCTGGCGTTCGGCGCGTTCTGGTCCCGCCACGCGTTCGAGCGCCGCGACCCCGGCAACTTCCTCGGCCCGCAGGGCCAGCAGTTCCAGAACCTGCTGCCGCCCGGCACCGCCATGGGGCCCGATTTCTTCCTGCCCGAGAGCTTCCGCTTCTACGGCGTCGAACTGTCCAGCAACATGCGCTACGCGCAGGAATACACGCGCGCCATGCGCCCCTACGCCAGCGTGAGCCGCACCTGGCACAGCAGCATGGGCCCCGGCTACGGCCTGCGCCTGGGGCTGTCGGGCAGCGTGTTCGGCCCGGACCACCTGAACCTGGACTGGAACCTGACCAAGTCCGGCGTGCAGTCCCTGGGGCTCACGCGCTCCTTGCAACTGTCGTACCGGCTCCATTTCTGAATTTGAATGAAAATGGCCTCCAACCCTTACCAGACAAGCGCAAGCAGCTATCAAAAAAAGAGTCACCCCGATACTGCCCGTCCCCACCCCGCCTCTTTCCAGTGCTTCCCAAGGAGAAACCACATGCTCCCTCGCCCATCGCTCACCCGCCGCCTGCGCATGCTGGCCACCGCTGGCGCCCTCTTGCTGCTGGCGGCCTGCTCCACCATCGACCGCGGCACCCCGCCCGCGCTGGAACGGCAGGCCAGCTGGGTCGTGTTGCCCTTCGCCAACCACACCGAAACGCCGCTGGCGGGCAACCGCGCCGAAGCCATCGCCCAGGCCCTGCTGCACGCCCAGGACGTGGGCGCGGTGCGGCGCGCACCCAGCACCACGCAGCAGGAGGCCCTGTTCAACGCCGGTGACAGCGCGCGCATGAACGACGCCCTGAACTGGGCGCGCGAGCAGCAGATCCGCTACGCGCTGGCCGGCACCGTGGAGGAATGGCGCTACAAGGTCGGCGTGGACGGCGAGCCCGCCGCCGGCGTCACGCTGCAGATCCTGGACGTGGCCACGGGTGACATCCTGTGGAGCGGCTCCGGCGGCCAGAGCGGCTGGAGCCGCGAGGCGCTCTCCGCCGTCGCGCAGAAGCTGATCCGCAAGCTGCTGCAATCGGGCCTGTCGGGTGCCCGCTGATCCGCCGCGCCATGGCCGCTGACCCCACCAGCTCCTCCACCGCCGGCGCCGCGCGGCGCCAGGTGGCCCACCAGGCCGACGGCCCGCTGGCCCGCAGCGGCAAGGGGCTGCACCTGCCCGTGCACCTGCTGGGCAAGCTCGCCGCCACCAGCACCCGCCCCGCCGTCATGGCGGGCGAAACCCTGGTGCTGCCGCTGATCGCGCTGGCGCTGGGCCTGCTCTGGGCGCCCGAGGACCCGCTGCAGGCGCAGGGCGCGTTCCCCTGGCCCTGGCTGGCGCCGGTCGTGCTGGCGCTGCGCTACGGGCCCATGGCCGGGCTGGGCGGCGCCTGCGTGCTGCTGGCGGGATGGCTGGCGCTCAACCTGGGCCACTTCGACGCTTTCCCGCAGCTGTACTTCCTGGGCGGCCTGATCCTGGTGCTGCTGGTGGGCGAGTTCTCCAGCCTGTGGCACGCGCGCACGCGGCGCGCGGAAACCCTGCAGTTGTACCTGGACCAGCGCCTGGAGCACCTGGTGCGCCAGCACTACCTGCTGCGCCTGTCGCACGACCGGCTGGAGCAGGAGCTGATTGGCCGCCCGATGTCGATGCGCGACGCGCTGTCCACCCTGCGCGAGGTCGGCCGCAGCGAGCGCGCGGAAGAAGAAGGCCCGGCCACCCTGCTGCGCCTGCTGGCGCAGTACTGCCAGCTCGAATCCGCCGCGGTGTACCCGGTCGCGGGCGAGCAGCCCGTGCCGCAGGCGCTGGCCAGCATCGGCACGGCCAGCGCCCTGCAGGCAGACGACCCGCTGGTGCAGCAGGCGCTGCAAACGCGCAGGCTGTGCCACATCAGCCAGACCCTGGCCGCCCAGCGCGAATCGCGCTACCTCGTCGTGGCCCCGCTGCTGGACCTGGCGGGCGAGCTGTACGGCCTGCTGGTGGTCGAGGAACTGCCGTTCTTCGCGCTGCAGGCGGAGAACCTGCAGACCATCCACCTGCTGCTGGGCTACTACACCGACGGCCTGTCGGTGCAGACGCTGGCCCGCCCCATCGTGCAGGAATTTCCCGGCTGCCCGGCGCTGTTCGCCTTCGAGGTGCAGCGCCTGGCGCACATCCACGCCAGCACCGGCGTGCCCAGCATCCTCGTGGCGCTGGAGTTCCACGCGCGCGCCGTCTCGCAGGACATACCGCAGCAGATCCAGCGCCTCAAGCGCGAGCTGGACGAGATCTGGCGCATCGAGGCGCCGCAGCGCGAGGTGCTGGCGGTGCTGATGCCCCTGGGCGACGCCGCCACAGCCGAAGGCTACATCGCGCGGCTGGAGGGCTGGATGCACCAGAAGGCCGGGAAGTCGCTGGCCGAGGCCGGCGTCTTCGCCCACGTGGTGGCGCTCGACAGCAACGCGCCCATCCACACGGTGCGCCACATCCACGGCATCGCCCATGCTTAACCTCAAGCTCGGCCTGTCGGCACTGGGGCTGGAGCTCAGCGCCTGGAGCACGCTGATCCTGCTGCAGGAGCGCTCCGACGGCGCGCTGCTCAGCTACCTGCTGCTGCACGCGCTGGCCAGCGTGGCCCTGTCGCTGACGCTGCTGCCGCTGCTGCCCAAGCGCTTGGCCAACCCGCGCTGGGCCGCGCTGCTGCTGATGGTGGCCTGCAGCTACGCCGTGCCGGTGGCGGGCTTCCTGGGCGTGGTGGCCGCCTTCGTGGTGCTGCGCCTGTACCGCCAGGGCCACACGCAGGAGGATTTCGAGTCCCTGCAGATGCCGGAATTCGACCAGCACCAGCGGCGCCAGGGGAGCTTTCGCCACGTCGGCCTGCGCTCGTTCCTGGGCAACACGCAGGCGCCGCTGCAGGCGCGCATGCGCGCCATGGCGGCGCTGCAGTACGTCTCGGGGCGCACGGCCTCGCCGCTGCTGCGCTCGGTGCTGAGCGACCCGAGCGAGGATCTGCGCCTGCTCGCCTACGGCATGCTGGACAACCTGGAAAAGCGCATCAACCGCGCCATTGACGGCGAGCTCGACGCCCTGGGCGCGGCGCAGGCCGAGGACGCCACCGGCGCCCGCGCGCTGGAGTCGGCGCGGCGCCTGTCGGACCTGTACTGGGAGCTGATCTACCAGGAGCTGGTGCAGGGCGACCTGCGCGAGCATGCCATCAAGGAATCGCTGCGCTACTGCGAGCAGGTGCTGCAGACCCAGGGCGACAACGCCCCGCTGATCCTGCGCAAGGGGCGGCTGCTGCACGCCCAGGGGCATGCCGACGCGGCGCAGGCCGCCTACGCGCAGGCCCGCGCGCTCGGCCTGCCGGCCACCCGGGTGCTGCCCTACCAGGCCGAGCTGTGTTTCGAGCGCGGCGACTTCGCCCAGGCGCGCGCGCTGATGCAGGAGCTGGGGCAGTGGGGCGCCCTGCCACGCCTGCGCCCCGTGATCGACTACTGGAACCAGCCATGAACCACCCCAAGAACGTGTTGACGGTTTTTTCATGGAGCCCGCAAGGCAGCAAACAGCCGCAATCGAGGCGCGCGCCGCAGGCCATGCTGGCGGCCTGGCCAAGGCGCGCAACGGCGAGTGCGGCTGTTTGCTGCCTTGCCCGAAGGGTTGCCCCGCAAAAGTGGCATCTGCGGCGTTGCAAATGCTCGCCGGGCCACCAGCCCGGCTGTGCTTTGCGTCTGGCACCTGCCACTTTTGCGGGGCAACGGGCTCCATGAAAAAACCGTCAACACGTCCTGAAGCACAGGCAGCCGACATCGCCCTGCTGCTCGAGGGCACGTTTCCCTACGTCAGCGGCGGCGTGTCGAGCTGGATCAACCAGATCATCCGGGCCTACCCGGAGTACCGCTTCGCCATCGTCTTCCTGGGCAGCCGGCGCGAGGACTACGGCGAATTCCGCTACGCCCTGCCCGACAACGTGGTGCACTTCGAGGAGCACTACCTCTACGCGCCCATCCACTGGCACCAGCAGCCTGCGCCGCGCCAGGGCAGCGCGCGCGGCGAGGCCCTGGCGCTGCGCCTGATCGACGCCTTCGGCCAGGGCGTGGACAGCCCCCAGGCCATGGAGGTGTTCCGCGAAGCCGCGCTGGAGCTGCTGCCCGGCGGGGCCCTGCGGCTGGAGGATTTCCTCTACAGCCAGAGCGCCTGGAACATCATCTGCGACATCTACCGCAAGCACTGCGCCGACCCGTCGTTCGTGGACTTCTTCTGGACCGTGCGCATCATGTACCAGCCCCTGTGGATGCTGGCGCGGGTGGCGCGCGAGCTCATTCCGGTGCGCGCGGTGCACTGCGCCTCCACGGGCTACGCGGGCTTCCTGGGCGGCCTGATGGCGCAGACGCGCGGCACGCCGCTGATCCTGTCGGAGCACGGCATCTACACCAAGGAACGCAAGATCGACCTGTTCAAGAGCGAGTGGATCCGCGACAACCGCAACATCTTCCAGCGCGACCCGACCGAGCTGTCGTACTTCCGCCAGATGTGGATCCAGTTCTTCGAGTGGATCGGCCGCTACTGCTACCACTGCGCCGACCCGATCATCGCGCTGTACGAAGCCAACCGGCTGCGCCAGGTGCTCGATGGCGCGCCGGCCGGGCGCACCTTCAACATTCCCAACGGCATCCAGCTGGCGCGCTTCGCGCCGCTGCGCGCGCAGCGCCCCGAGGCGCCGCCGCCCGTGCTGTGCCTGATCGGCCGCGTGGTGCCCATCAAGGACATCAAGACCTTCATCCGCGCCATGCGCCGCGTGGTCAACCAGCGCCCCGACGCGCAGGGCTGGATCGCCGGGCCCGAGGACGAAGACCCGGCCTACGCCACCGAGTGCCACAACCTGGTGCGCAGCCTGGGGCTGCAGGAGCACATCCGCTTCCTGGGCTTCCAGCGCGTCGAGGCCCTGATGCCGCAGATCGGCCTGGTGGTGCTGTCCTCCATCAGCGAGGCCCTGCCGCTGGTGCTGCTCGAAGGCTACGCCGCCGGCGTGCCCACGGTGACGACCGACGTCGGCTCGTGCCGCCAGCTGGTGGAAGGGCTGGACGACGAGGACCGCGCGCTGGGCCACTCGGGCACGGTGGTGCCGATCGCCGACCCGCAGCGCCTGGCCGACGCGGCGCTGGCCCTGCTCGGCGACCCCGCCGCCTGGCAGGCGGCCAGCCAGGCGGCCATTGCCCGCGTGGAGCGCTACTACACCGACACGCTGATGTTCGCGCGCTACCGCAAGGTCTACGAGACCGCGCTGGAGCGCACACCCCAAGCACCCCACGCCCCCGGAGGCCCCGCATGGCAGGCATAGGATTCGAGCTGCGCCACATGCTGCGCAAGAACACCCTGCTGGGGCTGGTGCAGGCCTACGCCTACGCCGGCGTCATCGGCTCCGGCCCCTGGGTGCTGTCCATCGTCGGCATCCTGCTCATCGGCATCTTCAGCGCCAGCGTGGTGGTGCCCGGCCACCTGGTGACGCAGTTCCAGACCTCGGTCACCTACCTCGTCGCCTGCAGCCTGATCTACACCGGGCTGGTGCAGCTGGCGTTCACCCGCTTCATCTCGGACCGGCTGTTCGAGAAGCAAAGGCAGCTCGTCCTGCCCAACCTGCACGGCCTGATGGTGTTCGTGCTGCTCGGCGCGGGCCTGCTCGGCTCGCTGGCGCTGTTCGTGCTGCTGCCCGGGCAAAGCCTGCTGTACCGGCTGCTGATGCTCGCCGGGTTCACGCTGCTGTGCGGCGTCTGGGTGCTCACGGTGCTGCTGTCGGGCATGAAGCGCTACAAGGCCATCGTGGCGCTGTTCGGCCTGTCGTACGGGCTGATCGTGGCCGCCTCGCTGCTGATGCGCGCCTGGGGCCTCGAAGGGCTGCTGGGCGGCTTCGTGCTGGGCCACTACGTGCTGCTGGCGGGCATGTGGCTGCTGGTGGTGAAGGAGTTCAGCCCCGCCAGGCGCCTGGTGGCGTTCGATTTCCTGCAGCGCGACAAGCTCTACCCCTCGCTGATCGCCATCGGCTTTCTCTACAACCTGGGCATCTGGGCCGACAAGTTCATGTTCTGGTTCTTCCCGCCCACCTCGGACGAGATCATCGGCAGCCTGCGCGCGTCGCTCATCTACGACCTGCCGGTGTTCCTGTCCTACCTGTCGATCATCCCCGGCATGGCGGTGTTCCTGGTGCGCATCGAGACCGACTTCGTCGAGTACTACGACAAGTTCTACGACGCCGTGCGCAGCGGCGGCTCGCTGGAATACATCGAGTCGATGCGCGACGAAATGGTGTACTCCATCCAGCAGGGCCTGGGCGAGATCGCCAAGATCCAGACCCTGGCCGTGCTGACCACCTTCGTGGCCGGCCCGGCGCTGCTCGACGCCCTGGGCATCTCGCGCCTGTACCTGCCGCTGCTGCATGTGCAGGTGGTCGGCGCGGGCCTGCAGGTCGGGCTGATGGCGGTGCTCAACGTCTTCTTCTACCTCGACCAGCGGCGCACCGTGCTGCTGCTGTGCGCCCAGTTCGTGCTGCTCAACGTGCTGCTCACCGGCTACACGCTGCTGTACGGCGCGGCCCTGTACGGCTACGGCTTCGCGCTGGCCACGCTGCTGACGCTGGGCACCGGCCTGGCCCTGCTGACGCGCCGCCTGAACCAGCTCGAATACCAGACTTTCATGCTGCAATAGAGGCCCGCGAGCCGTCACAATCGCGGCATTCCCGCCAACTCCCTGGAATCCCTCCCCATGCACCACACACCACGCGCACCCTATCGCCTCGCGGCCTCCCTGCTGGCCCTGACCGCCGCACTGGCGGGCTGCGGGGGCGGGTCGAGCGACTCCGGCGGCGGCACGACGCCCCCCACGCCAACGCAGCAGATCGACCTGGCATTCACCAGCCCCGCCGCGGCGCTGAACGTGTACGACGCCAACACCCCCGTGTACCTGGAAGTGCGCGTGGACGTGAACGGCAACCCCGCGGCCAACAACACGCCCGTGACCTTCAACGGCGCCGCCGCCAGCTTCGCGCCGGTACAGGCCATGACCGTGGGCGGCAAGGCGACCTCCACGCTCCAGGGCAACCAGATCGGCCCGCTGCAGGTGCAGGCCACGGCCACCGTGTCCAGCCAGTCGGCCAGCGTCAGCCGCACGCTGTACATCCGTCCCAAGCGCGAGCCGCTGGAAGTGCTGGTGCCGGCCTACTTCAACCCCGGCAAGGACTCCCCCTGGGACACCCTGGTCAGCGGCGCCAGGAGCTACCCGGACGTGCGCATCACCGCCATCCTGAACCCGAACAACGGCATCTTCACCAAGGAAGACGCCAAGTTCACCGAGGCCATCACGGCCTTCAAGGCCCAGGGCGGCAAGGTGATCGGCTACGTCTCCACCGCCTACGGCGACGGCAAGCGCTCGGTGGCCGACGTCAAGGCGAACATCGACAACTACCTCACCTATTACCCGTCCATCGAAGGCATCTTCCTCGACGAGATGGCCTCCGGCACCAACCGGCTCGACTTCTACCGCGACATCTACAGCTACATCAAAGGCATCAATCCGAACCTGCGCGTGATCGGCAACCCCGGCACCTTCCCCTCGGCGGCGTATGCCGGAGTGGCCAACGCGCTGGTCACGTTCGAGGGCAAGGAAGCGGCGTACCGCAGCATCGACCCGCAGCCCGGCAACACCTGGGTCTACGACCGGGCGAACAGCGCGCAGGTCATGCTGGCGCACAACGCCAACACCTGCACCGCCATGCAGAACGCGGTGAAGACCGCCGACCTGGCCCGCACGAACGCCGGCGTCGTCTACGTCACCGACCTGGAATACGACTACGCCACCGATACCGGCAACCCCTGGGCCAAGCTGCCCACGTACTGGACCCAGTTGCTGGGCACGGTGGACGCGATCAACAAGAGCCGCGCCCTGCCGTCCTGCTGATAACGGCGAGGCCCTCTGCCGCTTGCACGGCAGAGGGCCTCGAAAATGATAGCTGCCCGCGCTTGCTGCAAGCGCCCTGGCAGCCAAAAAGACGCTTAAACCGTCAGCTCATCGGCGCGTTCCTGCGCGGCGGCGAAGTCGAGGTCGCCCGAATAGATGGCGCGGCCGCAGATGACGCCCTCCACGCCCTCGGACTCCACGGCGCACAGTTGCTCGATGTCGGCCATGCCCGCCAGGCCGCCCGAGGCGATCACCGGAATGCTCAGCGCCTGCGCCAGCCTGACCGTGGCCTCGACGTTGATGCCCGAGAGCATGCCGTCGCGGCCGATGTCGGTGTAGATGATCGACTCGACGCCCCAGTCCTCGAACTTCTTCGCCAGGTCCACCACCTCGTGGCCGGTGAGCTTGCTCCAGCCGTCGGTGGCCACCTTGCCGTCCTTGGCGTCGAGGCCGACGATGATGTGGCCGCCGAAGGCGCTGCAGGCGTCCTTCAGGAAGCCGGGGTTCTTCACCGCGGCGGTGCCGATGATGACGTAGCGCATGCCGCCGTCGATGTACTTCTCGATGGTGTCGAGGTCGCGGATGCCGCCGCCGAGCTGCACCGGGATCTCGCCGCCCACCTCCTTGAGGATGGACTTGATGGCGCCGTGGTTCTTGGGCTGGCCGGCAAAGGCGCCGTTCAGGTCCACCAGGTGCAGGCGGCGCGCGCCGGCGGCGACCCACTTGCGCGCCATCGCGGCCGGGTCTTCGCCGAACGTGGTCGATTGGTCCATATCGCCCTGCTTGAGGCGAACGCAGTGGCCGTCCTTGAGGTCGATGGCAGGAATGAGCAGCATGGTCGTGCGGATGGGTGGAAAGAAGAAAAAACGGGCGCCTTCGCCGCCCAGGGAAAAAACGCTCTCAGGGATTCCAGTGCAGGAAGTTGCGGTACAGCCGCAGGCCGTGGCCGGCGCTTTTCTCGGGGTGGAATTGCGTGGCGAAAATATTACCGCGTGCCACCGCCGCCGCAAAGCGGCCGCCGTAGTCGGACTCGCCCGCGCAGTGCGCGGCATCCAGCGGCCGGGCGTAGAAGCTGTGCACGAAGTAGAAGTACGCGCCGTCGGGAATGCCGTCCCACACCGGGTGCAGCACGCCGCCGTGCGGCACCGGGTGCACGCGGTTCCAGCCCATTTGCGGCACCTTGTAGCGGCTGCCGTCGGGCTGCAGGCGCCCGGCGAGGTCGAAGCGGCACACCTGGCCGGGAATCAGGCCCAGGCCGGCCACGTCGCCCTCCTCGCTGTGGTCGAGCAGCATCTGCATGCCCACGCACACGCCGAACAGCGGCTTGGTGGCGGCGGCCTCCAGCACCGGCTCCAGCAGGCCGGATTCGCGCAGCTCGCGCATGCAGTCGGGCATGGCGCCCTGGCCCGGCAGCACCACGCGCTGGGCGGCGCGCACGGCCTCTGGCCGGGCCGTCACGACGACCTGCCAGCCCGAGCCCTCGGCGGCAGCCTGCACGGCCTGCGAGACCGAACGCAGGTTGCCCATGCCATAGTCCACCACCGCAACGGTTTTTGCTTCCATTTTCATAGCTGCCAGCGCTTATTCAGTAAGCGTCAGAGGCACTTTTCATCAATGATTTCTACAACGAACCCTTGGTCGAGGGGACGACGCCCGCGCTGCGCGGGTCGAGCTCCAGCGCCGCGCGCAGCGCGCGTGCGAAGGCCTTGAACACCGTCTCGCACTGGTGGTGCGCGTTGATGCCCTTGAGGTTGTCGATGTGCAGCGTGACCCCCGCGTGGTTCACGAAGCCCTGGAAGAACTCGTAGGTGAGCTGGGTGTCGAAGCCGCCGATGCTCGCCGCCGTGAACGGAATGTGCAGGTGCAGCCCCGGGCGGCCCGAGAAATCGACCACCACGCGCGACAGCGCTTCGTCCAGCGGCACGTAGGCGTGGCCGTAGCGGCGGATGCCCTTCTTGTCGCCCACGGCGCGCGCGAAAGCCTGGCCCAGGGTGATGCCCACGTCCTCCACGGTGTGGTGGCCGTCGATGTGCAGGTCGCCGTCGCAGCGCACCTCCAGGTCGATCAGGCCGTGGCGCGCAATCTGGTCGAGCATGTGGTCGAAGAAGCCGATGCCGGTGTTGAGGCGGGCTTCGCCGCTGCCGTCGAGGTTGACGCGCACGTGGATGCGGGTTTCGGCCGTGGTGCGGCTGACTTCGGCCGTGCGGGCCGTGGCGGCGGAGGGAACGAGTGCGGAAGACGTCATAGGGAGGCCTGGAGCGCGGCGAGCATCTGGGCGTTGTCGGCGGCGCTGCCGACCGTCAGGCGCAGGCAGCCCGCCAGCAATGGGTGCATTGTAGAAACGTTCTTGACGAGGACCTTGCGGTTTTTCATGCCCTCGAAGGTGCGTGCGGCATCGGGCACGCGCAGCAGCACCATGTTGGCCTCGCTGTCCCACACCTTCAGCACGCCCGGCAGCGCGCGCAGCTGCGCCACCAGCCGGTCGCGCCCGGCACGCAGCTCGGCGGCCTGGGCGGCGAACACGTCGGCATGCTCCAGCGCGAACAGCGCGGCCTCGGCGTTGAGCACGCTCACGTTGTAGGGCGGGCGCACCTTGTCGATCTCCTGCACCAGCGCCGCCGGGCCGATGAGGTAGCCCAGGCGCACGCCAGCCAGGCCGAACTTGGAGAGCGTGCGCATCAGCAGCACGTGGCCGTGGCGCGCCGGCTCGGCGCGCATGCGGTCGAGCCAGGTGCGGCTGGCGAAGGGCTGGTACGCCTCGTCGATGACCACGATGCCGCCCTGCGCGCCCGCCGCGTCGATGGTGCGCAGCACCGCCGCGTCGTCCCACAGCGTGGCCGTGGGGTTGTTCGGGTAGGCGATGTAGGTGATGGCCGGGCGGTGCCGCGCGATGGCGGCCTCCATCGCCGCCACGTCGAGCGCGAAATCGGGCGTCAGCGCCACGCCGGTGAAGCCCAGGCCCTGCAGCTGCGCGCTCATGCCGTACATGACGAAGCCCGGCAGCGGCGCCAGCACCTGCGCGCCGGGCCAGGCGCAGGCCAGGGCCACCAGGCTGATGAGCTCGTCCGAGCCGTTGCCCAGGACCAGCGCGCAGCCCTCGGGCATGTCCGCGTGCCGCGCCAGCGCGTCGCGCAGCACCTCGGTGCGCGGGCCCGGGTAGCGGTTCAGCGCCAGGGCGCCGAGGCGCTGGCCCAGCGCGGCCTGCAGCGCGGGCGGCAAGCCGAAGGGGTTCTCCATGGCGTCCATCTTCAGCAGGCCGTCGGCGGCCTGCACGGTGTAGGCGTGCATGGCGCGCACGTCGGCGCGGATGCGGGACAGGGCGGTTTCGGTCAGTGCGGCGGTCATGGCTCGGTGGCCTCCCCACCGGGGGCCTGCAATGCGGGGTGGACGACCTGCACGCCGCCGAACGCCGCGCCGTGCGCCAGCGTGGTGGACAGCAGCAGCGCGCAGCCGCTGTGCTGGGCGGCGGCCAGCGCCAGGCAGTCGCCAAAGGCCAGCTGGTGGCGCGCCTCGATGGCCCAGGCCGTCTCCAGCGTGGCGGCGTCGGTCTGCCAGGGCGTCCAGGCGTGGTAGCGGCGGATGGCGGCGCGCGCATCGCCCTGCGGCATGGCGCCCTCGGGGCGGGTGGTCACGTCGTCGTAGAACTCGGCCAGCGCCTGCATGCTGGTGCAGCCGCTGCGCGTGCGCCACAGGTGGTCGAGCCAGGCGCAGAGGGCGCCTTGCAGGGCCGCATCGGCCCCGTCCTCGGCGGCGATGAGCGCCGAGGTATCGACGAACACCGCGCTCATGCCGGCGCCTTGCGCGACAGCGCCGCGCCGCGCGGGCCGCCCCGGCCCGGGGCCTGTGCAGCGCCCGAGCGCCAGGTGCGCTCATCGGTGCGCCAGGCCAGGTAGGCGCGCTCGTAGGCATCCTCGCGGCGCTGCATCTCGGCCAGGAAATCGCCCACCATGCGCGACACGCTGGTGCCGCGGCGCGCGGCTTCGATGCGCGCCCATTCGAGCACGCCGTCGTCCACGGTGATGGTGAGGTTCTTCATGCCGGGCAGTTTACACGAAGTTCGTGCAACACGAAATTCGTGTTACGGACAACATCACGGATTTCCCATCCCCACCGGCCGGGGCCTGATACTGGCAGCCCTTTTGGACACAGGAGTTTCCATGCCCGCTTCGCTCACACGCCGCCAGGCGCTCACCCACACCCTGGCCCTGGGTGGCGGCCTGGCGCTGCCTTTCGGCGCCAGCGCCGCCGCCACGGCCCGGAACCGGATCCTGCAAGCCGCGCGCCAACTGCCCGCGCTGGCCCGGCAACTGCAGCGCGCTACCGGCGTTCCGGGCCTGGCCTGGGCCGTGGTGCATGGCGGCCAGACCCTTGCCGCCCAGGGTCTGGGCGTGCGCCGCCTGGACCACCCTGGCAGCGTGGATGCCGACACGGTGTTCCAGCTCGCCTCGCTGTCCAAGCCGCTGGGCGCCACGGTGGTGGCGCGCCAGGTGAGCCTGGGGCGGGTCGGCTGGGACAGCCGCATGCGCGACCTGCTGCCCTGGTTCGCCCTGTCGGACGCACAGGCCACGCAGCGCCTCACCGTGGGCGACCTCTACGCCCACCGCAGCGGCCTGCCCGACCACGCCGGCGACAAACTGCAGGAGCTGGGCTACGACGCGTTCGAGGTGATGCGGCGGCTGCACCTGCTGCGCACGGCGCCGCTGGGAAGCGCGTACGCCTACACCAACATGGGCCTGACGGCCGCGGCCCAGGGCGTGGCGCAGGCCGCCGGGCAGGACTGGGCCGGCCTGTCGCGCACCAGCCTGTATGCGCCCCTGGGCATGGGGCGCACCACCTCGGTCTACGAGGAATTCGCCGCGCAGCACAACCGCGCCTGGGGCCACGTGCGCGCACCCGGCGGCGGCTGGGCGGCGGGCCAGCCCTTCAACGCCAATGCGCAATCGCCCGCCGGCGGCGCCAGCTCCAGCGTGCGCGACATGGCGCGCTGGCTCGCACTGCTGCTGGCGCAGGGCCGCTGGCAGGGCCGCAACCTGATCGCCACGACGGCGCTGCAGCCCCTGTGGAAGCCGCAGGCCCCGGGCGGGCACTACGGCTACGGCTTCAACCTCGGCACCACCGAGGCGGGGCTGGAGTTCACCGGCCACTCGGGCGCCTTCATGCTGGGCGCGGCCACGTCCTTCACGCTGGTGCCGGCGCTGGACGCCGCCATCGTGGTGCTGACCAACGGCATCCCCATCGGCGTGCCGGAGACGCTGTGCCGCCAGTTCGTGGACCTGGCGGCCGAGGGCCGCCTCACGCAGGACTGGTGGCCGCGCTACAGCCAGGCCATCGCCCCGCTGATGGCGCCCGAAGGCCGCCTGCTGGGCCAGCAGCCCCCGGCCATGCCCGCGCCCGCCGGGACGCTGGCGCGCTACACGGGCCGCTACCACAACGCCTACTACGGCACGCTGGAGGTGGAACAGGCGCAGGACGGGCTGCAGCTCACCCTGGGCCCGGTGCGCCAGCACTACCGGCTGCGCCATTGGGACGGCCCGCGGTTCAGCTTCGCCCCGGCGCTGGAAAGCGCGCCGCCCGGCAGCCTGTCGCAGGCCACCTTCACGCTGGCGCCGGACGGCGCGGCCCCGGCGCAGCGCCTGTGGCTGGAGTACTACGACGACGAAGGCTGGGGCACCTTCGAGCGGATTTAGGCAACGAATCGGCCCCTAGCCCTTTCCTGGAAAGCGCTGGCAGCTATCAAACACGGAGCAAAAATCACCCCTGCGCGGCCAGCTCGCCCACGCGGCGCAGCGCGTCCAGGTGCTGCGCCGTCCAGTCGCCGCCCAGCCCCAGGCGCAGGCCGTTGCGAAAGCGCCCGGTGGTGCTGAACACCGTGCCCGGCGCCACCAGGATGCCTTCGGCCAGGCAGGCTTCGTGCAGTTGCACGGCGTCGCGCCCGCGCGGCAGCTCCAGCCACAACAGCAGGCCGCCGGGCGGGTCGCTCACGCGCGTGCCCGGCGGGAAGTGCCGCGCGATGACGCCGCGCGCCGCCTCGATGCGCGCGCCCGCCTGCGCGCGCAATTGGCGCATCGCCGCCGCGTGCCCGGCCTGGGTGATGAGGTCGGCCAGCGCCAGCTCCAGCACGGCCGACTGGCCGCCCGACTGCGCGTCCTTGATGCCGTGCACCGCCTGCGTCCAGCGCCCGGCCTCGACCCAGCCCAGGCGCAGGCCCGGCGCCAGCGTCTTGGAAAACGAGTGGCACAGCATGACGTGGCCGCTGGCGTCGAAGGACTTGACGCTGCGGCGCAGCTCGTCCGGCCCGGCCAGGTCGTTATAGATCGCGTCCTCGATCACCGCCAGGCCGTGGCGCTGCGCCATCTGCGCCAGGCGCCGGCGCTCGGGGAGCGGCATGCTGGCGCCCAGCGGGTTGCTCAGCGTGGGCACCACCAGCAGCGCCTTCACGGGCTGGGTGTCGAGCGCCAGCTGCAGCGCGTCGAGCGACAGGCCGTGGCGCGGGTGGGTGGGGATCTCGAGCGCGCGCAGGTGCAGGCTTTGCAGCACCTCCAGGAACGAGAAATGCGTGGGCGACTCCAGCGCCACCACGTCGCCCGGCTGCGTCACTGCGCGCAGGCACAGGGCCACGCTGTCCATGCAGCCGCTGGTGACGATGACGTTCGCCGGGTCCAGCGTACAGCCCAGCCCGACGGCGTAGCGCGCGATGGCGCGGCGCGTTTCCTCCTGCCCGGTGAACGAGGGGTAGGTGCACAGCAGGTGGCGGTGGCGCTGCACGGCGCGCGTGACGGCGCGGCGCACGCGGTCGGGGTTGAGCATCTCGGGCCCGGGCGTGCCGCTGCTGAACGACACCAGGCCGGGCGGCTGCGCGTGCCCCAGGATGCGCTGGCCCAGCCAGTCCACCGACACCGCGCGCGGACGCTGGCGCGGGCGCGATGCCGCGGGTTCCGCGGGCTCGGGCAGCGCCGCCGCGCGCGGCGCCACGAAGAAGCCCGAGCGCGGCCGCGCGACCACCAGGCGCGCGTCCTCCAGCCAGTGGAAGGCCTGTACCACCGTGCTCTGGGCCACGCCATGCTGGCGCGCCAGGGCGCGCACCGAGGGCAGTTTCTCGCCGCGCGCCAGGGTGCCGTTGCGCACGAGTTCGGCCAGTTGGCCGGCGATCTGCTGGTACAGGGGCGGGGCTTCGTCGATGGGCATGCGCGCATTCTGTACTGCCCCGCTGCCGCACAGGCAGTACAGACAGGCGCCATGCCAGCCAGTACAGCCCCCATGCACGCCCAGGCTGTACGGCCCCAGGTGGCGCGCGCCTGCGGCTGGCGCGCATGCCGTGGCGCCCGCACAGTGCAAGCCATGGCATACACCGCACTCCTCCTCCCTCCAGCCCCCCGTTCCACGCCCTGGCAGCAGACCGCGCTGGCGCCCCGCCAGCCGGTGCAGACGCTGGCCGTGCGCCGGGGCGAAACCGCCCTGGTCGAGGCCACGCAGGGCCGCATCTGGCTGACCCGCGACGGCCAGCCGCAGGACCACATCCTGGAGGCCGGGCAGCGCCTGGCGTTCACCGGCCCGGCGCGGCTGCGCGTCAGCGCCGAGGACGGCGGTGCGCAGCTGCGCTGGGCCAGGGTGCGGGCTTAGCCCTCCTGCTGGAGCCGCATCTCGGCCGCGCGGGCGTGGCCCTGCAGGCCCTCGCCGTGGGCCAGCACGCTGGCGATCTCGCCCAGCGCCTGCGCGCCCTGGGCGCTCACCTCGATGAGGCTGCTGCGCTTCTGGAAGTCGTACACGCCCAGCGGCGAGGAAAAGCGCGCCGTGCCGCTGGTGGGCAGCACATGGTTCGGGCCGGCGCAGTAGTCGCCCAGGCTCTCGCTGGTGTAGGCGCCGAGGAAGATGGCACCCGCGTGCTTCAGCAGCGGCTCCCAGCGGTGCGGGTCGTTGCTGCTCACCTCCAGGTGCTCGGGGGCGATGCGGTTCGAGATGGCGCAGGCTTCTTCCATGCTGCGCGTGTGGATCAGCGCGCCGCGCCCGCTCAGGCTCTTGGCGATGATCGCGGCGCGCGGCATCTCGGGCAGCAGGCGGTCGATGGCGGCCTGCACGGCGTCGATGTAGGCGGCGTCCGGGCACAGCAGGATGCTTTGCGCCAGTTCGTCGTGCTCGGCCTGGCTGAACAGGTCCATGGCCACCCAGTCGGGCGGCGTGCTGCCGTCGGCCAACACCAGGATTTCGCTCGGCCCGGCAATCATGTCGATGCCCACCAGGCCGAACACATGCTTCTTGGCGCTGGCCACGTAGGCATTGCCGGGGCCGGTGATCTTGTCCACCTTCGGCACCGTGGCCGTGCCGTAGGCCAGCGCGGCCACCGCCTGCGCGCCGCCGATGGTGAAGGCGCGCGTGACGCCGGCCACGTAGGCGGCGGCGAGCACCAGCTCGTTGCGCTCACCGCGCGTCGCCGTGGCGGCGCCGGTGCCGCCCGTGGCCACGCTGCCGCGCACGGGCGTGGGCACGGCCATGATGATTTCCTGCACGCCCGCCACGTGCGCGGGGATGGCGTTCATGAGCAGGCTCGACGGGTACGCGGCCTTGCCGCCGGGCACGTAGATGCCCACGCGGTCCAGCGGTGTGACCTTCTGGCCCAGCAGCGTGCCGTCCTCGTCGCGGTAGCTCCAGCTCTCGCCGCTGGCGCGCTTTTGCGCCTCGTGGTACTTGCGCACGCGGTCAGCGGCCGCCTGCAGCGCGCTGCGCTGGGCGGCGGGGATGGCGTCGAACGCGGCCTTGAAGTCGGCCTGGGTCAGTTCCAGCGCCACCATGTCGGGGGCCGAGAGGCCGTCGAAGCGGGCGGTGTATTCCAGCACCGCGGCGTCGCCGCGCTGCCGCACGTCGGCCAGGATGCCGGCCACGCGCTGCTCGATAGCGGCATCGGTGTCGGCCGACCAGTGCAGGCGCTGCGCGAAATCTTGCTCGAAAGTGGCGCTAGACGTTGACAGGCGTTCGGGAGTAGCTACAAAAGTCATAGTCCTCAATCCTGGGGTATGGCTGACGCGAAGACATCGATGATGCGCTTGAGCGGCGCCTGCTTGAGCTTGAGCGCGGCCTGGTTGACCACCAGGTGCGAGCTGATGTCCATGATGCGCTCGACTTCCACCAGGTGGTTGGCCTTGAGCGTGTTGCCGGTCGAGACCAGATCGACGATGGCGTCGGCCAGCCCGGTGAGCGGCGCCAGCTCCATGGAGCCGTAGAGCTTGATCATGTCCACGTGTACGCCCTTGGTGGCGAAGAAGTCGCGCGCGATGCTGGTGTACTTGGTGGCCACGCGCAGGCGCCCGCCCTGGCGCACGGCCTGCTGGTAGTCGAAGTCGGCGCGCACGGCCACGCTCACGCGGCACTTGGCGATCTGCAGGTCCAGCGGCTGGTACAGGCCCTGGGCGCCGTGCTCGATCAGCGTGTCCTTGCCGGTCACGCCCAGGTCGGCGCCGCCGTACTGCACGTAGGTGGGCACGTCGGTGGCGCGCACCAGCACCACGCGCACGCCGGGCTGGTTGGTCGGCAGGATGAGCTTGCGCGACTTTTCCGGGTCTTCCAGCACCTCGATGCCGGCGGCGGCCAGCAGCGGCAGGGTCTCGTCGAAGATGCGGCCTTTGGAGAGGGCGAGGGTGATCATGCGGAGATTCTTTCGATGTCTGCGCCCAGGCCGCGCAGCTTGGCTTCCATGGCGTCGTAGCCACGGTCGAGGTGGTAGATGCGGTCCACCACGGTGTCGCCGCGCGCCACCAGCCCGGCGATGACCAGGCTGGCCGAGGCGCGCAGGTCGGTGGCCATGACGGTGGCGCCCGAGAGCTGCGCGCCGCCCGTGACGGTGGCCACGCGCCCGTCGATGGCGATGCGCGCGCCCAGGCGCGCCAGCTCGTTGACGTGCATGAAGCGGTTTTCAAAGATGGTTTCGGCCACCGTCGCCGTGCCCTGGGCCACCACGTTCAGCGCCATGAACTGCGCCTGCATGTCGGTGGGAAAGCCGGGGTACTCGGTGGTGCGAAAGCCCTGCGCCTTGAGCTGGGCGGCGCCGGGGCTGTGGATGCGGATGCCGCCCTCCACCGCCTGCACGGCCACGCCGGCGTCGTGCAGCTTGTCGATCACGGCGTCGAGGTGGTCGGCGCGGGCGTGGCGCAGCAAGGCCTCGCCGCCCGTGGCCGCCACGGCGCACAGGAAGGTGCCGGCCTCGATGCGGTCGGCCACCACCTGGTGCGTGCAGCCGTGCAGCGTGGCCACGCCCTGGATGCGGATGCGGCTGGTGCCGTGGCCTTCGATCTTCGCGCCCATGGCGATGAGCATCTCGGCCAGGTCGGTGATTTCGGGCTCTTGCGCGGCGTTTTCCAGCACGGTTTCGCCCTCGGCCAGCGTGGCGGCCATGAGCAGGTTCTCGGTGCCGGTGACGGTGACCATGTCGGTGGTGATGCGCGCGCCCTGCAGGCGCTCGCGCCCGGCGGGCAGTGCCGCGACCATGTAGCCGTGCTCGACCACGATGTCGGCGCCCATGGCTTGCAGGCCCTTGATGTGCTGGTCCACCGGGCGCGAGCCGATAGCGCAACCGCCCGGCAACGACACGCGCGCGCGGCCGAAGCGCGCCAGCAGCGGGCCCAGCGCCAGCACCGAGGCGCGCATGGTCTTGACCAGTTCGTAGGGCGCCTCGGGGTTCAGCCCGCCGGGCGCAGTGAAGCTCATGCCGCCGCGCTCGCCGTGCGTCTCGGTGGCCACGCCCATGTGGTCGAGCAGGCGGCGCATGGTGCGCACGTCGTGCAGGCGCGGCACGTTGACCAGGTGCACCGGCTCGGCCGTGAGCAGTGCGGCGCACATCTCGGGCAGCGCGGCGTTCTTGGCGCCGGAGATGGTCACCTCGCCCTGCAGGGAGCGGCCGCCGCGTACCAGTAATTTATCCATGATTTTTAAGCCAAATCGGGCCCTAGCCCTTGTGCAGCAAGCGCCAGCAGCTATGAAGTAAGAAGCAATCTCAGGCCGCTTGCGCGGCCGACCACTCGGCGGGCGTGAAGGTCTTCATCGACAGCGCGTGCACCTCGTCGCGCTGCATCTTGTCGCCCAGCGTGGCGTACACGCGCTGGTGGCGCTGGATGGGGCGCTTGCCCTCGAACTCGGCCGAGACGATGGTGGCGTACCAGTGGCGGCCGTCGCCCTCGAGCGCGAGGTACTCGCAGGGCAGGCCTGCGCTGATGATGTCCTTGAGGTGGTCTGCGGTCATGGCGGTGAAATTAATTGCGGATTTTGTAACCCGTGCGCAGCAGGTGCACGGCGAGCGCGCTCACGGCCAGCCAGGCCGTGCCGACGATGGCCAGGCTGAGCCACGGCGAGGTGTCGCTCTGCCCGAAGAAGCCGTAGCGGAAACCGTCCACCATGTAGAAGAACGGGTTCAGGTGGCTCACCTGCTGCCACAGCGGCGGCAGGGACTGGATCGAATAGAACACGCCCGAGAGGAAGGTCATGGGCACGATGATGAAGTTCTGGAACGTGGCCATCTGGTCGAACTTGTCGGCCCACAGCCCGGCCACCACGCCCAGCGTGCCCAGCAGCGCCGCGCCGAGGAAGGCGAACACCACGATCCACACGGGCGCGGCGAACTCCGGCCGCGCGAACGCCAGCGTGACGGTGAACACGCCCAGCCCCACCAGCAGCCCGCGCAACACCGAGGAACCGACGTAGGCCACGAACCAGGCCCAGTGCGACAGCGGCGTGAGCAGCACGAACACCAGGCTGCCCATGATCTTGCTCTGGATGAGGCTGGACGAGCTGTTGGCAAAGGCGTTCTGCAGCACGCTCATCATCACCAGCCCCGGCACGAGGAAGGCGGTGTAGCTCAGGCGGTCATACACCTTGACGTGGTCTTCCAGCACGTGGCCGAAGATCAGCAGGTAGAGCACGGCGGTAAGCACGGGCGCGGCGACGGTCTGGAAGGCCACCTTCCAGAAGCGCAGCACCTCCTTGTAGAACAGCGTGCGCCAGCCGGTCATGCGGCCTCCGCGCGGGTATTGCTTGCGCCCATCACCTGCAGGAACACGTCCTCCAGGTCGGCGCGGCGGATCTCCACATCCTCGGGGGCGATGCCGGCCTGGCGCAGCGCCGCCAGGTGGTGCTCGATCTCGGCGGCGTCGTGCGCGGGCAGTTGCACGATGCGCCCGGTCACGCGCGCCTGCGCGGCCACGGCGGGCGGCAGCGCCGCGTCGGTCTTGAATTGCAGCACGTTGGACGTGGCGGTCTTGAGCAAATCGGACGTGCGCGACAGGGCCACCATGCGCCCGTTCTTCAGCATGGCGATGCGCTGGCACAGCGCCTCGGCCTCTTCCAGGTAATGCGTGGTCAACAGCACCGTGTGGCCCTGCTTGTTGAGTTTGTCGATGAAGTGCCACAGCGTCTGGCGCAGCTCCACGTCGACGCCGGCCGTGGGCTCGTCGAGCACGATGATGGGCGGCTTGTGCACCAGCGCCTGGGCCACCAGCACACGGCGCTTCATGCCGCCCGAGAGCTGGCGCATGTTGGCCGTGGCCTTGTCGGCCAGGCCGAGGTTTTCGAGCAGTTCGTCGATCCAGGCGTCGTTGCGCTGCACGCCGAAGTAGCCGGACTGGATGCGCAGCGTCTCGCGCACGTTGAAGAACGGGTCGAACACCAATTCCTGCGGCACCACGCCGAGCTGGCGGCGCGCGTTGGCGTAGTCGGCCTGCACGTCGTGCCCGCGCACCAGCACGCGCCCCTGGCTGGCGCGCGCCAGCCCGGCGAGGATGCTGATGAGCGTGGTCTTGCCCGCGCCGTTGGGGCCGAGCAGGCCGAAGAATTCGCCCTCTTCAATGTCCAGGCTGACCTGGTGCAGTGCCTGGAAAGGGCCCTTGGGCGTGGCGTAGGTCTTGGAGACCGATTGGAAGGAGACGGCGGCGGGCATGGGAACCTGCCATTTTACGGTTTCAACCACGGCACTGCTGCCGCGGGGTCAGGCAGCGGCGGGCAGCAAGCCGTCTACGCCATACAGGCCGGCCATGCTCGCCAGGCCGGCGGGCAGGCCCTTGACGGCGAAATCCTTGCCCCGGGTGAGGGCCTCGCGGCGGCATTCGAGCAGCACGGCCAGCGCGGCGCTGTCGAATACCGCCAGGGGTCCGGCATCGACGACGAGGCGCGGCCCCTGCAGCGCCTGCAGTCCCTGCAGCAGCAGGCGCAGGCAGGCACTGGCCTGGCGGTGGGTCAGCTCGGGCGGCAGGACCAGCATGGCGGCGGGGCTTACTTGCTCTCGCCCGTGGCGTTGCGCTGGGCCAGGGTGGCGATCAGGCCATCGACGCCCTTGGCGTTGATCTCCTGCGCGAACTGGTTGCGGTAGGTCTCGACCAGCCACACGCCCATGACGTTGAGGTTGTAGATCTTCCAGCCCGCGCCCTCGCCCGGGGTCTTTTCCAGGCGGTAGTCAAGCTGCACCGGGTCGCCCCGGCCACGCACCTCGGTGCGCACCAGCACGTCGGTGTCGCCGGGCTTGGCGCGCAGCGGCTTGACGGTGACGCGCTCGTCCTTGACCTGGGCCAGCGCACCCGCGTAGGTGCGCACCAGCAGGGTCTTGAACTCCTGCTGCAGGCGTGCCTGCTGCTCAGGCGTGGCCTTGCGCCAGCCCGGGCCCACGGCGGAGGAAGTCATGCGGCGGAAGTTCACGTGCGGCATGACCACCTTGTCCACCAGCGCGACGATCTTTGGAATGTCGCCGTTCTGGAACGACTTGTCGGTGCGCAGGGTTTCCAGCGCGTCGGCGCTGACGCGCTGGATCAGCGCATCGGGCGCCTCGTCGGCGGCCCATGCGGGGGCGGCCAGGGCCAGCACGGTGCTGGCGCCCAGGCCCAGGGCCAGGCGGTGGAGGGAGCGGCGGTTCATCATGGCGGGCATCCTTTTCTTTTCATTCCTCGGGCGGCAGGCGCCCCGCGTCGTCATCGGCGTCATCCAGCAGCAGCTCCTGGCCGGCCTGCTGGGCACGCATCTGCAGGTAGGCGTCGCGCGTGAAGGCGTATTTGTCGAGCGCGGCGTAGTCCAGCACCGAGGTCACGCCGAGCAGGTTGGCGCGCTTGTTGACGGCGCGCAGCACGTACAGCGAATTGCGCACCGGGATGTCGTTGACCCGGCGCGAGACGATGTCGCCCTCCCAGTCCACGACGAAGCCCGCAGTGTCGCGCACGCTCGACGGCCCGAGCAGCGGCAGCACCAGGTACGGGCCGCTGGGCACGCCCCAGCGCGCCATGGTCAGGCCGAAGTCCTGCTTGTGCCGCTCGACGCCAGCCTCGGAGGCGATGTCGAACAGGCCGCCGATGCCCAGCACCGTATTCACGCTGAAGCGCACGGCGCTGTTGAAGGCGCCTTCGAGCTGCAGCTGCAGCAGGTTGTTGACGAAGGACCAGGCATCGCCCAGGTTGGCGAACACGTTGGTCACGCCCTGGCGCGCCACGCCGGGCACCACGTCCTTGTAGGCCGTGGCCACGGGCTTGACGACGGCGCCGTCCACGTCGTCGTTGAAGCGGGACATGGCGCGGTTGTAGCCCTCGAAAGGGTCGGCGGGGTTGGCCTGCGGGCCGCTGGCGCAGCCGGCCAGCAGCGCGGCGCCGAGCAGCGCGGCGGCCGCAACGTGGCCGCGCGCAGCGGCGGAGGGGGTCGTCGTGGAGGTCATTTCTTGTTGGAGTTTCCGGGGGCGCTGCCGCCCTCCTCGGCCTTGCCGTAGAGGAACTGGCCGATGAGGTTTTCCAGCACCACGGCGGACTGGGTGGAGGTCACCTTGTCGCCGTTGGCGAGGTTCTTCTCGTCGGCACCGGGGTCGATGCCGATGTACTGGTCGCCCAGCAGGCCGCTGGTCAGGATCTTGAGCGAGCTGTCGCGGGGAAACTTGTAGCTGTCCTGCAGCGACAGCGTCACCTGGGCCTGGTAGGTGGTGTCGTCGAACGCGATCGACTCCACGCGCCCGACCACCACGCCGGCGCTGCGCACCGCCGCCTTGGGCTTGAGCCCGCCGATGTTGTCGAACAGCGCCGTAACGCGGTAGCCCGACTGGAAGCTGATATTGAGCAGGTTGGCCGACTGCAGCGCCAGGAAAACCAGCGCCGCAGCGCCGATCATGACGAACAGGCCGACCCAGACATCGTTCTTGGAATGCTGCATGGTTGTTTTGTCTTTCAAATGCTGAACATCAGGGCCGTGAGGACGAAGTCCAGGCCCAGCACGGCCAGCGACGCCATGACCACGGTGCGCGTGGTGGCACGCGACACCCCCTCGGGCGTGGGCTTGGCGGCGTAGCCCTGCAGCAGCGCCACGAAAGTCACCGTGAGGCCGAACACGAAGCTCTTGAGCACGCCGTTGCCCAAATCCTGCCAGACATCGACACCGCTTTGCATCTGGCCCCAAAAGGCCCCACCGTCAACCCCGATCATCAGCACGCCCACGATCCAGCCGCCGATCACGCCCACGGCGCTGAACACCGCCGCCAGCAGCGGCATCACGATCACGCCGGCCCAGAAGCGCGGCGCCAGGATGCGGCTGACCGGGTCCACCGCCATCATTTCCATGGCACTGAGCTGCTCGCCCGCCTTCATCAGGCCGATCTCGGCCGTGAGCGAGGTGCCCGCACGTCCGGCGAACAGCAGTGCCGTGACCACGGGCCCGAGCTCGCGCACCAGCGACAGCGCCACGAGCAGGCCCAGCGCCTCGGCCGAGCCATAGCGCTGCAGCGTGTAGTAGCCCTGCAGCCCGAGCACGAAGCCCACGAACAGGCCCGACACGGCGATGATGGACAGCGAGTAGTTGCCCAGGAAGTGGATCTGGTCGCCCACGAGCTGCGGACGGCGCAGCGCCGTGCCCAGCAGGCGCAGCAATTGCACGAACAGGCGCGTGCCCTGGCCGACGTCCGCCAGCTTGCCGCGCACGGCATGGCCCACATGGGCGGGGTGCCACCAGCTCATCGGCCACCTCCACCGTAGGACGTTCCGGCCGGACCGAAATCCTGCGCCACCTCGGGGCCGGGGTAATGAAAGGGCACCGGCCCCGTGGGCAACGCGTTGACGAACTGGTGCACCAGCGGGTCCTGGCTGGCGCGCACCTCTTCGGGCGTGCCCTGGGCGGCCACGCAGCCGGGGCCCAGGACGATGACGTGGTCTGCCACGCGGAAGGTTTCGTCGAGGTCGTGCGACACCAGGATGGTGGTCAGCCCCATGGCATCGTTGAGGCGGCGGATGAGCTGGGCCGCCGTGCCCAGGGAAATCGGGTCGAGCCCGGCGAAAGGCTCGTCGTACATGACCAGTTCCGGGTCCAGGACGATGGCCCGCGCCAACGCCACGCGCCGCGCCATGCCGCCCGAAACCTGGCTGGGCATCAGGTCGCGCGCGCCGCGCAGCCCGACGGCGTGCAGCTTCATCAGCACGATGTCGCGCACCAGCTCGTTCGGCAGATCGGTGTGCTCGCGCAGCGGAAAGGCCACGTTCTCGAACACGCTCATGTCGGTGAACAAGGCGCCGAACTGGAACAGCATGCCCATGCGGCGGCGCGCTGCGAAAAGCTGCTCGCGCGCCATGGCGCCCACGTCCTGCCCGTCGAACAGCACCTGGCCCTGCTGCGCGCGCTGCTGGCCGCCGATCAGGCGCAGCACCGTGGTCTTGCCGCCGCCCGAGGCGCCCATCAGCGCCGTGACCTTGCCACGCGGCACCTGCAGCGAGACGTCGCGCAGGATCACGCGCTCGCCATACGAGAACGTGACGTTGCGCAGTTCCACCAAAAGAGCGGGTTCAGCCATGCTGCGGAGGGGTTGGGGGTGTTGGGATGGAGGCGATTGTCAGGGCAAACCCGGAAACCGCGATGGTAACAGAACATACATTCATGCATGTTTGTAAGTTGCATCACAACATGCTCTGCAGAAACGCCCGCGTGCGCGCATGGCGCGGCCGGGCGAAGAACTCGGCGGCGGGGGCCTGCTCGATGAGTTCGCCCCCGTCCATGAACGCGACGCGGTGCGCCACTTCGCGGGCAAAGCCCATCTCGTGCGTGACCACCAGCATGGTCATGTGTTCCTGCGCCAGCTCGCGCATCGTGCGCAGCACTTCCCCGGTGAGCTCGGGGTCGAGCGCCGAGGTGGGCTCGTCGAACAGCATGATGTCCGGCTCCATGCACAGGGCCCGGGCAATGGCCACGCGCTGCTTCTGGCCGCCGGACAGGCGCGCCGGGTAGTTGTCGCGCTTGGCCGACAGGCCGACCTTGGCGAGCAGCTTTTCCGCCCGCGCCACGGCCACGCCGCGCGCCGCGCCCTGGACCACCAGGGGCGCCTCGATGAGGTTCTCCAGCACCGTGAGGTGCGGGAACAGGTTGAAATGCTGGAACACCATGCCCGTCTTGGCGCAGATGCGGCGCACCTGCGCCTCGGCCGGGTAGCGGCAGTGGCCCTGGGCGTCGGTACTGGCCAGCACCTCGCCCTCGATGGCGATCTGGCCGCCGTCGATGGTCTCCAGGTGGTTCAGGCAGCGCAGGAAGGTGCTCTTGCCCGAACCGGACGGCCCGATCACCGCCACCACCTCGCCGCGCGCCACCGAGAGCGACACGCCGCGCAGCACCTCGTGGTGGCCGAAGCGCTTGCGCAGGTCGCGCGCGTCGATCATCGGGGCCTCACTGGTCGAATTTGGCATAGCGTTGCTCCAGGCGCTGGAAGGCCCAGGTGAGCACCAGGGTCATGACGAGGTAGAAAGCCGCGGCCACGATGAACGGCGTGGTCGTGAAGTCGCGCTGCACGATGCCGCGCGCGGCGCGCAGCAGGTCGTTCAGCGCCAGCACGTAGATCAGCGAGGTGTCCTTGACCAGCGTGATGGTCTCGTTGCTCATGGGCGGCAGGATGTTGCGCACCATCTGCGGCAGCACGATGCGGCGCATCGTTTGCCCATAGTTCATGCCCAGCACCTTGGCAGCCTCGTACTGGCCACGGTCCACCGACTGGATGCCGGAGCGGAAGATCTCGGCGAAGTACGCCGCGTAGTTCAGGGCGAACGCCGCCACGGCGGCCGGAAAGTCCGGCAGGCGCACGCCGATCACCGGCACGAACGGCAGCGCGAAGTAGATGAAGAGCATCTGCAGCATGAGCGGCGTGCCGCGCATGAGCCAGATGTAGCCGTTGACGCATGCCGACAGCGGCTTGAGGCGCGACACCCGCGCCAGCGCCAGCGCCAGTCCCAGGGGCACCGCCAGCGCCAGCGTGATGAGAAACAGCTTCAGGGTGACTGCGGCGCCTTGCGCCAACGGCCCCAAAAGAGAGAGTACGTAATCCATGGGGTCACGACAGTTCAGTGTTTTGCACGGCCCGCAGCCGTTGCAACTGGCGCGCCCTAAGCCAGCAGACGCCGCGCAAGGGCCGCCCCGCCGCGCTGGCGGCGTCCCCCTTCCCGCAAAGCGCAGCTTTGCGAGAGAAGGGGGAAGGAGCGAAGCGACACAGGGGGTTGTTCGCTATTACTTGATGATGTTTTTGCCGAACCACTGCTCGGCGATCTTCGCGGCGCTGCCGTCGGCCTTCATGTCGGCCAGGGCCTTGTCGATCTTGCCGTGCAGCTCGGTGTCGTCCTTGCGCAGGCCGACGCCGTATTCCTCGGTGCCGAAGTTGTCCTCCAGCACGGCGTACTGGTCAGGCTTCTTGGCCACGTAGTAGCGGCCCACCACTTCGTCCACCACCACGGCTTCGAGGCGGCCGGTGGTCAGGTCCATCAGCGCGGTCACGTTGTCGCCGAAGGTCTTGAGTTCCTTGAACGACTTGTAGACGGCCTCTTCCTTCTTGATGGCGTCCACGGCGCTGGAGCCTTCCTGGGCGCCCACCACCTTGCCGGCCAGGTCGGCCTTGGCCTTGATGGCCGAGCCCGCTGCCACCACGATGATCTGGTGGTTTTCCATGTAGGGCGCGGTGAACAGGATGTTCTGCTTGCGCTCCTCGGTAATGGTCAGGCCGTTCCACAGCGCGTCCACGCGCTTGCCGGAGAGTTCGGCTTCCTTGGCGCTCCAGTCGATGGGCTTGAACTCGACTTCCAGGCCCAGGCGCTTGGCGGCTTCCTTGGCCATGTCGATGTCGAAGCCGACGAGCTGGTTCTTCTCGTCGCGGAAGCCCATGGGCGGGAAGTTGTCGTCCAGGCCCACGACGATCTTGGTCACCGCGGCTGGGGCAGGCGCGGGGGCGGCGGCGGGCGCGGCGGGCTCCTGCTTGGAGCAACCGGCGAGCACGGCGCCCAGGGTGAGCAGGGCTACGGTAGCAAACTTCTTCATGGCGTGGCGATCCTTGAAAAGAACGGACAAGGGGAAATCCCCGAACAAAACCCAGCATTGTCCCACCGAAGCAGCCGCGCGGGGCCCATGCCCCGCAAAGTCACCCGGCCCTAGCCCGGCCCCGCCGCGCCCCCGTCCATCAGCAGGCCCTGGTGGCGCGCCACCACGTCGCGCAGGAAATCCCACAGCGCCCGCACCCGCGCCAGGTCGCGGCGGTTCGCGGGCGCAGCGATCCAGAAGGTGCGCTGCACGTCGATCACCTCGGGCAGCACGGGCACCAGCTGCGGGCTGTGCGCCGCCATGAAGCACGGCAGCACCGCCAGCCCGCGCCCGGCGCACGCCACGTTGTACTGCGCCACCACGCTGGTGCTGCGCAGGGGCGTGTGCGCCTGCGGCACGACGGCGGCCAGGTAGCGCAGCTCGTTGCTGAACACCAGCTCCTCGACATAGCCCACGAAGCGGTGCCCGCGCAGGTCGCGCGGATGGGTGATGGGCGCATGGCGCGCCAGGTAGTCCCGGCTGGCGTACAGGCGCAGGCGGTAGTCGCACAGCTTGCTGCACACCTGGCCGCTGCTGTGCGGGCGCTCCACGTTCACGGCCAGGTCGGCCTCGCGCTGCGAGAGGTTGATGAAGCGCGGCACGATGAGCAGCTCGACCTGGATGCCCGGATGGCGCTCGGTGAAGTGGCTCAGGTGCTGGGCCAGGAAGAAGCTGCCGAACCCTTCGGTGGCCCCCAGGCACACGTGGCCGGTCAGCGCATGGCGCTCGCCGCCGATGTCCTCGCCCACCCGCACCATGGAGTTCTCCATCTGCTCCACATGCTCCAGCAGGCGGTGCCCGGCCATGGTCAGCACATGGCCGGCGGGGGTGCGCTCGAACAGCTGCGCCCCCAGCTCCTTCTCCAGCCGGTGCAGCCGGCGCGTGATGGTGGAGTGATCCACCTCCAGGCGGCGCGCCGCCTCCTGCGCGGACTGCGCGCGCACCACGGCGAGAAACAGGCGCAGGTTGTCCCAGTTGGTGTGCTCGATAGCCATGGCGCTGCCGGTTGGTGGTGCAAATTTGCAAGAAGGATATGCCCAAAAACCGTATCCGTTTGCAGAAGTGCTGAATTAAAGTGGCCCTGGGCATGGCGCGCGCCAGAGACCCGCAAGACACCAAGGAGACATTTCATGCGATTCATCCGACATTCGTTGGCCCTGGCCGTGCTCGCGCTCGGCGCCACGGCCCAGGCCCAGATTTCCGGCGACATGGTCAAGATCGGTGTGTTGACCGACATGGCCGGCCCCTACTCCGGCATGGGCGGCGCGGGCTCCGTGGTGGCCGCGAAGATGGCCGTTCAGGACTGCCTGCAGGCCGAGTGCAAGGGCATGAAGATCGAGGTGGTGAGCGCCGACCACCAGAACAAGGCCGACATCGCCGCGACCAAGGCGCGCGAGTGGCTGGACCGCGACGGCGTGGACGCCATCGCCGACATCACCAACTCCGCCGCCGCGTTGGCCGTGCAGAAGCTGGTGCGCGAAAAGGGCGGCATCGCCATGCACAGCGGCCCGGCCACCACGCGCCTGACCGACGACGAGTGCGCGGAGAACGGCTTCCACTGGATGTTCGACACCTACTCTTCGGCCTCCGGCGCGGCCACCGCGCTGACGAAGAACGGCGACAAGAGCTGGTTCTTCGTCACGGTGGACTACGCCTTCGGCCACTCGCTGGAAAAGGACGCCACCGAGATGGTGCAGGCCAACGGCGGCACGGTGCTGGGCAGCGTGCGCCACCCGCTGAACGCGAGCGACTTCTCCTCCTTCATCCTGCAGGCGCAGAACTCCAAGGCCCAGGTGATCGGCCTGGCCAACGGCGCGCAGGACACGGTGAACGCCATCAAGGCGGCGCGCGAGTTCGGCATCGGCGGCAAGGGCCAGAAGGTGGCTTCACTGCTCATGTTCCTGACCGACGTGCACTCGCTCGGCCTGCGCCAGGCGCAGGGGCTGATGTTCTCCGAGGGCTTCTACTGGGACATGGACGAGAAGACCCGCGCCTTCGCCACCCGCTTCGAGAAGCTGCACAAGGGCTTCAAGCCCACCATGGTGCAGGCCGGCGTGTATTCCAGCGTGCGCCACTACCTGAAGGCCGTGGCGGCGGCCAAGACCGATGACTCCAAGGTCGTGGCCCCAAAGATGCGCGAGCTGCCCATCGACGACCCGGTGATGCGCAACGCCAGCATCCGCCCCGACGGCCGCGTGATCCACGACATGTACCTGTTCCAGGTCAAGGCCCCGAACGAATCCAAGGGCCCCTGGGACTACTACAAGACCGTCAGCACCATCCCCGCCAACATCGCCTTCAAGCCCCTGGCGCAGTCGAGCTGCCCGCTGGTGAAGAAGTGAACCCCGGAGCCCTCCACATGACCACCCCGACAACCATCCACCACTTCATCGGCGGCAAGCCCTACCCCTCCCAGGCCACCGCGTGGCGCGACGTGACCAACCCCGCCACGCAGGAAGTCGTCGCCCGCGTGCCCTTCGCCACGCGCGACGAGGTGAACCTGGCCGTCGCCAACGCGCAAGAGGCCTTCCATACTTGGCGCAGCACCTCGCTGGGCGCGCGCATGCGCATCATGCTCAAGCTGCAGCACCTGATCCGCGAGCACACGGCCGAGCTGGCCCAGCTCATCACGCGCGAGCACGGCAAGACCCTGCCCGACGCCGAAGGCGAAGTGGCGCGCGGCCTGGAGGTGGTGGAGCACGCCTGCTCCATCACCACGCTGCAACTGGGCGAGATTGCCGAGAACGCCGCCACGGGCGTGGACGTGTACAACCTGCTGCAGCCGCTGGGCGTGGGCGCGGGCATCACGGCGTTCAACTTCCCCGTGATGCTGCCCTGCTTCATGTTCCCCATGGCCATCGCCTGCGGCAACACCTTCGTGCTCAAGCCCTCGGAGCAGGACCCCAGCTCCACCATGCGCCTGGTGGAACTGGCGCACGAGGCCGGCGTACCGCCCGGCGTGCTCAACGTGGTGCACGGCGGCCCGGAAGTGGCCGACATGCTCTGCGACCACCCCGACATCAAGGCGCTGTCGTTCATCGGCTCCACGCACGTGGGCACGCACATCTACCGCCGCGCGAGCGAGGCGGGCAAGCGCGTGCAGTCGATGATGGGCGCCAAGAACCACTGCGTGGTGATGCCCGACGCGCCCAAGGAGCATGCGCTGAACAACCTGCTGGGCTCGGCCTTCGGCGCCGCCGGCCAGCGCTGCATGGCGAATTCGGTGGCCGTGTTCGTGGGCGCCGCGCGCGACTGGCTGCCCGAGCTGGTGGAAAAGTCCAAGGCCATGAAGGTCGGCCCCGGCACCGACCGCGGCGCCGACCTGGGGCCGCTGGTCAACCCGCGCGCCAAGGAGCGCGTGGTGGGCCTGATCGACTCCGGCGTGGCGCAGGGCGCCAAGCTGCTGCTGGATGGCCGCGGCTGCGTGGTGCCCGGCTACGAGAAGGGCAACTTCGTCGGCCCCACGGTGTTCGCCGACGTAACCGACGCCATGGACATCTACCAGCAGGAGATCTTCGGCCCCGTGCTCAACGTGGTCTGCGTGGACACGCTGGAAGACGCCATCGCCTTCATCAACCGCAACCCCAACGGCAACGGCACCTCCATCTTCACCAGCAGCGGCTGGGCGGCGCGCAAGTACCAGCACGACATCAATGTGGGCCAGGTGGGCATCAACGTGCCGATCCCCGTGCCCGTGGCCTATTTCAGCTTCACCGGCTCGCGCGCCTCCAAGCTCGGCGACCTGGGCCCCAACGGCAAGCAGGCGGTGCAGTTCTGGACGCAGACCAAGACCGTCACCGCCCGCTGGTACGAGGAAGGCAGCCGCTCGGACGGGGTGAACACCACCATTTCGATGAAGTAGGCCCAGCCCCTCCCCTCCTCCGGCAAGCGCTGGCGTCCCTGCGTTGCATGGCTGCCAGCGCTTTTTCAATGGCGTGCGCCATTGCAGACAAAAATAGCCTGTAGCCCGCTCCAGGAAAGCGCCAGCAGCTATGAAAATAAAAGCGTCTGCAGCACCTGCATAGCCTGCACGTCAGCGTGAATGCTGCGCCACATACTCCCGCAGGACGCCGTCCATGCGCGACTGCCAACCATCGCCTGTGCTGCGAAAGAACGCCACGACCTCTGGCGACAGCCGGATGGTGGTCGGCACCTTGGTAGGCGTCTTTTGCGGCCCGCGCCGGCGAATGCCCAGTGTTTCCTGCAACGCCGGCGGCAGCACCTCAACGGCAGGACGGAACCTGGCCAAATCCTCCACCGTCAGTTCGCGGATCTCGCCATCCGCATCAATGAGGGGTTTGCGCTTGCTCATATGCCTTGACCTCCCGGCTGTTCGCCCTGCGAAAGCTGATAACACGAATGCCACCGTCGATAGGAGTGAAGCAAAGCATGTGCAGACGCTGGCCAAGATAGCCGGCAGCCACATAACGCACCTCCGGGTAGGCCTTGCGTCCATCCACTGCAACGATGGCGCTGCTGAAATCGAATTCGGCGGCACGCACGAACGACAGGCCGCGCTCGGCAATGTTCCGCTCGTCCTTGGCGGGGTCGAACTCAATCAGCATAGGTTAATCGTACATACACCCAGAGGTCGAAGCAAGCAAAATGTATGTACATAAATAGTGTTACCCCAAGAGCACAGTGACGGCCTCAGAAACGCCGGCTGATGGTGAAGCTGCCGTACACCGGCACCTCCTGCTGCCCCCGGAACTCGCGGCTGCGGTGGTAGCGCGCGAAGGCGAACTTCCATTCGTCCCAGGTCACCGCGAGGCCGTAGCCGACATCCGCCACCAGCGCGCGCTTGTCCACGTGGTGGCTGGCCTTGAAGGTATTGCCGTCCAGGCTGATGTCGCGCAGCACCCACCGGGCGTCGGTGGCCACGAACAGGTGCCCCGCCCAGCCCTGCAGGCGCCCGGCCGCCCGCAGGGGCGTGGTGTTCTCGCCCGCCGGGCGCAGCGGCGCCGTGCCCAGGTCGTCGGGCAGGCGGTAGCCCCAGCGCAGTTCGGCCCCGGCATTGGCATAAGTGGCGAAATTGCCCAGGCTCGCACCCCAGTGGCCGGTGGCGTCCCAGCCCCACCCGTCGGTGGGCGCATACCGCACGCCGCGCCGGCGCTGCTCGTACAGCAGCTGCGCCACCGGCTCGTCACGCAGCTGGTTGTCCCAGCCGTCGAACGGGTCCACGCCGATGATGTGGTGCCAGCCGTTCTGCACCTGCCGCCCGCGCGCCGACGGCCCGACGATGCCCAGGCGCAACTGGGCCGTGTGCAGCGTGCCGTCGCGCCGGGCGTTGTAGCCCACGCTGAACAGCAGCGCGGCGGCATAGGGGCGGTCCTCGGCAATCAGGTCGGTGCGCGTGCGATCGGTGGGGGTGTAGAGCACCTGGCCGAAGCCGAGCACCATGTTCTGCTCGTCCTGCCCGCTGTGCTGCAGCCAGGACAGGTGCTTGTTCAGGCTGCGTACGGCCTCGGGCAGGCAAGGATCGTCCAGATCACGCGCGAGATTGGGCGAAACCCAGGTGGCCAGGAAGCCGTTGGAATAGCCCTGGTCCTGCCCCACGCCGCCGAACATGTCGTTGTCGATGCGCAGGTTGAACGTGGCGCCCGCGCCGGGGCCAGGGCATTCGTGCGCTCCCGCCTGGGCGGGCCATGGCAGGCAGGCGGCGGCCAGTGCCAGCACCAGCGCGCGGCCATGTGGATGCATGCGTTGAAGCGTGTTCATGGCCTGACAGCATAAGGGGCCCACGGAATGACGCCCTGCGAACGCCAAGGATATCTATTCATATTTCCGCATGATCGCAGAGTAATATCCGTCGGAACGCTTTATTTTATCTATTCAAAAATTCATTCCACCATGGCCCGTGACCGCGACTTCGCTCTTCTGGCGCTGCAGGCATTGCGCCGCCAGGGCTGCGTGCTGGCCAGCGCCGAACTGCAGGCCGCGCTGGGCGTGAGCCAGCCCACCGTATCGCGCACGCTGGCGCCGCTGATCCAGGCGGGCCAGGTGCGCAAGGTGGGCGCGGCGCGCTCGCAGCGCTATGTGCTGCCACGCCACGTGCCCGGCGTGGGCAGCGAAGTGCGCGTGATGCGCATCGACGGCTTGGGCCAGCCCTCGCCGTTCGCGCGCATGGTGCCGCTCGAAGGCGGCGCCTTCTGGGTAGAGGAGGCCGATGGCCTGAACGCCCGGCACGATGGCCTGCCCTGGTTCCTGGAAGACATGCGCCCGCAGGGCTTCATGGGCCGTACCTTCGCGCATGCCCATCCCGAACTGCAACTGGGCAGCGACCCGCGCCACTGGAGCGACGACGACGTGCTGCGCGCCATGACGCTGTACGGCGACGACCTGCCCGGCAACCTCATCATGGGCGACGGGGCCTTCCAGCGCTTTCATGCGCTGGCGCGGCGCGCGTCGCGCGTGGCCTGCGCGCACGACTACCCGCTGCTGGCCGACCAAGCCATGCGGGGCGCGCACCCCGGCTCCTCCGCCGGGGGAGAGCAGCCCAAGTTCTGCACCATCGCCGCAGGGCGGCACGTGATCGTGAAGTTCTCGCCTGGCGGCAACGCCCCCACCGACCAGCGCCTGCGCGACCTGCTGGTGTGCGAGCACCTGGCGCTGTGCACACTGGCGCAGGCCGGGCTGCCCGCGGCGCGCACGCAGCTCTTCGAGGGCGCGGGGCGCGTGTTCCTCGAATCCGAGCGCTTCGACCGCACGCCGCTGCGCGCCGAAGACGGCGATACGGGCCTGGGCGGGCGCATCGGCATGGTGTCGCTGCAGGTCTACAACGCCGAGTACGTGGGCGACATCGACAACTGGGCCGCCACCGCCGACCGCATGGCCGCACGCGGCCTGCTCACCCCGGCCGACGCGCGCACGCTGCGCCTGCTGGAGGCCTACGGCCAGCTCATCGCCAACACCGACCGGCACTACGGCAACATCTCGCTGGTGCTGCGTGACGACGATTGGGCGCTGTCGCCCACCTACGACATGCTGCCCATGCTCTACGCCCCGGTGGGCGGTGAACTGGTGCCGCAAGACTTCGCCAGCCGCCCGCTGCAACCCGCGGCCGCCACGCTGGGCGAGTGGCCCGAAGCGCAGGCGCTGGCGCAGCGCTTCTGGCGGGCGGCGGCGGCGGACGAACGGGTGTCGGCCGGCTTTCGCGCCATCGCGGCCGAGAATGCAGACATCGTCAGGCGCCACTGAACCCGTGCTGCGCAGCCTTCACGGCTGCGCAGACCACCAGCCCCGCCTGCGCAGCGCCCCAGGCTGAACAGCGGCGCTGCGCCGCCCGGGTTCCAGACCACGCCGTCTCCCGTCACGCCGCGATCGCCCTCCCAGCCGGCAGTCCCCCTGCGATGGGCAGGCAGCCGCAGCATGCAGCGAATCAGGCCAAAACAGCCCCCAGCCCTTGGCAGACAAGCCCTGGCAGCTATCAAATTTGTACATCGGTGTACACATCGGCCAGCGGCAGGTCGATGTCCGGGCCATCGATGCGGTGCCGGGATACCTGCTTGCTGTCCCCGCTTTCTTCGCTTCCCTTTTTTTGAAACCATGAACTTCCCGGAACAAGCAGCCGCCTTCCTCACCCACTGCGGCAGCGCCATCAGCCTTTCCAAGCACACGCTCAGGGCCTACGCCTCGGACCTCAAGGACGCGGGCGCCTTCTTCATGCGCAAAGGCAGGCAGGACGCCATCGCCAAGGACGACATACGCCAGTACATCCGGCACATGCGCGAGGAACGCGCACTCAAGGAAAGCACGATCAAACGGCGCCTGGCGTCACTGAAACTGCTGTTTCGCTGGCTGTGCGAGGAAGAGGCCATCACGAGCAACCCCTTCACCGGCCTGAACGAACGCATTCGCCTGCCGCGCCAGTTGCCCAGAACCCTGGACCGCTCGCACACCGCCCTGCTCCACCGCGCCGTCAGCCGGCCCAGCGGCGCGCACGACTTTGACGCCTTCAGCCGGCGAACCGCCATCCAGCTCTTGCTGGAAACGGGAATCCGCGTGGGCGAGCTGTCGAACATCCTCGTGGACGACCTGTCCCTCGCCGACCATGTTCTGAGGATTCGTGGAAAAGGCAACCGGCAAAGAATCGTCTACATCCTGGCCGCGCCCCTGCGCCATGCACTCCAGCGGTACCTGGAGCAGCGGCAGAAGGTACAGGCCACTGGCGCGCGGCTGTTCGTCACCGCCAACGGCCACAGCCTCACCCCGCCCAGGCTGCGCCAGTCGCTGCGGGAAATCGCCGCCACCGCCGGAATCCAGCGCCGCGTCACCCCACACATGCTCCGGCACACGCGCGCGACCCGCTGGCTGGAGGCGGGGCTGGACATCCGGCACGTCCAGAAACTGCTGGGGCATCACAGCATCTCCACGACGGAGATTTATACGCATGTATCGGATCAGGGGTTGCTGGAGGCGTTGCGGCGTGTGAAAGGAGGGTGATAACTAGGAATTATGGATGACCGCCCCAACAAGACAATCCCTGCAAATTGCCGACCTTGAGAACTTAATCCATGGCGTGCGCGGCATCCGCGAAGACATCGCCATCGTCGTGCTGGCCGAAGACGCACACATGGCACAGGAGCGTCCCGCCCTGCACAGCGTGCGATTTCTCGAACGCATAGACCACATGAATGAATTAAGCCGGATGGAGCGCATCTACATGGAGAACGGGTTTTACTGCCGCGTTGTCTTCGGTGTTTCCCGGTTCCTGGAAATGGCGGTAGCTCAGAGCTTGTTTCCCGAGTGGGCAAAAATAAAATTAGTTATTGACAGAACAGAAGGCGGGGGACATCGTGATGGATTCGGCCCGGCCCGAAGATCGCTCGGGGCATTGCTTTGCAAACAGTTCGGTTTCCATTATGGGCATGCAGACGCCTATTCCGCCGCCATCACGCGGCACAAACACCATCAGGCACTCATAATGCATGCGGCTGGTATTCCGGCTCCGGCCACGTGGTCGTATGACGTGCGTTCAGGATGGGTGACCGGCCTCCCGCCGAAGGGCCTGAAAGTCATTGCCAAATCCACTTTCGAGGCATGGAGCATTGGCGTCAGCGAGGACACAGTCGGACCATTCAATCCAGCCATTCAAGAGAAAATTCAAGACCTTGCCGAGGAACTAGGCCAACCTATCTGTGTGCAGGAATTCATCGAAGGCAGAGAAGTTTATGCACTCGTTCTGGACATTGAATCGCCAGCAGTCGCGGGCTTGGTCGAGGCCAGATCTTCGGAAGGCCCAAAACCCAATGGCGATTACCTCGTCTTTGAAGATCACCGCCGCCCGGGCGGTATCATCTATGAAAAGTGCAACGACCTTCCTGCCGATACGGTCGATTCATTAAAGACTGCTGCCGTAGAAACATTCCGACTTCTCGGAATGACTGCCTACGGTCGCATTGATTTTCGCGTCGACAACGCGGGAAAGCCCTTCGTTATGGATATCGCCGACAACCCCGGAACGTCTCCGGCAAGCTCGCTGGCCAGGATTTTGGGTGATCGCGAGGTTGACTTGCAGGACATCCCCATATTGCTCCTAGCCGTCAGTCTGAGAGCGACGAGGCTGCTTTAATACATCGACCAGAACTGCACATCTGGCATTCTAAAACCCCGGCCTATCTCAGGCCAGATAGCGCTGGGTTCACGGGGCTTATTCTCCAGGGGGTAACGATCCCATTCCACGGGAGACATGCGAATATCTTTCTCGAAAACCTGACGAAGTACGTCGTGGCGGGTTCTGAGCAACTCTTTCGTCTCGTAAGGATTTTTATCCACCAATTGAGACAGATTGTCCCATTTGGCAAGACATTCACTGGCAGGGGCACCAAGAAGGTACTTTGCGCTGCAAAGGTTGGAGCACACAAAATATAATGGATTAGGCTCTGGGTCGACAATATTAATCAGCTCTTTTTCAAGCTCCTTGAATATTTCAATGCCTTCCGCAAGTCGCCCATCAAGACAAAGATAAACCCCAAGATGGTTCTTGGTGTAGTATGGATCAGAGGAGATGCCGAAACATTCCACCACCGCCCGCTGTAACCCTTCGGCCTCTGACGCTGAAACAACCCCGACTCGATAGCGGGCCATGACGTTCAAGGTGTGAACCATATCCTTCCGGGGGAAGGTCACCCCGCTATAACGATCCGCCAGTGCAATCGCCTTTTCGGATGCATTGATCGCTTTAAAATAATCGCCCGTCGATATGAAAAGTGCTGCTAGATTATTAAGGCAGCGGAAATATTCCGATGGTTCAAGGGGGTCACAGCCATCCTCGGGGCGATGAAAACGCTCGGCATCCATCACTCTTTGCAAAGCCACGTCTGGCATATTAAGGCTTTCCGCACTGCGTTCCAGGACATAAATACTGTATTCTGCGCTCTTGTCATAGTCCAGACGGTTGCTCAATTTTTCTCTGAGCTCATGATCTAATGTATAGGCTGGCCCCTTGTCCCGCTCAAGAACGAGGGCCGAGCGGAGGACTGACTGCAAGCGCAGTCCCTGCTCAAATTCAATATCGATATGCTTTGCCGATAATTGAAGCTCCCTTATCAATTTCTTGCGAAGCTTCTCACTCCTAGAATTCAGCTCAGCCAATGACTTGACATACAAAATTTCAGCCGAAATGATCTTGGAATGCACCGCCCCAAGGGAATTTACTATACGCAAGGTATTTTCATTATCCCCAAGGGCAAGGCTATGGTAGGCCCGCGAAAGCTCATCAATCAATCTTGCGCACCCACCTGTTTCGATAAGCACGGCGCTCTCTGCAGATGCATAGCTGGAGCTTTGATTTCCGCGCCTGAAATCGGCTGCTGCTGCGGCAACGAGAAGATCGGCAGCTTGCCTGCATTCCCCCGCTCGGAAAAGATTAGCGCTGCGGCGCACATAATCTCCCGGAGTCAATTTTCGCAGGCATTCCGCAAATGCGATCCGCAAGGTACTCTCATGAATACCCAGCTTGTCATGGAAAACATTTCTCGTCGCGTCATCCCTGAACTCTATGAGGTTGCCATTGCAATTGATGAAATTCAGTTCGCTGCACAGCTTGATGGCATTGCCAATCTGAACTCTGTCATTCAGGAGGCATGAAATCTCGTCCCGAATCGCAATCGTGCCGATAATGGTTACCGCCTGCAGAAGGGCTTCTATGGCTTCGCGGTTACCTCCTGTCTTTTTCAATCGCGCCATCAACAAGTTCCCAAAGAAATTGGTCTTGTCACTCTTCTCTATGGATGACAAGTCCCCGCCATTTTTCGATAGAAAATGACACGCCTCGCCAAGTATGGAGAGATTGCCCCCGCTCATTTCAAAGATGATTCTCCTGTCATCTTCTCCAATGGCTTGAGGAAGGCCGAGCGTCTCGGCTATTTCATTGAATTTATTTTTCTCAAGGTATTTTGTCCTTATCCTGTGATGAAATGCAGGGAGCACATCGTTGAATCGACCATCTTCCCAGATGGGGCGCGGTAGCGCTCCATCCGTAGTCACGGCAAGCAAATAGAAATTCGAAACGAATGGAAAGGTTCCTTCTATCTCTTTTTTCAATATCATGGCCAGTATGCTCAGGGAGCGGCCGTCCCACCACTCAATGTCGTCTGCAATCATGAGCACGGGACGGCCTCTCGCCTGCTGATTGAAAACGGTCAGGAGCGACACTTCTTCATCGTATAGAAAAGCAACGCCCTGCTGACTCCTGCGCTTTCCCACGTCGTACAGCTTATGCAAGTCCTGAGCATCCAGAACGCCATGGCTCATGAACTTTACAGAAATATTTACCACCGCCTTGATCACTGCCTCGATTGACGGGAAGTGGTCTGACTCCTGGGCCTGGGCTTTTTTCCAGGCATACAGCTCCCGGCCCATCTCACCTGGGCCGCTGACCCCCCGAATGACGTAGCCCCCATATTTGAGAAAAATGGCCCCGATGCTCTTGGCAAGCCACGTTTTCCCACTCCCCGGCGGGCCGGAAATCAAGGCGGATTGGGTGCTTCCGGACAGGAGGCCATTGGTGATCTTATGGATTTCATCTGTCAGCCCCATGGCATCCCATATCTGCGGGCTTGGCTCATATTCATTCATCCATAATTCCTAGTTATCGTTCATTGATTTAAAACGGCAGTCAGGTTCCACACTGTGCAGCATCTTTTTTGATACTGTTCATGTGGTAACTTTATGTATCTTGTCAGACAAGGACGCATCCGTCTATAGAACCCACAAATCCGCCGAGTCCACCTTGCGGCAATACTTATAAAAATAGCTGCTAACCCTTGCTACACAAGCGCTAGCAGCTATCAAAATAGAAGCTGATGTAGTGGGGCTATCCAAGTCCCAGTCAGGGACGGAACAGGCCCGTCTTCAGGGAACCTCTCAAAACCCATCCGATCTCTTCCTGACCCGAGAAGCCTGACCCGCCCCTTGCCATGATCACACCCCGCAGCGCGCTGAAGTTTGACCTGTTCGCCGAGGCCTCGCGCCAGCACAAGAGGGACGAGGTGGGCGATCCGCTGCAGGTGATCGCGCGGCACATCGACTTCGGAGCCCTGGCCGGGCTGGTGGATGCCTTGATCGAGCGTGGCGATGGCCGCCGGGGTGGCCGGCCGGCCTATCCCACCGAGGTGATGGTGCGCATCCTGGTCTTGAAGCGGCTGTACAACCTGTCCGATGAGCAGATGGAGTACCAGTTGCTGGATCGGGCGAGCTACCAGCGCTTTTGCCTGCTGCAGGATGCGATGAACGTGCCGGACCGCAACACGATCTGGCGCTTCGGCGAGCGGCTGGGCGTGGATGGGGCCACGGTGCTGTTCCAGGGAGTGGATGCGCAACTGCACCGCCATGGCTACATGGCCCGGGGCGGACAAGCCATCGATGCGACGCTGGTGCCCGCGCCGCGCCAGCGCCTGGACAGGCCGGAGCGCGAGGCCCTGGCCGAAGGCAGAACGCCCGATTGGAGTGAGGCCGAGCGCCGGCAAAGGGATGTGGATGCCACACACACGAAAAAGCACGGCAAGAGCTACTTCGGCTACAAGCTCAGCGTGAGCGTGGACCTCAAGCACGGCTTCATCCGCCGCATCGCCACGGGCACGGCCAGCGAGCACGACGGACACCACTTCGACGAGGTGCTGGACATGCACAACACCGGGCGCAGCGTGCACACGGACAAGGCCTACGCGAGCCGGCAGCGCCGGCAGATGCTGCAAGTGCTGGGCTTCGTGGACGCGATGCAGCGCCGGGCCCAGCCGGGCCAGCCCCTGAGCGAGTGCCAGAAGCGGCGCAACCAGCGCATTGCCAGCAAGCGTGCCCGGGTCGAACATGCGTTTGCCGGCATCCGGCACCTGGGCGGCAAGTTCGTACGCACGATCGGGCAGGCGCGGGCCACGGTGGCGATGACGATGATGGCTGCCTGCTACAACATGAAGCGCCTGGCCTCGTTCCTTGAGCGAGGCGTGGATGCGTTCTTCAAACCGGCGACCACCAAGGCACAGGTGCGCCTGCAAACGGCGAAAGCCTGAGCCATCGGGGCTGCAAGGCCCCTCAATGCACGAGGTGCAGACCGCCGTAAGGCCTCATCGCGCATTCAAAACGGCTGGCGTCCAATCGTGCCTATTCGGATCCGTCAATCATGGGGTTGTGAGAGGTTCCCTTCAGGCTCGCCTGCGCACCACCCCCAGGCGGAACAAGCCCAACAAGCCCGCCAGCAACATCAGCGCCCACTGGTTCAGCGTAGGAATCGCGTTCGCCCCGCCCGGTCCAAAGCCTGGCCCGCCAGGGTCTTGGATCACGCTCGGCGTCAAATCGGTGTCGCCCGCGCCGTTGTCCACCAACCGCAACGTGACGGTGTTGCCGCTGATCTGTGCGCGCGGGTACACATACCAGCCCGTGGCAGGGCTGTATTTGTAATAGGCCATGCCCTGCACACTTTGCGGGTAGGTCAGCACCACCGTGGCCTCGCTGCCCGCCGTGCCATTCACCAGCCGCAGGCTGACCACGCCGTGCGGCAGGGTCACGCCTGCGGGTAATGCGGGCGCGTTCAGGCTGGCAACGGTTTGCGTGCCCGCCTGGGCAAGCTGCCAGCCGTTGGTGGGCTGGGCGGCTAGCGTCAGGGGCAGGCCTTGGTGTGGACCTTCGGGCAGGGTCAAGTTCGCCGGTGCTGGCAAGGGCGCAAATGTGGCGCTGACCGTGCAGTTCGCCGTGACGGGGCCAGAAGTAAAGGTGTTGCCCGCCAAGCTGCCGCCGCAGCCCGTCACCGTATCCACTTCATGCGTCCCGGCGGGCGTAACGGTGAACGCGGGCGTGGCGTGGTAAGCCACGGTTTGCGCCGTGCTGGGGCTGATGCTGCCGCCTGCGCCTGCGCCTGCGCTGGGGGTGACGGTATACCCGCGTGGAGCCTGGCAGGTGGCTGTGGTGCTGGCGGCACACGTCCAGCCCCAGGTGCTGGTGCCGCTGGTGATGCCGCTGGGCGTGCCTGCGGCGCACAGGTTGGCTGCCGGGGCTGGGTCAGCAACGGGGCGGCGGCGGGGTTGTGCGCGCTGCCGCAGACGCCCGCCAGCGGCGCAGGCAGGGGCGCAAAAGTAGCGCTGACCGTGCAGTTAGCCGTGTTTCTTCGGCGCGATTTGCGGCGCGCGCGGGCCGATTACTTCGCTAACACATGGAAATACTCAATGGACGATCTTACGCTGTCGGGTGTAAAAAAATATGGACAACCTGGGCCTTTCACAGGCATCTGCACGGCGGAAGGTGTGCACGGCGCAAGCTGCGAACCTGCGATGGCAGGCCGCCGAGCACCACGGCGCATATGCTTTGCGTGGGCATTCGCGGCCAAGGCCGCTCCTACGGCGGCGGGGCATGCGGGGGTTGCGGCTTGCCTTGTGGGGGCGGCGGCCTTGGCCGCAAACTCTGCCTTGACCGCTGCGGAGAATGGGGCGCTGAAATGGCTTCCAGCCGTTGCCTGGCAAGCGCTGGCAGCTATGTTTTTTGAAGAGCCACGAAAAAAAACGGCCCCTGCGGTAATCCGCCGGGGCCGTTTTCCTTGATTCGCCAGGGATGCGACAAACCGTCAGGGCGCGCGGAATACCTCGTCCAGCGTGCTGGCATCCAGGATGTTGTCGGCCCATTGCTCCAGTTCGGCCAAACTGGCCTGCCGTACCCGCTGCGTCATGAGCGCCCCCAGGGGGCCGAAGCGGCGCGTGAACAAGCGCAGCAGGACGGTGGCTTCGCCTTCCTGGCGGCCTTCCTGGCGGCCTTGGCTCCACATGCGTTGGCTCAATGTCGTCATGGTCTTGTCCTCTTGCGGATGGTCCAGGATCAGGTTCTTGAAGTTCTGGTCGTGGCTGGGTATGTCGGGCATGGCGGCATGGCGGCATGGCGGCATGGCGGCATGGCGGCATGGCGGCATGGCGGCATTGTCAGGCAATTGAGGTCAAATTGGCCTTCAGCGCTTATCCAGAAAGCGCTGGCAGCTATCAAATTTGCACATCGGCGTACACGTCGGCCAGCGGCAGGTCGATGTCCAGGCAGTCGATGCGGATGCTGCCTTGCTCCACGTACTCGACGCGCCAGCCGGTGGCACGCCGGTAAACCTCGGCGCGAACCACGTCCTGCTCCAGCAGCACATAGGTTTGCAGGCTGGGCAGGGTCTGGTAGGCCAGCAGTTTCTCGCGCCGGTCGATGCGGGCGGTGGATTCGGACAGGACTTCGACGATGAGGCAGGGCGCGCGCCGGAAATAAGGCGCCCTGTCCTGCGGGTCGCACGAGAGCAGCAGGTCAGGGTAATAGAACACGGTCTTGCCGCCAATCTCCAGCCGCAGCTTCATGGCCGACGTGAACACGTGACAGCCCTTACGCCGTGCTGCCGGGATCAGGCCAAAGGCCAGGGCGGTAGCGATCAGGTTATGCGCCGCAGTGCTTTCGGCCCTGGCATACATGCGCCCGTCGATGTACTCATGGCGCCACTCGCTGCGCTCCTCATGGGCCAGGTACTCTTCAATGTTGATCGCTCGTGTGGACATGCGCGCCTTTTTGACGATGGCTTCTCGCAATGTAGCGGCCCCAAGCAAAACGGCACCTCACGGTGCCGTTTTGCATGAAGCGCCGAAACCTCAGCGCGGCAGATCCGAGTACCCCATCAGGAACTCATCCACCGCACGCGCGGCCTGGCGGCCTTCGCGGATGGCCCAGACCACCAGCGACTGGCCCCGGCGCATGTCGCCGGCGGCGAACACCTTCGGAACGCTCGTGGCGTAGCCGCCGGTGAAGTCGGTGCTGGCGCGGGCATTGCCGCGTGCGTCCTTGTCCACGCCAAAGGCGTCGAGCACGGCGGCCACGGGTGCCGTGAAGCCCATGGCGAGCAGCACCAGGTCGGCCTTGTATTCCTTCTCGGTGCCGGCAATCTCGACGAACTTGCCGTCCTTGAACTCGATGTGCACGGTCTTCAGGCCCGTGACCTTGCCCTTGCTGCCGATGAACTCCTTGGTGGCGATGGCGAATTCGCGCGCGCAGCCTTCCTCGTGGCTGGAGCTGGTGC
This sequence comes from Acidovorax sp. YS12, assembly GCA_021496925.1. Taxonomy (NCBI): domain Bacteria; kingdom Pseudomonadati; phylum Pseudomonadota; class Betaproteobacteria; order Burkholderiales; family Comamonadaceae; genus Acidovorax; species Acidovorax sp. YS12. The sequence continues at coordinate 2,366,678 of CP053915.1, forward strand.
GCAGCTTGGTGGGCCAGTAGGGCCACACCAGCGGCTTGTTCTCCTGCGCGGGCGGCATGGGCATGAGCTCGAACTGGGTGACGCTCACGGCGCCATGGCGGTTGCTGGTGCCCACGCAGTCGCTGCCGGTGTCACCGCCACCGATGACGATGACGTGCTTGCCGTCCGCGCGCAGCTGGCCCTTGAGTTTGTCGCCCGCGTTGACCTTGTTTTGCTGCGGCAGGAACTCCATGGCGAAGTGGATGCCATCGAGGTCGCGGCCGGGCACCGGCAGGTCGCGGCTTTGCTCGGCGCCGCCAGTGAGCAGCACGGCGTCGAATTCCTTCTGCAACTGCTCGGGCGTCACCGTTTCCTTGGCCCAGTTGGTGACCTTGCTGCCCTTGCCCAGGCCGTCCTTCTCGCTGCCGACGAACACGCCGGTGCGGATCTGCACGCCCTCGGCCACGAGCTGCGCCACGCGGCGGTCGATGTGCGCCTTGTCCAGCTTGAAGTCGGGGATGCCGTAGCGCAGCAGGCCGCCCACGCGGTCGTTCTTCTCGAACAGCGTCACGTCGTGGCCGGCACGGGCGAGCTGCTGCGCCGCCGCCAGGCCCGCGGGGCCCGCGCCGACCACGGCCACCTTCTTGCCGGTCTGGTGCGCGGCGGGCTGGGGCTGCACCCAGCCTTCTTCCCAGGCGCGGTCGATGATGGCGTGCTCGATGCTCTTGATGCCCACCGCGTCGTTGTTGATGTTCAGCGTGCAGGCGGCCTCGCAGGGCGCGGGGCAGATGCGGCCGGTGAATTCGGGGAAGTTGTTGGTGCTGTGCAGCACCGCGATGGCGCTCTTCCAGTCCTGGTGGTAAACGAGGTCGTTGAAGTCCGGGATGATGTTGTTCACCGGGCAGCCGTTGTTGCAGAACGGCGTGCCGCAGTCCATGCAGCGCGCGCCCTGGGTCTTGGCCTGCTCGGCGTCCAGGCCGATAACGAACTCCTTGTAGTGCTTCACACGCTCGGCGGCGGGCGCGTAGCCCTCCTCGATGCGCTCGTATTCCATGAAACCGGTGGTCTTGCCCATGATCGTGGTGTCCTGTTCTTGTGGTGGGAGGGCGCCTCAGCGGGACGCAACCGCTTCCGTTTTAGGAGCTGCTACCGCAGGTGTGGCCTGCTCTTGCAGCACTTTACGCTCATAAATTTCCGACAACGCGCGCTTGTACTCGGTTGGGAAGACCTTGACGAACTTGCTGCGCGAAGCGGCCCAGTTGTCCAGGATGTCGCGGGCACGGCGCGAGCCGGTCCAGCGGCTGTGGTCTTCCAGCAGCTTCTTGAGCTGCTCTTCGTCGGTCTGGCCACGGTGCCAGGTGCCACGGCCCACGCTGGCGATCTGCTCCTCGGCCGGCAGGATGCGCTCCAGCGACACCATGGAGAGGTTGCAGCGCGAGTCGAAGCGGCCGTCTTCGTCGTAGATGTAGGCCACGCCGCCGCTCATGCCCGCCGCGAAGTTGCGGCCGGTCTTGCCCAGCACCACCACGGTGCCGCCCGTCATGTACTCGCAGCCGTGGTCACCCACGCCTTCGACCACGGTGGTGGCCCCCGACAGGCGCACCGCAAAGCGCTCGCCCGCCACGCCGGCGAAGAACGCCTCGCCGCTGGTGGCACCGAACATGACGGTGTTGCCGACGATGGTGTTGGCCGAGGCCTCGCCCCGGAACTCGTGGCTGGGGCGCACGATGACGCGGCCGCCCGACAGGCCCTTGCCGGTGTAGTCGTTGGCCTCGCCCGTCAGGTTCAGCGTGATGCCCTTGCACAGGAAGGCGCCGAACGACTGACCGCCCGTGCCCTCGAAGTGGATGCGGATGGTGTCTTCCGGCAGGCCCTCGGGGTGTGCCTTGGTGACCGCGCCCGACAGCATGGCGCCGACGGAACGGTTCACGTTCTTGGCCACTTCCATGATGCGCACGCTCTCGCCGCGCTCGATGGCGGGGCGGCAGCGCTCGATCAGCTTCACGTCCAGCGCCTGGTCCAGCTTGTGGTCTTGCGACTCGACATGGAAGCGCGGCACATCGGCAGCGACTTGCGGCTGGGCAAACAGGCGCGAGAAGTCCAGGCCCTGCGCCTTCCAGTGCTGCAGGCCCTTGCGCATGTCGAGCAGGTCGGTGCGGCCAATGAGGTCGTCGAACTTGCGAATGCCCAGCTGCGCCATGATCTGGCGCGCCTCTTCGGCAACGAAGAAGAAGTAGTTCACCACGTGCTCGGGCTTGCCCGAGAACTTGGCGCGCAGCACCGGGTCTTGCGTGGCCACGCCCACCGGGCAGGTGTTCAGGTGGCACTTGCGCATCATGATGCAGCCCTCGACCACCAGCGGCGCGGTGGCGAAGCCGAACTCGTCGGCGCCCAGCAGCGCGCCGATGACCACGTCGCGGCCGGTCTTCATCTGGCCGTCGGCCTGCACGCGGATGCGGCCGCGCAGGCGGTTGAGCACCAGGGTCTGCTGGGTTTCGGCCAGGCCGATTTCCCACGGAGAGCCGGCGTGCTTGATGGACGACCAGGGCGAGGCGCCGGTGCCGCCGTCATGGCCAGCGATCACCACATGGTCGCTCTTGCATTTGGCCACACCGGCCGCGATGGTGCCCACGCCCACTTCGGACACCAGCTTGACCGAGATGTCGGCGTGCGGAGCCACGTTCTTCAGGTCGTGGATGAGCTGCGCCAGGTCTTCGATGGAGTAGATGTCGTGGTGCGGCGGCGGCGAGATCAGGCCCACACCCGGCACGGAGTGGCGCAGCTGGCCGATGTAGTCGGACACCTTGCCGCCAGGCAGCTGGCCACCTTCACCGGGCTTGGCGCCCTGCGCCATCTTGATCTGGATCTGGTCGGAGGACGACAGGTACTCGGCCGTCACACCGAAGCGGCCCGATGCCACCTGCTTGATCTTGGAGCGCAGGGAGTCGCCATCGCGCAGCGCGATGTCGCTCTCGACCTTGTCGGCCCCGATGATCGACGCCAGGCTTTCGCCCTGCACGATCGGGATGCCCTTGAGCTCTTTGCGGTAGCGCGCCGGGTCTTCGCCGCCTTCGCCGGTGTTGCTCTTGCCGCCGATGCGGTTCATGGCCACGGCCAGGGTGGCGTGCGCTTCGGTGGAAATCGAGCCCAGCGACATGGCGCCGGTGGCAAAACGCTTGACGATCTCGGCGGCGGGCTCCACCTCTTCCACGGCAATGGCCTGGGCCGGGTCCACCTTGAACTCGAACAGGCCGCGCAGCGTCATGTGGCGCTTGCTCTGGTCGTTGATGAGCTGGGCGTACTCCTTGTAGGTGCTGAAGTTGCCCGAACGGGTGGAGTGCTGCAGCTTGGCAATGGCGTCGGGCGACCACATGTGCTCTTCACCGCGGGCACGCCAGGCGTACTCGCCCCCGGCGTCCAGCATGGTGGCCAGCACCGGGTCGTTGCCGAAAGCGGCCACGTGGTTGCGAATGCCTTCTTCGGCGATCTCGAACACGCCAATGCCTTCCACGCGGCTGGCGGTGCCGGTGAAGTACTTGTCCACGGTGTCGCTGTTCAGGCCCACGCACTCGAACAGCTGCGCGCCGCAGTAGCTCATGTAGGTGGACACGCCCATCTTGGACATGATCTTCGACAGGCCCTTGCCCACCGCCTTGACATAGTTGTAGATGGCCTTGTCGGCCGACAGCTCGCCACTCAGGTCCTTGTGCATGTCCACCAGCGTTTCCAACGCCAGGTAGGGGTGCACGGCCTCGGCGCCATAGCCGGCCAGCACGGCGAAGTGGTGCACTTCGCGCGCAGTGCCGGTTTCCACCACCAGGCCCGCGCTGGTGCGCAGGCCCTCACGCACCAGGTGCTGGTGGATGGCCGACAGGGCCAGCAGCGCCGGAATGGCGACCTGCGTGGCCGAGAGGTTGCGGTCGCTGACGATCAGGATGTTGGCGCCGCCCTTGATCTGGTCCACGGCCTGCGCGCACAGCGACGCCAGCTTGGCTTCCACGCCCTGCTTGCCCCAGGACAGCGGGTAGGTGATGTCGATGGTGGCGCTCTTGAACTTGCCGTGCGAGAACTTCTCGATCTGGCGCAGCTTGGCCATGCCCTCGAAGTCCAGCACCGGCTGGTGCAGCTCCAGGCGCATCGGCGGGTTGATCTGGTTGATGTCCAGCAGGTTGGGCTTGGGGCCAACGAAGGACACCAGGCTCATCACGATGGCTTCGCGGATGGGGTCGATCGGCGGGTTCGTCACCTGCGCGAACATCTGGCGGAAGTAGTTGTACAGCGGCTTGTTCTTGTCCGACAGCACGGCCAGCGGGCTGTCGTTGCCCATGGAGCCGATGCCTTCCTCGCCGTTCTTGGCCATGGGGGCCAGCAGGAACTTGATGTCTTCCTGCGTGAAGCCGAAGGCCTGCTGGCGCTCCAGCAACGGCAGCTGCGAGGCGGCCGGTGCCTGGAAGTCGGCCGGCACTTCCACCTGGTCGAGCTTGATGCGCAGGTTCTCGATCCACTGCTTGTAGGGCTTGGTGTTGACGATGTTGGCCTTGAGCTCGTCGTCTTCGATCAGGCGGCCCTGCTCCAGGTCGATCAGCAGCATCTTGCCGGGCTGCAGGCGCCACTTGCGCACGATCTTGCCGTCCGGCACGGGCAGCACGCCCGCTTCCGACGCGAGGATCACCAGGTCGTCTTCGGTGACCACGTAGCGCGAGGGGCGCAGGCCGTTGCGGTCCAGCGTGGCGCCGATTTGGCGGCCGTCGGTGAACACGATGGAGGCCGGGCCGTCCCAGGGCTCGATCATGGCGGCGTGGTACTCATAGAAGGCGCGACGGCGCTCGTCCATGGCCTCGTGCTGCTCCCAGGGCTCGGGGATCATCATCATCACGGCCTGGCTGATGGGGTAGCCAGCCATGGTCAGCAGCTCCAGGCAGTTGTCGAACGTGGCGGTGTCGGACTGGCCGGCGAAGCTGATGGGGTAGAGCTTCTTCAGGTCTTCGCCCAGCACGGGCGAGGCCATCACGCCTTCGCGTGCCAGCATCCAGTTGTAGTTGCCGCGCACGGTGTTGATTTCCCCGTTGTGCGCCACGTAGCGGTAGGGGTGGGCCAGCGGCCACTCGGGGAAGGTGTTGGTGGAGAAGCGCTGGTGCACCAGGCCGATGGCGGAGACACAGCGCGTGTCGGCCAGGTCGAGGTAGTACACGCCCACCTGGTCGGCCAGCAGCAGGCCCTTGTAGACCACGGTGCGGCTGCTCATGCTGGGCACGTAGTACTCTTTGCTGTGCTTGAGCCCCAGGGCCTGGATGGCGGCGCTGGCGGTCTTGCGGATGACGTACAGCTTGCGCTCCAGCGCGTCCTGCACGATCACGTCGGTGCCACGGCCGATGAACACCTGGCGCAGGATGGGTTCCTTTTCCTGCACGGTGGGCGACATGGGCATGTCGCGGTTCACCGGCACATCGCGCCAGCCCAGCAGCACCTGGCCTTCGGCCTTGATGGCGCGCTCCATCTCCTGCTCGCAGGCCATGCGGCTGGCATGTTCCTTGGGCAAAAAGATCATGCCCACGCCGTATTCGCCGGCCGGCGGCAGCTCCACACCCTGCTTGGCCATTTCTTCGCGGTACAGCTGGTCGGGGATCTGGATCAGGATGCCTGCGCCATCGCCCATGAGCTTGTCGGCCCCCACGGCACCGCGGTGGTCGAGGTTTTCCAGGATCTTCAGCGCGCCGGTGACGATGTCATGGCGCTTGTGCCCCTTGATGTGGGCAACAAAGCCCAGGCCACAGGCATCGTGTTCGTTGCTGGAGGCATACAGGCCGTGCTTTTGCAGATGCTGGATTTCGGTTGCCGTTGTCATGGGGCTTTCCTTAGTGAAAATTCTCAGAAACGCAGCGTAATGCATCAACCCATGCACTGCAAGCATAATAATTAGGGTCAGATACAAATTAACTACCAAGCAGTTTCATCGCTTATTAATAAGGGACACATCAAATTCAGGAGCAGCTAGCGCTTTGTGTGAAAGGCCCTATGCCCTATTCGGTGGTTTTTTCTTCAGCGCGCTCCGCCATGCGAGGACGTCCGGCACGCGCCTTGGCCACGCGGCGGCCGGTGCGTTGCTGCAACGCGGTCACGAATTCCGCCCCCCCCAGAACCCAGCCGGTGTGGGCCGCGCGGCCCAGTTGCTCGGCCATTTGTGTGCCAATGCCCGCCCGCACCAAGGCGGCATAGGCAGCCTCGCGCGCGAACGGCGTATTGCCCAACCCCCAAAGCAGCGCATGGGGCGTGACCAGCGGGTCTGCGCGCAAGCCCAGGCCATGGGCGTGGCTCGACCAGGGGTAATCGCCCGGCTGCTGCGCCAGTCCGGCGCGCACCGGGTTCCAGTCCATGTAAACCATGCAGGGCAGCAGGTAACGCTCGGGCTCCAGCACGGTGCAGCGGTAGCGGCCCTCCCACAGGGTGCCGGTACGCTGGTGGCGTTGGTTGAAGTAGCGCACGTAGTCACGCCCCACAGCCTGCATCATCGCGGGCAGGCCCTCGGCCGTGGCCGGCGTGGCGAGCAGATGGAAATGGTTGGGCATGAGCACGTAGGCATGCACCGCCACGCGGTGCTTGCGCGACTGGCTGGCCAGCAGCGCCAGCATGTGCTCGTAGTCCTGCGCATCGCGGAAGATGGCCTCGCGGTTGTTGCCCCGCTGCAGCGCGTGGTGCACGAAACCAGGAACGGTGAGACGGGGAAGGCGGGCCATGGCGCGATTGTCGCGTAGCGCGGCGCTATTTTTTCCAGAGCGGCTAGCGCTTACCATACCTTGGCTTCAGGGCAAAAAGAGCCTAAAACCCTCTCCTATCAAGCGCTAGAAGCTACGTTTTCAGGAGCAATCAGCGCCGCACCCCAGGCTTGCAGGCGTGCCACACGCGCCAGCCCAGCAGCAGCCCCAGGATGGACGCGTACACCGCGACCTCGCTGAAATCATTCTTGCCCGCACGCATCCAGAAGAAATGCAGCAGCGACAGGCCGGCCACCACGTACACGCTGCGGTGCAGCGCCCGCCAGCGCGCGCCCCCGAGCCAGCGCATAGCCCCCTGGAACGATGTGGCGGCCAGCAGCGCCAGCAGCACCAGCGCCAGGGTGCCGACGAGGATGAACGGCCGCTTGGCGATGTCGTGCAGCATCTCAGCCAGCTCCAGCCCCATGTCGAACCATGCGTAGGCCAGCAGATGCAGCAGCGCATAGAAGGCCACGAACAGCCCCAGCATGCGCCGAAAGCGTGCCAGTTGCGGCGTGGCGGTGAGCACACGCAGGGGCGTCACGGCCAGCGCCAGGCACAGGAAGCGCAGCGTCCAGCGCCCGAGCGCACGCTCCAGCGCCTCGGCCGGGTTGGCGCCCAGCTGGTCGGTAAACGCCGCCGTGACAAGCCAGGCCAGCGGCCACAGGCAGAGCACAAACAGCACGGGCTTGGCCCAGGGGCGCTGCAGCGCCGCACGCAACACCGGCAGCCCCGCCATTCAATAGAACTTCTGCAGATCCATGCCCGCGTACAGCTGGCCGACCTGGGCTTCATAGCCGTTGAACAGGAGCGTCTTGCGGCGCTTGGCGAACAGGCCGCCCTCGCCAATGCGGCGCTCGGTGGCCTGGCTCCAGCGTGGGTGGTCAACCTGCGGGTTGACGTTGGAATAGAAGCCGTACTCGTTGCGCGCGGCCTTGTTCCAGGCGGTCGCGGGCTCCTTCTCGGTGAAGCGGATCTTGACGATGCTCTTGGCGCTTTTAAAGCCGTACTTCCAGGGTACGACGAGGCGCACGGGTGCGCCGTTCTGGTGCGGTAGCACCTCGCCATACATGCCGAAGGCCAGCAGCGTGAGCGGGTGCATGGCTTCGTCCATGCGCAGACCCTCGGTATAGGGCCAGTCGAGCACGCGGGAGCTCACGCCGGGCATGGTGGCCTTGTCGGCAAGGGAGACGAACTCCACGTACTTGGCGCTGCCCAGGGGCTCGACGCGCCGGATCAGCTGGGCCAGCGAGTACCCCACCCACGGGATGACCATGGACCACCCTTCAACGCAGCGCAGGCGGTAGACGCGCTCCTCCTGCGCACTGAGGCGAATCAGGTCGTCGATACCCCATGTGCCAGGCTTCTTGACCAGGCCTTCGACCTCCACCGTCCAGGGCCGGGTCTTGAGCGTGTGGGCGTTGCGCGCGGGGTCGGACTTGTCGGTGCCGAACTCGTAGAAGTTGTTGTAGCCCGTCGCGTCCTGGTAGGCGGTGGCGTTTTCCATGGTCACCGCGCCATCGACGGCCGACCGAGCGCCCGGCAGGGGTGCCAGCTTGCCAGGCGGCGTGGCGGCGGCCAGCGCATCGCGCGCGGCCCAGGCGGCCAGGGTGGCGCCGGCGGCGCCGCCAGCCAACTGGCGCAGCAAGGTGCGGCGGCTTTCATAAACGGCACGCGGGGTAATTTCGCTGCCTTGCGGGTGGACAAAACCTGTATCGCGGCGAGGTATCAGCATGGGTGGGCGCTCGGTGTGGTGTCTGGTGTGATGGTAGAGACACCCTGCCACCCCTGTGGTTCCGGGGATTTACGCCCCCACGCCGCGGCTGAACGCCCGTTCAGGCGCCCTGCGGCACGCCGAAGCGTGGGCCCAGCGCTTCAAGCAAGCCAAATTCCGCCAGGATGGCGCGCAGCCGCTCGGCGGCGCTGCGCTTTTTCTGGCCGGTGTAGCGCGCGATGATGAGCTCGTTCTTCATGCTGTGCTCCCAGCCCACCAGCTCGGTCACGGTCACCTGGTAGCCACTGGCTTCCAGATACAGGCAGCGCAGCACGTTGGTCAGTTGGCTGCCCAGTTCGCGCGTGTGCAAGGGGTGGCGCCACAGTTCGGCCAGCGGCGTGCGCGCCAGCTGCAGCGCCTTGGTCTGGCGCAGGCAGGCGGCCACTTCGGCCTGGCAGCAGGGCACCAGCACCATGGCGCGGGCGCGCTTTTGCAGGCCGAAGGCAATGGCGTCGTCAGTGGCGGTGTCGCAGGCGTGCAGCGCGGTCACGATGTCGAAGCGCTCGGGCATGGCCGCGAGCTGGGCCGACTCGGCCACCGACATGTTCAGGAAACGCATGCGCTCGAAGCCCAGCGTGGCGGCCAGCTTCTGCGACGCCTCGACCAGCGGCGCGCGAGTCTCGATGCCGTAGATGCTGCCGCGCCCGAGCGCGCGGAAGTACAGGTCGTACAGGATGAAGCCGAGGTAGGACTTGCCCGCGCCATGGTCGGCCAGCACCGGCGCATGGCCGTCGGCGGACAGTTCCTGCAGCAGCGGCTCGATGAACTGGAACAGGTGGTAGACCTGCTTGAGCTTGCGGCGCGAGTCCTGGTTGATGCGCCCATCGCGCGTGAGGATGTGCAGCGCCTTGAGCAGCTCCAGCGATTGCCCGGGGCGCAGCTCCAGCTGCTCGGCCACCGAAGGCGCAGGCGCGCCCGTGCCGCCGCGCGCGGTGCGGCCAGCGCCCTTCACTGCCCGCCCGCCTTGGCGCCGGTGACGGGGCAGCGCGGCCCCACGTCGAGCGCAGCCCAGCCTTGCGCGCCGAGTTCGCCCAGCACCTGCATGTTGCGCTCGTAGATGGTTTCGGCCTCGGGGAAGGCTTCCACGGCCTGGTCGATGCTGTCCTCGCGCAGCAGGTGCAGCGTGGGATAGGGCGCGCGGTTGGTGGCATTGGTGACGTCGTCCTCGGCCGTGCCGTCGAACTGGAAGCGCGGGTGGAACGACGCGACCTGCAGGATGCCGCCCAGATCCATGGCCTCCACCAGTTCGTCCACCAGTTCCAGGAAGTCGTTGAAGTCGAGGAAATCCTCCAGGCACTGCGGCGCCATGAGCAGCGTGGTGTCGCGCTTGGCGGGCGAGATCTCGGCCAGGGCCTCCAGCTCACGCTGCAGGTCTTCGAGCAGGCCGCGCGCGTCCGTGGCCTCGCTCACCACGTAGTGGATCTGCCCCTTGGTGTGTACGCCCTTGGCGAACGGGCACAGATTGAGCCCGATGACGGCACGCTCCAGCCAGCGCACGGTGTCCGCGATGACGGTTTCAGGGGGGAATTCAGCGGAAGTGGACATGGCGCAGGCAAGTGGAGGAAAGGGGCCGATTTTACCGGGCACACCCTCTGCCCCTGCGCCCTTCGCCGGCCTACATCAGCAACTGCTGGCCGGTGATACGGGCGTGCTCGCTGGCCGCGTAGCGGTCGGTCATGCCGGCGATGAAATCGGCCACCACGCGGGCACGGGCACTGTCGCCGTCGCTGGCCTGGGCACGGGCAGCGAAGGCAGGCTTCATCTGCGCGGGCTGGGCCAGGTACGCCGCGAACAGCTCGCGCACCACCTGCTGCGCGCGCGCCGTGGTGGCCATGACCTGCGGGTGCCGGTACAGGTTGCGAAACAGGAAGCGCTTGAGCCCCAGCGACTGCTCGCGCATGGCGGCGCTGAAGCACACCAGCGCGGGGGCGACGCGCACGTCGTCCACCTGCTGCGGGTTGGCCTGGGCCAGCGCCTGCCGCGTGGCGTCGATCACGTCGTACACCTGGTCGCTGAGCATGCGCCGGATGGCCTCGTACAGCAGGCGCCGCGGCGCGCGCGCCAGCGCCGGATGGTCCACCAGCGCCTGGGCGCGGTAGCGCTCGAACAGGGGCACTTCCTGCAACTGCTCCAGCGTGAGCAACCCGGAGCGCACGCCATCGTCGATGTCGTGCGCGTTGTAGGCGATTTCGTCGGCCAGATTGCACAGCTGCGCCTCCAGGCTTGGGCGCTGCCCGAGCAGAAAGCGTTGCCCCACCCCACCAGGCTCGCGCACCTGCAGCAGCTCGGCATTGGCACGCGAACAGTGCTTGAGGATGCCTTCGCGCGTCTCGAAGGTCAGGTTCAGCCCGTCGAACGCAGGGTAGCGCTCCTCGAGATGGTCTACCACGCGCAGGCTCTGCAGGTTGTGCTCGAAGCCACCATGGCCTTCCATGCAGGCATTGAGCGCATCCTGCCCGGCATGGCCGAAAGGGGTGTGGCCCAGGTCGTGCGCCAGGGCGATGGTTTCGACCAGGTCTTCGTTCAGCCCCAGCGAGCGCGCGATGGAGCGCCCGAGCTGCGCCACCTCCAGCGAGTGCGTGAGGCGGGTGCGGAACATGTCGCCTTCGTGGTTCAGGAACACCTGGGTCTTGTAGACCAGACGCCGGAATGCGGTGGAGTGGACGATGCGGTCGCGGTCACGCTGGTAGTCGGTGCGCGTGGGCGCCACGGGCTCGGGGTAGCGGCGCCCGCGCGAGCGCGCGGGGTGGCAAGCGTAGGCAGCAAGCGTGTTCATCGGGGCAGCCTCAGGGCAATGGTTTGATGGTCAAATCGGCCTCAAAGCCTTATGAGATAAGCGCTAGCAGCTATTATTTAAGGAGCGCAACAGGCGTCAATCACTTCACGCACCAGGGCGTCGGGGGCAGCGAGCACGCAGGCTTGGCCGGGGCCGTCGATGAGGACGAAGCGGATTTCGCCGGCTTCGGCCTTTTTGTCCACGCGCATCAGCTCCAGGTAGCGGCCAGCGTTGTCTTGGGCGTCGAGGATGGCGCCGCGCACGGGCAAGCCCGCACGGGCAATCAAGGTGGTGAGGCGCTGCACAAACGCAGCATCCACCAGCCCCAGGCGCTGCGACAGGTGCGCGGCCATCACCATGCCTGCCCCCACGCCTTCGCCATGCAGCCACTGGCCGTAGCCCATGCCCGCTTCAATGGCGTGGCCAAAGGTGTGGCCAAAGTTCAAGATGGCGCGCAGGCCCGCTTCGCGCTCGTCGCTGCCCACCACGGCGGCTTTGATTTCACAACTGCGGCGCACCGCATGGGCCAGGGCGGTGCGATCGCGCGCCACCAGGGCGTCGATATGCTGCTCCAGCCAGTCAAAGAAGGCCATGTCGGCAATGGGGCCGTATTTGATGACTTCGGCCAGCCCGGCGCTGAGTTCGCGCGGCGCCAAAGTGTCGAGCGCCTCCAGGTCGCACAGCACGCGCTGGGGCTGGTAGAAGGCGCCGACCATGTTTTTGCCCAGCGGGTGGTTGATGGCGGTTTTGCCGCCCACCGAGGAGTCCACCTGCGCCAGCAGCGTGGTGGGCAGTTGCACAAAGGGCACGCCACGCATGTAGCAGGCGGCAGCAAAGCCGGTGATATCGCCCACCACACCACCGCCCAAGGCGAACAGCACGGTTTTGCGATCGCAGCCGTGCTGCAACAGGGCATCAAAAATCAGGTTCAGGGTGGGCCAGGTTTTGTGCTCTTCACCATCGGGCAGACGCACTTCATGCACCTGGGCGTACTGGCCTTGCAGCGCGGTGCGCACGCGCTCGGCGTACAAGGGCGCGACGGTGGTGTTGCTGACCAGCAAGGCCGCACTGGCGCGCGGCAAACCGGCGTAGCTGGCGGCATCGCCCAGCAGGCCGATACCAATGTGAATGGGGTAGCTGCGCTCGCCCAGGTCAATGCCCAGGGTGTGAAGAAGGTGGCTCATGGGGGAGTTGAGAGAGGCTCTAGGGAGTATCAGAAGAAGGCGCGGTGGCAGCCCCTACTGTAGCGGCGCCAGCGGCGGGCGTGGCGGCCCACTGCAGCTGGTCGAGCTGCATGGTCATCAGGTTCACCACGGCGTGGGCCGTGCCATGGCCTGCATCGACCACGCTGTGCGCCACTTCGCGGTACAGCGGATCGCGCTGGGCGTACAGGTCGCGCAGGCGCTGCAAGGGGTTGGCCACTTGCAGCAGCGGGCGCTTGGTGTCGTGGCGCACACGGCGCCAAATTTCATCGGGGGTAGCGCGCAAATAAAACACCTGCGCCGCCGTGCGCAGGAGCGCGCGGTTCGCACTGCGCAACACCGCGCCGCCGCCCGTGGCCAACACACCGTGCGCGCCACCTGCCAGCAACTCAGCCAACACGTTTTGCTCGACATCGCGAAATGCCTCTTCGCCATGGCTATCGAAATAGCTGCGAATCGTGCATCCCAAATGTTGCTCGATGCGCTGGTCCGCATCGACAAAGTCCAACTGCAACCTGCGCGCCAGCAAGCGCCCAATGGTCGATTTGCCGCAACCCGGCATGCCAACGAGAACGATCATAAAAACAGGGCAAAAAAATCCCCGGACGGGCCGGGGATAGGGAGGAAATTCAACCGTCGGGCAGAAGGCCCACCCGACGGGAAAATGCTTCAGGTATCAAGCTTCATTTCATGTTACGGGCTGACCGTGACGAGAATATCTACCCGACCTGCTGCTACATCACGGACAGTGACCGTCGCCGAACCCACAGCCAAGCCCGTGATGCTGAAACCGTTTTGACTGGACAAAACCACACGGGCTACAGCAGGGTTGCTCGACTCAACGGTATACGGTTGCACGCCACCGCTAATTGAGTAAGTGCGCGAGCTACCAAGCAACACCGAAGTAGCAGGCCCTGCGGTTGTCGTAAACCCAGAAGAGGCTGGACAAACGCCAGGCATACCAGAACCGTTATCACGGATGCTCATCACGCTGGTGGCAAAGGCACCACCGGAATCCACTACGGTCAAGGTAACGTCAAACTTCTCCCTGGGAAGGTAGTTGCCACTGCTATCGACAGGGTTGATACAGCGATTGCCTCGAGTCCCCAAACCAACCGTGAACTCACTGCTATTCACCTGCACACTGGACAGGGTCAGATCACTCGTCAGCGCTCGGTAAGGAGGTGTGCCACCGAACACCGTCAAGGTGATTGCTTGTAGTTCATCTTCACCCACTTCAAACGCAGTCGGTGCAAAGCGCAACGAGGCTGTTTGTGCCTGGTTCACTTTCACCGGAATCTCCAGTGTCTGCCCCTTAGCATCTGTAACTACCAATGTGGTTTCACCCGCTTGCAACAGCGTGGCCACCACCTGATGAGCCACTACCGGCACTTGTACAGAGGCAATGCTGGGGTTAGACACCACCACACTGTAAGGGGCAGTACCGTTTTGCAGCAGGAAGCGCAGTGTTTCGGAGACAGCACCTGTTGCAGAAGCGGGCAATGAAGTCATGGGCTCAACAGGCGGCGGTGCAGAGGTGACGGTGACAGGAATCACCACACTGCGTGTAGCGTCTGCTTGGTCGCGCACCGTCACGGTAGCGCTACCAGCAGTGGTACCAGCAGTCACCGTCAGCTTGCTGCCGTTCAATACTGCCGTTGCAACAGCCGAATTGCTCACTGCAAAATCGTACTTACCCGAACCACCGCTGAGCAGCACATCAGCAGACGCACCAGTACTCAGGTTCAACGACTGCGGCGATGCTGTCACCGGCGGTGTTCCCGGCGTGGTGTCAGAGACGACGGTCACTGGCAGGGTTGCCACTTTGGATGTGTCTGATTGGTCGCGCAGCGTAATGATGGCGCTGCCCGTGCGGTTGCCAGCGGTGACCACCATAACAACACCAGTCGCCGTTGCCGTGGCAACTGCGGGGTTGTCAGAGGACACCACATACCTTCCTGAGCCGCCCTCAATTGCCAGTTGCATGCTTGCACCGACACGCACTTGGGCTGTGGCTGGCAATATGGTGAGCTTGCCGCAACTACCGTTATCCAGAATGGTAACAACAGCAGTCCCAACAGATTTGTTTTCGTCCACCACCGTCAGGGTGACTTCAGTATCGCCATTTACGCAGCGGCTGCCACGGGTACCTGTATCCAAAGTCACATTGCTGCGGGTGGCACAACCGGGTACCGTCGCCTGCATGAAAGAGGGATCAGAGGTGAAGACACAGGTGGCACCCACAGCACCAAAAATGCCGAACTGAATGGGCTGGGTGTCACTTTCGGAAATCACTACAGCATTGGGTGCAAGGCGGATAGAGGTAGTTGCCGTGTTAATTTCGACTTCAATCTTGACAATCTGCCCTGCAGCATCCATCACAGAAACATCTAACTTGGATGCCAAATTTCCCTTGATACGTAATTCATCACCAACAATGGTGGCGGTGATGGCCGCAGGGATACCACCAGCAACGCGGTAAGGTGGCTGACCACCTGAAAGCTTGGCCACAGCCTCAAGGCCCACAGGGATGGTCAACTTATCAGGGGATATACGCAGTTCAGGGGAACCCACCTCTAATGCAATCGAGAGTTCCTCACCAGCAGCATCGCGGATTTTGATGGTGGTAGAGCCCTTAGCTACCCCTGTGACACGCCATTGGGTATCGCTCAACATACGCACCAGAGCGACGTTGCTGTCGCCACCCTCTACGGTATAAGGAGCGCCACCGCCACCCACCCAGAAAGTGCGCGCTGCGTCAGCACCGACACCAACCGTCAAACTACCCGGTGCGGTGGTGTAGAGAGGAATGCTAGAGCCGACTTTGACGTTAATGGCTACAGAGATACCGCTGTTGTCGAAGACCCTCACCTCAGTGGCCCCTGCAGAAACGGCACCAATCGTCAGGATATCACCGCTGATTTGCCCAACTGCAACAGCTTGATCCATGTTACCAACACGATAAGGAGGCACACCACCAGTCACTTGGTAATTGCGTGCGGCCCCCACCGGAAGGACTACTTCACTACCAGCAGTTGTCACCAAGAAAGGTTGATTCGGATTTCCACCCGAGCTCCCCCCCCCTCCTCCACAAGCCACTAATGTAGCTATAGCAAATAAGGCAATTAAATATTTAAATATATTTTTCATCACAACCTCAAAAAAACATCACCACCATTTTTAATTTGCAGCGACGCGATCGGTCACAACCTTGGGCGTCACAAAAATCAACAATTCACGCTTCTCTGCCTCTTTGGTTTGACTCTTGAAAAGATTCCCCACCACAGGCACATCGCCCAGCACAGGAACCTTGTTTTCCGTGTTGGTTTCTTCCATTTCAAAAACACCGCCAATAGCCACAGTTCCGCCGTTCTCAACCAGCACCTGCGTCTGCACATGGCGCGTATTCACCGAAATACCCCATGGCGTAATATCACCACGGTTATCTCGCGTGATATCAAGATCCATAATAATATTTCCCTCGGGCGTGATTTGCGGCGTCACCTCCAGCTTCAATACAGCCTTCTTCCACAAGATTTTGTAAGTATTATTCTCAAACGCCTGCGTCGGAAACTCGTTACCCTGCTCAATAATCGCCTTTGTTTGATCCGCCGTAATCAACCGCGGGCTAGAAATCACCTTACCTTTACCATCCGCCTCCATTGCAGACAGTTCCAGCGTGAGGAATCTATTGGCAGCAGAATTAAAAATAGAGAGCGCAAAAGAGGCGGCCGTAGGAACACTCGAAAGCGTCGCCGGCAAGTTCACAAAATTGCCTTGCGGATTGGTAGTGCCACCTGCTCCACTAGAACCTACGGCATTGCCGTAATCCGTACCCCACGCAACCCGGTTACCACCGTTACCAAGCGCATAGCCTCCATCGCCGCCACGGTTGGCGCGTAAGTCCGACGCACCCAGACGCACGCCCAACGAGCGGCCAAAAGTTTCTCGTGCCTCAACGATACGCGCCTCGATCAAAACCTGCCGAACCGGAATATCCAACTTAGCAAGGAGCGCCCTGATCTCTTCAAGTTTGCTTGGTGTATCCGTAACAAACAGCTGATTGGTGCGCGGCTCTGCAATTGCGGAGCCACGTTCAGTAAGAAAACGAACACGGTTACCACCAGTCGCCGAACCCGGCGCTGAAGCCGTCAAACGCAGAGCAAGGTCAGAAGCCTTGGCATAGTTCAGTTGAAATGCTTCCGTACGCAGGGGCTCAAGCTTTTGAATTGCTTGTATGGCCTCGTAATCCTTTTTTGCCCGCTCGTCAATTTCGTCTTTTGGGGCAATCCAGAGCACAGACCCTGTTTTGCGCATCCCCAAGCCCTTAGAGTCCATGACGATCTGCAGCGCTTGATCCCAAGGGACGTCCTTCAACCGCAAGGTCAAAGAACCCGTGACCGTATCGGACGTCACAATATTGAAGTTGGTAAAATCAGCGATTACCTGCAACAAAGAGCGAACTTCAATATTTTGAAAATTCAGTGACAGCTTTTCACCATTAAAACCTGGTCCCTGGGTAAGCTTATTGAGGTCAACCTTCTTCTGCCGCACCTCTACCACAAATTGGGTGTCACTTTGGTAGGCGTTGTGCTCCCACTCTCCCGCAGACTCCACATGCATCCGCACCCTGTCGCCCTGCTGCGCCGTGGTGACCACTTGCACAGGGGTACCAAAGTCCGCCACATCCAATTTACGGCGCAGCCCTTCAGGCAAAGAAGAGTGCAGAAAATCGACAACCAACCCCTTGCCTTCTTGGCGCAAGTCAACTCCGACCTGGCTATTGGGAAGATTGACCACGATACGCCCTGCGCCATCGGGACTGCGACGGAAATCGACGTCACGCAAAGGCAAAGTCTCGTTATTGCCATCCTGGGCAAACAGCGTGCCAACCCGCGTTGCCGTCGATGCACTCGCAGTGCTGGCTACAGGATCCAAAATGATCAGCAACACTTTGCCTTGCAATTCAGCCTTGTACGAAGTCGGCTGTTTCAAATTCAGTACAAGGCGGGCACGCTCGCCACCTTCAACGACGTTGATGGTTTTCAAGTTTCCCTGGTTGACATCCACCAAGGTCTTGCCCAGGGAGTTCGTTGCATTCGGGATATCCAAGGCGATGCGCGCAGGCGCTTGGATTGCAAAACCCGTGGGAAGCACACTCAAAGGCTCCGCCAACTCGACACGAACAATCTCCGTACCGCCTTGCAGTGCACCTGCAATAGACTGGATTTTATTCTGCGCCCACGCAGAAAAAGGCATTGCACCCAAGGCAAATAAACCAACGGCAGCAGCGCAGCGCGTAAGCATACGGCTTGTATTTTTATTGATCATTTTTTCCCCTCTTGCAAATCAAGCGTTGCCTGACGTTCCACCCAATCCCCGGATGCATCCTGAACGATTTCCCGGAGCTGGACTGCATTTTCGGTAATCTTCACAATCTTCCCGTAATTCAATCCAAGGTAGTTCCCAAGCTTCACGGGATAAATAAGGCCATCCACCTTCAACAAAGCAGTCGGCCCGCTCGCTTTGTCAAGATACCCGACCATAGCCATCGTATCCAGAGGAAATGCCTCCAACGGCTCCTTGCGGCGCGCCATCTCAGGTGCAATCAACGCAGCGTTCGAAGCAATCTGCGCTGAATCGCGTCGCAATGCTTGGGTCAGTCTTGCAGCAGCGAACGGATCCAGCGCCCCGTCACCGCCATACCCCTGCGGCTTAAAATCTTTAGGCTCCGTCAGCGGGGTAACCCGTGGCCGGGCAGCTGCCCGCTGTTCAGCAATCCATTCCTGCAGCTCCTCTTCTCCAGACGTCCCACAGGCTGTCAGCAGCGCCAGCAAACCGAAGAGCAAACTTACTTTAAAGAAGCGGTTCATTTCTTCTTCCCCTCAGTCGCTTTGCGCTGCGCTTGGATTTCTTCAGAATCCAAATATCGGAAGGTGCGTGCGGTGGCGTCCAAGGCCAGCATTCCCGAGGCATCTTTGGTTGTAGGTGCCAGCGATAAGTTATTGAGGGTAACGATGCGTGACAAATGGGCAATATCCGAGGCAAAAGCGCCAATGTCATGGTATTTACCCGTCACCCGGACGGCAATCGGCAATTCCGCATAATAGTCACGCACAACCACTTGCCCAGGGCGGAAGAGTTCAAATTGCAAGCTACGACCCAAGCCCGCTTGGTTGATATCGGAAAGCAATGCTGCCATTTCCGCCTTGCTGGGCAGCTGCTTTTCCAGTTGAATCACGTATTGCTGGATCTGCTCGCGCTGCTTCTTCAACAAGTCGAGGCTCACCGCTTTTTGTAGCTTCTTTTGGTAATCGTCTCGCAAGGTTGCTTCCTTGGCACGCTCCGCTTCCAGTTCTACTTCGTAATCAGACAGCAAAGTGAACCACAAAGCGGCAGCGACGCCAATCGCAATCATTGCGCACAAAAATACACGCGGAATGATGGGCCACAGTGATGGATCCTTAGGATCCAAATTTGTGAACTGGCGCTGCACTTGCTGCGCCAGTTCGGCCACATTGATAGAGGGAAGTTTGTCTTTCTTGGCCATGTATCCCCCTATTTGCCACCGCCAGCAGCACTGGCAGCATCGGCGGCTTTCTGCGCTTCACTGGTGCGCATCAGGCGAAAACGCAGATTGAAGGAAGCGACACGACGCTGGTCGCGCGGCGTCAACGCGACATTGGCAGCAACGATCTCCACCAGTTCAGGCTTGGAAATCCATGGCGTGTTGTCGGCAAGATTGCGCAGCATCTCTGACACGCGCTCGTTCGACTGGGCCATCCCCTGCATGGCAACGACTTGGTCCGTTTGCTTGAGGCTGGTGATATAGACACCGTCGGGCAACTGCTTGACAAGTTCGTTCAACAAATGAACGGGCAGGTTGCGGTCGGACTGGAGATCCTCCACCGCCTTTTGCCGTGCACGCAGCGCAGTAATTTCGTCCTCAATCGTGGCAATCTCTTTGATCTGCCCTTCCAAGACCTTGATCTCGCCCGCCAAAAAGTTATTGCGCTGCTGCTGCTGCTCGATCATGGCCTGGAACCATGAATAGATACCTCCCGCAATCAAGAGGCCAACCAGGAAAGAGGCAAACATCGTCGCCTGGAACATCTCCTTGCGACGTTTGCGCGCGGCCTCGCGGTGCGGTAACAGATTGATCAGGATCACTGCAAGAACCTCCGCATGGCCAAGCCACAGGACGTGAGGTATGAGGGCGCTTCACGTACCATTTTTTTCAGCCGCACACCACTGCCGATCTCCATGCCATCAAACGGGTTGATCGTGCTGCAGGCAAAGCCAGTTTGCTGGGTCACCGCTTCGGTTAAACCCGCCAAAGGTGCCGAGCCTCCGGCGAGCATGATGTGATCGATCCGGTTGTACGGTGTGCTGGTAAAGAAGAACTGCAGCGCCCGGCCAATTTCCTGCGCCAGACTCTCGACAAAAGGACGCAGCACTGCCGACTGGTAGTCGTCTGGCAGTTCTCCGCTGCGCTTCTTGGCTTCTGCCTCCTCCGTGGAAAAACCATACTGGCGCACGATGAGTTGAGTGAGTTGCGCCCCCCCAAAAGCCTGGTCTCTGTCGTAAAGCACCTCGTCATTGCGCATGACCTGCATGCTTGTGGTCAGTGCACCAACCTCGAACAATGCCACCAGTGCATCCACCCCCTTGTTGGGCAGCGCCTCGATGAGGCGCCCCGTGGCCAACCGGGCTGCGTTGGATTCAATATCCAGGATGACTGGCTTCAGGCCCGCGGCCTCTGCCAGACCCTGGCGGTCTTGCACTTTCTCACGCCGCGAAGCTGCGATGATCACATCGACGTCGCCAGGCGAGTTCTTGGTCGGCCCGATCACGCAAAAATCCAGACTCACTTCCTCCAGCGAGAAAGGGATGTACTGGTTGGCCTCGGACTCGACCTGGACTTCGAGTTCCTGCTCGGTCATTCCACCCGGCAAGGAAATGCGCTTGGTGATGACCGCAGACGGCGGAAGTGCCAAGGCGACGTTTTTGGTGCGCGTGCCGCTCTTCTTCACCAGACGACGCAGCGCCTCTGCGACTTCATCGAATTTTTCGATGTTGCCATCCGTGATCCAGCCGCGCTCCAAGGGCTCGATCGCACAGCGTTCAAGCACCAGCGCACCGGCCTTGTCGCGCCCCAACTCGACCAGCTTGACGCTTGAGGAGCTGATGTCGATACCCAGCAGCGGCGCGGGCTGGCGACTGAACAAAGTCCCCATTGAGATCAAGATTGGCCCTCCGAAATGTGCGCAGGAAGCGCAGCGATACTTAATACTTCACATGAATACTATCAGTAAGATAGTTATCCAACCAAGATTTTCAGACTGGCGCGCTGCGCCAGACGTTGTCAAAAGCAGACGTTGGACAAAACCTCCCTATGCCCCTGGCAACTGCTTCAGAGCACCGCGCAGCCGCCCGACGGCACAAAGGAGACGTTTTTATAATGCCTTTCCTTTGCTGCCAAGCGCGCCATGCCCCCCTCTCAAGCCCCGGAAAAAAACACGTCAGCACGTACAAAAGCGCGCACCTCTTGGCCACGCTGGCTCCTCAAAGGCCTGTTCTGGATCGCGGGCTTGGCCACCGCAGGGGCCTTGGCACTGGCCCTCACTATCGCTGTGGCGTTGGCTATGGCATATCCGAATTTGCCCGATGTCTCCGACCTTGCAGACTACCGGCCCAAGCTGCCGATGCGCGTGTACTCCGCCGAAGGCGCACTGCTGGGCGAATTTGGCGAGGAGCGGCGCAACCTGACTCCGATCGATGACATCCCGCAGGTCATGAAGGATGCCGTGCTGGCGATCGAAGACTCCCGCTTCTTCGAGCACGGCGGGGTGGACTACAAAGGCCTGTTGCGTGCCGCGCTCGCCAACCTGGGCAAGGCCAAGAGCCAGGGCGCCTCCACCATCACCATGCAGGTGGCGCGGAATGTGTACCTTTCCTCAGAGAAAACATTCACGCGTAAAATTTACGAAATATTACTCACATTCAAACTCGAACATCTGCTTACGAAAAACCAGATCCTCGAGATTTACATGAACCAGATTTACCTGGGCAACCGCGCTTACGGGTTTGCCGCGGCAGCCGAAACGTATTTCGGCAAGCCGCTTAAATCCATCTCCGTTGCCGAGGCCGCCATGCTGGCGGGCCTGCCCAAGGCACCTTCCGCCTACAACCCCATCAGCAACCCCAAGCGCGCACGTGCGCGCCAGCTCTACATCATCGAACGGATGGAGGAAAACGGCTTCATCACCGGTCTGCAGGCACAGGAAGCCAAGCAGGAAAATCTCAAGATCCGCACCAATGCGAACAGCACGCGCGTGCATGCCGAGTACGTGGCCGAAATGGCGCGTCAGTTGATCTTTGCACAATACGGCAACGAGGCCTACACGCGCGGCCTCAACGTCTATACCACGCTGCGGGCAAGCGAGCAGGACGTTGCCTACCAAGCGCTGCGCCGGGGCATCATGGATTACGAGCGGCGCCAGCACTACCGCGGCCCGGAACAGTTCATCCAGTTGCCCACGTCGGCCGAGGACGCCGAGGATGCCATCGACGATGCCCTGGCCAACCACCCAGACAACGGCGACCTGCTGGCCGCGGTGGTGCTGGACGCCAGCCCGCGCAGGATCATGGCCGCGCGCGCCGACGGAGAACAGATCGAGATCACGGGCGATGGGCTCAAGCCTGCGCAGTCGGGCCTGAGCGACAAGGCGCCGCCCAACATCAAGATCCGGCGCGGTGCCGTGATCCGCGTGGCCAAGACCGTCAAGAACACGTGGGAAATCACGCAGCTTCCGCAGGTGGAGGGCGCGTTCATCGCGCTGGACCCACGCGACGGTGCGATCCATGCCCTGGTCGGTGGCTTCGACTTCGACAAGAACAAGTTCAACCATGTGACGCAAGCCTGGCGCCAACCGGGGTCGAGCTTCAAGCCCTTCATCTATTCCGCCGCCCTGGAGAAGGGCTTCACCCCCGCCACCGTGGTCAACGATGCCCCGCTGTTCTTCGATGCCGGCACGACCGGCGGTCAGGCCTGGGAGCCGAAGAACTACGACGGCAAGTACGACGGCCCCATGACCCTGCGCACCGGCCTGGCCAAATCGAAGAACATGATTTCGATCCGCGTCCTGCAGGCCGTAGGCCCGAAAACGGCGCAGGAATGGGCCAGCCGCTTCGGCTTCGACGCCGACAAGCACCCGCCCTACCTGACCATGGCGCTGGGCGCGGGCTCGGTCACGCCGATGCAGATGGCAACGGCCTATTCGGTGTTCGCCAACGGCGGCTACCGCGTCACCCCCTGGCTCATCACCCGTGTGACGGACCACAAGGGCCGGGCGCTTTCCGAGTTCACGCCACCACCGTTGGCCGAGCAGCCGCGCGCCATCGATGCACGCAACGCTTTCGTCATGGACAGCCTGCTGCAGGAAGTCACGCGCGCCGGCACCGCAGCCCGTGCCCAGGCCACGCTGAAGCGCCCGGACCTGTACGGCAAGACCGGAACGACGAACGACTCCGTGGATGCATGGTTTGCCGGCTTCCAGCCCACCCTGACGGCAGTGACCTGGATTGGCTACGACCAGCCACGCAATCTGGGCAGCCGCGAGACCGGCGGGGGGTTGAGCCTCCCCATCTGGATCAGCTTCATGGAAAAGGCCCTCAAAGGCGTTCCCGTGGCAGAAACCGCCGTGCCGCCTGGGGTGGTCAACGTAGGCGGTGAATGGTTCTATGAGGAATACGCCCGCAATGCAGGAGTCGCCAACCTGGGCCTAAACGATGGCGGGGCAGCGGCGAGTGGTGCCGCGCCTGGCCAGGTTGCCCCCCCGGCCCCCGAGGAGCGCAACCGTATTCTTGACCTGTTCCGCAACTGAGGTTCACGCCCGGCCCGTCCATCAGTCGGGCCGGGAACGATCAGGCGGTAAAAACCAGTGCCTGTCCCGCTTGCTCGCTCGCGCATTGGCTCAGGTGCGCAAAGAATTCGCCGGCCCCTTTGGTATCCATCCAGCACTGGCCATCGAAACGGTAGTGAAAGCCGCCCGAACGTGCCGCCATCCAAACCTCGTGCAACGGCTTTTGCAAATTGATCACGATCTGGCTGCGGCTGGCGAAAGTCAGGGTGACCAAGCCGCCCGAGCGCTGCGCATCCAGGTCCGCGTCGGTTTCTTCGTTGAGGCGGTCGCATGTCTGCTCCACCGCCAGCAGCAGTCGCTCGGCACGGTCCATGAATTCAAGGTCGGTCATACAATTTATATATGTTGAGAGCCACCCAAATTTTAGTCAGGGCGCTTGCCCTTGCTGCCAGTGCGGCGGCCCTCCTCGCAGGCTGCGGGCAGCGCGGCCCGCTGTACCTGCCCACAGACCCCGCCGCGAACGAGCGCGCCAGCCTCCCGCAATCACTCACGCCTGCCAGCGCCCCCGCCTCCAAAGGCTCCCCTCCCTCTGCCGATACCCCATGAACGCTCCCCTCCTGCCTGGCCATCCCCATATGGCCTACCGTGGCACAGACTTGTTTTGCGAGCAGGTTCGCCTCGCCGACCTGGCACAAGCCCATGGCACCCCGCTGTACGTGTACTCAAAGGCCGCCATGCTCGATGCGCTGGCGGCCTATCAGCGCGGCTTCGCCGGCCGCAAGGTGCAGATTTGCTATGCCATGAAGGCCAACTCCTCCCTGGCCGTACTGCAGCTCTTTGCGCGCGCGGGCTGCGGCTTCGACATCGTCTCAGGCGGAGAGCTGGCGCGCGTTCTGGCCGCAGGCGGTGATGCCAGCAAGGTGATCTTCTCTGGCGTCGGCAAGACACGCGCCGAAATGCGCCAAGCGCTTGCCGCAGGCATCGGCTGCTTCAACGTTGAGAGCGAAGCTGAGCTGGAAGTACTCAACGAGGTGGCGCTGGACATGGGCGCGCAGGCCCCCGTGAGCATCCGCGTCAATCCCAACGTCGATGCCAAGACCCACCCTTACATCTCCACCGGCCTCAAAGGCAACAAGTTCGGCGTGGCCCATGAGCGCACACTGGCTACCTACCAGCGTGCTGCTGCGCTGCCAGGCCTGCGTGTCGTGGGCATCGACTGCCACATCGGATCGCAAATCACCGAGGTCAGCCCCTACCTCGACGCCGTGGACCGCGTGTTGGATCTGGTGCAGGGTATCGAGGCAGCAGGTATCGCCATCCACCACATTGACTTTGGTGGTGGCTTGGGCATTACCTACAACGACGAAACTCCGCCGGCCGCCGATGCGCTCTGGCAACAGCTGCTGGCCAAGCTCGACGCACGCGGCTATGGCGACCGCCAGTTGATGATCGAGCCCGGCCGTTCCCTGGTGGGCAATGCCGGCGTTTGCCTGACCGAAGTGCTGTACCTCAAGCCGGGCGAACAAAAGAACTTCTGCATCGTGGATGCCGCCATGAACGACCTGCCGCGCCCCGCCATGTACGAGGCGTTCCATGGCATCGTTCCTCTGCATGCACGCTCTGGCGCCACCACCACCTACGACGTCGTCGGCCCCGTCTGCGAAAGTGGCGACTGGCTCGGGCGCGACCGCGCGCTCGCCGTGCACAGCGGCGATCTGCTGGCCGTGCTGTCCGCGGGCGCCTACTGCGCCTCCATGGCCAGCACCTACAACACCCGGGGCCGCGCGGCAGAGATTCTCGTTGACGGCAGCCAGGCGGTACTCATCCGCCCACGCGAAAGTGTGGCCGACACCTTCAAAAACGAGATACTGCCTTCGTGACAAATAGGTGAAAACCCGGGCTTCGATTGACTCGCATCAAATCAACTTTTGATGCTTGTCATACATTAGGGCCATTCTTGCGCTTCCTCCCGCACCATGGCCCCGATTGAGCTTTACCGCGACAGCAACCACGCCTGCCTGATGTTCACCGACCTCATTGAAGAGGACGGGCAGGCGATTCAGGCCAACCAGTTTCTTATCGTCGATGGCGACACCGGCGCCGTCATTGATCCGGGCGGCAACCTGGCATTCAACGAGTTGTTCATGGGCATGGGGCGCTACTTTTCGCCACAGAAGCTCTCGTACGTGATCGCCTCGCACGCGGACCCCGACATCATTGCCTCGCTCGACCGCTGGCTGACCAGCACCAACGCCACCCTGGTGATCTCGCGCATCTGGGAACGCTTTGCCCCCCACTTCACCAAAGCCGGCAAGACCGAGAACCGCGTGATCGGCGTGCCCGACAGCGGCGGTCACCTGCCCCTGGGGCGCCATGAACTGGTACTGTTGCCCGCGCACTTCATGCACTCGGAAGGCAATTTCCATTTCTATGACCCGGTCAGCCGCATCCTCTTCACCGGCGACCTGGGCGTGTCGCTCACCACCGGCGCCGAAGCGCGCGTGCCCGTGACGGACCTGGCGGCACATATCCCGCGCATGGAAGGCTTCCACCGCCGCTACATGGTCTCCAACAAGATTCTGCGGCTGTGGGTGCGCATGGCGCGGCAGCTCGACATTGCCATGCTCGTGCCACAGCACGGCGCGCCGATCCTGGGCAAGCCCGCCATCAACGCCTTCTTCGACTGGCTGGAAAACCTGCCATGCGGCATTGATCTGTTCGACGAGCGGGCTTACCAAGTCCCCACGGGCCACATCGACCCGGTAACGCGCCAGATGCGCGCGCCGCTGCGCCCGGCCCAGGCGGCCTGATCCAGGCAGCCCAAGAAATTTAATCAAATACGCCTCTAGCCCTTATCCAGCAAGCGCTAGCAACTATCAAAAGAATAATAAAAAGGCCCTGCACTGCAGGGCCTTTTTATTGCCGAAGCACATGCCTCACAGGGTGCCGTAGCTGTGCAGGCCCGAGAGGAACATGTTCACGCCAAGGAAGGCGAACGTCGTCACCACCAGCCCCGTGAGCGCCCACCATGCCGACACTGTGCCACGCAGCCCCTTGACCAAGCGCATGTGCAGCCAAGCGGCGTAATTCAGCCAGACGATCAGCGCCCAGGTTTCCTTCGGGTCCCAGCTCCAGTAGCCGCCCCAAGCTTCGGCCGCCCAGAGCGCCCCCAGCACGGTGGCGATCGTGAAGAAAGCGAACCCGACGGCGATCGACTTGTACATCAGGTCGTCAAGAATCTCAAAATCCGGCAGTTGCGCCGCAATGCGCTTGCGCGCCAGCAGGATGCCGCCCACGATCAACGCCGAGATGCCGAAGTACACCATCCAGTAGCTGCTGCCGCCATCGGCCGCACCCTGGCGGAACACGATCGGCTCAAAGCACAGCACTACGCCCAGCAACCACAGCGGCGCGAGCTTGTACCAGCGCGTCTCGCCAGCCTGCTGTTTGATGAGGTAGGCAAACGCCACCATGGCCGCGAGCGCAAAGGTGCCATAGCCGATGAAGTTGGCCGGTACGTGCAGCTTCATCCACCAGCTCTTGAGCGCAGGCACCAGCGGTTGGATCTCGTGCGCCTCGCGCACCACCGTGTACCACAGCAGGAAGCCCACCGCCGCGCTGACCACCAGCATGACGAAGGCGCCCAGCGCACGCGTGGCGTAGTGCTGCTCGTAGTACAGGTAGAACAGCGCCGTCATCCAGCAGAACATGATGAACACCTCGTAGAGGTTGCTCACCGGGATGTGGCCCACGTCCGGGCCGACCAGATAGCTCTCGTACCAGCGCACCATGGTGCCAATGAGCGCCAACGTCACGCCCACCCAGGCCAGGCGCGAGCCAATCAGCGCCATCACCTCGCCACTGCCCTGCCCCTGGCCGCCACGCGTGAACATGCCGATCCAATAGAACAGCGTACTCATGAAGAACAACATGCTCATCCAGAGAATGGCGGACTGGCTCGACAGGAAGTACTTGAGCCCGAACACGGTGTCGGCGCGCGCCAGGCTGCCCGCACCGTCCTGCTGGTACAGGCCCACAGCCAGCAGCGACAGCGCGGCCACTCCCAGCATGAGCACCGACAGCGGGCGCCAGAACCATCCCAGCCAGATGGCACAGGGAATGGAGCCGAGCAGAATGCCCTTCTCGTACACGTCCATGTACGCACCGTAGCGCTGCAGCGCCCACAGCCCACCCGCGACGACGAGTACGGCGAACAGCCAGTCGAACCCGTTGCGGCGCGCGAAATAGCCTTCGTTCAGGGTCAGCGTGGTGGTGGTCGCGGTGTTCATGCGGAGGCTCCTGGCGGTGAAGACGATGGCGGGGTGCCGATGAGTTTCTGGCTGAGCTGGGCGAATTCCCGGTTGCCGTCGAACGTCTTGCGGTTCGACGACAGGGCCATGGTGGCGTGGGTACGGCCGCCTTGCGGTGCCAGCCACACCCAGATGCGCCGGTCGCGCACGTAGAGCATGGCAAAGACGCCCAGGATGAGCAAGGCACACCCCAGGTACACCACGTTCTTGCCAGGGGCACGTGCCACCTGGAACACACTGGCCTGCACCTGCTTGAAGTCCTGCAGCTCAAATGCCATGGGTGCGGGGTAGATCTGCGCATCGCTGAGCGCAAACACCGCCTGCGTCATGAAGGTCTGGGTTTGCGCACCAGGCTCCATGGGCGCCAAGCCTGCGCGCTCGCGGGCAAGCTGCGCCAACTCGTACAGCACACCGTTGAGGATGCGCACCAGCACCTCGCCAGCACGCTCGCGCTCGCCCTCAGGCACGTTGGCCTCCATGAAATCGGAGATCGCCGGGAAGCCGCCGCGCCACTTGCCGTCCTCGCCGCGCCCGCCGGCGTACAGAGCCAGGGCACGCTGCGCCGAAAGGGTGAGCTGCTCGGCCAGCTCCTTGCGCGTGCCATCGACTGCACGCCCGACGTAGTTGCGCACGGCCCGCTCACGCAGGGCGGGATCGTTCAGCGCGGCGCGCAACTGCACGAAGCCCTGCATGCTGCCCTGGTCATCAACAGGAACGCGCAGGTAGCGGAAGGGCTCGGCCGGGGTCTCGCGCACGCCCAGCAGGAAGACAGACCCACCGTCCCCCATGTCCACGGGCAGCATGTAGTTGTGGAATTCGCGCGCCTGCCCCGCCGCGTCGCGCAGCTTGTAGCTGATGCTGGGCCCGACGTTGCGCAGCTCCTTCTTGCTTACGGTCTTGTTGCCCGCGCCCAGGCGCGCGTCGATGGACGAGCGCAAGTCAACCTTACGCGCATCGGCACCGGAGCTGGTGCCGTCATCGCCGAAGTTCTCCACGTTAATGGTGCGCAGCGCGGTGAACTCCAGCGTCAGCGCCTGGCCGGCCTCGTCGCTGGTCAGACGCGTCTGCCCGCCAATCGTGCCCTGCACGTAGAAAGGCTGCACGCCCGCCGCCATGGGTACGGCGCGCAGCTTCACCAGCGAGCCGCCATCGTCGAAGCTGGACTGGTAAATCTCGATGCCTTTGTAGCCGAAAGGATGGTTGACCTCGATGCGCGCGGGCACCTGCGCGCCCGTCGCCTTGTCGTGGATCACCACCTCGCTGGCGAAGAGCTTGGGCATGCCGGTGGAATAGTGCTCAACGATGAACTTCTTCAGCTCCACGGCGAAGGGCAGCTCCTGCAGCAGCACCCCGTCGGACTGCGCCAGGATGGCCGTGCTCGACTGCGTGCCTTCGGCAACCAGCAGGTTGCCGCGGAAAGTGGGATTACGCTCGGACAGGATGTGCTCAGGCTTGACCTCGGAAATCAGCCCGCCGCCCGCGTAGGGCGTCTTGCCGCCCAGCCACATCTGCGCGCGCACGATGAGGTCGCCATCGAGCAGCCCCCCCAGACAGATCAACACAATGGCACTGTGTGCAGCGATGTAGCCGATCTTGTGTGCGCCCCCCGTCTTGGCGGCCACCATCCAGCCCTCGCCCTGCGGCGTCTGGCGCTGCTGCAGGCGCACCTTCCAGCCGCCCCCCACCAGCATGCCGCCGATGCGGCGTGCTGCCACTTCGGCAGTTTCGCCCTCAAGGTCCGCCTGGGCCTTGTGGTGAAAGGCCTGCAGGTTCTGCACCCGGATGTTTTCCTTGTAGTTGCGCAGATCGGCCAGGTATTTGGGCGTGTGGCGTGCGATGCACAGGGACGTGCTGACGACCAGGAAGGCCAGGATCAGCAGGAACCACCAAGCGCTGTAGACAGCGTTGAGCTTGAGCGCCAGAAACAGCTCTGCCCAGAAGGGGCCGAACTGGTTCACATAGTTGTTGACCGGTTCCTGCTGCTTGAACACCGTGCCGATGACCGAGGCAATGCAGATCACCGTCAAGAGCGCGATGGCAAAACGCATCGAAGACAGCAGCTCCACGGCAGCGCGCAGCGCCTGCGAACGGGATTGGATGCGTAGGCCGTGGGTGGAGTCGGTCATGGCGGAGGCCAAAATAAAAAGGCGGGGCCATCTTTTGCGATGGGCCCGCCCTTTTTGGGGTTGTGCGTGGGCGAAAGGTTCCGGGGCCGATGACTGCAGCGCCCGAAACGTTGATTTATATCAATTAACGCAAACCAGCAATGTAATCGGCCACGGCCTTGATTTCACGGTCGCTCATCTTGGCTGCCACACCCGCCATCTGGGCGCTGTTGGCGCGCTTGCCGTCGCGGAAAGCGACCAGCTGCGTCACCGTGTAGTCAGCGTGCTGGCCTGACAGGCGCGGGTACTGCGCCGGAATGCCAGCGCCATTGGGGCTGTGGCAGCCTGCGCAGGCAGCGATGTGGCGGTCTTGCAGGCCGCCGCGGTAAATGCGCTCACCCAGGGAGACGAGCTCCTTGTCCTTGGCGGCACCCGGCTTGGCCTTCTGGGACGCGAGCCAGTAGCTGACGTTCTTCATGTCCTCGTCGGACAGGATGGCGGCCATGCCAGCCATGATGGGATCGGCGCGCTTGCCGGACTTGAATTCCTGCAGCTGCTTGACCAGGTATTCAGGATGCTGCTGCGCCAAGCTCGGCTGGGTCACGACCGACGAATTGCCGTCCGCGCCGTGGCAGGCGGCACAGACTGCGGAGTAGCTGGCCTCGCCCTTGACCAAGTCAGGCTTGGCGGGTGCGGGATCTGCCGCAAAGACCGGGAAAGCGGGAGCTACCAGCACGGCAGCCGTCAGCAGGGAGGCGAGCAACTTCATATCGAGGGACGTCTGGTTATGTCAGCAAAAATCTGCGCGATTCTACAATGAGGGATTACAGCACCTCCATCTTCCATGACCAAGCTTTGCGCTGCATCTAAAGCGGCTTCGATTACGCCCACTTCGCAAGCCAAATTGGCCGTGAACTGGATGCACACGGCCCGTTTCTTCACCACGGCCGCCCAGTTGCACCAATTGCCTGCCGTCGAGGTGCCCGAAATCGCCTTCGTGGGCCGCTCCAACGCGGGCAAGTCCACCTGCATCAACACCCTGACCCAGCAGCGCCAACTGGCCTTCGCCTCGAAGAAGCCGGGGCGCACGCAGCACATCAACCTGTTCGCCCTGGGCAAGCAGGGCCAGATGGACGCGGTGCTGGCCGACCTGCCAGGCTATGGCTACGCTGCCGTGTCGCGCAGCGACAAGCAGCGCTGGCAACAGGTCATGGCCAACTACCTCGTAAGCCGCAAGGGCCTGACCGGCATCGTGCTGCTGTGTGACCCGCGCCTGGGAATGACCGAGCTCGACGAAGCCTTGCTCGAAGTCGTGCGCCCGCGCGTGGAAGAGGGCCTGAAGTTCCTCGTGCTCCTGACCAAGGCCGACAAGCTCACCCGCGCGGAGCAGGCCAAAGCACTGTCGATCGCGCGACTGCAAGCAGGCGGCGGCGAGGTGAAGATGTTCTCCGCGCTGAAACGGCAAGGCGTGGACGAGGTGGCTGAGCTGCTGTGGCAGTGGTCGCACCCGGCCACCACGGCCACGCAGGCCGGCGGCATGCCGCCGGATACCGCAGCCGACACTGAACCCGATTCGCCATCGAAAACCACCTGAGCGCACACCCCATGTGCGCTACCAGCTCCTGAAAGCATAGCGCCATGATCGAATCCATCGTCCACACGCTGCCGCACGGCATCACCCTGCACTGCCACGCCAGCGGTGCGCCTGGCCGCCCCGTCCTGCTGTTCCTGCACGGGTTTCCCGAAGGGGCCTTCATCTGGGACGAACTCCTGGCCCACTTCGCCCGCCCCGAACACGGCGGCTACCGCTGCGTGGCCCCCTTCCTGCGCGGCTTCGGACGCTCCAGCGCGCCCGCCGAGGCCGAGGCCTACCGCGCCAAGCACCTGGTGCGCGACCTCGCCGCGCTGATCGCACTGGAGAGCCCGAACGCGCCGCTGGCCGCGCTGGTGGCCCACGACTGGGGCGGCGCCGTGGCCTGGAACCTGGCGAGCCAGCAGCCCCAGCGCATGGAACGCCTGGCCATCATCAACTCGCCCCACCCCGGCGCGTTCCTGCGCGAGCTGCAGCACAGCCCGGCACAGCAGGCCGCGAGCCAGTACATGCACTTCCTGTGCCGCCCGGATGCCGAGGCCTTGCTGTCCGCCAACGATCACCAGCGCCTGTTCGGCTTCTTCGACACCCGCGCAGGCCAGCCCCCCGCCTGGCTGACCGGCGCCGTCCGCGCGCAGTACCGCAGCCTGTGGGCGCAAGGGCTCACAGGGGCCTGCAACTACTACCGCGCCAGCCCCCTGCGCCCGCCGCGCGCGGGAGACGACAGCGTCATGGCGCTGGCCCTGCCGCCGGAGATGCTCACGGTGTCGGTGCCCACGCTGGTGCTCTGGGGCATGGACGATCCAGCGCTACTGCCCGGCCTGCTCGATGGACTACCCGGCTGGGTGCCCCAGTTGCACCTGCGGCAGGTGGAAGGGGCATCGCACTGGATCGTGCATGAGCAGCCGGAGCGTGTCGCGCAGGAACTGGGCCGTTTTTTACTCCTGAATCAATAGCTTTCAGCGCTTACCACCAAAGGGCTAGAGGCCAAAAACATCAGTAAATCGACGGCTCGCCCTCGGGCCGTGTCTTGAAGCGCTTGTGCACCCAGTAGTACTGGCCCGGCATGGTGTCGATGACAGCCTGCAGCTCGCGGTTCATGCGCGCGGTGTCGGCATCCACGTCGTCGGTCGGAAAGCCTTCCCAGGCCGGCGTGATCTCGGCCACATAGCCCGTGGGCGTCATGCGCGTGTACATGCCCAGCACCTTGGCCCGGCCCAGGCGCGCGAAGCGCGACAGCGAGGGCACCGTGGCAGCGGGCACGCCGAAGTAGGGCACGAAGATGGACTCCTTGCGGCCGAAGTCCATGTCCGGCAGCAGGTATAGCAAGCCGCCCTTGCGCAGGTTGGCGATGATGGGCTTCACGCCATCGGCGCGGTTGAGCATGCGCACGTCGCCAAAGCGCTGGCGCCCGGCCATGAACCATGCGTCCACCACCGGATCGGGATGCG
This sequence comes from Acidovorax sp. YS12, assembly GCA_021496925.1. Taxonomy (NCBI): domain Bacteria; kingdom Pseudomonadati; phylum Pseudomonadota; class Betaproteobacteria; order Burkholderiales; family Comamonadaceae; genus Acidovorax; species Acidovorax sp. YS12. The sequence continues at coordinate 2,399,483 of CP053915.1, forward strand.
TGGAGAAGATCGACGTGAACGGCCGCATGGTGTGCAGCGGCAGCGCCAGCCCGCCCGCGTCCATGCCGTAGAAGTGCGGTGCGAACAGGATGGTGGGCGCATCGCCCTCCAGCTCGTGCAGCGCGCCTTGCAACTGCACGCGCGCGCTCACCACAGCCTGCGGCGCCGACCAGAGCCAGCTGCGGTCGAACCAGGCCTGGCAAAAGCGCACGAAGGTCTCTCGCGCCCAGGCACGGCGCTGCGCGGCACTGGCCTCGGGGTAGCACAGCTCCAGGTTGCGCAGGGCGACGCGGCGGCGCGGCACGGCCAGCACGTACAGCAGCCGGCCCAGCAGCCACCCGAGCCCACGCAGCAGCGGCAGCGGCAGCACCGCCATGCGGCGCATGAGCCAGACACCCAGACGCGACATCATGGGCTGACCTCGCCGCGCGGCTGCTTGTAGCGCGCATAGCCCCACAGGTATTGCGCCGGGCAGGCGCGCACGACCTGCTCCATGGCCTGGTTGATCTGCAACACGGCGGCGTCCAGGGATTCAGACAGGGGCACCGGCAACTCCTCCAGATACAGCACGTAGCCCTGCCCCCAGGGTTCGCGCTCGCAACGCGCCAGCACCACCGCGGCGCCGGTCTGCTGCGCCAGCCGGGCAGCCAACGTCATGGTGTAGGCATCGCGGCCAAAAAAAGGGGCCCACAGGCCCTGCCCCTGCGGCGGCACCTGGTCGGGCAGCAGCCCCACGGCTTCGCCCCGGCGCAGCGCCTTGATCATCCGGCGCACCCCCGTCAGCTCGGTGGGCACGGCCTGCACACCCGGACGGTTGCGCGCCGTGCGCATCACCCGCGCCAGCCAGGGCTGGCGCGCCGGCCGGTACAGGATGGTGATCGGGCCATGCGCGGCAGACCAGCGCTGCGCCGCTGCCTGCACCGACAGCTCGAAGCAGCCGATGTGCGGCGTCAGGAAAACGATGCCCTTGCCCGCGGCCCAGGCACGCTCGACGCATTCGGCGTTCTTCAAGCGGCAGGCCGGCAGTTCGCCCAGCCACAGGCGCGGCAGCTCGACCGCCATGCGCCCCGCGTGCCCCACGGCCGCACGCACCTGTGCAAAGCCATAGCCCGCCCGGGCCGCGTTCTCGACGAAACGGTGCCGGTAGCTGGGCGAGAGCACGAAGACCAGCCACCCCATGGCCCAGCCCAGGCCATGGAGCAGCCACAAAGGCAGTACGGAGAGGAGGCGCAACAGCGTTGGCATTAGAATGGAAAGGTCGCTGAGTTAACTGAGCAACTTGCAGGGCGACGGTAAAAAACACTGCTAAAGCGTTCGCCAAAGCTCCAAAGGCCGAGGGCAACGCCCCAAATGCCAGAACACCGGAGTTTATTCACAAATGGCGAACGACTTTCTCTTCACTTCCGAATCCGTCTCCGAGGGCCATCCCGACAAGGTCGCAGACCAGATCTCGGACGCCATCCTCGACGCAATCTTTGAACAAGACCCGCGCTCGCGCGTGGCCGCCGAGACGCTCACAAACACCGGCCTGGTAGTGCTGGCCGGCGAGATCACCACCAACGCCCACGTGGACTACATCCAGGTGGCGCGCGACACCATCAAGCGCATCGGCTACGACAACACCGACTACGGCATCGACTACAAAGGCTGCGCCGTGCTCGTGGCCTACGACAAGCAGAGCAACGACATCGCCCAGGGCGTGGACCACGCCAGCGACGACCACCTGAACACCGGCGCCGGCGACCAGGGCCTGATGTTCGGCTACGCCTGCGACGAAACGCCCGAGCTGATGCCCGCGCCGATCTACTACGCGCACCGCCTGGTCGAGCGCCAGGCGCAGTTGCGCAAGGACGGCCGCCTGCCCTTCCTGCGCCCCGACGCCAAGAGCCAGGTCACGATGCGCTACGTGGATGGCAAGCCCCACAGCATCGACACCGTGGTGCTCTCCACCCAGCACAGCCCCGACCAGAGCGAAACGCCCACCAAGATGAAGGCCAGCTTCACCGAAGCCATCATCGAGGAGATCATCAAGCCCGTGCTGCCTTCGGCCTGGCTGCAGGACACCAAGTACCTGATCAACCCCACGGGCCGCTTCGTCATCGGCGGCCCGCAGGGCGACTGCGGGCTGACGGGCCGCAAGATCATCGTGGACACCTACGGCGGCGCCTGCCCGCACGGCGGCGGCGCGTTCAGCGGCAAGGACCCGACGAAGGTGGACCGCAGCGCCGCCTACGCTGCGCGCTACGTGGCCAAGAACATCGTGGCCGCAGGCCTGGCGCGCCAGTGCCAGATCCAGGTGGCCTACGCCATCGGCGTGGCGCGGCCGATGAACGTCACGGTCTACACCGAGGGCACGGGCGTGCTCCCCGACGAACAGCTCGCCCAGCTGGTGCTGGAGCACTTCGACCTGCGGCCCAAGGGCATCATCCAGATGCTCGACCTGCTGCGCCCGATCTACCAGAAGACCGCCGCCTACGGCCACTTCGGCCGCGAGGAGCCCGAGTTCACCTGGGAAAAGACGGACAAGGCCGCCGCACTGCGCGCAGCCGCAGGACTTTAAGAAGAAATCGGCTGCCAATGCGCTCCCAGAAAGCGCCAGCAGCTCTTTTTTCAATAGCAAACGGCGCGCGCCTATGTATGACACCGCCATCCTCATCGGCCGCTTCCAGCCGGTTCACGCCGGCCATGTCGCCCTGCTGCGCGAGGCGCTGGCGCGCGCGCACCGCGCCATCGCCATCGTCGGGTCGGCCCACCAGGCGCGCTCCGCCAAGAACCCATTCACCTGGGAAGAGCGCGCGGCGATGCTGCGCAACGCCCTGCCCGCGCAGGATGCCGCACGCCTGACCGTGCTGCCCGTGCGCGACTGCTACGACGAACCCGCCTGGGCCCAGGCCGTGCGTGAGGCCGTGGCGCACCACACCGCGCCACAGGCGCGCATCGGCCTCGTGGGCCACTTCAAGGATGCCAGCAGCGATTACCTGCACGCCTTTCCCGGCTGGGCATTGATCCGCATGGAGCGCCAAGGCGGCATCGACGCCACCGCGATCCGCGACGCCTATTTCAGTGCCACGCCCGAGACCATCGCCGCGGCGCTCGCGCCCTTCGCGACCGACATTCCGCCAGCGACGCAAGCGCTGCTGACGCAGTTCGCCCGCCAGCCAGACTATCTGGCACTGCAAGAGGAGTGGCACATGCTGCGCGGCTACCGCGCCGCCTGGGCGGGCGCGCCCTACCCGCCAGTCTTCGTCACCGTGGATGCCGTTGTGCGCTGCCAGGACCATGTCCTGCTGATCCGCCGCGCCCACGCCCCGGGCAAAGGGCTGTGGGCCCTGCCTGGCGGATTCCTGGAGCCGCGCGACACACTCTGGCAATCGTGCCTGCGCGAACTGGCGGAAGAAACCCACTGCGCCCTGCCCGAGGCCACCTGGCGTGCCGCGTTGCAACAGGTCGCCGTATTCGACCACCCGGACCGCAGCCAGCGCGGGCGCACCATCACGCATGCGCATTACTTCGCGCTGCCCGATGCGTTACCCCGGCCTGCGGTGCAGGGTGGGGATGATGCGGCCCAGGCCACATGGCTCTCCCTGCGTGACGTGGCGGATCTGGAGGAATGCTTCTTTGAAGACCATTTCCACATCCTGCGGCATTTCACGTCACACTCCGCCAGTACCATCGCCCACTCCGCACAGCCCCCTGCGGAACACCCCAACCACTGAATGCCAACGCTTACGATGAAGCAATTTTTCCAGGCGCGCTACGGGTTCGCCCTCTTCCTGGCCGTTGTGACACTGGGGATCTACCTTCCAGGTCTGCAAAACACCCTACTCTTCGACGACAACCTGCTCAAGAATGGAACCATATTCTCGGGCTATGGCAGCCTGACCGAATTCAAGCAGCGCATGCTCTCGTACGGAAGCTTTGTCTGGCTCGAGGGGATTTTTGGCGAAGGCTGGTGGAAACAGCGTCTGTTCAACATCGCCATCCACCTGGCGAACATATTCGCCATTCACGCCCTCATCAGCCGCATCCTCGCCCACGCGCAGTTTTCCGGGGAAACCACCGCGCTACCGCACTTCACGGCCTCGCGCAGCGCCGCCAGCCAGGTCGCACTGGTCATTTTCGCGCTCAATCCGGTGGCCGTTTATGCCGTGGCGTACCTGATCCAGCGCTCCATCCTGATGGCCACGCTCTTTTCCGTGGTGGCGTGCTGGGCCTTCGTTCGCTGGCTCGAATCCAGAAAACCCGGCTGGATCGCCCTGGCGGTGTGCGCATATATCGTTGCCATCCTCTCCAAGGAATACGCCCTGGCCACCCTCGTCTTGATGGTGCCGATCTATATCTTCATCCGCCGCCCCAATAAAAAGACGCTTGCCATTGCCACGGCCATCGCCCTGTCCATTTCCGGGATGGCTGCGGCCATGTTCTTTCACATTTACGGCCATCTGATCGGGAAGCCTTTCGACGGACAGTCGGTGGCCTTCGTCCAGCAACTGGAGAGCATTCACCCCGGGGTTTCCGACAGGATTTATCCGTTGAGCATTCTCAACGAAGCCGCGCTTTTCATTGCCTACGGCGTACGCTGGGTTCTGCCCTATGCGGGCTGGATGTCCGTCGATCTACGGCCAGCCTTTCCCTTGGGGTTTGCCTCGCCGTGGCACCTGGCCGGCGCCTTGCTGTATGTCGGCCTGGGCGTGGCGGCCCTTTGGGCGGTACTGCAGCGGCGGGACGTCTGGTCTGCCGTGGGCCTGTTCACCCTGTTTCCGGTGCTGTGGTACGTCACCGAATTTTCCACCGTATGGATTCAGGACCCTTTCGTGCTCTACCGCAGCTACCTTTGGGCTGTGGCGCTGCCGGGCCTGCTTGCCATTGTCCTGACCGGGCTCAAGCCACGTACCATTTACACCCTGGGCATCGTTCTGGGGCTGGCACTGGGCGCACTGGCCTTTGAAAGGGCTTGGTCGCTGAAAGACGAAGGCACAGCCTGGCAGGACGCAGCGGAGAAGGTAGACCTCGACGCGCCCGCGAATGCCGTGGGGCGCAGCCGTGCATTCAACAATCTCGGATCCTATTACCTGCGCCAACGTCTTTTCGACCAGGCGGAACGCCATTTCAAGACCGCCCTGTCGCTGAATGACCCGGGCGTCACGGGCGCCCTTGCCAATCTGAACATGGGAGCCACGCTGCAGCACAAAGGCCAGCACGTGGAGGCCCTGAAATTCCTCGCCGCCGCCCAAGCCATGGGCAACCGCAGTGCCGCGCTCTCGTACCATATCGGTGAGTCCCAGCTTGCCCTTGGCCAAATCGCACCGGCACTCGCCAACCTGGGCAATGCACTGGCGCAGCTCGACGCGGACCCGATCAACCGCCACCTGGAACCAACGATCCGGCAGCGCCGCGCCGAGGCCGCGTTGGCAGCGCAGCAATTCAAGATCGCCATCGACGACTACCGCGACCTGCTGGCCCGTAGCCCGAATGACGCCCAGCTCAGCTTGAAGCTGGGCATCGCACTGGGGCGCGCAGGCCAATCCGCCGAAGCCATGGAGCTTCTGAACAAGCTGATTGCGCAGTCCCCCTCGGCCCTCGCTTTCTACGGGCGTGCCATGGTGCATTACAACCTGGGCGAGCGCAGCAGCGCCCTGGATGACCTGGACCAAGCCATTGCCCTGGATCCACGCAATGCGCAGTACCGCGCCGTAAGAAACCAGTTGGCATCCCCTCCACCTGCACCCAAGCGCTGAAGCGCTTCGCATCCCATGCGCGTACTCCATGTGGGCAAATTCTTTCCCCCGCACCGTGGCGGCATGGAAGTCTTTCTGGCCGACCTCGTTGCCGAACAACAGCGCCAAGGCATTGAGGCCCATGCCCTGGTACACGGTACACCCCAGCCAGACGACCCACCCTGGCTAGAGCGGGTGCCTGTGCAATTTACTGTCACTTACGCCCCCATCGCACTGGGCTTCAGGCGCGCACTGGATCGCGCCATACGCAGGCTCCAGCCAGACATCCTTCATCTGCACATGCCCAACAACTCCGCGCTGTGGGTGCTGACCCTTGCATCTGCGCACAAAGTGCCCTGGATCGTGCACTGGCAGTCCGACGTGGTGGTCTCCAAGATCCGTCTCACCGTTGCACTGGCATACCGGCTCTATCGGCCCTTCGAGCAAGCCCTTTTGCGGCGGTCGGCGCGCGTGATCGTCACATCCCCCCCCTATCTGCAAGGCAGTGAACCCTTGCGAACTTGGCATGACCGCTGCACCATCGTGCCGCTGGGCCTGGGCCATACGGCAGAGCCACCAGCCAAGGCTCCCCCTGGCACGAACCACTGGCACGGCAGTGCATTGCGGCTGCTGTCAATTGGCCGGCTCACCTACTACAAGGGGTTTGAAACACTCATCCAGGCAGTCGCCCCTCTGCCAAACGTGGAGCTCCTCATCATTGGCGAGGGTGAATTGCGTGATGCGCTGCAGGCCCTCATCGCTGGCAGCCTGCCTGCGGGCCGCCCCTCCAATATCCAGCTCCTGGGCAATGTTGACGACGAGGAGAAACATGCACTGTTGGCGCATTGCGACGTTTTCTGCCTCGCATCCCGTGAGCGCACCGAAGCTTTCGGCGTTGCGATACTCGAAGCGATGCAACACGCCAAGCCCTGCATCGTTTCAGACCTTGCAGGCTCTGGCATGCCCTGGGTCGTGCAGACCGCTGGCGCCGGCCTTCTCGCCCCCCCGGAAGACTTGACTGCATGGCAGACAGCCATCGTCCAGATGCAAAACGAACCCACATTGCGCACCCGCCTGGGGCGCGCCGGCCAGCAGGCCCTGCGGCAACAGTTCTCGATGGCCGCCTGCGCACGGCGCATAGCAGACCAATACACGCTGGCGCTGCCAGACCCCGCACCCTCTTCCGCAAGCAAAGAGATTCTCATCGTCATTCCCGCGCGCAATGAGGCCACCACCATCGGCGACGTGCTGCAAAGTCTCAGCGCAACAGGCTGGCGTGACGTGCTGGTCGTCAACGACCAGAGCACCGATGACACGGGCGCCATCGCCAGGGCCGCTGGTGCACGGGTACTCACGCCCGTGCTGCCAGTAGGTGCATGGGGCGGTATGCAGGCCGGCATACGCTATGCCCTGCGCCATGGCTACCAGGCCGTCATCACCATGGACGCCGATGGGCAGCATGAAGTGGACGAGATTCCCACCTTGCTGAACGCCCGAGACCAAGCCGACCTGGTGATAGGTGCCTTTCCCGAACGCGCCAGCCAGTTGCGTCAATTGGCCTGGCACTGGTTCCGCCAGCTGGCCGGGTTTGACCTGCGTGACCTCACCTCGGGTTTTCGCCTGTACAACCGCGGCGCGATGGGCGTTCTGGCCTCTCGTGAAGCCACCCTGCTGGACTACCAGGATCTGGGCGCGCTACTGCTGGTTCGTCAAACTGGGCTTCACATCAAGGAAGTTGCGGTCTCGATGAACCTGCGAAGCACGGGCAAGTCACGCATTTTCAACTCCTGGTTCAGTGTGGCACGTTACATGCTCGCAACCACACTGCTGTGCCTGGCAAGGTGGCAGATACCACTCACTCAAAAAAGCCCTCAGATTCATGGCAATAGGTGAAAACCATATGAATTCTTCACAATTCTTCACCAACACTACGAGAAGTTTCACGCGCACACGCGCTCGATCAACCAAGCCATTGCCTGCCATGCCCCTCTCACCCAGCACAGCTATCGCGGCGGCCATCACGGGGCTGCTGCTCTCCGGGTGCGCCGCTCCTCCAAACACCTCGGAAAGGGGCCAGGCCCCAGCCAGCAAGCCCGTTGCCCAAACGACGCGCGGAGCCACCACCACCCCACAGGGCGGCATGATGGGCTACATCGACCCCGAAACTGGTCAGATTACCGACACACCACCCACCACGAAGCAGGCACCGATCGAACTATCGCCCGAACTTCAGAACGCAATGAGCACCTCCAGTGAAGATCTTGCGGAAGAAAAAAGTCCGCTGCCAGGCGGCGGTCACTTCATTGATCTGAAGGGCAGGTTCCAAAGCCCTCTCCTGGGGACCCAAGACAAAGACGGGAAAATCAACTTCATCCACCCCGTCCATGACAGCAACCATTCCAAGCCTGGAAACAATGATGAAAAAAAATAACAAAAACCCAGCCCTGTCATTCTTTGTCAGCGTAGTTCTTGCCGCCACGGCAGCCACTCAGGCCCCGATTGTCAGCGCGGCGACATTCCAAATCATCAATACCAATGACCCAGGAATTGGATTCAATGAGGGCACTGCCGCAACCCCTGTAGGAGGCAACACTGGCACCACCATTGGACAGCAGCGACTGATTGCCTTCCAATATGCTGCCGATATATGGGGACGCTATCTTTACAGCAACACACCCATCAGAATTGGAGCAAAATTCACCCCACTCGACTGTTCTGCCTTCAGCGGAATTTTAGGCAGTGCAGGCCCAAAAGTTACCTATAGAGATTTTAACGGCGCACCGTACTCTTCGACATATTACCCCGTAGCCTTGGCCAATGCCCTCTATGGCTCGGATCTCTTGCAAGGAGCAAGCTACCACATCGAAGCGAATTTCAGCAGCACGATTGGCAAACCGGGTTGCATGGAAAATTCAGGTTGGTACTATGGCTTGGATGGCTCGCCGCCCCAGGGGAAATTTGACCTCGTAAGTGTCATCCTGCATGAACTGGGCCATGGGCTGGGATTTCTATCATTGGCTGATTTGACTACAGGTCAAAAACCCAACGGCTATGATGATGCATATATTCGCAACCTGGAAAGGCATGGGGCCACTCCTTCGGCATACACCGCAATGAACGACGCGCAACGCTCGGCCGCGAATGCCGCAGGCCCGGATCTGCATTGGATTGGAGCGAATGTAAAGGCAGCCACCTCCATTCTTTCGGCCGGGAAAAATGGCGACCACGCCATCATGTATGCGCCCTCACCCAAAGAGGAAGGCTCCTCCGTCTCCCATTGGGACAAGTCAATGACGCCCAATCAAATGATGGAGCCTGTTTATACAGGCCCCATTCATACACCCGGGCTAGAGTTGGCTCTTTTCAAAGACATTGGCTGGAAGATCAATTACACATTGAATACCTCGAAAAATGGTTCGGGCGCCATTTCCAGCAGCCCCAGCGGCATCAATTGTGGCGACACCTGCAGCAGCAGCTACGCCAGCGGAACACTGGTAAACCTTTACGCAACACCCGCCTCGGGATACACCTTTAATGGCTGGTCAGGCAATTGCTCTGGAACCGGGGCATGCGCAGTGACAATGGACGACAATAAGTCCGTTACCGCGAGTTTTGCCGTGGACACATCAAGAGTCGTCTCCATCGGGAAAATCGGCACAGGAGACGGCACAGTAACCCGAACCAGCGGTAGCCTGAATTGCGGCTCGATATGTGCGGAAACAATGACGCAAGGCACGACGGTAAGCCTCAGCGCCACCGCAGCGGCCGGCAGCACCTTTGCTGGCTGGTCTGGAGGGATATGCTCTGGCACGGGCTCTTGCGCATTCACGGTGAACTCCAACACTACTGTAAATGCGACCTTTAACGCTACTTCAGGGGGCGAAACCACCACCCCACTCATCGAAACCACTCTCCTGAGTGGCGTCGGCGTGAATCTATATTACAGCATCAATATTCCACCCAACGCAAAGAATCTAGTCATCAGAACTGGCGGAGGTACAGGAGATGCCGATCTTTACGTAAAATACGCCCAAACACCAACAACAAGCTCCTATGACTGCGCACCATTGAATACGGGCAATGATGAGTCGTGTACATTCACGTCACCTAGCGCTGGAGTTTATTACATCATGCTGAGGGCACGCACGGAATTCAGTGGCGTAACCTTATCCGCAAGCTATCAAAAAACCGACAATTTAACACCCATCATCAATCTTCTTTTGCTCGATTAAGGCAATTATCATGAAAATTTCACAAACTGCACTTATCTCCTCTCTACTTCTCGCGTTTGCTGGAGCCACCCAAGCACAAATTGCCTTCATCAACGAGAGTCCTACATACATTAGATTCGAACAATATACAGGAAGCTTTGGGGATATCGTTTTCTGGAGGCTCCCCTATCCTGGCTCCTCCGTTTTTCCTGGCACATCATGTACCTCCGTAACAATACCCAGCAACAAACCAGAACATGCATCAAGATTCATGGCCCTATATTTATTCGCAAAAAACAGCAACAAACATGTATTTTACCAAATAAACCCCTCCTGCAACATTCTTAGCTTCGGCATGGATGGCTGATATTTGCAGATGAATCAAGTCATGTAACTTTTCATCAAATTCGCTTGAAATGTCCATCTTTAGCATCAAGCTACCATTTTGTACACTTCAAGCGTCTGCCGCACACAATGTTCCCAGGTCATCTCACCTGCACGCCTCAATCCGCTGGGTACAGCTTGAGTGCGCCATGATTCATCCTCCAAAAGACGCATCAGCTGCATACGTATCGCTGCCACGTCGCCCGATTCCGCCAGCAGTGCAGCCCCATCGACCACCTCTGGCATACATGAACAATCGGAGGTGAGAACCGGCACGCCACAAGCCATAGCCTCAACCAGAGGTAAACCAAAACCTTCATACACCGACATCATCGCAAAAGCATGCGCACCTGCGTAGAGCGCAGGCAGATCTGCCTGCGGTACATAACCAAGATAGCGCAGCCAACCTTGAGAACGGCCGCGCTCAATGAGAGGTTGCACTCGATCATTAAGCCAGCCGCTGGAACCCGCCAGAACCAGCGGATAGCGCCCGCGCAGCGGCGCAGGTAGATCTGCATAGGCTGTGATGAGTTGATCCAACCGCTTACGCGGCTCCAGTGTGCCCACACTCAACAAATACCGTGATGGCGCCAGGCCATGCCGAGACAACACTGGTGCCAGCGCATCCGCAGCCTGCGGCCGGAACGCCGAATCAACCCCCAGATGAATCGCCCGCACCCGCTCTGGCGGCACCGCATAATCGGCAATCAGTTCCTGACGCACCGCTTCCGAATCTGTAATCAACGCATCAGCCCGGCACAGCGAACGCTCAAAAGCCAAGTCAAAATAGCGCCTGCGCGCAGCTGGATGGGTTTCCGGAAATCGGTGGATCGACAGATCATGCACGGTTGCGACCGATGGGCCATCGTATGCAGGCAGAAAATAGTTGGGCGAATGAAATACCGCCCCACGCCCCTGCTGCAACAACCGCTTGCGCCATACCTCCGATATCGCGTCATAGACCTCCACGGCCCACATCTTGGTGGCCATGGCGCGACGTAGATGCCCGAGCCATTGCGACATGGCAGACGCCCCGCCCCCCCCCGAAGAAGATGCTCCCGCCGACGAGATGTCTGCCCATGACCACATTCCCAGGTAACGCAACTCTTCGAAATCCCCCTGCATTGGCAAGCGGGTGGCCAACTCATACGCATAGCGGCCAATGCCGGTGAGTGGAGGAAAGATCGCGTCAATCGCGAGGATAAGCCTCAAGGTACAGACCTTCTAAGCTTCGCCAGCATCCGTGCCAGCGTAGCGTCCATTGCGCCTCCACCGGGCCATGCATCTGCGGCTCTTCGCCAAATCTCCTGCAGTCGGGCCGGATCACCACACAGTCGCTGAATCTCATCGGCTCGCACGAAAGCCGGATTAACACGCACGTCGATCTGGTGCCCCGTCAAATGCTGCAGTCGCCCTATCACGTCATTGAGCGTGTAGGTAATGCCGGTGCAAATGTTGTACACACCCTGCGGCTCGCCATGCTCCAACAGATGCAGGTAAGAACGACACACAAAATCTACATCGTTGTACTCTCGCTCAACATGCAAATTACCCAGTTCCACTACCGGCGCGCGGCACGCGAAATGATTCACCAGCTTCGGAATCAGGAATTGCGGTGCCTGTCCTGGCCCGGTGTAGTTAAACGGGCGAGCAAAAATCAATGGAAAGCACCGGGCATAAGTACGGGCCAGTTGCTCCATCGCCAGTTTGCTCGCACCGTAATGATTGACTGGCGCTGGTACTTGCGACTCTGCAATGGGTGAATGCTCGCAATTACCATAAATATTCGCACTACTGGCGATTAGCACGCTAGCGGGCGGAATCGGTTGAGCCGCAACAGCCGCCAACAGATTTATCGTACCCAACACATTGACGCCATAGAACGCCAATTCATCGGCATGGCCCACAAAGCTCAATGCCGCCAGATGCACCACCGCCCAGCTCTGGGCCGATGGCATCGCTGCAACCGCAGATAACACCCCAGCAGACACCTCAGCAGGCCGGGTCAGGTCTGCGGCAAGCGCTACCACAGTGTGCCCCTGATGCCGCGCCAGCACCGCAAAGTGCTGGCCAGTAAACCCGTCGGCGCCAGTCAACAGGATATTCAAAACGATGCCCCTTCTCGATTGCGACGCAGATCGGCCTCGACCATCATCTGGCACAACTGCTCCAGCGTGGTCTGGGGCTCCCAACCCAGGGTAGCCTTGGCCTTGGCAGGGTTGCCAATCAGCAAATCCACTTCCGCCGGACGATAGAACTTGGGATTGACACGCACCACGACCCTACTGGTCGCCGCGTCCACCGCGGTCTCAGCCTCACCGACGCCCTTGAAATCCACCTCGATACCAGCGCCCTTGAATGCCATGCGTACAAAGTCGCGAACCGTCTCGGTACGATTCGTAGCCAACACGAAAGTGTCGGGTGCATCGGCCTGCAACATACGCCACATGCCCTCCACATATTCCTTGGCGAAGCCCCAATCGCGCTTGGCGTCCATGTTGCCCAGTTCCAGTACATCCAGCTTGCCGAGCTTGATTTTGGCCACACTGTCGGTGATCTTGCGCGTGACGAACTCACGCCCACGCAGCGGGCTTTCATGATTGAACAGAATACCGCTGCTGCCGAAGATGCCATAACTCTCGCGGTAATTCACCGTCATCCAGTGTGCGTAGAGCTTGGCCACGCCGTAAGGGCTGCGCGGGTAGAACGGCGTGGACTCGATCTGCGGAATAGCCTGTACCTTGCCAAACATTTCCGAGGTGCTGGCCTGGTAGAAGCGAATTCTGGGGTTCACCAAACGGATGGCTTCGAGCAAATGCAGGGCCCCCACACCGGTGATCTGTGCAGTGGTGCTAGGTTGCTCAAAGCTCACACCGACAAAGCTCTGCGCGGCGAGGTTGTAGATTTCGTCGGGCTGCGTTTTTTGTACCAAGGCGATGCTAGCGCCCAAATCGGTCAGATCATATTCGACTAGATGCAGGCTGGGGTGGTTTTGTATGCCCAGTTCTTCCATGCGCCAAAAATTAACCGAACTGGTACGGCGGTAGGTGCCATAGACGACGTATCCTTTCTCCAACAACAGTTGCGCAAGGTAAGCGCCGTCTTGGCCAGTGATGCCGGTGATGATTGCTCGCTTCATAAAATAAAGATTCCCCAAAACTCAATAACACTTACGCATCACTGTACGAAGGATGCGTTCCCAATCGAAATGCAGACTTTTTCTGCCGACCACTCTAGTTGAAAACCTGTTATCACGTTCGATCCTCCAAAGCATCCCCCACGGCAGCAATTACGTTGTTAATATACTCATCCAGACCAACCCACAAAGGTAAACGCACGAGACGATCCGACAGGTCATCAGTACGAGCCATCTCACCCCAAACTCTTCCGTACTCTTTTCCAGCAGGCGCAGAGTGCAAAGGGACATAATGAAACACAGCCCCGATACCGCGAGTCTTCAATTTCTCAATAAATCGTGTACGCCTAACCAAGTCTGGCAACAGCAAGTAGTACATATGTGCGTTGTGCTGGCAATGCCCGGGCAGTATCGGACGCCGAATCAAACCTGCATTCTCGAACACAGAAAAAGCATGGTGGTAGCGCTGCCACAGCGCCATGCGCTGCTGGGTGATGTCGTCCGCAGCCTCCATCTGAGCCCACAGAAAAGCTGCGATCAGCTCTCCTGGCAAGAAACTTGACCCTAGGTCACACCAGGTATATTTATCAACTTGACCACGGAAAAACTGACTACGATTTGTTCCTTTTTCTCGAATAATTTCCGCACGCTGCACGAATTCCGAATCATTCACCAGCAAAGCCCCACCTTCCCCTGAAATGATATTCTTGGTTTCATGAAAGCTCAGACAACCCATATGCCCAATCGAGCCGAGCGGCCTCCCCTTATAGGTTGACATAATTCCCTGCGCGGCATCTTCTATCACAATCAATTGATTCCGGCGCGCAATCGCCATGATGGCATCCATCTCGCAGGCGATACCGGCATAATGCACTGGCACAATAGCCCGTGTCCGCGGAGTAATAGCCGACTCTATCAGACTCTCATCGATATTCAGCGTATCCGGCCGGATATCAACGAATACAGGTTTCGCCCCACGCAAAACAAATGCATTGGCGGTGGAGACAAAGGTATACGATGGCATGATGACTTCATCACCCGGCCCAATATTTGCGAGAATCGCAGCCATTTCAATAGCTGCAGTACACGAATGCGTTAACAGCGCTTTTTCACAGCCTTGCCGTTGCTCCAACCATTGCGAACAGCGCCGGGTGAACTGACCATCACCAGAAAGATGCCCCGCTGTATGCGCCTGGGCGATATACCATAGCTCCTTGCCCGTCATATAGGGCTTATTGAACGGCACTTTCATTCTTCATTTCCTATTCTTAACAAGAGGCATGGAATCAGGACTCACCGCCCCTAAAAACCCAGAATTTCTGGAGTGTAAAAAGCAGCATAGCGACTACAATAACCATGCACACTTGGACTGCTTGATGTGACCAACCGAGCTGGTCCACAAACAACCAAAGCGCCAAGAAATTCACCGCATAGCCCAGAAAATAGGCCACACAGTACCGTACAAATGTTTCCCGACTATCGCCACCATAACGAAACGTCCAGCGCTTATTAAAAACAAATGTCTGCGCAACCCCGAGTGCATACGTCATCGTCATTGCAAGCTTGTGCTCTACCCCCGATGCAGTTATTACAAGATAAAGCAGATATAGAAGCATATTTGATACGACACCCACTACACCATAGCGAATCAACTGCATTATCAATTTAATATTCACCTAATAATCATCAACCCCGAACCCATCGCTTATGAAAACCCAGCAATAGCACCTCAAACTGAAAATCAAAACGCCGATAGAGATTTATAATCGAAATATTAGCAGCCGAAATCAAAGTTCGTGCCTCAGTTACGCTGCGCAAGCGGTTGAGGCGTAACACCTCTGCCCACAACGAAACACCCAGAAGCGCGTGGCTTCGCCTCACTCCCGTTAAAACAAGATCGACCTTTCCATCTTCTGTACGCTGAATGTGCAACCCAATGACCTCGCCCTTAAGGCGGTAGACAAGGATTTCATACTGCTGAGTGACCAAGTCCGTCAGCCAGTTGCTGTAGCGCTCCGAGGAAATTTCCGGTTCTATCCATGGATCCTCATGCATGCGCCCATGCTCAAAATCCATAGCTAAAATTTTGCGAATTGCATCGTGATCTTCAAAACCCGCAGGCTCCAGCATCGGTCCTGGCCGGATTAGACGATCAAAGGACTCGCTGCCTTGCAACTTGTGGTGACGGATACGATAACTGGCTTCAGCAAAATAGAAACCAGCCTGAGGCATCACCTGCTTCACTAATCGAGAGGACTCAAAACGGCCATAGGCGAACTGAACGCCCTGCGCCTGCGCCCAATCCTCAAACTGATCAAGGATTTTCAAGCCTGCTACTTCATTCTCAGCCTGAAACGAGGTAATCTCAGCACAGGCAAAATTGAAGACGCGCTCGTCCCATAGGGTACGGCGACAATCCAGGGCCGCCTGCTCATTGTGTAGATGGAGCATGAGATTTTCAGAAAGATGGCATTAGCAGTTTACGGCTGAAGGCTGTGATTAGATCCTGGCCGTCCCAAATCGGAGCGAAGGCCAAGGCGTCACCGATGAGGGCGATGTGATCCACCGCACGCGCCGGCAGCATCAAGGCAAAGGCCTTTAACTGATCACGCGTGAAGCCGTGTACCGCGAGAGTTTGTTCCTTGTCACTTAGCTGGGGGGCCAGTTCTTCCAGTTGGTTGAGGAACATTTCCAAAAACAGGCCGTTGCCGCAGTGGATGGTTTTGGCAGCCTCATCCAGCGGCTGCTCCAGCTGCAACCTTAGTGGATGGCCCACTGTCAGACCCGCGTCGCCATCTGGTCGCGCCAGGGCGGCACCCGCGTATTCGAAGCTGGCAGCGACCCGAGCCATACTCATGGCCTCGGAGTTCTCAGGATGGTGACGTGCCAGTTCCTGCTCTAGAGCTGCCCAAAATCGCACACGCGCCGTTTCGATTGATTCCGATGTACCAACCCACGCCACCAAACGCGGTGAGGAACATGCTTGCTGGGCAAACCAGAAAGCATCATTGTAAAAACGCCCAGCCAACTGCGATAATCCCGGTTCATCAAGCGCCAACAAGGCGCCAGCTTCGATAGCACAAGCCGAGAAGCGATCCGGAAAGCAGACTTCAGCAGCCGTCGGCCGAAGCGGGATGGCGCGCAGTTTTTGCACTGTGGCATCTCCGCCCCACACCACACGCAGTTGGCACACCTCAGACAATGCACGGTTAATCAGGTCGTCGTGCGGGTAAGTCAGCAGCACAATGCGGCCCCGAATGGATGCCCCAACCTCCTCAGTCAACGTCTGCGCCAACACAGAGATAAGGAAGGCTTGTGCCGCGCTAGCCTTCTGCGATACACGCACCACATTCACGTTGCCAGCCAGCAACGACAGCAACCAAGAATACATGAATACCGAATCTACGTTACCAGGTGCTACATGAAATGCCAAGCCGCGGCCCAGCACCAGCGCGTCACCAGTGTCGGTCGGGTATTTCTGTGCCAACTGCTGCA
This sequence comes from Acidovorax sp. YS12, assembly GCA_021496925.1. Classification (NCBI taxonomy): domain Bacteria; kingdom Pseudomonadati; phylum Pseudomonadota; class Betaproteobacteria; order Burkholderiales; family Comamonadaceae; genus Acidovorax; species Acidovorax sp. YS12. The sequence goes on from CP053915.1 coordinate 2,416,426, forward strand.
GGTTGGCACCACGAAACCAGTGGCCAAGGGCAGCCAACTCAGGATGCTCACGGATCCCTATTGCGGTGAGCAGTTTTTGCGAAAAACGCCTGACGAAATTAACTGCACGGCAATCGAATGGCTGCCAGACTGACACCGAACGCAGAGACTGGAGCACGTCGGTCAGGGGGGTCGTGGCGGTTTCCACGCCCAAAATATATTTCACGCCATTCATGCCGTCACTCTTGTATCGCTGCATCCACGCATCTCCACCTGAGGCAAACGGCCACTCACAGTGAAATAACTACCGGCACGACCACATAGGCAATCATCCTTGCCGTGCAAAATACCCACATCCTCGGTCAATAAGGAATGACCAGGATAGCTGAGCGGTATGGCGCTCTGCACCTGGATGACGCCAGGCTGCCCAGCAGCCAATGGCTGAAATGTATGCGGCTCGCGCATGATTACTTCGGCATAGCTGGGACTGTGCAAATAGCCATGCTCACACTCCATAAAGATGGAGCCGACCTGCTCAACCATGCCGTAGTAGTTGTAAACATGCTTGATGCCAAACTGCTGGTGCAGCCGGGCCTTGAACTCCTCGTTAGTGACACGCTGATCGAGGAGGCGCTTCCATCCACCACCGTGAATCAGCAGGCTCCCAGCCGGAAATTTGATCTGTACGCCTTGTCTCAGTGCGCTCTGATACAACCCCTGCCACACCACAAAGGTAAAACCAAACAGCAGCACAGGTGTATCAGGGTAGCGTTCCAGCCAGGCATTTAGAGCACCGACGTCCAGCTCAAGCACGTCATTCAGACAATAGCAGTGATCACGCCCATAAGTCGAAAAACCCAGGATACCTGCCACTCGGGCATTGAAGCGGCGGCGATCCTTCAACAAATCTGCCGAATCGACGATTACCATCGGCCAGCGCTTTTTTCCGAGAAACGAAGACATGATGGCAGTGAGCACACGAGTCTGTCGTATCGACGTTTCACGATCCAGGTAAATACGCGAAACGGCCTGCCCAGTAGTACCGCTGGAAGTCAAAGTTTTTATGATTTCACTCGCTTGCACGCTGCGCAACTCCAGCGTCTTGAACAGGCGTACCGGCAGATAAGGTACGCTGGAAAGCGTATCCGCATGCGCACCAGCCGGAAACAGGCGCTCGACCATGTTGGCGTATGGCTCGCAACGCTCCATATGCCAGTGTGTCAACGCATTCAACGTGTCCAGTAGCGCTGGGGTTTTAATTTCGTCGCTGTAGCCGTAAGGCCGAGCCATGTCCAGTGACAAAGCAGGGTAGCCCAGTGCGGCCTCAGGCAAGAAAGGCTCGTTTTGCATAATCAGATATGGACGAGGGCGTTATAGTCTTTTTTACCAGAAGGCAATAATGGCAACTGATCCACCAATTGGAGGCGGGTCATGGTGGGGTGAATACCGTACTGCTGGCGCAAATACTCACGCACCGGCCCCAGCAAGGCATCGTGTTGCCCTTCGACAAAGACCACCAGTCGATCATCTGTGCCGCCCACCGCAAGCGGAACGTACAGCAACGCCTGCAAGGCCTGCTCGACTTCGTCCAAACCGATACGGTTACCACTAATCTTGATGAAGCGCTTGAGCCGGCCAGTGATATAGAAGAATCCGTCTTCGTCCATTCGACCAATATCGCCAGTAGGCAAACGCCCCAGGTAGTCATCGCCGCGCGCAAAGTCTGCACGCTGCTCTGCATAGCCGAGCATGACATTGGCCCCCTGGTAGATCAGTTCCCCCAACTCAGCATCAATCGCAAGCGCCCCCCCGGGGATGGGTACACCAATACTGCCAATTTTATCGATCAGGCGCTCTGGCGGCACATAACTGATGCGAGCACAAGCTTCCGTCTGCCCGTACATAACGAAGAAGCGCCGGTTGCTGGCATGCGCGTACTCCGCCACCAGACGGGTGAGTTTTTCATCCAAGCGCCCGCCGGCCTGTGTCAGCGTCCGAAGTGCAGGAAGCTCCTGTTTGAAAAAGGCCGTCCGGTGCAACATCTGGTACATGTACGGCACCCCGGCCAAGGAGGTGACGTTGTGTTCACTCATGCGCTGCAAAAATGCGCGACTCAACACGCTGTCCGTATTCAACACCAAAGTGGCGCCAACCGATAAGTGACTATTAATTACAGAAAGGCCATACGAATACTGCATCGGCAGTGAAGTGATAGCACGTTCCTGCGCCCCAAGGCCCAGGTAACTAGCAATGGACGTCGCGTTCGCTTGCAGTGCAGCGCGCGACAGACGCACCAACCGTGGGCTACCGGTAGTGCCGGAGGTGCTAAGCAGCAAACCCAACGCAGGGTGCAGTTCAGCAGGGTGCGCATCAGGGCAGGCATGGATCTCACCACGCACAGCGATCCACGCTGGCCGGTAATGGGCTTGCAGCGCATCCAACTGCTCAGACGGCATCTGCGCCGCCAGCAGCAATGGCACATGACCTCGCCGCAAGCAAGCCAGATACAGTGCCAGATCTGAGAGCGTGTTGTCGCACAGCAGAAAACCCATGGTACGGGTTCCAAGTGCATCAAGCACCTGCTCCTGCTGAGCGACCTGCTCGAGAAGTGCGGAATAGCTGTGCGTGCGACCATTGCTCTCAATAATGGCGCTGCATTGCGACTTTTCCACACAGAGTTCCCAAAAACTCATAAGCTCATCCCACCATCCACCCCGATCACTTGGCCCGTAATGTAGTCTGCCGCATCGGATGCGAGAAAGCGCACCAAATACGCCACATCTTCAGGTTGCCCCATACGCCCCATGCGTACCCGAGCCAAATTCTGCCCATGCACTTCTTCGGTGTGCTGAGAGTTCAGCTCAGTCTCGATGTAGCCAGGCGCTATGGCGTTGACTCGGATTCTTTGGGCTGCAAGCTCTTTGGCGGCCGATAACGTGGCACCGATAAGTCCAGCCTTGGACGCCGCGTAAGGTACTTGCCCCTCGAATCCGTAACGGCCAACAATTGAAGACATATTGACGATTGCCCCACCTCCGCTACGCGTCATCAACTTGGCCGCACCCTGCATATGGAGAATGGCTGCTGTCAAATTAACCTCTAGTGTGCGCGATAACGCCGCCTGAGAAATCATCCCTAACTTGGCAGGCTCCATGATACCAGCGTTATTAACCAGGACATCCAGGCGACGAAAACGCTTGAAAATCTCTTGAAATGAGCGACTGATTGATTCCTGCTCTGCCATGTCGTAAGTCAGCAGCATGCTCTCTACAGCGCAAGACGGGGGAAGGGCCTCCAACAATTGATTCAAAGACACTGCGGTGCGGGCATGCAACACCAACTTGTAACCCTCTTGGGCCAACGCCTTCGCACAAGCAGCGCCAATGCCACGTGAGGCACCGGTGACAAATGCAACGCGGTTGCTCATTTTACGGGTTCAGATATTTTGCAACAATCAGCTTTGCTTTGGCAAAACTACCCATTTCGATCACATCCTCAGCATCTATCATGATATCAAACGCTTCTTCAATTGCAGCAACAAGAGTCATGTGCGCAACAGAATCCCATTCCGGAATTTCCGAGTACCTTAAATCATCATTTATCGACTCAAAAGTGACACCCAGTGAGCTTGCGAATATATCCTGCAGCTTATTTTCCATATTACAAACCAAAGAAATTATGATCAAATAAAATTCACAAATAATTCGGAAAGTCAAAACCACAATTATTAATTGATAATTGATTTACCCAAACTATCAAACCAAGATTATTTAGAGAGAATTTTTACCCCCCAGCTAGCTCTCGCTCCTCAAAGAAGAATCAACTTCTACCCTATCCCCTACTCTTTCCACAACACTATAAGCTGGCTTCTCCATCGCCCTAGAGTACATCCTGGCAAGATATTCTCCAATGACGCCAAGACAGAATAGTTGTGCGCCAGCAAAAATTGTGACGATTGATGCAATGAAGCTAAACCCTGGGACAGGGGAGTCCACAGCAAGGTAGCGGAAAAGCACATATATCAATATTACGACACCCACCATAGAAAACAGAATACCCAAGATGCTTGCGATCCGAAGCGGAAGAGTAGAAAATCCAGTTGCCATATTAATGGCATGCGCCATTAGTTTTTTTAGCGAATATCCTGACTCGCCTGCAGTACGCGGATCATGTTTAACGACGACATGACCAAATTTGGTTGTACCCCAAGTCAGCAAAACTTCGATATTGACAGCGGGACTCCTGTAGTCAACGAAAGACTCTTTGATATATCCTCTGAATGCACGAAAAGCGCTTGTTTTGCTAGCAACCTCAACCCCCATCATATTTCCGAGCGCAAGTTTTGTAATACGCGAAGCAGAATTCCGAAAGAAACCATGCGTCTGAACCTCAGGATATCCATAGACAACATCACAGCCTCGATTTAATTGATCCAGCAGCTTCGGTATCTCTTCCGGAGGATTTTGCAGATCATCATCCAGCGTGACAATTACGCGCCCCTGCGCCGCTCGGATGCCACAAAGCAACGCATTGTGCTGCCCATAGTTCCTGCCCAACTTGATTCCAAAAATTCTAGAATCCTCAACAGAAATACTCTTAATAATATTCCACGAATCGTCTCCACCACCATCCTCAACAAAAATTATCTCGAATGGAATTCTCGCGAGATCCATTGCCGTCTTTACACGACGATAGAGCTCCCTTAATGTCGATTGAGAACGATAAACAGGAACCACAATGGATAATTCAAGACCCATACCTCCTCCACATTATTAATGCACATCAGAAATGCGCACAATGGAAACCCCTTTGAAAACAACCTCCTCATTTCCAAGGGCGAAAACCCTGAACTCCATAACACTACTCATATTGACAGAAAAATCGATCCACTGCGCTCCAGAACTTTCGGTTATTACTCTTTGACCGAGAACTTCCGCCCCTCCGCTGGACACAACATCCAGCTTGGCGGATCCATTTGGATGATAATTCGTCAAAATATCAAATGTCACCCGATATCGCCCGGGCTCAACATTCACATACGGCCCATAGTGAAGTATACCGATCTCCCCCTTTTGCGCTATCAGCTTTGCTCCGTCTCCTTCTTTAAAGATATGCCCAATCTGATTCAACGATGACGATCCAACAGGGAAAAAGACAGGCATTTTATAACTCATATCCCACCCCGGCAATCTGGCGATATTTTCTGCAAATATGAATATGACATACCCAGCTGCCCTGAGGGTTGCCTGAAGCGGCATTCCAAATTCAGCCATCTTATCCAAACTCACCAAATCAGCTTCTTTTTCATCAAGCAACAAAAAAGTCCTCCCACTCCACGCAGCTGGGCGATACCAGCGATTCGACGAGAGCCAACGATGGGGAGCAGGCATTCCATTCTGAATAACAATTTGCCGAACTCTTACCTCTTCATTACTAAGAACGCTCAATACTCCAGCATTCCAAAAACTGGCATAGCCATACTCCAAACCATTCTCCCTTAAAATTCCGATCAACTCTTGCCTGATCGGATCCGAATAAGAATCAGCTCGCCAGGGGCTGGCGATAGTTCCGCGCGAGAAAGAATTCGGCACGCCGCAAATCACAACAGCATTGGAAACAAGAACAAAAAAAATAGCAGCCACAGCCATTATCAAACCTGGCGACTGCGTCAAAACCAATGGCATGCCCAGCAGACATATTAACCCTAAAACCACACCAGGCACTAGATAACGCGAAACCGAAACAGGATCATTCATATCTGGTATTGTAGTGGCCACCTGCATAAATAAGCTTATCGCAATTATGAAAAAAGCAAACAAACCGATCAGCTTGCCGCCCTCACCTGAACCTCTAAGAAGTCGCACGATAGCAAGAGGAATAATAGCCGATATTAAGCATGCGACAATAAGCCGTACCTCGGAATACAATCCACGCCAGGAAAACAATGGACTATCTGCCGCTGGCAGCCCCCCAAGAAGCCCCAAAAAACCTTTGAAGGCCAACACAATATGACGAAGAATACTTTCAAAAGGCAACCAACGGGCAGAGGCAGTACCATCCACGTTGTTAACCTTCATCATGGTTGCGACATGAAGCCACGTACCTAAAAATGCACCGACACAACTAAAAATAATGAGCATCAAATACAAGCGCCGCTCTTTACCTTCTTTTGCGAGAAACTGATAAACAAACGCAGCAAACAAAGGGGCACCATAGGTTACTATTGCTCTTTTGGGATTCCCCCAATAAACCATTACAAGAAATATAATCAGCAACAATGCCCATATTTTTCCAAATCGATCATCGCCGGATGAATATTTCCACGAAAAGAAGACAAGGCAGCAACAAGAAAAAAATGTTGGCCCATAACTCACTTGACCATACAAATTTTCCGCCATAGGCCCAGAAATTCCAGACAAAACAACTGCGATAATTAAAATTTTGCGCCAGAGAGGAATTCCCATCATTCCGACAACAAGCCATACTCCATAAGCGATCAGGCAAGAAAAGATCAGGCCAGAAATGGCATGCACAACAAAGCCAGCAGGCATAAATGCAAGCAACGGGACGATGAGCATGTGTCCGAAAAACACCCAAAGATCCCCATTGGCATAATTCCACTCGCGCGGAAAAAAATCACCTGTCTCAAAGATCTCCCTGGCCAGCAAAACTTTTGCCGCGCTATCCGAATGGAATAACCCACGGTATCCAAATGCAACATACCACAGCAAACATACCGCATTAACAACCAACAAAACTAACATTAATAATGTTAGCACATGCTCTTTTTTTTGCTTATCGAACATGATTTCCTTCGAATAATTCCAATTCAGATCGGGCAGAAAGAATTGACTAAGAAACCCACCTCGCCCTCCACCGCTTCACAGGGAGAATCTAGCGCCAGAATAGTGTTTGGCACTGAATAAATATGCACGCCTGCCTGCTTCATTGAATACAGATCAGCAGGATATTTTTTCGGCCCATCATCCAACTGTGCACCAAATAAAACATCCCCCGCGCCATAGCTCACCGGCTCGTCTCGCAATGCATCGGATGGACAACCGATTAGCGACAAAGTAAATCTGCGTGCATAACGGTAGCTCTGCTCATCTTCTGAAAAATAAATCGGCTCCACTCTCCATCCTGGAGGAACACCTTGCAGCCATGCTTGAATTTTCTCTCGATACACTGCAGTTTCCACATTACACGGAAGAAGTTCTGACACGTCCACCAGTATTTGTCGCTGGACCAATGAAGGAGGAATAGATTTGTCGATAGCCCGCGCAGCGTCACGCAGTTGGGCATCGTCAGATATTGAATCGAGTGCACCGATTCTTTGAATTAACGAGGGGATGACATTCTTTGAGTTCCGAAAGGCCCGTTCAATGGACTGACGGTAAAGGTCAGCGCAAACAAGCGGATCATGCTGTGTCCGAATGGCTCCCCGGGCACGCGCCCCCAGCACCAGACGATCTGAAGCACTCCGGTATAATGAAACCAGCGCCTCCATTAATTGAGCATCACTGAATTCATCGGGCAGCTTCAAGACGGCATCATCCGGTAGATCTGCCATACTGCCATTGGCATTCACAATAGTGGCCAAGCCATGATTCATACAGTCCAGAACAGCGGCCGATGTCTCTCCACGCGAGAGAGTACGCAGCTGCACCCCCACATCTGCAGCATCCAGGTATCTACGATACAGGGATTCATCCGCCCAGCCTGTGATTCTAATCCGCGGAGCACACCCGCTTTTTCGAATATTCTCCAGCAGATCCACGCCATAAATGCCGCCAGCATTCTCTCCAACAAAGACCAAAACACAACGCTCATCCTTTGCTAAAAGAGAGTTCAACCAAGCGTGAAGAAGGCGATGATTCTGCTTTGTCGGCCCCAGCAGCCCGAAGCTACAAACCACGAACTGATCCGGCATGAGGCCCAGTGCATCACGTGCTTCCTTACGTGATATAGCGTCAGTTTCCACCAATTTGCGCATGAGAGGTACATACGTCCAGTCTCGATCAACATCGGTACCAAACCATTGAGCTGCCAGCCTTCGCGCATACTCAGAATGCACGATAACTCCATCTGCATTTTGCAGTACTGCATAATTACAGGGATACTTCATAATGGTATCTGTTGGATCATCAGCACCAAAACGATGCTGCAGGCCCATGTATCCATGACTCGCGTACAAGGCCTCCGTCCATATTCCTGGCTGAATACCGCCCCGATCCATGTGGGCAATAATTCCGGAGAGAAAGAAATCATGCAAAACAACTGTTCCAGGCACTTCTTTCAGCAAACTGAACATGTGCTGGTGATAGCTTGAATTACCAAAATGATAGACAACCCGGTCATAGTGCGAGGCGTTTTTTAAAAACCAGTCAATTGTCCTTTTTTTGCAATTGGCGTTGACCCATGAATCACTCACATCATCCTGTGCCAAGATAACGTCGATCTCGTAGTACCTTGCCAACGCAGGAAGTAGTTCAGCACTGTAGTCAGCAATACCGCTGCGTTCTGGCGGCAAGGGTGATACGTAGGCCAGACGTGGACGACAGCCTACTTCTGCGAGAAGAATATTATTCTCCCGCGCACGCTGTCTGTGGTAATGCTCCATTGCCTCGATGGTGCATTTTGCCGTTTTTTCCCATGAGAATCTGGCTGCCTGCTTGAGACCAGTATCTTCCAATCTCTTGCGGAACCCGTCATCCATCAAGACCTGCTGCAGCTTGTCTGCAATGGATTGATCACTCAATGGATCAAAGAGCGCATCATCACAGCCGACAACTTCGGGCAAGCTGGAACTGTTGGCCGCTATGACAGCGCGTCCACAGGCCATTGCCTCCAATGCCGGAAGTCCAAAGCCTTCGTGCCAAGATGGGAAGACGAATAGCTTGCACAGGTTATACAAAGCCAGCAGATCTTCTTCCGGGACAAAACCGGTCAGGATCAATTCATCTTCCGCTAGCCCCTCCTGCTGTGCCAATGCCTGCAAGCGTTTGCGATCAGGTAAGTGGATGGAGCAAACAACAGCCAATTGATGGCTGGCTCGCAGTTCCCAAGGCAGCAAAGCATAAGCGCGAATCAATCCTTCGATATTTTTTCGATAATCAATGCCGCCGGTATACATAACAAACGAACGAGACAATCCATAACGCTCACGTAAAGCGTTCTGGAAATCTGGTGCTACGGCCGTAGGGCAAAATATTGGATCGGCTGCAGTAGAAATATTAACGACGGCATCGGCAGGCATATTAAGATGGTCAATGCTCTCCTCGCGAGAGGATGCAGAGATGGCTAGATGCAAGTCTGCCTTACGCATATACGTCAGTTTTTCTTCGTACCAGCGGGAAACAACGGGGTTCGTCAGATAGTGATCCCGATGGATCAATGGAATCAAATCATATAGAACGATTGCGACAGATGGATTCTGCCTAAACAACCCTGTGCTGGTAACTGCATCGTCAGTCAGCCCCTCAAACAAGCTGGTAATGAGCACCATATCCGGCCTCAGGGTGGCTATGAATGCCTCTCGCAATAACTCAGAAGAATGGCGCGACCAGTTGTTTCTTTCCTCAAGGTATGCCGATGCGCCCGTCGGATGCCAGATACGAATGCAATCCTCCGGAAGCAGAGGGGAAAATATTTCCCGGATCTCTGGGACACTCTCCGTGAAGACTCCATTCAGCACCAAAATGATTTCGTGTTCTTTTCTCTGACGCGCAATACTCCCCGCCAAAGCAAGCGAATAACGCCCAATTCCTCGATGGCGCGATCCTGTGGATTGCGCGCCTTGCATATCAATGACAATTCGCATCGTCCACTCCCTCTTCCTTTTTCACCGCTACTTTCAGACTTGCATATATTTCACGCGCTCTTGATGTCATATTTTCCAGAGAACGATCCATGGGAGGTGAAACAGACGCGGCTACAGGAGACGGTACGGTCTGGGCAGTGATGACTATACCCTGTTCGCGGCCTACGGCCAGGAGTTGCCCATGCAGTGCCGGATAGCGTCGAAGCAGCCATTGATTGATGCGATAACTAAGCTGTGGACGGCGGAGCACAGCCACCATGAGGCGTGACAACGGCTTCTGACCAAGCTGGATACTGTTGCGAATCCAATGGTTAGCCGTATTGCGCAAGGTTGCGCCAGGATGAACAAGCAGCCCTCCGCCAAAACGAAAAGGCGCTGTCAGCTTCCAGGAAAGACTTTGATGAACAGCCTGAAGGGCATGCAACCGTGCATCAGCCAGTTGCCAGTGGTGGTGATTTGCCTGATGTATGGCATGCAATTCTTTGCGCGCAGCCCCCAAGTCCGCTTCTACCAGCTTCACCTTGGCTAGCGCTATTTTCGCTTGTTGCCCTTCATGCACACTCATGGCTTCGGCTTGCTCTGCAAGTTGCGTCAGCTCTAGCATTCGGGCTTCAGCCTGCTCCGCGCGCGCCTCCAGCTCTAAAGCACGGGCTTCAGCCTGCCCTATACACTGCTCCGCCCTCTGCGCGCGAGCCTCGCTCACGAAAACACGATCTTCAGCCGCCTTGTATTGGGCACCAAGACTTGTCAGAGCAGTATTGCTCAGAGCCAACTCTCGTTTATGCGACTCCGCTAACGCAGAAAACATTTGCCGGAATTGCTCTCTATCCACAAAAGCTTCAGCTTTTATGTGCCTAGCAAACATTTTTTGAATCTGAACAGCATCTTCCATTGCTTTCATCCAAATCTCACCAGGTTGCTGCAAAGGCACCTCTATGGTGTCGGCAGGAAGACTCAGCAACGATTGGTACATGCACCCAAAAGACCATTCTGCCAAGGGTCGATGCCATAAGCCTTCCGCCCAGGCTCGATACGGTTGAGGCAAACCATATGGACTGATGGAAATCGTGCGCAAAGGTTCTGGCTCATCGACGACTCCAGTGGCGACTTCTCGGACAAGAATCAAAAATGAAAGAAAAATATTATTAGGCCAAACACAATCCTGGGCGCAAGCAGAGATAGAACCATAATCGATCAACCGGGTGGTTCCATCTTCTCCAACAAGCACGTTCCATGTACGAACGTCATCGTGATAAAGTCCTGATTTCTCCAGCAAGGCAAGTTGATGAAGCACCGCCAGCACCACGGCACGTTTATCAAAAGCGATCTCTTCCCGCAGCAAATCAAGCAGTAAACGCCCAGGAAGACGCTGTATCGCCAACCAGGCATTCGTATTTTCTCTACCTGATAAAATAAGATTAGCAGCCTCAAAGCCCTCCGGGGGGTGCTGCAGAAAAATAATCTCTCTTTCAAACTCATCTCGATTACGATCACCAAATCGATGATCGAATCGATACAGTTTTAAGATGTACTCGGCACTAAAAAAGTAACGGCGGCTGCCTTGATGTGCCCCACGCGCAAGTGCGTGAGAATCAGAAGACCAACTATCAAATCTTTCAGCCCTGCCTTCCAGAACCCAATATTGATTGCTCGCGATGAACAGCGGGCGCTGAATGGGGGCTAGATGGGTACTGTGGCGCGCGACTTCATGCACGAAGGCGATTGAGTCAAGAAGGGCACGAGGGTCTTCTGGCTGGGCAGAGGCCCAATACAAGGGCTCTTCGCGCAGGGCCATTTCGACAATTAATATCCCTCCTTGATAAAGGATACGCTCAAAAAATCTCTTGACGGCATCCGTGCCTTTTTCATAAATAATATGATGAAAAACACTCAACCCTAAAACGAGATCATATTGACCGCAAGAAAGTTGCTCAATGATTTCTTCTACTCGGCCCGTTGCAAAGCTGGCCCGTAGTTGAGGATTCTCTTGGGCAAGCGCTTGGCATAATGATATATTTTTATCAAGATAATCGACACCGTGAACCTTTGCCCCTCGCTGAGCAAGCGCAAGACTGAAATAGCCTTGAGCGCATCCAAGGTCGAGTACATTGAGTGGCCTGCCAAGCAGCCGCTCCAACGCATCGTAAGCATCAACGATATTTTTCAGACGATCCAGGCAAGGGCGGGATGCCCCTCCAGAAAGTTCGGGGTGGTTATAAATTGGCTGATAGACTTCCGGCAGATCAGACACAAGCTTTTCAATCATGCCGCAGCACCTTCAGCTTCGACCACATGAAATGATGCTTTCAAATCCACAATTCCCCAAAACGGCAATGCACGCCCCACATGAATCAAAACAGAGTCATAGCGCCGATCAAGTGGCGTTAAATCCTGTAAAGGATTCCCCGATGACACTCCAAAAGAAACCAGATAATTCCCCTCATTGAGGGCAAGCGGCAGCGAAAAACCAAAAATCTTCACATCGCCAGCGCAAGCAGAAATCTGCTCACGCCCTTCACTTACGACGAAAGAGTTCGTGCCATACAAAAAAATACCCTCCAGGGTTTTTATCAAGAAACCCGGCACAATATTTTCAAAGCCAGCATCAAACCTAACCTTGAAGTAGAAATCAGTTCCTGCATTCCCTTCAATACGGGATGGGTAATCTTGTCCGCCTGAGACAATCAGGTAGTCAAGAATCGCAGCCCCTCCTTGCCCCCAGCGATGCTCTGTGCGGAGATAACCTGGACGAGTGTGAAAATCATCATTCAATCCATTCAACAAGGCCTGTTTGGCAGATGTATTATCCACAGGCAGTTGAGCAGCATCGGCTTTGCGTTTGCCAAAAAGTTCGTCCAGATAGCGATTGGTGACGACACGCGATGTATCATCCAATTCAATATTGCCATTTTTCAGCAGAATAGCCCGCTCACAGTGCTTCACCACATCGCCAGGACTATGCGATACGAGGAGCAGCGTTGTACCTTGCTCCTTGAATTGGGCAATTCGCTGATAGCACTTGGCCTGGAAGTAGGCATCTCCTACAGAAAGCGCCTCATCCACAATCAGCACATCAGGCCGTACTGCGGTAGCGACACTGAAGGCGAGGCGCATTTGCATACCGCTAGAATAAGTACGCACTGGGCGGTCGATATATTCACCAATCTCGGCAAAAGCCTCAATGGCAGGCATGCATACAGCAATCTCACCTTGCAACAAGCCCAGCAATTGCCCAGCCATGAAGACGTTCTGCCGCCCTGTAAAGTCAGGATGGAATCCCATGCCCAACTCAAGGAGAGCGGCCACCCTGCCTTCAATGCGCACCTGACCAACCGTCGGCTGTGTGGTGCCTGTAATAATTTTCAACAGGGTGCTTTTACCTGCACCATTCACACCAACGATGCCAACAGCCTCTCCAGGCTTCACATCGAAATTAATATCACTCAGCACCCACTTTTTTTCATGCCTAGAATGGCCAGTAACCCATTCCAGGGTACGCGCCCATTTCCCTGGATAATGCTTATAAGCCTTACCAAGGTGCGTAACATTAATAGAACCCATCAATCAACACCCTGATAAATCAACAATTCCAGAGAGGTACAGCAACCAATCGTCAGACGGGGAAACTTCTTTTCCGCTCAATCGATGATTCATCCACTCCGCAAAAATCAAAAAGAACCGACCCACCAACAAGCTCACCTTTGTGGCCGAAACTTTCATACCCACAAATTCTGGAACATTGGTTTATTTCCGTCAGCCACAACTTCCCATCAAACCTTGAGAAATAATAAGGTACCCCACCGAGATTGGGGGAAACATCGATCCCTCCCGCCTCCAGTTCCTTGACATCTTCAAAAAAAGAAACCCGCCCCCACCAAGAAGTAGCAAAACCTTTCTTCCCATCAAGAAAGAATAGATCATTCATTTCACGGCACTTTTCATGGAGATGAACAACTCCAGAGAAGAACACCCCGTTCCTCCCCAACTCATAGGCCGCAATCTTTGTTTTTCCGGTGACATACAAGGTATTGTTTGTCAATGTGAGGCTCTTACAATATTCCCCTTGCATTTCCTGAAGCGGCATCGACGAACTCAACACCAAAGAGCCGCCCTGCTTCTTTAGAACATGTAAGCTCTGATCGGTAGAGCCCACAACAAAAAACCGGTCACCTTGGTCATCATAAACAGTCCTGTGCGGCCTTTTCCCGACATTTGGAATGGCCTGCACCATCTCAAACCCGTCATTATTTTCCTTGAATACTTTTATGGCATGCCTTCCCGTATCCTCCACGACATAAAATTCCCCGTCCGAAACAATTGAATGAGGCCCAGCAATATCCTCATCAAGTGCCTGCCACTCCTCAATCCGCTTGCCAAGCTCCTTGCTCCATATGACACGATGCTGCCAGCAGTCAACAATGAAATATTTATCCTTTATTTTCACTATCGATGTCGGGGTGTAGAGTCTGCTGCGGAATTCACCTTTATCACCGGGAGTAGCCGAAAATACGGGAAACGAGGAGAGTCCTAATACAGTCCCTCCTCCAGAAAGAATGAATCGCCTTCTCGAAATATCAAATGTGCTCATCGTCACTCCTTCTCAGAGTTCATCTACCAGTTCACCGGCACGGGTCAGAAAAAACCAGGAACCCAGGATCAGAAAGAAAATCGTCAGCCCCATAAGCGGTGCCAGGCTCTCAAGATCAGGCATGCGAAGATCCAGGAAGATGGTCTGGTAGGCCATCACCAATGGCTGCAAGGGGTTGTATTGCAGCACGTTGCGAGCGCCTTCGGGCAGGCTGTCAAACACATAAACGATGGGCGTCAGCCAGAACCAGAACTGCACCACAATGCCGGTGAACTGGCCCACATCCCGAAAGAACACGTTCAATGTGCCCAAAAAGATGCCCAGTCCCAGCGTAAACAGCACTTGCAGCGCCAGCAGAGGCACCACGGCCAACAGCAGCCACCCTGGCCAGTGGCCGATGATCGCCAGGAAGGCTAGGTACAGGCCGAAGACGATGCCGAAATTGATCAACGCCGATGCCGCCACGATAGCCGGCAGGCAAATACGCGGAAAGTTGGATTTTTTAATCAGATTGGCGTGCTCCAAGAACACGCTGTTCAGGCGCCCGAGCATTTCTGCAAACAAGCCCCACGTAATGACCCCGGCGCACAGGTAGATGCTGAATGCGAAGGGCGTTTGTTCATGCCCCGCAAGCTGGGGGCGCATGAGTTGGCCAAACACCACGGTGTAGATGACGATCATGGCCAGTGGATTGGCCACCGACCAGAACGCGCCCAGCAGCGATTCACGGTATTTGCCGTGGAACTCGCGCAGCACGCTGCTCCACACGAATCCCCGGTACGCCCACAGGGCACGGAGCATTTGCATGCCTGGCATGGGGCCTACCCGCTCACGGCAGCCAGCGCGGGGGCGCGGCCATAGGTGTCCTCAAAGCGCACGATGTCGTCTTCTCCCAGGTAGCTGCCGGACTGCACCTCGATGATTTCCAGCGGCACCTTGCCGGGGTTGGCCAGCCGGTGTACGTGGCCTAGCGGGATGAAGGTGGATTCGTTTTCGCCCAGCAAAAAGGTTTTGTCGCCGTTGGTGACCTGGGCCGTGCCCTTGACGACGATCCAGTGCTCGGCCCGGTGGTGGTGCATTTGCAGGCTGAGCTGCGCACCAGGGTTGACCACGATGCGCTTGACCTGGAAGCGTTCGCCGCTGTCGATGCTGTCGTACCAGCCCCAGGGGCGGTGTACCTTGCGGTGGGTGAAGGCCAAAGGGCGCTTCTGCGCCTTCAGCTCGGCAACGATCTTCTTCACGTCCTGCGTCTTGCGCTTGTCGGCCACCAGGATGGCGTCGGGGGTTTCGACGACGACGAGGTTGTCCACGCCCACCGTGGCGACCAGGCAGGTTTCGGAAAACAACAGGCTGTCGCGGGTGTCGATGGCCAAGGTCTGGCCGGTATGGGCGTTGCCCTGGGCATCGCGCGGCAGCACGTCCCACAGGGCATCCCAAGCGCCCAAGTCGGACCAGCCGGCATCCAGCGGTACGACGCGGGCGGGAATGCCCAGCGCCGGGTTGCCGGGCAGGTGCTCCATGACGGCATAGTCGATGGAGTCCGCCGGACAGTTGGCAAAGGTTTCGCCGTGGGGGCGGATGAAATCCATGTCCTGCGCGCACTTGGCAATAGCATCCTGGCACGCGCGCAGCATCTGCGGCTGCAGCGCGGCCATGGCTTTCAGCCATTGGCTGGCCTGCACCATGAACAGGCCGCTGTTCCAAAGATAGTCACCGCTCTCCACGTAGGCCTGGGCAACTTCCAGGCTGGGCTTTTCGGCAAAACTCTGGATGGCAAATGCATTGCCGCCCTCCACCGCCTGCGCCTTCTGGATGTAGCCATAGCCGGTTTCAGGCCGGTTGGCGACGATGCCGAAGGTCACCATGGCGCCATCGCAGGCAAGTTGCCATGCCGCTTCCACGGCCGCGTGCAACTGCGCGGGCTGCGTGATGACATGATCCGCCGGCATGGCCAGCAGGATGGCTTGCGGGTCGGCCACCAGGGCCGCCAGGGTCAGCGCGGGGGCGGTGTTGCGTCCGCACGGCTCCAGGATCAGCCGGGCGCCGTTCACGCCCGCCTCCTGCAGTTGCTGTGCCGCGAGAAAGCGGTGCTCGTGGTTGCATACCACGATGGGCGCCGCCTTGGGCACTTGCGATGCCACGCCATCCAGGCGGCGCGCCGTGTCCTGCAGCATGGAGATGCCGTCGCCGCCGAGGGCCAGGAACTGCTTGGGGTAGGTTTCGCGCGAGAGGGGCCACAGGCGCGTGCCAGAGCCTCCGCACAGGATGACGGGGAGCAAGGGGTGGTTCATGGTTTGGATGCGTCGGAAGTGGTGTGGGCTTGCGCCTCAAGATCCGCCTCCAACATGGCCAGGCGCTGGTTCAGCCTGCGCACGTCACGCTCGATGCGCGTGTTGACCATGTCGGCATGCAGCGCCTTGAGCAATAGCACCATGCAGGCCAGCAGCAGGAGCAGCGCGGGTGGATAGCCGACTCCCGTCCACAGGGCCAGCCGGTCGATCAAGCCTGGCCATGCACCCAGCACGGCGGCGGCGGCGGCCACCGCAACCCAGAACAGGCCGTGCATGAGGTAGAGGTGATCGCGGCGTATCAGGTAAAGGATCAGCACTGCCAGACTGACCCCCATCAAGGCCGTGGTTGCTTGCAAGGACGCCATGGGGCCTGTCCACTCTTTTTCGACATTGGGGGAGAAGGGAAAGTGCGCAAGCCGTGCACGAACGCGCACAAGAACTCGCATAGCACTGCGGGAGGGGTTTGGGGGGCGATTCTATCTATCCCTGTTTATTGCCCCGATACAAAAGCCCAATCAATGCATCTTCCATCATTGCCAGACGCTGCATCAGCCCTTCGGCCAGCGCCCCTTGAAGTGCCCACGATTGCCCTTATCATTAGCACTCGTTGGACCTGAGTGCTAACAAGCGCCATCCACTGATTCCCGGGCCGCCTCTTGGGCGGCCTTCATCCTCCCACTTGTTTGTCTACCTCAAGGAGATGCTATGAACCTGCGTCCTCTGCACGATCGCGTGATCGTCAAGCGCCTCGAAAACGAAACCAAGACTGCCTCGGGCATCGTCATCCCCGACAACGCCGCCGAGAAGCCCGACCAGGGCGAAGTGCTGGCCGTGGGCCCCGGCAAGAAGAACGACAAGGGCGAGCTGATCGCCATGGGCGTGAAGGTCGGCGACCGCGTGCTGTTCGGCAAGTACTCGGGCCAGACCGTCAAGGTCAACGGCGACGAGCTGCTGGTGATGAAGGAAGACGACCTGTTCGCGGTCGTCGAGAAGTAATTCACTCATATTTCCATAGCTTCTTGCGCTTGCCAGGCGGGCACTGGAAGCTGATTTGATCGAAAAATTTTGTAGGAGCCAAACATGGCAGCAAAAGACGTAGTTTTCGGCGGCGAAGCCCGCGCACGCATGGTCGAAGGCGTGAACATCCTCGCGAACGCAGTGAAAGTGACCCTGGGCCCCAAGGGCCGCAACGTGGTGCTGGAGCGCTCGTTCGGCGCCCCCACGGTGACCAAGGACGGCGTGTCCGTGGCCAAGGAGATCGAACTCAAGGACAAGCTGCAGAACATGGGCGCCCAGCTCGTGAAGGAAGTGGCCTCCAAGACCAGCGACAACGCTGGTGACGGCACCACCACCGCTACCGTGCTGGCCCAGGCCATCGTGCGCGAAGGCTCCAAGTACGTGGCCGCCGGCCTGAACCCGATGGACCTGAAGCGCGGCATCGACAAGGCCGTGGCCGCCCTGGTGGAAGAGCTGAAGAAGGCTTCCAAGCCCACCACCACCTCCAAGGAAATCGCCCAGGTCGGCTCCATTTCCGCCAACTCCGACGAATCCATCGGCAAGATCATCGCTGACGCGATGGACAAGGTGGGCAAGGAAGGCGTGATCACCGTGGAAGACGGCAAGAGCCTGAACAACGAGCTCGACGTCGTGGAAGGCATGCAGTTCGACCGCGGCTACCTGTCGCCCTACTTCATCAACCAGCCCGAGAAGCAGGTTGCCCTGCTGGACAACCCCTTCGTGCTGCTGTTTGACAAGAAGATCAGCAACATCCGCGACCTGCTGCCCACGCTGGAAGCCGTGGCCAAGGCCGGCCGTCCGCTGCTGATCATCGCCGAGGAAGTCGAGGGCGAAGCCCTGGCGACCCTGGTGGTGAACACCATCCGCGGCATCCTGAAGGTCGTGGCCGTCAAGGCGCCTGGCTTCGGCGACCGCCGCAAGGCCATGCTGGAAGACATCGCCATCCTGACGGGCGGCAAGGTCATCGCCGAAGAAGTGGGCCTCTCCCTGGAGAAGGTCACGCTGGCCGACCTGGGCCAGGCCAAGCGCATCGAAGTGGGCAAGGAAAACACCACCATCATCGATGGCGCAGGCAGCGCCGCTGACATCGAAGCGCGCGTGAAGCAGATCCGTATCCAGATCGAGGAAGCCACCAGCGACTACGACCGCGAGAAGCTGCAAGAGCGCGTGGCCAAGCTGGCCGGCGGCGTGGCCGTGATCAAGGTCGGCGCTGCCACCGAAGTCGAGATGAAGGAAAAGAAGGCCCGCGTGGAAGACGCCCTGCACGCCACCCGCGCTGCCGTGGAAGAAGGCATCGTGGCCGGCGGCGGCGTGGCACTGCTGCGCGCCAAGCAGGCCGTGGGCACCATCAAGGGTGACAACGCCGACCAGGACGCCGGCGTCAAGCTGATCCTGAAGGCCATCGAAGCGCCGCTGCGCGAGATCGTCAACAACGCCGGCGGCGAAGCCAGCGTGGTGGTGAACGAAGTGCTGAACGGCAAGGGCAACTACGGCTTCAACGCCGCCAACGACACCTACGGCGACATGCTGGAAATGGGCATCCTGGACCCGACCAAGGTGACCCGCACCGCGCTGCAGAACGCCGCATCCGTGGCATCGCTGCTGCTGACCACCGAGTGCATGGTGGCCGAGGCACCGAAGGACGAAGCCGCAGCGCCCGCCATGCCCGACATGGGTGGCATGGGCGGCATGGGCATGTAATCCAGCCCACCCCGTAAAAAGCCCCGCAGGCCGTGCGCCTGCGGGGCTTTTTTCATTCCCTGGATAGCCCGTTGCGCAAAGCTGGTGATGCGCGCTTACAACACTATGATTTCAATAGCTGCCAGCGCTTTCTGGGTAAGGGCCAGAGGCCAATTTGACTCATAAATGTGGATTGTTTCCTGCCTCTTTTTGGGCAGCGCCTGCGATGCAATAAATAAAATGAGAACAGTTTTTATTTGCAACACTCCATCGCAAGAAGCAACACGCATGCAATCCACCCTCCATCGCACCACCCGGCTCACCCCCATCGCCTTCGCACTGCTCGCCTTCAGCGCCACCGTCGCAGCGCAGACCGCCACGCCGCCCAAGGCGGAGGCCACCCTGGAGCAGGTCAACGTGCGCAGCAAGTACGAGCGCGAGGACCTGCCCCAGCGCGCCCCCGGCCACAAGGCTGCCTCGGGCGCGCGCCTGGGCATCCTGGGCGCCACATCCATCATGGAGGCGCCGGTGCACGTCAACGCCTACACGCGCGAGCTGGCCGAGGACTGGTCGGCCCTCACGCTGCAGGACGTGCTGGAGAACGACTCCGCCATCGTCTTCACCACCAACAAGAACCACCTGCTGCAGAACTTCAACCTGCGCGGCCTGGACATGACGGCGATGGACATCGCCACCAACGGCCTGTACGGCATCGCTCCCGCCAACGCGGTGCCGGTGGAAATGTTCGAGCGCATCGAGGTGCTGCGCGGCCCGAACGTGCTGCTCTCGGGCATGCCGCCCCTGTCCAGCGTGGCCGGCACCGTCAACATGGTGACCAAGCGCGCGCTGGCCCAGCCCATCGCCGACCTGACGGTGACCTACGGCTCCAAGTCCTACTTCCAGGGCCATGCCGACGTGGGCAAGCGCTTCGGCGACGAAAAGCGCCTGGGCGTGCGCTTCAACGGCGTCTATGGCGACGGCGAGATGGGCGCCAAGGACGAGAGCCAAAAACGCCAAGTGGGCGCGCTGGCGCTGGACTACATCGGCGACCGCGCCCGCTTCTCGTTCGACCTGTACAACAGCGTCAACAAGATCGACGGCGGCAGCCCCGGCATGTTCAACTTCCTGGGCAACGCCTCGATTCCCGGCGTGGGCACCCTGCTGGCGCCGCCCAAGGGCGACACCAACATGTTCCGCGGCACCCACGGCGAGTACGACAACACGGGCGCGCTGGCCCGCGCCGAGTTCGACTTCACGCAGGACTGGCAGGGCTACCTCGCGCTGGGCGGCTCCCAGGCCGAAGGCAAGGGCCTGCTGTTCGGCACCCGCGCCTTCGTCACCGGCGCGGACGGCACCACGCGCGGCGCCATCTACCACGTGCACACCAAGTCGGAGCGCCGCACGGCCGAGGCCGGCGTGATCGGCAAATTCGACACCGGCAGCGTGAAGCACCGCCTGCAGCTGTCGGCCAACATCCTCAAGCACAAGGAAGGCTCGTACAACACGGCCTGCAACTACTGCTACACCACCAACATGTACGACCCGGTGGTGCCGCCCTTCCCCGCCGCGCCCGTCTGGAAGGACTACACCACCGAGAACGACTACCGCTCGCTGGCCGTGGCCGACACCATGGGCTTCGCCGGCGAGAAGGTGCTGCTCACGGTGGGCGGGCGCCACCAGACCGTGAAGATGCCGCTGTCGAACTACAGCGAAAGCCGCTTCTCGCCCATGCTGGCCGCCGTCGTGCGCCCCTGGGGTGACGACCTTTCGCTGTTCGGCAACTACACCGAAGGGCTGGAGCCGGGCCAGGTCGTGGGCGTGGGCTACACCAACACGGGCGTGGCCCTGCCACCGAAGCAGACCAAGCAGTTCGAGCTGGGCGTGAAGCTGCAGACCGGCGCGCTGACGCACACCGTCAGCGCCTTCGAGATCAAGCGCCCCTCGTTCATCAGCAACAACGCCGCGCCCCTTCCCACCCTGGTGGACGATGGCGAGCAGCGCCTGCGCGGCCTGGAGTGGAGCATGTACGGCCAGGTGGCGCAGACCGTGTCGCTGCTGGGCGGCATTACCCACATCCGGTCCGAGCAGCGCAACACCGGCAAGGACACCTTTGGCACGCCTGAATGGCGCGCGCGCATCGGCGCCGACTGGCAAACGCCGGTGCAGGGCCTGAAGGTGGGCGGCCGCTTCATCTACACCGGCGCGCAGTGGGCCGACTCGGGCAACAAGCTGCGCGTGCCGTCGTGGAACCGGCTGGACCTGAACGCCAGCTACGCCACCCAGTTCGGTACCACGCCCGTGCGCTTCAACGCCAGCGTGGAAAACGTGGCCGACAAGAACTACTGGATCGGCCTGTTCGCCGATGGCTTCGTGATGCCCGGCGCGCCGCGCACCTTCAAGCTCTCGGCCACCGTGTCGTTCTGACATCTCTGCACGATGCAGAAAAGGCCGGTCATATGACCGGCCTTTTTGCTTTCATTTCGATAGCTTCTCACGCTTCATGGGCGCAGCTTCAGGGCGGATTTGATGCCGACCCCAGACGTTGCAGCAAGCCCGCCGTGGAGGCATCCAGCCCCTGCGCGTCGCCCGACTGCATGCGCTGCAACAGGTCTTGCGCCAACTGCTTGCCCAGCTCCACGCCCCACTGGTCGAAGCTGTTGATGCCCCACAGGCTGCCGGTGCTGAACACGCGGTGCTCCTGCAGCGCGATGAACGCCCCCAGCGCCACGGGCGTCAGCGCCTCCAGCAGCACGAAAGTACTGGGCCGGTTGCCCGGAAAGTGGCGGTGGCCACATTCCGTTGCGCGCCCCTGCATCAGCGCCTGCGCCTGCGCCAGGGCATTGGCCAGCAGCAGCGCGTGGTGGCCCTCGAGCGGGTGCGCGCACTGGCGCACGGCGATGATCTCCAGCGGCAGCACGTCGGTGCCCTGGTGCAGCATCTGGAAGAAGGCATGCTGGCCGTTGCAGCCGGGTTCGCCCCACAGCACGGGCGAGGTGGCGATGGGCAGGGTCCGGCCCTCCAGATCCACGCGCTTGCCGTTGCTTTCCATCTCCAGTTGCTGCAGGTAGGCCGGCAGGCGCTGCAGCCCGGCGTGGTAGGGCGCGATGCAGCGGCTGGAAAGGCCGAGGAAATTGCGGTACCAGATGTCGAGCAGCGCCAGGCGCACCGGCAGGTTGGCATGCAGCGGCGCGGTACGGAAGTGCTCGTCCATGGCGTGCGCACCGGCCAGCAGCGCCCGGAACCCCCGGGCGCCGATGGCCAGGGCGATCGGCAGCCCGATGGCCGACCACAGCGAATAGCGGCCGCCCACCCAGTCCCAGAAGCCGAAGGCCGTGGTCATGCCCCAGGCGCGCGCCACGTCGGCACGGGCCGTCAGCGCGACGAAGTGGCGCGCCACGTCGCGCCCCCCCTGGGCGTGGAACCACGCCAGCGCCGAGCGGGCGTTGGTCATGGTCTCCAGCGTGGTGAAGGTCTTGGACGCCACCAGGAACAGCGTGCGCCCGGGCTGCAGTTCGCGCAGCACCGCGTGCAGTTCGTGGCCGTCGATGTTGGAGACGAAATGGAAGCGCTTGCCGGGAATTCGGAAGGCGTCGAGCGCCCGCACCGCCATCTGCGGCCCCAGGTCGGAGCCGCCGATGCCGATGTTCACGATGTCGGTGATCGCCGCATCCTCGCGCACCTGTTCGGCATAGGCCAGCATGGCGTCCAGCGCGGCATGCACGTCCAGCAGCGCGGGGGCGATCTGGGGCGTGTCGCCCGGCAGGGCCAGCCCGGCCGGGCGGCGCAGCAAGGTATGCAGCGCGGCGCGGCCCTCGGTGGTGTTGACCGCCTGGCCGCCGAACATGGCGTCGCGGCGCTGCTCCAGGCCGCTGGCCTGCGCCATGCCGAGCAACAGCGCCTCGGCCTGCCGGTCCCACAGGTTCTTCGACAGGTCGGCGAACACATGCGGCGCCTCCTGGCTGAAGTGCGTGAAACGCTGGCCGTCGCGCGCAAACGCCCCGCGCAAGTCGAACTCCGCGCCCAAGGCGGCGCGATGCGCCTGCAGTTGTGCCCACTGGGGCGTTTCATCACAGCGGGAATGCATGTCAGTTTTCCATCGCGCACGCGCCGCCCACAGCCCATGCAACCGCCGCGGCCCAGGCCAGCGGACGCCGCGCAAGGGCCGCCCCGCCGCGCTGGCGGCGTCCCCCTGCCCGCCACGCGCAGCGTGGCGAGAGCGGGGGGAAGCGGCGCAGCCGCTCAGGGGGGTGTCGCTTCATCTCACCGCTTGCGCACCACCACGCTGCCGACGGAGTAGCCGGCGCCGAACGAGCAGATCACGCCGATGTCGCCCGCGGCCAGGTCGGCCCGGTGCTTGTGGAAGGCGATGATCGAGCCCGCCGAGGCGGTGTTGGCGAATTCGTCCAGGATCAGCGGTGCGCGCTCACGGTCAGCCTCGCCCACCAGCTTCTTGATGACGAACTGGTTCATGCCCTCGTTGGCCTGGTGCAGCCAGTAGCGGCGCACGGCGGCGGGCGCATGCCCCAGGTCGGCGAGATGGCCCTCGATATGGGCCGCGGCGATCGGCACCACCTCCTTGAACACCTTGCGGCCCTCCTGGCGGAACGTCTTGTCGCGCGCCTGCGGGTCGCTGTCCTCGCTGCGGTTGAGAAAGCCGAAATTGTTGCGGATGTTGTTGGAGAACTGCGTGGCCAGGCGCGTGCCCAGCACCTCCCATTGCACGGGGGCCGTGGCGGTGTCCGCACGCTCCACCAGGATGGCCGTGCACACGTCGCCGAAGATGAAGTGGCAGTCGCGGTCATTCCAGGCCTGGTGGCCCGAGGTGATCTCGGGGTTGACCACCAGCACGCAGCGGGCGCTGCCCGTGCGCACCGCGTTCACGGCCTGCTCGATGGCGAAGGTAGCGGAGGAACAGGCCACGTTCATGTCGAAGCCATAGCCCCCGGCACCCAGCGCCTGCTGGACCTCGATGGCCATGGCCGGGTAGGCGCGCTGCATGTTGGAGGCGGCGCACAGCACGGCGTCGATGTCGGCGCCGCGCTTGCCGGCCTGCTGCAGCGCCTGCTGCGCGGCGGCGACGGCCAGCTCGGCCATCATCGACAGCTGGTCGTCGGGCCGCTCCTGGTAACGCGGGTACATGCGCTGGGGGTCGAGAATGCCGGCCTTCTCGAACACATAGCGCTGCTTGATGCCCGAGGCCTTCTCGATGAACTCCACGCTCGACGGCTG
Organism: Acidovorax sp. YS12; assembly: GCA_021496925.1. NCBI lineage: Bacteria > Pseudomonadati > Pseudomonadota > Betaproteobacteria > Burkholderiales > Comamonadaceae > Acidovorax > Acidovorax sp. YS12. The sequence goes on from CP053915.1 coordinate 2,441,033, forward strand.
CAGGGGCGCGCGCGTGCCCGCTGCGATGGCATCCGCATGGCGCGCGTTCTCCTGCTCCACATAGCGGTTGAAGGATTCGACCAGTTCGGCGTTGGTGATGGTGTGCGGCGGCTGGTACAAGCCGGTGCCGGTGATGACGACTGAATGCATGGCAAGTTTCCGAGGCCCGCGGTGCGGGCGCGAGGCGCAAGTGTAACGAGGGGGCGGCCAGCCGCTCAGGCTGCGGCCTGGATGAGCTGCTCCAGTTTCACCGCGTCGGCGGCGAAGGCGCGGATGCCCTCGGCCAGCTTCTCGGTGGCCATGGCGTCCTCGTTGAGCGCGTAGCGGAAGCCCGCCTCGTCGTACTGCACCGCGGGCAGGTCCATGGCGCGGGCCGCCTCGGCGTCGAGCGCGCACGCAAGCGGCGCCTCGGACTGCGCCAGCTGCGCCAGCAGGTCGGGCGCGATGGTCAGCAGGTCGCAGCCCGCCAGCGCCACGATCTGGCCCAGGTTGCGAAAGCTCGCGCCCATGACCTCGGTGGCGATGCCAAAGCGCTTGTAGTGGTTGAAGATGCGGCGCACCGACTGCACGCCCGGATCATTGGCCCCGGCCATGGCCGCCTCGTCCCACTGGCTGCCCGCCTGTTTCTTGTACCAGTCGTAGATGCGCCCGACGAACGGCGAGATCAGCTGCACCCTGGCCTGGCCGCAGGCCACGGCCTGGGCGAAGGAGAACAGCAGCGTCAGGTTGGTGTGGATGCCCCGGCGCTCCAGCTGGCGCGCCGCCTCGATGCCCTCCCAGGTGGCGGCGATCTTGATGAGCACGCGGTCGATGTGCACGCCCTCGCCCTGGTACAGCTCGATGAGGCGCTCGGCGCGCGCCACGGTGGCGCTGGTGTCGAAGCTCAGGCGCGCATCCACCTCGGTGGAGACGCGCCCCGGGATGAGCGACAGGATCTCGCAGCCGAAGCGCACCAGCAGCCGGTCGATGACCTCCTCCATGGGCGCGCCGCGGTGCCGCGCCACCGTGGCCTGCAGCAGCGGCGCGTACTCGCTCTTTTGCACCGCCTTGAGGATCAGCGAGGGATTGGTGGTGGCGTCGCGCGGCTGGAACTGGGCCAGTTGCCGGAAGTCGCCGGTGTCGGCCACCACGGTGGTGAACTGTTTGAGTGCGTCGAGCTGGTGCATGCGGATTCCCTCGTTGGTCGATGCTGCGGCCCGCAGGCCAAACCTGCGAGTGTATGCCGCGAGGGCGTTACAGGCGGGCAGGAAACCACGTTACATTCACGCCATGCTCGACCGCATCACCGCCTCCCTGCCCTCCCTGGCGCCCGCCGAGCAGCGCGTGGCCAGGCTCGTGCTGCACGACGCGCGCGCCTTCGCGCGCCTGCCGGTGCGCGAGCTGGCGGCACGCGCGCACGTGAGCAAGCCCACCGTGGTGCGCTTTTGCCGCAGCATGGGCTACGACGGCCTGGCCGACTTCAAGCTCAAGCTGGCGGGCAGCGTGAGCGAGGGCGTGCCTTTCATCCACCGCAGCGTGGACGCCGACGACAAGACCGGCGACGTGCTCGTCAAGGTGGTGGACAACGCCGTGGCCGCCTTCCTGCAGTACCGCAACGCCGCCAGCACCACCGCCGTGCAGCGCGCGGCCGAGGCCATCGCCGCCACCTGGCAGACCGGCCGGCGCATCGAGTTCTACGGTGCGGGCAACTCCGGCATCGTCGCGCAGGATGCGCAGCACAAATTCTTCCGCCTGGGCATCACCAGCATCTCGGCCAGCGACGGGCACATGCAGGTCATGAGCGCCACCCTGCTCGGGCCGGGCGACTGCGCCGTCATCATCAGCAACTCCGGGCGCACGCGCGACCTGATGGACGCCGCCGACATCGCGCGCAAGAACGGCGCCACGACCATCGCCATCACCGCCAGCGGCTCGCCGCTGGCCAGCGCCTGCGCCATCCACCTCGCCGCCGACCACCCCGAGGGCTACGACCGCTACAGCCCCATGGTGTCGCGCCTGCTGCACCTGCTGGTCATCGACGTGGTAGCCACCTGCGTGGCGCTGCGCATCGGCCCGCAGCTGCAGCCGCTGCTGCAGCAGATGAAGGACAACCTGCACGCCAAGCGCTATGCTTGAAACACCCCCCTGAGCCGCTGCGCGGCGGCCCATGCTCGGCTGCCCTCGCTCGGGCCGCGCCGGTTTCATGGACTGCGGTTATCCAACCCGTATTAACAGGCGTGTTCACGCCGCTTGCCAGCGGCGCAGCAGCAGTGAGGCGTTCACGCCGCCAAAGCCGAAGCCATTGACCAGCGCGTATTCCATGGCCAGCGGCCGCGCGCTGCCCGCCACCAGGTCGATGCCCTCGGCCAGCGGGTCGGGATCGGCCAGGTTGCGCGTGGCCGGCGCGATCTGGTCGCGCAGCGCCAGCACGGCGAAGATGGCGGCCACCGCGCCGGCCGCGCCGAGCAGATGCCCCGTGGCCGACTTGGTGGAACTGACGACCACGCCGCCTCCGGTGCCGAACAGGCGGCGGATCGCAGCCAGCTCCCCACGGTCGCCCACCGGCGTGGAGGTGGCGTGCGCGTTCAGGTACTGCACCTGGGCGGGCGCCACCTCGGCCATGGCCAGCGCCTGTGCCATGGCGCGCAGCGCGCCGTCGCCATCCTCCGGGCCCGCGGTGATGTGGTAGGCGTCGGCCGAGGTGCCATAGCCCACCACCTCGGCCAGCGGCGTGGCGCCGCGCGCCCGGGCATGCGCCAGCGATTCGAGCACCAGCGCCCCCGCGCCCTCGCCCATCACGAAGCCGTCGCGGCCCATGTCGAAAGGGCGCGACGCTTCCTGCGGCCGGTCGTTGTAGCGTGTGGACAGGGCCTTGGCGGCCGCGAAGGCGCCCAGGCTGACGCGGCCGATGGCCGCCTCGGTGCCGCCGCACAGCGCCACGTCGGCCTCGCCCGAACGGATCAGGCGCAGCCCGTCGCCCACGGCCTGCACGCTGGCCGCACAGGCCGTGACCGGCGTGCCCAGCGGCCCCTTGAGGCCATGGCGGATCGACACGTGCCCGGCCGCCAGATTGGCCAGGAACGAGGGCACGGTGAAAGGCGACAGGCGCTGCGCGCCCCGGCTGTCCGTGGTGCGCACCGCCTGCGCAATGGCGTCGAAGCCGCCGATGCCGGAGGCGATGACGCAGGCCGTGCGCTCGCGCGCGCGCTCGTCCTGCGGTGGCCAGCCCGCCTGGGCCAGTGCCTGGCCGCATGCATCCAGCGCCAGGGGAATGAAGCGGTCCATCTTGCGCAGTTCCTTGGCGGGCGCCACGGCGTCGATGTCCCAGCCGCCCTCGGGGTCCTGCGCCACGCTGGGCACCTGGCCCGCCACCTGCCCGGCCACATCGGGGGCCATGTCCGCGGGCAGCCTCGACAGGCCCGAGGCGCCGGCCAGCAGGCGCTGCCAGCACAGTGCGGTGCCCCGGCCCAGGGGCGACACCATGCCCATGCCGGTGATGACGACGCGGCGGCTGCCGCTCCTGGTCACATCCTTGTCCATCGCGTACCCTTTGCCTTGCGGCTTTATGATGACGACCATCATCATAAACACGTTTGATGACAACCGTAACCAATCCGTCGCCATGAAGGTCTCCAAAGCCCAAGCCGCGCAGAACCGGCAAGACATCCTCGAAGCCGCCGCGCGCCTGTACCGCGCCCACGGCCTGGCCGGCGTGGGCGTGGCCGAGGTCACGCGCGGCGCCGGGCTCACCCACGGCGGGCTGTACCGCCATTTCGAATCCAAGGATGCGCTGGTGCGCGAAGCCTGCGCGCGCGCGTTCGACTGGTCCATCGGGCCGCTGGACGGGGCCGTGGAAGGCAGCGATGGCGGCCTGGCCGCCCGCGTGCAGGCCTACCTGTCGCCCCAACACCGCGACAGCCCCGGCGAAGGCTGCCCCGCCGCCGCGCTGGCTGTGGACGTGGCCCGCGCCGGGGGCGACCTGTCGGCGGTGTTCGCCGCCGGGGTGGAGCGCAACATCACCCGCTTCGCCCGGGTGATCGGCGGGCTGGCGGCGGACGCCGAGCCCTCCGCGGCGCAGCGCGCCGAGGCCATGGCCATGCTCAGCGCCATGGTGGGCGCGCTGGTGCTGGCGCGCGCCACGGCGGCGGCGCGCCCGGCGCTGTCGGATGAGATCCTGGCCACCGTATGCACGCACCTCACCAGCGGCCCTGCGCCCGGCGCATCAAACGCTACCAAATAAAGAGCTGCCAGCGCTTGCAGCATATGGCCTGAAAGCCATTTTTCCTCATAACAACCTATCAGGCCGGCAGCGCCAGGGCGCGCCCGCGCGGCGCCGCTGCGGCCGGCACGAGCACGAAGGCCGACACCGCCCGGCTCAACCGTTCGGACTGCTCGCGCAGGCTTTGCGCGGCGGCCGCGCTTTCCTCCACCAGCGCCGCGTTCTGCTGGGTCATCTGGTCGAGCTGGCTGACCGAGGCGTTGACCTGCGCGATGCCCGCCGACTGCTGGCCCGCCGCCGCCGCGATGCCCGCCACCTCGTCGGTGACGCGCTGCACGGCCGCCACGATCTCGCGCATGGTGTCGCCCGCCTCGTGCACGAGGCGCGAGCCCTCGCCCACCCGCCGCGTGCTGTCGGCGATGAGGTCCTTGATCTCGCGCGCCGCCGCCGCGCTGCGCTGCGCCAGGCTGCGCACCTCGCCCGCCACCACGGCGAAGCCCCGCCCCTGCTCCCCGGCGCGGGCGGCCTCCACGGCGGCGTTCAGGGCCAGGATGTTGGTCTGGAAGGCGATGCTGTCGATCACCCCCGTGATGTCGGCGATGCGCCGCGCGCTGCCGTCGATGGACTCCATGGTGTGCACCACCTGTTCCACCAGCGCGCCGCCCCGGCCCGCCACGGTGGCGGCCGAGCCGGCCAGCGCGCTGGCGGTGCGCGCCGCCTGGGCCGTGTGCTCTACGGTGCCGGTCAGTTCCTCCATCGACGCGGCCGTGGTCTGCAGGTGGCTGGCGGTCTGCTCGGTGCGCAGCGACAGGTCCTGGTTGCCGGTGGCGATCTCGGCGCTGGCCGTCGCCATGCTCTCGGCCGCCTCGCGGATGGTCAGGATGACGCTGGTGAGCGATTGCTGCATGCTGCCCAGGGCTTGCAGCAGGGCGCTCGATTCGTCGCGCGTGTCCTGCGGCGCATCGAGCATGACGGGGCTCAGGTCCCCGGCCGCCACCTGGCGCGCCACGCCCAGCGAGCGGCCCAGCGGACGCACGATGCCGCGCGCGATGGCCAGCGAGGCCCCCACGCCCAGGGCCAGGGTGAGCAGCCCCAGCGCCAGGATGCCCAGGCTGGTGCGGTGGTTGGCCTCGCGGATCGGCGAGGCCGCCTGGTCGAGCGCGTGGCGCTGCAGCTGGAGCAGGTCGTTGACGCGCTCCACGTACACCTTGGCGGCGGGCACGAAGGTGGCTTCGAGCAGGCGCGCCGAATCCTCCGCATGGCCTTCGCGCTTGAGGCGGATGACTTCGTCGCGCGCGGCGACATAGCGCGTGCGCAGCGCGGCGATGTCGCGGAACAGGCGCTTTTCCTCGTCAGTGGCCATCAGGGTCTCGACCTGCTTGTGGATGGCCGTGGTGCTCTCGGCAGACTCCTTCTGCTCGGCTGCGAAATACGTGGCGAGGCTGGGGTCACTGCTCTTGGCAATGGCGGTGGTGCGGCGCACTGCCGTGTGGATGAAGCGGTACCAGTCGGAGATCAAGCGCTCCTTGGCCAGCGGCTTTTCGATGATGGCCTGCGCGCCTTGGCTAGATGCCTGCAGTTGCCAGATGCTCAGGGCGCTGTTGAGCAAGGCGAAAAACAGCAACAGGCCGAAACCCAGTGCCAGCCGGGTGCCTATGGAGAGTTTGTGCATAAGGAGAAGAGTGGGTCGGAAGTCCCATTCTAGGAAGGGGGGGTCACCACCGCTCCGCTTCCCTGGCGCAGCTTGACGTGCATCAACGAAAAACCGCGCCAGCCCAGCGCACCCCGCAGGGTGCGGCCGCCGCCGGGCTCAGGGCCGACCGTAGGTCGCGGTGAAAGACGCCTTGGCCAGCGTGTGCGCGTTCACCATGAAACCCGCCAGCGCTGCGGTGGCGTCGTCGGGAATGTCGAGCCGAGGCACCGACAGCGCGTGCACGGTGAAAACGTAGCGGTGCGGCTTGTCGCCCGGCGGCGGGCACACGCCACCCCAGGCGTGGACGCCGTAGTCGTTGCGGATCTGGCGTGCGCCAGCCGGCAGCCCCTGGCCGCCCTGCGCACCCGCGTGGGCCGCCAGTTGCGTGGTGCCTGCGGGCAGGTCCACCACGAACCAGTGCCACCAGCCCGAGCCGGTGGGCGCGTCCGGGTCGTACACGGTGACGGCGAAGCTCTTGGCCTCCAGCGGCGCCCCGCTCCACTGCAGCACGGGCGAGCGGTTCTGGCCGGAACAGCCGAAGCCGTCGAACTCGAAGTGCTGCGGCACGGTGCCACCGCTCGGAATGTCGGGGCTGGAAAGGGTGAATGCGGTCATGCCTGCTCCTGTCGGTGAAAAAAGAGGTCAAAAATGGCTTCAAGGCTTGCCAGAAAAGCGCCAGCAGCTCCCATTTACATAGCACATCACAGCCGCCCCTCCTGCACCGCGTGGCACGCCACGCGCGTGCCCGCGCCGGCCTCGTGCAGCGCGGGGCGCTCGGCGCGGCAGCGCGCGTTGGCGTGCGGGCAGCGCGGGTTGAAGGCGCAGCCGGGCGGCGGGTCGAGCGGGTTGGGCACCTCGCCCTGCACGGGCGTGCGGGCGCGGCCGGTGTCATGCATCTTGGGGATGGCGTCGAGCAGCATGCGCGTGTACGGGTGGCGCGGGCGGCTGAACAGCGTGTGCTTGTCCGCCAGCTCCACCAGCCGGCCCAGGTACATCACGCCCACCTGGTCGCTCACGTGGCGCACCACTGCGAGGTTGTGGCTGATGAACAGGTAGGTCAGGCCGCGCTCGCGCTGCAGCCGCTTCATGATGTTGAGCACCTGCGCCTGCACGCTCACGTCGAGCGCGCTCGTGGGTTCGTCGCACACCAGGAACTCGGGTTCGGTGGCGAGCGCGCGCGCGATGGAGATGCGCTGGCGCTGCCCGCCCGAGAACTGGTGCGGGTACTTGGCCATGTCCTGCGCGGACAGGCCCACGCACGTGAGCAGTTCGCCCACGCGGGTTTTCAGCCCGGCCTTGCCGGTGATGAGGCCGTGCTCGCGCAGCGGCTCGCCGACGATGTCCTCGACCCGCCAGCGCGGGTTCAGGCTCGCATACGGATCCTGGAAGATCATCTGGATGCGCCGGCGCAGCGCGCGCGCATCGCGGCCCTGGAAGGCAGCATGCGCGTCCTGCCCGTCGAAGGTGAAGCCACCGCGCGTGGGCGCGTACAGGCCCACCAGCAAGCGCGCCACGGTGCTCTTGCCGCAGCCCGATTCGCCCACCAGCGCCAGGGTCTGGCCGCGTGCGATCTCAAAGCCCACGCCGTCCACGGCGTGCAGCAGTGCGCGCGGCTTGCGCTCGATCACGCGGTTGAGCCAGGGGGCCGAGACGTCGAAGGTCTTGGCCAGGTCGTGCGCACGCACCAGGGGTGGCACCAGGGGTTGCATGGCGGTACTCATGCGGTCACCCCGCTCGCCGGGTCGTGCAGCCAGCACGCGGCCTGGGTCGGGCCCGCAGCGATCAACTCCGGGCGCTCGGTGCGGCAGCGCGCCTGGAAGCCGCGCGGGCAGCGCGGATTGAAGGCGCAGCCCGGGGGAATGGCGTCCAGGCGCGGCATGGCGCCGTCGATCTGGTAGAGCGCGTCGCGCTCCGATTCCATGTCGGGAATGGCCGCCATCAGCCCCGCGGTATAGGGGTGCGCGGGGTGGTTGATGACGTCGTGCACCGGGCCGATTTCGGCGATGCGGCCGGCGTACATCACCGCCACGCGGTCGCAGGTCTCGGCGATCACGCCCATGTCGTGCGTGATGAGCATCACGGCCGCGCCGCGCGTCTTGCAGATGCTCTTGAGCAGCTGGATGATCTGCGCCTGGATGGACACGTCGAGCGCCGTGGTGGGCTCGTCGGCCACGATGAGCTGCGGCTCGGCGGCAAGCGCCAGCGCGATGACCACGCGCTGGCGCATGCCGCCGCTGAACTGGTGCGGGTAGTGGCCGATGCGCTGCTCCGCCGCCGGGATGCCCGTGTCCTTGAGCAGTTGCACGGCGCGCTGGCGCGCCTCGGCGGCGCTCACCGGCAGGTGCGTCTGGATGGTCTCGACAAGCTGCTGGCCCACGGTGTAGAGCGGGTTCAGCGAGGTCAGCGGGTCCTGAAAAATGGCGCCGATGCGCCGTCCGCGAATGCGCCGCAGCTGCGCGTGCGGCAGGTGGTCAATGCGCTCGCCTTCCAGCAGGATCTGCCCCGCGGCAATGCGCCCCGGCGGCTCCAGCAGGCCGATGATGGACGCACCGGTGAGCGACTTGCCCGCGCCCGATTCGCCCACCACGCCGAGGATCTCGCCCGGCGCGATGGCAAAGGAAACACCGTCGAGCGCGCGCAGCACGCCACGCCGGGTGGGGAATTCGACAACGAGGTTCTGGACTTCGAGTAATGCCATGTCAGCGCAGCCGTGGATTGAGCGCATCGCGCAGCCAGTCGCCCAGCAGGTTCACTGACAGCGCGATCAGCACCAGCATGATGCCGGGGAAGACGGTGATCCACCACTCGCCCGAGAACAGGTAATCGTTGCCCACGCGGATCAGCGTGCCCAGCGAGGGCGAGGTGGGCGGCGCGCCCACGCCAAGGAAGGACAGCGTGGCCTCGGTGATGATGGCCGTGGCCACCTGGATGGTGGCCAGCACCGTGACGGGGCCGGTGACGTTGGGCAGGATGTGGCGGAACATGATGCGCGCAGGTGGCACACCGGTCACGCGCGCGGCCTGCACGTACTCCTTGCCGCGCTCGACCATGGTGCTCGCGCGCACGGTGCGCGCGTACTGCACCCAGCCATTGCTGCCGGCGAACGCGATGGCCAGGATGAGCACGCCGAAGGCAATGCCCTCCGGCGCGCCGGGGTACAGCGCCCGCGCCACGCCCGCGATGAGCAGCGCCACCAGGATCGCCGGGAAGGACGAGACCACGTCGCACACGCGCATCAGCAACGCGTCCACCCAGCCGCCCGTGGCGCCCGCGAGCAGGCCCAGCGCCACGCCCATCGCCAGCGACAGCGCCACGCCGGCCAGGCCCACGATGAGCGAGATGCGCGTGCCGTAGATCAGCGCCGAGAGAATGTCGCGCCCCTGGTCGTCGGTGCCGAGCAGGTACTTGGCCGAGCCCTCGGGGCTCCACGCGGGCGGCAGGCGCGCGTCCGACAGCTCCAGCGTGGCAAGGTCGAACGGATTGTGCGGCGCCACCCAGCCCGCGAACACCGCGCAGAACACGCACACGGCCGCGACGCAGGCCGCCCCCATGGCCAGGGGCGAAGCGCGCAGGCTGTGGCCCATGTCACTGTCGAGCCAGCGGTGCAGGGGGTTTTTCATCCAGGGTTTCCACAGGCATTCAACGCAGGCCAAAAACTCCTGAAACAGTAGCTGCCAGCGCTTGCCAGTTCTGCGTTTCAGGCACTTTTTCCATCAAACCTCCACCATCGGCATGGCCTGCTCGACCAGGCCCGCATGCAGCGCCGCCCCCAGGGGCAGCACTTCGTCGTTGAAGTCGTAGCGGCTGTTGTGCAGCGCCGCGCCGCCCACGCCGTTGCCCTGGCCCAGGCGCAGGTAGGCGCCGGGCTTGCTTTGCAGCATGAAGGAGAAATCCTCGGCGCCCATGCTCGGCTCCAGGTCGCGCACTACGTTCTCGGCGCCCACGATGGACTCGGCCACGTCGCCAGCGAAGCGCGCGTCGCTTTCGGTGTTGATGGTGGCCGGGTACATGCGCTCGTAGCGCACGGCGGCGGTGACGCCCAGGCCCAGGGCCACGGCGCTGCACAGTTCCTTGAGGCGGGCCTCGACCATGTCCTGCACCACAGGGTCGAAGCTGCGCACCGTGCCCACCAGCGTAGCGCTGCCGGGCTGCACGCTGAAGGCACCCAGGTCGCCCGCTTGCACCGCGCACAGGCTGATGACGGCGCTGTCGAGCGGGCGCACGTTGCGCGCCACGATGCTCTGCACCGCGGTGACGATGTGCGCCGCCGCCAGGATCACGTCCGTCGTCTGGTACGGATGCGCGCCATGGCCGCCGCGGCCGGTGACCTCGATGGTGATGCGGTCGGCAGCTGCCATCATGGCGCCGCCGTTCAGCCCCACGGTGCCGGACTTCATGGCAGGCCAGTTGTGCATGGCGTAGACCGACTGCACGGGGAAACGCTCGAACAGCCCGTCCTCGATCATTGCGCGCGCGCCCGCGCAGCCCTCCTCGCCCGGCTGAAAGATCAGCACGGCCGTGCCGTCGAAATGGCGTGTGGCCGCCAGGTAGCGCGCCGCCCCCACCAGCATGGCCGTATGGCCGTCGTGCCCGCAGCCGTGCATCAGGCCGCTTTTGCACGACTTCCAGGCGAAGTCGTTGTGTTCGGTCATGGGCAATGCATCCATGTCGGCACGCAGGCCGAGCATGGAGCCACTGGACTGCCCGCGCCCGCGCACCACTGCCACCACGCCGGTGCGGCCAATGCCTTCGTGGATCTCATCGACGCCACAGACCTGCAGCGCCTCCTTGACGCGGGCGGCCGTATAGTGCTCCTCGAAACCCAGCTCTGGGTGCGCGTGCAGGTCGCGGCGCAGCGCCGTCAGTTCAGGATGAAACTGGGCGATCTGGGCGAACGCCCGCCCGCCCGCCTTGAAGCGCGGAGCCTGCATCTCAATGTCCTCCCGCCCGGCCGACGCGCAGGCGCGGATCGACCAGGAAATACAACAAATCCACCACCAGGTTGATCACGACGAAGATCAGCGCGATCAGGCACAGGTAGGCCGCCATCACCGGAATGTCGGCAAAGGTCACGGCCTGGATGAACAGCAGCCCCATGCCAGGCCACTGGAACACCGTCTCGGTGATGATGGCGAAGGCGATCAGGCCGCCGAGCTGCAGCCCGGTGATGGTCAGCACCGGCACCAGCGTGTTCTTGAGCGCATGGCCGAAGTAGATCGCCCGGTCAGTGAGCCCGCGCGCCCGCGCGAACTTGATGTAGTCGGTGCGCAGCACTTCCAGCATCTCGGCGCGCACCAGGCGCATGATCAGCGTCAGCTGGAAGATGGCCAGGGTGACGGCGGGTAGCGCAAGATGGTGCCACCCCTTCGCCGTGAGAAGCCCGGTACTCCACCAGCCCAGTTGCACCACCTCGCCCCGGCCGAAGCTCGGGAACCAGCCCAGCGTGACCGAGAACACCAGGATCAGCAGGATGCCGATCAGGAACGTGGGCAACGACACGCCGAGCAGCGACAGCGCCATGAACACCTGGCTGGTAAACGTGCCACGCTTGAGCGCCGCATACACCCCCATCGGAATGCCCACCAGCAGCGCGAGCACGGCTGCCGCCAGCGCCAGCTCTAGCGTCGCCGGGAAGCGTTCGGCGATCAGGCGCGACACCTGCGCGCCCTGGCGCAAGCTGATGCCGAACTCGCCTTGTGCGGCGTTCCACAGGAAATGGCCGAACTGCACGACAAACGAACGGTCCAGCCCCAAGGCCGCGCGCAGCGCAGCCACCTGCTCCGGCGTCGCGTCCTGGCCGAGCAGGATCAACACGGGATCGCCCACAAACTGGAATAGCAGGAAGGCCAGAAAGGCCACGGTGACCATCACGATCACCGCCTGGAGCAAACGGCGGAGGATGAAAGCGAGCATGGGAGGCGAGGCAATGCAACCGCTCCCATGCTAGCAGGCACAGCGTCCCTGGCGTAGCTCGTTCGCCCGGGGAAAACGCCCAGAAAAAAAGCCCCTGCGAGCAGGGGCTTTTTCCAGAGGCAGGCAGCCAAGCTGCCCGGGGATCAGAAGCGGTGGCGCAGGCCGATGGTGAAGCCGGTGCGGCTGCGGGCCTTGCTGGCAGTGTCCAAGTACATGTTGTCGCCGCCGCTGAGGCGCGTGTTGTCGATACCGACGTAAGCATCGGTGCGCTTGCTGAAGGCATAGTCGGCCACGGCCACGACGAAATTAGCCTTGCCGTTGGATAGGCCGGTAGCCGAGCCGGACTGCTTGCCGTGGAAGTAGTGCAGGCCCACGTTGAGCTGCGGCGTGGCCTGGTAGCCCACGCCCAGCTTGACCATCTGGCGCTTGTCGGCATCACCCGGAACGAAGCCGCCGTTGGTCTGACCGGCCCAGAACACGCCCAGAATCGCACCATCCAATTGATTGCGAATAGTCTGGATGGGATTGGCACCTGCAGCCGTGAACTTGGCCTTGTTCAAGCCGTAGCCAGCCGTCAGATACCAGGGGCCGGTGCGATACGAACCACCCAGGGTCCACGCATCGACATCGGTGCCGCCGGGCAGCGTGCTACGCAGATAGCCGCCGCCGACAGCCAGACCGTTGCCAGGGGCGTAGCGCAGATAGCCGCCGACCGTCTTCCATGCGCCGCCATTGATGGTGCTCAGCGCCTTGGCACCAATCAAGGCCGGCAATTGGGCCGCGTTACCAGGGAAACCTGCCTCGATATCTTTGGTATCGTTGTTTTCATCAAACGAATACTGCAGCGAGCCGACCAGGCTGCGGTCCTTCGTGGCGAAGGTGTACTTCAGCATATTGCTGGTACGCGCACCCATGGCCATGCCAAGCTCGGGCTTGTAGGCTTCCATGTAGGGCGAATAGGGGAACGAGGCGTAGGTGCTGGTCACCACATCGAACAGCACGTTCCACTGGCGGCCAGCGGTCAAACGGCCATAGGGGGTTTGCAAGCCCACGTGAGCCAACTGGAAGAAAGGCGCGTTCGCGGCGGAATTTCCGGCATCGGCATCGAAACGGTTTTCCAGCACCACCAGCGCCGTATTGCCGCCGCCCAGGTCTTCCGTGACGTTGATGCCCCAGCGGCTTTGCGACATACCGCCGCCAATCATCTGGGTTTTGCTCTTCTGATCCACGCCTTCGTTATTGGTGTGGCGCACAGCGGCATCCACGATACCCCACAATTCCACCTTGCTGGTTTGGGCCATTGCCACACCGGCACTGCACAGGGCCAGGGCTGCCACAATAATGTTCTTCTGCATTAGATAAACTCCTCTAGGATTGATAACCGGTTTCAGAATTCGCAGCCATTCTAAAAATGAACCGCTCCGAACCATGCAATACCGTTAGATTCACCGCACTAAAAATTCCTCCCAAGGAGGCCCTGCGGCCAAATCGTGTTTTTTGACAGGGGGCGGGGAACCTTGATTGTTAAAAACCGACACAATCCGGGCAAGGGCTTATCGCATTCCTGCCACAGGGGTTAACCCCGAACGCAGTCACGCACGCGACAGATTCCCAAATAAAAAAACCGCTGCACGCGTGCAGCGGTTTGTGTTTCCAAGACAAGCTGGCTCACGCCAGCCTGGCATTAGAAGGAGTGGCTCACGCCCACTTGGAAGCCTTGCTGCTTGCCGCTGTCCTTCAGCACGCCAGCACCCAGCGACGGGATCACGGCATTGGTGCCGTTGTAGTCCTTGTTGTTCAGGTAAGCGTAGGTGCCGTACACAGAAGTGCGCTTGGACAGGCCGTACACATAACCCACGGCGAACTGGTCAGCCTTGAGCTTGGCAGCGCCAGCGGGGGTGTATTCATAGCGGTTGAACGCAGCGCGCACCAGGCCAGGGCCCACAGGAGCGGTCACAGCCAGCATGTAGCCCTTGGTCTTGTCGTCGCCGATGGCGCCGCGCTCACCCTTGGAATCGCGGTAGCCAGCCAGGATCTTGGCCACGCCCAGGTCATACGAACCGCCCAGGCTCCAAACGGAAATCTTGCCCGAGTTGGTAGCGGTGTCCTTGTTCAGACGCTCCAGACCCAGACCCAGGCTCAGAGGGCCGTTGTCGTACGTCAGGCCAGCGCCCAGGTATTGGCGATCGCTGTTAGCGCCAGCCACTTCGCCGAAGCCGTAGTTCACAGCAGCCTTGAAGCCGCTGAAGTTGGGCGACACATAGGTCACGGCGTTGCTCACGCGCTGGTTGGTGGTACGAGCCGTGTTGTAAGCGCCGGTATCGGTCACGCCACCGTCTGCCCACAGGCGGGACTGGGCGATACCCACGGAACCGAACACGTCGTAGCGGGCGGTAGCGTTGTAGGCAGCGGTCAGTTCGCGGCCCAGACGCACTTCACCGAAGCCGCCTTCCAGGCCCACGGTCGATTGACGCTTGAATGCCAGGCCATCACCAGCCTTGGCACCAGCGTAGCCGGAAGCACCGTCGCCGTTGTCCAGGTTCAGACCTGCTTCCAGACGGAAGTTGGCCTTCAGGCCACCGCCCAGGTCTTCCACGCCGCGGAAGCCGATGCGGCTGGTCAGGTTGTTGCCGGAGGTCACGCCGGACCAGTTCTTGTCACCATTGACGTAGGTCACGCCAGCATCGGCCACGCCGTACAGGGTCACGGAAGATTGGGCCATGGCGGCGCCAGAAGCGGCCAGCACGGCCAGGGCGAGCAGGGATTTTTTCATTGCAAGTACTCCAAGGTTTAACTAGAGGGCGCCGACGGCGTTGTGGGTGCGGCACTGACATGCCCCGCCGGTCCCGGGCCAACCTCCTGATGGGGAAGTTCCCCCCATTGCACCAGACGCCACCCTCTTTCGCAAAGGAAATCCCCTCGCTGGTGCATTCAACGGCGCATTTCGTTGTTGTGGTGCAACATACAGGCCACCCCCTGCACCAGGGGGTTTTCACTGATGTGGCGACGCGGGCCTGTGGACGCTTTTTCGCCCCCTCGCCGGTCCGGCCCTCAGACCTCGATCAGATCAAAGCCTGTGGTGATCTGCGCCGTCTTGCCCAGCATGATGCTGGCGGAGCAGTATTTCTCATGGCTCAGGGCGATGGCCCGCTCCACGGCGGCGGCCGGAACACCCTTGCCCGTAACGGTGAAGTGCATGTGGATCTTGGTGAATACCTTCGGTTCTGTATCGGCACGTTCCGACGTCAACTTGACACTGCAGCCCCGCACATCGTGGCGCCCGCGGCGCAGGATCAGCACCACGTCGTACGCGGTACACCCCCCGGTGCCGGCCAGCAGCGTCTCCATGGGACGAGGAGCAAGATTCAGGCCACCTAGCTCGGGCTTGGCTGCATCGGGCGCCCCATCCATGGCCAGGACATGGCCGCTGCCGGTTTCGGCGACAAAGCCCATGCCCGAGCGCGTGCCGCTCGCGCCGGTCCAGCTGACTGTGCATTCCATAAGAGGTCTTTCTCTGACTGAGCGATAAGGGAGCGTGATTGCAGCAAAAAAACAGACCCTTGTGGGGATATGGCTTCCTAATGTTGCAATGCAACATCGCCGCGCTACAATGGCCTCCATGCACAGCAAGTCTGTGCGCCGTTTGTCTCCTCCACCTCCTCTAACGGTGGATTCAGCCCCTAGCCTCACGGCTCGGGGCTTTTTTTTGGCTTTCCTGGGCGCTCCATCGCCCGTCCTATGATGGCGCCCACCATGACCCAGCCCCTTTCCCCGTTCGACTACCTGAAGAAAATCCTCACGGCGCGCGTGTACGACGTGGCCGTGGAGTCCGACCTGCAGCCGGCGCGCGCCCTGAGCCGGCGCCTGCACAACAAGGTGCTGCTCAAGCGCGAGGACCAGCAGCCGGTGTTCAGCTTCAAGCTGCGCGGCGCCTACAACAAGATGGCGCAACTGCCGCCCGAGCAGTTGCAGAAGGGCGTGATCTGCGCCTCGGCCGGCAACCACGCGCAGGGCGTGGCCATGAGCGCGCGCAAGCTCGGCGTGCGCGCCGTGATCGTCATGCCCACCACCACGCCGCAGGTCAAGATCGACGCCGTGCAGGCGCTCGGCGGCGAGGTGGTGCTGGCCGGCGAGAGCTTCACCGATGCCTACCAGCACTCGCTCGAGCTGCAGCAGGCGCAGTCGCTCACTTTCGTCCACCCCTTCGACGACCCGGACGTGATCGCCGGCCAGGGCACCATCGCCATGGAAATCCTGCGCCAGTTGCAAAGCCTGGGCAGCCAGCGGCTTGACGCGGTGTTCGTCGCCATCGGCGGCGGCGGGCTGATCAGCGGCGTGGCCAACTACATCAAGGCCGTGCGCCCCGAGATCAAGGTGATCGGCGTGCAGATGAACGACTCCGACGCCATGGTCCAGTCCGTGCAGGCGGGCGCGCGCGTGACGCTGCAGGACGTGGGCCTGTTCTCCGACGGCACCGCCGTCAAGCTCGTGGGCGAGGAGACCTTCCGCGTCGCCCAGGGACTGGTGGACGGCTACGTCACCGTCAACACCGACGCCGTGTGCGCCGCGATCAAGGACATCTTCGTGGACACGCGCAGCATCGTCGAGCCCGCGGGCGCGCTCGCCGTGGCGGCCATCAAGCAGTACGTGGCGCAGCACAAGACCAAGGGCGAAACCTACGCCGCCATCCTGTGCGGCGCCAACATGAACTTCGACCGCCTGCGCTTCGTCGCCGAGCGCGCCGAGGTGGGCGAGGAGCGCGAGGCGCTGCTGGCCGTCACCATCCCCGAGGAGCGCGGCAGCTTCCGGCGCTTTTGCGAGCTCATCGGCCAGTTGCCTGGCGGCCCGCGCAACGTCACCGAGTTCAACTACCGCATCGGCGACAGCGCGCGCGCCCACGTGTTCGTGGGCCTGACCGCGCACGGCAAGGGCGAGTCGGAAAAGCTCGCCAAGACCTTCCAGCGCCAGGGCTTCGAGGCGCTGGACCTGACGCACGACGAACTCGCCAAGGAACACCTGCGCCACCTCGTGGGCGGGCGCTCGCCGCTGGCGCAGGACGAACGCCTGCTGCGCTTCGAGTTCCCCGAGCGCCCCGGCGCGCTGCTCAAGTTCCTCAGCCTGATGCAGCCGAGCTGGAACATCTCGCTGTTCCACTATCGCAACCAGGGCGCGGACTACGGCCGCATCCTCGTCGGCATCCAGGTGCCGCCCGAGGACTCGGCCGCGTTCGACGCCTTCCTGGCCACGCTCGGCTACCCGTATGCCGAGGAAACGCAGAACCCTGCCTACCGCCTGTTTCTACAAACAAAATAGGCACTAGCCCTTACGGGGGAAGCGCCAGAAGCTATCAAAACAAGAGCATGCAAGCCCTGCGCCACTACCTGCTGGCCGTGCAGTTCTTCACGCGCATCCCCATCACCGGGCGGCTGGCTGATTGGGTGGGCTACAGCCCGGCCATGCTGCGCGCCAGCAGCGCGCACTTCCCCGGCGTGGGCTGGATCGCCGCCGCCGTGGCCGCGGCCAGCTACGCCGCGCTGGCGCTGCTGCTCGCGCCCAGCCCCTGGGCCAGCGCCGTGGCGGCCGTGGGCTGCACGGTGGCCACGGTGCTGCTCACCGGCGGCTTCCATGAGGACGGCCTGGCCGACGTGGCCGACGGCCTGGGCGGCAGCGCCGACACCGAGCGCGCGCTCGACATCATGAAGGACTCGCGCATCGGCGCCTACGGCACGCTGGCGCTGGTGCTGGCGCTGCTGGCCAAGTGCGCACTGCTGGCGCTGCTGGGCACGCACAGCCTGGCGGCGGCGCTGACGGCGCTGGCGGCGGCGCACGTGCTCTCGCGCCTGTGGCCGCTGTTCATCGTGCGCAGCCTGCCGCACGTGGGCGACACCGCGCGCTCCAAGAGCAAGCCGCTGGCTGACCAGATCAGCGGCGCCGCGCTGGCGGCTGCATGTTTATGGTGTTTTCCGGCTCTATGCCTTATCCATCAAGCGCCAGCAGCTCTCTTTCTAGGAGCAGGCATGGCCGCCAGCCTGCTCGCCGCCTGGCGCATGCGGCGCCTGTTCGCGCGCCGCCTGGGCGGCTTCACCGGCGACTGCCTGGGCGCCACGCAGCAGGTGGGCGAAATCGCCTTCTACCTCGGCGCGGCCCTGGCGCTCGGATACCTGTGAAGCTCTGGCTGGCCCGCCACGCCACGCCCCTGGTGCCCGCAGGCACCTGCTACGGCCGCCTGAACGTGGCGGCCGATGCCGCCGCTACCACTGCCGCCGCCGAAGCCCTGGCCGCCGCGCTGCCTGCCGGCGTGCGCCTGCGCGCCTCACCGCTACAAAGATGCGAGCAGCTTGCGCAGTCCCTGCAAGGGCTGCGGCCCGATCTGGCCTGCACCACCGATGCGCGGCTGGCGGAGCTGGACTTCGGCGCCTGGGAGGGGCAGCGCTGGGACGCCATCGCCCCCGCCGCCTACGACGCATGGACGGCGGACTTCGCCCACTACCGCCCCGGCGGCGGTGAAAGCCTGGCCGTGCTGCTGCAGCGCGTGCAGGGCGCGCTGGCCGCTGCGCGCGGCAACGGGGGAGGCGAAGCCTGGATCACCCACGCAGGCGTGGCGCGCTGTGTGCACTGGCTGCTGCGCGCACCGGCGCACACCTGGCCCGCTGCCTCGGAATGGGACATGCCCGCGCCCGCCTTTGGTGCATGGCAGGTGTGGGATATCTAGGAATCTAGCGCTGCGCCGCCGTCCCGCCCGGCGGCACCGGCATGGACAAGACCTGCGTGCTCGGCCCGCCCAGCGCCGCGCCCAGGTGCGCTTCGCGCGCGCCCACGCTCTGCAGCACCAGGCCCGGCTCCACCTGCGCGCCCACGCGGTACGGCTTGGGCGGCTTGCCGTCCACGGCGATGAGCGCCGCGCCGCCGCCACTGCGGCGCCCGGCCACCACGCCCACCAGGGCGAAGCGGCTCGCGGGCACGGCCTCGGGCGCCGTGGCCGCCGCCACCGCCGTGGCGCTGAGCACACCCAACAGCACGCCCAGCGCCTGGGCGTCCGGCGCGGGCACGGCGGGAGGGGCCGCCGCCGCCGCGGGCGGCAAGGGCCGCTGCGTCAGGCGCAGGCCCCAGTAGACCAGGCTGGCCCCCGCCAGAACCCACAGCGCGAAAGTGGCCAGGCGCAGGCCCCAGGCGGCGCCGGACTGCGGGGAGGAAGGGAGCGAAGCGGTTGCCATAGCGCGCGATTATGATTGACCGGATACGCCGACCACCACACCCCCGACCCTGCCGTGACCCTCTCCCTCCGCCCCCCTGCCCGCATGACCGCTCACACGACGGCCCAACGCCTCCTGGCCACCGCCCGCACCGCGCCCACGCTGCGCGCGCGCCTCGCGGCGGGCTTTACCCTGATCGAGCTGATGGTGGTGCTGGTCATCATCGGCGTGCTGGCGGCGCTCATCGTGCCCAACGTGCTGGAGCGCACCGACGATGCCCGCATGACCGCCGCGCGCACCGACATCACCAACATCATGCAGGCGCTCAAGCTGTACCGCCTGGACAACCAGCGCTACCCCACGCCCGAGCAGGGCCTGCAGGCGCTGGTGGCCAAACCCACCAGCGGCCCCATTCCCGGCAACTGGAAGCCCTACCTGGAAAAGCTCCCCAACGACCCCTGGGGCCGCCCGTACCAGTACCTGAACCCAGGCATCAAGGGCGCCGTGGACGTGATGTCCTTCGGCGCGGATGGCCAGTCCGGCGGCGAAGGCAAGGACAGCGACATCGGCAGTTGGCAGTGACCGCGGCAGGAATACAAGCCAAATCGGCCTCCATCCCTTATCCAGCAAGCGCTGGCAGCTATCAAATTCGTACCAACTCACCGCGGACGATCCGGGGCTTCACGCTGCTGGAACTGCTCGTCGTGCTGAGCATCATCGCCCTGGCCACGGCCGGCGTCGGCTTGGCGCTGCGCGACGGCGGCACCCACCGCCTGGAGCGCGAGGGCGAGCGCCTGGCCGCGCTGCTCGAAGCCGCCCGCGCCCAGTCGCGCGCCAGCGGCGTGCCGGTACGCTGGCGCGTGCAGGCACAGGGCTTCCGCTTTGACGGACTGGCCCCGGGCCAACTGCCGCAGGACTGGCTCGACCCCGCCGCGCAGGCGCTGGGCACGCCGGTGCTGGTGCTGGGCCCCGAGCCCCTGATCGCCCCACAGCAGGTGGTGCTCACCCTGGCCGACCTGCCAGGGCGGCAACTGCGCGTGGCCACCGACGGGCTGCGCCCCTTCACCGCCGAGGCGCTGCAGTGACCGCGCGCCGCCCGCACGGCTTCACGCTCATCGAGGTCATGGTGGCCCTGGCCATCACCGCCATCGCCCTCATGGCCGGGCTGCAGGCCACGGGTGCCCTGACGCGCAACGCCACGCGCCAGAGCGACGTGCTGCTGGCCCAGCTGTGCGCCGACAACGCGCTGGCGCAACTGCGCCTGCTGCGCCAGATGCCGGCCATCGGCGACATGGACCAGACCTGCGAGCAGGCCGGGCAGGCGTTCGCGCTGCAGATCCACGTGCGCCCCACGCCGAATCCGCTGTTCCGCCGCGTCGATGCCCAGGTGTTCGCCGAAGGCTACCCGGTGCTGCGCATCTCCACCATCCAGGGACGCTGAATGACCCGCGCCCGTGGCTTCACGCTCATCGAGCTGCTCGTGGCGATTGCCGTGATGGCGCTGATCGCCCTCCTGAGCTGGCGCGGCCTCGACGGCATGGTGCGCGCCCAGGAGCAGACCCGCGCGCGCGCCGAGGCCCATCTGGTGCTGCAAACCACCCTGGCCCAGTGGGACGCCGACCTGGACGCCCTGCAGCCGCTGCTGCACACCACCCCCATCGACTGGGACGGCCAGGTGCTGCGCCTGACGCGCCGCGCCAGCCTCTGGCCCGACCCGGGCGCCCTCGTGGTGGCCTGGACGCGGCGCAACGTCGGCGGCACCGACCTGTGGCTGCGCTGGCAGTCGCCCCCGCTGCGCACCCTGGCGCAATGGCAGCAGGCCTGGCAGACCGCCGCCCAGTGGGCGCGCAACCCCGGCGACGCCGAGCGCCGCGGCGAAGTGGCGCTGCTGCCGCTGGCGCAATGGCGCCTGCTGTTCTACCGCGACGGCGCCTGGACCAACCCCCAGTCCAGCAGCGGCCAGAACCAGGCCGGCACGGCCAGCGACCCCGGCGCCGCGCTGCCCGAGGGCATCCGCCTCGAAATCACGCTGCCCCCCGGGCCCGGCCTGGCCGGCCCGCTGGCGCGCGACTGGTTCAACCCCGTGGTGCGGGACCGGCAGCCATGACCGCGCCCCGCCAACGCGGCGCCGCGCTGCTCGCGGCCATGCTCACCGTCACCCTGGTGGCGGCATTCGCCGCCGCCGCGCTGTGGCAGCAGTGGCGCGCCGTCGAGGTGGAAAGCGCCGAGCGCACGCGCGTGCAGTCGGGCTGGCTGCTGCTGGGCGCGCTCGACTGGTCGCGCCTCATCCTGGTGGAGGACGGGCGCGGCAGCAGCGCCGACCACCTGGCAGAACCCTGGGCCGTGCCGCTGGAGGAAGCGCGCCTGTCCACCTTCCTGGCCGCCGACAAGAACGTCGCCCAGTTCGACGACGCCAGCGTGGACACCACCAACGCCTTCCTCTCGGGCCAGATCACCGACATGCAGGCGCGCCTGAACCTGCGCAACCTGCTGGGCGACGACACCCAGGCCAAGGCGGCGCAGCGCCAGCTCGCCCGCCTGTTCGAGCGCCTGGGCCTGCCCGCGCAGGAGCTGAACCTGCTGGTGGACGGCCTGCGCCACGCCTACAAAGGCACCGGCAACGACGCCCCCCTGCTGCCGCCCACGCCCGACCAGCTCGGCTGGCTCGGCCTCTCGCCGCTCAGCGTCGCCCGGCTCGCGCCGCACGTCGCCCTGCTGCCCATGGCCACGCCGGTGAACGCCAACACCGCCAGCGCCGACGTGCTGTGGGCCGCCATCGAAGGGCTGGACCAGGCCGGCGCGCTGCGGCTGGTGCAGGCGCGCGAGTCGCGCTACTTCCGCACCGTGGAAGACGTCAAGCAGGCGCTGGGCGCCAACTGGGAGTTCCAGGACAGCAACGCCATCGGCACCAGCACCAGCTTTTTCGAGGTGCGCGGGCGCCTGCGCCTGGACGGCACCACCGTGGAAGAGCGCTCGCTCGTGCAGCGCCGCAACGGCCAGGTCTTCGTGCTGTGGCGCCAGCGCAGCGCCCTGCCGCCCGCCGTGCCCGGCAGCGTGCTGGGCCCGGCAAGGTAAAGGCGCGCCCCGAGACAAAGGCGCTCCCCTAGAATCGCCCGCACACCGCCCATGAGCACCCTCCTCCTGATCCTGCCCCCCGCACCGCCGGGGCCCCATACCTCCTTCGGCTACCTGGTCAGCCCCGATGGCCACCAGATCGAGCGCCAGGGCAACGCCGCGCCCGCGCTGCTGCCCACGCCCGGGCGCGCCGGCGAAACCGTGGCCGTGGTGCCCGTGCAGGCGCTGTCGTGGCAGCGCGTCACGCTGCCGCAGAACCTGCCCCTGGCAAACGCCCCGCGCCTGCGCGCCGTGCTCGAAGGCCTGCTCGAAGACCGCCTGCTCGACGACCCGGCGCAACTGCACTTCGCGCTGCAGCCCGGCGCCCGCGCGGGCGAAGCCGCCTGGGTCGCCGTATGCGACCGCGCCTGGCTGCAGCAGCACCTGCAGCTGCTGGAGGCGGCGGGCCGCCCGGTGGCGCGCGTGGTACCCGAATTCGCGCCGCTCGCAGGCGGCACGCCCACCTACTGCGCGCTGGGCACGCCCGACGCCGCCTGGCTGCTGGCCACCGGCCTCGGGGCCGGGCAGGGCGTGGCACTGCTGCCCCTGGCGGCCGCGCCCGCGCTGCTGGCGCCCACGGCGGCGGACGAAGAACCGCCCGCCGTGCTGGCCGACCCCGCCGTGGCGGCACTGGCCGAACAGACGCTGGGCCGCACCGTGGCCCTGGCCACGGCGGGCGAGCGCGCGCTGCGCGCCGCGCGCGGCGCCTGGGACCTGGCCCAGCTCGACCTGGCCAGCCGGGGACGCGCACGGCTGCTGCGCAAATCGGGCAGCCTGGCCGGCGCCTTGCTGCGCGCGCCGCAGTGGCGCGCCGCGCGCTGGGCCCTGGGCCTGCTGGCAGCCGCGCACCTGGTGGGGCTGAACGCCTGGGCCTGGCAGGAGCGCCAGTCGCTCGCGGCAAAGCAGGCCAGCGTGCGCGGCGTGCTCACGCAGACCTTCCCCCAGGTCAAGGTGGTGGCGGACGCCCCGGTGCAGATGGAACGCGAACTTGCCTTGTTGCGCCAGACGGCCGGCAGCCTCGGGCCCGGCGACCTGGAGCCCATGATGGCCGCCACCGGCCAGGCACTGCAGGCGGCCCTGCCGGGCGCGCGTCCGCAGGCGCTGGAATACGCCAACGGCACGCTGCGCCTGCGCGGCATCGACCCCGAGAGCGACGCCCTGGCCACGCTGCAGGAGCGCCTGGCCACGGCGGGCTACCGGGCGCAGCCCGATGACGGCGCCCTCGTGGTGCGCGTGGAGGACGGCCAATGAGTGCCGCAAAGCCCACCGATGCCCTGGCCCCGCTGCAGGCCCGCTGGAAAGCGCTGGCGCCGCGCGAGCAGAACCTGGTGCTGGCAGCCGGCGCACTGCTGGCCATCGCGCTGCTGTGGTGGCTGCTGCTGGCGCCCGCGCTGCAGACCTTGCGCGCCGCCCCGGCGCGCCACGCCGCGCTCGACGCCCAGCTGCAGCGCATGCAGGCGCTGCAGGCCGAGGCGCAGCAGTTGCACGATGCCCCGCCAGTGCGCGCCGCCGATGCGCGCCGCAGCCTGCAGAACACGCTGGCGCAGCAGCTTGGCGACACGGCCCAGATCCAGTTCACCGGCGACCGCGCCACCGTCACGCTCAAGGGCGCCAGCGCCTCGGTGCTGGCGCAGTGGCTGGCGCAGGCCCGCAGCAACGCCCACGCCGCGCCGCTCGAAGCCCGGCTGACGCAGAGCGCCGACGCCGCCCGCGCGGCGCCGGCGGCGGGCGAGGCGCGCTGGAATGGCACGCTGGTGCTGTCGCTGCCCACCCCCGCCGAAAAAGGCCGCGCCCCGTGACGGCACGCACCGCCCCCCGCCCGCGCCCGCAGGCGCCGCGCTCGCCGCGCGGCTGGGCGCTGGCCGGCGCGTTGCTGGGCGCGCTGGGCGCGCTCGTGGCCTTCGCCCCGGCACAGTGGCTGGCGCACGGCCTGGCGCGCGCCAGCGGCGGCCAGGTGCTGCTGGCGCAGGCGCGCGGCACGGTGTGGACCGGCTCGGCCCAGCTCGTGCTCACCGGCGGCGCGCAGAGCCAGGACCGCATCGCCCTGCCCGGGCGGCTGCAGTGGCGCCTGCGCCCCGCGGGCGCGGGCCTGGGGGTGGCGCTGCAGGCCGACTGCTGCACACGCGCGCCGCTGCACATCACCGTCGCCCCGCGCTGGGGCGGCGCCACGGTGGCCGTGGCCGACAGCCAGAGCCAATGGCCGGCCAGCGTGCTCACCGGCCTGGGCACGCCCTGGAACACCCTGCAGCCCCAAGGGCGCCTGGCCCTGCACACGCAGGCCCTGGCGCTGGAGTGGGCCGCCGGACGCCTGCAAATGACCGGGCAAGCGCAACTCGACATGCTGGCCATGTCCTCGCGCCTGTCTACGCTGCGCCCCATGGGCAGCTACCGCCTGCTGCTCGCGGGCGGCGCCGCGCCCACGCTCACGCTGCAAACCCTCGAAGGGCTGCTGCTGCTCAGCGGCAGCGGCCAGTGGGTGGGCCAGCGCCTGCGCTTCACGGGCGAGGCCAGCGCCGCGCCCGACCACGAGGCGCAGCTGTCCAACCTGCTCAACATCATCGGACGGCGCGCGGGACCGCGCTCCGTCATCTCCCTGGGTTGATCCACATGCTCTCCAAGACCCCGCGCATTCTCCGGCTTGCTCTGCATTCGATAGCTGCTGGCGTTTTGCTGGCAAGCGCTAGCGGCCAAATTCATGCAGAACCCTCGAAGAAGGCCAGGAAGGCCGCCGCGCCACCCATGGCCGCCGCCGAGCCGGTGACGCTGAATTTCGCCAATGCCGACATCGAAGCCGTGGCGCGCACCATGGCCACCATCACCGGGCGCAACGTGGTGGTGGATCCGCGCGTCAAGGGCCAGATCAACCTGGTGGCCGAGCGCCCCGTGCCGCCGGCCGTGGCGTTCGACCAGTTCCTGGCGGCGCTGCGCCTGCAGGGCTTCACCGTGGTCGAGGCGGCCGGGCTGTACAAGGTCGTGCCCGAGGCCGACGCCAAGCTGCAGGCCGGCAGCGTGGGCGTGTCGCAGGGCGGCACCGGCACCACGCTGCAGGGCGGGCAGATCGCCACGCAGATCTTCAAGCTCAACTTCGAGAACGCCAACAACCTGGTGCCGGTGCTGCGCCCGCTCATCAGCCCGAACAACACCATCAACGTCAACCCGGGCAACAATTCGCTCGTCATCACCGACTACGCCGACAACCTGCAGCGCATCGCGCGCATCGTCGCGGCCATGGACGTGGCCAACGCCACCGACGTCGAGATCATCCCGCTGCACCACGCCGTGGCCAGCGACCTGCTGCCGCTGCTCACGCGCCTGGTGGAAGGCGGCACGGCCACGGGCGGAGGCGCCGCCGCCGCGCCGGGCCAGAGCGACACCTCGTTCAAGACCACGCTGCTGGCCGAGCCGCGCAGCAACGCCATCGTGGTGCGCGCCGCCAACCCGGCGCGCGTGGCGCAGATCCGCTCGCTGGTGGCCCGGCTCGACCAGCCTGCGGCGCCCGGCAGCAGCGCGGCCACGGGCAACATCCACGTGGTGTACCTGAAGAACGCCGATGCGGTGAAGCTGGCCGTCACGCTGCGCGCCGCCATGGGCGCCATGGGAGGGGCCAGCGCAGGGGGCGGCGGCGCCAGCAGCGCCAGCGGCCTGGCCTCGGCGCTGCCGGCCAGCACCTCCGCCAGCCAGGGGACGGGCCTGTCGAACAACGGCAGCGCGCTCGGCGGCGGCAGCTCGGCGGGGCTGGGCAGCGGCGCCTCGGTGACCAGCGCCAGCACCAGCAACCAGCCGTCCACGGGGGGCTTCATCCAGGCCGACCCGTCGACCAACTCGCTCATCATCACCGCGCCCGACCCGCTGTACCGCCAGCTGCGCGCCGTGATCGACAAGCTCGACGGCCGCCGCGCGCAGGTGCTGGTGGAGAGCATGATCGTCGAGGTCAAGTCGAACAAGCTGGCCCAGTTCGGCGTGCAGTGGCAGGGCGCGTTCGGCAGCAAGAACGACGGCGTGCTCGGCGCCATCGGCACCAACTCCGGCGTGGCCGGGGGCAACATCATCACCCTGACCGGCGCCCTGGCCGGCGTGGCCACCGGCACCGGAACCACTGCCACCAACCCGCTGAGCTCGATCGGCGGCGGCCTGAACATCGGGCTGGCGCCGCGCATCAACGGCCAGTACTACCTGGGCGCGCTGGCCAACTTCCTGCAGAACAGCGGCGAGGCCAACGTGCTCTCGACCCCGAACCTGCTGACCCTGGACAACGAGGAAGCGAAGATCCTGATCGGCAGCAACGTGCCGTTCCTGAGCGGGTCGTACGCCAACGCCACGAGCACCAGCGGCACGGTGAACCCGTTCAACACCGTCGAGCGCAAGGACGTGGGCCTGGTGCTCAAGGTGCGCCCGCAGATCAACGAGAACGGCACCGTCAAGCTCGCGGTGTACCAGGAGGTGTCGAAGATCGACGACTCCACGCGCAACGACCCCAACGGCGCGACCACCAGCAAGCGCTCCATCGAGTCGAACGTGCTGGTCGAGGACGGCGGCATCATCGTCATCGGCGGCCTGCTGGAAGACGACTACTCCCAGGGCGAGGACAAGGTGCCGGTGATGGGTGACATCCCCGTGTTCGGCAACCTGTTCCGCAGCGAGAACCGCAAGCGCACCAAGACCAACCTGATGGTGTTCCTGCGCCCCATCGTCGTACGCGACACGCACGTCAGCGACGCCCTCATGCTCGACCGCTACGAGGCCATCCGCGCGCTGCAGCAGAACACGCAGCCGGAAGACCGCGTGATGCTGCGCGGCGTCTCCGAAGCCCCGGTGCTGCCTGCCATGCGCGGCGACGCCGGCATGCCGCCCAGGATGCTGACCTCGCAGCCCCAGGCGGGCACCGCACCGGCGCCCGTGCCCGTGCCGACACCGGCAACCCCCTTCGATACGGCCCCGCACACGCCGCTGCCCCCGAACTGAGCCCCCGCCCATGCGCTACCCCCTGCCCTATGCCTTCGCGCGCGGCGCGCAACTGCTGCTGGAGGACGACGGCCAGCAGCTCCTGCTCTGGCACGGCACGCAGCCCGGCACCGAGTCGCTGCAGGCGCTGTCGGAAGTGCTGCGCAAGTACCCCGTGCGCCAGTTCCAGGCGCTGGACGCGCCCTCGCTGGCGCAGCGCATCAGCGCGGCCTACGCGCAAGGCGAGTCGAGCGCGGCCATGGTGGTGAGCGAGGTCGAGAGCGACGCCGACCTCTCGCGCATGATGCAGGAGCTGCCCGCCGTGGAGGATCTGCTGGAAACCGCCGACGACGCGCCCATCATCCGCATGCTCAACGCGCTGCTGACGCAGGCGGCGCGCGACGGCGCGAGCGACATCCACATCGAGCCCTACGAGCGGCATTCGAGCGTGCGCTTTCGCGTCGATGGCACGCTGCGCGAGGTGGTGCAGCCGAACCGCGCGCTGCACGCGGCGCTGATCTCGCGCCTGAAGATCATGGCCGACCTGGACATCGCCGAAAAGCGCCTGCCGCAGGACGGGCGCATCAGCCTGCGCCTGGGCACGCGCGCCATCGACGTGCGCGTCTCCACCCTGCCCAGCGCGCACGGCGAGCGCGCCGTGCTGCGCCTGCTGGACAAGAGCGAGAGCAAGCTCACGCTGGAATCGGTGGGCATGCAGGGCGAGACGCTGGCGCGCTTCGAGCAGTTGGTGGTGCAGCCGCACGGCATCATCCTGGTGACCGGCCCCACGGGCTCGGGCAAGACCACCACGCTGTACGCCGCGCTGCAGCGCATGGACGCGACGCAGGGCAACATCATGACGGTGGAGGACCCGATCGAGTACGAGCTGCCGGGCGTGGGGCAGACACAGGTGAACGCCAAGATCGACCTGACCTTCGCCAAGGCGCTGCGCGCCATCCTGCGCCAGGACCCGGACGTGATCATGATCGGCGAGATCCGCGACTTCGAGACCGCACAGATCGCCATCCAGGCGTCGCTCACCGGCCACCTGGTGCTGGCCACGCTGCACACCAACGACGCCACCAGCGCCATCACGCGCCTGACGGACATGGGCGTGGAGCCGTTCCTGCTGTCGTCGTCGCTGCTCGGGGTGTTGGCGCAGCGCCTGGTGCGCAAGTACTGCGGCCCGTGCCATGGCGCGGGCTGCGAACACTGCGGCCACACCGGCTACGCCGGGCGCACCGGGGTGTTCGAGCTGCTGGTGGTTCAGGATGCCATCCGCGCGCAGATCCACAACCAGGCGTCGGAAGCCGACATCCGCGCCCAGGCCATGGCGGGCGGCATGGCGCTGATGCGCCAGGACGCCGAGCGCCTGATCGCCGCCGGCATCACCAGCCGCGAGGAAGTGCTGCGCGTCACGCGCGACTGAGAGCCGCCGGACGGCGGCGGCTGGCCGCCAGGCCGCGCTTGAGCTCCTTGAGCAGCAGCAGCACCTGGCGCGAGGCGTGCTGGCAGCCCTTGAAGGCCTGCTCGGCCAGCTGCGCCTCGCCTGCCTCGGCGTGCAGCAGCATCATGGCTGCCTGCTGGTGGAAGTAGCGGTTGCGCCGCATCAGCATGTCGAAGGCGGGAAAATGCCCGAGCGCGGTGCGGCCGTTGCCATGCAGCCACTGGCCGAGTTCGGAGCAGTTGTCGTCGCGCACCACCTCGGGGCGCAGGCGCTCGTCGGGCACGCCCTGCAGCGCCTGGGACAGCCAGGGCAGCCAGCGCTCGTGGCTGGCGATGGCGGAGTCGATGTCGAACTCCGCCATGAGGCGCACCGCTTCCTCGTCCATCAGGACGAGCTCGCTGGCCTGGCTGTCGGGCAGCGAGGTCCAATCGTCCGCCACGGGCTGCCCATCGGGCCTGGGCTGGAACAGGCGGCTGAAAAATCCCATGCTTACCTCCATCGGCCGCGACACTGCCCCGCGGAGCTGCGGGCAAACGGGGCCTTCATGTGCTTCTTTTGTCGTTGCAGCGATTATCGGCAGGCGGCGCCCCCGCATCATTCACGCACGCTCGCTATGGTGTCAACAATCATTTCTCAGGGCCCTGCACGGACTTGCGCCCCCGCCCACAATGGCCGCATGACCACACCACGCCGCCCCCTTCTCTCCATGCTCGATCTGGTGGCCGTGCGCGAAGGCGGCAGCGTCGCCGACGCGCTCGCCACCGCCCTGGCCACCGCCCGCCACGCCGAGGCGCTCGGCTTCACGCGCTACTGGCTGGCGGAGCACCACAACATGCCCGGCATCGCCAGTTCCGCCACGGCGGTGCTGGTGGGGCACATCGCCGGCGGCACCTCCACCATCCGCGTCGGCTCGGGCGGCATCATGCTGCCCAACCACGCGCCGTTGGTCGTGGCCGAGGCCTTCGGCACGCTGGCCGCGCTGTATCCGGGTCGCATCGACCTGGGCCTGGGCCGCGCGCCCGGCACCGACGGGCCGACCATGCGCGCGCTGCGCCGCGACCGCGCCGAGACCGAGGAGGACTTTCCGCGCGACGTGGCCGAGCTGCAGCGCCTGCTGGGCCCGGCCCAGCCGGGCGCGCGCATCGTGGCCGTGCCCGGCGCGGGCACCAACGTGCCGATCTGGCTGCTGGGCTCCAGCCTGTTCTCGGCCCAGCTGGCCGCGCACATGGGGCTGCCCTATGCGTTCGCCTCGCACTTCGCGCCGCGCCTGCTGCACCAGGCGCTGGACCTCTACCGGCGCCTGTTCCAGCCTTCGGCGCGGCTGGCCCGGCCCTACGCCATCGTCGGCGTGCCCGTCATCGCGGCGCCCACCGACGAGGAGGCGCAGTTCCTCGCCAGCAGCACCTACCAGCGCGTGCTGGGCATCCTCACGGGCCAGCGCGGGCTGCTGCAGCCGCCGGTGGAGGACTACATGGCGCAGTTGCAGGCGCACGAGCGCGCCGCCATCACCGACTTCCTCGCTGCGGGCGTGGTCGGCGGCCCGGCCACGGTGCGCGCGGGCCTGCTGGCCCTGGCGGATGCCACGCAGGCCGACGAGTTCATGCTGGTGAGCGACATGTTCGACCCGCAGCTGCGCCTGCGCTCGCTCGGCATCACGGCCCAGGCGCTGGCGTGAGAGCCGCTACCATGGCGGGTTGAACTTCCGCCGCCCCTACCCGCATGCCCGCGTTTTCGTTTGAAGCCCTGGACGCCCAGGGCCAGTCCCGCAAGGGCACCATCGAGGCCGACACCGCCCGCGCCGCCCGCAGCCTGCTGCGCGCCCAGGCGCTGGTGCCGCTGGCCGTGGAACCCGTGGCCGTCGCGCCTGCGGGCAGCGCCTCGGCGTGGGGCCAGCGCCTGTTCACGCGCCCGGTGTTCAATGCCACGGGCCTGGCGGTGTGGACGCGCCAGCTCGCCGGCCTGGTGGCTTCGGGCCTGCCGCTGGAGCGTGCGCTCACCGCGCTGGCCGACGAGGCCGAGGATGAGCGCCAGCACCACCTGGTGGCGGCCCTGCGCGCCGAGGTGAACGCGGGCTCCACCTTCGCGCGCGCACTGACGCAGCACCCGCGCGAGTTCTCTGATATCTATTGCGCCGTGATCGGCGCGGGCGAGGCCAGCGGCAGCCTGGGCCTGGTGCTGGAGCGCCTGGCCGACGACCTGGAGGAGCGCCAGCAGCTGCGCGCCAAGATCATCGGCGCGGCGCTGTACCCGGCCATCGTCACCGTGGTGGCGGTGGTCATCGTGCTGTTCCTGGTGGGCTACGTGGTGCCGCAGGTGGCCGGCGTGTTCGCGGGCACCAAGCGCGCCCTGCCCTTCCTCACCGTGGCCATGATGGCCGTGAGCGACACCGTGCGCCACTACGGCTGGCTGATGCTTATCGCTCTGGTATTGATAGCTGCTGGCGCAAGGCTGGCGCTGGCCCAGCCGCATTTGCGCCTGAAATTCGACGCCGCCTGGCTGCGCCTGCCGCTGGTCGGGCGCCTGGCGCGGGGCTACAACGCGGCGCGCT
The DNA here is from genome assembly GCA_021496925.1 of Acidovorax sp. YS12. NCBI lineage: Bacteria > Pseudomonadati > Pseudomonadota > Betaproteobacteria > Burkholderiales > Comamonadaceae > Acidovorax > Acidovorax sp. YS12. The sequence continues at coordinate 2,472,080 of CP053915.1, forward strand.
TCGCCGGCACGCTGGCGATGCTCGCGGGCGCCGGGGTGCCCATCCTCAAGGCGCTGCAGTCCGCCGCCGAGACGCTGAACAACCGCGCGCTGCGCGCCGACGCGCTCGATGCGCTGGTGCTGGTGCGCGAGGGCGCGCCGCTGGCCTCGGCACTGGCGCAAAAGAAGCGCTTTCCCGGCCTGGTCGCCATGTTCGCCCGGCTGGGCGAGCAGACGGGCCAGCTGCCGCTGATGCTGCAGCGCGCGGCCAACCAGCTCAGCGCCGAGGTGCAGCGCCGCGCCATGCAGCTGGCCACGCTGCTGGAGCCGCTGCTCATCGTCACCATGGGGCTGGTGGTCATGCTCATCGTGCTGGCGGTGCTGCTGCCCATCATCCAGTTGAACCAGCTGGTGAAGTAAGCAGCGGGCCCGTGCCATGCACCAGCATGGCGCGGCGGGTGCCTGCACAAGCCTCCGGCGCTGCCCGCCATGCACGGGAAATGGACGCGGCGGCCTCCAGCAAGCCTTTCTGGCGCATTTTTTGCTTCCCTTTGGTGCATCGCCTGTGGGCACGCAATTTCGCACCAAACCAAGGCAAGTTCAGCGGGAGCGCTCTTATGGAAGCACTGAAACAGGGCATGGATGCCCTGTTCATTTTGTTGGGGGCCGTCATGGTCCTGGCCATGCACGCGGGCTTTGCGTTCCTGGAGCTAGGGACCGTGCGGCGCAAGAACCAGGTCAACGCCCTGGTGAAGATCCTGGTCGATTTCTCGGTCTCCACCGTCGTGTACTTCACGGTGGGCTACGCCGTGGCCTATGGCACGGGCTTCTTCGTGGGCGCCGGGCAGCTGGCGGCGCACAACGGCTATGCGCTGGTCAAGTTCTTCTTCCTGCTGACCTTTGCCGCCGCCATTCCAGCCATCATCTCGGGCGGCATTGCCGAGCGGGCCAAGTTCTGGCCGCAACTGGTGGCCACGGCGGTGATCGTCGGCTTCGTCTACCCGTTCTTCGAGGGCATCGCCTGGAACCAGCATTTCGGCGTGCAGGCCGGCATCCAGGCGCTGACGGGCGCGGAGTTCCACGACTTCGCGGGCAGCGTGGTGGTGCATGCCGTGGGCGGCTGGATCGCCCTGGGCGCCGTGCTGCTGCTGGGCGCGCGCCGCAACCGCTACCGGCAGGGCGGCGCCATGTCGGCCCACCCGCCGTCCAGCATCCCCTTTCTGGCGCTGGGCGCCTGGATTCTCACCGTGGGCTGGTTCGGCTTCAACGTGATGAGCGCGCAGACGCTGGACAAGATCTCCGGCCTGGTGGCGGTGAATTCGCTCATGGCCATGGTGGGCGGCACGCTCGCCGCCCTGCTGCTGGGCAAGAACGACCCGGGCTTCGTGCACAACGGCCCGCTGGCCGGCCTGGTGGCCGTGTGCGCGGGCTCGGACCTGATGCACCCGCTGGGCGCCCTGGTGGTGGGCGGGGTGGCGGGCGCGATCTTCGTGGCCATGTTCACCCTGACGCAGAACAAGTGGAAGATCGACGACGTGCTGGGCGTGTGGCCGCTGCACGGCCTGTGCGGCGCCTGGGGCGGCGTGGCCGCCGGCATCTTCGGCGCCCAGGCCCTGGGCGGGCTGGGCGGGGTGAGCCTGGGCGCCCAGCTCATCGGCACCGCGATGGGCGTGCTCTGGGCCGCGGCGGGCGGGGCCGTGGTCTACGGCGCGCTCAAGGCCACCGTGGGGCTGCGCCTGAGCCAGGAGGAGGAATTCGACGGCGCCGACCTGTCGATCCACCGCATCAGCGCCACGCCGGAGCGCGAAGCCAACTGGTGAGCCGGGCGCGGGCGGCACGAACGCTATTTATTCAATAGCTGTTCACGCTTGCCAGCAAAGGGCTGAGAGCACTTCAGGCCCTCGATCCCTGCTACGGCCCGCCGGTGCGCTTGACCTTCGGGTCCGAGTAGGTCAGGGACTCTTCGCGGATTTCCTGCGCCATGCGCTCCTGCAGGCCGGCCTTGGTCACGTTGTCGGCCATGTCCACCGCCATGGTGCTGCCGCGCCACATGGAATGGATGACCTCCAGCAGCTGCTTGTACAGCGGCTCCTTCGGCGGCTCAGTCTCTTCCTCGTTCTTGGCGTCTTTCTTCTTCTCGGCCTCGGGGATGGTCCAGTCGCGGTTGGCGTTGTCGGCGTTGGACGGCTTGTCGGGCTCGCGCACGATGGCGCCCTCGCCCAGCCGGTCCATGGACTCGACCGGGTTGGGCGCGTTGATGGGACGCACGGGCACGGCACCCGAGGCGCCAGTGGAATACAAATCGGCGCCCTGAGGACGCCAGTACGGCGATCGGTCTACGGGTGGCAATTGCATGGCAGTGGCCCTTGGTTAAGTGGGACGGCAGGGTGGCTTTTCACCCCTCTCGTAAACCATAACGGCAAAAAGAAGGGGAAATTTAGGCCTTTTTGCGCCATCGCAAACCAGCCAAGGGTTAACCCTTATTTTCCACCGCAGACTTACAGGAAACGCTCCAGCAATTTGCGCGAATGCTTGTCCAGGGCCGCGACGTCGCGCACGCGGTACTGCACGCCGTCGGCGCTGGCGATGAGCAGGTGCGTGCGCCCCTGCAAGCGGCGGATGTCTTCCTCGGCCTTGAGCTGCAGGCGCGCGGGGCCGCGGTCGGTCTGCAGCTCCCAGGTGCTGGGCACGGAGAAGCTCGACACGCCGTGGATCTTCTCGATCACCGGCACGAATTCGCGCACGGCCAGCTCTTCCTCGACCAGGGCACGGGCCTCGGCGGGCAACTGCGCCAGGCGCGGCACCCACAGCAGTTCGTGGCCGTCGCCGCCGACCAGCGACAGGCCTTCGTCCGGCGCGGCGATGGGGAAAGCGCGCACCGGCGTGACTTCTTCGGGCAGGGTACTGCCCTCCAGTACCAGCTCCAGGCGCCCGTGGGCATTGCGCTGCAAGGTGAATGGGGGAGGAGTATGCATGGCTGCCCTCACAGTTTGCCCGCCGGGTGGGCGGAATGGGACGGCGGCAGGATGCCGGCCGCCTGGGCGTCTTCCTCGGCGCGGCGGGCCTGGGCCTCGTACAGGCGCCAGTAGGCGCCCTGCTTTTCCATCAGTTCGTCGTGCGGGCCGACCTCGACGATCTCGCCCCGGTCCATGACCACCAGCCGGTCGGCCTTGCGCAGCGTGGACAGGCGGTGGGCGATGGCGATGGTGGTGCGGCCCTTGACCAGGTTGTCCAGCGCCTTCTGGATTTCCTTCTCCGTCTCGGTATCGACGGCGGAGGTGGCTTCGTCGAGGATCAGGATGCGCGGGTCGATGAGCAGCGCGCGCGCGATGCTGATGCGCTGGCGCTCGCCGCCCGACAGGCCCTGGCCGCGCTCGCCCACCAGGCTGTCGTAGCCGTGCGGCAGGCGCAGGATGAATTCGTGCGCATGCGCGGCGCGCGCGGCGGCGACGATTTCCTCGCGCGTGGCCTCGGGCTTGCCGTAGGCGATGTTCTCGGCCACGGTGCCGAAGAACAGGAACGGCTCCTGCAGCACCAGGCCGATGTGGCGGCGGAAGTCGGCCACGGCCATGCGGCGGATGTCCACGCCATCGACCAGGATGGCGCCGTCGCTCACGTCGTAGAAGCGGCTGATGAGGTTGACCAGCGTGCTCTTGCCCGAGCCGCTGTGGCCCACCAGGCCGATCATCTCGCCGGGGCGGATCTGCAGCGACAGGTTGCGCACCACCGTGCGGCTGCCGTAGCGGAAGCCAATGTCGCGCATTTCGATGGCGCCCTGCACGCCATCGACCTTCACGGGATGGGCCGGGTCGGGCACGTTGCTCACGTGGTCCAGGATGTCGAAGATGCGCTTGGCCCCCGCCGCCGCCTTCTGCGTGACCGAGACGATGCGGCTCATCGAGTCGAGCCGCGTGTAGAAGCGCCCGATGTAGGCGATGAAGGCCGCCAGCACGCCGACGGTGATCTGGTTGTGCGCCACCAGCCAGATGCCGAAGCCCCAGACCACCAGCAGGCCGATCTCGGTCATCAGCGACACGGTGGGCGAGAACAGGCTCCAGGTCTTGTTCAGGCGGTCGTTCACCTCCAGGTTGTGCTGGTTGGCGGCGCGAAAGCGCTGCGCCTCGCGCTTTTCCTGGGCGAAGGCCTTGACCACGCGGATGCCGGGGATGGTGTCAGCGAGCACGTTGGTCACCTCGCTCCACACGCGGTCGATGCGCTCGAAGCCGGTGCGCAGGCGGTCGCGCACGTTGTGGATCAGCCAGGCAATGAACGGCAGCGGCACCAGCGTGACCAGCGCCAGCCAGGGGTTGATGGAGAACAGGATCGCCGCCGTCATGCAGATCATGAGCACGTCGGTGATGAAATCGAGTGCGTTGAGCGAGAGAAAGACGTTGATGCGGTCGGTTTCGGAGCCGATGCGCGCCATCAGGTCGCCCGTGCGCTTGCTGCCGAAGTAGTCCAGCGACAGGCGCATCAGGTGCTCGTAGGTGGTGGTGCGCAGGTCGGCGCCGATGCGCTCGGACACCAGCGCCAGGATGTAGGTGCGCGCCCAGCCCAGCCCCCAGGCCAGCAGCGCCGCCAGCAGCAGCCCGCCGAGGTACATGGCCACCAGGGAGGCTGAGATCTGCTGGCCGCTCTGGTACGGAATGAGGATGTCGTCCATCAGCGGAATCGTCATGTACGGCGGCACCAGCGAGGCCGCCGTGGACGCCAGCGTGAGCGCGAAGCCCGCCGCGAGCTGCTTCTTGTACGGGCGCGCGAAGCGCCACAGGCGCAGCAGCACCCAGGTGGAGGTGGGCGGCTGCTGCGCGCGGGCGCAGGCCGGGCAGTCTTCGCTGTCGGGCGGCAGGGGGGCGTGGCAGACGGGGCAGGCGGGACACAGGGCCTCGTCCTCCGGCAGCACCAGCGCCGCGCTGGCGTTGCCCAGGCGCTCCACCTGCTGCTCGAAGCGCTGCACCAGCCGCAGCGCCTGGGCCTGCGCGCCCAGCGTGAAGCGCCACAGTTGCAGGCGCTGGCTGGCGTCGTGCAGCTCCAGCGTGCCAACGCCGCCATGGTCGAGCATGCGCAGCACCATGCCGGGGCGCAGCGGCCAGCTCTGCCATGCCGATTCCCCCGGGGCACGCGCCAGCAAACGCTCGGAAGTGAGGGCCACCAGGCCGCTGCCGAACCGCAGTGCGCCGCAGAGGTCAACCGCCAGGGCGGCCTGGACGTTCTCCTGGGTAGAGAGCTGGGCGCGCAATTCGGCGCCCAGCCCGGTTTCCGACAGCCCCTGAAAGACACCCGAGGCGTCCACTGAATGGTGATGTTGCATTGTGTTTGGTATTCGTGTGCGGCAGGCGGGCCTGCTCCCACCTTAACGCCGCAACCCGCCGCCGCGCTGACACGGCCGTGGTGCGGCCCGCTCGGGCGCGCCGGATTCATTCACACCTTCTGGCTGGGCGCACAATGAAACACCCGAGCCGACCTCTTCTTCAACCGCTTCAATCCATGGCGAAATTCAACGACATCCAACTGCTGCGCACCACCTACCTGCGCGGCCCCAGCGTCTGGACCTACCGTCCCATCCTCGAAGTCTGGCTGGACCTGGGCGAGCTGGAAGACTGGCCGTCGAACAAGCTCCCCGGCCTCAACGAGCGCCTCACGGCCTGGCTGCCCGCGCTGATCGAGCACCACTGCGGCGTGGGCGAGCGCGGCGGCTTCATCCAGCGCCTGGAGGGCGGCACCTGGATGGGCCATGTGCTGGAGCACGTCATCATCGAGCTGCTGAACCTCGCCGGCATGCCGGCCGAGTTCGGCCAGACGCGCGAGATCTCGCAGCGCGGCGTGTACCGCATGGTGTTCCGCTGCCCCGAGGAAGACGTGGCGCGCACCGCGCTGGCCTGGGGCCACCGGCTGCTGATGGCGGCCATCAACGACGAGCCGTTCGACCTCAAGCCCGCCATCCAGGCCATCAAGACCAGCATCAACGACCGGTATCTGGGCCCCAGCACCGGCTGCATCGTCGATGCGGCGAGCGAGCGGCGCATTCCGCACATCCGCCTGAACGACGGCAACCTGGTGCAGCTGGGCTACGGCGCGGCGCAGCGCCGCATCTGGACGGCCGAGAGCGACCAGACCAGCGCCATCGCCGAGGGCATCGCGCAGGACAAGGACTTCACCAAGCGCCTGCTCGCCGCCTGCGGCGTGCCCGTGCCCGAGGGCCGCGTGGTGGCCGATGCCGAGGAAGCCTGGGAAGTGGCCCAGGACATCGGCAGCCCCGTCACCGTCAAGCCGTCCGACGGCAACCACGCGCGCGGCGTGACGCTGGAGCTCACGGGCGAGGCCGAAATCAAGGCCGCCTTCGCGCTGGCCGAGCCCGAGGGCGCGGAAGTCATCGTCGAGAAGTTCATCGACGGCGTGGAGCACCGCCTGCTGGTGGTGGGTGGCAAGGTGGTGGCCGCCACCAAGGGCGAGACGGTGAGCGTGCATGGCAACGGCAAAGCCACGCTGCGCGAACTGGTGGCCGTGCTGAACCAGGACCCGCGCCGCGGCCCCGAGCAGGAATACCCGCTGGACTGGATCAAGCTCGAATCCGGCGCCGTGAAGCTGGAGCTGAACCGCCAGCACGTCACGCCCGACAGCGTGATCCCGCAGGGCCAGAGCATCCTGCTGCAGCGCAACGGCAACATGGCCATCGACTGCACCGAGGACGTGCACCCCGACGTGGCCTACTACGCCCAGCTGGCGGCAAAGATCGTCGGGCTGGACATCGCCGGCATGGACATGATCCTCCAGGACGTGTCGCGGCCCATGAAGGAGCAGGGCGGCGCCATCCTCGAAGTCAACGCCGGCCCCGGCCTGCTGATGCACCTCAAGCCCACCAGCGGCACGCCGCGCCCGGTGGGCATGGCCATCGTGGACCACCTGTTCCCGCGCACCGAAGAGGCCACTGGCGCAGGCCGCATTCCGCTGGTGGGCATCGCCGGCACGCAGGGCAACGCCTTCATCGCGCGCCTGGTGGGCTGGCTGCTGCAGCTGTCGGGCAAGCTCACCGGCGTGGCCAGCAGCGAGGGCATGTTCCTCGCCAACCGCCAGACGCAGAAGACCGACACCGCCCATTGGGCCGGCGCGCACCGCCTGCTGACCAACCGCCTGGCCCAGGCCGCCGTGGTGCAGACCACGGCGCGCTCCATCCTCGAAGAGGGCCTGGCCTACGACCGCTGCCAGGTCGGCGTGGTCACCGACATGCGGGGCTGGGAGCAGCTCGCCGACCACGACGTGCGCGAAGCCAAGCAGATGACGCGCGTGCTGCGCACCCAGATCGACGTGGTGCTCGACGAAGGCGCCGGCGTGCTCAACGCCGACGACGCCCAGGTGGCCGACCTGGCGCGCCTGTGCGACGGCGAGGTGCTGTTCTACAGCCTGGACGCCGGCAACCCGCTTGTGGCCGCGCACCGCGCCGAAAAGGACGGCCGCGCCGTGTTCGTGCGCGACGGCCAGGTGGTGCTGGCCACCGGCGCCAAGGAGCGCCTGCTCGGCCGCCTGGCCAGCCTGAGCCTGGCGGGCGGCGCGCAGCCCGACACGGCGGCGCTGCTCGCCGCCATCGCGACGGCATGGGCCATGGACATCACGCCCGACCTCATCGCCGCAGGCATCAAGACCTTCGAGTACTGATTCAAAAACCATAGCTGCCAGCGCTTGCCAGATAAGCGTTTGATGCCAATTTGGCTTGAAACCTGCTGAAAGAACACCCCATGCAGATCACCCGTATCCGCGCCCTGCGCGGCCCCAACATCTGGACCCGCAGCACCGCCGTCGAGGCCATCGTGCAATGCGACGCCGCCGAGCGCGACATCAGCCTGCTGCCCGGTTTCGAGGACCGCCTGCGCGCACGCTTCCCGCGCATCGGCGCGCTGCGCCCCGAGGGCGCGGGCCAGCCCGTGTCGCTGGCCAACGTGCTGGAGGCCGCCGCGCTGTCGCTGCAGGCCCTGGCCGGCTGCCCCGTCACCTTCAGCCGCAGCCACGCCACGGTGGAGGAAGGCACGTACCAGGTCGTCGTCGAGTACACCGAGGAGGCCGTGGGCCAGCAGGCCATGGAGCAGGCCGACAGGCTGGTGCAGGCCGCGCTGGCCGACGCCCCGTTCGACGCCGACGCCGTGATCGTCCAGCTGCGCGCGCTGGACGAGGATGAACGCATCGGCCCTTCCACCGGCGCCATCGTCGATGCGGCCGTGGCGCGCGGCATTCCGGTGCGGCGCCTGACCAGCGGCTCGCTGGTGCAGCTCGGCTGGGGGTCGAAGGCGCGCCGCATCCAGGCCGCCGAACTGGACACGACCAGCGCCGTGGCCGAGTCCATCGCGCAGGACAAGGACCTGACCAAGCGCCTGCTGCACGCCGCCGGCGTGCCCGTGCCGCTGGGCCGCCCCGTGGCCGACGTGGAGGATGCCTGGAAGGTGGCCGAGGAAGTCGGCCTGCCCGTGGTGGTGAAGCCGCAGGACGGCAACCAGGGCAAGGGCGTGACGGTGAACATCACCACGCGCGCCCAGCTCGAGGCCGCCTACGCCACCGCGCAGGGCTACAGCGACGAGGTGATGGTCGAGCGCTTCCTGCCTGGGCACGACTTCCGCCTGCTGGTGGTGGGCCACCAGCTCGTGGCTGCCGCGCGGCGCGAGCCGCCGCAGGTGCTGGGCGACGGCGTGCACACTATTTCGCAGTTGGTGGACATCGTGAACCAGGACCCGCGCCGCGGCAGCGGCCACGGCACAGCGCTGACCAAGATCCGGCTCGACGACATCGCCATCGCGCGCATCGCCGCCGAAGGCCTCACACCCGACTCCGTGCCGGCCCAGGGCCAGCGCGTGGTACTGCGCAACAACGCCAACCTCTCCACCGGCGGCAGCGCCACCGACGTGACCGATGACGTGCACCCCGAGGTGGCGGCGCGCGCCATCGAGGCGGCGCAGACCATCGGCCTGCACATCTGCGGCGTGGACGTGATCTGCGAAAGCATCCTGCGCCCGCTGGAGGAGCAGAACGGCGGCATCGTCGAGGTGAACGCCGCGCCCGGCCTGCGCATGCACCTGGCGCCCTCGTTCGGCCGCCCGCGCAACGTGGGCGTGCCCATGGCCGATGCACTGTTCCCGCCCGGCGAGAACGGCCGCGTGCCGCTGGTGGCCGTCACGGGCACCAACGGCAAGACCACCACCACGCGCCTGATCGCGCACCTGTTCACCGCGCACGGCTGGCGCACCGCCATGACCAACACCGACGGCGTGTACGTGAACGGCCGCCAGATCGACAGCGGCGACTGCTCGGGCCCGCGCAGCGCGCGCAACGCCCTGGCCCACCCCGAGACGGACGCCGCGGTGCTCGAATGCGCGCGCGGCGGCCTGCTGCGCGAAGGCCTGGGCTTCGACCGCTGCCAGGTGGCCGTGGTCACCAACGTGGGCGAGGGCGACCACCTGGGCCTGAACTTCATCACCACGGTGCACGACGTGGCCGTGCTCAAGCGCGTGATCGTGCAGAACGTGGCCAACGACGGCTACGCCGTGCTCAACGCCGCCGACCCGCACGTGGCCGCCATGGCCGGCGCCTGCCCCGGCAAGGTGATCTTCTTCGCGCTCGACCGCCACCATCCCGTGATGGCCACGCACCGTGCCCAGGGCCAGCGCGTGGTGTACGTGGACGGCGAGCACATCGTCGCCGCCGAGGACTCGTGGCGCGAGCAGATCGCGCTGCGCGACATCCCGCTCACGCGCGGCGGCACCATCGGCTTCCAGGTGGAGAACGCCATGGCGTCCATCGGCGCGGCCTGGGGCATCGGCCTGCCGTGGGACACCATCCGCCGCGGGCTGGCGGGTTTCGTGAACGACAGCGACAACGCGCCCGGCCGCTTCAACGTGATGGACTACCGCGGCGCCACGCTGATCGCCGACTACGGCCACAACCCCGACGCCATCCGCGCCCTGGTGCAGGCCGTGCAGGCCATGCCGGGGGCAAAGCGCAGCGTGGTCATCAGCGGCGCGGGCGACCGGCGCGACCAGGACATCACCGAGCAGACGCGCATCCTGGGCGAGGCCTTCGACGACGTGGTGCTCTACCAGGACGCCTGCCAGCGCGGCCGCGCCGACGGCGAGGTGCTGGCCCTGCTGCGGCGCGGCCTGGAGGGCGCGCCGCGCACGCGCTACGTGACCGAGGTCCACGGCGAGTTCCTGGCCATCGACCACGCGCTGGCGCGCCTCGCGCCCGGCGACCTGTGCCTGGTGCTGGTGGACCAGGTGGAAGAAGCGCTGGCCCACCTGGCGCGGCGCTGCGCGGAGGCCGCATGATGCGCCGCCCGCTCGCCGCCGCTGCGGCTACTGCCGCGCTGCTGCTGGCCGCCCACGGCGCACAGGCGGCCAGCGAGAAGATCGGCACCGTGGACACGGCCTTCCAGTGGATCGGCCGCGACCACGACATCATCGTCGAGGCCTATGACGACCCGGCCGTGCAGGGCGTGACCTGCTACGTCTCGCGCGCGCGCAAGGGCGGCATCAAGGGCACGCTCGGCCTGGCCGAGGACCGGGCCGAGGCCTCGATCGCCTGCCGCCAGGTCGGGCCGATCAGCTTTCCGAAGGCACCCGTCAAGCAGCAGGAGGAAGTGTTCAGCGAGCGCATGTCGCTGCTGTTCAAGCGCCTGCGCATCGTGCGCATGGTGGACGTGCAGCGCAACACGCTGGTCTACCTGACCTACTCGGACAAGCTCATCGACGGTTCGCCGCAGAACAGCATCACGGCCGTGCCGGTGGACCGGGGCACGCCGATTCCCGTGAAGAATTGACGAAAAATGGCGCTAGCGCTTATGCAGCAAGCGCTAGCAGCTACTAAAAACGAAGCACTCATACGGGCGCATTCAACCGTATAACGAGGCGGGAAGCCTACGATCAGTGCTGTAGCACGGCAAGGCGAACCAACGACGTTAGACGGTTGAAGGCAAATCCGTATCAAGCCGTCTCCGCCAGGATCTGGCGCAGCGCCTGCTCGAACACCTCGGGCGGCTGGCCGCCCTGGATCAGGTGGCGCCCGTTGACGATGACCGACGGTACCGAGCGGATGCCGTTGGCCTGCCAGAACTGCGCCTGCGCCCGCACCTCCTCGGCATGGGCCCCGCTGTCCAGCACCTGCCGCGCCTGGGCGCCGTCCAGCCCCGCGTCCACCGCCAGGCGCACCAGCACCTCGTGGTCGGACGGGTTCAGCCCGTCGGTGAAATAGGCCTTGAACAGGGCCTGCTTCAGCGCTTTCTGCGCGCCCGGCGCCCCGCACGCCCCCGCCCAGTGCAGCAGGCGGTGCGCGTCGAACGTGTTGTAGATGCGGTTGCGCGCGCTGCCGAAGACAAAACCCAGCGCCGCGCCCCGCGCCGCGATGGCGTCGTGGGTCTGGCGCACCTGCTCCGGCGTCACCCCGTACTTTTCCTGCAGGTGCTCGCCAATGTCCTGGCCTGCGGCGCCCATCTGCGGATTCAGCTCGAAGGGCTGGAAACGCAGCGTCACCGCAGCCTCGGCGGGCAGGCGTGCCAGCGCCTGGTCCAGCGACTGCAGGCCAATCGCGCACCAGGGGCACGACACATCGGAGACGAAATCAATCGAGAGCGCAGAAGAAGTCATGGCAGCAGTCCACCCGGCAGGAAAAGCGCCATGGTAGCCCGGCGCACCCGCGGGCGGCGCGCAGGCAAAGCTTGCACACATACCCCTTGCGGGCACATGGGAGTCACATGCATGACCAGACAATAGTTGCCTAGTCAATTAAATTACGCGGCGTGAACGAAGACACTCCCACGTCCTGCGGCCCCTACACGCCCGGCACCTTCACGCCCGACCAGAGCGTAGGCTACCTGATGCGCCAGGTGCTGAACTCGATCCGCTCCCAGGTCGATACGCGCCTGACCTCTTGCGACATGACCTACGTGCAGTGGCTGCCGCTGTACAAGCTGATGCTGCAGGAAGGCGCGACCACGGCCAGCCTGTCGCGCGAGCTGGCCATCGACCCCGGCGCCATGACGCGCTCGGTGGACCGGCTGGTCGCCAAGGGCCTGGTGCAGCGCGAGCGCTCGCAGCAGGACCGCCGCGTCGTGCACCTGGTGCTGACCGCCGAGGGCCGCAGCGCGGCGCAGCGCGTGCCGGCCGTGCTGTCCGAGGTGCTCAACGCCCACCTGCAAGGCTTTTCCGACGCCGAATGGCGCCAACTGCTGCAGCTCCTGCAGCGCATGCAGGCCAACGGCGAGGCCCTGCGCCAAGCCCCCACCGACTGAGCCCAGAAACCATGTCCTTCTCCTCCACCGTCCGGGGCGCCCTGTGGCGCCCGCAGGCCGCGGCCCTGGCCGCAGCCCTCCTGCTTGCCGCCTGTGCCAGCCCCGGGCCCGATACCCGGCCGCTCGACGCCCTCACGCCCGCGCAGCTGGCGCTGGCCACGCAGGCCAGCCCCGAAGTTCAGCCACAGTGGTGGCGTTCCCTGGGAGACAGCCAGCTCGACGCGCTCGTGGCCCAGGCCCTGCAAGGCAGCCCGAACCTGGCCGTGGCCCGCGCGCGCACCCAGCGCGCCCAGGCGCTGGCCCTGGCACTGCAGGCCGCCAACGGCCCGCAGGCCACCCTGGGGGCGGACGCCTCGCGCCAGCGCTACACCGCCAACGGGCTGGTGCCGCCGCCCGTGGCGGGCAACTGGTGGAACAGCGCCTCCGTGCAGGCGGGCCTGGCATGGTCGCCCGACTTCTTTGGCCAGCACGCGGCGGAAGAAGCCTCGGCCCTGGGCCAGGCCCATGCCATGCAGGCCGATGCCGCGGCCGCAGAAACGCTGCTGGCGCTGCAGGTGGCCCGTGGCTACGTGGCGCTGGCCCGCACCCTGGCACAGCAGGACCTGGCCCGCCGCACCCTGGCGCAGCGCCAGGAGATCCGCGACATCACGCGCCAGCGCCTGGGCGCCGGCCTGGACAGCCGCGTGCAGGACACCCAGGCCGCAGCCGCCCTGCCCGACATGCGCGCGCAGATCGAAGCACTGCAGGAACAGGCGGTGCTCACCCGGCGCCAGCTGGCCGTGCTGGCCGGCCAGGCCCCCGATGCGCTGAGCGCCCTGGCGCCAGGGCTGGCGGCGCTGACCCTGCAAACCCCGCCGCAAGCCCTGGGCGCCGACCTGCTGGGCCGGCGCCCCGACGTGGTGGCGGCCCGCTGGCGCGTGGAGGCCGCCACGCAGGACGTGGCCGTGGCGCGCACGCAGTTCTACCCCAACGTCAACCTCAGCGCCTTCATCGGCCTGAACGCGCTGGGCATGGACCAGCTGCTGCAGGCCAGCAGCCGCCAGATGGGCGTGAGCCCGGCGCTGCGCCTGCCGCTGTTCGACGGCGGCCGCCTGCGTGCGCAGCTGGGCGGCAAGCGCGCCGACCTGGACGCGGCCATTGCCCAATACAACGCCACGGTGCTCGACGCGGTGAAGGAAGCGGGCGATGCCATCGCCTCCGGCCAATCGCTCGAACGCCAGCATGCCGAACAAGGCCAGGCGCTGGGCGGCGCGGAACAAGCCTACGCGCTGGCGCTGGAACGCTACCGCGCGGGCCTGGACAGCTACCTGGTGGTGCTCAACGCCGAATCCCAGGTGCTGGCCCAGCGCCGGCTGGCGGCGGACCTACGCGCGCGCCAGTTCGACACCTACCTGGCCCTGATGAAAGCCCTGGGAGGCGGCTGGAACGATGCCGCCCTGCAACCGCATGCCCTTGCCGCCGAGTAACCCTGGATACCCACCACCATGAGCGATACCCCCAAGCACACCCCCGCCGCCACGCGCCGCCGTGGCCTTTCCGTGATCGCTGCCGCCGTGGCCGTCGCAGGCCTGGCCTGGGGCGGCTGGCACTGGATGCACGCGCGCCACTTCGAGACCACGGACAACGCCTACGTGGCCGGGAACGTGGTGCAGATCACCCCGCAGATCGGCGGCACGGTCGTGGCGATCGCCGCCGACGACACCGACTTCGTCAAGGCCGGACAGCCCCTGGTGCGCCTGGACACGGCGGACATGCAGGTAGCGCTCGAGCAGGCCAGCGCCCAGCTGGCGCAGACCGTGCGCGAAGTCCGCACGCTGTTCGCGAACAACGCGGCGCTGAAGGCGCAAGTCAGCCTGCGCGAAGCCGACCTGGCGCGCCTGCAAGCCGACTTGGCGCGCGCACAGGACGACGTGAACCGGCGCGCGCCGCTGGTAAGCACCGGTGCCGTGGGCAAGGAAGAGTTCCAGCACACCCAATCGCAACTGGCGGCGGCGCGCAGCGCCGGGGCGGCGGCCCAGGCCGCCGTGCAGGCCGCGCGCGAGCAACTGGCCGCCAGCCAGACGCAGACCGAAGGCACCACGGTAGAGGCGCACCCGAACGTCCTGCGGGCCGCCGCCAAGGTTCACGAGGCCTACTTGGCGCTGCAGCGGGCCACGCTGCTCGCGCCGCTCGACGGCCACGTGGCCAAGCGGGGCGTGCAGATCGGCCAGCGCATCGCGGCCGGCGCGCCGCTGATGACCCTGGTGGCCCTGGACCAGCTCTGGGTGGACGCCAACTTCAAGGAAAGCCAGTTACAGCAACTGCGCATCGGGCAGAAAGCCGAGCTGCACGCCGACGTGTACGGCACCAAGGTGGCGTACCACGGCACCGTCGTCGGCCTGGGGGCCGGCACCGGGGCTGCCTTCGCGCTGCTGCCGGCGCAGAACGCCACGGGCAACTGGATCAAGGTGGTGCAGCGCGTGCCCGTGCGCATCACCCTGGACGCCCAGGAGCTGGCCAGCCACCCCCTGCGCGTGGGCCTGTCGATGGAGGCCACGGTGGACATCCGCGACCAGGAGGGCAAGAGCCTGTCGGACATCCCGCGCACCACGCCGGTCGCCGCCACGGCGGTGTTCGATGACCAGATGCGCGACGCCGACGCCTACGTGGCCAAGATCATCAGCGCCAACCTGGGCCGCAGGCAAATCGCCGCCGCCCCCACGGGCACCCACCAGCACTGAGCCCGCGCAGGGCGCCGCACACCATGTCTAATTCCACCACGGCCAGCCCGCGCGCGGAGCCCACGCCACTGCATGGCGCACAGCTGCTGCTGGGCACCCTGTCGCTGTCGCTCGCCACGTTCATGAACGTGCTCGACTCCTCGATCGCCAACGTATCGCTGCCAGCGATCGCCGGAGACCTGGGCGTGAGCCCAAACCAGGGCACCTGGGTGATCACCAGTTTTGGCGTGGCCAACGCCATCTCGGTGCCGCTGACGGGGTGGCTGACCCAGCGCTTCGGCGCGGTACGCCTGTTCACCCTGAGCGTCCTGCTTTTCGTGCTGACCTCCTGGCTGTGCGGATTCGCCCCCTCGCTGGACATGCTGGTGTTCTTCCGGGTGCTGCAGGGCCTGGTGGCCGGGCCGATGATTCCCCTGTCGCAAACCCTGCTTCTCGCCAGCTACCCGCGGGCCAAGGCCGGCACGGCCCTGGCGCTCTGGGGGGTCACCACCCTGGTGGCCCCGGTGGTAGGGCCTCTTCTGGGCGGCTGGATCACGGACAACATCTCCTGGCCGTGGATCTTCTACATCAACGTGCCCGTGGGCCTAGTGGCGGCGCTGCTGACCTGGAGCATCTACCGCCACCGGGAGACACCCACGCGCAAGCTGCCTATCGACACCGTGGGGCTCACGCTGCTGGTGCTGTGGGTGGGTGCGCTGCAGCTCATGCTCGACAAGGGCAAGGAGCTGGACTGGTTCGCGTCCGGTGAGATCATCGCTCTGGCCGTGGTGGCCGTGGTGGCCTTCGCGGTGTTCCTGGTATGGGAGCTGACCGAGGAGCATCCGGTGGTGGACTTGCGCCTCTTCAAGCGCCGCAACTTTGCCTTTGGCGCGCTGGCGCTGTCCGTGGCCTATGCGCTGTTCTTTGGCAACGTGGTGCTGATGCCCCTATGGCTGCAGCAATGGATGGGCTACACCGCGACATCCGCCGGCATGGCCCTCGCACCCGTGGGACTGTTCGCGATCCTGCTGACGCCGCTGGTCGGCCGCAAGGTGGGCCAGTGGGACCCGCGGCGCATGGCCACGGCCGCCTTCATCGTCTTTGCCCTGGTCCTGTGGCTGCGGTCGCAGTTCACGGTGCAGACGGATTTCATGCACGTACTGGTTCCGACGCTGATTCAAGGCGCGGCGATGGCGTTTTTCTTTATCCCGCTCACCACCATCACCCTCGCCGGGCTGGCGCCGGACCGCATTCCGGCCGCAGCGGGCCTGAGCAACTTCACCCGGATCACGGCCGGCGCCATGGGAACCTCCATCGCCACCACCCTGTGGGACGACCGGGCCGCCATGCACCACGCGCACATGACCGAGCCGCTGGTGCAGGGACAGGGCCCCTTCGCCATGGCCCTCGACAGCCTGAGGGCTACCGGTCTGAGTGCGGAACAAGCGCTGGCGCAGATCAACCGGCTGATCGACCAGCAAGCGTACACGCGCGCGGTGGATGACATTTTTCTCGGCTCAGCCTACCTTTTCATCGCCCTGATCAGCCTGATCTGGCTGACGCAGCGGCCCCCGAAGCTCACGGGGGCAGCGCCAGCCGACACGGGAGGCGCTCACTGATCGCTGCCCGCCCTTTTGGTAATACCTGCTCAACCCCGGCACTGCCGGGGTTTTTTATGGGTGCGCATTCAGCTCGGACCAGCCAGTCCAGAGGATTTCAATGCCAATGCAAAAGAGAATGAACGCCACCAGACGCATCATGACCAGCGTGCCCACAGGCCCGAGGCGCCGCAGCAAGGTCGATGCATTGCGGTAAATCAGGTACACCACCGCCATCGTCAGCGTGGCTCCCAGCACCGCAACGACCGCGCCGAGCAGGTACAGGGCTGGCGTCTTTGGAAGCTTGGCGCCGAGTGCAATCGACGCGGCAATGGCGCCCGGCCCCGTGGTCAATGGAAAGGACAACGGGAAAAAGCTGCGGCGCACGATCTCCTCATCCGACAACGGCAAGGATTCACGCGCCACTGCGGCTGTCACATCGTCCTCGGCGTTGGTATTCAACATGCGCCAGCCGGTGGCAGCCACCAGCAAGCCACCTCCAATGCGGACGATCGGCAGCGAAATGCCAAAAAGCTCCAGAACGTAAGTGCCCACAAGCATCGAAACGATCAGGACGATCCAGCCATTGATGGCCACTTGCCATGCCAGGCGTTGGGTCACCAGCGGATTGCCCCCAGCCGTTGCCGTGAAGATCGGCGCCGTCCCCAATGGGTTGATGATGGGCAGCAACGTCAGTGGAACGATGATGAAAGCCTGAAAGAAATCGATCGCAACTTGCATACGGCCCTCTGGTTCGAGGAGAAATATTTTCCACCAAAACGAAAACCCCCCGTAGCTTGGTAGCTGCGGGGGGTTTCACAATATTAGCCTGACGATGACCTACTTTCACACGGGAATCCGCACTATCATCGGCGCGAAGTCGTTTCACTGTCCTGTTCGGGATGGGAAGGAGTGGTTCCAACTTGCTATGGTCATCAGGCTTAAACGGTTGCTTTCCTGGTTTTTGCCAGGAGAGCGAATTCATAGAGACGAATCATTCATTTGATTGCGTGCTTGGCATAACTGTCTGACGGTATGTCAAAGTTATAGGGTCAAGCCGCACGAGCAATTAGTACTGGTTAGCTTAACGCATTACTGCGCTTCCACACCCAGCCTATCAACGTCCTGGTCTAGAACGACTCTTCAGGGGGCTCAAGGCCCCGGCAGATCTCATCTTGAAACGAGTTTCCCGCTTAGATGCTTTCAGCGGTTATCTCTTCCACACTTAGCTACCCTGCGATGCCACTGGCGTGACAACAGGTACACCAGAGGTGTGTCCACTCCGGTCCTCTCGTACTAGGAGCAGGCTTCCTCAAATCTGCAGCGCCCACGGAAGATAGGGACAAAACTGTCTCACGACGTTTTAAACCCAGCTCACGTACCTCTTTAAATGGCGAACAGCCATACCCTTGGGACCGACTACAGCCCCAGGATGAGATGAGCCGACATCGAGGTGCCAAACACCGCCGTCGATATGAACTCTTGGGCGGTATCAGCCTGTTATCCCCAGAGTACCTTTTATCCGTTGAGCGATGGCCCTTCCATACAGAACCACCGGATCACTATGTCCTGCTTTCGCATCTGCTCGACTTGTCAGTCTCGCAGTTAAGCACGCTTATGCCATTGCACTATCGTCACGATGTCCGACCGTAACTAGCGTACCTTCGAACTCCTCCGTTACGCTTTGGGAGGAGACCGCCCCAGTCAAACTGCCTACCATGCACTGTCCCCGATCCAGCTAATGGACCTAGGTTAGAACCTCAAACGCACCAGGGTGGTATTTCAACGTTGGCTCCATGAGATCTAGCGACCTCACTTCAAAGCCTCCCACCTATCCTACACAGATCCGTTCAAAGTCCAATACAAAGCTACAGTAAAGGTTCATGGGGTCTTTCCGTCTTTCCGCGGGAGATTGCATCATCACAAACATTTCAACTTCGCTGAGTCTGCGGAGGAGACAGTGTGGCCATCGTTACGCCATTCGTGCAGGTCGGAACTTACCCGACAAGGAATTTCGCTACCTTAGGACCGTTATAGTTACGGCCGCCGTTTACTGGGACTTCAATCAAGAGCTTGCACCCCATCATTTAATCTTCCAGCACCGGGCAGGCGTCACACCCTATACGTCCACTTTCGTGTTTGCAGAGTGCTGTGTTTTTATTAAACAGTCGCAGCCACCGATTTTTTGCAACCCCTTTTGGCTCCCTCTGTACGAGTTCACCTACTTGGGGCATACCTTCTCCCGAAGTTACGGTATCAATTTGCCGAGTTCCTTCTCCGCAGTTCTCTCAAGCGCCTTAGAATACTCATCTCGCGCACCAGTGTCGGTTTGCGGTACGGTCGTGTGTAGCTGAAGCTTAGTGGCTTTTCCTGGAAGCAGGGTATTACTCACTTCGTCTGCAAGCAGACTCGTTATCACCCCTCATCTAAGCCCGGCGGATTTGCCTACCGGGCACGACTACAGGCTTGAACCAACATGTCCAACAGTTGGCTGAGCTAACCTTCTCCGTCCCCACATCGCACTACACATCGGTACAGGAATATT
The DNA here is from genome assembly GCA_021496925.1 of Acidovorax sp. YS12. Lineage (NCBI taxonomy): Bacteria > Pseudomonadati > Pseudomonadota > Betaproteobacteria > Burkholderiales > Comamonadaceae > Acidovorax > Acidovorax sp. YS12. The sequence continues at coordinate 2,491,165 of CP053915.1, forward strand.
GACCTGTTTCCCATCAACTACGCATCTCTGCCTCGCCTTAGGGGCCGACTCACTCTACGCCGATGAACGTTGCGTAGAAAACCTTGCGCTTACGGCGAGGGGGCTTTTCACCCCTTTAACGCTACTCATGTCAGCATTCGCACTTCTGATACCTCCAGCATCCGTTACCAGACACCTTCACAGGCTTACAGAACGCTCTCCTACCACGCACAGTAAACTGTGCATCCGCAGCTTCGGTAACTGGCTTAGCCCCGTTACATCTTCCGCGCAGGACGACTCGATCAGTGAGCTATTACGCTTTCTTTAAATGATGGCTGCTTCTAAGCCAACATCCTGACTGTTTTAGCCTTCCCACTTCGTTTCCCACTTAGCCAATTTTAGGGACCTTAGCTGGCGGTCTGGGTTGTTTCCCTCTTGAGTCCGGACGTTAGCACCCGGTGCTCTGTCTCCCAAGCTGTACTCTTCGGTATTCGGAGTTTGCATAGGTTTGGTAAGTCGCCATGACCCCCTAGCCTAAACAGTGCTCTACCCCGAAGGTAATACTTGAGGCACTACCTAAATAGTTTTCGGAGAGAACCAGCTATTTCCAGGTTTGTTTAGCCTTTCACCCCTATCCACAGCTCATCCGCTAATTTTGCAACACTAGTCGGTTCGGACCTCCAGTACCTGTTACGGCACCTTCATCCTGGCCATGGATAGATCACCTGGTTTCGGGTCTACACCCAGCGACTCAACGCCCTGTTCGGACTCGATTTCTCTACGGCTTCCCTATTCGGTTAACCTTGCCACTGAATGTAAGTCGCTGACCCATTATACAAAAGGTACGAAGTCACCCTTGCGGGCTCCTACTTTTTGTAAGCATGCGGTTTCAGGATCTATTTCACTCCCCTCCCGGGGTTCTTTTCGCCTTTCCCTCACGGTACTTGTTCACTATCGGTCGATGATGAGTATTTAGCCTTGGAGGATGGTCCCCCCATGTTCAGACAGGGTTTCTCGTGCCCCGCCCTACTTTTCTCTAGCTTAGTACCACCGGTCAGTTTTCGCATACGGGGCTATCACCCACTATGGCCGGCCTTTCCATGCCGCTTTGCTAACTGTCCGACTATCACTAGAAGGCTGTTCCGATTTCGCTCGCCACTACTTTCGGAATCTCGGTTGATGTCTTTTCCTCGAGCTACTTAGATGTTTCAGTTCACTCGGTTCGCCTCGCTGACCTATGTATTCAGTCAGCGATACCCTTGCGGGTGGGTTTCCCCATTCAGATATCTCCGGATCAAAGCTTATTTGCCAGCTCCCCGAAGCTTTTCGCAGGCTATCACGTCTTTCGTCGCCTATC